>NZ_SELO01000009.1 GCF_004146235.1 Tropicimonas sp. IMCC6043 | reverse complement strand
TAGGTCTAGAACAAGCGTTTGGAGCCGTGATCGGCGCCTCGAGAACGGGGTTTTCCGCAGCGAGGGCATGGATCACTTAACTCCGCCTCTGGCATGGTGGCCTTCGGATCGAACCAGGCCATTTCCGGGGCTGGAGCCCAGGGACGCGGTTCTACCCCGTCCTCTACATGCTGACCAGGATGGGGGAGGCGCGGGATTTCGGCACCGGGATCGCGTTGAAGAAGAACATGCTGGGCAAGATGAGTTCTTTGGAAGTTCTTCACATCCTTCCGAAGGCCCAACTCTTGCGGCGGCATCGAGGGTTAACCGCCGCAGCAGCGCTCGCCAACCCTTCGGTTACGAATGACCGCACGGGAAATACTTGCAGGGACGGTCGACGGGGGAGGAACTCGCCATGAAGATTGATATCACCGGAAAGAATGTGACTAAGGACATGCGCAAGATCGCCCGTGACTGTTTTGCCGAGCATGGAAATGTCGGGTGCGTGACGGTGGGCGTGGCGCGCATTGGATCATCACTGGGTAGCTCGCCTCGGCAGGTCTCAGGCGGCACGCGTCACGGCTATTTCGCGCTGAGCGGTGCCACGGGCCGCACGGTGCTGGAGAACGCTCTGATCGGCGAGGGGCTTGCGACTGCAAATACTACGGCAGCACTTCAATGTACTGGACGATTTCAACGCGCACACCTAATCCTGCGCTGCACGGCGCGCCGCGCCCAAAATACGAAGAGGGATCTCGCCCCCCGGCGGCGCACGTATACGGCTGTGCGGTTTCGGCTCTTGGAGTGTGTCGCCAGCACGGACGGCCGGATCACGCGTGACTGCTCACAATGGGACGGTCCGGCCCCTGACGGCAAATTGGGGATGAGCCGGGTGCTGGCGACACCAGACGATGTGTATTGTTTTCCGTAGACGTGCATGTGACAAAACGAGCGCGCTAGCCACATGTTGCTGATTTGCAGCAAATCGAACGACGTTGTGGCCACCAAGGAGCAGCGAATGACTTTGGAGCCTTATCGCCGCCGACATTGAGCGGTCCAGCTACTCCCTCAACAGCGCATAGATCGCCGGAACAACCTTCGGGATTGCATCCGCTGCGGCAGCTAGCGTGTCGTCGATCTCTTCTTGATGCAGTCCAAAGAGCGAGTTGCCGCGATCGTCGAACATGTGGGCTAGGATTGGCAGCATGAGCTTCGCACCCTCAGATGTCTCGACCTTGGACTTCCAAGTTGCAGGTGCCAGCTTTACGGCGTCCATGAAACCTTCGCACCAGTCCATGGCGATTACATGGCCTTCCTTCATCTGCCAGAATACTGGTTCGATAGGCTGAGATTGTTGCTCCAAGATCGAGTGGATTTCGTCGAACCGATCAGTAACTAGTTTCTTGATGTCGTCCGGCACGGCATCAGGATCTCCAAGAGCGGTGACCATCCAAACCTCCTCCGGGATCTCTTCCGGAAGACAGGCCACGCCGGTCAGGAAGCCGTCGAGATCTGAAATTGCCATCGAAGTCTCGGGCGCGTCATCGGAGGAGAGGTACTGGTCGAGTTGCTGAAAGGGATCCATCGGGCAGAAGGCTCCAGTTGGATGAGGGGCCAAATCTGGCTTGGAAACAGCGTTCTGTTTGGACGGTTGTTTGGACCGAACGCGGCGCTACTGAAGCGCAAATGGGCACGATTATTCAATATTCTGATATTGTTGGTATTTTTGGCTCCGGCGGTAGGGATCGAACCTACGACCAATTGATTAACAGTCAACTGCTCTACCGCTGAGCTACGCCGGAACACGAGGGCGGATATAGCAATGCACCCAGAAGGCGTCCAGAGGCATTTTGTGATTTTGTCACAATCCTCGGTCCGCGCGCTCCCGTCTAGGCAAGGCACACGAGACCGGTTTGGTCCGCCGCGCTAGAAACAACGTTTTTCTCTTCCAGGTCAATGATATGGGCGAGGATGTTGCGCTCGGCGGCCGACCGGAGCCGGGACGGTGTGTCGGTATAGATCCGCGCGGCGAGGGTACCGATCGTGGCCGGGCCGCGCGCGAGTTCGTCGAGGATCTGCCGCTCGCGCTCGCGCCTGTGGTCGATGAGCCACGCGAGCCGGGACGTGGGGTCGGGGACCGGGTCGCCATGGCCGGGATAGAAGACACGGTCCTCGCGGGTGGCGAGCCGGGCGCAGGAGTCGAGGAAGGCGGTGAGGTCGCCGTCGGGCGGCGAGATCAGCGAGGAGGCCCATCCCATGACGTGGTCGCCGGTGAAGAGCGCGCCGTTCCAGGCAAAGCACATGTGGTTCGCGATGTGGCCGGGCGTCCAGAGCGCCTCGATCTGCCAGCCGTCGCCCGCCACGCTCTCCCGGTCGGCGAGGCGGCGGTCGGGGGCGAAGGCATGGTCGATCCCCTCGCCGCCGCCGATGGTTCCCTCCGCTGCCAGCCGCTGCATCACCGGCCGGCGTCCGTCCTCGTGCGTGCCGAAGGCCAGCACCGGTGCGCCGGTCCGTTCGCGGAGGCGGCGGGCCAGTGGCGAATGGTCCAGATGCGAATGGGTGACGAAGATGTGGCTGACGCGCTCGCCGGGATCCAGAGCGGCGAGGATCGCCGCGAGATGAGCCGGGTCGTCCGGTCCCGGGTCGATCACCGCGACGTCGCCGCTGCCCAGGATATAGGTGTTGGTGCCGCGAAAGGTCATCGGCGAGGGGTTGGGCGCCGTCAGGCGGCGCAGCCCGGGCTCGGGTTGGTCGGGGCGCGGGGCCATTTTGCCGTTCCTCTCGATGCGTCGCGACGATAGCCTTGTGCCATGAATCTCGACTGGCTCAAACGCTCCATGCCGCGTGGCCTGTACGGGCGCGCCGCGCTGATCCTCGTGGTGCCGGTCGTGGTTCTGACGATCGTGGTGTCCGTGGTCTTCGTGCAGCGCTATTTCGAGGACGTGACGCGGCAGCTGACCTACGGCGTGGTGCTGGAGCTGCGGGCGATCCAGGACCGGATCGAGGCGGCGCCGGATCTCGATACCGGCCTCGCCGAAGTCGCGCCGCTGGCCGATACCCTGGCCATGCAGATCTGGCCGGCGACAGAGCGGCGCAGCGGTGTCGAGCGGACCTTCTACGACGTGTCGGGGCTGGCCGTTGTCGACACGCTCGAAGACCGGATCGGTGATGTGAGCGCCGTCGACCTCGCCTCTTCGAGTCGGATCGTCCGGTTGCAGCTCGAAACCACGCATGGCCCGGTCAATGTCGAGTTCAGCCGACGGCGTGCCTCGGCCTCCAACCCGCACCAGTTCCTCGTGGTGCTCGCAACGATCGGCGTGCTGATCACCGGAATCGCCTTCCTCTACCTGCGCAACCAGCTCCGCCCGATCACGCGGATGGCCGATGCGGCGGAAGAGTTCGGCAAGGGGCGGGTGGTGCATTACAAGCCGTCGGGCGCACTCGAGGTCCGTGCTGCGGGGCGGGCCTTTCTCGACATGCGCAGCCGGATCCTGCGGTATATGGAGCAACGCACGATGATGCTCTCCGGGGTCAGTCACGACCTTCGTTCGCCGCTGACGCGGATGAAGCTGACGCTCGAGATGATGCCCGAGGAGGAGGGGGTCGAGGAATTGCGGCAGGATGTCGTGGACATGGAGGGGCTGATCGATGCCTTTCTCGACTTCGCCCGCTCCGACCATTTCGACGACCCCGTGCCGGTGCGGCCCTCCGATCTTGCACGCACCGTCGTCGATAAGGCGACACGGATCGGCGGCAACGTCGAACTGCGGCCGACGCCGGAGGAGGAGACCGTCATCCTGCGCCGCACCGCCGTGGAACGGGCGCTCGGCAACCTGCTGGACAATGCCCTGCGGTATGGCAAGCAGGCGCGCGTGTCCGTGGAGATGCGGGAGCGGCAGGTGATCTTCACGGTGGAGGATGACGGCCCGGGAATCCCGGAGGACCTGCGGGCGGAAGCGATGAAGCCCTTCGCCCGGCTCGATCCGGCGCGCAATCAGGACAGCGGGTCAGGGGTCGGGCTCGGCCTCGCGATCGCCTACGACATCTCTCGCCGGCATGGCGGGACGCTCCGGCTGGGTGCGAGCGAGGCACTCGGCGGACTTAAGGCTGAGTTGGTGCTGGCGCGGTGAGCGGAAGGTTGGAACGGGCCCGGCGCTGGTCTTCGCAACTATCGCCACGGCAGCGCTGGCATCTTTCTGAGTCTCCGGCAGGTGACCCGGGCAGCGGATCGGGACGCGGAGCCGTTCGCGGGGGTCTGTCGTAAGGCTTTGGATCTGTGGGAAGCCGCGCTAGGCTGCGTCCTGCAACAACACGGAGTTCTCCATGGACGCTGCAGTGCGCGACTACAGTCCGGACGACGTGCTCGACTATTGGTTTCCCGACGACGGCTTCTGCGAGAGCCGGGACGCCTTCGAAGCCTGGATCGAACACCGGATGCAGGGTGGGGTGGACGATCATATCTGCACTCATTTCGTCGGACTGACCACCGCCGCCGCTCAGGGCCTTCTGGATGATTGGGCCGAGACGCCGCGCGGGCGGCTCGCCCTGATCCTTGCCCTGGACCAGTTTCCACGGTCCCTCTGGCGGGACACTCCCGGAGCCTTTGCGCAGGATTGCAAGGCCACCCGCCTTGCAATGGAGGGAATCCGGAATGGCCATTTCAAGGCAATCAAGGCCTGGGAAAAACTGTTCTACCTGATCTCGCTTGCCCATTGCGAGGGACCCGATCACCTTGCGCGCTTTGACCTGATCGACGAGATCACGGAAGAAATCATCGCGGAACTGCCACCCGCCCTCGAATATGCGGCCGACTCGCTGCGTGCCCGGAATGCGCGGGTTCGCGGCATCATCGAGCGTTTCGGCCGGCATCCGCACAGGAATCCGATCTATGGCCGTGTGTCGAGCCCCGAAGAGGAGGTCTATATCGCGGCAGGAGATTTCCCGCATTTGCCAAGCAAGTCGTAGGAATAGGCGACGGGTGATCGCCGTGCCTTGTCTTAGCCGGTGCGCGTCAGGTAGGCCTCCATCCGCTCCAGTGCGCGGGCGATGTTCTCCGCCGAGTTGGCGTAGCTGAGACGGATATATCCTTCGCCGAGGATGCCGAAATCTGGGCCACCGATCGTGGCGACGCCTGCCTCTTCCAGAAGAGCCGAGGCGAGTTTCTTGGCTTTCCAGCCGGTTTGGCGGACATTCGGGAAGGCGTAGAAGGCGCCCTTCGGGGTGATGCAGCTCACGCCGGGGAGGGCGTTCAGGCCATCGACGACGAGGCGGCGGCGGTTGTCGAACTCGGCGACCATGGCGCCGACGGCATCCTGCGGGCCGGTCAGTGCGGCGAGCGCGGCGTATTGCGACGGCGCGTTGACGCAGGACCAGGCGTTGACGGCAAGTTTTCGGATCTTGTCGTAGAGCGCGTCGGGCCAGACCGAGTAGCCGAGCCGCCAGCCGGTCATCGCATATGTCTTGGACCAGCCGTTGAGCAGGATCAGGCGGTCTCGGATCTCAGGGTAATCGAGCAGGGTGACGTGTTCCTCGCCGTCATAGAGCATCTGGTCGTAGATCTCGTCCGACAGAATGGCGATCTCGGGGTGTTCGGCGAGGCCCGCCACGAGACGGTCGACCTCTGCGCGCGGCGTGACCCCGCCGCAGGGATTGGCGGGAGAGTTGAGGATGATGAGGCGTGTGGCCGGCGTGATCAGCGCGAGCGTTTCCTCGGCTGAAAAGGCGAAGCCCATCTCCTCGCGGATCGGCACCGGGACGGGCGTCGCGCCGGTGAACTCGATCATCGAGCGGTAGATCGGGAAGCCGGGGTCGGGATAGAGGATCTCCGTTCCCGGCGCGCCGAACATCAGGATGGCGGCGAACATCGTCACCTTGCCGCCGGGCACGATCATCACGTTGCCGGGGTTGACCTCGGCACCGAAGCGGCGGTGCAGGTCGGCGGCCACCGCCTCGCGCAGGGGGAGGATGCCTGTCGCCGGCGTATAGCCGTGATGGCCGTCCCTGAGCGCCCGGATCGCGGCCTCGACGATATGCGGCGGGGTCGGGAAATCGGGCTGGCCGATGCCGAGATTGATGATGTCGCGGCCTTCGGCGGCGAGTTCGCCCGCGCGCGCCAGGACGGCAAAGGCGTTCTCCTCTCCGATCCGGTCGAAACCGGCGATGGTCTTCATTTTCGGTCCTTTCAGGACAGGGAGCGCCGCCGGCGCGGCGTGCCTCTGACGGGGGTATTTCAAAGCAGAAGAAGACCCGGGGTCAGGCACCCCAGGCCCGCGCGACCTGCCGCTGCTCGCCGAGGCCGGCGATGCCGAGGCGCATCACGTCGCCCGGCTTGAGATAGCGTGGCGGCTTCATCCCCATGCCGACGCCCGGCGGCGTTCCGGTGGAAATCAGGTCGCCGGGCTTCAGCGTGATGAACCGGCTGAGATAGCTGATGATCTCGGCCACCGAGAAGATCATCGTGGCGGTGTTGCCGGTCTGGCAGCGCTCGTCGTTGACATCGAGGAACATGTCGAGCGCCTGCGGGTCGGGCACTTCGTCAGGCGTGACCAGCCAGGGACCGGCCGGGCCGAATCCATCGCAGGACTTGCCCTTGACCCATTGGCCGCCGCATTCGAGCTGGAAGCTGCGTTCGGAAAGGTCGTTGACCACGCAATAGCCGGCGACATGGGAGAGGGCGTCCTCGACCGTGACATGCGCGGCTTCGCGGCCGATCACGACGCCAAGCTCGACCTCCCAGTCGGTTTTCTCGGAGCCTTTCGGGATGGTCACGGGGTCATTTGCCCCGGTGGCCTCGCAGACTTTCATGAACAGGATCGGCTGTTCCGGGATCGGCATGCCGGATTCCTCGGCATGGTCGCGGTAGTTCAGGCCGATGCAGAAGATCCTGCGGATATCGGCGAGGATCGGGGCGTAGTCGGCGTTTTCCACCGCCTCGTAGTTCGACGGGTCGATATGCGCCAAGCTCTCGAGCGCGCCGGAATCCAGCGTGCCGGCCGTGAGATCGCCCATCATGGAGGCGAGGCTGCGCGGCGTGCCGTCGGCGTCGATCATTGCGGGGATCGTCCCGGTCTCGGTGCGAATGCGGCAGAGTTTCATCTTTGTCCTCCCGGGCGGATCAGCCGCCCTTGCGAATGCGGAATGCCACGTGGTCCCCGGCCTGGTCCTGCCCGAGAAGCGCATGGCCGGCCTCGGAGCAGAAATGCGGGAAATCGATGACCGCGGCCGGGTCGTCCGACAGGACGCAGAGCTCGGCGCCGCGGGCCAGCGGCGCGAGCGCCTTGCGGGCCTTCAGCACTGGCAGCGGGCAAAGCAGGCCGCGGGCGTCGAGCGAGATCGGATCGGTCATGACACCTGTCTAGGCGCGCGCCCGCCGCCCGTCCAGCGGGCATCAGCGCGCGGTCCACGTTGTTGTGACCTGAAAGCGCGTGGACCGCGCGCGCGCGACAGGATAGATCGGTGCGGACAGGAGGCTCCATGTTCGGACTGGACATCATCGACGCGGCCTTGTTGCCGGCCATGACGATTGCGCTCGTAGCGGGCCTGATCTCGTTTCTCAGCCCCTGCGTGCTGCCGATCGTGCCGCCCTATCTCGCCTATATGGGCGGGGTCAGCATGTCGGACATGTCGGGCGGCGGCGGGCGGCGGCGGGTGGTCCTGACGGCGCTGTTCTTCGTGATGGGGCTCTCGACCGTCTTCCTCTTCCTGGGCTTCACCGCCTCGGCCTTTGGCGCCTTCTTCCTGCAGAACCAGCAGGTCTTCAACACGCTGGCCGGCCTTCTGGTGATGGTCTTCGGATTGCATTTCCTCGGCATCTTCCGCATTCCCTTCCTCGAACGCGAGGCACGGCTCGATGCCGGCGACCGGGGCGGCTCGGCCTTCGGCGCCTATGTGCTTGGGCTCGCCTTCGCCTTCGGATGGACCCCCTGCATCGGCCCGCAGCTCGGTGCGATCCTGAGCCTCGCGGCCTCGGAGGCGAGCCTGTCCCGCGGCACGATGCTGCTCGGGGTCTATGCGGCGGGCCTTGGCATTCCGTTCCTGCTGGTCGCCGCCTTCTTCCCGTCGCTGACCGGGCTGATGGCCTGGATGAAACGTCACATGGAGCAGATCGAGCGGATCATGGGGCTGCTGCTCTGGACCATCGGGTTGATGATGTTGACCGGCGGGTTCTCGCAATTCTCCTGGTGGCTCCTGGAGACCTTTCCGGCGCTGGCGCAGCTCGGTTGACCGGCGTAGATGCTCAGCGTCCTGCGCGGCCCGGAGGTCAGTGCCCGTCCACGTCGAGCCAGAGCCGGCCGTCACGATAGCCGCCGCGGATCACGCGATCCGGTTCGCCCAACTCCGGGAAATCCTCGACCCAGTCGCGGAACCGGTCGTTGCTGACCACGCGCGCGTCGAGATCGCGGGCGACGGTGAGAATGATCGGGTCGGCCGGATTGCCCTTGTCCACGACCATGACCCGGTCCCGCGGCAGGCCGAGCCGTCGCGCCAGGTCCTTTTCGCCCTGGAATTTCCCGTCGAGCTTGTAGCCGGCATTGGCATCGAAGATCACGCCCGGCGTGAAGCCGAGCGCCGTCAACCGGTCGGTCACTTCGCGCAGGGTCTCGAGTCGCGGGGTGTCGTCCTTCCAGTGCATGACGTTGGACCCGTCCAGAACGATCGGGTGTTTCCCGCCGGGCTTGCCAGCCCAGCCCTTGATCAAGAGGTAGAGACTGGCCAGGGCGGAGGGCACGGCAACCAGAAGCAGGTCGCCGAGCATCGGCACGAGGAGCGCTGCAGCGACGCCCGCGATCGACAGCAGAAGGAGCAACAGAGGGATCATCATTCCGGCAGGCTATGGCGCGAGGTCGGGCCTGTCCATGGCTTCGAGCCGTGCGGGCCCGATGGATGCGACCGGCGGTGCGGTGTTGCCTCTGGACACAATCTCCGCCGGCATCCGGGATAGTGCAGGGGGCAGGGTGCGCCATCTGAGGTCATGCCGAAAAACCCGAAAAATCGTCGCGAGTTCGCCCAGTTTCCGCGGGAGGAAGGAGCCGCGAAAAACAACCGGCGGGGCCGGCAGGTATTTTGTGAGGAGTGACCACGTTTCGGAGGTTTGGACGAGTTTTGACTGTAGCGGCTGCGATTGGCGCGGTCGGGCCGGCCATAGCGCTGTCGATCGATTTCGAGGACATCGGCACCGGCGCCGAACTCAAGGTGCTGGACGGCACGGAGTATTCCGCCTTCGGAGTGACCTTTTCCTCGAGCGACGAGATCCGCCTGGTGAAGGTCGGCGGCGCGGTTCACGGGTTCTACCCGGGCGACAGGCCCAAGCCCACGGGTGCGCTTGGCGACTATTTCCTCGCCACCGACCTGAGCGGGTTCACGGACCTGACCATCTCGCTCGGCGGGCTGGCCCAGAATGTCCGCTTCGACATGGTCGACATCGATGGCCCCGAAATCTTCAACGTCACGGCCTTTGCGCTGGACGGGTCCGTGCTTGGCCACCGCACACTGCTCGGCCGGGACGATTCTGATGACGTGACCGGCGACCAGGTGGTAACCACCGTTGCATTCGGCGGCCTTTCCGAGGGCATTCACCGCATCGAGATCCTCGGCACCGCTACCCGGTCGCGCAACATCGGGATTGCCTTCGACAACTTCGAGATGGAGCCGCTGCGCAGCCTGACCGAAGTCGTCGACGCCGCCGTAGCTGTCCCCGTGCCGGCGAGCCTGCCGCTGCTCACGATCGGCCTGGCGGGTTTCGGTGCGCTTTCGACGCGCAGGCGTCGAGCGGGCTGACCCGAGCAGGGTTGACGCTAGGGAAACCCCACTCTTCGTGGTAGGGTCGGGGGACCTGGCGTTTTTCGCCGGCTGGTCCGGTGCGCCGAACCTTTCCCCGGTCGCGGCCGGGAAATCCCGCCGGCGTCTCCGTGTCCGATCCTTCCATAAACAGGGAGACAGTCGATGCGTGCCATCTTTCTTTCGTGCTTCACCCCCGCAGCGGTGAAGGGAATCATTGCCGGAAGCGACCGTGTGGCGGCCGTGGAAAAGACCATGGCGGCCGTGGGGGGGACTCTGGTCAGCCTTCAGTTCACCCGCGGAGCCTATGATACCGTCGTGATCGTGGATGTTCCGGATCAGGCGACCGCCGTCGGGGTCGCGGCCGCGGTTCTGGCGAGCGGCAGCATCGCCAAGCTCGAGTTGCTGGAAGTTCTGGACATGGAGCCGGTCCTTGCGGCCGCTGGGAAGGCCGCGTCGGCATACAAGGGTCCGAGCTGAGTCCTGCGCTGATCAGACATACTGAACAAAAAAAAGCCCCGGCGACACGCGCCGGGGCATTCTGCAATCGGTCGTAACGGCCTGTATCAGCCGGCCGCCTGGGCGAGGTTGCGCAGCACGTAGTGCAGCACGCCGCCATTCTCGATATATTCGATCTCCACCGCCGTATCGATCCGGCATTTGATGGTGATCTCCTTCACCGTGCCGTCCGGCGAGGTGATTGTGCAGGGCACTTCCTGAAGCGGCTGGATCGTGTCGAGTCCGGAAATCGAGATCGTCTCGTCGCCGGTGATCCCCAGCGTCTTGCGGGTGTCGCCGCCGGTGAACTCGAAGGGAATCACGCCCATGCCGACGAGGTTAGAGCGGTGGATGCGCTCGAAGCTTTCGGCGATCACCGCCTTGACGCCGAGCAGGCTGGTGCCCTTCGCCGCCCAGTCTCGGCTGGAGCCCGCGCCATATTGCTCGCCACCGAACACGACGAGCGGGATGCCGGCGTCCTGATAGGCCATCGAGGCGTCGTAGATGGAGGTCTGCGCACCGTCCGGCCCCTTGGTGTATCCGCCCTCGACGCCGTCCAGCATCTCGTTCTTGATCCTGATATTGGCGAAGGTGCCGCGCATCATGACCTCGTGGTTGCCGCGACGCGAGCCGTACGAGTTGAACTCGCGCACGGGAACCTGGCGCTCGACGAGGTATCTGCCGGCCGGCGTCTCCGCCTTGAAGGAACCTGCGGGCGAGATGTGGTCGGTGGTGATCATGTCGCCGAGCACCGCGAGGACGCGCGCGCCCTCGATATTGGTGATCTTGCCCGGCTCCTTGGACATGCCCTGGAAATAGGGCGGGTTCTGGATGTAGGTCGAGGAGGCCGGCCAGTCATAGGTCTCCGATTCCGTCGTCTCGACCGCCTGCCACTTCTCGTCGCCCTTGAAGACGTCGGCATATTTCGCCTGGAAGGCCTCGCGGGTGACGGTCTTTTCGACCAGTTCCGCAATCTCCTGGTTCGACGGCCAGATGTCCTTGAGATAGACGTCCTTGCCATCCGGCGTCTGGGCCAGAGGCTCCGAGGTGATGTCGATATTCATGTCGCCGGCGATCGCGTAGGCCACTACCAGCGGCGGCGAGGCGAGGTAGTTGGCGCGGACATCCGGGGAGATCCGACCTTCGAAGTTGCGGTTGCCCGAGAGCACCGAGGTCGCCACGAGGTCGCCCTGGGCGATGGCCTTGGAGAGCTCCGGCTGGATCGGTCCGGAGTTGCCGATGCAGGTGGTGCAGCCATAGCCGACGAGGTTGAAGCCGATTGCGTCGAGATGCTCGGTGAGCCCGGCGGCGTCGAGATACTCGGTGACCACCTGGGAGCCCGGCGCCAGCGAGGTCTTGACCCACGGCTTGCGGGTGAGACCCAGCTCATGCGCCTTCTTGGCGACGAGACCGGCGCCGATCAGCACATAGGGGTTCGAGGTGTTGGTGCAGGAGGTGATCGAGGCGATCACCACGGAGCCGTCGTTGAGCTCGTATTCCTCGCCCTCCACCTTGACCGACTTGATGATCTCGCGCGGCTTGGTGGCGAGCCCGCCTTCTCCGGCCATGTCCTTGGCCTCGGCGGAGATGTCGATGCCGCGGTAATCCGCCACGACCCTTTTGAAGGCTTCCGCCGCGCCGGTCAGGGCAACGTAGTCCTGCGGGCGCTTCGGACCGGAGATCGCCGGAACGATCTCGCCCATGTCAAGCTCGAGCGTGTCGGTGTAGATCGGCGCGTAGTCGGCGCCGCGCCACATACCGTTCTCCTTGGCATAGGCTTCGACCAGCGCGATGCGGTCCTCGTCACGCCCGGTCTGGCGCATGTAGCGCAGGGTCTCGTCATCGACGGGGAAGAAGCCGCAGGTGGCGCCGTATTCGGGGGCCATGTTGGCGATGGTGGCGCGCTGCGCCAGCGGCAGGTTGTCGAGGCCGGGGCCGTAGAACTCGACGAACTTGCCGACCACGCCCTTCTTGCGCAGCATCTCGACGACCTTCAGCACGAGGTCGGTGCCGGTGGTGCCCTCGACCATCTCGCCGGTGAGCTTGAAGCCCACGACCTCGGGGATCAGCATCGAGATCGGCTGGCCGAGCATCGCGGCCTCGGCCTCGATGCCGCCCACGCCCCAGCCCAGAACGGCGGCGCCGTTGACCATGGTGGTGTGGCTGTCGGTGCCGACGAGCGTGTCGGGATAGGCGACTTCCTTGCCCGACTGGTCGGTGTCGGTCCAGACCGTCTGGGCGAGGTATTCAAGGTTCACCTGGTGGCAGATGCCGGTCCCCGGCGGGACGACGCGGAAGTTGTCGAACGCCTTCTGACCCCACTTGAGGAAGGTGTAGCGCTCCATGTTCCGCTCGTATTCGCGGTCCACGTTCATCTGGAAGGCGCGCGCGTTGCCGAATTCGTCGATCATCACCGAGTGGTCGATGACGAGATCGACCGGGTTCAGTGGGTTGATCTGCTGGGCGTCGCCGCCGAGCCCGACGATGCCGTCGCGCATCGCCGCGAGGTCGACCACGGCGGGCACGCCGGTGAAGTCCTGCATCAGCACCCGGGCCGGGCGATAGGCGATCTCGCGCGGGTTCTTGCCGCCGTTGGCGCCCCATTCGGCGAAGGCCTTGATGTCGTCGACCGAGACGGTGAAGCCCGCATCCTCGAAGCGCAGCAGGTTCTCCAGCACCACCTTGAGCGCGGCGGGAAGGTTGGAGAAATCTCCGAGCCCTGCGGCCTGCGCCGCCGGGATGGAGTAGTAGGAGATTGTCTTGTCGCCGACGGTAAGATCCTTGCGGGTCTTGGCGGTGTCCGTTCCAACTTTGATCGGCATCTCGTGGCCTCCCTTCCAGGTCCAGGGGTTCGCTGATGAGTCATGTGCCCGAGCGCGGCCAAGCAATCAAGGGCTCATCGGTGGGTCTTGCCGGCTATGTATACCATTGCACACCGAAAGCAAGAGACTTTGCGCGCGGCCTGCGACATGAGGCCGGCGCCGGCCGGGGGAGTGCGGGCGGCAGGGCATTCTCCTCTCCCGCAAGACCATATGCGCAAAGGCAATTCCGGAGCCCCTAATGAACACTCTACGCGAGCTGTCTCACTGTCTCAGGCTGGCGCAGCCGGCGCGCTCGTGTAGGATATGCGGGGTTTGGCTGGAGGAGACGATGGCGGAAAGCGGGAATCAGGCGGATGCGGACCGGCTCGCGGAACTGCAGGCGCAGGTTGACCGGATCGAACAGAAGATCGACCGGATGCTGGGGCTCTACGATGCGCTCGGATTGATCGCGGCAGGATTTCCGGCGCGGGTGATCGGGGCCCTGCATTCGATGTCGCCGGCCGAACATGTGGCGCTGCAGATGGTCCTCGACCGGCGCTCGAATCACGAGATCGCGGTCTGCCTCGATGTGGACGAGGCGCGGGTGGCCGAATGGGTCGCCTCGGTGACCGGCAAGCTCGGCGCCAGCAGCCGCGCCGAGATCCGCCAGAAGGTGCAGCCGGTAATGGACGCCATCCCGGCCGAGGAATACGCCACCGCCAGCGGCGGCATTCCGAAGGACTGGAACAACAGATATGGCGTCGGCGGCATCCCCGACCCCTATCGGCGAATCTATCACCCCGACCCGGACTGACGCAGGACAACGTTACGAATTGCCCACGTCTTGTTGATTGGCCGTCGCTGCCCGCGGCGGCTATGACGGTCATCATCGAAGAACCGAGGCGACCGATGAGAGCGAAGACCCTGATTGCAGGACTGGTGGCAGCCATGGGGCTGCTGTGGCAGACGCCGGCCGCTCAGGCCGATCCTGGCGCGAAGGCCGGTCCGGTGGTGGTCGAACTCTTCACCTCCCAAGGCTGTTCTTCCTGCCCGCCCGCGGACGCGCTGCTTCAGGAACTGGCCGAGCGGTCCGACGTATTGCCCTTGGCGCTGCATGTCGACTACTGGGATTACATCGGCTGGAAGGATTCCTTCGCCCGTCCGGAGCATACGGCGCGTCAGAAGCGCTATGCGCATTCCGCCGGCTCGCGCACGATCTACACACCGCAGATGGTCGTCGGCGGGGTGGACCAGATCGTCGGCACACGGCCGATGGCCGTCACTGACGCGGTGATGCGGCATTTGCAGATGGGTCCGGTGGTGGATCTGTCGGCGCGGCGGTCGGGCGATTCGATCCGGGTGACCGCGCCGAAGCCGGACGTTCCCGGCAATTACCGTGTGCAGCTCGTGCGCTTCCTGCCGGAGAAGACCGTGCGTATCGAGCGCGGCGAGAATGCCGGTCAGACGATGGAATACATCAATATCGTCACCGACTGGCGGGTTCTCGGCGACTGGTCCGGCCTCGAGCCGCTCGACATGAGCTTTCCCGTCCCGGGCCCGGAGAAGAGCGCGGTGATCGTCCAGCAGGCCAAACAGGGCGCGATCGTCGGCGCGCTGCGGCTCCCCTGAACTCAGCGTGATTTCTGCCGTGGCAACGCCGCCGGGTGAAGCCCGGGCTGCATACCCTTGCCGCCCATCCATTTGCGTTTCCAGCGCCGGTGGATCCAGAACCACTGGCCCGGATCCTCTAGGATGCGCGCCTCCAGCGAACGGTTGAAAGCGGCGGTCATCTCCTCGGGCGTGCCGGGCGGGATCGGTGCCTCGAGGACGAAGCGGAAACTGAGCCCGTCGGCCTGGCGGATGCCGTAGAAGGGGATCAGCGGGGCGTCGAGTTTCAGGGCAAAGTCCGCGGAGGAGAGCGCGGTGCGCGCCGGTTTGCCGAGAAAGTCCATCTCGATCCCGCCGCCGACATAGAGGTCGTTGAGGATGATCGCCGTGCCGCCGCCGCGAAGGTGGCGCAGCAGCTTGCCCATGCCGGCACGGCCCTGCTCGAAGAGCGGTCCGCGGTCGAGCGAGGCGACCGCGTCGACATAGTGCCTGTTCACGAACGGATTCTGCATGGGACGGTAGAGGCCGCCCGCCGACATGCCACGCGCGGTCAGGCAGATATAGGCCAGCTCGTAATTGCCGTAGTGGCCAGTGATCAGGATCGCCGGCCGGCCGGCTGCCTGCGCCGCACGGAGCACCTCCCAGCCCGGACCTTCGGGTTCGACCCCCTGCATGCGCGCTGCGAGGTCTTCCATCGAGAAATGCTCGATCAGCGTGCGGCCGATATTGTCGGCCGCCGCGCGGGCAATGGCCCGCCGCTCGCTTTCCGGGCGGTCGGGCCAGACATAGTCGAGATTGTCGAGCATCCGCCGCCGGAAGACGCTTACCACCCGTACCGCGCCACGCGCCAGGGCACCGAAGAGTGGCACGCGCCAGGCGTAGGGCAGGCGGCAGGCGGCCCAGATCGTCGCCCGCAGGGCGCGGTACTGAAGCCAGTCGGCAGTGCTGCCCGACGCCGCGTCCCTCTGCCGATCCGTCGATCCCATGGGCCCCCCCTTCGAGGCCCGCAGACATAGGCAAGCCTGCGCGTGTTCACAAGCCTGTCCGAGCGGGGCCGGATCGGGGACGACGTCATTTCCAGGTGTCGGTGCACGCCGGTCATGATGGTGGTCCGTGCCGCATCGCAACCATGCCGGCCGCTGCCATTATCGAAAGGTGTGGCGGCTTGGGTGGAGCGCCGACCGAAGTCCGCTCCTAATTCTCCTCGGCGAGAAGCAGCACCTCGCCAACCTCGACAAGTCGCCGGATCTCGCTGACGACGGCGTTCATGGCCTCCTCGCCCTCAACCGCGGAGACCTTGCCGGCCTCGGCGATCTCCTCGCGCAGCGACTCGGCCATCCGCTTGGAGATATTGTCGAGCACATAGTCGCGCGCCGCTTCCATGGTCCCGTCGCCTTCGCAGGACGCGAGCGCCTTGACCAATACGCTCTGCTCGATGCCGCGAACGATCTTGGGGATATCGCGTTCCGTGACCCGAGCGGGGATATTGGCGAAGGTGAAGATGGCGCGGCGCACCTCCGCGGCGAATTCGGCATCAGTCTCATCGAGCCCGACCAGCACCTCGTCGCGTGTGGCCGCGCGGCTGTAGTTGAGAATCGCGCCGACACGTTCCACCGGGTCGACATCGAAGGCGCTCATCGGTTCGGCATCGAGTTGGGAGGCGAGCGACAGGCCGATCCGCTGGACGGTCTCCGGCAACACGTATCCGGTGCGCGAGATCGCGTAGGAAAGCTCGCGGGCGCGCATGCCCGACAGCATTCCAAGGAGTTTCGCCGCCTGGGCGACAGAGAGTTTGGACAGCATGACCGCACCGACCTCGGTGCTTTCCTGCTCGAGCACCTTGATCAGCCGCTCTGGCGCCAGACCCGAGATCCGGTCCCATGGATCGCCCCGCGCGGCGATGCCGGCCTCTCGGCGCAGCCGGGACGATGTCGCAGCACTGATATGACCGTCGACGGCGCCGAGCGCATCCTCCATGCCTCCGGGAAAAGTAAGTCCGATCGAGTCCATCTCGCTGACGAATTCCGAGATCACCGCCTGTAGCGTGTCGCGGTCCACGCTGCGCATCTCGCTGAGAGTTCTGGTGATCGCGACCTGGTATGTCTCGGGCAGGTCGGAGAGCGGCGGCGCCGCGCCCTCGGCGAGCAGAAGCTGGACGACCACGGCGGCCTTTTGTTGCCGGGAAAGCTGCTTGCGCGGCGCGGGTGGCGCGGCCGCTGGCATCGAGGCGGGCGCTCCCGACACCGGATGGGCGGACGGGATGGCTAATGGAATCGGGGAAATGTCGTCGTTCATCGCCGGCACCTGCGCATCGCTAGATGGCAGGGTATCCGGCACCGACTTAAAAGGGCGTTACCGGCGATGTGTCACCGGTAACGCCGCGCGTCGATATGCGGGTTGCGTCAGCTGGTGGACGGTTGAACGCAGGTTCCGGTGGTGACGTCGTAGCTGGCGCCCTCGGGGCATTGGCTCACGCTCTGCTGATTGTGCTGAATGGCGCATTGGGCAATGGCGGCCGCCGGCGCGAAGCACAAAAGGAGGATCGCCGCGGACAATTTGAAGCGCATGGTAGTCTCCCTGTTCGAACGTGACGTAACGGTAGCACGCTTTCGCCCCGGGTCAAAACGCTGTGATCGCGCCGCGTTCGGTTCGGCACCGTTGCTCAGGCCGTACAGAACTCAGCCGCGGGTCCAGGCAAGGAGGCGGTCGAGATCGCAAGGAAGTTCCTCGCCGATCCCATCGGAGAAGGCGAGATAATCGCCGATCGAGCCCTCCGTCACGCCGACGACGACCGGAATGCCCTCGGCCAGCGCCGTGCCGATCAGGCCGCGGAAGCCGCGCCCTTCGGCCTCGTGGCCGCCGAACTTGTTGACGATCAGCAGATCGGCGCCAGCCGCCAGCCGCGTTTCGCATTCATGCACGGCGATCTCCAGCCGCTCCGGGTCGAGGCGACAGCCGCTGGAGCCCGGACCCAGGGATTGCGAAATGCGCAGCTCCGGCCCGTCGGGCAGCAGGCGGAGGTCCATGTCGCTGGGCCCGTCCTCGACCGGGCGGCGATTGATCTGGACGGCGCCAACGACACGCGCGCCCTCGGCCGCGCGCGCCTCCGCCAGACGGCGCAGGGTGGCATTCATCTCGCCGGGGATGTCGGATCGGATATGAGCCAGTCGCATGGTCTCTGCTTCTTGTCTCGTCGCCTGACCCGCTCTAGCACGAATGTGATGGCGGGAAGAAGCCCGACCGACGCCATGGGAGGAGGAGATGCGCATCATCCTGGTTCACGGCGCCTGGGGACGGGCAGAGATCTGGGGCAGGGTGCCGGATCTGCTCCGGGCGGCCGGCCATTCGGTCGAGGCCGTCGACCTGCCCGGCCATGGCGCCGATCCGACGCCGCCCTCCGACGTCGGCCTGGCCACCTATGGCGCGGCACTGGCAGCACGGCTCGCCTCGGGCAACCCGGCGGTGATGGTGGGTCATTCTATGGGCGGCATGGCGATCTCGGCGGCGGCGGAGCGTGTGCCGGAGCGGGTGCGGCAGCTCGTCTATGTTGCCGCGTTCCTGCCGCGCGACGGCGAGTCGCTCCTGTCGATCAAGCGCCGCGAACCCCAGACGATCGGCCCTGCGGTTCGCCGTGGCCGGGAGCGCGGCACGACCGCGCTGGATCCCGAGGCGGCACGCGACATCCTGTTCCAGGATCTCGACCGGGCGGCGCAGGACAGGGCGCTGGCGCTGCTCGGGCCGCAACCCGATGCCGGTCAGACCGATCGGATCGCGCTCAGCGCCGGGCGTTTCGGCTCCGTGCCGCGCGACTACATCCTCTGCACCGAAGACCGGACAGTGACGCCCTGGCTGCAACGCGCCATGTGCGACGAAAGCCCCTGCCGCCGCATCGAGGAGATTTCCAGCGGACACTTCCCGCAGCTCTCGAGGCCGGATCTGCTCGCAAGGCGCCTCTGCGGGCTGCTCGATCAGCCGGTCTGAGCCGCGAGCGTCTCGATCAGTCGTGCCGCGGCCCACTCCACCTTTGGAGAGAGCCCGACGCCTTGCGAGAAATCCTGCCCCTCGATTCCGATCAACAGCAGTTTCGGCGGCAGGCACCCGAGCGAGCGGGCGGTTTCCACCAACTCGCCGAGGCCAATGCTGCCGGCCGGGTGACGGAAAAGGTCTTGCGGCACCGGTCCGGCGGCGGCGTCGATCCGCGTCACTGTACCCGGAGGGTGCCCGGCATGGGTCGCGTCGAGGAGCACCAGGTCGGAATGGGTGTCCATCGCCTCGATCAGCGCAGCGTCGTCGCGGGAGATCGTGAGTACCGGCAATCCGCGCTGGGAAAGCGCCCGGGCAAGCCAGATCCCGACGCCGCCATCGCGCCGGTTGGCCACGCCGAGGCCGATATGGACCCTTTGTCCGGTCTTTCCCATCCACATTCCTCTGCGCGGCGCCGCGGGCAGCCGCGCCGTCTGCGGTCGCCGGGCCGATTGTTTCCCAATGCGAAAATATGGCAGCTAGACTACACGATTTCAAGATCTTGCTGCGGTGCGGCGACTATCCGCCGGTCAGCGCGCTGAGCAGTTGCAGCCTCTGCGCACGGAACCGGTCGGCCAGGTGCGGCAGCCAGTTCTGGTAGAGCCGGTAGCCGAGCGCGGGATGGGCGTTGCAAAGCGCCCGCACGCCCGCGGCGTCCAATGCCACCGCCCGTACATCGCTCAGGGCAACGGCGTCCGACAGGCGCCGAAACGGCGGCATCAGCCAGGCCCAGCCGAGGATGTCTCCCGCAGAGAGCGTCTCGATTCGAACCGGGTCGCGGTCGGGCAGGGCATTCTGCACCGCGACTTCGCCTTCCAGAATCAGGATGACCGCGTCGGCGACATCCTCTTCCTGGAAAATCGTCGAGCCGGCCGGGAAGGTTTCCATCCGGGCATGCCGGGCCAGTTGCCGGCGTTCCTCCGCGTCGAAGGCATGGAAGTCGGGATGGTCGGCCAGAAGGGATTCGATCAGATTCATGCGTTTCGGCGCTCCTGGGCTTGCCGCGTCCGGCCCGACGAAACCCGGCTCCCGGCACCGATCAGCCGGCGCCGAACCGGCGGGCGAGACCCAATCTAGCGGGCGGACACGACCGACGTGCATGATCCATGTCAATGAAATGTCGTCAAGTCGCGCTCTCGCCGAACCACTTAAGCGGATTTTCATGCCTTGTGGCAATGGTTGCCGCGATGAGCTGTCGCGGCGGATCGCCGTCGACATGTGTACTGGCTTACGGAGGCCGTGAACCCATGCGTTTGCTGAACAACTTCAGGTTCGCGATCAAATTGCCGCTGATCGTGACCGTGATCGGTCTTCTCGCCATCGGCACAACCACGCTTTTCGCATGGCGCGAGATGCGTGAGCAATCGATGGTGGACGCGGCGCGGCGCCTGGAACTGGCAGCCCGGACCCGGGCCGAACAGACCACCGAGTTCTTCGAGGAGTTCCGCGATGCGGTCGAACTCGAGATCGGGCTGGCCGGCACACAGCAATCCGTGATGGCGCTCAGCCTCCCGTTCCAACGGGACGATGAGGCGCCCGCGAACACCCATTATGCGGCCACCCAAGCCGGTTTCCATGATGGTTTCGTTGCCCAGGCCAAGCGTGGCGGGCTGTCTGACATTCTTCTCGTCGATCAGCAGGGAAACGTCGTCTACACGCTGGCCAAGGCCGACGATTTCGGCACGACGCTCGCGCCAGACGGCTCGGGAGATCCGCTCGCCGCGATCTATGCGGCGGCCAGTGCTGCGGCGCCGGGAAGGGCTGTGGTGAGTGATGTCGTGCGATATGACCCCGCCGGTGGCATCCCGTCGGTCTTCGCGGCAGGCGCTGTTCGCGCCTCGAACGACGAGGTTCTCGGTGTCCTGATTCATCGAAAGCCGATCACCCGGCTCAACGAGATCCTGCAGTCTGGCCGCGACCTTCCCGACGGTTCGGAGGTCGTCCTCGTCGGACCGGACGGCGCGCTGCGCAGCGACTCGACGCTCGCAACAGCGCCGACGGCACGGATCC
The DNA here is from genome assembly GCF_004146235.1 of Tropicimonas sp. IMCC6043. GTDB lineage: Bacteria > Pseudomonadota > Alphaproteobacteria > Rhodobacterales > Rhodobacteraceae > Tropicimonas. Next base: position 119,778 of record NZ_SELO01000009.1, on the reverse strand, counting down.
GGTCGATGTCCTCCGACGCGGTGACTTCGGCGCTGCAAGGCAGGTCCGGGACGATCCGCGCCGATACCCTGCAGGGCGCGCCAGGATTGCTTGCGTTTGCACCGGTGCCCGTCCCCGGTTCGACCTGGGCTGTTGTCGCAGCGGAACCGCTCGAGAGCCTGTTCGCTCCGTCGCGCGCCTTTCTTGTCTCCGTCGCCTGGAAGGCCGGTCTGATCCTCGTCGTGAGCTCGTTGCTCGGCTGGATGCTTTCGCGCAGCACGGCGGCAACGATGGGGCAACTGCGACGCGCGATGAGCGATATCGGCAAGGGCGACCTCGAGATCGAAGTGCCGTGTCTTGGCCGACGCGACGAGATCGGCGACATCGCCGCCGCGCTGGTCGATCTTCGCGACGACTTCAAGAGCGCGTGCGCGGCCGAACATGACACAGGGTTCCAGAGCGCGGCGCTTGCGGCAACCACCGCCGCGACGATGCTTGTCGGTCGCGACATGCGGATTCTGTATCTGAATCCGGCGCTCGACCGGATCCTGCGTCTGCATGTCGAGGCGCTGAAGGACAACTGCCCGGACTTCGACCCCGACAGCCTTGTCGGTCAGCCGATTCAGATGGTCCACAGGGACTTAAGCCAGATCGAAAGACTCCTGTCCGGACCCGAGGACCTGCCCGCCACCGCCGACATTCGCTTGGGCGAGACCGATTTCGCCCTGACGATCAGTGCAGTGATCGACGCCGGCGGGGCCTATGTGGGAAATGTCATGGAATGGCAGGACGTGACCGACGCGCTGATGCAGGAGGCCTTGTTTAGGACGATCGACGACAATCTTCTGACCGCCCGGATCGAGACGGACGGAGCAATTCTTCGGGCTAACGCCCTCATGGCCGAATGCTTGGAAACAGAGCAGGCGGAGTCGATCGGACGGAGTCTTCTGAGCCATTTCGCTCCCGACACTGGTACACAGGTTGGGTCGGAGGAGATGCTCGAGCGTCTTCGCTCGGGCGAGGTGGTCCGGGGCACCTTCCGCGTCACCGGCGTGGGGGGGCGGGAGTCCTGGGTCGACGGAAGCTTCGACCCGGTACTGGACCGGCAAGGGCGTGTGCTGCGGTACCTGTTCATAGGAACCGACGTCACGGAAACTGCCATGGAGATCAGGGATGCCGAAGAGCGCCTTCGTGCCATGGTTGCGGCCCAGGCAAGGGTTTTCGACGGTCTCCGGGTCGGTCTGGCAGAACTTTCCAAGGGAAATCTGAGGGTGTCGATCGACACGGCTTTCCCCGACGAATACGAACAGTTGCGCAAGGATTTTAACCAATCGGCGTCGAACCTGATGACAGCGATGACCCAGGTTGCTGAAAACGCCGCGTCCATCCATGGCGAGGCGACAGAGATCAACACTGCCGCGGAGGATCTGTCCCGACGCGCCGAGAAACAGGCGGCGACCCTTGAGCAGACGGCCGCGGCGCTGGACGAGCTGACCTCCAGCGTCCGCTCCGCTGCCGAAGGCGCTGCCCGTGCCAACGAGGTGGTTGTGGATGCGCGTGGGAATGCCGAGAAGAGCGGCGATGTGGTCGAACAGGCGGTCTCGGCGATGGGAGAGATCGCGACCTCCTCCGGGCAGATCTCGAAGATCATCGGCGTCATCGATGACATCGCCTTTCAGACCAACCTGCTGGCTCTCAACGCGGGCGTCGAGGCCGCCCGCGCGGGCGAGGCAGGCCGTGGATTCGCCGTCGTCGCCTCCGAAGTGCGCGCGCTTGCCCAGCGTTCGTCCGATGCCGCCCGGGAGATCAACGACCTGATCTCGAGGAGCGGAGAGCATGTCCGCAAGGGCGTGGAACTCGTCGGTGAGACGGGGACCGCCCTGAAACGGATCGTCGAGAGCGTCTCGGGCATCGCCGGCCATGTCTCGGAGATCGCCGTTTCGGCGCGGGAGCAATCCACCGGGCTGGCGGAGATCAATACCGCCGTCAACCAGCTCGACCAGGTGACCCAGCAGAACGCCGCCATGTTCGAAGAAACCAGGGCGGCAAGCCACGCGCTCACGCGCGAGGCGTCGGCGCTCGCCGACACGATGGCACGGTTCCGCACAGGCGTTCGTTCTGAACGAGTCAGGGTCGCGCAGCGTGGCATCAAGCCGCCGCAATCTGCGCGCCCGGCGCCAAAGCAGGCCTTGGCGAGTGCAGGAGCGGTCTCCGCGTCGACGCCGATGCCGGTAACGGAGGCCGACCTGGACAGCGACTGGGAGGATTTCTGATCCGCAGCGCCGTGACCCGAGGGCGCCTCGGGAGGAGAGCCTGCGAGTGTCGGAAACGATAACGATATGGAACAGAAACGCGTAGTGATTGTCGACGATTCAGTGGTGATGCGGGCTCTGGTCCGAAAGCAACTTCTGGAGGACGGACGGTTCGCCGTGGTCGGAGAAGCGGGAGATCCCTACGAGGCGCGGGACATTATCAAGCGGACCAACCCTGATGTAATAACGCTCGATGTCGAGATGCCGCGAATGGACGGTCTCTCCTTTCTCGAGAGGCTGATGCGCCTCCGGCCGCTTCCGGTCGTGATGTTTTCGACGGAGACGCACAAGGGAAGTGCGGCCGCCGTGGAAGCTCTGTCGCTCGGGGCGATCGACTGTATCGGAAAACCCAGCGGTGCATCGCCGGAGACTTTTCGGACGCTCGCAGAGCGCGTCTATGTCGCGTCCTGTGCGCGTCTCCCCGGCCGTGCCACGCTGGACGCCGCACCGCCCGGCAACTTCGTCTGGAACGGCAAGATCGTTCTGATCGGAGCGTCGACCGGCGGGGTCGACGCACTGGAGAAGTTGCTGGCCGGCTATCCGGCGAATTGCCCGCCAACGCTGATCGCACAACACATGCCCGAAAGCTTCCTCGAGAGCTTCGCGGATCGCCTGTCCAGGAGAGTCCAACCCGATGTCAGTCTCGCACGAGATGGCGAGCGCCTCGATCAGGGGATGGTCCGGATCGCACCGGGTGGGTCGTGTCATCTCAAGCTGGGGAAGTTTCTCAGCGGTGGCGTGAGTCACCTCCTGGCGGGCGAAAAAGTGTCCGGTCACCGACCTTCCGTGGACGTTCTGTTCCGATCCGCGGTCTCGATGTCAAAACAGATCGTGGGCGTGCTGTTGACCGGAATGGGCCGGGACGGCGCGCAGGGGCTCGCCGAGCTTCGGCAGGGCGGGGCTTTCACGATCGCGCAGGACGAGGAAAGCTGTGTTGTCTACGGTATGCCGCGGGTCGCCGTGGAACTCGGGGGCGCCTGCGTGACGCAGAACCTGAACAAGATCAGCGGGTCGATCCTTCGGGAGACTGGAAAAGGGCATGCAGTTCGAGCGCCACTCGGAGTGACGCGCGCGTGAGATCTCAGGTCCTGCACGTGTCTCAGGGGGAGCAGGCAATCTCGGACTGTCCGGATACCATGATCACGACGGTTCTCGGGTCTTGCGTGGCCACCTGTCTCTGGGATCCCGACAGCGCGCTTGGAGGGATGAATCACATCCTGCTGCCGGACAATTGCGGAAGCGATCTGCACTCCCGATCGCATGGGACCAACGCCATGGAGCTGCTGATCAACGCTTTGCTTCGGAGAGGTGCAGACAGGCGGCGACTGCGCGCGAAGCTGTTCGGTGGAGCACGGATGATCGAGGGGCTCAGCGACATTGGCCAGGCCAATGCGCGCTTTGCCAAGGAGTTTTGCCACCGCGAGAACATTCCCTGCATCGCGAGCAGTCTGGGCGGGATCGTCGGGCGCAGGATCCAGTTCTGGCCGGCGACGGGAAAGGCGCGTCAAATGTTGCTCCGCACGCTCCCAGATGACGCGAAACCGGTGTGCCGTCCGGCGCCGTATGGCGAACAAAACGGTGTCGAGTTGTTCTGAGTTCCTGGCAGAGCCGCGAACAACGACCAGCCTCGAGTCAATCGGCCGCGGCCATGGTCATTCTGGACTCGATCGACCTGCGCGTGACTGTCCGATCACGCCCATCCGTGCAACGGGCCCCCCCCCGGGTGTCCGGTTCGCGATCCGCCACCGGAGCGGGCCAGTTGCGGCAGGCCCAATCTGCGGGGCCGGCGTCCAACCCGGGTGCGCCGGCGATGGCGAGAAATCCCGGTTTCAGGAAGCAGTTGTCTGGGCGAAGCACGAGGCCCGGTACGCGTCTCAAGCGCTTGGGCGGGGCGGCCGTTGTGAGGCCGGGCATCGCCAGCGGCTCGGTTTCCGCGGGTCCACGCATCGGGACTCACTACGCCGCGGCGCAAAAAACACGTGCGGGACAGCGGGCTGATTGATGCAGGCGACATTTCTGCTAGGGTTCCCGGGCAGTCGAACGGGTGCAGCGCGGAGGACGGTGGTGGACGAATTTGTCGGTCGGAGCGGATTGCAGGTCGAAACGAGTTTGGCGGCGTTCCTCGAGGCGGAGGCGCTGCCCGCAACCGGTGTGGACCCCGACCGTTTCTGGGACGGTCTCGCGTCCATGGTCGCCGAGTTCGGACCGCGCAATCGGGAACTTCTCGATCTGAGAGCGAAGATCCACCAGAAGATCGACGCCTGGCATCTGCAGAACCGGGATCATCCATTCGACATGGACGCCTACACGGGTTTCCTGCGCGAGATCGGATATCTCGTGCCGGAACCTGCGCGTTTCGAGATCGCAACGCAGAATGTCGAGCCGGAGTTCACCGAGATCGCCGGGCCGCAACTCGTCGTGCCGGTGACCAATGCGCGTTACGCGCTGAACGCGGCCAATGCGCGCTGGGGAAGCCTGTATGACGCGCTCTACGGCACAGATGCGATCGGTTCTCCGCCGCCGTCGGGTGCCTATGACAGCGAACGCGGCACGCGCGTGGTCGCCTGGGCCAAGGCGCATCTCGACAAGGCGGTTCCGCTCGCAGTCGGCCGCTGGTCCGAGGTCACCGGTTTTACCTTCGACGGGCCGATGCTCGGCCTCCGGCTCGGCGACCGGATGACGGCTCTGGCCGAATCGGCGCAGTTCGCCGGCATTGTCCCGGGTGGCGACGGCGGGCTGCGCGAGCTGGTGCTGAGGGCACACGGGCTGCATATCCGTCTTCTGATCGACCCGACGAGCGTCGTCGGCAAGGCCGACCCGGTCGGGATCTCCGATATCCTTCTCGAGGCGGCAGTCTCCACGATCATGGACATGGAGGACAGCGTCGCCTGTGTCGACGGCCCCGACAAGGCGCTGGCCTATCGCAACTGGCTCGGCCTGATGACCGGTGAATTGACCGCCGAGGTCGAGAAGGGCGGGCGCAGCTTCGTCCGGGCACTGGAGGATGACGTCGAATTCGTCGCCGCCGACGGACGGCCGGCCCGGCTCAGGGGGCGCGCGCTGATGCTCGTGCGCAATGTCGGCCATCTCATGACGACTCCGGCGGTGTGCGAGTCCGAGGGAGCGGAGATCGGCGAGGGCCTGTTGGATGCGCTGGTCACGGTGATGATCGCGCTGCATGACCTGCGCCGCCCGGATGGGCCGGTAAATGCGCCCGCGGGCTCGATCTATGTCGTGAAGCCGAAGATGCACGGGCCCGACGAGGTCGCCTTCGCCGATGCCATCTTTACCCGGGTTGAGGAAATTCTCGAGCTGCCGCGCTATACGGTCAAGATCGGGATCATGGACGAGGAGCGCCGCACCTCGGCCAATCTCGCGGCCTGCATTGCCGCCGCGAAGTATCGGGTCTGTTTCATCAACACCGGGTTCCTCGATCGCACCGGAGACGAGACCTCGACCTCGATGGAGGCGGGGCCGATGATGCCCAAGGCCGACATGAAGAACGCTCCCTGGCTGGCAGCCTACGAGCTTCGCAATGTCGATATCGGGATTGCCTGCGGGCTGAGGGGGCGGGCGCAGATCGGCAAGGGAATGTGGGCGGCGCCGGACCGGATGGCCGACATGCTGGCGCAGAAGATCGCCCACCCGAAGGCCGGCGCGAACTGCGCCTGGGTGCCGAGCCCGACCGCGGCGGTTCTCCACGCCACGCATTACCACATCGTCGACGTGGCACGACGCCAGGCGGAGATCGCGGAAGAGATCTCCGACGGACCGAGGGCCTCGCTCGAGGAGTTGCTGACCATCCCGCTGCTGGAGCGCGACCTCACCGAGGCGGAGATTGAGGCCGAGGTGGAGAACTGCTGCCAGGGCATCCTCGGCTACGTGGTCCGCTGGGTCAATCACGGCATAGGCTGTTCGAAAGTGCCCGACATCAACGATGTGGGCCTGATGGAGGACCGGGCAACCTGCCGGATCTCCAGCCAGGCGCTGGTCAACTGGCTGCACCACGGGATGGTCGACGAGCCGAAAGTGATGAACGTGATGCGCCGGATGGCCCGGAAGGTCGACGCGCAGAATGAGGCGGAGCCGGGATACCGGCCGATGGCGCCGGAATTCGGAGGGCATGCGTTCCAGGCCGCCTGTGACCTCGTGTTCAACGACGGCAACTGGCCCTCGGGCTACACCGAGCCGACGCTGCATTACCGGCGGCGGCAGGTGAAGGCCAAGGAAGCCCGCAAGGAGGCCGATGACTGACGGCGCAGGTTGGTGCGGCGGCGCAGGGATCTGTGCGCGAGAGAGTCTTTGAGGCAGCCGCCGGCCGGTCTATGTAGAAGGCAGAGCAACCAGCGAGGCACCATGGCGCGTCCCGTCGTCGGCATCATCGGCAACCAACACCTGATCAACGACGAATACCCGACCCATGCCGGCGGGACGATGAACTCGGAGGCCGTGGCGGAGGTCTGCGGAGCGCTGCCCCTGGTGGTGCCGGCCGATCCGCGCTTCGTGCGGGTCGAGGATCTGATGGAGGTCTGCGACGGCTTTCTCTTTACCGGCGGGCGACCCAACGTGCATCCTGAGGAATATGGCGAGACGGCGACGGAAGCGCATGGCGCCTTCGACCGGGCGCGCGACGCGGTCGCCCTGCCGCTGATCCGGGCGCTGGTGGAGCGCGGCCAACCCTTTCTCGGCATCTGCCGCGGCTTTCAGGAGGTCAATGTCGCGATGGGCGGCACGCTGCACCCGGAGATCCGGGACCTGCCGGGGCGGATGAACCACCGGATGCCGCCCGACGGCACGCTGGACGAGAAATTCGCCCTGCGCCACTGCGTCCGCTTCACCGAAGGAGGCGTGTTTCACCGGCTCTACGGCACGCTGGAGGTGATGACCAATTCGCTGCACGGACAGGGAATCTGCCAGCCCGGCAAGCGGATCGTCATCGAGGGCCGCGCGCCGGACGGAACGCCCGAGGCGATCCATGTCGAGGGCGCGCCGGGCTTTACCCTCTCGGTGCAATGGCATCCGGAATATCGCGCCGCCTGCGATCCGGTCTCGCGGCCGCTCTTCGAAGCGTTCGGGGAGGCGGTGGCCGACTGGGCGGCGCGGCGACAGGGGCCGGCGCTCCGTACCGCCTGAGGTGGGCCGACGGAGTTTCACACAGATTCAGGGCGTTAGGTGGCCACGCCGGACGTTTCCGAGGGGCGTTGCCAGTCCATCCGCCAGCGTTTGAGCGCCACGCCGTGGCGGATTGCGGTTTCGCCCGCGATCATCCGCCAGCCGCGCTTTTCAAGGAAAGAGCGGGCGAGGTGGCTGGCATCTGTGGTCAGATGGTCGTGTCCCTGCGCGTCCGCCCAAGTCATCAGGTGCGCGTAGAGCGCTGCGGCGAGGCCGCTTGCGCGAGCTTCGGGGCGGACGAAGAAGAAATCGAGATGGCCCGCAGGCGTCACCGTCAGGAATCCTTCGGCGCGCGTCGCCGACCAGGCAATCCATGTCGTCCCGGCGGCCAGTCGTGGCGGCAGCCAGTCCTCGACCGCCTCGGTCGGCGCCCAGGCGAGCGCCTGAGCTGGCGTGTAGTGCCCTGCCGTCCCGTTGCGCACCGCATCCACATAGACGTCCATGCAGGAAGCGGCCTCCGCTGCTCCGCCCGCGCGAATCTCCCAATTCATTCGTGGAAGCCCGTCATGCCGAGTCCCGGGCAACGGCGCAGGGACAATGGGCCGCAAATACTGGCGAAACCGGTCATCATATCTCCCTCGATTGCGCCCACGGGGCACGCGCCGCGGCCGGAGCTGCAAGGACATCGCCGATCAATAACTGAAAACTGCGCTTCCGTTCAAACCTCATCCCGACAACGGATGGAATGGCCGTCCGAAGCCGCGGGCTTGCAGGCGCGCCCGGCGGATGTATCAGTGACCGCGATGTTTTGTGGCCGGGAGCGACCAATGCCGAAGATGCCGCTGTGGAAATGGCTTGATCTGCCGCCGCTCTGGCTGGTGCTCTTTCTGATCTTGGCGCGGGTGCAGGCGGTCAGCCTGCCGGTGGCGCCGGTCGACCACCCGCTGACCGACATCGCGGCGGGCCTGCTGGTGGGCGGCGGGATCCTGCTGATGCTCGTCGCCGTGGTGCAGATGCAGCAGAACCACACCACTGTGATTCCCCATCATCATGCGCGGCATCTGGTGACCAACGGAGTCTTTTCGCGCACGCGAAACCCGATCTATCTCGGCGACCTGATGGTGCTCCTGGGGCTGATCGTCCACTGGTCCGCCTGGCCGAGCCTGATCCTCGTTCCGCTCTTCATGTGGCTGATCACCGACCGGTTCATCCTCGAGGAGGAGCGCTGGCTCCAGGAGGATTTCGGCCCCCAATTCGCGCAATGGTCGGCCCGCACCCGACGCTGGCTCTAGAGCATAACGCCGCGCCTGCCTCCTTTGCGCTGGAAAACCCGCAGTATGGGTGCCAAACACGGCCTCGGAGAACGACATATGCGGTTGGGCAAGCCTCGACCGCATCCGAACGAAAGGGACGGATACGTGAAGATAGGTACCCCGCGGGAGGTATTCCCGGGCGAGTCGCGTGTCGCCATGACACCCGATTCCGCCAAGCAGCTACAGAAACTCGGGTACGAATGCGCGATCGAGAGCGGGGCCGGGAAGGCCGCCGGCTTCTCGGACGCCGCCTATGCCGAGGCGGGTGTTGAGGTATTGGGGTCCGCAGAGGAGCTCTATGCCGCGAGCGACATCATCGCCAAGGTGCGGCCGCCGGAAGACGCGGAGATCGGCCTGCTCAGTGCCGACAAGACGCTGATTTCCTTCTTCTATCCGGCCTCCAACGAGGCGCTGATGGAAGCGGCGAAGGAAAAGGGCGCCTCCGTCATCGCGATGGACATGGTGCCGCGGATCAGCCGGGCGCAGAAGATGGACGCGCTCAGCTCGATGGCCAATATCGCCGGCTACCGGGCAGTGATCGAGGCCGGCAACAATTTCGGCCGCTTCTTCACCGGCCAGGTGACGGCCGCCGGCAAGGTGCCTCCCGCGAAAGTACTGGTCGTTGGTGCCGGCGTCGCCGGGCTTGCCGCGATCGGCACCTCGACCTCGCTGGGCGCCATCACCTATGCCTTCGACGTTCGGCCCGAAGTGGCCGAGCAGATCGAGTCGATGGGTGCCGAGTTCGTCTACCTCGAGTTTGACGAGGAGCAGACGGACGGCGCGGCCACCGGCGGCTACGCGGCGCCCTCGAGCCCCGAGTTCCGCGAGGCGCAGCTTGCCAAGTTCCGCGAACTCGCCCCCGAAATGGACATCGTCATCACCACCGCGCTCATTCCCAACCGGGACGCGCCGGTGCTCTGGACCAAGGACATGGTCGAGATGATGAAGCCCGGCTCGGTGATCGTCGACCTCGCTGCCGAGCGCGGCGGCAACTGCGAGCTGACGGTCAAGGACGAGAAGATCGTGACCGACAATGGCGTGACCATCGTCGGCTACACGGATTTCCCGAGCCGGATGGCGGCGCAGAGCTCCACGCTCTATGCCACCAACATTCGTCACATGATGACTGACCTGACGCCCGAGAAGGACGGCACGGTCAATCACAACATGGACGATGACGTGATCCGCGGGGCCACGATCACCCACGAGGGTGCGATCACCTTCCCGCCGCCGCCGCCCAAGATCCAGGCGATCGCGGTCAAGAAGCCGGCCGAGAAGCCGAAGGAGCTCACGCGGGAAGAGAAGCTGGCGCTCGAGCGGGAGGAATTCCGCAAGCAGACCCGGAGCCAGGCCCTGCTGCTCGGCATCAGTGGCGCGCTCCTGCTCCTCGTCGGTGCCTTTGCGCCATCGAGCTTCATGCAGCACTTCATCGTCTTCGTGCTGGCTGTCTTCGTCGGCTTCCAGGTGATCTGGAACGTCTCCCACTCGCTCCACACGCCGCTCATGGCGGTCACCAACGCCATCTCCTCGATCATCATCCTCGGCGCGCTGATGCAGATCGGCTCGGGCGGATGGCTGGTCGTCATCCTCGCCGCGCTCTCGGTCTTCATGGTCGGGATCAACATCTTCGGCGGTTTCCTCGTAACCCGGCGCATGCTCGCCATGTTCCAGAAATCCTAAGGAGGGCGAGACAATGGAAGGCTTTACCACTGCCGCCTATATTGTTGCGGCCGTCCTCTTCATCCTCTCGCTGGGCGGGCTCTCCGGCCAGGAGAGCGCCAAGCGGGCCGTCTGGTACGGCATCGTCGGCATGGCGCTGGCGGTCTTCGCGACGCTGATCGGGCCGGGTTCCGGCCTCTGGATCCTGTCGCTCATCCTGCTTGCCGGCGGCGGCGCCATCGGCGTCTACATCGCCAAGCGGGTGCAGATGACCGAGATGCCGCAGCTCGTCGCCGCCATGCACGCGCTCGTGGGTCTCGCCGCGGTCTTCGTCGGCTTCAACGCCCATCTCGAGCTCTCCAACGTGCTTGGCATGGACGAGGCGGCCCGGCACGCTGCCGAGGGCTTCGCCGCCGCGCTGGTTCACAAGATCGAGGACCCGGAAGCGGGCGCTCTGATCAACATCCTGAAGGTCGAGCTGTTCCTCGGCATCTTCATCGGTGCGGTGACCTTCACCGGTTCGGTGATCGCCTTCGGCAAGCTCGCGGGCAATATCGACGGCAAGCCGAAGCAGCTTCCCGGTGGGCACCTGCTGAACGCGGCCGCCGCGGCGCTGTCGCTGATCCTCCTGGTGATGTATTTCAACGCCCCCGCCGGCACCGGCTTTTGGATGGTGCTCTTGATGACGCTGCTGGCGTTCTTCATCGGCTACCACCTGATCATGGGGATCGGCGGCGCCGACATGCCCGTCGTGGTCTCGATGCTCAACTCCTACTCGGGCTGGGCCGCGGCGGCGATCGGCTTCTCGCTCAGCAACGACCTGCTGATCGTTACCGGCGCACTGGTGGGCTCTTCGGGTGCGATCCTGAGCTACATCATGTGCAAGGCGATGAACCGGCACTTCGTCAGCGTCATCCTCGGCGGCTTCGGCGGTTCGGGCGAACCGGCGGCGGAAGTCACCGGCGAGCAGATCGCCATCGACGCCGACGGCGTGGCCTCCGCGCTCGACGATGCCGACAGCGTCATCATCGTGCCGGGCTACGGCCTCGCGGTGGCGCAGGCGCAGCAGAGCGTGGCCGAGCTGTCCCGGCGCCTTCGGGCCAAGGGTAAGGAGGTCCGCTTCGGCATCCACCCGGTCGCCGGGCGTCTGCCGGGGCACATGAACGTGCTGCTGGCCGAGGCCAAGGTGCCCTACGATATCGTGCTCGAGATGGACGAGATCAACGACGATTTCCCGGAAACGGACGTGGTCATCGTCATCGGCTCGAACGACATCGTGAACCCGTCCGCGCAGGAAGACCCGAACTCGCCGATCGCCGGCATGCCGGTGCTCGAAGTTTGGAAGGCCAAGCAGGTCTTCGTCTCCAAGCGCGGCCAGGGCACGGGCTATTCGGGCATCGAGAACCCGCTCTTCTACAAGGAGAACACGCGGATGTTCTTCGGCGACGCCAAGAAGAGCCTCGACGACCTGCTGACCCGGATCGACTGACCGGATCGGACAACGGACGCGGCGGGCGGCAGGGCAACCTGCCGCCCGTCTGCGTTTCGGGGCGGTCAGCGGAGCAGGAGCAGCAGGGTTCCGTAGAGCAGCGTCCCGAGGAGGAAGGCGCCGACATCGGTTGTCCGGTCGGTGTCCGGCAGTTCGTGACGCAGGATGTTGAGGATCGTGCCGCCGGAGACATAGGAGAGCGCAAGCGCCAGCGCCACCTCGGGGATTTCGAGGCGCTTGTCGATGCCGATCAGCCAGCCGGCGAGGAGGCCGAGGACCAGCCACCAGCGGCCGAAACGCTGGTAGCGCGGCCCGTGATGCTCGACCAGCGAATGGTCGTTGACGAGAAAATGCAGGGCGAGTGCGAGGGCGAAGAGCCAGAGCGGCTCCACCGCCTCGTCGCCGGGGCTGCCGGTGGCATAGCCGATGGCGGCGTTGAGCACGACGAAGGAGGCGATGCTGAGCCGGTAGGTGGCCGCACCGGTTCGGTCCGGCGCGCCCGCCTCGCGGTGACGTCGGCGCGAGGCGCGCGACGCGGTCTCGACCCAGAAGGCCACCACCAAGCCGATGAGCGCTAAGAGGTAGACGTGGTGGTCGAGCTGCGGCAGGAGTCCGGCCCGCTCGATGACGGCCTGTTTCTGCGCCAGTGCAGGCATCAGGTCGAGAAAGACGTAGCTGACGCTGATCCCGGCCGCCATGGAGAGCAGCCGCGGCGTCCAGCGGCGGCGCTGCACGCGCTCCATGCCGGACGCAACATGGACGCCGCAGAGGACCAGAATGGTGAGAAACGTCCCGAAACCTGCTGCCATGTGAACCGTCCTTCGTGACCCAGAAACTCGATGCTGGCGAGAGCCATAGCCGATCCCGCCGCACCGGTCACGCGGTTGCTGGCTCCCACGCGTCCGGCGCGGTTCCGGTCAGAAGAAAGTGATCAGCCAGACCCCGCCGATCACCATCAGCGCGCCGCCGACCTTGCCGATCGACAAGACGCTTGCGGGCACGCCGAACAGGCCGAGCTGGCCGAAGACGAGCCCGGCGAGCACCTGGCCGGAGACCATCAGCACGAAGAAGGCGCCGATGCCGATCCTGGGGACAAGGAAAGACGAGCCCATGATCATCCCCGCGCTCATGACGCCGGCGAGCAATAGCCATGGCGGCAGGGTCGACAGCATCCGGAACTCCGCCGCCCGGCTGCCGGTCGCCACGGCGATGACGATCGAGGTGACCAACCCCAACGCGTAGAATGGCACGTTGGCCAAGGGTGCCGAGCCCAGCAGGGCGGCCATCCGCGCGATCATCGGCAGATAGACCGACATCGTGGCGCCGACCAGCAGCGCCAGAAGAACCAGTGGAACTGTCATTTTGCACATCTCCCGTTTTTGGGCAGCGTAGCAGAATGCGGCGCCTGTCACGCGTCTCTCGCATGCCACGGCGCCGGCGCTTCGTCCCCGGCGGCAGGTGCGTCGGAGGACGGGGCAGGTGCGCCCGTGGTGACGCAGGTCTGCATCGTTTTCGGGCGGCGTGAAAATTCCTCGGGGCGCCTCGAAAAATCTCTTGCGCCGAATCCCGTTCTGCCCCAAATGCGCGAATAAGACGCCAACGCACGCGCCTCTGGCCGGAAGCATCTCGCGACACGTGTTTACGTAGCGACGGTAACGTCTCCCTTGGAACTGAGCGGCCATAGATGGCCGGGTCTATTGGAGATGACCGATGACGATGCATTTCGGCGAGGCGCTTGCCTCGCGCGCCCTTCCCCTGTCCTCGCGCCTCGAATCCTACCTTGCCGTCACCGAATTTGACCGGCCGACGCTGGTGATCGACACCAACATCGTCGCCCAGCAGTATCTCGCGCTGAAGGCAGGGCTTGGCAGCGCCGACATCCACTACGCCGTCAAGGCGAATCCGGAGCGCGAGGTGCTGTCGCGGCTCGTCGAACTCGGCTCGCATTTCGACGCCGCCTCCCGCGGTGAGATCGAGCTCTGCCTGTCGCTCGGTGCCCGCCCCGAGGCGATTTCCTTCGGCAACACAGTCAAGCGCGCCTCCGACATCGCCTTCGCCCACCAGGTCGGCATCACGCTTTTTGCCGCCGATGCCGAGGAGGAGATCGAGAAGATCGCCCACCACGCGCCCGGCGCGCAGGTCTATATCCGCCTTCTGGTCACCAACAGCCAGGCCGACTGGCCGCTCAGCCGCAAGTTCGGCTGCGACCGCGACAGCGCGATTGCGCTGATGGGGCATGCGAAGATGCTCGGGCTCGACCCGGTGGGCATCTCCTTCCATGTCGGCTCGCAGACCCGGAAATCGGAGATGTGGGGCGCTGTGCTCGACGAGATGGCCGGTGTCTGGCACGACGCGCGGGCGCTCGGCCACGACCTGCGCCTGCTCAACATCGGTGGTGGCTTCCCGGCCTTCTACGGCGAGGCGATCGAGGCGCCGACCGCCTATGCCGCCGGCGTCATGGCGCAGGTCCGGGCGCGTTTCGGCGCGGTCGAGCGGGTGATGGCCGAGCCGGGCCGCGGCCTGGTTGCGGAGTCGGGCGTGCTGGCCTGCGAGGTGATGCTGGTCTCGCGCAAGAGCTCGCTTGACGCGCATCGCTGGGTATATCTCGATATCGGCCGGTTCTCCGGGCTCGCCGAGACCGAGGGCGAGGCGATCCGCTACCAGCTCGAGACCGCCCGCGACGGTGAGGCCGAGGGACCGTGCATCCTCGCCGGCCCGTCCTGCGACAGCGCCGACGTGCTCTACGAGAAGCGACCCGTCCACCTGCCGTTGACGCTTGCCGCCGGCGACCGGGTGCTGATCCGCAATGCCGGCGCCTATACGTCGAGCTATTCCTCGGTCGGATTCAACGGCTTTCCGCCGCTCGCGGTGGTCGCGATCTGACAACCCGCTACCCTCGTGGCGGTGTCGGGCCGGGCAGGGGGAGGACTGCCCGGCCCGTTTGTTTTTTCGCGGCCGAAATCCTTGGCTCGGCGCCGCAAGTATGCCAGTCAGTGTCCGGGAATCCCGTTTGCATGGAGTGAGTTGAATGGCCGATACCGCTGTGACGGAGGGCGCGATACATTTGCCCCCCTATGTCGCCGTTCCCGGACAGACGGATGTGCTCTTCGTCGTCGTGGTGATCTCGGTTGTCCTGATGATCCTTGCGCTCGGCATTTTCTACTTCAAGCTGCACGCGCTCCCGGAGCAGATGGCGCATGAGGGCGGCCATACCCATATGCAGCTTGTCGCCATCCTGGCCGTCGTGGCGCTCTTCACCCATAACAACATCTTCTGGATCGCGGCGCTGCTGCTGGCCGCGATCGAGCTGCCGCAATACGAGCGCCACTTCATCTCGATGAGCGAGTCGCTGGCGCGGATCGCCCGCCGCGCCGGAGACGGCCCGCCTGAGGCCGGTGCGCGAGCGCCGGAGCCCGCCGCAGCGCCTCAGGAGGCTGCGCCGGCGGCGCCAGACGCGACCGGGCGGGAGGCCTGATCGATGCTGGAACTGCTCTTCTGTTCGCTGCTCACGGTCTATCCCGACTACCTCTACCGCCATTACGCACAGGGCAAGCGGCTGGGTCACGAGATCACGTTCTTCACGGTCTGGTACGAGCTGCGGATCGGCATCACCGCCTGCCTGATGCTGACGGTGACGCTGATCACGATCGTCTTCTACTACCACCCGTCGACGACCGACGTGACCTCCTTCTTCCGCACCGTGACGATCCTCTCCGAAGGGCCGGGGCGGGTGAAGGAGGTCTTTGTCGCCAACAATTCCAGTGTGGAAGCGGGTGCGCCGATCTTCTCGCTGGAGGACAGCGCGCAACAGGCGGCTGTCGAGACGGCGCGCAAGCGGATCGCCGAAGTCGAGGCGGAGTTCGTCACCGCCGAGTCCGAGCTGGCGGCCGCCCGGGGGACGGTCGACCAGGCAGAGGGCGCCTATACACAGGCGCTCGAGGAATACGAGCTTCGCAAGAAGCTGCTCGACGAGGGCTCCGCGGCGACAAGCCCGCGCGAGGTCGAACGGCTCGGCAACACGGTGGATTCCCGCTCGGGCGCGCTCGAGACGGCGCGGGCGCAGCTCAAGGCGGTTGAAACCAAGATCGGCACCGCGCTGCCGGCACGGCAGGAGACCGCCGAGGCGCAGCTCGCCGAGGCCGAGGCAGCGCTGGCCAAGACGGTGGTCTATGCGCGGGTGGACGGGATCGTGCAGCAATTCGCCCTGCAACCGGGCGACATCGTCAACCCGGTCCTGCGTCCGGCAGGTGTGCTGGTGCCGCCCCAGATCAGCCACGGCTATTTTCAGGCCGGATTCAATCAGCTCTCGGGGCAGGTGATCCACCCCGGCATGATTGCCGAAATGACATGCCTCTCGCAGCCTTTCGTCATCGTGCCGATGCAGGTGGCCGCGGTGATGCCGTTTATCGCCGCGGGCCAGTTCCGCCCCTCGGACACGCTTCTCGACGTGCAGGACCGTGCCCGGCCGGGCACCATCACGGTGCTCCTTCAGGAGATCTTCGAGGGCTCGACCGACCGCATCCCGCCCGGGTCTAAATGCATCGTGAACGTCTACACGGACAATCACGCGCGTCTGGAGAGCGGCGAGGTCGGCTTCTGGCAGGGGATCTATCTTCATATCGTCGACACGGTGGGGCTGGTCCACGCGCTGATCCTGCGGATCCAGGCGCTGCTCTTGCCGGTCAACACGCTGGTCCTGTCGGGGCACTGAGGCGGCCGGGCGGGGGCGCGCGCTGCCCCCTCCCGGATACTTTCGAGCAGAAGAAGTCCGCCCGGCGTCTCAGTCCTCTGGCCGGAGCGTCAGCCAGATCAGCGCGCCGCCGGCCAGCGCGAGGAACGGCGCCATGGCAAGGTTGACCGAGGTCCAGCCCGCGACCGCGTCGCCGCCCGAACAGTTCATCAGCCCGCCCGACACCACAGAGGCCAGCGCGACGCAGCCGAAGACGAGGAAATCGTTCATCCCCTGCACCCGGCCGCGCTCCTCGGGCGAGTGCGCCTGGGAGAGCATCGTCGTGGCGCCGATGAAGCCGAAGTTCCAGCCGATCCCGAGCAGAAAGAGCGCGATGAAGAAATTCGCGAGGTCGACGCCCTGCAACGCGACGGCGCCTGAACCTGCAAGGATCACGAGGCCGGTCGAGATGATGGTGCGGACGCCGAAGCGCGCGATCAGGTGGCCGGTGAAGAAGGACGGCGCGAACATGGCCAGCACATGGGCGGTGACGACGAAGCCGGCCGTCTCAGTGTCGTAGCCACAGCCGACGACGGCGAGCGGGGTCGATGTCATCACGAGATTCATCAGCGCGTAGGAGATCATGGCACAGATGATCGCGACGAGAATCTGGGGATCGGCCAGCAACTGGCGCCGGGTCCGCCCGGTGGGCGTGCCGGGGACCGGGCGGGGCGGTTTCGGTATGTCGAGAAAGAGGAAGAGCAGCATGCCGGCGAGGTTGATGCCGATGGCGCCAAGATAGGTGCCGAGGAAGGGGATGACGAAGCTATCGGCGAGGCTGGTGCCGAGCGTCGGGCCGATCACCGCCGAGATCAGGCCGCCGGCCAGCACGTAGGAGATCGCCTTGGCGCGGAAGTCGCCGGTTGCGGTGTCGGCGGCGGCGAAGCGGTAGAAGCCTTGGGCCGAGACATAGATACCGGTGAAATAGGAGCCCAGGAGGAAGATCGCGAAGCTGCCGGAATAGAGGCCGTATGCGGAGATGGCCGAGCCGGCCGCGCCGCCGAATCCGCCGATGAAGAAGCCGGCGCGGCGACCGAAGAGCTGCATCGCCGAGGAGAGCCACGGTGCGGTGGTCATCGAGCCGATGACGATAAGCGAGATTGGCAGCGTGGCGAGGCAGGCATTGGGGGCAAGCATGTGGCCGGCAAGCCCGGCCACGGTAAAGATCATCGCCACCTGGCTGCCGAGCACGGCCTGCGCAGCAACGAGGATCATCACGTTGCGGCGGGCGCGGGTGTCGGGCCGGGGATCGGTGGTGTCTCGCATCGAAAGTCGTTTGCCGCGTCTGGGAGATCAAGGCAAGGCCCGGCGATTTCGAATCCGCAACATTCGGGCTTCCCGAGGCGGTGTGGCGACTCTATCCTGCAGGAATGGCGGCCCTGATGCAGGCTAAAATAGTGGAAAAATCTTACGATAACAGAATATTGGAATGTAAAACTCACGCAGAATGTGAGGTTGGCCGGATCATCCGGACAGCCGATTGCGTAGCCGAGGGGGCGGCCTGGCTCGCCGCCACCGAGCCGCGTTTCGCGACCGCGCTGGCGCAGACCGGGCCGCTTCCGCTGCGTCGTCGAAAGGACGGATTCGAAGCCCTTCTGGCGGCGATCGTCAGCCAGCAGGTCTCGGTGGCCGCAGCGGATTCGATCTGGCGCAAGCTCAAGACGGCGCGGCTGACCGGACCGCGCAAGGTCGCCGGGGCCGGGGAAGACGACCTCAGGGCCTGCGGGCTCAGCCGGCAGAAGGTGCGCTATGCCAAGGCGCTGGCAGGGGCGCGGCTCGATTACGCGGCGCTGCGCGAAGCGCCGGAAGAAACGGTCGTGGCCGAGCTGACGGCGGTGCCCGGGATCGGCCGGTGGACGGCAGAGATCTATGCGATGTTTTCGCTCGGGCGGGCGGATGTGTTCGCGCCGGGCGACCTTGCATTGCATGAGGCGGCGCGGATGCTTTTCGAGCTTGAGGAACGGCCGAATGAAAAGGTGCTGCGGCAGATGGCCGAGGCGTGGTCGCCCTGGCGCGGGGTCGCGGCGCGGCTTCTCTGGGCCTATTTCCGGGTCGCGAAGGGCCGGGAGGGAGTTGGCTAGCGTCAAGCCCGGCATCGGAGACTGGCGGGTCCGGCGGCTTCACGCTAGAGCGGGGCGCAGGAGGGACGCATGCCGGTCGCCAATGTCATCTGTATCAAGTGGGGCACCCTATTCGGGCCCGAATATGTGAACCGGCTTTATTCCGGGGCGCGGAGGAACCTCACCGGCAAGGTGCGGTTCTTTTGCATGACCGAGCATGCCGAGGGGCTGCATCCGGATATCGAGATTCTCGACCTGCCGCGCGAGCCCTATCTGGAGGAGATGGACGCTGCGCTGGCGGTAGCGAACCGGCAGGGGGCGATGCGCAAGGTGAGCCTGTTCCGACCCGGGCTGATCCCGGATCTCGAAGGGCCGCTCCTTGGCTTCGACCTCGACGTGGTGATCACCGGAAACCTCGACGAGATTTTGCAATTTGCTCCTGGCAAGGTGGCGATGCGGGCCGACTGGGTGGAAGCGCGGCGGGGCCGGAAGACCGGGCACGGCTCGGTCTTTCGCTACGATCCGGGGCTGCATGGCTGGCTCTACGAGGTGCTGGCGGCCGATCCGAAGGGCGAGGTGGAGAAGGCGCGCGGCTCCGAGCAGCGCTACACCTCGACGGTGGCACAGGCGCGCGGAGCTTTCGCCTACCTGCCGCCCGACCAGGTGGTGAGCTTCAAGCACGGCTGCCTACGCCTGCCGCCGATGAACTACCTCGCGGAGCCGCGCCTGCCGGCAAATGCCCGGGTGGTCTGTTTCCACGGCCGACCGAAGATGTCGGAGGCAGTCGCGGGCTATCATGGCTCGGTCTTCCGGCACACGCGCCCCTGTTCCTGGCTCAGGGAGCACTGGATCGACCGGGCGCGGGCGGATCTCGGCGGCGCCTGGGGCTGAGCCGTCGAGGCAGACACGCAATTTTATAATCGTATTTGCGAATGCGTTCGCGGTATGTAATCTGCCCGGAACGTGTTCAGGTAAACGGGAGGACGAGAATGCGCGTTTTGGCAGCTTTTCTGGCGATGGCGGCGACCACGGTCCAGGCGGACCCGGTCGGGATCACCAAGGATCTGATGCGCGTCGAGGTGGAGACGGCCGGTGGTGTGGTCGAGATTTCGAGGAATCAGGACAACGGCGCTGTGATCGAGGGCGATTTTGCCCGAATCGCGCGGCCCTGTCCGAATTTCTGCATCCAGCCGATGATCCCGGCCGAGGGCGTGACGCCGGTGGGCGAGCTGGAGATTCTCGGGTTTCTCAACGACCCCGACGTGGTGGTGATCGACGGGCGCGTGCGGCCGGATTTCGAGGGCGGCGCCATTCCCGGTGCGATCAACGTTCCCTATACCGAGGCGGCCGACCGTCTTGGCGAGCTTGGCTGCGAGCCGGATTTCGACGGCTGGATCTGCGACGGCGAAGGGGTGAAATCGGTTGCGCTCTATTGCAACGGGCCCTGGTGCGGGCAGTCGCCCACCGCGGCGCGGCGGATGATCGAGGCCGGTTTCCCGGCTGAGAAGATCTACTACTACCGGGCCGGCATGCAGGGCTGGCGGATGCTCGGGCTGACGGTCGCGATGCCGGGGGGCTGATATGGGTTTTGGGTGCGGTCGGTCCCGGGCGGAGGTCCGGGACCGCAACTACCTTTGAGCCATAGACCGGAGGGATCTATCGACGTCCGTGGGACGTGCTGCGGTCAGCCCCCGGTATGGCTCATGTGCCGGGGCATCTGGCCGGCGACCTGCTGACGCGAATAGTCGAAATCGTGCCCCTTCGGCTTGCGGGCGATGGCGGCGCGGATCGCGTCCTCGAGCGGGGGCGCGGTGGGCTCGCGCAGCGATGGGCGCAGGTCGGCGCGGTCCTCCTGGCCGAGGCACATGTAGAGCTCGCCAGTGCAGGTCAGCCGCACGCGGTTGCAACTTTCGCAGAAATTATGCGTGAGCGGCGTGATGAAGCCGACCTTCTGCCCGGTTTCCTCGAGCCGGACATAGCGGGCCGGGCCGCCGGTGCTCTCAGCGAGGTCGGTGAGGCGGTAGCGTGTCGCAAGCTGCGCGCGCAGATCGGCGAGCGGCCAGTATTGCTCGATCCGGTCCGCGCTGCCCATGTCGCCCATCGGCATCACTTCGATGAAGGTCAGGTCCATGTCGCGTGCGGCGCACCATTCGACCATGTCGAAGAGTTCATCCTCATTGAACCCCTTGAGCGCCACGGCGTTGATTTTCACCCGAAGACCTTCGGCCTGCGCCGCCTCGATGCCGCGCATCACCTGCGGAAGGCGGCCCCAGCGGGTGATCCGGGCGAACTTGGCCTCGTCAAGCGTGTCGAGCGAGATGTTGACGCGGCGGACGCCGAGCCCGGCGAGCTCGCCGGCGAAGCGGTGGAGCTGCGAGCCGTTGGTGGTCAGGGTCAACTCGTCGAGAGCGCCGCTTTCCAGGTGCCGTGCCATCGCGGCGAAATAGGTCATGATCCCGCGCCGGACCAGAGGCTCGCCGCCGGTGACGCGCAGCTTGCGCAGGCCCAGCCGGACGAAGGCCGTGGAGACCGTGTCGAGCTCCTCCAGCGTCAGCAACTGCCGCTTCGGCAGGAAAGTCATGTCTTCGGACATGCAATAGCTGCAGCGAAAATCGCAGCGGTCGGTCACGGAGACCCTGAGATAGGTCACCGGGCGCTGGAACGGATCGATGAGGGGCGCGTCCATGGTCCTGAAAGCTATGCTGCCGTGGGGGCACTGGCAAGGGCGGCAAAGCGGTTGCGCCGGCGTGCCGCGGACGGCACTCTTGCGGTGAGCCAAGGCAGAGGAGGCCGCAATGCGTCTGGGAGAATCGATCACGATCGCGTTTCTCGGACTCGCCCTTGCGAGCTGTGGCGAGATCAGCCGAAGGATGCCCGGCGCGCCGGCCGGGCCAAACGATTCGACCGGAACGACGGAGGCCGCGAGCACGGCGCCGGTGCCCGTCGCGGACGCCGCGACCCCCGAGCAGTTCGACACCACCACGGCGGAGCAGCGCGCCGCCGCTGCCGCCGCGCCGGTGATCTCCGAGATGCGGCTTGGAACCACGATCGCCTCTCTGGGCGACCCGACCGACCCGGGATTCTGGGCCGAGACGGCGCTTGTCGACAAGGTCGTGATGGGACGGCTGGAATATCCCACCGAAGGCACTTCCGTTCAGGTCGAGCTGCGGCCGTCGGGCGGCGCGCCAGGTTCCGGAACGCGAGTCAGCCTGCCGGCGATGCGAGTGCTCAAGGCGCCGCTGACGGCGCTGCCGGAGCTGACGGTGTTCAGCGGATAGGACGGGCAGGGACGGCTCCGTCTAGGTGTCAGGATGATCCATGTCATGGCGTCAAATGGGCTGGGGGCCGAAGGTGCGACCGCCGGACGACAGGGAGGGCAGCTATGGATCTCAAGTCGAAGCGCCGGGAGCTTCAGGCCGTCAATGGTGCGGTCGGGCTGGTTGCCGGGCTGGGCGGCTATGTCGGCAATCTCTATTCCTACGCCCTGGCAACTTTCCTCATGCTGGCCATCTGGATCGTCGGGGCGACCCTCGTCAACCTGCTGACCGATCCGCCGCCGAAGCGATGATGCGAGCCGATTCCGCCCCCGGTTCATCACGCCTGCGTGACCGTCTGCAGATTCCTGAATATATTGGGACTGGTGGGTCGTCCCGACGCGCTCAGCGCCGTTGCCCGCCGCCCTTTGCTCCGCTAGGTTCCCGTCCATGATAGTCGAACTTGGCCACTTTGCCCTCGTCCTCGCCGCGCTCGTCGCGCTCGTGCAAATGACCGTGCCGATGATCGGCGCGGCCCGGCGCTGGCCGGGCTGGATGGCGGTGGCCGAACCGGCCGCCGTCACGCAGTTCCTGCTGGTCGGCGTGTCCTTTGCCGCGCTCACCTATGCCTTCGTCACCTCGGATTTCTCGCTTCGACTGGTGGTGCTCAATTCGCATACCGCCAAGCCGATGCTCTACAAGGTTTCGGGCGTCTGGGGGAACCACGAGGGCTCGATGCTGCTCTGGGTGCTGATCCTGGCGATCTTCGGCGCTTGCGCCGCGGTCTTCGGTGCGAATCTCAGGCCCTCGCTCAAGGCCCGTGTGCTGGCCGTACAGGCCTCTATTTCGGTCGCCTTCTACGGCTTCATCCTGTTCACTTCGAACCCCTTCACCCGGCTCGCCCAGCCGGTGCCGATGAATGGCGAGGACCTCAACCCGCTGTTGCAGGACCCCGGCCTCGCCTTCCACCCGCCCTTCCTCTATCTCGGCTATGTCGGCCTCTCGATGGCTTTTTCCTTCGCCATCGCCGCGCTGATCGAAGGCCGGGTCGACGCCGCCTGGGGACGTTGGGTCCGGCCCTGGACGCTGGCCGCCTGGCTGTTTCTCACCGTCGGCATCGGGCTCGGCTCCTGGTGGGCCTATTACGAGCTCGGCTGGGGCGGCTTCTGGTTCTGGGATCCGGTGGAGAACGCCTCCTTCATGCCCTGGCTTCTGGCCACCGCGCTGCTGCACTCGGCGATCGTGGTGGAGAAACGCGAGGCGCTCAAGAGCTGGACCATCCTGCTGGCGATCATGGCATTCGGCTTCTCGCTCATCGGCACCTTCCTGGTCCGCTCCGGCGTCATCACCAGCGTCCACGCCTTTGCCAACGACCCCGAGCGCGGCGTCTTCATTCTCGCCATCCTTGCGGTCTTCATGGGCGGCGCGCTGACGCTCTACGCCGCGCGCGCATCTGCCATGGAGGCCAAGGGCGTCTTTGCCGTGGTCAGCCGCGAGAGCGCGCTGGTGGCCAATAACGTCCTGCTGGCCGTCTCCGCCTTCGTCGTCTTCGTCGGGACGATTTGGCCGCTGGTGGCCGAGATGGCCTTCGGCCGCAAGCTCTCGGTCGGCGCGCCATTCTTCGACTCGGCCTTCACGCCCTTCATGATCGCGCTGACCGCGCTGCTGCCGATCGGCTCGATGCTCGCCTGGAAACGCGCGAGCCTCGCGCGGACCATGCAGCCGCTCTGGGGCGTGCTCGTCCTGTCGCTTGCTGCGGGCGCGCTGGTCTGGGTGATGCAGACCGGCGGGTCGATGCTCGCCCCTGTGGGGCTCACCCTGGCCACCTGGGTTGCGCTCGGCGTCGCGGTGGATCTCTGGAGCCGCACCGGGCGCGGGGACCTGCTCAGTCGCCTCGGCCGCCTGCGCCGGCTGCCGGGGGCCGACTGGGGCAAGGCGACGGCGCATTTCGGGTTAGCGATCACCTTCTTCGGCATCGCCGGGCTGACGGCGTGGCAGTCGGAAGACATCCGCGTCGCACAGGTCGGCGAGACCTTTGAACATGCCGGATACGAGATCGAGCTCAGGGAAGTGCGCGAGGTGCCGGGGCCCAATTACATGTCGACCATGGCGACCATGGCGATCCATCGCAATGGACGCGAGGTGTCGGTGCAGCATCCCGAGAAGCGTGTCTATCCCGTCGCGCAGATGCCGACCACCGAGGCAGGCATCGACAACGGGATCTTCCGGGACGTCTATCTCGTCATCGGCGATCCGCAGGCCGATGGCGGATGGGCGGTGCGCACCTATGTGAAGCCCTACGCCAACTGGATCTGGGCGGGCTGCATCATCATGGCTCTCGGCGGCATCTTCTCGCTGACGGACCGCCGCTACCGCGTCGCCGCAGGCGCCCGCCGCCGCCGAGCTGCCGCCGCCGGAGTACCCGCCGAATGAAGCGCCTCGCCACCGCCCTGCTGCTCCTGTCCTCACTCCTGTTCTCCGGACCCTCAAGCGCCGTGACGCCCTCGGAGGTTCTGGACGATCCGGTGCTCGAGGCGCGTGCGCGGGAGATCTCCAAGGGGCTGCGCTGCCTCGTCTGCCGCAACGAGAATATCGATGACTCGAACGCGCAGCTTGCGTCCGACCTGCGTGTTCTGGTCCGCGAGCGGCTGGTGGCAGGCGACAACGACGAAGAGGTCGTCGACTACATCGTCGACCGCTACGGCGAATATGTGCTGCTGAAGCCGACGGCGACGGGCGCAAATCTCATCCTCTGGATCGCCGGGCCGGCGATGCTGCTCATCGCCGCGGCGGTGGGGGTCGGCTATGTGCGCGGCCGCCGCGGTGCGCCCGATGTCGCGGCCGAAGGGCTGAGCCCCGAGGAAGAGGCGCGGCTGAAGGACCTTCTCAAGGAGTGACGTCCCGTCTCGGTCTGCGCCCTCTTTCCTATGGCGCGGATTTGCCTATTCTGCGCGCCGATCCGCAATGGGAGAGCGCCGTGCAATACGAGACCATCCGCTATGCCGTCCGCGAGGACATCGCCATCGTGACGATGAACCGGACGAAGGTCGCGAACGCGCTCGACACGCAGATGCGGGCCGAACTCGCGCATGCTGTGAAACGCGCCGGCAGCGAGGCGCGGGTCATGGTTCTGACAGGTGCCGGCCGCGCCTTCTGCGCAGGTCAGGATCTCGGCGACAGGGCGAACCCGGCCAATATCGACCTCGAGCGGCTCCTGCGCGACGAATACACGCCGCTGCTTCAGGCGATCCAAGACTCTCCCATCCCGACTCTCGCGGCGGTCAACGGCGCGGCGGCCGGTGCGGGGGCCAATCTCGCGCTTGCCTGCGACGTGGTGATCGCCACGGAGAGTGCGGTCTTCCTTCAGGCATTCACCCGGATCGGCCTCATCCCCGATGCCGGCGGCACCTACTGGTTGCCGCGCAAGGTGGGCTTTGCCAAGGCGATGGGTGCGGCGCTCTTTGCCGAGCCGATACCGGCGCGCGAGGCCGATGCCATGGGGATGATCTGGGAGGCGGTTCCGGATGTGGATTTCGCCGATCACTGGTGGTCCCGCGCCCGGCAACTCGCCGAGGGCCCGACCGCGGCCTATGCCCATGTCAAACGCGCCATCCGCGAGACCTATGACAACAGCCTCGAGACGCAGCTCGAACTCGAGGCAAAGATGCAGGGCGAGTGCGGCCAGACCCGCGATTTCAAGGAAGGCATCGTTGCCTTCCTCGAAAAGCGCAAACCCCGGTTCGAGGGTCGGTAGGCGGGCCGCGCCCGCCAGCGCGTCAGTTCCGGAGCACGATGCAGCCGACACCACCGCTGCGCAGCCGCCCGCAGAGCCGGTCGGCCTCTCTGCGGTCGTCGGCGCCAATCTGTGCCACCCATTGCGTGCCGTGCTTGGCCGGCAGGCGCATCCGCCGGATATCGGTCCGGGAGGCGCTAACGAGTTCAGATCGCTCCCTGATCTCGGCCAGTCGCGTTTCCGCGATCAACCGCTCGGGGTTTGCCGCCACGATCACCGCCCAGGGCCGCGCCGCCATCGGATCGCGGAAGCCCGAGAAGGAGCGGTTGCGTGCCAGCGCCTGGCAGGAGGAGGTGAATGCCTCCGTGTCGGACAGCGCGAGATCCCAGTCTTCGGGCGGATCGTCGCGCCAGTCCGTCGCCGAATAACCGGTGATGCCGAGGACATAGATCCGTGTCTCCAGAGGCAGGCGCCGGCCACGCGCGAGGAAATCCTCCAGCCGCGCCTCGCCCGCGTTATAGGCCGCCGCCGCCAGCCCGACATTGCCATAGGTCTCGCCCAGCTCGGCAAGGTAGCGCGCCGAGGCGCGGAGTGCCTCTGCCGGGTTGAACGGATCGGAAAGCCCGCGCAGCGCGGCGGTGGCCGGCATGAACTGGGCGATGCCCTGTGCCCCAGCCGGGCTCACGGCGCCTGCGTCGAACAGGCTCTCGCGCCAGATCAGCCGCGCGAAGAAGCCGGTGTTGAGCCCGGTTTCGGCAGCCGACGTCTCGATGGCGCGGCAGATGTCGGGGACGTAGTTTGCGAGAGTGATGCAGAGCGCGCCGTCATCGGTGCAGCGCCGGTCGGCCCGGCCGAGATCTGCCGGGCGTGGCAGGGGCCGGACATGGGGCTCGGACGAAAGCGCCGGGCCCGGTGCGACAGCCGCACAGAGGCAGATGAGACAGACAAGAATGACGATCGCCCTGCGCAAGACCCGCTCCCCGGAACTTCCGAGCCCAGACATACAGGGATTCGGGGGATTCTGAAGCGAAAGCGGTCCCAAAGGCGCTGCCGTGAGGCATTGTCGGAGCATCCAAGCGCCCTTGGCACGGCTCTCGTTTCACCCGTCAAGAAAGTCCTTGGTGCCTGTCCGGTCACCTCCCCCAGGATCGGTCCTAGAAACGCTCCGGCTGCGCCTCGCGCGCCATGTGGTCGAGCACGGCATTGACGAATTTGGGCTCGCGGCCCTCGGGGAAGAACGCCTTGGCGATATCGACGAATTCGGTGATGACGACCTTCGGCGGCACTTTCGCCGCCACCAGCTCCGCGCCCGCGGCGCGGAAAAGCGCCCTCAGAACCGGGTCGATCCGGTCGATCGGCCATTTGGCGACCAGGGCACGGTCGGTCATCTGGTCGATCTTCGCCTGTTCATTCACGGCGCGCTCGACCAGGGCGCGGAATGTCTCCGGGTCGCCCTCGGCGAACTCGATCTCGTCATAGGTCGCGCCGAAGCGCAGATCCTCGAATTCCCGCGTCACCGACTCGATCGTCTGGCCCGACACTTCCATCTGGAAGAGCGCCTGCACGGCATAGAGCCGGGCAGCGGAGCGCCGTTGCTTCGCGTCGCTCATGCGTTGGTCGTGCCATCGGAGGTGTCGAGTTCGCCGGCCATCTGCACCTCGTAGCGCAGCGGCTTAAAGCCGATATCCTTGTCGGAACTGCCGAAATGGCGGGTCAGCGCGATCAGGTGCAGCGCCGCCGCAGCAGCATGGCCGCCCTTGTCCTGGCCCGCCGCCTCGGCTCGGACCTCGGCCTGGGTGCGGTTTTCCACCGTCAGGATACCGTTGCCGATGCAGGCGCCGTCGAGCCCCAGCAGCGTCAGCGCCCGCGAACTGTCGTTGCAAACCGTGTCGTAATGCGTGGTCTCGCCGCGGATCACGCAACCAAGCGCGACGAAGCCGTCGAAATTCGACTGCCGATAGGCGATGCGGATCGCCGTGGGGATCTCCAGCGCGCCGGGCACCTCGATGAGTTGCCAGCTTCCGCCGGCCTTCTCGATAGCGGCCTTGGCGCCGGCGACGAGCTCGTCGGCAATGTCCTTGTAGTAGGGCGCAACGACGATGAGGAGCTTCACCGGCTTGTCGAAGCTGGGAAGCGGCAGGATGTGGTGGCTTTCGGCTTGCGCCATGGCGGCTTACTCCGTGATCGGGCGGGTGCCGGCGATGGCGAGCCCGTAGGCGTCAAGGCCGACATAGCGGGTAGAGGGGGAGTTGGTCAGCAGGATCAGCTCGCGCAGGCCGAGATTGGACAGGATCTGCGCGCCGAGCCCGGTATGCTTGACGATGCGCGGGCCGTCCTCCTCGGGACGGTGCAGCTTGCGCTGCGGTTCGCGGAACAGGCAGACCACGCCGCGGCCCTCTTCGGCGATGATCCGCATTGCCCGGCCCAGCAGGTCGGGCTCGTCGATGCCGATGCCGAGCAGGTCGGCCATCGGCTCGAGCGCATGGGTGCGCACGAGCACCGGCTCGGGCGTGGTGATGTCGCCCTTGACCAGCGCGACATGCTCCGTGCCCTCGGTCTCCTCGGTGAAGACGCGCATGGTCCAGGCGCCGCCGAAGACCGAGGTAACCTCGCGCGTCTCGGTCTCGCGCACCAGGTTGTCGTGGCGGCGGCGATAGGCGATGAGCTCGGAGATCGTTCCGATCTTCATGCCGTGCTTCTGTGCGAAGGCGATGAGGTCGGGCAGGCGGGCCATCGAGCCGTCGTCCTTCATCACCTCGCAGATGACCGCCGACGGGTTCAGCCCGGCGAGGCGCGAGACGTCGACCGCGGCCTCGGTGTGGCCTGCGCGCACGAGCACGCCACCATCACGGGCCCGGAGCGGGAAGACATGGCCGGGCGTCGCGATATCGGCCGCCGTCGTCCGGCTGTCGATGGCCACTGCGACGGTGCGGGCGCGGTCATGCGCCGAGATGCCGGTCGAGATCCCCTCGCGCGCCTCGATCGAGACGGTGAAGGCCGTTTCGTGGCGCGACGAGTTGTAGGAGGCCATCAGCGGCAGGCCGAGCGCATCGATCCGCTCGCCGGTCAGCGTCAGGCAGATCAGGCCGCGTCCATGGGTGGCCATGAAGTTGATCGCATCGGGTGTGGCCATCTGTGCCGGGATGACGAGATCTCCCTCGTTCTCGCGGTCCTCGTGGTCGACGAGGATGAACATGCGGCCGTTGCGGGCGTCCTCGATGATCTCCTCGACGGAGGAAATGGCGTCGGAAAGGGAGTCTGGGCTGGCGTCGGTCAATGTGGTTCCCCGGGGCTGTCTGGGCCGCGGCATAGCCCAAGGCAGCGTTGAATACCAGACGCGTCACGTTGGCGCAACCGGGGCCTGGGCGGTAACGTGAGGATATCCCGACTTGAAAACATATCTTGTAGATGTATATTTGCTGCTGTCGGGTGACGCTCGGGAAATGCCGGCTTTCTTCAGTAACGATTGTCTTTGTGTGGAACCGGTTCCGTGTCCGTGTCGATTGGTGTCTTCGTTGACTGGTAGCTCGGAGCGGCCAAGATCTCCCTGCCTGGGGGAACTGGTGTCACCCGCGCATCGCCTCAGCGCGACGTGCCGAAATAGGGCGCGACGCGGGCGCGGACATGGTCCCAGAGGCGCGGCGCGCCGCGTTTGACCTTTTCACCGACGCGGGTGTCGATCTGCTCCATCGTCACGTCGTATTCGATCCAGCTTCCGCCGCCGGAGGCGAGGTTCAGCAACAGCGGCTGCACCCGGTCGATCGACTTCGCAAAGATCGCATCGGGGCTCTCTGCCGCCTCGAACTCGTCCCAGAGCGCACGGAACTCCGCCGCCTGATCCTCGGGCAGCAGGCCGAAGATGCGCTCGGCGGCGGCCGCTTCCTTGGCGGCATGGGCCTCGGCATCATGCGCGAGATGGATCGGCATGTCGCCGGCGTCGATCTCGACGATGTCGTGCAGGAGCAGCATGCGGATCACCCGGTCGATCCGGACCTCGGGCCCGGCCTGGTCGGCCAGAACCAGCGCGTAGGTGGCGATGTGCCAGGAATGTTCGGCGGAATTCTCGGGCCGCGAATTGTCGCCGATCGGAGTCGCGCGGGTCACGCCCTTGAGGCGGTCAATCTCCTGGAGGAAGGCGAACTGTGCAGTGAGGCGATCGGTCATGCGACGCCACTATGCCCAGCTGCGCGCAAGGGCAAGAGGGCGCGCACTCTTGACCCCGGCGCCGCGCTTTGCCATTGCCCCGGCCCATGTCGACACCCTCCAGCCCCTCCGGCGCCCCCTGGCGCAATTTTTACGGTCGCCGCCACGGCAAGACGCTGCGGCCGAGCCAGCAGGGCTATCTCGAGGAAGATCTGGCGGCGCTCTCACCCGGGCCGGTGGATTGGGACGCCAATCCCGAGCGGCACCCGCTCGACCTCGCTGCGCGGTTCGGGGATCGCGAGATCTGGCTCGAGATCGGCTTCGGCGGCGGCGAGCACATGGTGCATCAGGCCGTGGCCAACCCGGAGGTCGCGATCATCGGCTGCGAGCCCTTCATCAACGGAGTCGCGATGCTGCTGGGCAAGATCCGGCAGGCGGGGGCGGAGAACGTGGCCGTCCATCCGGGCGACGCGCGCGACCTCTTCGACGTGCTGCCCCCGGCCTCGATCTCCCGTGCCTTCCTGCTCTATCCGGACCCCTGGCCGAAGAAGAAGCACCATCGCCGGCGATTCGTGACGGCGGAGCATCTGGAGCCGCTGGCCCGGGTGATGAAGCCGGGCGCGATCCTCCGCGTCGCCACCGACATCCCCGATTATGTCCGCCAGACGCTCGTCGAGGTGCCGCGCCACGGCTTCGCCTGGACCGCCGATAGGCCGGCGGACTGGCGCGAGCCCTGGGACGACTGGCTCTCGACCCGTTACGAGAAGAAGGCGCTGCGCGAGGGCAGGGTGCCGCATTACCTGACCTTCCGCCGCGTCTAACCGCGCGAGCGCCGCCGACACGGCCGCTGGACGCTTCGCGCCGGCTGGGCTAATGGCGGCGCGGACCACGCCGAGGAGATCCGCATGTCAGCCCATGGCCCCGAACGGAAAATGACCGCCCACGCCGGTGGCCCTCTCAACGGCATTGCCCATGTGCCGGGCGACAAGTCGATCTCGCATCGCGCTCTGATCCTCGGCGCGATGGCTGTGGGCGAGACCCGGATCACGGGGTTGCTCGAGGGCGCCGATGTGCTCGACACAGCAAAGGCGATGGCGGCCTTCGGCGCCGATGTCACGCAGCACGGGGAGGGCGACTGGTCGGTCCACGGCGTCGGCGTCGGCGGCTTCGCCGAGCCCGAGGACGTGATCGACTGCGGCAATTCCGGCACCGGCGTACGCCTCATCATGGGCGCCATGTCGACGACCCCGATCACGGCGACCTTCACCGGCGACGCCTCGCTGCGCTCCCGGCCGATGGGACGCATCACCGATCCGCTGGCGCTTTTCGGATGCCGGGCCGTCGGTCGCGCCGGCGGGCGGCTGCCGATGACGTTGGTCGGCGCGGTGGATCCGCTGTCGGTCGACTACACCACGCCGATGGCCTCGGCGCAGGTCAAGTCCGCGGTGCTGCTGGCCGGTCTCAACGCGCCGGGGCAGACGGTGGTGACAGAACGCGCCGCCACCCGCGACCACACCGAGCGGATGCTGCGCGGCTTCGGCGCCGAGGTGGTGACCGAGAAGGTCGAAGACGGCTGGCGCATCACCCTCACCGGCCAGCCGGAACTGGTGCCCCAGACCATCGCCGTGCCGCGCGATCCCTCCTCGGCGGCCTTTCCGGTCTGCGCGGCGCTGATCGTGCCTGGTTCGGACGTTCTGGTGCCGAATATCGGCCTCAACCCGAGCCGCGCCGGTCTTTACACGACGTTGAAGGAGATGGGTGCGGATCTCACCTTCGAGAACGAGCGCGAGGAGGGCGGCGAGCCGGTGGCCGATCTGCGCGCGCGGTTCTCACCCGATCTGCTCGGCATCGAGGTGCCCGCCGAGCGCGCGCCCTCGATGATCGACGAATACCCGATCCTCTCGGTCGTCGCGGCCTTTGCCGAGGGCATCACGCATATGCCCGGCGTGCACGAATTGCGCGTCAAGGAGAGCGATCGGATCGACGCGATGGCGGTCGGCCTGCGGGCCTGCGGCGTCGAGGTCGAGGAGAGCGACGACAGTTTCACCGTCCACGGGCGCGGACCGGGGGGAGTTCGGGGCGGGGCGATGGCGGCGGCCCGGCTCGACCACCGCATCGCCATGTCCTTCCTGATCTGCGGCATGGCAGCGAAACGCCCGGTCACGGTCGACGACGCAAGCCCGATCGCGACCTCCTTTCCGATCTTCGAGGATCTGATGACCGGCCTTGGCGCGCAGATGACGCAGGACGACTGACAGGTCGTCAGGCTGGACGGCATGCGACGGGTTCGGTTGGTCTGACGCCGACCTTGGTCGGAGCTGGGTGTGGAAGCGCGCCATGGCGCGTGGCTCGAACCTATGTAGCTGACCGACACCCAGTCTGAGACACAACGGATCGGTTTGAGTCCGCATTCCCCCAGGTTTCCACCCTCCACCGAATGGGTTATTAGGAACGTCCACATGGGGGAGAGGAGGCGTCAGGCATGAGTCTCACGGTGGCCATCGACGGGCCGGCCGCGGCCGGCAAGGGCACGATTGCGCGCGCGGTGGCGGCGCATTTCGGCTTCGGTCATCTCGACACCGGACTGCTCTATCGAGCCGTCGGCCGCCGGGTGCTCGACGGCATGGACCCGGTTGCGGCGGCCAAGGCCCTGACCTCTGCGGAGGTTGTCGAATCCGATAGTCTGCGCCGGCCGGACGTCGCCCAGGCCGCGAGCCAGGTCGCGGCGATGGGCGAGGTGCGCGCGGCGCTTGTCGCGTTCCAGCGCGCCTTCGCCCGCCGGCAAGGCGGCGCGGTGCTCGACGGGCGGGACATCGGCACGGTGATCTGCCCAGATGCCGAGGTGAAGCTCTTCGTCACTGCGACCGACGCCGTCCGCGCCGATCGCCGATACCGGGAGCTCTTGGGCAAGGGCCACGCGGTGACGCTGGAAGCGGTCGCCGCCGATCTCGCCGAACGCGACCGCCGCGACGCCGCCCGCGCGACTGCGCCGCTGAAACCGGCGGCGGATGCGCAGGTCTTCGACACCTCGACCATGTCCATCGAGCAGGCCGTTGCCACCGCGATTGCCGCGGTGCAGGATGCCGCGGACCGCAACGGGCGATGATACCGGGGACCGCCGATGCATGAGCGCAGGATGGGAGCCGACGGGACGATGGTTTCGGCCATCGGAGTCGGGGCGATGTCATTCACCGATTTCTACGGACCGACCGAGGACAGCGCCTCGATGGCCCTGCTCGATGCAGCGTTCGAGGCGGGCGTCACTCATCTGGACACGTCGAATGTCTACGGTGCAGGCCGGTCGGAACGGGTAATCGGCGCTTTTCTCAAGGCGCGCGGAGCGGTCACGCGCGACCGCCTCCACATCGCCACCAAGGCCGGCATTACGCGCGATCCCGATACCGGCGCACGTCGCTTCGACAATTCCCCGGGCCATCTGACCGCCGAACTGGAAGGCAGCCTGAAACGCCTCGGCGTCGAGGCGGTCGATCTCTTCTACGTTCACCGTCGCGAGGCGGCGCGGCCGATCGAGGAAGTGACCGAGACGCTCGCCGGACTGGTGAAGGCGGGCAAGACCCGCGCCATCGGCTTTTCGGAGATCGCGCCGGCGTCCCTGCGCCGGGCAGCCGCGATCCATCCGATCGCCGCGGTGCAGTCGGAATACTCGCTCTGGACCCGCGCGCCCGAACTCGGCCTCGTGCAGACCTGTGCCGCGCTCGGCACTACGCTCGTGGCCTTCTCGCCGGTCGGCCGCTCGATGCTGACCGACCACCCGATCCCGAAGGAACGCTTCGCGGAATGCGACCTGATCCCACAGAACCCGCGGTTCCAGGAGCCGAACTGGTCGGCCAACATGAAGATTGCCGACGGATTCCGAGCGTTTGCGGCCGAGATGGGCGTGCCCGCCGCCGGCCTCGCCATCGCCTGGCTGCTGGCGCAGGGGGACCATGTGGTGCCGATCCCGGGCACGCGATCGCTGACCCATTTCGCCGAACTCGTCACCGGGACGAGAGTTGCGCTCAACCCCGAGGATTTGGCCAAGATCGAGCGGATCCTGCCCGTCGGCTGGGCGCATGGCGACCGCTATTCGGACGCTCAGTGGTTCGGCCCCGAGCGCTATTGCTGATGCCCATGGGCGACAAGGGGCCCTCCGGCCGGGAATTGCCTTCGCCGGAGGCATGAAAACAAGGCCAAAACGCTCTTGCCGGACGCGGAAGAAGGGCTTATACGCAGCCACGTCAACCAAAAGGCGGCCAACGCCGGGACTCGCAGGCAGGGTCGGGGAAACCTCCGGCCCTGAATGTTATTTCCGGATCGCCTTTCCCGACCAACCCCAAAGACCGGCGGAGACAACCGCCCGGCCAGTCAAAGCGTCAAGTAAAGGAAACAGAACTGAATGTGCGCTAAAGCATCCATGGAAGAATTCGAGGCCCTCCTTCAGGAGAGCTTCGACATCGACACGCCGGACGAAGGTTCCGTCGTCAAGGGCCGCGTGATCGCGATCGAAGCCGGTCAGGCGATCATCGACGTGGGCTACAAGATGGAAGGCCGTGTCGAACTCAAGGAATTCGCCAATCCGGGCGAAGCCCCGGAAATCGCCGTGGGCGACGAGGTCGAAGTGTTCCTCGACCGGGTCGAGAACGCCCGTGGCGAGGCTGTCATCAGCCGTGAGAAAGCCCGCCGCGAAGAGGCCTGGGACCGTCTCGAGAAAGCCTATGCCGACGAGGCACGCGTCGAAGGCGCGATCTTCGGCCGCGTCAAGGGCGGCTTCACCGTCGATCTCGGCGGCGCCGTGGCCTTCCTGCCCGGCAGCCAGGTGGACGTGCGCCCGGTGCGCGACGCCGGCCCGCTCATGGGCCTCAAGCAGCCGTTCCAGATCCTCAAGATGGACCGCCGCCGCGGCAATATCGTTGTCTCGCGCCGTGCCATCCTCGAGGAGAGCCGCGCCGAACAGCGCGCCGAGGTCATTGCCAAGCTCACCGAGGGCGACGCAGTTGACGGCGTGGTCAAGAACATCACCGAATACGGCGCGTTCGTCGATCTCGGCGGTGTCGACGGCCTGCTGCACGTCACCGACATGGCCTGGCGCCGCGTGAACCACCCCTCCGAGATCCTGTCGATTGGCGAGACCATCAAGGTCCAGGTCATCAAGATCAACAAGGACACCCACCGCATCAGCCTCGGCATGAAGCAGCTGCAGGACGATCCGTGGAACACGGTGGAAGCCAAGTTCCCGCTGGAGTCGGTCCATACCGGCCGCGTCACGAACATCACCGACTACGGTGCGTTCGTCGAGCTGGAGCCGGGCGTCGAAGGCCTGGTGCACGTCTCCGAGATGTCGTGGACCAAGAAGAACGTCCATCCGGGCAAGATCGTCTCCACCTCCCAGGAGGTCGAGGTCATGGTGCTCGAGATCGACACTGCCAAGCGCCGCGTTTCGCTCGGCCTCAAGCAGACCATGCGCAACCCCTGGGACGTCTTCGCCGAGACCCATCCCGAGGGCACGCAGGTCGAGGGCGAGGTCAAGAACATCACCGAATTCGGTCTGTTCATCGGCCTCGACGGCGATATCGACGGCATGGTTCACCTCTCCGACCTCAGCTGGGATCAGCGCGGCGAGGAAGCCATCCAGGAATACCGCAAGGGCGACGTGGTCAAGGCCGTGGTCACCGAGGTCGACACCGAGAAGGAGCGCATCTCGCTCTCCATCAAGGCGCTCGGCGGCGACAAGTTTGCCGAAGCCACGGGCGGCGTGAAGCGCGGCTCGATCATCACCGTCACCGTGACGGCGATCGAGGATGGCGGCATCGAAGTGGAATACGAGAGCATGAAGTCCTTCATCCGCCGCTCCGACCTGAGCCGCGACCGTGCCGAGCAGCGTCCCGAGCGCTTCCAGGTCGGCGACAAGGTCGATGTGCGCGTCACCAATATCGACAGCAAGACGCGTCGCCTCGGCCTCTCCATCAAGGCGCGTGAAATCGCCGAGGAGCGCGAGGCGGTGGAGCAGTTCGGCTCGTCCGACTCGGGGGCGTCGCTGGGCGACATCCTGGGTGCGGCGCTCAAGGGCGACGACTGATCCGACATCCGGATCCACAAGAAAAGAAGGACCGCCGCGGCATCCGCGGCGGTCCTTTCCTTTTTCGGGCAGCCCGGGCGGCCTAGTCGACCCGCTCGATCTCGCCCGGCCGCCAGCTCTTGTCGAACCAGGGATCGAGCGGTCCATAGAGCCGCAGGATCGCGTTCCAGGTCTGGCCAGGAACGGTCTGGACCCAGTTGGCTTGCTTGCCTGCGGGGGCGTCCGGTCCGAACCAGACATCGACCGATCCGTCGTCATTGACCAACAGGTCGGTTTGCTGGCTCGAGACCGAGGGGTGTTTCTGGTCGGTCTGGATCATCGAGCGCGTCTGGTTCGAATAGAGGATCACGGACCAGAAATCCTTCACCGGCACGTCCTTGGGCAGGTGCAGACGGTAGCTCTTGCCACCATCGAGCGCCGCGCCGTCCTTGTCATGCGCGGTCCAGGCATATTGCGAGCCTTCGCCAACCATCTTCATCTCCATCGCCGGCGTGACGCCCGTGGCCATGAAGTAGAAGAAGTTGGCTCCGTCCAGGTTGTTCACCCCCGGCTGCGACTGGAACTTGTAGCCGCCGACGAAGGCGACCTGCCACTGGCTGTCGTCATAGATGAAGAACTCCTTGCCGCGCGTGTGGTAAGCGATGGTGCGCGCCGTGGCATCGCCCACCGCGGCCGCTTCGCTCAGGATCTTCTTCATCCGCGCGTCAGGCGCGAAGGGCTTGCCGTGCTCGATGCCGATCGAGGCGAAGAAACCCGCCGTCACGGGGTCGAGCGACTCGGCCGGCTCTTCCTGCACGACCTGGTTCAGGAGCTCCCAGAACGCGTAGCCGGCGGGGTTCACAGTGTTGAAGTATCCCTTCGACGAGAGGTCGACATAGGTCATCTCCTCTGGTGCGCCACCCAATGGATAGAAATGGGTGTGTTTCTTCACCAGGTCGATCCCCGGCGTCGGGTCGCCGTCGGTGAGGAAGCTGCGCCAGACCAGCCAGGGGTTAAAGGTCGGCATCCGCAGGACTTCGACATAGCCGTCCTTCGGCACCTCGCCCGTCCAGCCCGGCGGCAGGAACAGGTATTTGCCACCCTTACCCTTGTCGGGGCCGGTGATGCCGACATCGATGACCCACTTGTACCACATGTCGTCGACCAGCCCGAGCACCTTGGGCGGCACCTCGACCACCAGCGGGCCGTCCTTCAGGTCGAGCCAGGACCACGAATAGACGGTGTTGTCGTTCGCGGTGAGGAAGATCTGCTCCGGCGTCACCAGTTGCTCGAAGATCGGCACGGTCTTGTTGACCGGCCCGAGCGGCCGGATCGCGTTGCGGTTGGCCGCCTGGTTCACCGGTGGCAGCGCGAGGAGGTAGGACTGCACCGCGCGCTGGAAGTCGAGATTGTCCCAGAGAATCTGGGCGGTCTGGTCATCGGGATAGCCGTAGTTGAATTTCAGCGTCCCGAGGCGTGTTTCGACCGTGTCGGGGGCTGCCACGCCCGGCGGCATATCGGTCTGGTAGGTGTAGTCTTCGGCGCGCGCCATGGTCGCCGGGAGACCGGCGGTGGCGACGAGACCGAGAATGGCGAGCGAATGTCGCATGTGTATCTCTCCCGGAATGGCGGATGCGAGGCAGATGTTCACGTCCTTGTGGCGGGAAAGAGCGTATGCTCTCACTGACCGCACCGTTTGCCATTTTCGGACAGGACCCTGCCTTGGAGACACGCAAGATCGCTTTGCAGCGCGCGGCCCCGCTGGTGCAGCTTGCGCCGCTGCTGGCGGCGGCCGGCGTGTCCCTCGAGGATGCGCTTGACGGGACCGGCCTGTCCGTTGACGACATCGGGCCGGACCGCTTCATCCCCTTTGCCGCGTTCCTGGAGATCCTCGAACGGTCCGCGACCCTGAGTGGCAACGCAGATATCGGGTTGCAGCTCGGGCGGCGTCTTGGGCTCGGCGTGTTGGGGCCCGTCGGAGACGTGATGCGCCATGCCGCGACGCTGGGCGAAGCGCTGGCGGATTTTGCCGCCTTTCAGATCCTGAACTGCACCGGTGCGGCGGTCTATCTCCACAGGGTGGGGGACGAGGTGATGTGGGGCTATGGGATCTACGATTCAGCCCATGCGGCCTCGCCGGTCATCCATGACGCTGTCATCGCGGTGGGCAGCGCCTTGATCGCCGAGCTGGCGCGGGGGATGGTCCGGCCGAATGAAATCACCCTGATGCGTCCCGCCCCGGCCGATCCTGCGCCGTGGCGCAGCCTCGGGGCGCCGGTCAGGTTCGGTCAGGCGCGCACCTGCATGTTCCTCTCGCGCTCTGCCATGGCGCGACCTCTGACGACCGCGGATGCGGGCGCACGGGATGCGGCACTGGGAAAGGTTGCGTCGTACCTGGCGCGCGCACCCTGGGGATGGGCCGGGCGCACCCGACATGTCCTGCGCACGCGTTTGCAGGACGGACCGCCGACAATGCCCGAGGTGGCGCGCCATCTCGACATCGATGTTCGGACGCTGCGCCGCGCGCTCGCCCGGGAAGGCACCGGATTTGCGGAGATCAGGGATCAGGTGCGCTCCGCTGTGGCGTGCGAGTTGTTGAGCCTGACACGCCTGCCGGTCGGCGACATCGCGGAGATCGTCGATTTCGCGACGCCGAGCAGTTTCGTGCACGCCTTTCGCCGGTGGACCGGCACGACGCCTTCGGCCTAGCGGGCGCGCCGGGACGGCGAGGCCGGATAGGCCCGACCGTGTCGCGACTGACGAAAATCCGGTCCGGGACCAGTCGTGGGTTGCTCCGGCGGCAAGCCGAACCCTGCGGCTACGTGTCGGGCGCGCCGTCGGCCAGCAACTCCTCGACGAAGAAGGCGGCGAACTGGGCGCGGTTCGATACCCCGGCCTTTGCATAGATCCTGGCGAGCTGGGCGCGGACGGTGCCGGTGGCGGCGCCCCGCAGCGCGGCGATCTCGGCCACGTCGAGGCCCTTCAGGGCGAACAGGCCGACATCGCGCTCGGCCGGTGTCAGCCCCCAGTCGGTGAACTGCGTCGCGATCACCCGCGCGAAATTGCCCCGCGCCACGGCGAGCGCCCGGTCCTTGTCCTTGATCTCGGAGATCATTCGCCGGAGCTGCCAGCTTGCCAGAAAGATCCCTGCGACGAGGACCAGAGAGATGAAGAGTTCGGACAGCGACTCCATGTTGCCGAACCCGTGACTCAGGTCATGCGCCGCGTCGGAGATGAAGAAGGCGGCCGCGATGCCCTGCACGAGCACAAAGGCTGCGAGCGCGGCCGCCGGCGTTCTTCCGTTTCCTCGGGTCGTCTCCGTCATCTGCCCTTTCCGGAGCCGAGCAGCATCGGATGGACGAGGTTGCGCCGCAGAGCCCTGCTTTCCACCGCCACACCGGCCACGTGGACAAGCGCCAGGATCAGCATCAGGTTCGCCGCCACTTCGTGCACCTCCTTGACCAGCTCTCCCGACTCGTCGTGATCTTCGCCGCCACCCTCGCTTTCGCCATCGTCATTGACAAGCACGGACCAGTCGCCTGCGGCAACGGCGGCCCGTTCCTGCGAGATCTGAAGCGGACTCTTCGCATCGGTCATCACCAGCCCGGTGCCGATGACGACAACGAGGCAGAGCCAAAGCGCATAGACCATCATCGCGGCGGCGGGGTTGTGCGAGGGGTGTTCGCGCGGCCCCCCGGGCCGGAACAGCGACAGGACATGCGAGATCGCAGCCCGCGGGTCGGGCGGGAAGGCCGAGAAACGCGCCTCGGCGGGGCCTACAAGGCCCCAGACGAGCCGTGCCGCGAGGATCCCGATCGCGACCCAGCCGATCCAGACATGCAAGGTGCCGCCCGGCTTGGTGAGCAGGCCATTGGCGATGACCGCCGCCGCGATGCCCCAGTGGCTGAAGCGAACCAGCGGGTCCCACGGGTCCGGAGGCGCGATCGCGCCCCCGTTGCCATTCTCCGGATGCGGCCCCGCCATCAGTCGTCCACCGAGACCTTCGTGACGTCGCCGCTCTTGGGGTCGATATAAACCTCCCAACGGGCGCCGGCGGAGTCGGCGCATTTCGCCTCGATCTTGCCGCCTTCTGCCTCGAATTCGGAGACCATGCAGCCTGCCTTTTCCAGGGCCGCGGTGGCGTCGGTGGGGTTGGTGCCCACGTGATCACCGACAGCAGGCGTCGCACCGGCGGCAAGCGGGGCGAGGCCGAGCGCGAGGGCAAGGAGGGGAATGTATTTCATCTGGATTCCTTTCGGTCGTTCCGGGGACGGACGCCATGCCCGCCGCGGAACCACCTGACGGCTACCCTTCAGATCTTCGATAGGGATTTTGCTGCTCTGTGGGGCCGTAAGCGCGCGCTTACAGCTCTGAAACGTCCGGATCCGGTGCCCCGGCGGGGAGCAGCCCTGTCGCCTTGAGCTTCTCGTCGGGCTCGACATGGATCGTCGTGCGCGAGCCGGGGAGGCGTGCGGTCACCGCGGCCTCGATCGTGTCGCAAATGGCATGCGCGTCGCCGACGCTCATCTCGCGGTCGACGACGAGGTGGAACTCGACAAAGAGCATCTGACCAGCACGCCGGGTGCGGATGTCATGCACCTGCAACGCACCGCGCGATGCATCGCGGACGACGGTCTCGATGATGTCGCGATCCTCCGGCTGGGCGGCCGAGTCCATCAGGTCTCCCGCCGAGGAGAAGATCACCTGCCAGCCCTCGCGCAGGATGTTGGCGGCAACGAGAATGGCGAGGATCGGGTCGAGCAAGGCCCAGCCTGTCGCCATGACCACAAGGAGCCCGGCAAGGACACCGACGGAGGTCCAGACGTCGCTCATCAGGTGGCGGCCGCTAGCGCCGAGCGCTGGCGACCGGGCGCGCCGCCCCTCCCTGATCAGTATCCGTGCCCAGGCAAGGTTGATTGCGCCGGCGAGCGCGTTGATCGCGAGGCCGGGCAGGCCGAGTTCGACCCGGCCGGGCTCCAGAATGCTGTGCCAGGCGCTCTGTACGATCAGCAACGCGGCGACGATAATCAGGCTGCCTTCGACAATGGCGGAGAAATTCTCGGCCTTGTGGTGGCCGAACGGGTGGTTCGCATCGGCCGGGCGGCTGGCGATCCGGATTGCCGTCCAGGCCATCAACGCGCCCGCGACATTGACGAGTGATTCGAGCGCGTCAGACAGCAGCGCGGGCGATCCGGTCAGCCACCAGGCGACGGATTTGAGCGCCAGAACGGCGAACGCGACGGCGATGGAACCGAGGGCGAAAAGGTCAGTGCGGGAGCGCGTCGGCATGCCGCCTGATTGACCGATCCTGACCGCTTTGGCCAGAGGGTGCGCGGCACGAAAATCGGCCGGCGATTCGGCGGGGCTAATGCCCGGCCCGGCCAGGAGGCGTGGAGAATGCCGGCGCCGGGGCTGGTTTTCCGCCTGATTACCGGGCTTTAGGGGCGGTATTTCGGGGCGTTTTCCTGCCTTTCCCATTTCAGCGCAGGAAAAATGCCGTATAGTCGGACAAGCTACACGACAGGTACGCCGCCATTTTTAAGGCGGGCTTGGGGGAGACACATGATCCGTTCCGAACTCATCCAGATCCTTGCCGATGAAAACCCGCATCTCTATCAGCGCGACGTCGAGAAAATCGTCAACACGGTCTTCGAGGAGATCATCGACGCGATGGCGCGGGGAGACCGGGTGGAGCTGCGCGGTTTCGGCGCGTTTTCCGTAAAGAAGAGGGATGCGAGAACCGGACGCAATCCGCGGACAGGGGAGGCCGTGGATGTCGAAGAGAAACACGTACCATTCTTCAAAACCGGGAAGCTGCTGCGGGACAGGCTGAACGGCCACGAGAGCTGAAGGGGAGCGCAAGATGCGTTACATCCGTTATCTGCTTGTGGGGGTGATCGTCGCCGCCCTCGTCGTCATGGCCCTGGCCAACCGTTCGATGGTGACGCTGACCGTGCTTCCGGACTCGCTGGCGACGCTGGCGAACTGGAATTTCGGGATTTCGCTGCCGCTGTTCATCATCGTCCTCGGCGGCGTCGGAGTCGGGCTGCTGCTGGGCTACCTGCTCGAATGGATTCGCGAGAGCAAGCATCGCTCCGAGGTCAGCAAGCGCCAGCGCCAGGTGAAATCGCTGCACCGCGAGGTGACGCGCCTGAAGGCCGAGAAGAACGACGGCAAGGACGACGTGCTGGCGATCCTTGAAGAGGCCGAGACCCGGAAGGCAAGTTGATCCTTTGCCCGAAACTGTCCGAGTCAAGATTTGTGGCCTGACCCGGCCGCAGGACCTCGCCGCTGCGGCGCGTGCCGGCGCGGCCTATGCGGGATTCGTGTTCTTCGCGAAATCGCCGCGGCACATGGAACCGGACGCTGCGCGGTCGCTGGCGCTGGAGGCGCCGCCGGGCCTCGCCAAGGTGGCGCTGACCGTCGATGCCGAGGACGCGGAGCTTGACCGGATCGTCGAGACGGTTCCGCTCGATATGCTACAATTGCATGGCCACGAGAGCCCCGACCGCGTTGCGGCGCTGCGCGCGCGCTACGGTCTGCCGGTGATGAAGGCGGTCGGAGTTGCCGGCGAGGCGGACCTGCCGGCGCTGGCCGAGTACAGCCGGGTGGCGGACCAGCTCCTCGTCGATGCCAAGCCAGCGGCAGGTGCCGAGCTTCCGGGCGGCAACGGGCTCGCCTTCGACTGGCGCCTGATCGCCGGGCGGCGTTGGGCGGTTCCCTGGATGCTGGCGGGCGGCCTGACCCCGGAGAATGTGGCCGAGGCGATCCACCTGACCGGGGCGCGGCAGGTCGATGTCTCCTCCGGCGTCGAGGCGGCGCCGGGCGATAAGGATGCCGCGAAGATCGCGGCCTTCGTCACGGCGGCGAAATCATGAGCGTGATCTGGCGGGAAGCGCGGCGCGGCGACGTACCGGCGGTCGTTGCGATGCTGGCCGATGACGAACTCGGCCAGGGCCGCGAGGGCGGCGAAATGGCGCCCTATCTCGCCGCGTTCGACGCGATGAAGGCCGAGCGCGGCAACCGCCTGATTGTCGGCGAATCCGGCGGCGAGGTGGTCGCGTGCTACCAGATCACGCTGATCTCCGGCCTCTCGCTGACGGCGACCCGGCGGGCGCAGATCGAGGGCGTGCGGGTCGCTGCGCATCGCCGCGGCAAGGGCCTCGGCGCGGCACTGGTGGCAGATGCGGAGATGCGCGCGCGGGCTGGCGGATGTGGTCTGATCCAGCTCACATCGAACCGGGAGCGCGAGCGGGCGCACAGCTTCTACCTGGATCTGGGCTATGTGGCCTCGCATGTCGGGTTCAAGAAAATGCTGCGCTGATACGCGCCCGCATTAGCGAAATTGCAACATCACCTTGCTTCCATACCGGTGCCCAAAAGCTGACGTGGCGCTGCGCTAGCCTGCGGTCATTGACGTCCCGTAGCAACGGCGACCGCGAAGGATCGGGGCCAGTGCATTGCGCCGCGCGGCGGGACAGGAACGTATCGGAAGGCCAGCCAATGTCCGTCTTCACCATTGCCGAACATATCC
Organism: Tropicimonas sp. IMCC6043; assembly: GCF_004146235.1. Taxonomy (GTDB): domain Bacteria; phylum Pseudomonadota; class Alphaproteobacteria; order Rhodobacterales; family Rhodobacteraceae; genus Tropicimonas. The sequence goes on along the minus strand of NZ_SELO01000009.1, from coordinate 76,406 downwards.
TCTCGCAGACCGGGCACTTGGCGCCCGAGAAGCTCGAGCGCCTCGTCTATTTCGCCCAGGAGGATGCCCTGGCCGACGGTCTCGAGCCGCTGTTTCACGAGCCGATCGAGGCCTGGGACCACGGCCCCGTCTGTCCGGCGCTCTATTTCCGCCTGCAGGGGCGCCTTCTGGTGCACCCCGGCGATCTCGGGGGACCGGGCGGCGGCCTGACTCAAGCGCATGCGGCCGTCGTCCGGGCGATGCTGGACCGGCTGGGATCGCTTGGCGAGAGCGAACTCGACGCGCTCGCCCGGGACGATGCCCCCTGGCAGAGGGCGCATGGCGGCGGGGCCCGTGCCGGCGGCAGCTTCCAGATCAGCGAGATCGAGATCGCCGGGGCGCGCGGCGGGGGCGCCGGGAGGGCAGGGCGATGATCCCGATCCCCTTTTTCGGCGTTCCGGCGGCGCTCGGCATGCTTCACGCGATCCGGCTGACGCGATCCCTGTCCACCGGCCCGGCGACATACTGGACGACGGAACCGCGCCGTCGGAGGAACGGCGCGGACGGAGATGTCCGGGCGGTGGTGGCCGATGCCGTCGTCGTGGTCCCGGCACCCGTGGCTGCGCCGGCAGAGGCGGCGCCGAAACGGGTGCGGGCGGGCTGATCCGCCACCACGCCGCACGGGGAAATTTCCCGCTGTACCCGGTCCCCGGGGGTTTTTCCCGCTTCGGCCATTGTGTAGGGTCTGCCAACTGCCCGGACGGGCGGAAACAGGAGCAGGAACACCATGGCCGAGGATCTGATCAATTCATTCATGAGCGGGCCCGACGAGCGCGGGCGGTTCGGACTCTATGGCGGACGCTTCGTCTCCGAGACGCTGATGCCGCTGATCCTCGACCTCGAGGCCGAATACGAGCACGCCAAGACCGACGAGAGCTTCTGGGCCGAGATGCAGGATCTCTGGACGCATTATGTCGGCCGGCCCTCGCCGCTCTATTTCGCCGACCGCCTGACGGCGCATCTGGGTGGCGCGAAGATCTATCTCAAGCGCGACGAGCTGAACCATACCGGTGCGCACAAGATCAACAACGTGCTCGGCCAGATCATCCTCGCCCGCCGCATGGGCAAGACCCGGATCATTGCCGAGACCGGCGCCGGCCAGCACGGCGTGGCGACGGCGACGGTCTGTGCCAAGTTCGGGCTGAAATGCGTGGTCTACATGGGTGCGACCGATGTCGAGCGGCAGGCGCCGAACGTGTTCCGGATGAAGCTCCTCGGTGCAGAGGTGGTGCCGGTAACCTCCGGCCGCGGCACGCTGAAAGACGCGATGAACGACGCGCTGCGCGACTGGGTGACCAATGTGCGCGACACGTTCTACTGCATCGGCACGGTGGCCGGGCCGCACCCCTATCCGGCGATGGTGCGCGATTTCCAGTCGATCATCGGCAAGGAAGCCAAGGCGCAGATGATCGAGCGCGAAGGGCGGCTGCCCGACACGCTGATCGCGGCGATCGGCGGCGGGTCGAACGCGATGGGACTGTTCTACCCGTTCCTGGATGACAAGGAAGTCGCGATCATCGGCGTGGAGGCCGGCGGCAAGGGCGTCAACGAGAAGATGGAACATTGCGCCTCGCTCACCGGCGGTCGGCCGGGCGTGCTGCACGGCAACCGGACCTACCTGCTCCAGGACGAGGACGGGCAGATCCTCGAGGGCCATTCGATCTCGGCCGGGCTCGACTATCCCGGCATCGGGCCGGAGCATTCCTGGCTGCACGACACGGGGCGGGCGCAATATGTCTCGATCACCGATGTCGAGGCGCTGGCGGCCTTTCAGCTCTGCTGCGAGCAGGAGGGGATTATCCCGGCGCTCGAGCCGTCGCACGCCCTGGCCCATGTGATGAAGATCGCGCCAGCGCTGCCCGCGGATCACATCATCTGCATGAACATGTGCGGTCGCGGCGACAAGGACATCTTCACCGTCGCCCGCGCGCTCGGCATCGACATGAGCGCGGCGGACTGAGCCGGTCGCTCCGCGCGCCGGACAGCGGCGGGTCTCCACCGCCGCGGCCCGGGCACATCATCGCCTAAACCCGAGTTTATCTCGGGCCTACTGCGGTTGGGGGATGCCCGGATAAACCCGCGGTGAATGGCGCGCGACCGGTCATCGTGTTTCGATTGCACCATGGAAACACGCAGCACATGACCGGGAGGCCCATCATGAAATACGGGACCGTTTTCGTCCTTTCCCTGTCGACCCTGCTTGCGAGCCCTGCCATCGCTCGCGCCGATGTCGCGCAGGATGTCGTGGCGCGGCTGACGTCCGAGGGCTACACGCTGATCCACGTGCATCACAACATGTGGCAGACGCGGATCCGCGCGCATCGGGGCGACGAACTGCGCGTGATCGCGCTGTTCGAACGCACGGGCGAAATTTTCAGGGACGAACGCCAGAGCACCTACGGCGACGTTGACCGGCAGCATCGCGCGGCCTATGGCGGTGATCAGGATACTGCCAACGACGCAGATCGGGATCGTGATCGCGACCGAGACGGCAGCTGCGATCTCGACGGCGAACCTGACCAGGACCGGACGCGGGATCGCGACCACGATGGCGACAAGGGTAACACCGGGACAGAGAGCTGATCCCCCCGGGACCGGCCGCTCGGGCGCCCTCCCGCTGCGGCCAAGCTCTCCCAGGCGCCCGGAGCCCCCAGACCGGGCGCCGACCTCATGCCAGACGGAGCCTGCGATGCGAATTTTTCTGACCTGTCTTCTCGCCGCGAGCCTGTTCGCCCCGGGACCGGCCAGCGCCGAGAGCCTGCAAGACCGGGTTGTGGGCGAATTGCAGGCGCAGGGTTTCGACGTTGTGGAGGGCCGGAGCACGCTGCTCGGGCGGTACCGGATCGTCGCCGAGGCGCCGGGGCTCCGCCGCGAGATCGTTCTCAACCTGCGGACCGGAGAGGTGCTGCGCGACCTTGTGCAACATGTGTCCAAGGGTGATGATCCAGCGCGACCGGACGAGAGCGGGACTCAAGGCGCCGACGGCAAGGCCGATGGCACAGCAGACGACAGCCCGGCCGATCGCGGCGCCACCGAAGACAGCGGGCAGGGACGCGACGGGGCCGGGAAAGAGGACGGCAATGGCCAGGAGAAGACCAACGGCCGATGACATGGCGCGCGTTCCCACGGGATGTGGCGCTCCGAAGACGATCATGCTGGCCGTTGTCGGGCTGCAGATTGTCGGCGCGGTCTTCTTCACCTACGACAGTCTCGGCCCGCTGCTCGGCATCCGCGACACGCCGATCTCCTGGCACCTGCACGAGTTGATCGAAATCGGCGCCGCGGCGGGGCTGATCTCGGGCGCGATCCTCGGGCTGGTGATCCTCCTGCGCAGCGACGCGCAGAGGCAGGCTGCCGAGGAAAAGCTTGCCATGCTATCGAGCGCCTTTCACGAGCTGCTTATGGCCCGATTCGACGACTGGGGCCTGACTCCGGCCGAAATGGACGTGGCCTTCTTCGTCATAAAGGGGTTCTCGACCCAGGAGATCGCCGGATACCGGCAGACCTCGGAGGGCACGGTCAAGGCGCAGACCAACGCGATCTACCGCAAGGCGGGGGTCACGGGCCGGGTGCAGCTTGTCAGCCTCTTCCTCGAGGACCTGATGGACGAGAAGGCGATGCCGGCGGCGCTAATCCCCGGCTGAGACCGCGTGGGTGTAGAGCACTTCCAGCGGCACGATCTCCAGCGCGCGGGCGTGGGTCGCCAGCAGGTTGACCTTCGGCGCGCAGCCCTCGTCATGCGCCTGCAGGAAGCGGGCGGCGCAGAGGCACCAGCGGTCGCCGGGCTTCAGGCCGAAAAAGGCGAATTCGGGCCGGGGTGTCGAGAGGTCGTTGCCGACATATTTCGAATAGGCAAGGAACTCTTCGGTCATCACCGCGCAGACCGTGTGGCTGCCCCGGTCCTCGTCGCAGGTATTGCAGGCGCCGTCGCGAAAGAACCCGGTCACAGGGTTCAGCGAGCAGGGTTCGAGCGCACTTCCAAGGATATTGGTGGAGGGGTCCTTCAGCATGGCTTGGCTCCGCATGGGTCCCGGTCAAGCATAGCCGCGCAATCCGCCCTGTCGAGAGCGCGGCCCGGCGCGGCCGCTACCACCCGAGCGCCCTGCGATCGGCCTCGGCCTCGTGGATAACCCAGTCGCGGAACAGCCGGACCTTTGGGTCGTGCCATTTCTCGCCGGGACCCAGCAGGCAGATCGTCCCGAATGTCGACTCACAGGTCATCTCCGGGAAAGGGGTGACGAGCATGCCCGCTTCGAGCTCGTCCCGGGTCAGAACGAGATCCGCCATCACCACCCCGGCGCCCATCACAGCCGCCTTGGTCGCCATGTCGAGATTGGGAAAGTCCTGCCCCGATGCCGGGTCCAGCCCGGTAACCTTGAAGGTGCGGATCCAGTCGGCCCAGTCGGCATGACTCGGGGTCTCGTGCAACAGGGGGTGATGGCGCAGATCCTCGGGGCGTTCGAGCGCGGGTCCGCTTTCGAGGCGCGATGGCGCGCAGGCCGGGGTCAGAAGTACCGGAAAGAGTGGCAGGACCTCGATTCCGTCCGGCCGGTTCGGCCAGATCTCGCAGGAGAAACCAATATCGTATTCCTGCGTGTCGAACCCACCGCCCCTGTGGAAATCCGTCGTCAGGCGGATGTCGATCTCCGGATGCGCGCGGCGGAACCGGTCCAGCCGGGGAATGAGCCAGCGGATCGAGGTTGCCGGTGGGCAGATAATGCGCAGGCCGGCTTGCTCGGCGGAGATCCGGCCGGTTTCCCGGGCGATCCTCTCGAAGCATTCCGTGAGAACCGGGAGCAGCCGCTGCCCGGCCTCCGTCAGGCGCACACCCTGGCCGGTGCGGCGAAAGAGCGGGGCGCCGACCTGTTCCTCCAGAAGCTTTACCTGCCGGCTGATCGCGCCGCGGGTCACGTGGAGTTCCTCGGCCGCGCCGACGAAGCCCTGGTGCCGGGCGGCTGCCTCGAAGGCGCGCAGGGCGTTGAGCGAGGGGAGTTTCACGAGTGGACCCAGGATCAGTTTTTCTCACCAACTATGGGAGAAAACATGGTTTGTTGGCAATGGGGGCTTCGCTGTAGTCTCGGAGAGCGATCAGGAAACGCGGAGAATTTTCATGACAATGGTCAGATCCTGCGAAAATTCGTTCTTTTCGGAGCTGTTCAGCCGCGTCCGGAGGATGTGGTGTGCGTTGAGTGGAAATCACTTGGGGGAAGGCCCCGAGATGGCGCAGCGACGCTTGCGCGCGGAGCTTGCCCGCCTTGCCAGCACTGCGCCCCACCTGCTCGCTGATATCGGCCTGGAGCCGGAAGGGCGCGGCGGCAGGGCCTGGTCCGGAGCGGGGTACCGGGTCGTCCGGACGCCGCCCGCGGGGGAATCCGAGGTCGAGATCCTCGCTGACGCGGGCTGAGCCCGGATCTGCCAGAGATCACCTGAAACGATCGATCAGCCTCTGAATCGGGCTTCTCTCTTCCGGCTGGGCGGCCGGCGCCTCGGCCTTCGGGGCCTCGGCCGCCTTCGGCGCCGTTGCCGATGAGCGCGGCGGGTTCACCCGGAGCGCCACCGCGTTCATGAACTTTCCTGCATCGCCCGCGGCAAGGTCCGCCGCGCCGTCGCTCAACCCGCGCAGGACGTCGTCGAGCCAGTCAGCGTCAGCTTTGGGAAAATCGTGCAGCACGTAGCCCGAGACCGCGTCCTTGTGGCCGGGATGGCCGATGCCGAGGCGGACACGGGCGTAATCCGGTCCGATGGCGGCGTGGATCGAGCGCAGCCCGTTATGCCCGGCATGCCCGCCGCCCTCCTTGACGCGGACCTTGCCGGGGGCGAGGTCGAGCTCGTCGTGGAACACGGTGACGTCGCCCGGCTCGAGCTTGAAGAATCGCATCGCCTCGCCGACCGACTGGCCGGAGCGGTTCATGAAGGTCTCGGGCTTGAGCAGCATCACCCGCTCCGAGCCGAGGCGGCCTTCCGCGAGGCTGCCCTGGAACTTGCCGCGCCAAGGGCCGAACCCGTGATCTTCGGCAATCCGCTCGACCGCCATGAAGCCGATATTGTGCCGGTTGCGGGCGTATTTCGGGCCCGGGTTGCCGAGGCCGACGAAGAGTTGCAAGGGGCGCCTCCGGTTGTGGTTGACCCTGACCCTCTCATGCCGTGAACTCTGGCCCGATGCCAGCCTCAAGGAGCGTGCGATGTATCTCACAATGAACCGTTTCCGGGTCAAGCCGGGCTGCGAGGCGGAATTCGAGGCGATCTGGAAGGGGCGGGAGACGAAACTGCCGGAGGTGCCGGGCTTCGTCGCCTTCCACCTGATGAAGGGGCCGGAGGCCGAGGGGCACCGGCTCTACGCGTCCCACACGATGTGGGAGAGCGAGGCGGCGTTCCGGGCCTGGACCAAATCGGAGGCGTTCCGGCAGGCCCATGCCGGGGCGGGGGAGAGCCGGGACATCTATCTCGGGCCACCGGAGCTGGAAGTGTTCACCTCGGTCCAGCAGATCGAATAGGGCGCAGGGCAGGGGGCGGTGCTCGGCATCTCGGGTGCATTCCGATCTGGAAATCACCTGTGCGGACCACTCTGGCATTTTCTGTGGTCGCCGAACATCCGCCGGGCCTGCGAAGCCACCAGGTATGCATACTCGGTTCCGTGGCGTGGCTTGCCCGGTCACGGGTTTGCAACGGCATCAAGCGCGGCGGCGTTCTGACGGTGGTGCGCCCGGAAATCGAACTGGTGGTAGCCGCTGGCGACATCCCCTCGAAGGTGGAAATCTCGCTCGCGGGTCTCGACATCAACGATCACATCTCGATCTCGAGAGTGAAGCTGCCCGAAGACACCAAGGCGACCATCGACCGGGACTTCAACATCGCCTCGATCTCGGCACTCTCCGGCCTGAGCAGCTGGCGGCGGTGGTGGTGGCGGTGGCGAGGACGCGGAAGAAAAGACCGAAGAGGCCTGATCTCCTTCTCCAGTTTGCGTCGAAGGGCGTCACGCACTGGGGCGGCCTTCGTGTTTCATGGTGAGACAAAGATATTGCGAAGCTCTCGGCCCCAATGGCCGCTCTGAGCCCTTGGCAGACCTTCGTGAGAGATGCATCGTCCCGCGCGAAGGGCCGCAAGCCGAGATCAATTCAGCGTGTGCCACTCGGTGCATACATGGCACGCAAACAGGCAATGGCATACCTTGAAGTTCCTGAAGTTTGGAGGATGAAAATGAGACGTTTATTCTATTCAGCCGCTATTGCGGCAATTGTCGGTGTGCCGGGTGTCGCCCTGGCTGGGATCGGCAACGGCAACGGAGTCGACAACGGTAACAAGAACGGCTGGGGATCGGTGGACCACCAAGGTCATGAGATGTCCGTCCCGAAGGGACTTGTTGAAAGCGGCGATAATGGCCGCGTCGACAACGGCGGCGGCAATGGCGGCGAACATCCCGGGCATCACACGCCAAATCACCATGGCGAAGATGGTCCACATGATGCGGATCCGAACTAGGGAACCAGCGCACAGTACCCAAAAGCCAGAAGCCCGGCCGCCCTTGTGGCCGGGCCAATTCGTATTTGGCTATTTGAAGAAGCACCAGTAAAGAAAACTGGATTCTGAGGGAATGGCAGCCGAACGGGAATAGCTGGGTAGCCCGAAGTGCCGTCATTGGCTGCCAGCTTTGTCCGCACTCCCGAAGTTCGGAACACAAACTCCTCGAAGTTGTCCTCCGGAAGCGTGTTCGAGCCAAGCGGCATTGTCCGACGAGAATCGTTGCGGCATCCGCAGAAAGGCAACATGCTGAAACTTACGCAGGGGCAATCCCTGTCAAGGGAGGGGCAGAAGGCGATCTTAGACGAAAAGAAAACGGCGTTGGCGGAGAATGACGCGGACGCCAGAAGCGCCCCATCCCGCAAGCAGCTGCCAGGATTCAAAAAGGGGAGGACACCCGACATGCCGAAACTCATCGTCACCCATGACGTCGACGACGTCGCTCATTGGCTCGCGTCCCCGAAGCGGGCGGAAGTGTTCGAGGGCATCGCCACCGACCTCCAGACCTACGTTCTGCCGGGCGACGAAAGAAGGGTCGCGCTCTCCATGGAAGTCGCAGACATGGATGCGATGGAAGCCATGCTGAAGAGCGAGGCGGGAGCGGAAGCGATGAAATATGACGGCGTGCACCCGGACACGATCGTGATCTATTTCGCCGGTTGATCGTCGAGTGATCTCCTTCGGAACACCTTCCGGGAGAGGCTGACGCCGCGCCTGCACTTTGCGAGACCCGTGCGGGTCCTCGAAATGTCGTCTTCCTGACGGCTCCTTCGGTCGGTACAAGGCCGGATCGAGTCTCTGGTTGGTGACGCTAAACATGATGGACACGGCGACGTAGGCTCCGTGTGGGCACGCTTGGGCGTGGTCCGCCGGGGCGCGCGGTGTTCATTGCCGCTCCGGGCTCCGCAACCACCGAGATCCTCCACGAATCGAAAAGGGCGCCCCAATGCGGGACGCCCTTCGAAACGAACTTGGGGAAGAGAATCAGGCCTCTTCGGTCTCTTCTTCCTCGTCCTCGCTGCCGCCACCGCCGCCAGCGCTGAGGCCGGAAGGCGCCGAGATCGAGGCGATGTTGAAATCCCGGTCGATGGTCGCCTTGGTGCCCTCGGGCAGCTTCACCATCGAGATCGAGATGTGATCGTTGATGTCGAGACCCGCGAGCGAGATCTCCACCTTTTCGGGGATGTCGCCGGCGGTCACCACCAGTTCGATCTCCGGGCGCACCACCGTCAGAACGCCGCCGCGCTTGATGCCGGGGCAATCCTTTTCGTCGGTGAACTCGACCGGGATGAACAGGTTGACCTTGGTGCTGCGGTGCAGGCGCATGAAGTCGACATGGGTCGGCAGGTCCTTCACCACGTCGCGCTGCACGCTGCGGCAGATCACGCGGACGTCGTCATGGCCGTCGACCTTGAGGTTGAACAGCGTCGACAGGAAGCGGCCTGCCTTGAGGCGCTTCATCAGCTCGTTGAAGGGAAGGTTAATCGTGACGGGGTCGGCGCTTCCGCCATAGACCACGCCCGGTACAAGCCCGTCGCGACGAGCTTGGCGAGCGGCCCCCTTGCCCGTCCCCGCACGAACCGTGGCGTGAAGATCAGGAATCTCACCAGCCATTGGTATCTCCTAGAATATGGGCATCCTCCAAGGGTGTATGCCCGGTGGGTTTGGAAGCTGCGGCTATAGGCCGGTTCGCCGCGATTGGAAAGGGAAAATCTCGCCGGCCGGGAGAATCCTCGGGGGGGGGGGCGTTGACACAGGTCAAGGACAGTCGCCTGACCTTGCGGCATGTTGGCCCAACCGATCAGCGAGTCGTGCAGGGGGGAGGTGTGCGATGACAGCCGAGACGGACGCCGTCAAGACAGCGACAGCGACGATGATGTCGATCTTCGAGGATTGGCAGAAGGCGGGACTGGGCGCATGGGCCTGGACCAATCCCGCGTGGTACGAGACGGCTCTGGAGGTCAATACAGAGCTGGCGAGGTTTGTTTCCGACCGCATCCGCCAGGATCTCGAGTTTCAGGCGGAACTCATGCAATGCCGCGACGCGGCGAGCTTCCGCGAGGTGCAGGGGAAATTCCTCAAGGAGGCGTTCGGCCAGTATTCCGCCGAAACGGGCAAACTGGTTCGCATGAGCCAGGAGGCAATGGGGGTGGCGGCAGAAGAGGAGAACTGACCCGCCGGTTCTTTCGCGGGCGTCGGGGAGGACCCGAAAGGGGCGGCGCTTGCGCGGGGTGGGGCCTTGATCCTGCTCCCGGCCGTCGTTCGGCTCATCGGAGCCGGGCGGCGGCCGTTTTCGTTGGCATCGACCGTTGGGCCGCGCTGACGTATTTGCCAATGGGGATGAGCGCCGCGGCTCGTCGATGGCGCGGCGCCTCTCCCACCTCCGGCCGGGACGGGCTCTCGGATCGCGCGCCAGACAAAAAGGGCCGGAGCAATCCGCCCCGGCCCGTCGCACGTCCCCGATCCCGGATCAGCCGCCGAAATCGTCGAGCATGATGTCCTCGCGGTCCACGCCGAGATCGAGCAGCATGTTGATGACCGACTGGTTCATGATCGGCGGTCCGCACATGTAGTATTCGCAATCTTCGGGCGCGGGGTGGTCCTTGAGATACTGCTCGTAAAGGACGTTGTGAATGAAGCCGGTATAGCCGGTCCAGTTGTCCTCGGGCAGGGCGTCCGACAGCGCGACATGCCAGGTGAAGTTCGGGTTCTCGGCGGCGAGCCGGTCAAAATCCTCGACATAAAACATCTCGCGCTTCGAGCGCGCGCCGTACCAGAAGGTAATCTTGCGCGTGGTGGCGAGCCGCTTGAGCTGGTCGAAGATGTGGCTGCGCATCGGCGCCATGCCGGCGCCACCGCCGACGAAAACCATCTCCTTGTCTGTCTTGCGGGCAAAGAACTCGCCGAAGGGGCCGGAGATGGTGACCTCGTCGCCGGGCTTGAGGTTGAAGATGTAGCTCGACATCTTGCCCGGCGGGATGCCCACCGCGCCCGGCGGTGGCGAGGCCACGCGGACGTTGAGCATGATGATGCCCTTCTCCTCGGGGTAGTTTGCCATCGAATAGGCGCGTTCCACCGGCTCCTCGACGCGGCTCTCGTATTGCCAGAGGTTGAAGCGGTCCCAGTCCTCCCTATATTCCTCGGCAATGTCGAACTCGGTGTATTTCAGCTCGTGCGCCGGGGCTTCGATCTGGATGTAGCCGCCGGCGCGGAAGTTCACGTTCTCGCCCTCGGGCAGCTCGAGCACCAGCTCCTTGATGAAGGTCGCCACGTTGTCGTTGGAGCGCACCTTGCAGCGCCATTTCTTGACGCCGAAGACCTCCTCGGGGACCTCGATCTCCATGTCCTGCTTGACCGCGACCTGACAGGAGAGCCGGTCACCCTCGGCGGCCTCGCGCTTGGTGATGTGTGTCTCTTCGGTTGGCAGGATCGAGCCGCCGCCGGAATGCACCCGCACCCGGCACTGCGCGCAGGTGCCGCCGCCGCCACAGGCGGAGGGAACGAAGAGATGTTGCCCGGCGAGCGTCTGCAGGAGCTTGCCGCCGGCCGGCACGTGGATCGTCTTCTCGCCATTGATGGTGATCGCCACGTCGCCCTGCGCGACCAGCCGGGAGCGGGCGAACATTATGATCGTCACCAGCGCCAGAACGATCAGGGTGAAGAGGGCGACTCCCAGGATGAATGTCGTCATCTCGCGGCTCCCTTACAGCTTCACGCCGGAGAAGGACATGAAGCCCATCGCCATCAGCCCGGCGGTGATGAAGGTGATGCCGAGGCCCTGCAGCCCGTCCGGGATGTCAGAATATTTCAGTTTCTCGCGCACCCCGGCCATGGCGGTGATTGCGAGTGCCCAACCGAATCCGGAGGACAGGCCGTAGGTCACAGATTCGGGGAAACTGTAGTCGCGTTCCACCATGAAGAGCGAGCCGCCGAGGATGGCGCAGTTCACGGTGATGAGCGGCAGGAAGATGCCGAGGGCGTTATAGAGCGGCGGGAAGTATTTATCGAGGATCATCTCGAGGATCTGCACCATGGCCGCGATCACCCCGATATAGGAGATGAGCCCGAGGAAGGTCAGGTCCACGTCGCCGAACCCCGCCCAGGAGAGGGCACCGGGCTTCAGCAGCCCGTTCAGGATGACGTTGTTGGCTGGCACGGTGATGGTCTGGACCACCATGACCGAGATGCCGAGGCCGATGGCGGTGGAGATCTTCTTCGACACGGCGATGAAGGTGCACATCCCGAGGAAAAAGGAGAGCGCGAGGTTCTCGACGAAGATCGCCTTGACCGCGAGCGAGAGCAGCCCTTCCATCAATGCGCCTCCACTTTCTGGATGCTGAACTCGCGCTCCTCGACCTGTTCCGGCTTCCAGGACCGGAAGGCCCAGATGATCAGCCCGATGATGAAGAAGGCAGAGGGGGGCAGCAGCAGCATTCCGTTGGGCACGTACCAGCCACCGTTGTTGACCGTGGGCAGAATGGTGATGCCGAAGAGGGAGCCCGCGCCGAAGAGCTCGCGGATCGTGCCGACGAGCATCAGGATGAAGCCATAGCCGAGCCCGTTGCCGACCCCGTCGACGAAGCTGTCGAGCGGCGGGTTCTTCATCGCGAAGGCCTCGGCACGGCCCATCACGATGCAGTTGGTGATTATCAGGCCGACAAAGACCGAGAGCGTCTTGGAGATCTCGTAGAGAAAGGCCTTGAGGATCTGGTCGACGAGGATCACCAGGCTGGCGATGATAACCATCTGCACGATAATCCGGATCGAGCTCGGGATCTGGTTTCTCAGCATCGAGATGAACATCGAGGAAAAACCGGTCACGAATATCACGGCGAGCGCCATCACGAAGGAGACCTTGAGCGAGGAGGTCACCGCCAGCGCCGAGCAGATGCCGAGGACCTGGAGCGTGATCGGGTTGTTGTCGACCAGCGGATCAACAAGGTATGTGCGTCTCGTCTGCGCCATCAGAGTGCTCCCGCCTTGAGATTATCGAGGAAGGGGCCGAAGCCGTCTTCGCCCATCCAGAAGCGGACGAGGTTGTCGACGCCGACCGAGGTCAGTGTCGCGCCCGCGAGCGCGTCGATATGGTATTGTTCCTCGCCGGCGGGCGCGCCGCCCTTGGCCACCGAGATTTTCAGCGCGCCGCTCTCGTCGCGCAGCGCCTTGCTGGCCCATTGCGCCTTCCAGCGCGGGTTGTCGACCTCGGCGCCGAGGCCCGGCGTTTCGGCGTGGTCGTAGAACTGGAGCCCGTAGATGTCGTTGCCGTTTTCCTCAAGCGCGATGAAGCCGTACAGCGTCGACCAAAGGCCGTAGCCGTGGATCGGCAGGATCACCTTGTCGATGTTACCGGCCGCGTCGTTGAGCAGGTAGACCGTCTGGTAGCGGCTCTGCCGGCCGATCCCGGCGGGGTCGTCCTCAAGCGCAACGGAAAGCGCCGGGTCGGAGGCCGCGGCACGGTCGTCGAAGTTGGCGGCGTCGAACTCATCGGTGAAAGTGCCGGTCTCGAGGTCCACCACCCGCGGCTCGAAGGCGGCGAACGCCTCCTGGATGTTGATCCCTGGCTCGTAGACACCGGCGACCTGGAGGATGTTGATCTGCTTGTCGCGGAGCTTGTTCACCTCCTGGATCGGGCGCAGGCTCACCGCCGCGGCGGCCACGACCATCGAGCAGAAGAGGCAGAGCACGACGGCGACGGTGACGGTCTTGGGGACCGAGTCGACCGGCAGCGCCTTCCAGCGCTCGAAGAAACCCCTGGTGTCGTTCTCAGGCATTGCGCTTTGCCCTCCGAGCGATGTTGGCCCGCACCACGAACCAGTCGATCAGCGGGGCGAAGATGTTGGCGAAGAGGATGGCGAGCATCATGCCTTCCGGGAAGGCCGGGTTGATGACGCGGATCATCACCACCATGAAGCCGATCAGCACGCCATACCAGAAGCGGCCGACATTGGTGTGCGCCGCCGAGACCGGCTCGGTGACCATGAAGGCGAGGCCAAAGGCCCAGCCGCCGAGCACCATGTGCCACCAGAAGGGCATGGCGAACATCGGGTTGGTGTCGGAGCCGATGAAGTTCAGCAGCGCCGAAAAACCGATGGTACCGGCCACGCAGCCGACCACGAGGCGCCAGTTGGCGATCTTGGTGACGAGCAGGAAGGCGAGCCCGATCATGCACATGACCACCGAGGTCTCACCGATGCATCCCTGGATCGTGCCCCAGAAGGCGTCCCAGAAGGTGATATCGGCAGAGGCGAGGCCGGGTACGCCCTCGCGGGCGGTGATGCCGAGCGCGGTCGCGCCGGAGAAGCCGTCGACCGGCGTCCAGACGCTGTCGCCCGACATCTGCGCGGGATAGGCAAAATAGAGGAAGGCGCGGCCGACCAGCGCCGGGTTGAGGAAGTTCTTGCCGGTGCCGCCGAAGACCTCCTTGCCGATGATGACGCCGAAGGAGATCCCGAGCGCGACCTGCCATAGCGGCGCGGAGGCCGGCAGGATCAGAACGTAGAGCATTGAAGTCACGAGGAAACCCTCGTTGACCTCATGGCCGCGGATGACCGCGAAAACCACTTCCCAGATGCCGCCGACGACCAGCGTCACGATGTAGATCGGCAGGAACCAGAGCAGGCCGTGGAACATGTTGGCCAGCAGGTTGTCCGGGTTGAGCCCGAATCCACCAAGCGCCTGCATCACGCCCACTCGCCAGCCGGTCAGCGCCTCCGGCCCGAGATCGGCGATGGCGCGGTTGGCCTGGTAGCCGGTGTTCCAGAGCCCAAAGAGGATGCAGGGGATCGTGGCGATGACCACGAAGGTCATGATCCGTTTCATGTCGGTAAAGCTCCGCGCATGCGGTGCTACCGTGGCCACGGTCCTGGGGGTGTAGAGGAAACTCTCGACGGCCTCGTAGAGGGCGAAATATTTCTCGTACCGGCCGCCTTTCTGGAAACTCGGCTCGATCCGGTCGAAGAACGCGCGCAGACCCATCGCTCAGCCCTCCTTCTCGATCTTGGTGAGGCAGTCGCGCAGCGCGAGGCCGTACTCGTATTTGGCCGGGCAGGCGAAGGTGCAAAGCGCGAGGTCTTCCTCGTCGAGCTCCAGCGCGCCGAGCGCCTGGGCGCTGTCGGTGTCCATGACGAGGAGCGCGCGCAGGAGCTGTGTCGGCAGGAGATCCTGCGGCACCAGTTCCTCGAAGACGCCCGTCGGCACCATCGCCCGCCGCGCGCCGTTGAGATTGGAGGCGATCGGGAACCTCTTCAGCCGGTCCAGCGCCGAAGTCAGAATCGGCATCACTGCGAACTGGTCGGGCCGCGGGCGCAGCCAGCCGAGCAGGACCTGCTCGCGGTCCTCGGTGATCAGCGTCACCGCGCGGGCATAGCGGCCGAGATAGTCGAAGGCGCCACCATCCGACATCCGCCCCGAGAGAACCGAGCCGGAGATCACCCGGAGCGGGTCGTCGCCGGTGATCTCGCCTGCCGTGAGTTCCGAAAGATTCGCGCCCAGTTTGGTGCGGATCAGGCGCGGGTTGGCGGCGCGGGGACCGCCGAGCGAGATAACGACCGAACTGTCAAGCCGGCCGGTCCGCATCAGGTGGCCGATGGCGACGACGTCCTGGTATCCGATGGTCCAGACAATGCGCTGCGGCGAGGGTGGGCCGAGGTAATGCATGTGCGTGCCGGGAAGGCCCGCGGGATGCGGGCCGGAAAAGGTCGCGACCTCGACGCCGGCGGTGTCGCCGCCCGGGATTGCAGCGCCCGTGGCGTGGCAGAGCCAGGTCTTGCCCGCGCTGAGCTGCGCCACGGCCGCGAGGCCGGCCGAAAAATCCTCCGCCCTCTCGGCAAGGATCACCGCCGGGTCGGGTGCCAGCGGCTCGCTGTCCATCGCGGTGACATAGATCGCCGCGGGGCGGCTGCCGGCGGGCGGGATCTTCGAATAAGGTCGCGTGCGGAACGCCGTCCAGAGACCTGACTTCTTTATCTTTTCTGCGATCGTGTCGGCGTCCGCGCCGTCCGGGAGCGGGCCGAAATCCATGCCCTCCTCGGTGATGTCGTCGATGTCGATCACCACGGATTGCAGCACCCGCCGCGCGCCGCGGTTGATCGCCCGGATGCGGCCGGTGGCCGGCGCAGTGAAGAGCACCTCGGGCGAATCCTTGTGGCAATAGAGCGGTTGACCGCGCTGGACACTGTCTCCCTCGGAGACCAGCATCCGGGGCTTGAGGCCAAGGGAGTCGGGCCCGATCAGCGCAACCGAGCCGAGTGCCGGCCCGTCGTGGATCACCTGGTCCGGGGCGCCGGTTATCGGCAGGTCCAGACCTTTCTTGAAGGAGAATTCGGGCATGTGTCCCTGCGACTTCCGTTCCGGTTCGATCTTTTCTCCGATCTGCCGCCAAGTGTAGCCCGACCTGCTGGGAAGGTCATCGTACACTTGAGCATACAGACCTTCCCTTCATAATCAGACCGATGCTGCGGCGCAACATGGCCGTGACGGTCTCGGATGGTCCATCCCGGCCTCCGCGTTGACAGCCGGACCCGAAAGGTGCCAGACCCTCCGAAATCCAGTCCGTATCGCGGGGATGCTCCATGCGCGCTCTGTTTTTCCTTCCCGTCGGCCTTGCGCTCTCCGGCTGCTTTTCGGGGGACGAGGGCGAGACGTATCGTTTCTCCGGCGAGACGATGGGGACGACCTATCATGTCACCGCGGTCGGCGTGCCTGACGAGGTGACCGAGACCGAGATCGCCCTGGCCATCGAGGAGACTCTGGCGGCGGTGAATGCCTCGATGTCAAACTGGGACAAGGAATCGGAGGTGTCGCGCTTCAACGGTATGGCGAGCACCGAACCGGTCGCGATCTCGGCCGAGTTCGCCCATGTCATGGCCGCCGCGGACAAGGTGCACGCGCTTTCGGAAGGAAAGTTCGACGTGACGCTCTTCCCGCTGATTGAGCTCTGGGGCTTCGGGGCCAAGAAGCCGGGCGATCCGATCCCGTCGGATGCGGAGATCGCGGCCGCGCTCACCCATGTCGGTCAGGCCGATCTGGTCGCCCTTGACGGCGAGACCCTGGCGAAGCGCGATCCGGAGGTGTCCGTCAACCTCTCGGCCATCGCCAAGGGCTATGGAAATGACGCGGTCGCGCAGGCGCTGCGCGGCTTCGGCATCGAGAACTACCTCGTCGAGATCGGCGGCGACCTCGTTTCCGCAGGCCGGAACGACGAAGGCGAGAAATGGAAGATCGGCATAGAGACGCCGGAGGGCAAGGCAAACTCGGTCGAGATGGTGCTGCCTGTCTCCGACCTCGGCATGGCCACCTCGGGCGACTACCGAAATTTCTTCGAACAAGATGGCGTGCGCTACTCGCATATCATCGACCCGACCACCGGCCGGCCGGTCACCCACCGGACGACCTCGGTCACGATCCTGGCCGAGGACGGCATGATGGCCGATGCGCTGGCGACCGCGATGATGGTGCTTGGCGCGGAGGAGGGGATGCGGATCGCCGAGGCGAACGACCTCGCCGTCTTCTTCATCTCGCGGGCCGAGTCGGAGGCCGGTCAGGATTACGTGAAGGCGGCCAGCCCCGCCTTTGAAAAACTGCGCGACGCCGAGTAGACTGCGCAGGACGCCCCGAAAGGAGATCCGATGGCCACCTTCCTGCTCGCCTTCCTGCTGCTCGGCACTGTCTTCCTCGCGATGGCGGTGGGAGTCATCCTTGTCGGGCAGCGGATGCGGATCAAGGGTAGCTGCGGCGGGCTGAACGCCATTGCCGGTGCGGACAAGTGCGTCGTCTGCCAGCAGGACATTGATCCCGATTCGCCGCTGCGCGACCGGATTCACTGCAAACGCGCGCAGCGGATGGCCGCGGAGATGGGGTCGCGCTAAGCCTGCTCAGACCTGCAGTGGCAACAGAGCCAACGCCAGGAATCCCAGAAGCGCCGGTGTACCGTAGAGCCATGCCCGGAGCCGCCAGCCCGGCGCCTGCGCCTTCCAGGTCTGCCTGAAGGCCCGGCCGGAAAACACCAGGACGAGAAACAGCAGCGTGGCAGTCAGCGGCGTCAGGGACAGCGTGTCGGGCAAGGCAAGCCTCCGGAAGCGGACACGACTGTCATCGCACAGTCGGCGCCCGCGTGCCAGCTGCCGCGCTCAGGACTTCGTGAGCTTGAGCCTGTGTGCCCAGATCTCGGCGCGGGTGACCGAGAGGATCGTCTCATGCGTCGGCTCGGACACGAGCCGCGCACCGCGGTAATTGACGATGACCGTTGCGCCCATCTGTCCCTTGTCCGCGACGATCATGATCACCGCCTCCGGTTTCCCGTCGGGGTCGCGGCGGATCCGGTGCACGGACACGCAGGTCACGTCCACGCGGCGCGGAAGCCGCCGGAAGAGCAGGTCGATCGCGTAGGAGGCGAGCAGCTCGCGGCAGGCCCGTTTCGCGATATCAGCCATTTCCGGCGCGATGACGGCGAGGCGGCGGCCGACAGCGTGCGGCTTGTGGAACTGGATCGCGTCGATGTCGTCGTTCTCGATCTTCTCCAGTTCCTCGGGCGAAATCGGTTCGCCGCGGTCCATCGCCGGGTCCGGGACGGCTTCGAAGAGCGTGTAGCCTTCCTCGAGGGCGGCGCCGAAGCGGTGGCCGGCCGAGGTACGCATCCAGTAGCAGGGCTCGACCCGCTCCGGGCCGATCGTGAGATGCCAACTGCCGCCCATGTGGACGGTCGGCTCCGGCGGCTCGAGCGAGGCCGCGACCATGCCGAGGCCGAGATGCGTCTCGTCGCTCAGGAACATGTCGGTGCGGGCGATTCCCCGCGTCGTGCGGCGCTTCTCGAAATCCGGATGACTTGCGAGGATCGCGCGCATCGCGGCAGGGTGGGCTTCGTCTTCGACCACCGCGAGGCTGGGCAGCGTGGTGATCCAGTCGGCGATTCGCACGACGAGGCTGTCGAGATCCGACAGGACGCGGAACGGGCTGTCGAGCTTCTGGAGTTCCGGTGCGATCCCGTTGATGAATCCGGTCAGGGTGGTGACGTTCTTGGGGTTCATCGCGATCCAGGTTTGCATCTGGCCAAAGATCTCGCGATGCGCCTGCGCGTTCAGCGCCCGCAGCCCCTGGTCGATTTCGCCCAGCGTCTCCGGAAGGTGCCGCATGGCGCGGCGCACGAACCAGGAATGGCCGCCCCGCAGGACCTGCACGTGATAATCATAGCATTGCCGGGCAAGGATCGCTTCGAACGGCAGTTCGTCCTGCCGGAAATGCCCGTCCTCGACGAGGCAGTTCACGAAGTCCGAAACCGCGCTGACGAGCCCCTCCGGGTTGGACTTCGCGGCGTCGACAACCGAACGGCGCAAAACGATCTGCGATTGATGGAAACTGACTTCCTGCGGAATCTCCGGGGCACTTTCGTGCCGGTGGAAGCGGGAGAGCATTCCTTTGAGCATAATTGTCCTCGTCGTCTGGTCTGAAAAAATGTGTGTTCAGCAAAATCGCTGTTAACCTTTTGCTCTCCAGCCTTGGCGGAACGATGGCGGAATGCGAGAAAATCCCGGTATTTTTGGCTCAGATTGTGGCGACGCCGATGACGGCTGCCACATTTGGGGGTTGTGCCGTGCCGGTATACGACGTAAGGCCAGCCGCGCCGCTTTGGCGCGGTCAGGCAGAATACACCGTCGGCAAGGTCCGGGCCGGATCAGGCAGGACGCGCGAGATCGCGATGGGCCTCGATCTCGGAGCGGTCGACGACGGCCAGCCGCTGGTGCGTCGGCTCGCTCACCAACGTCGCGCCGTCCGAGGTCACAATGGCGGAGAAGGCGCGCGTGGCGTCGTCCGCGACGATCATGACGATCGCCTCGAGCCCGCCCGTCCGGCCCTTGCCAATGCTGTGCACCGAGACACAGGTGACCCGGGTGGGGTCGTTGAGCCGGTCGAGCAGGAGGTGGATCGCGGTGGCGGCCTGCAAGTGCCGACACACGTCCACCGCGAGCTTGACCTGCGCGGCAGGCACCACGGTGAGCCGCTGGCCGAGACAATGCGGACGGTGAAACAGGATCTCGTCGATCCGGTCGTGACGCAGCAGGCGGAGATCGGCGAGCGAGGGCGCATCCTCCGCCGGCGCGGACTCCGGAATGGCTTCATAGAGCGCGAACCCCTCGGCCAGGAGCACGCCGAACCGCTCAGCGGTAACGGTGCGCATCCAGCGCGCGGGAGAGACCGTGTCCGGGCCGGAGGTGAGGTGCCGCAACGTGCCGATACGGATCAGCGGTTCGGGTGGGGCCATCGAGGCGGCGGCCATGCCGAAGCCGACATGGGCCGGGTTGGACAGAAGATGGTCGAGCGCGGCGATCGACTCGGCGGCGATCTCGTCTCGGGCGCGCTCCTGCGGCGGCGCGATCCGGTGCAGCGCCTTCGGCCAGTCGGCATCCTCGACAGCTTCGAGCAGGCCGGTCCCGGAGATCCATTTCGCGAGCTTTGCGGACAGCGGCGTCCACGCCTCGAGCGTCTCGAACGGCGCGTCGAGGGCGGCGAGGTCTGGGGCGGCGTCGGTCTCGTCGCCGATCAGGGTGGAGGCGATCGACGGATTGCGCGCGATCCAGGTCTCCATCTTCCCGAAGAGCCGATGATGCGCCTCCGCGCCGCAAGCGCGCAGCGCGGCGGCGGCATCGGCGAGGATCACCGGCAGGGTATGCTGCGCGTTGCCGACGAATCCGACATGGCCGCAGCCGAGCACCTGCTGGCGGTAGAGATCGGCGTGAAAGAGTTGCAGCGCCTCTTCCGGCACGTCGCTGCGGCGGCATCGCGCCGTTTCGGTGAGGTGGTGCACGAATTCGACGATATCGGAGACCAGCGTCTTTGGATCGCTGTCGAGGGTCAGGAGCGCCCGGCGGCGGACGAGGATGCGGGGAATCCGGCAGGTGTCGCGCGGTGCCACGGGCAGGGTGGGAGCGGCCGGTTCAGGTCCACGGAAACGGGAAAACAGGTTCTGCAGCATCGCGCCCTCCTCGAGCTCCTTTCGGTCGGGAAAGGAATGTCCGCGATCATTCGACAGACACTTGAGGGCGAAAGCGTGGCCAAAGGGTGGATTTTTGAGCGAAATGGGTCGGCTCTTCCGGGACGGTCCGCGAATTGGAGACAATGACGCGGACCGCCGGCCCAGCCGACGGGCCGGACACGCGGAAGAGCGGTGGCGTTAGGCGGGTCTATTCCGTCCCGAACACCCGCTCGAAGATCGTGTCGACATGTTTGGTGTGGTAACCGAGGTCGAACTTCTCCTCGATTTCAGCCGGGGCAAGTGCCGCGGTCACGTCCGGATCGGCCAGCAGCTCGGTCTTGAAATCCTTGCCCTCTTCCCAGACCTTCATCGCGTTGCGCTGGACCAGCCGATAGGAATCCTCCCGGCTCACCCCGGCCTGTGTCAGTGCCAGCAAAACCCTTTGGCTCATCACCAGCCCGCGGAACTTGTTCATGTTGGCGAGCATGTTGTCGGGATAGACCACCAGCTTGTCGACCAGCCCGGTCAGCCGCGCCAGAGCGAAGTCGAGCGTGATGGTGGCGTCCGGGCCGATATTTCGCTCGACGGAGGAATGCGAGATGTCCCGCTCGTGCCAGAGCGCCACGTTCTCCATCGCCGGCACCACCGCCATCCGCACCAGCCGCGCCAGCCCGGTGAGATTCTCGCTCAGCACGGGGTTGCGCTTGTGCGGCATCGCCGAGCTGCCCTTCTGGCCCTTGGAGAAGAACTCCTCGGCCTCCAGCACCTCGGTTCGCTGCATGTGGCGGATCTCGATGGCGATGTTTTCGATCGAACTCGCCACCACGCCGAGCGTGGCGAAAAACGCCGCGTGCCGGTCGCGCGGGATCACCTGGGTGGAGATCGGCTCGGGCACGAGGCCCAACTTTGCGCAGACATGTTCCTCGACCGACGGGTCGATATTGGCGAATGTGCCGACCGCGCCCGATATCGCGCCGGTGGCGATCTCGGCGCGGGCGTCGCGCAGGCGGGAGAGGTTGCGGTCCATCTCGGCGTAGAACCGCGCGAAGGTCAGGCCCATCGTCGTCGGCTCGGCATGGATGCCGTGCGAGCGGCCGATGCGCACAGTGTCCTTGTGCTCGTAGGCCCGCCGCTTCAGCGCCGCCAGAAGCGCCTCGACATCCGCGATGAGGATGTCGGCGGCGCGGGTAAGCTGGACGTTGAAACAGGTGTCGAGCACGTCCGACGAAGTCATCCCCTGATGCACGAAGCGCGCTTCCTCGGCCCCGACGATCTCGGCCAGGTGGGTCAGGAAGGCGATGACGTCATGCTTGGTGACGGCCTCGATCTCGTCGATCCGGGCGACGTCGAACTCGGTGTCCTTCGCCTTCCAGACCGCCTCCGCATTGGATTTCGGGATCACGCCCAGCTCGGCCTGCGCGTCGCAGGCATGGGCTTCGATCTCGAACCAGATGCGGAACTTGGTCTCGGGTGACCAGATGGCGACCATGTCGGGGCGGGAATAGCGAGGGATCATGCGGGGCGTGCCTTGGACTGTTCGGTGGGGAAGCGCGGGTGTCTTAGCCGCCGCAGGCCGGGTGGGCAAGCGGGCTCGACCGGCGATCGCTTGCCGCGCCCGCCGATCCTCTCTAGTCATCGACCGATGAGCCTGCCGCGAGACCCTTCGGACCGGATGCAGCGCGGGGTGCCGCAAGGCGCGCGGCGGCTTGGCGATTTTCAGGGCCGCTGGAGGCTTGAGCGGGAGATCAAGGATCTCGCTGCTGGCGAAATCATGCGGCTTTCGGGCGAGGTCGCCTTTGCGCCGCGTGCGGACGGGCTCAGCTACGAGGAGCGCGGTGTCCTGTCCCTGCCGGACGGGCGGGCGCTGACGGCGGTGCGGCGCTATCTCTGGCGCGAGGAGGGCGGGCGGATCGTCGTGCATTTCGACGATGGCCGGTTCTTTCACAGCTTCGACCCGGGCGCAGCGTCGGCCGAGGCGGCGCATTTCTGCGATCCGGATGACTACGAGGTCCGCTACGATTTTTCCAGTTGGCCCGAATGGTCGTCGCGCTGGCGGGTCCGGGGGCCGCGCAAGGACTACGTGATGGTGAGCCGCTACCGGTCGGCGCTACGATCGTGAGATCGGGAAATGGTTGCCACTGTCCTGAAGAAAAGGTTCGCACCAGGCGCCCTGGCGCGGAGCAAGGCCGAATGGCCGCCGCGCCATCGCCGGGCCGTCCCCGAGGCCCGGCGATACCTTGAGGCCAGCGCATCGTTTCGACCTTATTCGGAGTCCTCACCATAAACTGCCCCGTCCCGCCGTCGGATCGCCGCGCCGCGTCCCGGCGATGGCGCGGCTCCGCGCCCTACCTCGGGCGGGCTCTGCATCAGGCCAAGGACCGGTCGGAGGTCAATAGGGATTTACCAAACCACCCGTCACACCATCATTTCCTTGGTCGCCGAGAGCGTGATCTCCGGATAATCCCGCACCACCCGGTCGACGTCCCATTGCAGGCGCGTCAGGTAGACGAGGTCACCGTCATTGTCATGCGCCATGTGGCCCTTGTTGGCCGCCGCAAAGGTGTCGACCTTGTCCTTCGGCCCCGTGATCCAGCGCGCGGAGGTGAATTGCGACGGTTCGAACCGCACCGGCAGCCCGTATTCGAGCTCGATCCGGCTCGCCAGAACCTCGAATTGCAGCGCGCCGACCACGCCGACGATGAAGCCAGAGCCGACTGATGGCTTGAAGATCTTGGCGGCGCCTTCCTCGGCGAATTGCATCAGCGCCTTGTCGAGATGCTTGGCCTTGAGCGGATCGCCGGCGCGGCATGTCTGCAGGAGCTCCGGCGCAAAGCTCGGGATGCCCGTCACCTTGAGCGCCTCGCCCTCGGTCAGCGTATCGCCGATCCGCAACTGGCCATGGTTGGGAATACCGATAATGTCGCCGGCCCAGGCCTCCTCGGCCAGTTCGCGGTCGGAGGCGAGAAACAGAACCGGGTTGGAAACCGCCATCGGCTTCTTCGTGCGCACATGGGTGAGCTTCATGCCGCGCTTGAAGTGGCCCGAGGCCATGCGCAGGAAGGCGACGCGGTCCCGGTGCTTCGGGTCCATGTTCGCCTGAACCTTGAAGACAAAGCCGGAGACCTTTGTTTCCTCAGGAGAAATTTGCCGCGGCTCGGCGCGCTGCGGTTGCGGCTCCGGGCCGTATCGACCGATGCCATCCATCAATTCCTTCACGCCGAAAGAGTTGATTGCCGAGCCGAACCAGATCGGCGTCATATGGCCCTCGAGCACCGATTGCGGGTGGAGCGCGGGCAGCAGCTCCTTCGCCATTTCCAACTCCTCGAGGAAGGTCTCCAGCAGCCCGGCCGACACCAGTTCGGCGAGTTTCGGGTCGTCCAGCCCCTCGATGGCGACGCTTTCGGCGACCTTGTTGCGGTCGGCGCGGTCCATCAGTTCCAGCCGGTCGCGCAGGATGTCGTAGCAGCCGATGAAATCCTGCCCCTTGCCGATCGGCCAGGAGGCAGGCGTCACGTCGATGGCGAGCATCTCCTGGATCTCGTCGATGATCTCGAACGTGTCGCGGCTCTCGCGGTCCATCTTGTTGCAGAAGGTCAGGATCGGCAGGTCCCGGAGCCGGCAGACCTCGAAGAGCTTCTGCGTCTGGCTCTCCACGCCTTTCGCTCCGTCGATCACCATGATCGCGGCGTCCACGGCGGTGAGCGTCCGGTAGGTGTCTTCGGAGAAATCGCTGTGGCCCGGCGTGTCGACGAGGTTGAAGCGGAACTCCCTGAAATCGAAGGACATCGCCGATGCGGAGACCGAGATGCCCCGGTCCTTCTCCATCTGCATGAAATCCGACCGCGTGCGCCGCGCCTCACCCTTGGCGCGCACCTGTCCGGCCATCTGGATCGCGCCGCCGTAGAGCAGGAACTTTTCCGTCAGCGTGGTTTTGCCCGCATCCGGGTGCGAGATGATCGCAAAGGTCCGCCGGCGGGCGATCTCGGCGGGCAGGGCGGGGCGATTGGGGGCGGTGTCCAGCATGCAGGCGCATATAGCGACGGCGGATCACGGGCGCAATCGCGGCGGATGCGTGCCTGCGCTTTTCGGGAGGCGGGCGGCCGCCGGGCTGCAGAAACTGCATGGCGGATAGACCATCCCTGCTCTGGTTTAGCGCTAACAGCGGTCCTATCTGGGGGGCGTCGGACGATGATCCGACAGAGAACAAACAGGAGACCAGAGAATGAAAATGCTCGCTACCCTTCGCCGCTCCGCCGAGAAACGCGCCGCGTTCCGCCGGACGGTCCGTGAACTGCGTTCGCTTCCGGCCGGTGTCGCACGTGACCTGCAAATCGACCGGGACAACGTCCGCGGCATCGCCCGCCAGGCCGTCTACGGCGCCTGAGGGAATGCCCGGATCATTCGGTGCGGGAAACGCGCCTGAGACGAACACGAGACAGCGAAAATCATGATGGGCAGCCCCGACCGGCTGCCCATCGTCGTTTTCGCCTAGCGCAAGCCGGTTTCTTCCAGCATGCCGCGCCGCTTGGCTTCGTAGTAATATCCGCGGGCATACCATGAAACGGCCCGGTCGTAGCTTCCGTCAGAGAGAAGCCAGGCGCCGCGGAGGTATTTCACCGCGTATTTCAGGTTGGTCTCGGCATCGAGCAGCTCGCCGGGCGGGCCGTCGTGGCCCATCGTGCGGGCGGTCTGCGGCAGGATCTGCATCAGCCCGTAATAGGGGCCGTTGCGCGCCCCCGGCCGGTGCCGGCTCTCTCGGATAACGACGCGGTGCACCAGGGCGGGCGGGACGTCGTATGTGAGCGCGTAGCGGTTGATGAGAAGCCGCAGCTCAGGCGTCTCGTTGGGATAGAGCGGAGCGTCAAAGGCGGCGCGGGCGGCCCGGTCAGAGATGTCGGATCTGGGCGCGCCGCAGGCGGCGAGCATCGCGATCGCACAGAGCATGAGGAACCGGGTCAACATGCGGCAGCGTTTACGGGCCGCCGCGAACAAGTCAAGACGCGGCTCGGGCGATGAGCGGAGGGTCGCGCGTTCGCGGGGCGCGGGCAGCGTGTTGATGCCACGGCCCGGATCAGGCCGAGCAACTCGCGCCGCCCAGCACGCAGAATTTTGCGCAATGCGGATGGTTGAGCGACACGTCGCCTTCTGCCTCCGCCAGAGTCTCGCCCAGCTCGAAACCGGGTGCGTGGGGCAGGAGCGTGCAGGCGAGCACAACCGGTCGCGACGCGCCACGCCGCTTCACCACCATCCGCGAGGAGGCGCACATGACCGAGGACGGCGACTTGCCGAGGATGCCCCAGCAGGATTCGGTAATCTCGGGCACCTCCGCGCCGAGATCCATCTCCGGGAAGATCACCGTCTCGCCGGGATCCTGCGCGTCGATCGCGTAGCCGCGTGCGGCAAAGAGCGCCGCGTAGCCTGCCCGCGCCTCCGCCTCGGGCTCGTCCCAGAAGGACCGTCCGGCCACGGCCATGCGGATGCCGCGGTCGCGCAGCCAATCCATGCCCGCAAGGGTCCTGGCGAAGCTGCCGGCACCGCGTTCGGAATCGTGGTGCTGCGCACTCCAGTGATCGAGCGAGACCCTGAGCGTCATCTGCCTGCCAAATTCCGCCCTGAGCGCGCTGAGTCCCGCCATTACCCGCGGCCGCATCATCGGTTGCATCGCGTTGGTCAGCACCAGCACGTCGTAGCCGCGCCCGAGGCTTGACCGAAGCATGGCGATGATCTCGGGGTTCACGAAGGGCTCGCCGCCGGTAAAGCCGATCTCGCGGACATTCCACCCACGGGTTTCGAGCTGGTCGAGATAGGCCACCACATCGTCGGTGGAGAGGTAGACCAGCGCGTCGTTGGTCGGCGAGCTCTCGATATAGCAGTTGCGGCAGGTGATGTTGCAGAGCGTCCCGGTATTGAACCAGAGCGTCTGCGGGTCGCGCAACGCTACCCGCGCCCGCACCTGACCATTCGCCGTCCGCGCGGGGTCGAGGAATTTCCGGGCATTGGCTGGCTCGAAGTCCCGCACGCGGAAATCTCCCCCAAGGTCTTTCGTTTCCCCAAGTGCTAATTCCTGCTAACAGAAACCGGAAGGGCACAGCCCGCCCATGACAGGGATGTGAAGGCTTGGACGGGGCGGGTGTTTGCGCTAACGGGCTTGGAGGATAAGGCTCCGCCCGACAAGCGGCGCACATTGCAGGAGCAGTGAGATGGTAGCACGCATCATTCCGGTGGACCCGTTCGATCTGGTGATCTTCGGCGGCACGGGCGACCTCGCCCGGCGCAAGATCCTACCCGGTCTTTACCGGCGGCTCGCGGATGGCCAGATGCCGCCCGAAGCCAGGCTGATCGGAGCGGCGCGCAGCGGCGGAGGGGATTCGGAGTTCCGCGAGAGTGTCCGCAAGGCGCTGGAGGAGTTCATGCCCGCGGACGCGCTGGACCAGAAGGTTCTGGAGCAGTTCCTCGAGATGATCTCCTATGTCCAGATCGACGCCAAGGGCGACAAGGGCTGGGCCAAGCTCAGGAGCAAGATGCGTGAGGACGTGGTCAACGTCTTCTACTTCTCCGTCGCGCCGTCGCTGTTTGAGCCGATTGCCGAGCGCCTGAAGCAGCATGGCGTGGCGGACGACGAGGCGCGGATCGTGGTGGAGAAGCCCTTCGGCCAGGACCTCGAGACCGCCCGGGCGCTCAACGCCAGCCTGGCGCTGCATTTCGACGAGACGCAGATCTACCGGATCGACCACTATCTCGGCAAGGAGACGGTGCAGAACCTGATGGCGGTTCGCTTCGGCAACATGCTCTTCGAACCGCTCTGGAACAGCCAGTATATCGACCATATCCAGATCACCGTCGCCGAGACGGTGGGCGTAAGCGGACGCGGCGAGTATTATGATCGCATCGGCGCGATGCGGGACATGGTGCAGAACCATATCCTGCAGCTCCTGTGCCTGATCGCGATGGAGCCGCCGTCCCGATACAGCCCCGACGCGGTGCGCGACGAGAAGCTCAAGGTGATCCGCGCGCTCGATCCGGTGGAGCCCGACGATATCGTGCGCGGGCAATATGGCGAAGGGCCCGGTGGTCCGTCCTACCTGGATGATGTGGGCGATCCGCGCTCGCGCACCGAGAGCTTCATCGCCATGCGGCTTGAGGTCTCGAACTGGCGATGGGCGGGGACGCCGTTCTACCTGCGGACCGGCAAGCGGCTCAAGGCGCGGACCTCCGAGATCGCCATCGTGTTCAAGGACGCGCCGCATTCGATCTTCGACGTGCCGCGGGGGCGGCATTCCAACGTGCTGTCGATTCGCCTGCAACCCAACGAGGGCATGCAGCTCGGCGTCACCATCAAGGAGCCGGGGCCGGGCGGCATGCGGCTCATCGACGTCCCGCTCGACATGTCTTTTGCCGAGGCGCTGGGCGAGCGCGCCTCCGAGATCCCCGATGCCTATGAGCGGCTGATCATGGACGTGGTCCGCGGCAACCAGACGCTGTTCATGCGCGGCGACGAGGTCGAGGCGGCCTGGGCCTGGACCGATCCCGTCATTGCCGGATGGGAGGCGAGGGGGCATATTCCCTCTCCATATGATCAGGGCTCGTCCGGTCCGGACGACGCGCTGATGCTGTTGCACCGCGACGGCAGGAGGTGGAGGGAAATACGATCATGAAATTCATCGAATACCCGGATCGCGAGCTCATGATGATCGGCCTCGCCGATCGTCTTTCGAGCGAGCTGGAGAACACGCTCCTGACACAGCCGCGTGCCACCTTCTGCGTGCCCGGCGGCACCACGCCGGGGCCGGCCTTCGATTCGCTCTCGGCCTCGCATATCGACTGGAGCCGGGTGAACATCCTGCCCACCGACGAACGTTGGGTGGCCGAGGATCAGCCGCACTCGAACACGAGGCTGCTCAAGGAGCGGCTGCTGGTGAATCGGGCCGAGAAGGCCTATTACCAGCGCATCCGCGCGGAGACGGAGACACCCGAGGAAGCGCTCGAGGCGATGAATGCCGATGTGCGCCTCGTGCTGCCGATCACCGTGCTGCTCCTGGGGATGGGCAACGACTACCATATTGCGTCGATCTTCGCCGACGGCGACAATCTCGATGCGGCGCTGGCCTCCGACGCGCCGCCGCTGGTGGCAATGCGCTCGCCATCGGCGCCGAAAACGCGGGTCACGTTGACCGCGCCGGTTCTGCAGGGGGCGCTTCACACGCATATCCTGATCACCGGACCGGAGAAGCGCGAGACGCTCGAGCGGGCGCGCAATCTGTCGCCTCGCGAGGCACCGGTGAAGCTCGTATGGAACGACGCAACCGTACATTGGGCAGAATAGGGACACCGCCATGTGGAATGACCTCAGGGCCTATCGCGCCAGCACCGAGAGCCGTTCGATCCTCTCGCTCTTCGACGCCGATCCGGACCGCGCCGCGTCTTTCTCGGCGCGCTTCGGCGACATGCTCTTCGACTTTTCCAAGACCACGATCGATGGGACCGCGCTCGGACTGCTGATCGGGCTGGCGGAGAGCGCCGATGTCGCCGGTCGCCGCGACGCGATGTTCAGCGGCGAAAAGATCAACGAGACAGAGGGGCGGGCCGTCCTTCACACCGCGCTGCGCAATCTCGACGGTGGGCCGGTCGTGGTCGACGGCGAGGACGTCATGCCCGAGGTGCTGGCCACGCTCGACCGGATGGAGGCTTTCGCCGAGGCCGTGCGGTCGGGCAGCTTCACCGGGCAGGGCGGCAAGATCACCGACGTGGTCAATATCGGCATCGGCGGCTCGGATCTCGGGCCGGTCATGGCGGTTCAGGCGCTTGCGCCCTATTGCGACGGGCCGCGGGTGCATTTCGTCTCCAACGTGGACGGCGCGCATGTCGCCGACGTGCTGCGCCCGCTCGATCCCGCGACGACGCTGGTGATCGTCGCCTCCAAGACCTTCACGACGATCGAGACAATGACCAACGCGGCGGCCGCGAAATCCTGGATGGGCGGGACGGTTGCCGACCCGGCGGCGCAATTCGCCGCGCTTTCCTCGGCCGCCGACAAGACCGCCGCCTACGGCATCGACCCCGCGCGAGTCTTCGGCTTCGCCGACTGGGTCGGCGGGCGCTACTCAATGTGGGGGCCGATCGGCCTCGGCCTGATGATCGCGATCGGCGGCCCGGCGTTCCGTGCTTTCCTGCGCGGGGCGCAGGCGATGGACAGGCATTTCCAGTCTGCCGCATTCGCCGAGAACCTGCCGGTCCTGCTGGCGCTCGTCGGCATCTGGCATCACCAGGTCTGCGGCTACCCGACCCGCGCGGTGCTTCCCTACGAGCAACGGCTCATTCGCCTGCCGGCCTATCTCCAGCAGCTCGAGATGGAGAGCAACGGCAAGCGGGTCTCGATGGACGGTGCCGATCTCGAGGTGGTCTCGGGTCCGGTGGTCTGGGGCGAGCCGGGCACCAACGGCCAGCACGCTTTTTACCAGCTCATCCACCAGGGCACCGGCGTTGTTCCTTGCGAATTCATGGTCGCCGCGCAGGGCCACGAGCCGGATCTGGTGCATATGCACCGCTTGCTGGTCGCCAACTGCCTGGCGCAGTCGGAAGCGCTGCTGCGCGGGCGCTCGCTCGAGGAGGCGACCGCGATCATGGCGGCGAAGGGGCTCGAAGGGGCGGAGCTGGAGCGGCAAGCGCGCCACCGCGTGTTCCCCGGCAACCGGCCGTCGACCACGCTGGTCTATCCGCTGCTGACGCCGGAGGTGCTGGGCCAGATCGTGGCGCTCTACGAGCACCGTGTCTTCGTCGAGGGGGTGATCCTCGGGATCAACAGCTTCGACCAATGGGGCGTGGAACTTGGCAAGGAGCTCGCCAAGGCGCTGGAGCCGGTGGTCTCCGGCGAGGCCGAGCCCGAGGGCAAGGACGGCTCGACACGCCTGCTGGTCGAGACACTGCGCCGCCACGGCGTCTGAGCCGGGGCAGGGGTACGCCGCCGGACCCGTCGTGGCTCCGGCTGCCGCGTAGGCGGTTCCAGCGAAGTCTCGCGGCTGCCTGACGATTTTTCGAGAGGCAGCCAGCCATCTTGCGGCGACTATCGCTATGCGCCTGCGACGAAATGGGGCCGGGGACTTTTCCGCGCGAAAAGAGTATGGAAGCCGCGAGTCCGCGGCCGTGGTCGTGCCAGGAGCGGAACAGGATCGGGCTGAGCGGATCGGCCCTCCTGCATGTTCCGCCCCGGCGCTTTATCAGCGCGCGGACAGGTGCCCGCAGGGCACCGTCGGGAGGTGACACCCACAGCACATCTCCGGGCGGAGGACGCAACGCCGCCGTGGAGGGCGGCCAGACAGGGAAAGCAAGCGCATGTCAATCACGGCAGCATTCTATCGGGGCGACAAGAGCTTCGAGGTGAAGCAGATCGAGTCCGAGGCGCCGGGTGCCGGCCAGGTGCAGATCGAGGTCGCCTATTGCGGCATCTGCGGCACCGACCTGCATGCGTATCTGGGCCATATGGACGCCCGCGTCGGCTTCGACCGGATTCTCGGCCATGAGATGTCGGGAACGGTCAAGGCCGTGGGCGAGGGCGTCGAGGGCTGGGCGCCGGGGGACAGGATCGTCGTGCGCCCGCTCGACCATTGCGGCGACTGTCCGGCCTGCAACCGCGGGCACAGCCATATTTGCCACAACCTCAAGTTCATCGGACTCGACAGCCAGGGGGCAATGCAGCAGCTCTGGAACGTGCCGGCGCACACGCTGCACCGGCTGCCGGAGAACGTCACCCTGCGCGATGCCGCGCTGATCGAGCCGCTGGCGGTGGCCTGCCACGACGTGCGCATGGCGGGCGTGACCGAGGGCGAGGATGTTCTCGTGATCGGTGGCGGACCGATCGGGATGTTGGTGGCGATGGTTGCCAAGGCCGCGGGCGGCAAGGTGACGATCTCCGAGATCAACGAGAACCGGCTGGCGCTCGCCGCGAAGCTCGGCTTCGACACGATCAATCCCAAAACGGTCGATGCTGTGGCGGAGATCCTGAAGAAGACCGGCGACAAGGGCGCGGACGTGATCTTCGAGGTCTCGGGCGCGCAGGCGGGCGTCGACCTGATGACCGCGGTGGGCGCGACACGGGCGCGGATCGTCATGGTCGCCATCCATGCGACCAAGCCGACGGTGGACATGTTCCGTTTCTTCTGGCGCGAGCTTCAGCTGATCGGCGTGCGCGTCTACGAGCCGGAGGATTACGACAAGGCGATCGCCTCGATTGCCGCCGGCGAGATCGACGCCGACGCGATGATCACCGACATCCGTCCGCTGGAGAAGATCGGCGAGGCCTTCGCGGAGCTCACGTCCAATCCGAACGCGATGAAATCGCTTCTGAAAATCAACGGGGGAGAGTGACCCATGTCTGACCTGAGCATGTTCGACCTGACGGGCAAGACCGCGCTGGTAACTGGCGCAAAGCGTGGCATCGGCAAGGGGATGGCGCTCGGCCTTGCGAAAGCCGGCGCGGACATCATCGGCGTCTCGGCCTCGCTGGAAGCCGAAGGCTCCGCCGTGGGCAGGGAGGTCGAAGCCCTGGGCCGGAAGTTCAAGGGCTATTCCTGCGATTTCGCCGACCGCGCCGCGGTGACCGCCTTCGCCGCAAAGGTGCTGGAAGAGAACCCGCAGATCGACATCCTGATCAACAACGCCGGCACGATCATGCGCAAGCCCGCGGCCGAGCACCCGGACGAGTGGTGGGACAAGGTGATCGAGGTGAACCTCAGCGCGCAATTCGTGCTGACCCGCGAGATCGGCCGCTCGATGATCGAACGCGGCTCGGGCAAGATCATCTTCACCGCCTCACTGCTCACCTTCCAGGGCGGCATCACCGTGCCGGGCTATGCCGCCTCGAAGGGCGGGATCGGCCAGCTCACAATGGCCTTCGCCAATGAATGGGCGTCCAAGGGCGTGAACGTCAACGCCATCGCGCCGGGTTATATCGCCACCGACAACACCCAGGCGTTGCAGGACGACCCCGAACGCTCGGTCGCAATCCTCGGACGCATCCCGGCGGGTCGCTGGGGCAAGCCCGAGGACTTCGCCGGCCCGGCCGTGTTCCTGGCGTCGGATGCGTCAAACTACGTCCATGGCGCCACGCTTCTGGTCGATGGCGGCTGGATGGGCCGCTGAGGCAAAAAAAACGGGACAGTGCAGAGTCAGGGCCGCCACTCGGCGGCCCTGTTTCTTTGTTTGCAGGCTCCCGTATCACGCCAGGGACAGGACGATGCCTCCGAGCGCTGCAACGAGGACTGCGACCCAGGGCGGGGCCTTCCAGGCGACAAGCAGCACGAAACAGGCGAGCGCGAGGGCGAAATCGGCCATGTCGCCGATACCGGCAGTAAAGACCGGGTCGTAGAGCGCGGCGCCGAGGATGCCGACCACGGCGGCATTGGCCCCCTGCAATGCCGATTGGGCATCGCGACGGCGGCGCAGCGCGTCCCAGAAGGGCAGCACGGCAAGCAGCAACAGGAAGCCCGGGAGAAAGATCGCGGCGAGCGCGATCGCGGCTCCGGCGAGGCCGTTCGGGGCCGGCCCGAGCGCTCCAAGGTAGGCGGCGAAGGAGAAGAGCGGTCCCGGCATCGCCTGCGCTGCGCCATAGCCGACGAGGAAATCCTCCGCGCTGATCCAGCCCGGGCGGACCACTTCCGACTCGAGCAGCGGCAGCACGACATGGCCTCCGCCGAAGACCAGCGCGGCGGCACGATAGAAGGCGTCGAAGAGGGCGAGGCCCTGCGTGAGCCCGGCGAGGACGGGCAGGGCGAGCAGGAGCGCGGCGAAGCCTGCAAGGCAGGCCAGCGCGCCGCGCCGCGAGAGGGGCGGCGGGAGACCGTTCTCGCGTCCGGCGGTCTCGCCGCGGCCGAGCGCGAACCCGGCAAGCGCCCCGGCGAGGATGGCGCCGATCATGCCGAGCGCGCCGGGCAGGGCGGCGAGCATGGCCACGGCAAGGACGGCGATGGCGGCGCGTTCGCGGTCGGGGCAGAGCGCCCGGGCCATGCCGAGCACCGCCTGCGCGACGATGGCAACGGCGACGATCTTGAGGCCGGAGACCACGCCGTGGCCGACGGAACCGTCGAGCGCGGCGGACGAGAGCGCGAAAGCGATCATCAGGAGCGCAGAGGGCAGGGTGAAGGCGGCGAAGGCCGCCGCGGCGCCCAGGGGGCCGGCGCGCATCAGCCCGATCGCAAAGCCCACCTGGCTCGACGCGGGACCGGGCAGGAACTGGCAGAGGGCGACGAGATCGGCAAAGCCGCGCTCGTCGAGCCAGCCGCGACGGGTGACGAACTCGGTGCGGAAATAGCCCAGATGCGCGATCGGCCCGCCAAAGGACGTGAGGCCGAGCATGAGGAAGGCGGCGAAGACTTCGGACGGCGAGCCGTTGCGGCGGGACGGTTGGGGATCTGTCATGGGCCCGGAATATCGCGTTTCGGCGGAGCGTAGCGACAGAATGTTTCAGGGATATGGCAGGAGGAGGGAAGGTGTCATCCGCCCGGTGCTCTATGGAAGCTCGTTCGACCGGCGGCCGCGCTCAGGCGGAGGCGTCCGGCGTCGCCTCCCGCCCGTCCGATAGTGGCGCTGCGGGCGCCGGCTGGCGGCCGAGGAAAGGCGCGCGCTTGATCCGGAGCTTCAACGCCTGCCAGTAGATCAGCCCGAGCACTCGCGCGCTGCCGAAGGGGCGGCGCAGGGCAGCGGCAAGCAGGCTCGCGTTGCTGGCCGCGCGACGACGGCCGGCGAGCGTCGCCACGACGCCTTCGCCGCCATTGCGGTAGAGGATGCGGATGCGGATGTCCGTTTTGGTCATGTCGAGGTTGAAATGGTATTGCCCCGCGATCGTCTGGAAGGGCGAGACATGCATCAGCTTGTCCGCCACCAGCCGGTCGCCGGCCGAGATCGGTTCGAAGCCGGGCCGGGCGCAGAAATAGCAATGCCGCTGGCCGAAGGTCGAGTTGACCTCGGCCACGAAGGCGCAGGGCTGCCCGTCGCGCAGCGCGATCCAGAAGCTCACCGGGCTGAAGCGCCACCACAGGAAGGCCGGCTGTGCCAGGAGCACCAGTTGCGCCCCCGCGAGCGGAAATCCGCGCGCGGCAAGTTCTTCGCGAAACCACTCAACGCCGCGCCCGTCGCTGCGCGGACCGCCATGGTTGCGGCTGTCGAGATGCCAGAGGTTGAACCGGTCCCGCGAATAGAGGCCCGGACGCGGTGTGTCCGAGAAATCCTCCAGAACGTAATCCACACCGTATCGGAAGCTGTTTTTCGGGCCGCCGCGGCGTCCATGGAAGGTTTCTGCGCTGATATGTTCACATTGCATGACGGGAATACGTTTCCAGAAACCCTTCGGATCACATGCCGATCGCCCGGTGGACCTGCCCGATATGCAAGCAGTCGGTCACAGAGGCAACCGGTTAGCGATCACAATTTTTCGCAGGCCGCAAAACCCGCTGCCCGGGCGAAATAATATGCTACGGTGACCCATCCGCGCACCGGGGGAGGACAACTGGGCCGGTCAGGCGATGTGTCCATAGGCGGCATGTTTCGTCCGACCATGGACGCCTAGACTCGGATCAATCGAAATGTGGTGAGCACGATGAAAGATACTCTTCAGAAGACGCCGGAGTTTCCTGGCGTACCCACCGTCATCCATGGCAACGGCGCGATCGCCCAGGTGATGGGGCAGGTCTGCGGCGGCGTGATCGGCTATCCGATCACGCCTTCGACGGAGATCGCCGAGATCTACGAAGCGTTCCGCGCCGGCGGGGGTGTCAACATCTGGGGCCGCCACCCGTTCTTCTTCGAGCCCGAGGGCGAGCATTCGGCACAGTCGGGCGCGCTCGGCGCGGCGCTGACCGGTGGACAGTATGTGTCCAACGCTTCCTCCTCGCAGGGGATCCTCTACGGCATCGAGAGCCATTACGTAACCGTCGGCAAGAAGGTCGGCGGTTTCGTGATGCAGGTGGCCGCGCGGTCGGTGTCGCGCCACTCGCTCAACGTGATGGCCGGTCATGACGACGTCTATGCGCTGCTACCCTCGGGCTACACCATCCTTTTCGGCTCGAACCCGCAGGAGGCGGCGGATCTCGCGGCGATCTCCTACAAGGTCTCCTCGATGTCGATGATCCCGGTCGCCAACGCGATGGACGGTTTCGTCACCTCGCACATGATGAGCGAAGTGCTGATGCCGGAGGACGACCTGCTCCGCAGCTTCGTCGGCGATCCCGAAGGGCGGATCAAATGCCCCACCGTCGCCCAGGAGATGCTGTTCGGTTCCAAGGGCCGGGTCTTCCACCTTAAGCGCTATCTCGGCCGCCACAGCTCGGATCTCGCCCAGGACGACTACGTCGCGCTCGTCGACTATCTCGACGCCAATGCTGAGGCGGTGGAGATCGACAATGACGGCGACCTCGTGACCGAGACGCTCGCGCATCTGCCGGAAGAACTTCATGCCCAGTGGCGCCGCCAGTGGGTCAATTCGCACGAGAAGGGCACCCGGCAGCGCGTCCCGGCGCAGGTCGACGTGAACAACCCCGGCCTGACGGGCGGCGTGCAGAACCAGCCGGACTATCAGGCCGGCGCGGTCGACCACCGCACCCATTTCGTCCGCGATGTGCCGCGCTTCGTGCGCGAGGCGATGGCGGAATACTCCGACTTGACCGGCCGCAGCTATTCGCCGGTGAAATGCTATGAATGCGACGATGCCGAAACCGTGCTCGTCGGGCTCGGCTCTGTCACCGACGACGCCGAGGCGATCGCGGCCTATCTGCGCCGCCAGGGCCGCAAGGTCGGCGTCGTGTCGATCAAGATGCTCCAGCCCTTCCCGGAGGCCGACGTCGTCGCTGCGCTCGCCGGCAAGCGGGCGGTGACGATCCTCGAACGCTCCGACGTGACCGCGCTCACCGGCCTCGTCAACCAGGCGCTGCTGAAGGCGGTCGAGAATGCCGCCGGGATCCGCTACGAGGGCATCCAGCCGCTGTCGACCCTGCCGCGGCTCACCACCGCGATCTTCGGGCTCGGCGCGCATGACCTGCAACCGCGCCACCTGATCGCGGCCTATGACAACATGGACGAGGGCAATGCGCCCTTCGTCTATCTGGGCTCCCAGTTCTTCTCGAAGACCCCGAGCCCGCAACTCGCCGAGCTCCAGGAGCGGCTGCGCGCGGCCTATCCCGAGACCGAACTGATGGCGCTGGAGACCAAGCCGAATCCGCGGCTCCTGCCCGATGGCGGGCTCCGGATCCGCTTCCACTCGGTCGGCGGCTACGGCACCATCGCCACCGGCAAGCTGCTCACCGACATCCTTGCCAACGCGCTCGGGCTGCATTCCAAGGCGGCGCCGAAATACGGCTCGGAGAAATCCGGGGCGCCGACGAATTACTACATCACCCTGAGCCCCGAGGAGGTGAAGATCACCAACGCGGATCTCGAGGATGTCGAGGTCGTGGTCTCGCCCGACCACAAGGTCTTCGTGCATTCCAACCCGCTCCGCGGGCTGGTCGACGGCGGCACCTTCATCCTGCAATCCTCGCTGTCGCCGCTGGAGGTCTGGAAAGAGATGCCGTCGTCGATGCGGCGCTACATCACCGACCACAAGATCCGCTTCTTCGTGCTCGACGGCTTCGTTATCGCCAAGAAGCACGCGCCGCGCCCCGAGCTCGAGACGCGGATGATGGGCATCGCCTTCATCGGCGCGGTCTGCGGCAATGTCGAACGCATCACCGAGGGCGCGCCCGAAGAGGCGGTGATGGAGAAGATCCGCAGCCAGATCGCCAAGAAATTTGGCGCCAAGGGCCAGGCGGTGGTCGACGGCAACATGGCGGTGATCCGCGACGGCGCCGCGGCAACGATCGCGGTCGACTACACCGCGCCCGAGTTTGCCGAGGTGACCGAGGCGGCCGATCTCGAGCCGCATTTCTCGCCCGCGATTTCCGGTTCGATGTGCCGGATCGCGCAGGATGCCTCGCCCACCGGCCTGTTCGACCAGGAATATTACGAGGAGACGGTCGCCCGGCCGTTCCGCGAGGGCACGATCGGCGAGGCGCCGGTGATGCCAGGCGTCGGCATGTTCATGCCCTCGGGCACCGCGGCAAGCCGCGACAAGGGCCTGTTCCGGCGCCATGTTCCGGTGCTCGACACGTCGCTCTGCACCGGCTGCCTCGAATGCACGATGGTCTGCCCGGACGCCGCGATCCCGGCCACGGTC
This sequence comes from Tropicimonas sp. IMCC6043, assembly GCF_004146235.1. Taxonomy (GTDB): domain Bacteria; phylum Pseudomonadota; class Alphaproteobacteria; order Rhodobacterales; family Rhodobacteraceae; genus Tropicimonas. The sequence goes on along the minus strand of NZ_SELO01000009.1, from coordinate 38,685 downwards.
TTCGACATCGACGAGCTTCTGAAGGCGGCGATGAAGGAAATCGACATGCCCGCCGGCCAGCGCGACCTGGTGCGCGAGCATATCCACGAGATCGGCGCCTCCGTGCGCGCGGCCTATCTCGCCAGCAAGGAGTCGAAGCCCTTCGGCGTTCTGGTCGCCGAGGCGGTCGAGGCGATCGAGGCCGAGAGCGCTGTCGTGCGCCGCAACCTCAAGCTTCTGGCCGAGGGCGCGGCGCTGCTGCCGGTGGCCCGCACGCGGCCGTTCTTCGACGCGATGGAGGCCGAGCGGGGCGGCTCGGGCGGCCTCTTCGCGGTCGTCGTCGACCCGTGGAAATGCTCCGGCTGCCTCGAATGCATCGAGGTTTGCGGCCCCGGCGCGCTGACCGAGGCCAAGCAGGACGAACCGCTGCTTGAAAAGCTCCAGACGGAGTTCGAATTCCTGTCGAAGACCCCCAACACGCCCACCCGCTTCCTCGAACACGCCTTCGATCCGGGCGGCGACATCAAGCGGATGATGCTCGACCGGGACACCTATTACGCCACCACCGGCGGACACGGTGCCTGCCGTGGCTGCGGCGAGGTGACGGCGATCCGGCAGGTCGTCTCGGCGGCGCACGCGATCCATGATCGCAAGCTCAAGAAACATGTGCGCGAGCTGGAGGGGCTGATCGCCGATCTGGAGGCCAAGCTGCCGCAGGTTGCCGACAACGAGGCCCGCAGGGCGCGGATCGCGGACGCCATCAAGGTTCTCGAAAAGCGGCTCTTCCTGATGGAGGGCGGCCCGACCGGAAACGGCCCGGCGGCGATGGTGGTGGCGAACGCCACCGGCTGCTCTTCGGTCTATGCTTCGACCTTCCCCTACAATCCCTACCAGGACCCCTGGGTCAACAGCCTGTTCCAGGATGGCCCGGCGCTCTCCAAGGGGATCTTCGAGGGGATCACGGCGGCGACCAATGTCGACTTCAAGGCGCTGCGCACCGCGAGGCTCGAACTGGCCGATGCCTATGACTCGGCCACCGACGACGCCTTCTTCCGCAAGTTCGAATGGCAAGACTATTCGGAGGCGGAGCGGGCGATGCTGCCGACGGTGATCAACATCTCCGGCGACGGCGCGGCCTATGACATCGGCTTTGGGGCGCTGTCGCGGCTTCTTGCCTCGAACACGCCGGTCAAGGTGATGGTGCTCAACTCGGGTGTCTATTCCAACACCGGCGGGCAGGCGTCCACCGCCTCGCTCTCGGGGCAGGACAGCGACCTCAGCCGCTTCGGCCCGGCCTCGACCGGCAAGCAGGAGGACCGCAAGGAGCTCGGCATGATCGCCGCCTTCCACCCGGAGGTCTTCGTCGTGCAGAGCGCCACCGCGATGCCCGGCCACTTCCTCAAGAGCCTGATGGGATATCTGCAGCACAGCTCCTCGCCGGCGCTGCTCGATGTCTACACGCCCTGCCAGGCCGAACACGGCATCGCCGACGCGGCGGCCTCCGCCCGTGCCAAGCTCGCCGTCGAGGCCCGCGTGGCACCGCTCTTCGTGCATGACCCGAAGGCGGGCGAGACGATCGAGGAACGCTTCTCGCTCGAGGGCAACCCGGCGGTCGACAAGGACTGGACGACCTTCACCCTCGAATATGTCGAGGATGGCGCGCTCAAGCTGAAGGACGTGACGCTGACCCCGGCGCATTTCGCCTTCGACGAGACCCGCTTCAAGAAGCAGTTCCGTCCGCTGGCCGCCAATGCCAACGGCGTGCCGATCGAGGACTTCATCAACCTTCCCAAGGCGGAGCGTGCCAACAAGGTGCCGTATATCCTCGCCACGGATGCCGCGAAGCGCCTCATCAAGCTCGAGGTCGGCAACACCGTCGTCCACCTCGTCGAGGAGCGCCGGCGGTCCTGGCGGACGCTGCAGCACCTCGCCGGCCAGGAGGTCGAGAAGCTCGACGCAGCCCATCACGCCGAAGTCGAAGCGCTCCAGCAGCGCTACGAGGAGGCGGTCGAGGCCCGCGAGGCGGCGATGGATTCTATCGCCTCCGGCATGAGCCAGCTCGCGGCGGCGTCTTCAGCGCCTGCTGCGGTCGGCCTGACCGGCGCGCTTGCCCCGGTCGCCGGCGCGGCACCGGCCCCGGCGCCCACCGCGGCACCGGAAGCGGGCGGCCCGGGCATTCCCTATCTCCGCGAGGAGGACGTGCCCCGCTGTTCGGATTGCAAGACCTGCTACCAGGAGATCCCCGAGCTCTTCGAGCTGACCAAGATCGTCGTGGATGGCGAGGTGAAACAGGTGGCCCACATGGTCCCGGGTGCGCTCGAGAAGGTCGAGATCACCGACGCGCTCAAGACGCGCGTCGCCAAGGTGGCCGCGAATTGCGACTCGGAGATCATCAAATGAACGTGGTCGTGGCCGACACCCAGGACGAGCTGTTCCAGCAACAGATCGAGGTCCTGAAACGGCACCTGGCGGCGGATCCCCGCTCGCTCAGGTCCGTCTTCGTCGCCGATGGAACCCAGGCCATGGCCTGGGAATTCCAGCAGCCCGAGCTCGGCGAGACATTCATCGGCGTGCTCTGGAACCTGCTGCTCAAGGAGGACGAGATGTCCACCGTGCTGCAGCGTTTCCTCTGGGACCTGCCGCTGAAGTTCAAGCGCAAGTTCGTGCGCGCGCTCGACGCCCATCTCTCGGGACGCTACCCGATGTTCAAGGGGCTGTCAGAGGGCTGGCCGGCGGACAGCTACATTCCGCCCTATGTGCGCCCGCCGGAGGAGCGCAGCCACGATTTCGAGTTGGTGAACACCGGGTATCTCGGCTACCGCGCGCTCGGCTACTCCCTGCGCGAGGTGGACCTTTTCGTCTGGCTCGAGGCGATGCGGGACAAGCAATGCGAGGACCGGCCCTGCGAGCTCGGCGTGCTGAAGCAGAAGGTCCGCGAGGCCGAGGCCAAGAAGATCGGCGGCTGCCCGGTCAAGATCCACATCCCCGAGATGATCGACCTCCTCGGCAAGGGCAAGATCAGGCAGGCGCTTGAGCTGATCGAGAGCGCCAACCCGTTGCCCAATGTCACCGGCCGCGTCTGCCCGCAGGAACACCAGTGCCAGGGCGTCTGCAAGCACACCAACCGGCCGATCGAGATCGGCCAGCTCGAATGGTACCTGCCCGAGCACGAGAAGCTCGCGGATGGCGACCTGCTGGAGCGGTTCCGCGGCATCGTCTCCCCCTGGGAGCGCGCCGAGAAGCCGCCGATCGCGGTGGTGGGCTCCGGCCCCTCGGGGCTGATCAACGCCTACCTGCTTTCGAGCGAGGGCTACCCGGTCACCGTCTTCGAGGCGTTCCATGAGCTTGGCGGCGTGCTGCGCTACGGCATCCCGGAGTTCCGCCTGCCCAACACGCTGATCGACGACGTTGTACAGAAGATCGACCTTCTGGGCGGTAAGTTCGTCCGAAACTTCGTCGTCGGCAAGTCGGCGACGCTGGAGGACCTCAAGGCGGCCGGCTTCTGGAAGATCTTCGTCGGCTCGGGCGCCGGCCTGCCCACCTTCATGAACGTGCCGGGCGAGCACCTGAACGGCGTCATGTCTGCCAACGAATTCCTCACCCGCGTCAACCTGATGCGCGGCCGCAGCCCGGACTTCGAGACGCCGCTGCCCGATATCGAAGGCAGAAATGTCCTCGTCATCGGCGGCGGCAACACGGCGATGGACGCCGCGCGCACCGCCAAGCGGCTCGGCGCCAAGGTGCAGATCGTCTACCGGCGCACACAGGCCGAGATGCCCTGCCGGGTCGAGGAGCTGCACCACGCGCTGGAAGAAGGGATCATCCTCTCGGAGCTCCGCGGTCCGAAGGAGTTCGTCGGCGACAGCCACACGCATTTCGTCACCCACGCCATTGTCGACGTGAACGAGTTGGGCGAGCCGGACGCCTCCGGCCGGCGCCGGCCGCAACCCACCGGCGAGGTGATCGAGATGCCGGCCGATCTCGTCATCATGGCGCTCGGCAACAAGTCCAACCCGATCATCCCCGAGGCGCAGCCGAACCTGAAGCTCTCCAAATGGGGAACGATCGAGGTCGAAGACGGTCAGGAGACCTCGGTCAAGGATGTCTATACCGGCGGCGACGCGGCGCGCGGCGGCTCCACGGCGATCCTCGCCGCGGGCGACGGCCAGGCCGCGGCGCGGCAGATCGTCGGCAGCATTCCCTTCAGCGCCGAGGAAGTGCGCGACCGGGTCAAGCGGGCAAAGGCCTATACCGATCTCGGTCAGGCAAAACAGGCGATCGTCATGCATCGGGACGTCGCCGAGGGCATCGTCGAGATGTCGGTCTACGCGCCGGTCGTGGCCAGGGCGGCGAAGGCCGGGCAGTTCGTCCGCGTCCTCGCCTCCGAGAACGGCGAGCTGATCCCGCTGACGCTGGCCGACTGGGATGCCGAGAAGGGCACGATCGACATCGTGATCCAGGGCCTCGGCACGTCGAGCAAGATGATCAACCTGATGCATGAGGGCGATGCCTTTGCCGGCATCGCAGGGCCGCTCGGCCGCCCGAGCGACGTGCATGCCTATGGCGAGGACGAGACGGTCGTCTTCACCGCGGGTGGCGTCGGCCTTCCGGCGATCCTGCCGATCGCCAAGGCGCATCTGGCCAAGGGCAACCACGCCACGATGATCATCGGCTTCCGCTCGGCCGGGCACCTGTTCTGGACCGGCGACGATGACCGGATGGGCCGGCTCAAGGCGCAATATGGCGACAAGCTCGACATCATCTACTGCACCAATGACGGCACCTTCGGCGTGCACGGCTTCGTCACCGGGCCGCTGGAAGAAATGCTGAAGGCCGGCAATGTCTCCAAGGGGCGCAAGCTCGCGGAGGTGATCTCGGTCGGCCCGCCGATGATGATGCGCGCGGTGAGCGACCTGACGCAGCCCTATGGCGTCAAGACGGTGGTCTCGCTCAACTCGATCATGGTCGACGCCACCGGCATGTGCGGTGCCTGCATGGTGCCGGTGGTCAGGGACGGCAAGCCGGTCCGCATGCATGCCTGCATCGACGGTCCGGAATTCGACGCCCACACCGTCGAATGGGACAAGTTCATGCCGCGTTTCCACCAGTTCAAGGCCCAGGAGGCCCGCAGCCTCGAAAGCCACGGTCTGGTTTGACACATCTGGTGACTGCAATTACAGCGCGCGTCCTCCGGGACGCGCGCTTTCTTATGCTATGAAACATTCCGTGAGAAATCGCGGCGCGCCGCGACGGCTTCCGGGCCGCGATCGACAGGACGACCGGACATGAAAAAGGCGACCGCAGGGGTCGCCTTCTTCTGTCAGCTTGCCGTCGCGATCAGGCGTCGCGGATCCGTCTCGGCTCGTCCTCGCGCAGATAGGCCTCCTCGGTCTCCGTCAGGACGATGTCGTCATAGCCGCTGAACATCGGCCGGATGTGCTTCCAGACGGAATGGCCGGTGGTCATAAGGTAGAGATGCATGACGATGAAGGAGAGGATGCCGAAGGCCGCGAGCACATGGAGATTTCCCACGATCTCGATCCAGAAGCCCGAGTTCGGCGCCGGCTCCCAGAGGCGGTAGGTCAGGTAGGCGATGCCGGTGATCCAGATCGTCGGGAAGATCAGCAGCTTCAGAGACAGGTAGGCCATCGCCTGCAGCGGATTGTGCTTGCGCCAGTAGGCCTTCCGGTAGGGGTGCTTCTCGCCCTTGAAGATCCCAAGGGAATAGAAGCGCATGACCTGCCAGAGGCCGTTGGTGGTCGGCACGTAGTGCTTCCAGGTGCCGGTGGTAAAGTGCCAGAAGATCGCGAAGATCCAGAGCAGCATCAGGAGCAGCGCCGAGTAGGTGTGGACCACCACCGCCTGGCTGTAGGGGATCCACTCGTGGATGCCATAGAGCCGGAAGCCGGTGAAGGTCATCACCAGCACCAGGATCACCTGTCCCCAGTGCCAGAACCGCTCGAACGGCGGGTAGATCATGATCGTGCGTTCGGCCATGTCATTGCTCCTTCATGTTCTTGCGGCCGAAGAAGCGCGCAATCGCGTGGATGACCACACCGAGGGCGGTGAGGATCAGGATCAGAGCGCCGAGTTTTCCGCCCGGACCCATCGGGTTGGCGCCGGGAATGTGGATGCCGGCGATATTGGCCAGCCGCCCGCCTTCCTTGTGGCACTCCTCGCAGGCGACGTGGTCTTCCGCCGGCGCGACCATGTGGGTGACGGGCCAGTACATCTCGGTCGAGACGAAGTCGAAGCTGCCGGAATATTCGGTTCCGGAGGCTTCCGCCCCGGCCTCCAGCGACTTGTTCCAGTCCCATTTGCCCCAGTAGGCAGTGTCGGACCCGGGACCGAAGAGATGCGGGTAGAGCAGCCGGTTGCGCTCGGTGTCATAGGGCTGCTTGCCGCGCATGACCTTGAACGGCCAGATCCGGCTCTTGTCGTCGTCCTGGCGGCCGGAGATCATGTTGACCTCGACCACGCCCGAGGGGTCGATCTCGTGATCGGCATTGGCGTATTCGACCTGGCCGTCGAACCAGAAATAGTCCGGTTTCAGGTATTCGCCCCACTCGAAATCGCCTTTCATCGAGTCGTAGGTGACGAATTTCTTGCCGTCGCGGGTCTCGTAGCCCTTTGCTTTCGTGGGTTTCCCGTCGTCGCCCATCTTGCCAGCGGTCGACCAGTCCCACATCAGCTTCGTCGGAGCGCCGCCCTTGGCATATTCGGGGATGTGGCAGGTCTGGCAGGCAATCTTGTCGCGGTGGCTGTTCAGCTTGAAGCCGATGAGCGAGAAGGCGTCATGCGGCTCCGTTCCGTGGCAGCTTTCGCAGGTGGCCACGTCGCGGCGCTGGCCGGGAAGGCCGGACCCTTCCGTGTCCTTCGCGGTCACGTTGTAGCGCGATCCGTGCCAGATGTGCTGTTCGCTCACGTGGCAGGTCTGGCATTCGAAGTTGAGCCCTTCTTCCGCCATGTGGACGTCGATTGCTTCGGTCGGGTGGTGCAGGGCCGACGACAGGTCGCCGTGCTTCACGTTGTCGCCGCCGCCACCGTAGAAGTGGCAGTTGCCGCAATTGTCGCGGTCGGGCAGGCCGACGCTCTGGGCGACCTTCATGAGGTCCACCGGCTGCGCCGGCTTACCCATGTTGGTCATGGCGCCTTCCTTGATCTCCTTGCCGAACGGCTTGCCGGCGCCTGCCGGAATCTTGGCATAGGTGTCCGAGGTGTCGTGGCAGACGAGGCAATCCACCGCGTTCGCGTCCTGCGGCGGCGGTTCGTTCATGTCCGTCCAGCCATACCCGATGTGGCAGGAGGTGCAGCGCGCCTCGTTGCCGGCCACGGCGACGCAATAGGAGTTGATGACGTTGTCCTTGCCCAGGTCCTGACCTGTCCCCGGGTGCGTGTAGTCCCAGGTCCAGTGTATCGACTGCTTGACCTGATCCGCTGCCTCCGTGTGGCAGCTCAGGCAGGCGGCGGTCACTTCCGGACCGGAGGCGAAGTCTTTCTGTAACGCCTCAAGTTTCGAGTGATCGACCGTTGCGCCGCTGGCTTTCGCCGGCGGCGCCTCGGTCTCTTGAGCCAAGGCGGCGCCTGACCCTGACAATGCAAGGGTGAGGCCCAGGATGGCCAGTCCTTTTCCGGAAATCATATACACGTCCCTCCGTCTCCAGGATGCCCGGGGCTCGCGCGCGGGTTGATATGGGAAGGGGGGAAAAGGGTTGTCCTTGATCCATGACAATCTACGAATGTGTGAATTGAACGTCGCCGAAAGATATAAAATCAAGGCATCTATTCGTTCCCGCAAAGGGTTCATTTTCTAACATTCAAAAATGAGAATGGCTAGAATGTGTAAATTCAATAAATAATTAAAAAAGATACGCCGAAATGCCGCAGTCGCAGATGGATGTGCGGATTCGGGGCGAGTTGCCTGTTTTTCTACCATGTTCCGCGACTGCGATGGGGCGCGACGCGCAACGGAAGACATGGTTAGGATGCGCATTTTTTTGTGCTTCTGGGATGTCAGGGTTTTCCGGCCCGAGTCGGGGTCGTCGGTCCAGGTTGGGACCGGGACGGACGCCATGCGGCGACCTGACGTGGAACGCGGCTCTCTCCGAGGGGGCGAGACCGCCGCCGATCGGGAATAGCTCTTGTGGACAGGCCAGAGCGGGGTCGGGGGCGGGCGGGAGACGCCGGTAAAGTCGCCACAGATCTCCGGTCGGTTGTGCAGTGGAACACCCTGGCCATGCCGATTGGCGAGGCACGCCCGGGACATGGCTGCGACAGAGGCGCCAGCATGGGGGCTCCCGACCTGTCCGATGAACGGATCGAACAGGGGAGGGGGCACCTAGAAAAAGCTCACGTTCCCTGATTCCTTGCCCGGATGGCCGGTCTCTTCGGTGGCCTGGCCACATAGACGACCGCGCAGGTCGCCGAGCACGATACATCCGCGAAGCTCGGACAGTCCGCAGGCGAGCGAGGCGGGCTGGAGATTCTCGACGACGCTCACCGCGCGCGAAAGGTCCTCAAGGATCTGTGTGGTTTCGTCCAAGAACTGGAGGCGCGTGATCTGCTGAGGGGAAACATGCGCCTGCTCGAGGATGAAGGACGGGTCGCACTCGAACGCGCGAAGTTCCCTGCTGAGGTCCCGAAGCTCATCCGCCGTGTGTCTCAGGATGTCCTTCGCCCGCGCGTTCATCGAGACCGAGTCGCCGTCCAGACTCCGTTCCATTACAGTCGCCCCACAACGGCCTCGATGCATTTCTGAAGATCGGGGGGTGTGAAGGGCTTCTTGATGAAGTTGTTCATCCCCAGTTTCTGACCGGTCTCGATGATGGATCGTTCCGCCTTGCCGGTAATCAGAATGAAGCCGATCGCCTTGAGCTTTGGGTCCTGTCGAAGCGCCCTGAGAAGGTGCAGGCCGTCCATCTCGGGCATGTTGTAATCGGAAATCACCAGATGCGCCGGCTTGGCCGAAAGCGCTGCGAGGGCAGATCGCGCATCGGTGGCGTGCCGAACGTGGCTGATCCCGAAAGCATCCAGTGCCTGCAGGATCAAGCCGCGACTGGTGGACATGTCGTCGACGACGAACACGTGCAGAAGATCCCGAAGTGCCACGTTTTCAGTCCTTTCAGGTCAGTTGGTGTTCGTACGTTGGTAGGTCGTGGTGCCAACGGAACGAAAATGGGGCAGGCTGTCGTCGTCGAGACGTTCGGAATGCCCGACGAACAGATAGCCTCCCGGGCGGCAGGCCTGCGCAAAACGCGGCCACAGCGCGTTTTGGGTTTCCCGGTCGAAATAGATTACGACATTCCGGCAAAAAATGACGTCGAACTTGAACTTCATTGGCCAGGACGCCAGCAGGTTCAGTTCCCGAAATGAAATGAGACCGGTCAGCCTGTCAGACACCTGGGCGCATTCGCTGCCATGTGTCGACGCATCGGGCTTCCGGAAGAAGAGCCTTCGCCGATCCTCCGATATGGCGGAGACTTGGCTGCTGCTGTAGCTGCCGCTTCGCGCTGTCGCCAGTGCGGCCGGATCGATGTCGGTCGCAAGGATCTTGATATCGAGATCGAGAGCCTCCGGGCATTTCTCGAATACAGCCATTGCAATGGAATATGGCTCCGGTCCGGTGGAGCAGCCGGCGGACCAGATCCGGACCCGTTCGCCCGCGCGTGCCCGACCAGTGAGCTCAGGAAGAATTGCCTCCTTCAGCGTGTCGAAATGATGGGGTTCCCGAAAGAAACTGGTGACATTCGTGGTAAGCGCGCTGACCAGTTGTCGTCGCTCCGCGGTTTCGTCCCGGCTCTCGAGCATCTTGCAGTAGACGCTGCGATCGCTGATTCCGAGGGCGCGCAGCCGTTTGCTGACCCGAGAGAAGACCATGGCGGCCTTTTCGGGCGGGATGACGAGCCCCGCCTCTTCCCTGGCGATCCGCGCGAGTGTCTCGAAGTCTCTTAGGGCTTGAGGATCCAGCGTCTGCGGTTGCGGCAGGTTCAGTGCTGTGGGAGCGTTCATGCGGCGGTCTCGGCCTGGTCGGGCAGGACCGCTTCGAGGTCCAGTATACGAAGCATCCGGCCGTCTACGATCGTGAGGGATTGCACGAAACCACGTTCGCTGTCGGCCGCCATTTCCGGCGGGGGCTGCATGTCCGATTCCGGGATGGCGAGAATGTCGGACACCGCGTCGACCAGCAACCCGACGGCCTGATGGCGGATATGTGCGACGATGATGACGTTGCGTTCGCTTGCCTCCCCAACCGGAATGCCGAGCCGTCGGGACAGGTCGACGATCGGCAGGACGGTTCCTCGCAGGTTTATAACTCCCCGCACGTAGTCGGCGGAATGCGGGAGCGGAGTCGGCCGGGTCCATCCGCGGATTTCGCGGACCGACATGATGTCAACCGAGTATTCCTGTTCTCCCACGCGGAAGGACAGCAACTCGCAATCGCTGGATTCGCCTTGCACGGCAGTCAGTTCGGTCATCTTGTTCATCCTGCTAGGGTCAGGCGAGGCTCGCCGGCACGGGTGCGTCCCGTTGCGTTTGTCATCAGGTCGAGGGGATCGAGGATCAGCGCGACCTGGCCGTCGCCGAGGATCGTCGCCGCTGCGATGCCGGGGATATGGCCATAGCTGTCCTGCAACCCCTTGATGACCACTTGCCGCTGCTCGTGGATCGCGTCGACGATCATGGCGGATCGGGTGCCGTCCTCGAGCGTGATCAGAAGCACGACGCTGCCGCTATAGGTCTCCAGCGGCTCGCGGAAACCGAGTTCGACACCGAGATCCATTAAGGGAACGAAACTGTCTCGAATGCGCAGGACCTGCGTGTCCGGGCCCACTGCCTGCATGTCTTCGTTTCGAACCATGAGCGTTTCGACGATCGATCCGAGCGGCACGACCAGCGTCTCCTCCGCGGCCTCGACGACCATGCCGTCTAGGATCGCTAGGGTGAGCGGCAGGGAGATCGAAAAGCTCGTGCCCTTGCCGGGCGTCGAGGTGATGCTGACGCGCCCGCCGAGATCCTGAATTGCCTTGCGCACGACATCCATGCCGACGCCACGACCCGACAGGTTGGACACTTTCCTGGCGGTCGAGAAACCCGGAAGGAAGAGCAGGGCGTCGATGTCGCTGTCCGAGAGCGGCTGGCCCGGCGGGACGAGGCCTTTTTCTTCCGCAATGGCGCGCACCTTCTTCCGGTCGATCCCGCCACCGTCGTCACTTACTTCGATGATGACCCGTCCGGATCGATGTGCGGCCGACAGCTGGACGCAGCCCTCGGGCGGCTTGCCGGCGGCTTCGCGCGTTTCGGCGTCCTCCAGGCCGTGGTCGACCGCATTGCGGATCATGTGGGTCAGGGGGTCGGCAAGACGCTCGATGACGGTCTTGTCCACTTCGGTCGCTTCGCCGTCGGTTACCAGGCGCACGCGTTTCCCAATCGATGCGGAGGATTCGCGTACGATCCTGGCCATTCTCTGGAAAAGCGACTTCACCGGCTGGGCGCGAATCATCATGACACTGTCCTGGATGTCCCGCGTCAGCTGCATGAACTCTTCGAGGCCCTGGGCAACCGGGGAATTCGCCGGAAGCCCGGCCTCGGCAACACTCTGGGAGAGCATCGCCTGGTTGATCACCAGCTCGCCCACGAGGTTGACCAACCGCTCGATCCGTTCGAGATCGACCCGCACGGTCGCGCGCGTGACCGTTCCTTGGGCGGAGGGGCGGGGCGCGGTTGCGGTGGACCCGTCCTTCGGCTCGCTCGGGTCGGCGGAGAGCACCGGGACGCGCGGGCCGGAGGCGGCCGCGACACCGTCGGACCGGTCCGGACCGTCCTGCGCGTCGGGCATGGTCAGCGTCAAGCGTGACGCTACCGTGTCGGTGGAGTCCCCCTCGACCGCCTCCGTGTCCGCCGATTCGGTGGCACCGGAGAGATCGGCCAGGCCGGGGAGCGGGGGCAAGGTGCTCTCGGAGGCCGGAGCGGCTTCGACAATCTCCAGCACGCACAGGCCGTCGACGAATTCGAACACTTCCTCGATGTCGCTGCGGCTGCGGTTGGTCGTCAAACGGAGCGTCCAGGCGAGGCCTGCACTCTCGGCGTCGAGTTCCTCCAGTGGCGGCAGGGCGCTCGTGTCACAGGTGGTCTCGAGAGAGCCGAGTGCGCTGAGGGCGGACAAGAGGAACAGGGGTTCGTTGCCGGACTGGAACAACTCCCTTTCCGGCCGGAAGGTAATCTCGAAGACCGGATCGGCCGCGGGCCCGGCGGTCACGTCCGTCAGCCCGAGATCCAGAGACAGGCCCGTCGGCTGGAAATCCGTGATCTCCTCCTCTTCGTCGACACCGGCGGTCAGGGCTTCGAGCTCCCGGAGGGTCGGTTCGACCGCGTCCGGATCGGTAGTGGTTCCGTCTCGGCAGTTCCGCACGATATCGGAGAGGATGTCGGCGGCGCGCATGAAGAGAAGGACCGCATCGCGGGTGGGCTCCAGTCTGTGGCTGCGAACCTCGTCGAGAACTGTCTCGTAGCGGTGCGCGAAACGGACGAGTTCGTCGAGGCCGAAGGCACCTGCGCCGCCCTTGATCGAATGCACCGCGCGGAAGCAGACATTGACGGTTTCGTCGTCGGTGGCCCCGGAATCGATCTGAACGAGCCCGTCCTGGAGCGCTTCGAGAAGCTCGTCGCATTCGATGAAGAAGGAGGCGCGGATTTCGGCCATCGGATCAGGTGTGGTCATGCGGAGACTCCCGGACCGGCGACCATGTGCAATGCGCGGATCAGTTTGGCCGGATCGAAGGGCTTGACGATCCAGCCGGTGGCGCCCGCGGCCCGGGCGCGTGCCTTCAGTTCCGGCGCGCTTTCCGTCGTGAGCACAAGGATCGGGGTTGCGCGATACGCCTTCTGGCGGCGAACGGCCTCGATGAAGCCGAATCCATCGAGCCGCGGCATGTTGATGTCGGTGATGATGACGTCCGGGCAGATATTGCCCAACACCTCGAGCCCGTGCTCGCCGTCTTCGGCAAGGCTGGTCACGAAGCCGGCCCGAGACAGCGCAAGGCTCAACATGTCCCGGATCGTGCGGCTGTCATCGACCGCCAGAATGTTCAGGCTCACCGATCAACCCTCCCCGGACGGCGTGGCAATCGCGTCCGGACCGAGCCCGAACAGCGCGAGTTGCTCGGTCATCGCGCCGGAGGGGGCGGCAAGGGAGAGCCGCTTGCCGTCTCGCGACCAGGTCCGGACGGCCGACAGGAGGACCTGAAGCCCCGGCGTGCCCAGATGGCTGACCTCCTCCCCGATGAGGCGGAGATCCTGCCCTCTCAGGGCGAGAATCGCTTCCGCCAGCGGTGTCGCGGCCGGCAGGTCGAGGCGGGTGGGCAAGGCCAGATCGGTGCTCATGTCCGGCACCATGGAGTCTGGAACGGGTACAGCACGGATCTCCCCCGGAAACTTTGCGTCTGTGCAAAGCCCTAAGGGGTGCCGGTTAACATGACGTTGCTTGTGGCGGGAGTTTCAGCGCAATTCGAGCATTGCCTTCAGGTGCAGGGCCATTCCGGTCAGCGCGGCATCGTCGTCGGAGACCACGGTGACCGCGAACTGCTCCATGAAACCGGAAAACCGCCCCTTGTCGCGCAGCGACTCCACGAATCCCATTTCGGCCAGATAGGGCGCCATCGCCCGCGCCACGCCGCCGATCAGAAAGATCCCGCCGAAGGGAAGCTGAGTGAGCGCGAGATCGCCCGCCACGGCGCCCAGCAACCGGGCAAAGAGGCGGGCTGCCTCGCGACAGAGCGCATCGCCTTCGGCGACCGCGGCCATGATCTGCTTGCCCTTCAGCGTCGCCGCCTCCGGCGTCCCGGCCTCGCGGCAGACGAAGTCGTGGAGCGCCACCAGTCCGCGCCCCGAGAGCGCATCCTCGACGGCCGCAAAGCCATGCGCCTGCTCGAGAAACCGCGCCAGACGCATGTCGCGGTCGTCACGTGTCGGCAGCGCGACATGTCCGCTCTCGGAGGGGGGCACGAAGCGCCCTGCGGCGGTGTCGAAGACCGGCGCCGCGTTGAAACCGGTGCCGATACCGATGACAAGCTGGGTGGCCTGGATCCGCGGCGGCGGGCCGGCGATGACCGGGAAGAGGGCCTCGGCGGCCAGGTGGCCGAGGGCGTGTCCCTGAGCCTGAAGGTCGTTCAGCAACGTCACCGTGCCGGCGCCTGTGGCATGCGCCAGAGTGGAAGCATCCAGCGTCCAGTCGAGATTGGTCAGCGTGCCGACACCGTCGCGCACCGGTCCGGCCATCGCGAGGCAGGCGGCCTCGGGCGTGCCTGTGCCGGTCTCTTCGAGATAGCGGCGCAGCACCGGTTCGAGCGCGGCGAATTCGGAATTGGGATAGTGGCGCACCGAGCCGTGGATCACCTTGCCGGCGCGCGCCAGCGCCACGCGGGTGTTGGTTCCGCCGATATCGGCGAGAAGGGACGGGGCGGTCATGGGCGGCTCCTCAACTGGCCAGGGCGGCTTTCAGGGCATGGTAGGAGGCTTTCGGCGTGCGCTCCAGTGTCTCGAAATCGACGTGGACGAGGCCGAAGCGCTTTTCGTAGCCGAAGGACCATTCGTAATTGTCCAGGAGCGACCAGACGAAGTAACCCTCCAGCGGGACGCCTTCGGCGATCGCTTGTCGGGCGGCGTCGAAATGGCGCGCGAGATAGTCGACGCGGGCGCGGTCGTCGACCGCGCCGGCGACCACGACGTCGGCATTGGCCATACCGTTCTCGGTGACATTAAGCGGCAGGCCGTGCGAGAACTCCGCGTCGCAGCGGCGCAGGAAATGCAGCAGGCCCTCGGGATAGATCTCCCAGCCCATCTGGGTCTTCGGCAGAGGGCCTTCGACGCTCTTGAGCGCCGGCCACGGCCCGGGCTCGGCTGCGATGATCTCGCGCGTGTAATAGTTGACGCCCAGCCAGTCGACCGGCGCGCCGATCAGCTCCATGTCGTCCTGCCAGCCATCCGGGAAATAGCGCCCGAGCGCCTCGACGATGCGGGCCGGATATTCCTTCCGGAACAGGCCGGAGATGAAGAAGTTGTTGTAATAGTCGTCAAAGGTCGCGGCGGCGTCGACATCCTCCGGCCGGTCGGACGCCGGCTCGGCATAGGTGAAATTGCAGACCGCGCCGATCTCGCCCACTCCCGCGGCGCGCAGCGCCTGCGTCGCGGTGCCATGCGCCAGAAGCACATGGTGCATGGCGCGGGCCGTCGCGCGAATGTCGCGCACCCCCGGCGCGTGCTGGCCGAGGAAATGGCTCAGGAAGCTCACGCACCAGAGCTCGTTGATTGTCGCGGTCTTCCAGATCCGGTCTCCGAGACGTCCCATCAGGATCTCGGCATAGTCTGCGAACCAGCCGGCGATGTCCCGGTTGCGCCAGCCGCCGAGATCGGCCAGCGCCGAGGGAAGTTCCCAGTGATAGAGTGTAATCATCGGCTTGATGCCGCGCTCCAGCATGCCGTCGACAAGCCGCTCGTAGAAGTCGAGCCCTTCCTCGTTCACTGTCCCGCGCCCTTCCGGCAATACGCGCGCCCAGGAGGCGGAGAAGCGGTAGGCGTCGAATCCGGCATCCCGGATCAGGTCCAGATCCGCCTCCCAGCGATGATAGTGATCGCAGGCAATTGCGCCGTTCTCGGCCCGGACGACGTTCCCCGGTGTCGCGGCGAAATCGTCCCAATGCGTCGGGCCGGCGCCGCCGAAGGAGTGTCCCTCGATCTGGTAGGCCGCCGTCGAGGCGCCGAACTGGAAACCGTCGGGGAAATCGCTGCGCTTGAACATCGCGGGATCCTTCAGAGATTGGGCGCCGGGCCGGAGGAGGGGCCGAGAACGAGGCACGCCTCGAGCTTGGTATGGAACGGGGCGGTCTGCGGCGCGTCGATCAGGCGCAACAGCATCTCGGCACAGATATGACCGGCATCGTGCACCGGCGAGCGGGTGGCGGTGAAGATCGGTGCGTCCGGCTCGCCATTGGGCAGGTAGCTCAACCCGTCATCATGGGTAACCACCGACACGTCGAGCCCCATCCGCAGCCCCCGCGACGCGATCGCCCGCTGCGCGCCCATGGCGACGAGCAGCGAGGAGGTGAGGAACGCGGTGGGCGGGTCGGGCAGGCGCAGCATCCGCGCCGCCTCGCGATGGCCGTAATGCTCGGTCATCGCCTCGCTCGCCATCAGCGCGGTGTCGGCGGTGAGCCCGCGCTCGGCAAGCGCCTCGAGGAATCCGTCGCGCCGGCGGTGGGCGAAGTCCATTGCCTCGATCCCGTTCAGCAGCGCGATCCGGCGGTGGCCGAGATCGAGCAAGTGATCTGTGGCGGTGTGGAAGGCGTGCCGGTTGTCGATGTCCATCCAGCAGTATTCGTCGTCGTGGTCGGACACGCGGCCATGCACGACGAACGGCATGCCGAGTTGCTTCAGCAGGCCGATTCGCCGGTCGCCGGTCAGCGGTGCCTGCATGATCATTCCGTCGACCCGACCCTTGGACAGCATCGACCGGTAGATCTGGGTCTGCTCCTCCTCGCCGGCGAGCGACATGACGATATCGTAGCCGCGCGAGGCCAGGGTCTCCGCCGCGCCGGCGACGAAATCGGCGAAGATCGGGTTCACGATTTCCTGCCTGGCGGTCATCGGCAGCACCAAGCCCACCGCCATCGCCTTGCCGGTCGCGAGCGAGCGCGCCCGGCTGTCGGGCCTGTAGCCGTGCCGAAGCGCCGCTTCGGCCACGCGTTTGCGGGTCGCTTCGGAGACTTCGGGGTAGCCGTTCAGGGCGCGGCTGACTGTTGTCTGGCTCAGCCCGAGGCTGGCTGCCAGGTCCTTGAGGTTCATGGGCGTGAGTCCGCTTGGTCTGAGCGACGTTACGACTACAATTCGAAACAGTCAAAGGGCTTTGGGCGGAAAATTTGTGCGCAAAGTGCAGAAGTTCCGCACCGGTTCCCAAAAAAACGGCGTAGTCTGAATCCGTTGACAGGTCGGGGGCGAAGGTCTACGCATCGAGTGTCCAAAGCGCTTTGAGGATGATTCGTCCACACGCAAGGCAAACTGTCGTCGGGCCAGGATCCCCGCGACTCAATCGGGAGGTTTTTCATGACACGTTCACTCTGGGCCAGCGTTGCCGCTTTCGCGCTGATTGCCGGCTCGGCCAGCGCCGAGCTCAAGTTCACGCCCGGCGAAGGCCCCTTCAGCTGGGACAGCTACAATGAATGGGCAGCGAACGCGCCCGACCTGAGCGGCCAGACGGTCACCGTCTCCGGCCCCTGGCTCAACCCCGAAGACGGATTCTTCCGCGACGTGCTGGCCTATTTCGCCGAGGCCACGGGTGCCGAGGCGGTCTATACCGGCTCCGACAGCTTCGAGCAGCAGATCGTGATCGACGCCGAGGCGGGCTCGGCGCCCAACATCGCCGTGTTCCCGCAGCCCGGCCTCGCCGCGGTGCTGGCCGCGAAGGGTCAGATGACGCCGCTCGGCGACGAGATGCGCCAGTGGGTCCAGGACAATTACTCCGCCGGCCAGTCCTGGGTGGATCTGGGCACCTATCCCGACGAGAACGGCGATCCCCAGTTCTACGGCTTCTTCTACAACGTGAACCTGAAGAGCCTCGTCTGGTACAGCCCCGACAACTTCGACGATGCGGGCTACGAGGTCCCGACGACGATGGAAGAGCTGAAGGCGCTGACCGAGCAGATCGCCGCCGATGGCGAGACGCCATGGTGCATCGGCCTGGGTTCGGGTGCGGCGACCGGCTGGCCCGCCACCGACTGGGTCGAGGACATGATGCTCCGCACCCAGCCCCCGGAAGTCTATGACCAGTGGGTGACCAACGAAATCCCGTTCAACGATCCGCGCGTGATCGAGGCCATCGAGGAATACGGCTGGTTCGCCCGAAATGACGACTTCGTCTCCGGTGGCGCCGGCGCGGTCGCTTCGACCGACTTCCGCGACAGCCCGAAGGGACTCTTCACCTCGCCGCCGCAATGCTACATGCACCGCCAGGCCTCCTTCGCCACCGCCTTCTTCCCGGAAGGTGTGGTGCCGGGCGAGGATGCCGAGTTCTTCTACTTCCCGGCCTTTGCCGAGAAGGATCTGGGCAGTCCGGTTCTGGGCGGCGGCACGGTGCTCGCGATCACCGACCCAACGCCGGCCGCGATTGAACTGATGAAGTTCCTGACCCTGCCGATCGCCAGCGAAGTCTTCATGAACCAGTCCGGCTTCCTCGCCCCGCACAAGGGCGTGAATCTCGATGCCTACAAGGATGGTATCCTGCGCAAGCAGGGCGAGATCCTGCTGGACGCGACCACCTTCCGCTTCGATGGCTCTGACCTCATGCCGGCCGCGGTCGGTGCCGGCACCTTCTGGACCGGGATGGTCGAGTATACCGGTGGCAAGGACGCGAAGGCCGTGGCCGACGAGATCCAGTCCTCCTGGGACGCGCTGAAGTAAGCATCTGTAACGACTTGGAGGGCGGCGCGCTTTACGCCGGGCCGCCCTCCGTGCAAACCTGAGTCAGTCAGGATATCTGGGGGGAGATCGACATGCATCCGGCCTTACAGGGGCTCATCACGATCGTCATCGGTGTTGGCGGTTGCGTCGGGTATTTCTACTTCTCGAACTTCCTTCTCGACCGTTTCCTGCTTCCGGCTCGGGCCTTCACGGCCGCCGAGACGGCAGCGCGGCGGCGGCTCGGTTTGATCTTCCTTTTCGCGCTGCCAACGCTGCTGATCCTTGCGCTTTATCTCTCAGGGACCGGGCTCTCCGGCATCGCGTCCGGATGGGGCCTGTTCTGGCTCCTGGTGGTGCTGGCGCTGATCTTCGGCCTATGGCGCCTCACAGGTTTCGTCTTCGCGACGGGCGAGACGACGGCCGGCCACAATATCAGCCATGCCAACATGATCCGTCCCTGGCTCTTCCTGCTGCCGGCGATCCTGGCGCTCGGCCTGTATCTCACCTACCCGGTCTTCGAGACGCTGCGTCTGTCGCTGATCCATCGCAACGGCGGCGTCGGCATCGGCAACTACACCTTCATGTTCGGCGAACAGAAATTCTGGGAGGCGATGCGCAACAACATGCTCTGGCTCGTCGTCGTGCCGGCCATGTCCACCGCCTTCGGCCTGATCGTCGCGCAGCTCACCGACCGGCTCTCCTGGGGCAACATCGCCAAGATGCTGGTCTTCATGCCGATGGCGATCTCGATGGTCGGCGCCTCGGTGATCTGGAAGCTGGTCTACGAGTCGCGCCCCGCAGAGGTGGAGCAGATCGGCGTGCTCAACGCCCTATGGGTCGGCATGGGCGGCGAGCCGCAGCAATGGCTGACCCTGCCGGTCTGGAACAACTTCTTCCTCATGGTGGTGCTGATCTGGATCCAGACAGGTTTCGCCATGGTCATCCTCTCGGCCGCGCTGCGCGGCATCCCGGAGGAGACGGTCGAGGCCGCCATCGTCGACGGGGCAGGGCCCTTCCAGATTTTCTTCAAGATCAAGGTGCCGCAGATCATGTCCACCATCGTCGTGGTCTGGACAACGATCACGCTCGTCGTGCTCAAGGTGTTCGACATCGTTTTCACCATGACCAACGGCCAATGGGGCACGCAGGTGCTCGCGAACTACATGTATGACAAGATGTTCCGCGCCAATGACTGGGGAACCGGCTCGGCTGCGGCAATGGTCATCATGTTGCTCGTCACGCCGATTCTTGTCTGGAACGTGCGCAATGCGCGCAAGGAAATGCGGTAAGGGGGCCGGACCATGGACAATATCGCAGGCACAAAGTCCGGTCTCACCTGGGCCGTTCACCTCTCCGTCATCTTCCTCGTGCTGCTCTGGCTGTTCCCGACGATCGGCCTCTTCGTCTCCTCCTTCCGGACGGCGGACCAGATTTCCGCCACCGGCTGGTGGAAAGCGCTGTTCCCGACCGAGCAGAACCTGGTGGTCCGCGCCGCCGAGCCCTCCGCGCAGGTGCTCCGCGACGGGGTCTACATGATCGAGGGCAACGTCTTCGAGGACTTCTCGGTCGGCGTGATCGCCCATTGGGGCGTCTCCTCGCGCGAGATCTCGGCCTACCAGCCGGGCGAGACCGCAGAACTCCGGGATGGCAGCAGTGTCACGCTCGAGGCGGACGGGTCCTATCGCGTCGAAAGCGCCGAAGAAATGTCCGGCTCGCGTGGCCAGCGGATCTTCGTCACCGCGACGACGCCGCCGGAATTCACCCTGGGCAACTACGAGTTCATGCTGTTCGATCCGCAGAACTCTGAGGGCATGACCAAGGCCTTCTTCTCGACGCTCACGGTCACCATTCCGGCCACGATCATTCCGATCCTGATCGCCGCCTTTGCCGCCTATGCGCTGGCCTGGATGGAGTTCCCCGGACGGGCGCTGCTCATCGCCTGCGTCGTCGGCCTGCTCGTCGTGCCGCTGCAACTGGCGCTGATCCCGCTCCTGAAGTTCCACAACGCGATCGGCATCGGCAAGGGATATCTCGGCGTCTGGCTCGCCCATACCGGCTTCGGATTGCCGCTGGCGATCTATCTCCTGCGCAATTACATGGTCGGTCTGCCGCGCGACATCATCGAGAACGCAAAGGTCGACGGCGCCACGGATTTCCAGATCTTCGTCAAGATCATCCTGCCGCTCTCCTTCCCGGCGCTCGCCTCCTTCGCCATCTTCCAGTTCCTCTGGACCTGGAACGACCTTCTGGTGGCGATGGTCTTCCTGATCGACTCCTCGGGCAGGACCACTGTGATGACGCGCCAGATCGTCGAGATGCTGGGCACCCGCGGCGGCGACTGGGAGATCCTCGCGACGGCGGCCTTCATCTCCATGGCGGTGCCGATCGTGGTGTTCTTTGCCCTGCAACGCTACCTGGTGCGCGGCCTGCTGGCCGGTTCCGTGAAGTAGGTTTTGCAAATGCCTGAAAACGTGACGAAATCCGCTGACGCAGATTGGTGGCGCGGCGCCGTGATCTACCAGATCTACCCGCGCTCCTACCAGGACAGCAACGGCGACGGGATCGGCGACCTGTCCGGCATCATCCACCGGCTGCCCTATGTCGCCTCGCTGGGGGTGGATGCGATCTGGCTCTCGCCCTTCTTTCGCTCGCCGATGCTCGATTTCGGCTATGACGTGTCGGATTACCGGGATGTCGACCCGATGTTCGGGACGCTCGGCGATTTCGACGCGCTGATCACCCGCGCGCATCAGCTGGGCCTGAAGGTGATGATCGACCTGGTGCTGTCGCACACCTCGTCGCAGCATCCCTGGTTCGCCGAGAGCCGGCAGAGCCGCGACAACCCCAAGGCGAACTGGTATGTCTGGGCGAACCCGAAACCCGACGGCACGCCGCCAAACAACTGGCTCTCGATCTTTGGCGGGTCGGCCTGGGAATGGGACGGCGAGCGGATGCAGTATTACCTGCACAACTTCCTGATCGATCAACCGGACCTGAACTTCCACGAACCTGCCGTACAGAAAGAGTTGCTGGACGTAGCGCGGTTCTGGCTGGCCCGCGGCGTCGATGGTTTCCGCTTGGACACGGTGAATTTCTATGTCCACGACAAGCAGTTGCGCGACAATCCTGCACTGCGGCCTGAAGAGATCAACGACAAGACGGCGCCGGCCGTCAATCCCTACAACTACCAGGATCACCTCTACGACAAGACCCAGCCGGAAAACCTTGATTTTCTGCGTAAATTGCGCAGCGTGATGGACGAGTTTCCGGCGATCTCATCGGTTGGCGAGGTGGGGGAAAGCCAGCGCGGGACAGAGGTGCAGGCCGAATACACCTCGGGTGGCGACAAGCTGCATATGTGCTACGACTTCGCCTTCCTTTCCAACGTGTTCCCGTCCGGAGTTTATGTGAATTCCACGATTGCCGGGTTCGATGCGGTCTCTCCGGACGGTTGGGCCTGCTGGGCCTATTCCAATCACGACGTGATGCGCCACATGTCGCGCTGGAACCTGTCGGACGCGCAGTACCGGCTCTACGCGATGCTGATCCTGGCACTCCGCGGATCGGTCTGCCTCTACCAGGGCGAGGAGCTCGGTCTCGCCGAGGCCTATGTTGCCTTCGAGGATCTGCAGGACCCCTATGGCAAGCGGTTCTGGCCCAAGTTCCGCGGCCGTGACGGTTGCCGCACGCCGATGCCCTGGAGCCGCGGCAGCGCCAATGGCGGTTTTACAGACGGCAAGCCCTGGTTGCCGCTGGCGATGGAGCATCTGACCCACACGGTCAGCGTCGAGGAGCGCGATCCCGATAGCATCCTGCATTTCTACCGCCGGGCCATCGCCTTCCGAAAGGCGCATCCGGCCCTGGTCAAAGGCAGCTACGAGACGGTCGAGGCGGAGGAGAAAATCCTTTCCTTTATCCGTGCGAACGACGGCAGCCGCATTTTCTGCGCCTTCAATCTTTCGGAGGCGGAACGACAGGTCGCATTGCCCGAAGGTGACTGGGCGCTGTTGCCGGATATGCCTTACAACGTGACTTCGACCGGCGGCAGCGTCACCCTGCCGCCATACCAGGCGGTCTTCGCCACCGCCCAAGACGCCTGAGAGGGGGAACGAGGATGGCCGGACTTAAACTGACCAGCATCGACAAGAGCTACGGCGATGTCGATGTGCTGAAAGACATCAACCTCGATATCGAGGCGGGCGAGCTCATCGTCTTCGTTGGTCCCTCGGGGTGTGGCAAGTCCACGCTCCTGAGGATGATCGCGGGGCTGGAGAAGATCACCGGCGGCACGCTCGAGATCGACGGTCTGGTGGTGAACGATGTGCCGCCGGCGCAGCGCGGCATCGCCATGGTGTTCCAGAGCTACGCGCTCTATCCGCACATGACCGTCTTTGACAACATGGCCTTCGCGCTGAAGCTCGCCAAGCTGAGCAAGGACGAGATCGACACGGCCGTGCGCAAGGCCGCCGACATCCTCCAGCTTACCCCCTATCTCGACCGCCTGCCCAAGGCGCTCTCGGGCGGCCAGCGCCAGCGGGTGGCCATCGGACGCTGCATCGTTCGGGACCCGAAGGTCTTCCTCTTCGACGAGCCGCTCTCCAACCTCGATGCGGCGCTGCGCGTCGCCACGCGGCTGGAGATCGCCCAGCTCAAGGAATCGATGCCCGACCGGACGATGATCTACGTCACGCACGACCAGGTCGAGGCGATGACGCTGGCGTCGCGGATCGTGGTGCTGGCCGACAAGGGGATCAGCCAGGTCGGCACGCCGCTCGAGCTATACGAGACTCCGCAAAACGAGTTCGTGGCGCAGTTCATCGGTTCGCCGGCGATGAACCTCTTCGCGGGTGAGATCGTCGCCACCGGCGAGCGCACCAGCATCGCGCTCGAGGGCGGCCACGGTGTCGTGCAGTCGGCCTATCCCTCCCAGGAGGGCGACCTGGGCGCCAAGGTCAATGTCGGGATCCGGCCGGAGGATCTGGCGCTGACGGACGACCCTGAGAATTCCTACACCGCCACTGTGGACGTGCAGGAAAACCTGGGCGAAGTGACGTTGCTCTTCTTCAAACCCGACAGCCCGGGGGCAGAGCCGGTGATCGCCAAGTTGCCCGGCATCCATCGCGGGTTGAAGGGCGAGACGCTGAACCTCTCCGCAGCGCCTGAGAAGGTACATGTCTTCCGCGACGGGATCTCGCTGCTCTATCGCGGCACCTGATCGGGGCAGCGCGGACCGGTTGAGCCGATTGCCTGTCGGCGCTGTCATGTGACGGCGCCGAGGACGTCGGTTTTCGCTCAGGACAGTTCCTGAGCGGCGAGAACCTACACGGTGCCGGCCACCGCAGGGATGACGTCAATGCGTCGTGGCGAACTGAACTTTCAGCGCGTCGAGCCCGACCTGGAAGATGTCGCCGACGGTTTCCACGACATCCTTTTCCGGGGCGCCATCGGCTTCGAATGTTCCTGTCCATTCGACCAGGGACGTTTCCCCCAGGTCCTTGACCTTCAGGGTCGCCTCGTAGTTCTTGACCGGAAGCGGGCTCTCGATGATCGCGTAGCCGTAGGCCATGTCCGAGTAGGTTTCCACGTATTTTTCGAGGAACTCAGCGCCGTCGGATGTGACCAGCTTTCGGTATGTGGCACCATCCTTCACGGTTTCGGTGCAACTGGCGATGCCGGGATACCAATCGCCGATCGCACAGAACGAACCAATGGATTTCCACACCTCGGCGGCAGCGGCGTGAACTTCGACTTCCCGGGTTACCTGAACAGCGAGTGCCGGCACGGCGATAGCGACGCCAGCGACCGCGAGCAAATATCTGGCAAACATTGCGCGTCCTTTCGGTTTCGGAGATCACTGCCCGACGAAACCGACCACGTAAATTATAGCATAATTCGACAAATCGGCATACCTGCCCAAGCGGTCAACCTGCCGACAGGGTCGAGGGACGCCACGCCCGGCTTGCCCGTCTTCACGCCGCGCACGGAAGCGCCGGCGGACTCCTTTTGATTGGAGCGCTCTCTCGCTTACCCGTTGAAATTGCATCCCCCAAAACCGGTCCCACGATGAGTCCTCCGACGCGCGTCCCCGCGACCCTGAGGCTCATGTGATCTGCCGGGCCGCGGGCGTAGAGGAGGATCGAAGGACCACCTTCACCCACTGAAACTCCCGAAAGCTCCGCCGCCGCGCGGAAGAAAGACGCCGGTCAACCTCCCATGCCCGCTCCGCTCAACCCGATCAAGAAAGCCCTCGCAGAGGATCGTCTGCAAATGGGCTGCTGGCTGAATTTCGGCCATCCCGCCATCGCCGCCATCGCCGCTTCTGCCGGTTTCGACTGGTGCCTGATCGACGCCGAACACGGCCCCAACACGCTCGAGATGGTCCACGCCCAGCTCAATGCGATGCAGGGGCATCCGGCCGCACCGGTGGTGCGTGTGCCCTGGGGAGAGCCCTGGATCCTCAAGCGGGTTCTGGACATTGGCGCGCAGACCGTCGTCGTGCCGATGATCGATACGCCCGAACAGGCGGCAGCCGTGGTGGCGGCCTGCAAATATCCTCCCGAGGGCATCCGCGGCAAGGGCGCGATTCTGGCGCGGGCGACGAACTGGGGTCAGGTCACCGACTACGACGCCACTGCCAATGACCAGATCTGTGTCATCGTCCAGGCCGAGACCCATGTGGCGCTGGAAAACCTCACAGCGATTGCCGAGACGCCGGGCGTCGACTGCGTCTTCGTCGGGCCCGCCGACCTTTCCGCCGATATGGGCTATGCCTCGCCCGACGATCCGGCTGTGCTTGAGACCATCGAGGCAATGGTGAAGACGATCCGCGCTGCCGGAAAGCCGGCCGGGATCATCTTCTACGAGGAGGCGATGTATCCGCGCTTCGTCGATCTCGGCGTGCGGTTCCTCGGCGTGGGCGCCGATGCCAGCACCTTCGCCCCGGCGATCCGCGGCCTCGCCGCTTCCGCCCGGGAAACGCTCGCCTGATACAAAACGCGCCGCCTCAATTGGGGCGGCGCGGTCTTCTGGTCCAGAGAGTCCGAATTCAGGCGGCCTTGCGGCGGCGCTTGAAGCCGTAGAGCGAGGCGATGCCGGTCAGCAGCAGGCCGACGGCGCCCGGAACAGGAATCGGCGAGGCGTCTCGCACGACAAGCGTGTCGGAGTAGCTCAAGTAGCCGGGCTGGCCGGCCCAGGGCACCGGGCCCGCAATGTTGTCGGGGGCATTACCCCAGTCGCACCAGACGGAATCCGAGAAGTAGGCGGCCGCACAGGCAGCCGCGCCGGTCAGATTGGCATCGGAGTAGCTGAAACGGGAGCCGGAAACCGGGTCAGTGCCGGCGAGGGGCACGTTCGCTCCGGCGAACTGGAAGTCCAGGCCGCCCGGCGCGTTCAGCAGTTCCTCAACGGTGGGCAGGCGCCAGCCAAACTGTGACTGATAGGTCAGGTCGAAGCCGCCACTGCCGGAATCATAGGCCCAAGGCGCGGCCCAGGCCCAGTCGAGGCCGTTCATGGTGATATAGGCGTTCGACGCGACGGGCGCTTCGTAGGCCACGGCACTGGCCATATCGGCGGCGCCGAATGACGCAGCGGCAATGGGTAGAGCGAAAAAAGCACTTCTAATGGACATCTGGCGCGTTCCCTTGAAAATGGATCCAATGAGACGCCGAGAAACCAGTGAACTGGGGCCGCACTGAGAAGAGTTTATGGCAAGTTTGCCATAATTCGATGGATTACGGTGGTTGGGTCGGACCTCCTTCCGGCCGGTCGTTTTCCAGACCTGCCTTGCCCGATCAGTATTTTTCCCACGCCCGCCGATGGTCTTCCGCCGCCGCTCTAGAGCCGCTTGAGAAGCTCGGCTTTCTTGGCGGCGAATTCTTCCTCAGTCAGCGCGCCGGCATCGCGCAGGGCCGCCAGACGCTCGATCGTTGAGAGGATGTCGCCGGTCTCCTGGGGCGTGCGCGGCGGCTCTTGGAATGGCGCCTGGTTCGGGGGCGGCGCGTCGGCAAAGGGCTGTTCGGGCATCGGCACGGGTTGCGACGCGGGCTGCGGCTCCTCCGGCACACCGGCGCGCGGCAGGCTCGACAGGGCGAACTGGCCATACTGGCTGGAGAAGCTGATGCCGCCGAAAGGATCGCCATAACCCGACTGCTGCTGGGAGAATCCGCCGATCTGGTGGTCGAGCGTGTCGAGCAGGATCACCGGCGCGCCGTTGCCGGGGTCTACCGCGACCCGGGCTGCGGCCGGGAAATAGGCGTAACGGAACTGGTTCTGCCCGCCGACCGCGCTCGGCTGGCCGAGGTCGGCCGGCCACCAAGCGGCCCCGGCGATGGTCTGCGGCGCCCGGAAGAAGGCCGTTCCGGCCATTGCGTTCGAGAGGTCCGCGCAAAGCGAGTCCACCGTCGCCTTCAGCCCGTAGTTGAACATGTCGCCGACCATGGTCATGCCGCCGGCCATCCACTGACCGCCGCCGCCGAGTTCGGGAATGTTGAACTGCGCCATGGTGCCACCCCCGGCGGCGACGGCGCGGGCCATCTGTTCGACGGCGCCCTGGGACAGGCCATGGCGCGCTGCGATATCGGAAATCTGCTGTCGTCCGGCGTCGGTGAGATCACTCATGGGAGTTTCCTCTGGATTTGATGTCCTTTGCGGGGGGCTATGGCAGGTTTCGTCGCCGGGGGCGACCGATTTCCGCGAAAGCCTCGCTGGACGGATCGGGCGCGGCGACGGCCACAAAATCTGCCACTGCCGCGGGAGGCGCCCACAAATCCGGGGTTTCCTGCCAGACAAATCCGTGTATAGGGGATGCGCCAAACGACCCCCTCAAGGAGAGTGAGATGGAGATTCGTGAGGCGCTGACCTTCGATGACGTTCTGCTCGTTCCCGCCCGCAGCTCGGTGCTGCCGGCGACGGCGAATACCGCGACCCAGGTGACCCGGTCGATCCGGATGAACATCCCGCTGCTGAGCTCGGCGATGGACACCGTGACCGAGGCGACGATGGCGATTGCCATGGCCCAGGCGGGCGGCCTCGGAGTGATCCACCGCAACCTCACCGTGGAGGAACAGTCGAGTCAGGTGCGGCGCGTCAAGCGCTTCGAGAGCGGCGTGGTCTACACGCCCGTCACGCTGACCGCCGACCAGACACTGGCCGATGCCAAGGCGCTGCAGGAACGTTACAACGTCACCGGTTTCCCGGTCGTGGACGAGAAGGGGCTCGTTGTCGGCATCGTCACCAACCGAGACATGCGATTCGCGGAGAATGACGCGACGCCGGTCAAGGCGATGATGACCTCGAAGGATCTCGCAGTGCTGACCGAGCCGGCCGATCTCGGCGAGGCTCGCGCGATGATGCGGGAGCGCCGCATCGAAAAGCTGCTGGTCACCGACAGCAGCGGCAAACTCACCGGCCTGCTGACGCTGAAGGACATCGAACAGGCGGTGCTCAACCCGCAGGCCTGCAAGGACCAGCTCGGCCGGCTGCGTGTCGCCGCCGCCTCGACGGTGGGCGATGCCGGCTTCGAACGCTCTCAGGCGCTGGTCGATGCCGGCGTCGACATGATCGTCATCGACACGGCGCACGGCCATTCCGAGGGCGTGGCCAAGGCCGTGGAGCGGGCCAAGAAGCTCTCCAACGAGGTTCAGGTCGTGGCCGGAAACGTCGCCACGGCCGCGGCGACGCAGGCGCTGATCGGGGCAGGGGCGGATGCGATCAAGGTCGGCATCGGGCCGGGGTCGATCTGCACCACGCGGATGGTCGCGGGCGTGGGCGTGCCTCAGCTCACCGCCATTTCCGATTGCGCTGCCGCGGCCGCAGAGACCAGCACGCCGGTGATTGCGGACGGCGGCATCAAGTTTTCCGGCGACTTCGCCAAGGCGATCGCCGCCGGCGCCTCCTGCGCCATGGTCGGCTCCATGCTCGCGGGCACCGACGAATCCCCCGGCGAGGTCATCCTCTACCAGGGCCGCAGCTTCAAATCCTATCGCGGCATGGGGTCGCTCGGCGCCATGGCCCGCGGCTCGGCCGACCGGTATTTCCAGAAGGACGCCGCCTCCGACAAGCTCGTTCCCGAGGGAATTGAAGGCCAGGTGCCCTACAAGGGGTCTGCAGGCACGGTAATCCACCAGCTCGTCGGCGGCCTGCGCGCTGCCATGGGCTATACCGGCAACGCGACAGTGGAGGAGATGCGGACGAACTGCGAATTCGTGCGGATCACCGGCGCGGGCCTCAAGGAGAGCCATGTCCACGACGTGCAGATCACGCGCGAGAGCCCGAACTACCGGCTAGGGTGAGCGGACGTTCGAACCCGGCACCACGGCGCGGAGCAAAGGCCGAAAGGCCGCCGCGCGGCCACCACGGCCCGGCGATGGCATGGGTTCGCGCTTGGTCCTGGTCGTTGGAAGGTGCCTTAAGCTGGCTTCAGCTTCCCCAGATCTTGCGGACGTACTGTTTTGTCTCGCGATAGGGAGGGACGCCGCCATATTTGTCGACCGCGGCCGGTCCGGCATTGTAGGCGGCAAGCGCCAGGCGCCAGTTTCCGTAGCGGTTGTACATCATCTTGAGATAGCGGGCGCCGCCATCGAGGTTCTGGTTCGGATTGGTCGGGTCCACCCCCAGCGTCGCGGCGGTCTCCGGCATGAGCTGCGCCAGCCCGATCGCGCCCTTGTGGGATCTCGCGCCGGTGTGCCAGTTGCTCTCCTGCTGCACCAGCCTCAGGTAGAGATCCTCCGGAACGCCGTGCCGCCGCGCTGCATCCTTGGCGACTTGCAGATAGGGCCCGCTATAGCGGCCCCGGTAGCCCGGAACGGAGGCCAACTGGACAGCGGATGTCGCCGACGGTGGCTGAAGCCGCGTGGAACTCGAGTATTGGCTGGCCGCACGGCTGTCGAGCACCCGCGTCTGCGAGGAGAAAAGCTTCGTCCTGGCCTTGGAGGAAATCGAGGTTTCCGCGGAGGAGTCAGTGGCACCGCCAAACGCCACACCCGCGGCCAGAAGGGCCGCTGCCAGCCTCGTCCCGATGCCACAGCGCATGCACTCGTCCCGGTATCCGTTTTTCGTTGCTGCGCAGTATAGGGAATTTCCGCCGCCGCGCCAGCCCGCAGAGCGCACTGCGTCGCATTCCGCGGTTTTTTACCGCCACGAGGTGGTGTAGCGTCCCACTCCAGACCGGAATCGGCGCGCCCGGATGCGCCGGACGGAACAACAAGACAGAACCAAGGAGCGGCGTATGGCGGGATCGGTGAACAAGGTCATTCTGGTGGGAAACCTGGGCCGGGACCCCGAGGTGCGGACGTTCCAGAACGGTGGCAAGGTCTGCAACCTTCGCATCGCGACCTCGGAGAACTGGAAGGACCGCAATACCGGCGAGCGCCGGGAGCGGACCGAATGGCACTCGGTCGCGATCTTTTCCGAGCCGCTGGCGCGGATCGCGGAGCAATATCTGCGCAAGGGGTCGAAGGTCTATATCGAGGGCCAGCTCGAGACCCGCAAATGGCAGGACCAGTCCGGCCAGGACCGCTACACGACCGAGGTGGTGTTGCGTCCCTATCGCGGCGAACTGACCCTCCTCGACAGCCGGGGCGGTGGCGGCGGCGGCAGCGACGGCTATGACGACCGTGGCGGCTACGGCGGCGGCGGCGGCTATGACAGCGCCCCCGGTGGCCCCGGTGGCGATGTCGACGACGAGATTCCCTTCTGATCCGTCGCAACCCGACCGGAAACACCTCCGCGACACCGTTTCCCGCGTCGCATAAGGCCGGTATCCGGGCGCCTTTCAGGGGCCCGGGGACGGCGTGTATCCTTCCCTGACATGTGAGCCCGATGACCCAAGCCGTTCCTGCCCGGATTGTCCGAACCATTGCCGAAGAGATCGCCGCGTCGCCCGGGCAGGTGTCCGCCGCGGTGACACTGCTTCGGGAAGGTGCCACGGTTCCCTTCGTTGCGCGGTATCGGAAGGAGGCAACGGGAGGGCTCGACGACGGGCAGCTTCGCCAGCTCTCCGAACGGCTGGACTACCTGACCGAACTGGAGGCGCGGCGGGACGCGATCCGCAACTCGATCCGCGAACAGGGCAAGCTCGATGACGCCCTGGAGGCGAAGATCGCCGCTGCGGAAACGAAGTCCCTTCTCGAGGATCTCTACCTCCCGTTCCGGCCAAAGCGGCGCAGCCGCGCGACGATCGCCCGCGAGCACGGCCTTGCGCCGCTTCTCGAGGCCATTCGCGCCGATCGCAGTGCCGATCCGGAGGCGCTCGCCGAAGGCTTCCTCGGCGAGGAGGTTCCCGACAGCAAGTCCGCGCTCGCCGGCGCCCGCGACATCCTCGCCGAGGAGTTGGCCGAGACCGCCGACCTGCTCGGCCGCCTGCGCGCCTTCCTGCAACAGCACGCGCTGCTCATCTCCCGCGTCAACGAGGGAGAAGAGGCGCGAGGCGCGAAGTTTTCCGACTATTTCGACCATCGGGAGCGTTGGGCCGACGTGCCGGGACACCGCGCATTGGCCATGTTGCGCGGCGCGAACGAGGGCATCCTGAGGCTCGACATCGCGCCCGATCCGGAGACCGACCTGCCGAAGGTCGAGGCCATGATCTGTGCCACGCTGGAGACCACCGGCGACGGGCCGGGCGACCGCTGGCTGCGCGGCGTGGCGGGCTGGACCTGGCGCACGAAGCTGAGCCTCCGGCTGATGCTCGATCTGACGGGCGAGATGCGCGCCCGGGCGCAGGAGGAGGCTATCCGTGTCTTCTCGAGAAACCTGAAGGACCTGCTTCTCGCGGCGCCGGCGGGGCCGAAGGGCGTCATCGGGCTCGACCCCGGGATCCGCACCGGCGTCAAGGTCGCCGTGGTCGATGCGACCGGCAAGCTCCTCGACACTGCCACGAACTATCCGTTCCAGCCGAAGAACGATCTGCGCGGCGCACAGGCCACGCTTGCCGGGCTGATCCGCAAGCACGGCTCCGAGCTGATTGCCATCGGCAACGGCACGGCCAGCCGTGAGACCGAACGGATGGTTGCGGACCTGCTGGCCGAAATGCCGGCGCCGAAGCCGGCCACGGCGGTGGTCTCCGAGGCCGGCGCTTCGGTCTATTCCGCCTCCGAACTCGCGGCGCGGGAATTCCCCAATCTCGACGTGAGCCTGCGCGGCGCGGTCTCGATCGCGCGCCGGTTGCAGGACCCGCTGGCCGAACTGGTGAAGATCGATCCGAAAGCGATCGGCGTCGGGCAATACCAGCATGATGTCGACCAGCACCGGCTGGTCCGTGCGCTCGACGGGGTCGTCGAGGATGCGGTGAACGCGGTCGGGGTCGATCTCAACATGGCCTCCGCGCCGCTGCTCGCCCGCGTCTCGGGCCTCGGCCCGGCCCTGGCCGACGCGGTCGTCGCGCATCGGGATGCACATGGTGCTTTCTCCTCCCGCAAGTCGCTGCTGAAAGTTCCCCGCCTCGGGCCGCGTGCCTTCGAGCAATGTGCTGGCTTCCTGCGTATCCGGGGCGGTGCCGAGCCGCTCGACGCCTCCGCTGTCCATCCCGAATCCTACGCCGTCGCGCGCCGGATCGTCGCCGCCTGCGGGCGCGACCTGCGCCAGGTCATGGGTGACGAAACGCGGCTGAAATCGCTGCGCGCGGAAGATTTCGTCGACGGCAGCGTTGGACTGCCGACCGTGCGCGACATCCTCGCCGAGCTCGCCAAGCCCGGCCGAGACCCGCGGCCCGAATTCCGCACCGCGCGTTTCGCCGAAGGGATCGAGCAGATCGGTGACCTGAAGCCGGGGATGATGCTCGAGGGCAGCGTCACCAATGTCGCCGCCTTCGGCGCCTTCGTCGATATCGGCGTTCACCAGGACGGGCTGGTGCATCTCTCCCAACTCGCGGACCGGTTCGTGAAGGATCCGCACGAGGTGGTGAAGGCAGGCGACATCGTGCGCGTCCGGGTGCTCGAGGTGGACGTGCCGCGCAAGCGGATCAGCCTGTCGATGCGCAAGCAGTCCGAGCCGGGCGAGCAGCCGTCGAAGCCGGCGCGTGGCGGGCAGGGTCAGGGGGCGCGGAAGCCCGGAAAGCCACCGCGTCGAGAGCCGCCGGCGGCGGGCGATGGCGCGCTCGGGGCCGCTCTGCGCGACGCGATGCGACGGGACTGACGCGCGTAACTCTCAGTGTCCTCGGTCCCGAACCGGCCCTCGCGGAACGTCGATTCGGGTGGTCGGTGCGCCGTGCCTAGCGGCGCGCGGCCGCGATCCAGATGCCGAGGAGCGCGAGCGACAGGATCACGTTCATGTTGGCGAAGGAGAGGCCTAGGATCGAGAAGGAAATCTGGTCGCACATGATCGTGCCGATCGTGAAATCGGTGCTCAGCAGATCTGCGCCGGAGAGCCCGGAGAGATCCTGGCCGCCGGTGCAATCGGCCGGGCCGGACCAGAGCTTGCGCTCGACCCCGGAATGATAGACCGCCAGCGTCAGGCTGACGAGCGCCGTCGCCGCGCCGAGACGGGGCAGCCAGCGGGTCGGAACCATCAGGGCCAGCAAGCCGATCGCCAGCATCGCCGCATGCGGGTAGCGCTGCAAGATGCACAGTTCGCAGGGCAGGATTCCCATCACGTGCTGGAAGAAGAAGGCGCCGGCCAGCGACAGCGCCGATCCGGCCAGTGCAAGAAGGACAAGAGATTTTCGGGTCATAGGAATTTCACTAGGTAGAAGCCGCCGACGAGGCCGACGCAGAACAGGATCAGCACGAGCCCCAGCCGCTTTTCGATGAAGTCGCGGATCGGGGCTCCGAACTTCCAGAGAAGAACGGCAACGAGGAAGAACCGCCCGCCGCGGGCGATGACGGAGGTCAGCATGAACGTGACAAAGGGCATGCCTGTCCAGCCGGACATGATGGTGATGACCTTGTAGGGAAATGGTGTCAGCCCCGCAATCAGCACCGCCCAGAAGCCGAAATCGTTAAAGCGTTCATTGAACTCCGCCATCCGGTCGGCCTTGCCGAGGCTTTCAAGGATCGGCAGGCCGATCTCGTTGAAGGCGAAGGCGCCGATCGCGTAGCCGAATGCGCCGCCCAGGACCGAGGCGACCATGGCCACGCCGGCAATCAGGAAGGCGCGATTGGGCGTGGCGATGATCATCGGGATCATCAGCACGTCGGGCGGGATCGGAAAGAACGAACTTTCGATGAAGGCGACCGCCGCCAGAGCCCAAAGTGCGTATTTCCCGGCTGCAAGCGACAGCGTCCAGTCGTAGAGTCGTCTCGGCAATGGTCGGCACCCCGTCCTGTTCGGGTGCAAACAGCACGGGGCGGCGGAAGGGTCAAGCAGGAGACGTGGTATGACGTGGCGAGTGAGGCAGGGTAGCGCGAAGGCAGGGGGCGACCGGGGCAGGGGCAGGGTTTGGAAGGCTGTCGCGGTGGGGGGCGTCGCGCTCCTCGTCGCCTGGGGGCTCGGCATCGTCCCGGGCATGCGGCCGCAGGCGCAGGGCACGGCCGCCGGTGCGGCCCCGACCGCAGAGGAGGAGAAGGCGGCAGGCGCTTTCGCAACCGTCGTGCTCGCCGATACGGAAGCGGTCTGGGGCGGGATATTCGAGAGCCAGGTCGGTCAGAGCTATCAGCCGCCCGGCCTGGTGCTGTTCTCCGAGAGCACCGCCTCGCCTTGCTCCGACGCCATGGGTACGATCCTGACCGGACCGTTCTACTGTCCGTTGAGCCGGCACGTCTATCTCGACACCGCCTTTCTTGCGGAAGTGCGCGCGAGCCCGGGAAAGGGAGCCGATTCCGCTGCCACCTGTGTCATCGCGCACGAGGTGTCCCACCACGTGCAGAACGAGCTTGGTATCCTGGGCGAGACCCGGAAGGCGCAGGACAGGCTGAGCGGGACCGAGCGCGAGGCGCTCTCGATCCGGGTCGAACTGCAGGCCGACTGCTTCTCCGGCATCTGGGCGCGGCACTCGGCAACCCCGACCGGCGCGGTCGAGCCGAGCGACATGGCCGCGGCCCTGGTTGCCGCCAAGGAGGCCGGCGAGCATATGCTGGCACGCTGCGCCGACCGGGTGCAGCCGCCGCATGCCTTTTCCCGCGGCAGTATCGAGCAACGCCAGAGATGGTTCGCGACAGGCTTCGAGGCGGGGTTGCTCGATGCTTGCGACACCTTCACCGCCGGGCAGATCTGAGCTGACTTGAGCGAGCGTTGCGCGCCGTGCAATGCCGCCTGGCAGGCACTCCACGGTTGCAATCCGGCCCCCGGGCGACGCATAGGAGGGCAGCGCCGGGTCGTGCCGGCCCGCTGCGCCCGAAAGGAGGCACGCCATGACTGTCCTGATCTCCGGCGCCGGCATCGCCGGCCTGACCCTCGGTCTCTCGCTGCACCAGGTGGGCGTTCCGTTCCGGATCATCGAGGCCATCGCAGAGCTGCGCCCACTCGGATTCGGTATCAACCTTCAGCCGCATGCCGTGCGCGAGCTTTACGATCTCGGGCTCAAGGACAAGCTCGACACGATCGGCGTTCATACCGAGCGGACGAGCTATTTCAACAATCGCGGTCAGGAGGTCTGGTCCGAGCCGCGCGGTATCTCGGCGGGGTACCGGTTCCCGCAGATCTCCATCCACCGCGGCGCGCTGCAAATGGCGCTGCACGAGACGCTGGTGGAACGTTGCGGACCGAAGGCGATCCTCGCCGGCGCCAAGGTGTCCGAATGGTATGAGAGCCCGCGCGGGCTCGAAGTCGTGCTGACCGACCGGCAATACGGTTTCGAGATCGACCGGCTGCGCGGCTCGGTCCTCGTCGCCTCCGACGGGGCCCGCTCACGGACCCGCGAGACGCTCTTCCCCGATGCCGGCAAGCCGAACTGGCGCAAGTCGATGATGTGGCGCGGCGTGGCGCGGGCGCCGCGATTCCTCGGCGGTCGGACGATGACAATCTCCGGCACGAAGGGAATGAAGTTCGTTGCATATCCCATTGGCGACAGGGGGAAAACGCAGAGCTTCGTCCACTGGATCGCGGAGCTTCCGGTGACACCCGACCGCGACTATGACACCCAGGACTGGAGCCGGCGTGGCGAGATTGACGACGTGCTGCCGAGCTTCGAGGACTGGAAGTTCGACTGGCTCGACATTCCGGCGCTGATCGGCGGCACCGAGGCGGTCTGGGAGTGGCCGATGGTCGACCGAGACCCGTTGCCCTCCTGGACCGAGGGCCGCGTGGCGCTGCTCGGCGATTCCGCGCATCCGATGTATCCGATCGGTTCGAACGGCGCCTCGCAGGGCATTCTCGACGCCCGCGTCATGGCGCGCAGCCTGCGCGACCATGGCGAGACGACGCTGGCGTTGCAGGACTACGATGCCGAGCGCCGCGAACCGGTCAACGCCATCATCCTCGCGAACCGCGGGCAGGGGCCCGACGCGGTGCTCGATGCCGTGGCCGACCGCGCGCCGGACGGCTTCGAGGATATCGACGTGGTGATGCCCGAGGCCGAACGGCGGGTCTTCTCCGAGCGCTACAAGCAGGCCACCGGTCTCACCGTGGAGGAAATCAACGCCCAGCCGTCGATCATCGGCGCGGCCGATGGTGAACGCTTCCAAGGCAAGATCGGGGACTGACATGACACTGGCCGGCGAACGCGGCCCGCTGGGGCGGCGGGTCGAGACGGCCGCGCGTCTGCTCGCCTGGTCGGGCGGAGTCGTCCTCCTCGCCGTGGCGACGGTGACCTTCGTCTCGGTGATCGGCCGTGCGCTCGACGGTGTCGGTCTCGGCGCGGTGCCCGGCGATTACGAATTGGTCGCCCATGGCTGCGCCATCGCGGTCTTCTTCTTCCTGCCGTGGTGCCAGCTCAAGCGCGGGCATGTCACCGTCGACATCCTGACCGACCGGTTCCCGCCGCGGGTTCAGGCGGTTTTCGGCCTGATGGGCGACCTGCTCGTGACGCTGGCCTCGGCGGTCATCCTGCGCCAGCTCTGGTTCGGCTTCGGCGAGAAGTTTCCCTATGGCTCTGATTCCGTGCGGCAGTGGCTCGGCATGGGCTACAAGCCGTTCTTCCCGGAGACCACCTACGAGTTGCAGATCCCGGTCTGGATCCTCTATGGCGTGGCGCTTGTCGGCGCGCTGGTGATGCTGGCGGTCGGGCTCTACACGACATGGCGCGCCGCCTGCTGGGTGCGGGACGGCCGGGAGGGCGCGGCATGACCGGCCTTCCGCTGGCGCTCACGGCCTTCGGGCTGATGCTCGCGGGCGTCTTCCTCAGGGTTCCGATCGCGCTCGCCATGGGGCTGACCGGGTTCTTCGGCACCTGGTATGTCATGGGCGCGCCCACCGGGCCGATGGCGCAGCTGAAGACGCTCACCTACGAGACCTTCTCCAACCAGGGGCTCGCCATCGTGCCGCTCTTCCTGCTGATGGGGCAGGTGGCCACGCGCACCGGCATGTCCTCGGCGCTGTTCCGCGCCGCCTCCGACTGGCTGGGCCACAAGCGCGGCGGCATCGCCATGGCGGCGGTGGGAGCCTGCGCGGGTTTCGGCGCGATTTGCGGCTCCTCGCTCGCCACGGCCTCGACGATGGGGCAGGTGGCGTTGCCCGAGATGCGCCGGCGCGGCTATTCCGACGCGCTGTCGACCGGCGTGCTGGCCGCCGGCGGCACGCTCGGCATCCTGATCCCGCCCTCGGTGATCCTCGTGCTCTATGCGATCCTCGCCGAGCAGAACATCGTCACGATGTTCGTCGCCGCGCTCGTTCCGGGCCTGCTGGCGGCACTCGGCTACATGGTGACGGTGGCGATCTATGTCCGCGTCTCGCCGGGTGCCGGGCCGGTCGCGCCGCGCCGTCCCTGGTCGGAGCGCTGGTCGACACTCGCGGCGACCTGGCCGGTTCTCGCGATCTTCGGGCTCACCATGGGCGGCATCGTCGGTGACTGGGACTGGACCCGGCCGGGCGACCAGGCGCTCTTCACCCCCGGCGAGGCGGCGGCCTTCGGCGCCGTGACGACGACGCTCTACGGCGCCACGATGGGCCGCCTGACGCGCGCCGGCCTGCTCGAGAGCTTCCTCGAAACCGCAAAGGCGACCGGGATGATCTTCTTCATCCTGCTGGGGGCCGAGGTCTTCAAGGGCTTCCTGGCGCTCACCCGGGCGCCAGACGCGCTCGCCGACTGGGTGCTGACCCAGGGATTCGCGCCGATGACCGTGCTGGTGGCGATGCTGCTGTGCTATCTCGTCTTCGGTTGCGTCATGGAGAGCCTCTCGATGATCCTGCTCACCGTGCCGATCTTCCTTCCGGTGATCGAGGTGCTGGATTTCGGCATGTCGCCGGAGGCGGTGGCGATCTGGTTCGGCATTCTTGCCCTGATCGTGGTCGAGGTCGGCCTGATCACGCCACCCGTCGGGATGAATCTCTTCATCCTGAACGGCGTCGCGCCGGATATCCGCATCGGCCGCACTTATGTCGGCGTCGCTCCCTTTGTCCTGTCCGACCTCCTGCGCGTCGGTTTGCTGGTCGCCTTCCCGTCCATTTCGCTCTGGCTGGTCGCCCTCATCGGGTAGCTGCCGGTGATTTCCGGTCGCAAGAGCTTGTGCGTCGCTCGCGGCGGAGCTAGATCCCGAATTGACGGTCCAGGTGGCGCAATCGCGGCAAGCGCAGGGCAATGGTCCCTTCCAGCCTGTTCTGGCTATTTGCCGACCGAGCCGCTTCCGGACCTACGCGCGGGATTGAGCCCGATCGCGCGGCGGGTTAGACAGGGCTCCGGTCCCCGAGGCTACCAGCGGGGAGCGTCCAGTGCGGGTGTGGCGGAATGGTAGACGCGAGGGTCTCAAACACCCTTTCCTCAAGGAGTGTCGGTTCGAGTCCGACCACCCGCACCAGCGCAGCGAGAAGTTTGTATTGTTTTCAAATAGGTAATATCTTTTCTCTCTTCTCTATCCACCCTATCGCCCACCCTTGGGCGCTTGATGGACCGCGATTTCCGCAATCCGCCACTCCGCCGCGTAGGTCTTGCTGACGGTCTCGTTCACGTCGGACGATGAACGGAGCCACAACGGTCCACGGCGGCCATGGGTATCGTTCAGCTAGAGCGATCCCAAT
This sequence comes from Tropicimonas sp. IMCC6043, assembly GCF_004146235.1. Classification (GTDB taxonomy): domain Bacteria; phylum Pseudomonadota; class Alphaproteobacteria; order Rhodobacterales; family Rhodobacteraceae; genus Tropicimonas. The sequence continues at coordinate 219 of NZ_SELO01000009.1, read as the reverse complement.
CTATTCGGTTTCATAGCCTGCGGCCTTGAAGAAGTTGTAGCATTCTTCTTCAGTGAAGAGGTTGCAGACGTGTCCGACGACCTGCCAAAGCGGTTCGTAGGTTCGAGCGGCGGCTTTGCGGATCAGCGTTTTCAACTTTGAGAACGCCATTTCTATCGGGTTCAGATCGGGACTGTATCGGGGCAGGAACAGCAACCAGTTGTCCTGTGCTTTCAGCAA
>NZ_SELO01000098.1 GCF_004146235.1 Tropicimonas sp. IMCC6043 | reverse complement strand
GGGTCAAGATTGACGGCGATCTTCCGCAGACACGTTCAGAAGACGATCCCGGAATCGCGGCAGCCTTCCAAGCAGCCAGGAACGGAGAAATTTGATAATATTCCTGAATGTCCGGTTAATGCTTGTCAAAAAAGTGCTTTGGCTCTTAACCGCCAATCGCCGCGCCAACCTCAAACGGCGGCTTCCGGTTCAAGGGATGATGCTGCACCTGCGAAGCGCTCACACAGCGTGAACGGCAGGATTGCGCAGTCACCCCACCCCACCAACGGCTTTGTTCCGGGATAGGCATTAGCGTAGCCGGGTTTCGAGCGAGGTCGCGGGAATCGGTCGATTGCTGGCGTCTGACCTAACCGCTGTTCAAAAGCAACCGTTTCGCACCAGGTACCGCTGACGACAGTCCAAGCATCCACGACTTGCTTGATTCAGAGCCTACTCTGAAATGAATTCAGCCCCTTCAATGCCAGCCACTTTCGCGAGTTGTCGAATCCTGCTTTGCACGGCATCACTGTCCGGAACGCTCGCCTCTTCCTTGACCTCGAGCCGAACCGCGTCTGCTTCGATCTTCAAGCGAGATTGCTCCAGTATCTCGGGAACGCTCGCCGAAAATCTATGACCAAGAAGAAGGGCCCGCCCCAAGATTTCGGCACGCACTAGATCACTTCGCGATAAGAGCTTACCGACGCGCTCCTTAACCGGGCCGTCGACCTTGCCGCCGTATCGAGCCATGACGGCAACTGCTAGAAAAGCCCGTTCCGCATGGCTAATACCGATGAAGGGGAACTCCAGAAGGCGAAGAAAGCTGTCCGAAGCCCGAACCTTCTGATGATCTCTCCATGCGATATCAGTCAGGGCACAAACCGAAAGCCTGATACGACGATCACTTTGTGTCTCGCCCGGGAAAAGTTCGTCTGTCCACCGACCCAACGCCTCGCTAAATCGCGGCACTCTGGCCACGGGCAGGCCGATCGCCAGAGCGCCTTCGAGAAGAGGGTCCCGGTACTGTTCTTCTTCACTTAGCTGACTAAAAAGCCATCCTTCGCGAAGGCCGAAAGCTGAAAAGATTGCCCGGTCCGGCTTCAATCTGCGGAATACCCGCCAAAGCACAAGCGCCGATGCTGCCAGCGTTTCCACTCGGCGACCGGGCACATCGGGAAGTGCTGCAATCTCTTCGGTCGACATCTTTGCAATGGACTTCGCGAGTGACGAGAGCTCCTTAGCCGGTAACTCATAGCCATGAGGAACTGAGATCGGATAGTCGTTCATGGCTATATGGACACGTGCCAAAGCCCGCCATCCTCCGCCCACCGCGTAGAAGACTGGCCCCGTAAGCATTGGTGGCAACGCACCTTCGAGAACGCCATCAACGGCTTTCTTGGCATCGTCGATCCCATTTTCAAGCATTGCCTTTACCGGCAGTGCACCAAGGGGCATGCTTGCGCGACGGTCACCGACTTGATCACCCAGAACTTCAGCGACTTCCAGGCTGCCGCCGCCGATGTCGCCGACCAGTCCCCTCGGCTGGAAGAACCCTGAGATCACTCCGACGGTCGAATAGTATGCCTCGTCTTCACCGGTAATGATGCGTGGCTCGAGCCCGGTCTCACTATGGATGGCATTTACAAGTTTGTCACCGTTCTTCGCTTTCCGGGTTGCTTCTGTGGCGAGAACATCAACACGGGGCACGTCCATGGCCTTTGCGATGGCATCAAAGCGGCGGATCGCGGCAAGTGCTCCATCAATCGCCTCTTTGGTGAAGCGACCCTCTTCATCTAGTCCGGCACCGAGAGCGACAAGGGACTTCTCGTTGAAGCGTGGAAACGGCGCGCGTCCCAAGTTGTCGTAGACCACAAGGCGGATCGAGTTTGAACCGAGGTCGATGATTCCATAGTGTTCCGCCTGGTGCAAAAGGACCCGGTCTGTCTCGATTTCGATGCGTCTAGGTTCCATCATCGCCCCCCGTATGACTGATTCTACAAGCATCGGCGCAGCGCGTGACGCCTTCGAGGCGATCACGGCCGTAGCGGAGGCGATCCGTCCCGCAAAATGGGAGCCGAGGCGCCAGCAAAGCCAAGTTACATGTTCTTCAGATGCAACTCAAAAGATGGCCATCGCAAGGCCAGCACCCATCGCGGCGCCGAGCTGCTGTTCGAACTGATCTCTCAGCGATACGAGCGCGGGTCCATCCTCATTTCCGAGATCGACTTCGATCCCAAAGAAGGTCAGATCAAAGCGTTCCGTCACCGCCCCAGCTCGCGGACCCGTTCTGCTACCACCCGAATTCAGGAAGGAAGCTTCGTTAGCCGAGTTCCGCCGCAAAGGTGCGGTAGTTGTCCGGCCCATATCCAGCCGAAAAGATGGCAAAGGCAATCAAGGCGAAGTCATTGCGGCGCCGGTCAATTTCCTTTCTGTAAAGACGCGCGACTTCGCTTGGCGGATTCTGGAAGGCTCCACATCCAAATGCACCCAGAACCACGTGCCGGACGTGGGCATTACGCAATGTGTCAAGTTGTGCCGCGATGCGATTTCGCGCCTCAGCAGGATCGAAATGAGAACCATCGCGGAGGTCCTGGGCGGACGCGCGCAGTTCGAAGAACGGAAACACAAGGTTGTCTGGAAGCCAAGCGTAGCCCAGGTCACTTTGGCTGCGGTCTTCCGCCCCTCGCAAACAGACCCTTGGCCGCGCTGTGTCCAGATATACCCGTCCTTCGACCGCCTGCAGCAGTTGAGTCATTTCCGGAAAATACAGATCGCGTGCCTCATCGTATTCCTCGGGCCCAATATGGAAATGACAATCCGTCCGCCGGTACATGTTCTCTTCCTGGGCCACCATACCTTCCACATAGCCGCCACCGGGGACATAGGCGTTCGCCATGTTGAGGGCGGCAAAACAAACTCCAAATTCTTTCGTCAGCTGGAGGGTAACGTCGCCCCAGTCGCCGGAAAGGACTCTCACCTCGCCTTCGGGATCTGGCCCTTTGGCCTCTTCACGCCAGCGTGCAAGGTTCAGCGTTGCCATTGCCCGATACTTGTCTGGTGGTTCGGCGGAGATAAACCGCTTCAACGTCTCACGGAGAACTGCACGGCGTCTGACCATGTCTGGCCTGCCGTAGCCGAGCGCGACCATCACGTCTTCGCGCTGCAGCGGCCTCCCTGGCATCCAGAGTCCTCCCCAAGCCGGACAATCAAGAACCGAACGCCTGTTGGCAGCAACAGCCGCGGTCAAGGAAGGCACGGACCGTCCGTTTGGTTCCTGCGAAAGCCTCGTCGCGTACCTTCCCGTGACCAACGCGATCGGTTGGCTTCGTCCATCGAATGCGGGTTACTTACCACTATGTGCACAACGACGCATCGCCACCCTACCATATTTGCCTTCTGAAAAGCTGATGACACGTGGCGCCTTAGCCCAGAACGGGAAGCTCCGGTAAGGTAAGCCAGTGACTGCTAATTCAAATCTCGAGACGCGCAATCGAGCGCGTTCGATTGCACGAGAGCACTCAAGCAATGAACACAATCCGGAGACTTTCATTTGCATGCCTCCTTCTCACGAACGCCGCCGCCGCAGATCCGCTGCCAACCTTGAACCTTGACCCCAAGGCAACGACCGTCTCCGGTCTGTCCAGCGGCGCCTTCATGGCGGTCCAGTTGCAGGTCGCATTTTCGACCACCATCGGCGGGGCTGGCATTGTCGCGGGCGGCCCTTTCGGTTGCGCCGATCATTC
>NZ_SELO01000097.1 GCF_004146235.1 Tropicimonas sp. IMCC6043 | reverse complement strand
CGGTGAAAATGCTCCCGCCCCCCTGAAATCAGAACAGAAAGGGCCGATACTGGGCGACTTTTGCTCCGCCCGCAGCGAGAAACATCCCCGCCGCTACCGTGGTCGACTATTCCACTGCCGTTCTCAGCGTCCCTGATGGCTCGGCAACGACCATCCCACGACCGGCTGGGAAGCTGCCAGCATTCGGTCGTTGCACTTCGGCAGGAGGCGACAAGTTCTTCTGCCAACATTCTGTGCGGAGGCGGTCAAGCTGAGCACCACTCATGCTCTTCCCCTCAATAGACCGTTGCCCCCCAGGGTATTGAGACCTCCGCGAGCATTCGTTAACACATTCTGGATTTGGGATTTGTTTCCCTAATGTGAACAGTTTGTTTCTCAAATGTGGACAAAACTCGAGATGCGCGGTCGAACGGCGAGTCTGCCGACCTTCCCGCCGATGGATGCTCTTGCAGAATTAGCCGCAATACAAACCCGACTTCCGACAATCGGACCCGGCAACGGACGTTCGCGGCGGCTCATGCTGGGGACGGGTCGGCTGAAGCTGCGCTGGACAGCCGCATCCATCTGGACCTGTTTTCGGGCCCTCGGCTAGCTTAACATTAGGGAATTCTCATCGGGGGGAGGCCAGCATGTCCGCCACTTCAGACCGCACGATCTTTGTCGCTGCTATTGCGCTGTCCATCTTTGGAGGAGCCGTGTCCAGCAGCGCGCAATCCGAAGAAGGAAGCGGCAAAATGAGCTCGTCGCTCCACCGTCGGGGGCACCGGTGAACAGGGAGAAATCATGCGTTGGTTATTTGGTTTTCCTTGCCGTTATCCCGGCGCCTGTGTCGGCGCTGGAGATATGTGATGACCTGTGGTTCACTCGCAACCTAACATTCCACCGAGCGGGATATTGCTTTAACTCAGTGCTTGGGCTGGCGGTGTTTGGCAACGCAGGGTGCACGAGTAAATCGCCAACACTGTCTGCTGAAGCTTCGGCTTTGGTTGCTCACGTGAAAGCGCTGGAGGCGGAATGGAGCTGTCATGTGGATACCCGCCGCAAGGTTCTGGGGGTAGTTTCGCTTGAATTCCGGAAATCCTTAACTGACCTCCCGGTCGCGACGGGCTATGAATCGGGCTGCATCGGTTGGCGCGGAGATCCTTTCGCCTTGCATCTGGGGCGTACGCCAGATTCGCCTGTCACCGCGACTGGTCGGGCCGGCGACGAGTTGCTCTACGAATTCGAAGATGTTGGTGGCTGGTCTTACATACAGCTGACACGCGGCGGGATTTCGGCAGGTGCGGGCTGGGCGCGGGTACCGCTGGAAGATGCGGTTTGCGACAACTACGCTGGCTGAGTTGGCCAGAAATCTCTGAACTTCTTCGTGTGGAGCGGCCAAACCGCAGATGAAGTCCAAAATAGCCGAGGAGAACACCATCTCGATTTCTGCAATACCGTTTTGGGCCGCGGCCGTGATCACGTGCAGCGTAGTCGGTCCTGCAGTCGCCCAGGATCAAACCTATTCTTCTTGGAATGGGCATCAATACACGCTCACCTGTAACGCCGATGGGATAGTGCTCAAATCAGTTTTCCCGGTGGTGCGGTTTGCTGGGCACGGTGCAGGGATGCGTGAGATTGTGGGAATCGAGACCCTCTATCTCGGGAGGAACTGTGACGCCTGGTCCGAGGCTCTGGGCACGGGCCATTGGCGTTGGTCGAATTCTGGCTTCTGGGCGGTTTTTGAGCAACGAGAGATCAGATTTGTCAGGCAAGAGCCAATCTGCCCCGGTTCAATTGCATTCGACATCTTTGTTTGCGAGGACCGCTGATTCACTTGCGCTCACGAGCTTTGAGGTGGAACTGCTTGATGCGAGAGGCGATGCGAACTGAGCAACTGGCGGCAAGGAATGGAAAACATGTCCGAGGCAATGGACAGGGGATTTTCCGAGGCGGAACTGCGGGGACGGGTCCGTCTCGCACAGGCGCGCATGGCACTGGCAGGGATCGACGCGCTTCTCCTGACAACGGAACCGGAAATCCGATATTTCACTGGTTTTCTCAGCGATTTCTGGCTCAGCCCCACACGTCCCTGGTATGTCGTGCTTCCGGGCTCCGGAGAGCCGGTCGCAATCATTCCGGATATCGGGAAGGCTGCCTTCGCCTGCACATGGCTGTCTGATGTCCGAACCTGGCCGTCCCCGGACCCGGACGCCGAGGGCGTTCCATTTGTCTGCGATGCGATCCGGGAAGTTGTCGGTGAGGCTGGGGTCATTGGCATTCCGATGGGGCAGGAGAGCCATCTGCGCATGCCGATCGAGAAGTTCCTTTGGCTTCGGGAAACGTTGTCAGGATTCGCGTTTCGTGATTGCACGGAGATCGTGAAAAGCCTGCGAATGGTGAAATCGGGCGCCGAAGTTGCGAAGATCGAAAGCGCGGCTCGGGCTGCAGGCGCCGCATTCGGAGCGCTGACACGGACAACCACGGAGAATGATAGCGAACGCGACCTCTTCCGGCGCTTCAAGATCGCCTGCCTCGAAGCAGGCGCCGACGACGTCCCCTATCTCGTCGGAGGGACCGGTACCGGCGGTTATGACGACATCATCTCGCCGCCCTCCGGGCATCGCCTGCGACGCGGCGAGGTGCTTCTTCTGGATGTCGGCGCAAGGTTCGATGGGTACTTCTGCGATTTCGACCGCAACTTTTCTGTCGGGCCGCCGTCCCGGGAGGTTGCGGACGCCTACACAAGGCTGCGCGAGGCCGTCGAAGCCGGTTTCGTCGCCGCAAGGCCGGGAGCAACAGCGCGGGACGTGTTCCTTGCCATTCACACTGCAATCGACCGCGGGGGCGGCTCCCCTCTGCCGACAGGGCGCTATGGCCATGGGCTCGGAATGCAATTGACGGAATGGCCATCCCTTTCCGCCACCGATGCCACGATGCTCGAGGACGGGATGGTCCTGACACTGGAGCCCTGCCTGTCTCTCGCTCCGGGGCGGTACCTCGTTCACGAGGAGATCATCTTGGTCAGCGAAACGCGTAACCGCTACCTGACGAAACCTGCGCCGGACGACATACCGGAAATCAGGCTTGTTAGGAATTGATCAGATCAGCAGGACGTCCATACCCTCCTAGGGCCGGTTGGTTGTCCATTATCCCGCGAAGAGAGTATCGAACGGGCATTTTTCAAACTGAAGGCGCATCTTGTCAGGATCGGTGCGAGGACCTTCTCCGGGCTCTTCAGGGCAACGGCGAGGTCTGCGATCTCTTCAGCCCGCGCGCCTCGTTCGTTGATACATGTCATGGCTGAAATCCATACTCTTGCTATGAATCCATTGTGGGTTGCGGGTATTGGAACAGCCGCAACTCACTGCACTGTCCCTCGTTCCGCACTGGGCGCTCGGCCGTTTTAGCGGGCGCCGTTTTCTTTTCGAACAGGCGACGGCCCGGCGTGTCCGGTCGTCCGTCGTCATGTTTTTTTCAGCTTCTCTCTTCAGGAAGTCCGTTAAGGTGGCCTCGGGAATGATCACCTTATGGGGTGAAATCTCGTAATCGATTATGCGTCCTTTTGGTTAGCTGGTGCCTATCCACGTGCGGTGCTGGAAAACCCTGCAAACACGGCAAACCCCGGGCACCCCACCAACGGCACGGGTCCGGCCACGGCCCCAGCGTAGCCGGGTTTCGAGCAAGTTCGCGGGGATCGGTCGAGCCCCGGCAAAACGATTGTAACGTAGGCTCAGAATCGAAAGCTTCCGTTCACGATGAGTGCGGCAATTGACGGTTGGGCGGTGTCAGAAGAACGTGGCTTGAGATGGGGCAGGGGGCTGAGTAGCGTCGCCGGATGACTAAACGCGACCCGTTCAAATACTTCAAGACCAGCCCTGAGATCATCCGCCTGGCGGTGATTCTCTACGTGCGCTTCCCTTTGTCGCTCAGGAATGTCGAGGATCTGCTGCACGAGCGCGGCATCGACATCAGCCATGAATCCGTTCGGTTCTGGTGGAACAGGTTCGGACCGATGTTCGCCACCGAGATCCGCATGAAACGCGCCGAGCGGCTGCGTTCCGGGCCGCAATGGTATTGGCATCTCGACGAAATGTTCGTGAAGATCAACGGTGAACGGCACTACTTGTGGCGGGCCGTCGACCAGGAGGG
>NZ_SELO01000096.1 GCF_004146235.1 Tropicimonas sp. IMCC6043 | reverse complement strand
CGAGCGCAACCCACGTCCTTAGTTGCCAGCAGTTCGGCTGGGCACTCTAAGGAAACTGCCGGTGATAAGCCGGAGGAAGGTGTGGATGACGTCAAGTCCTCATGGCCCTTACGGGTTGGGCTACACACGTGCTACAATGGCAGTGACAATGGGTTAATCCCCAAAAGCTGTCTCAGTTCGGATTGGGGTCTGCAACTCGACCCCATGAAGTCGGAATCGCTAGTAATCGCGTAACAGCATGACGCGGTGAATACGTTCCCGGGCCTTGTACACACCGCCCGTCACACCATGGGAGTTGGGTCTACCCGAAGACGGTGCGCCAACCTTTTCGAAGGGGGCAGCTGGCCACGGTAGGCTCAGCGACTGGGGTGAAGTCGTAACAAGGTAGCCGTAGGGGAACCTGCGGCTGGATCACCTCCTTTCTAAGGATGTTCCTGGATCTGATGGCTTGCCATCAACGTGGAACACTTAGCAATGACATGTCCTTTGCATGTCAAACATCACGGACCAGGCCGTCCACATATCTCTTCAGTCCATGACATTGTCGCACGGGCTACCGCCCGTATCTTGGGTCGGTAGCTCAGGTGGTTAGAGCGCACGCCTGATAAGCGTGAGGTCGGAGGTTCAAGTCCTCCTCGACCCACCAACACCCGTTCGGGTGACTGGGGCGTTAGCTCAGCTGGGAGAGCACCTGCTTTGCAAGCAGGGGGTCATCGGTTCGATCCCGATACGCTCCACCATGCTTTCCGCCTGGACATTCCGGTTTGACCGTCAAGCACTTTCGAGTGTTTTACCGTCCAACCGGACGACAAATTGACATCGTATAGAGAGTTAACATCAGAATTGCTGATCGCCCCAGTGGGGGATGATCTCTTGGCCATACCATGGCGCATCGCCGGATTTGCCTCCGGTTGTGTTGCCGGCCATGAAACAGCAATTTTGTCCAAGTCAAGTACACTAACCAAATGTTCCACGTCTTCGGATGTGGAGCGGGAATGTACGACTTCTGATCGGAAAGTGAGGCGCTGGTTGAACCAGCCTGGCGCCATGAGGTGATCTCGCGCTCAAGTAGCCGAAAGGCGGTAGCGCATATGAGAACAGCCTTGCTCTTTCTGGATCAGATCAAGCGCGAAAAGGGCGTTTGGTGGATGCCTTGGCAGCAAGAGGCGATGAAGGACGTGATACTCTGCGATAAGTCCTGGGGAGCTGAGAATAAGCTTTGATCCAGGAATTTCCGAATGGGGCAACCCACCTGATACTCAGTTATTGTTAGCCCTCGGGTTATCAATAATTGGGTCAAACAGGTACTTTGGAGCTGAATACATAGGCTTCAAAGAGCAAACCCGGGGAACTGAAACATCTAAGTACCCGGAGGAAAGGACATCAATTGATACTCCCCTAGTAGCGGCGAGCGAACGGGGACCAGCCGAGACCGATAAGTGACCAGAACTGGTTGGAAAGCCAGGCCATAGCGGGTGACAGCCCCGTATGGGAAGCTTTGAGGTACGTATTAAGTAGGGCGGGACACGTGAAATCCTGTCTGAAGATCGGAGGACCACCTTCGAAGGCTAAGTACTCCTTGCTGACCGATAGCGAACCAGTACCGTGAGGGAAAGGTGAAAAGCACCCCGACGAGGGGAGTGAAACAGTTTCTGAAACCGGGCGCCTACAAGCAGTCGGAGGGACCTCGAGTCCTGACGGCGTACCTTTTGTATAATGGGTCATCGACTTGGTCTCACATGCAAGCTTAAGCCGATAGGTGTAGGCGCAGCGAAAGCGAGTCTTAATAGGGCGTCGAGTATGTGGGATCAGACCCGAAACCGAGTGATCTAGGCATGACCAGGATGAAGACAAGGTAACACTTGTTGGAGGTCCGAACCCACACCTGTTGAAAAAGGTCGGGATGAGTTGTGCCTAGGGGTGAAAGGCCAATCAAACTCGGAGATAGCTGGTTCTCCGCGAAATCTATTTAGGTAGAGCGTCGCACGAATACCCTCGGGGGTAGAGCACTGGATGGGTAACGGGGTCCCACAGACTTACTGATCCTAACCAAACTCCGAATACCGAGGAGTACTATGCGGCAGACACACTGCGGATGCTAACGTCCGTAGTGGAGAGGGAAACAACCCTGACCTCCAGCTAAGGCCCCTAATTCATGGCTAAGTGGGAAAGCAGGTGGGACGACCAAAACAACCAGGAGGTTGGCTTAGAAGCAGCCATCCTTTAAAGATAGCGTAACAGCTCACTGGTCTAATCAAGTTGTCCTGCGGCGAAGATGTAACGGGGCTCAAGCCATGAGCCGAAGCTGAGGACTGCGTATGCAGTGGTAGCGGAGCGTCGTGTGATATAACTCCAATCCTCCTTAGCGTTCTTCGGAACGCATTGGAGGATAAGGGGTTTTCTGTGAAGCCGGGCTGTAAGGCATCCGGTGGAGAGATCACGAGCGAGAATGATGACATGAGTAGCGACAAGGAGGGTGAGAGACCCTCCCGCCGAAAGTCCAAGGGTTCCTGCTTAAAGCTAATCTGAGCAGGGTAAGCCGGCCCCTAAGTCGAGGCAGAAATGCGTAGACGATGGGAACTAGGTTAATATTCCTAGGCCAGGAGGATGTGACGGATCGCAGGTGTTGTTCGACCTTATCGGATTGGTCGGGCAACTGAGCGGTTCCTGGAAATAGCCCTCCATCAGACCGTACCCTAAACCGACACAGGTGGACTGGTAGAGAATACCAAGGCGCTTGAGAGAACGATGTTGAAGGAACTCGGCAAAATACCTCCGTAAGTTCGCGAGAAGGAGGCCCGGGTTCAAGGCAACTTGGATCCGGGGGCACAAACCAGGGGGTGGCGACTGTTTACTAAAAACACAGGGCTCTGCGAAGTCGCAAGACGACGTATAGGGTCTGACGCCTGCCCGGTGCCTGAAGGTTAAAAGGAGGGGTGAGAGCTCCGAATTGAAGCCCAGGTAAACGGCGGCCGTAACTATAACGGTCCTAAGGTAGCGAAATTCCTTGTCGGGTAAGTTCCGACCTGCACGAATGGCGTAACGACTTCCCCGCTGTCTCCAACATCGACTCAGCGAAATTGAATTGCCTGTCAAGATGCAGGCTTCCCGCGGTTAGACGGAAAGACCCCGTGCACCTTTACTACAGCTTCACACTGGCATTAGGCCGAACATGTGCAGGATAGGTGGTAGGCTTCGAAGCAGGGACGCCAGTCCCTGTGGAGCCTTCCTTGAGATACCACCCTTGTTCTGCTTGATGTCTAACCGCGGTCCGTTATCCGGATCCGGGACCCTGTGTGGCGGGTAGTTTGACTGGGGCGGTCGCCTCCTAAAGCGTAACGGAGGCGCGCGACGGTTGGCTCAGAGCGGTCGGAAATCGCTCGTTGAGTGCAATGGCAGAAGCCAGCCTGACTGTGAGACTGACAGGTCGAACAGAGTCGAAAGACGGCCATAGTGATCCGGTGGTCCCGAGTGGAAGGGCCATCGCTCAACGGATAAAAGGTACGCCGGGGATAACAGGCTGATGGTGCCCAAGAGTCCATATCGACGGCACCGTTTGGCACCTCGATGTCGGCTCATCTCATCCTGGGGCTGGAGCAGGTCCCAAGGGTACGGCTGTTCGCCGTTTAAAGAGGTACGTGAGCTGGGTTTAGAACGTCGTGAGACAGTTCGGTCCCTATCTGCCGTGGGTGTAGGATACTTGAGAGGAGTTGCCCCTAGTACGAGAGGACCGGGGTGAACGATCCACTGGTGGACCTGTTGTGGCGCCAGCCGCAGTGCAGGGTAGCTATGATCGGAAAGGATAACCGCTGAAGGCATCTAAGCGGGAAGCCCCCCTCAAAACAAGGTATCCCTGAGGGCCGTGGTAGACCACCACGTCGATAGGCCGGAGATGTAAGCATGGCAACATGCTCAGTTGACCGGTACTAATGGCCCGATAGGCTTGATTTGATCCAGTAAAAGCAAGGCTCTACTGGAAATCAGAAGTCACACCAATGACTTGGACAAACTGATGTAAGGCGACTTCCCCAAAACGGAAATCGCCGGGCTTTTCCTCGGTTTGGTGGTCATAGCACGAGCAAAACACCCGATCCCTTCCCGAACTCGGCCGTTAAGTGCCGTCGCGCCAATGGTACTGCGTCTCAAGACGTGGGAGAGTAGGTCACCGCCAAACCTAGAAAAAGCCCGCAAACTCTCGATACGATCCAGAACACAAACACCCCCGCCAGGAGAAATCCAGGCGGGGGTTTTGCGTTCGAGGCCACACCCTCCAGACGCACGAAATCACCCGGCCCACCAGCGCACAGCCCCTTCGAACCGGTCATCGCCACGGCTCC
>NZ_SELO01000095.1 GCF_004146235.1 Tropicimonas sp. IMCC6043 | reverse complement strand
GCCGAGGTGCCGGGCGCGGAGAGGGGCGGGAGAAGCCGCCTGGTGCTCAGGTTACCCGAGGAGATCTTCGCCTTCTGACGGGCCACGGAGAGCGCCTCAAGCGACGTCATCGGGGATCTCCTGCGCCTGCTCCTGCCGACTGGCCAGAGAACTCTCGACGAGGAGCAGGGAAGGTCAAAAGGACAGTCGCTTAAGACTGGCCGTTGCTTGAATCTGCAACGCTTATCTCGCCTTGGCGACCTTTGCGCACCGTGCCCGTAGACGTGGCCTAATGACTATTGGAACATAGCGTCGTTGAAGACGACCAGCGGGAAGTTGGAAAACCGATCTCTTGCATCAATTCGGGTATGTATCCCAACACCATTACATTTAGAATGTTGCGCATGTACGATGACCTCCGAGGGAGGGATCAGGCAATGTACTACGAACGTCCGGAAACACTGCAGGATGCGTCCAGGTTGTTGGCCGAAACCAAGGGAACGGCATATATCTTGGCCGGTGGGACCGATCTCCTTGTCCGCGCGAAGAGTGATCATTTCGAGGCAGATCTCATGGTCGACATCAAGTCGATCGCAGAGCTCCGGACTGTCCACCATACCGCCGAAGGTTTTGCCATCGGTGCCGCTGTCTCCTGTGCCGACCTCGGCAGGCATGCCGCGCTGAAGGCAGCTTGGCCGGGGGTCGTCGAGGCGGCCAATCTGATCGGCTCCGCGCAGATCCAGTCGCGCTGCACCATCGCCGGTAACCTCTGCAACGCATCGCCTGCCGCTGACAGCGTGCCGGCGATGGTGGCAGCCGGCGCACGGGCAATCATCGCCGGCCCGGCGGGCATGCGCACAGTTCCGGTCGAGGCGGTGCCGGTTGCGCCCGGTAAGACCTCTCTTGGCCAGGGTGAGATCGTCGCGACCATTGAAATCGACAACCGCCCGCCACGGTCGGGCGATGCCTATCTGCGGTTCATCCCTCGGACTGAAATGGATATCGCCGTTGTTGGCGCCGGCGTGAGCCTGACATTGGACGAGACGGGGACCATCCAGTCCGCGCGGGTTGCATTGGGGGCCGTTGCGCCGACCGTCATGTTGGTAGCAGAGGCCGCCGACGCCATTCTTGGCACTAGGCTGGAATACGCCGCGCTGGAGAGGCTGGCGGAGGCGTGTTCCGCGGCATGCCGTCCGATCAACGACAAGCGTGGCACGGTGGAGTTTCGAAAGAAGGTAGCGGGCGTTCTGGCACGGCGGGCGGCCCGCATTGCCTACGACCGGTCAAGGGGAGCGTAATGTCTGGGCTTGCTGTCTCCGCCACGATCAATGGCGACGAGGTCGAATATCTCTGCCAGGCTGAAGAAACCTTGCTGGACGTCTTACGCAACCGGCTTGGTCTTACTGGCGCCAAGGAAGGCTGTGGCACTGGCGACTGCGGCGCGTGCAGTGTGGTTCTCGACGGCAAACTTGTCTGCTCGTGCCTGGTACTTGGCGCCGAAGTTCAGGGCGCCACGGTTGAAACCATCGAGGGCATGGCGAAAGGCGATACGCTGCATCCGCTGCAGACCAAGTTCCTCGAGCATGCGGCTTTGCAGTGCGGGATCTGCACACCAGGTTTCCTCATGGCGGCGAAAGCGCTTCTCGACGCCAATCCGGACCCGACCGAAGAGGAAATCCGCTTTGGACTTGCTGGCAACCTGTGCCGTTGCACCGGCTATGACAAGATCGTCCGGGCCGTGCAGGCCGCTGCGCTAGAGATCAACGGGGGCTGAGCCATGAGATTCGATGCCACCTATCAAGACAGGACCTACAAATCCGTTGGCACGCGGCCGGTGCGCCCAGACGGCGTCGACAAGGTCACCGGGCGCGCGCGCTACGGGGCGGACTTCAACATGCCGGGTCAGCTTGTGGGCCGAATCCTGCGGAGCCCGCACGCTCATGCGCGGATCGGCAGCATCGACACCGCGCGCGCCGAGGCGCTTAAGGGCGTAAAGGCGGTGGTCACGGCCGACGACCTGCCGGACCTCTCCAATGGCGACCAGGCGCATCACGATCTGCTCGACAACTGCATGGCACGGTCGACGGCTTTCTACGACGGCCATGCGGTCGCGGCGGTGGCGGCCGTCGATGCTCGAACGGCACGTCAGGCACTCAAGTTGATCGAGGTCTCCTACGAGGTGTTGCCGCATGTCGTCGATGTCGACGAGGCGATGCTGCCCTCCGCTCCCGTTTTGCACGACACCATCTTCACCGACGGCGTGGACCCCAGGCCCACCACTTCCTCGAACGTTGCCGCGCGCTCCGAATTCGGCCATGGCGACGTCGATGCGGGGTTGGCGGCGGCGGATGTCATTGTCGAGCGCAGCTTCAAAACTGAACAGACCCACCAAGGCTATATCGAGCCCCACGCCTGTGTCGCCAGCGTCAATTCGGACGGCACGGCAGAGCTTTGGGTCTGTACCCAGGGCCATTTTGTCTACCGCCAGAAGTGCGCCGATCTGCTGGGGATGGATGTCTCGAAGCTCCGCGTCACCTCGTCCGAGATCGGCGGCGGGTTTGGAGGAAAGACCCATGTCTGGATGGAGCCGGTGGCACTCGCGCTGTCGCGGAAGGCCGGTCGGCCCGTCAAGCTGGTAATGTCGCGCGAAGAAGTCTTCCGCGCCTCTGGACCGACGAGCGCGACCTCGATCGACGTCATAATAGGGGCGCGGCACGACGGCACGATCACGGCAGCCTCGGCCGAGCTGCGCTATTCCTGCGGACCCTACGCGGAGCTCTGGGCAGAGTTGGGCGCGATGACGTCCTTTGCCTGCTACGACCTGCAGAACGTCAAGACGGTCGGCTACGAGGTACTGGTCAACCGCCCCAAGACCGCCGCCTATCGCGCGCCGTCCGCGCCGATGGCGGCCTTTGCGGTCGAAAGTGTCGTCGATGAGCTGGCGCAAAAGCTCGGCATGGATCCGATCGCCTTTCGGATCAAGAACGCGGCGCGCGAGGGCACCAGATCCTCCTATGGCCCAGTCTACGGCCCGATCGGCATCAGGCCGACATTGGACGCGGCTCAGGCTCATCCCCATATGCACGCACCGCTCGGACCCAACAAGGGCCGTGGAATGGCCTGCGGGTTCTGGTTCAACTTCGGCGGCCAGACCTGCACAGATCTCAACGTGAACGCCGACGGCACGGTCACGCTGGCGGTCGGTACGGTCGACGTGGGTGGCTCCCGTGCATCCTTGTCGCTTGTTGCGGCAGAGGAACTGGGCATCCCCTACGAACATGTAAGGGCCGTCGTCGCGGACACGGCCACGCTTGGCTACAACGACATGACGGATGGAAGCCGAGGCACGTTCTCGTCCTCGATGGCGACAATTTCGGCATCCCGGAACGCCATCGAGGTGATGCGCAGCCGAGCCGCCATGATGTGGGATATCCCGGTCGAAGAGGTGATCTGGGAAGACGGCCATGCCAAGGCGATCGGGGCAAGCTACGGCAACCTGGCGCCCCTGTCGGTCAGGGAGATCGCCGAGGCTTCCGGTAAGACCG
Source organism: Tropicimonas sp. IMCC6043 (assembly GCF_004146235.1). GTDB lineage: Bacteria > Pseudomonadota > Alphaproteobacteria > Rhodobacterales > Rhodobacteraceae > Tropicimonas. Next base: position 866 of record NZ_SELO01000095.1, on the reverse strand, counting down.
GCGGGCCCATCGCCGGCCACAGTGAAATGGTCGCTGACGGGGCCGGCGTCTCCTTCGCCACCCATATCTGCGATGTCGAGGTCGACCCCGAGACCGGCAGCACTCGGATATTGCGCTATACCGTCATTCAGGACGCCGGGAAGGCCGTGCACCCCGACTACGTGGAGGGCCAGTATCAGGGAGGTGCCGCGCAGGGCATCGGCTGGGCGCTGAACGAGGAGTACGTCTATGGCGCCGACGGGCGGTTGCAAAACCCGGGCTTTCTCGACTATCGCATCCCGGTCTGTTCCGACTTGCCGATGATCGACACGCAAATCCTCGAGATCCCTAACCCAAGCCACCCATATGGCGTGCGCGGAGTCGGCGAGACTTCCATCGTGCCGCCGCTCGCCGCTATTGCCAACGCGGTTTCTAACGCGGTCGGAGTCCGCATGACCCACATACCGATGTCGCCGCCACGGATTCTGGCCGCGCTTGACGCCCGGACGAAGGGCTGATGATCACGGTGAGACTTTGGGGCGCGCTCGCCGCCCTGGCGGACGACCAGAGTCAGGTCGATGTCGAGGCCAGGGATATCCGCGAGCTGTTTCGGAAGCTCGGGGAGCGCTACCCAGCCCTGCGGGACTCGATCGAGAACGACATCGCCGTCTCGATAGATGGCGTCATCTACCGCGACAACTGGTCCAAGGAGCTACCCGAAGGCGCCGAAATCTTTCTCATGCGCCGTCTCGCCGGCGGGTAGGTCTAGAACAAGCGTTTGGAGCCGTGATCGGCGCCTCGAGAACGGGGTTTTCCGCAGCGAGGGCATGGATCACTTAACTCCGCCTCTGGCATGGTGGCCTTCGGATCGAACCAGGCCATTTCCG
>NZ_SELO01000094.1 GCF_004146235.1 Tropicimonas sp. IMCC6043 | reverse complement strand
TTGTCGCGCTAAGTTTCATCGGCCTCGTTGATGATCCAGGCAGGTTCACCAAGGTCGCCAATATCGGAGCTTTTCTCGGGCTGACACCGCGCCGCCATCAGTCAGGAGAAATCGATTGGTCGGGGCGTATCTCGAAATGCGGGGATGCGCAGATGCGCCGGCTGCTGTTCGAGGCAGCAACCTCGCTGATCCGACTGGTCAAGCGCTTCTCGCCTTTGAAGTCCTGGGCGGTAAGGTTGGCCGGGCGAAAGGGCTTCAAGAAGGCGGCGGTCGCCACGGCACGCAAGATGGCAGTTCTCATGCTGACATTGTGGAAGAACGAAACCGAGTTCAGGTACAAAGGAGAGATCAGAGCCTGAAACGATCCGAAGATATCCCGCCCGGGAGAGGGCTGGAACGCGAACCCCGAAGGGGCGAAGGCCGATCGATCTCGCGAATGCGGTTGGGGCTCAGGCGACCTGCCAGATGACCTCGCAAATGACATTAGGTGACGATCAGCCCCGAACGCCATCATGAGGCGGACATTCCGACCTCGGAGAGAACCACGACCCCAGAGGGTAAAGCATTCCAGCGCTTGACTTTGCCGCAATCAGAGAACCCGAAAAGATCGCCATCAGCTCAAATCAAGCCTTGCGCAAACGGTGCCGTCCACACATGACACCGCCTTCCTCAGCCGCTCGTTCTCTTTCTGAAGGCGTTTGAGTTCCTTCAGTTGGTCGGTTCCCATCCCACCATACTGCTTCCGCCAACGGTAGTAGGTCTGCTCCGTTATGTGTACCTCGCGGATCGCATCAACGCGTGCCATGCCTTGCCCGACAAGCACATCAACCTGCCGCAACTTCTGAACTATTTCCTCTGGCTTGTGCCGCTTGTTTGCCATTCTCTGTCCTCCGTTTCCTAAACATAACGGTGGACCAGTTCAGATGGGGCACTCCAGTTGCCGCAGTCCAACCAGACGAGATCCAGGCGGGTGATGAAAGAGCCGGATCGCTCGAGGCGCTGAATGTTCAGCATCTGAGATACCTGTCAGGCAAACTCGACACCGGATTTGAGGCGATCGAGGCCGAGTGATCCGGGACCTGCCCCGCCGGGCGCAGCGAGGCCACTGGTTTCCGCATCCGTGAGAACGCCGGACGGCAGCGAAGCCGCGACGTCAGGCCCGGGGCCAAGCGACCGGTCGCAGAGCTAGACGTCGACTAAAGGCGAGAGAGCCGTCCGTGCACAGGATCGGTCATTTCTGACACGGCACGTTGATTTCAGTCATTTCGCCGGCCTTGCGGGTGCGCACCACGCACGGGCTGGAGGCGCTGACTGTGAGCATGTTGGAGATCGTTGCGTCGCCGTAAAGCATCTTGGCAACCTCAGACGCCTGCAGGAGCATCTGCTCCGTGCTGACATGGCCCGAGAGAACAATGGCGTCGCCAATCAGATGTACTTTGATGTCCTCATCCGGCAGGATGTCGGCAAGCGCCGAGGCAAGCCGGCCGACATCAGGCAGCGGCATGGGGGCTTCGCGTAGCGTGAGGAACGAAGTTACCTGGCCCGGAACGAAACTTTCGGCCAATTTGGTCGCATTTTCCAGCGCAGCCGGAGAATCGACCTCGCCTGTCAGCACAATCTTGCCCTCGGCAATCTCGACGGCAATCTCCTGCTCGGGAAGTAGATCGCGCAGCCTTCGTTCGAAGTCAGCCAGGTCAGGCCCGCTCGTTTCGACCGGCTTCAATGTCATCAGGTTCGATATCTGCCCGGGCGCATAATGGCTCGCCAGTTCCAGCGCCTGCTGCATGACCGATGCGTTGTCGACTGTGCCCATCAGGACGATGCCGTCGTTTGCCGTAATCGCTTCGATCTCCTGATCGGGGAACAGCTGCTCCAGGCGCGATGTGAACTCGGTGATGTCAGGCACCACACGGATGTCCACGACCCGCATCAACTCGCCGCCCTGTCCCAACAGCATCAGCGTGGTGTTTCCCGGGCTCTTGCCGAGAACGTAGACCAACGTCTCCGAGATGGTTGAGATATCGGCGATACTCGGGTTGGCGATCGACAGTTCTGTGAAAGGCTGTTCGCTTTCAATCGCAACAGCGCTGTTCAATGTCACCTGAACCAGTTCGGTGGCAACATCCTGCCTGATGCCCACGTCCGGCTTGGCCGCCGCACTATCCGTCGTCTCCTGCCCGGCGCCCGTTTCTGCCCATCCGTGGGAGGAGCAAGAGATCAGAAACCCAACCAGGACTGCACCGAACTTGTATGTAACCCTGCCAGTCATTTGCCAGAACCCATGATGGTTTCCGCGACCGCCGTTCGATGGACACGACGATTGCCAAGTTTGTCCCTAAAATCTTTCATGCCAGCTCAACCGTCGGACGAAAGGGCAGAAATGCGAAATTTCTATGCCGACCTCACCGATGTGAGGTACGAGCGGTTTCTCGGCCTTAAGCCCGGGTCTTACGATTCTTGGGACTCGCGAGTAGTTGTCATGCTTGCATTGTTAACTTGAGAACAAATAACGCGCAGTGCGCCAAGTCGATGCCGAATTCGGCGCTAAACCGGACATCCGAGGTATTCCGTCGGATGACGGCTTCGTCGGCAAACTCCTCCTTCGATCCACCGACTCGATAGGCGTCTGCCCAAAAGCGTCGGGACGGCAGTTGCCTGCGCATTGCCGACACTTGCGCTATGTGGGTGCTCCGCCCGTGCAGCATCATGCCTAAAACCGAAAGCTGCAATTCGAGCTTGTTCGAAGAGAAGGTCACCGACATTGTTGGGCTCTACCTCGATCCGCCGGAGCGGGCGGTGGTGCTGTGTGTTGATGAAAAATCTCAGTTCCAGGCGCTTGACCGGACGCAGCCGGGGCTGCCGCTGAAGAAGGGCCGCGCCGCCACCATGACCCACGATTACAAGCGTCACAGCACGACCACGCTGTTTGCCGCGCTCGACGTCAAATCCGGCATGGTGATCGGCGAGTGCCTGCCGCGCCACCGCGCCAGGGAGTTCCTGCGGTTCCTGCGCCGCATCGACCGGGCCGTGCCTGGGCCGCGCGACGTGCACCTGGTGCTCGACAACTACGCTACCCACAAAACGACCGAGGTGATGGCCTGGCTGGAAAAGCACCCGCGGTTCAAGCTTAGTTTCAAGCCGACCAGCGCATCATGGCTGAACATGGTCGAGCGGTTCTTCGCCGAAATCACCTCGAAGCGCATCCGCCGCGGCAGTTATTCGAGCGTCGACGATCTCGAAGCCGCAATCTACGACTACCTGCTGCAGCACAACGCCAAGCCGAAAGCTTTCACCTGGACGAAGACCGTTGAGGATATTCTCGCCCGTGAGCGCCGCGCCCTGAACGCCCTCGATGAAATCCGGGGAAACAGGTAGCAAGCGTCAGACTCGGAACACTAGGTCGCGCTTGGTCCACTCCCAACGGTTAGTGATAGTCCCGCGGCGTGAGCCCGTCGAGGCTCGTGTGCGAGCAGCGATGGTTGTAGTCGTCGCGCCATGCCGCAATCAATTGGCGGGCATGGCGCAGGGTCGGGAAACTGTTCCAGTGGTACGACAGCCGCGTTGGCTTTACCGAAATGATCCACGAATTTGGGGGCGTTCGCTCAGCGAGCTGAGCCAATGTTGGCGGCTCCTGAAACACGATCTTGTGGGTGTTCAGCCCGTCATCTGCCAAGACAATGTAGCAAGGCGGGTTCAAGGCAAGCGTGTTCTTGCCTGCCGTGCACCTATCCTGTTTCAGGGCACATGCAGCCCTTTGGTTCAGACGCTCGATCAGGGCTTTACTCGGCATCTTGTCCCCATCCCAGCTTTTGGATGTAGTCATTTTAGTCAACGGCGGTCTGGCTGAAACTCGCCATATCTGGGTATACGGGACTTATTGGGTTCCAGACCTCCGCTATTGAATCCAGTTTACCAACCGATTGGAGCCATTCCCATCGATTTGAACTAGATCTCTCTGCTTCTCGACCTTGCCGTTGTCGCGCCGCCTTAGCCACAAACTCGAGGCCATAGCACGTTGGGAAGAAGTCCCCCGCCCCAGAGTTCTCTGAGACACCTTTGACCCCGCCATATTCATCGGGCGGGGCATCGAGCCGTGTTCGTGTCCTGATCTTGGGCTGATCTGATGTCGTTCGGGCTTTGGGTCGGAAAGTTTTCGCTCGGCTTGCCTGCGATGGAGCTTCGGACAGCGCCGGACGCATTCTTCAACCGGTGATGCCGGATTTTCAGCGTTTTGGGCGCAGCACGGCGGTCCGCCCCCGGGCGTTTTCCGGTGCGTTGCCGAGGCTGATAGCTGCTCGCTACGGGCCGCCCCAATGAAGAGCGGTTATCTGCGGCCAGATCGCGGCCCAGAACGGAGTGGCGGCGGTCGAGAGGGCGAGCGTCATCCGTCGGGCCGAGACGGTGAGCGTAGCGCAGGAAGTCTTCGATCGCCGTGAAGTTGCCACCACCGCCAAGCGCGGTGCCTTCGGACAGAAGCGGAATAAAGAACGGATCGTTGACACCGATCTTCGACCAGATGTGCTTCACGAAGGTGGCAGCGTAAGTGATGCCCGCGACGTTCTCGATCGCCAGTGCCAGCGCCTGCGTGATGCTTGTGCTGTAGCGCATGTGCGTGCCCGGCGCCTCATCGACCAGCGGTTCGGCCGCGCGCATCACGTCAATCCAGTCAGTTCCGGTTCCGGTCATTATCGCGCTGAAGAACTGGGCGATGAAGCTGTCCGGGTTCGACAGGTTCGCGAAGCTTTCCTCGATATCGAGGCCCGCCGCCATGTTCATGGCGTTCCGGAACGACACGGTATCCCAGGCCGTGCCCTGCAATTGCGTCGCGTAGTCCGTGATCGGCCGCTCGAAGTCGATCTTTCCCTCCGCCTAGAGAAGCATGGCCAGAAGCCCCGCCACGGTCTTCGATGCCGACATCCAGACGTGCATGTCCGTCGGGTTCATGCCCGGATAGGATTCGAAGACGACCTTTCCGTTGTGCGCCATGATCATCGCCTGCAGCCTCTAGGTGTTCAGTCCCGGCATTTGGTGGATCGGATCGACATTGAATCTGTCTGGCTCTGAAGTCCAGATCTTGCAGATGTATTCGTATGGCGTGAGACCGCTGAGGGTCTTGAGCCTTCGGGCGAA
>NZ_SELO01000093.1 GCF_004146235.1 Tropicimonas sp. IMCC6043 | reverse complement strand
GCCGCTCGAACCTACGAACAGCTTTGGCAGGTCGTCGGACACGTCTGCAACCTCTTCACTGAAGAAGAATGCTACAACTTCTTCAAGGCCGCAGGCTATGAAACCGAATAGATTGGGATCGCTCTAACGATAAGTTCGCAGGTTCAGTTCTGCATGATGACGGCATTTCGGCTTATGATGATGGTGTTTTGGTCTCACTGGCGTCAGCGGCAGACCCGACGAGAGCAATCACGACGGAATTCCTGTTTAATGGCGGCGACTTCAGGCTGATTTATGCCGCCGCGAACGGGAACCCAGAAGTGCTCAGCGTCACCACGACGCCCATTCCGCTTCCGGCCGGTGGCCTTCTGCTGCTGAGCGGTCTGGGTGGGTTCGCAGCCTTCGCACGCCGCCGCAAGGCAGCCTGACCTGAGATCTGCCAACTTGGCAATCCAAAGAGACCCGGCAGGACATCCTGCCGGGTTTTTCATGTCGTGAGCACGAGTTAAGAACGATCGAAATGCCCGCTCTCAGTCAACGACTCGACGACACTTGAATTCCCGCCCCGCATCGCCTAACTGGAGCCTCGAGAGGTTGGCGCGGGCAGGCGCCTCGCCAACCCGGTCAGGTCCGGAAGGAAGCAGCCGTAACGAGCCCCGCTTGGGTCGTTGTCCAGCCTCTCACCCTTGCAGACCCTGGAACGGAGGCATCATGACAGAGACTGTTGCCATCCTCCGGGCCGCGGTGCTCTAGACGCCCGCGCCCGACCGTCCGAGCCGCGGCCACCCGGTCGCTCTTTTGACGTGTTCAGGGATCAGATCATTGACCAATCTCACGCTTTCCGACCTTGGATGGTCGGCCCGTTTCCGCGCCGAGGCCGGAGACGACACCGCTGCACCCGCACGCATCGCTTCTGTCGCGCGTGACCGCCTGGAAGCGCTGACGCCGTCCGGCGCGGTTTCCCTCACCCTTCCCGGCGGCCAGTCCACCGGCGACTATGCGGTCGGCGACTGGGTGCTCTTCGACCCGGCCACCGGCCGCGTCACCCGCCTGCTCGAACGCCAGACGGCGATAAGGCGCAAGGCGGCCGGGCGGGAGGCGAAGCGCCAGCTCATCGCCGCCAATGTCGACACGCTCGGTATCGTCACTTCCTGCAATGCCGATTTCAACATCGCCAGGCTGGAACGCTACCTCGCGCTGGCCGAGGCCTCGAACTGCCTGCCGCTGGTGATCCTGACCAAGGCTGACGAAAGCGAAACGCCCGACGACTACCGCCGGAAAGCCGAGCGGCTTTCCCCGCTGGTCTCGGCTCTGGCGCTGAACGCGCGCGACGCGAGCGAGCTCGAGCGGCTCTCCCCCTGGTGCGGGACCGGACAGACGCTGGCGCTGGTCGGCTCCTCTGGCGTCGGCAAGACGACGCTGTCGAACGGGCTGACCGGGCGGGGCGACGCCACGCGCGACATCCGCGAGGACGATGCCAAGGGGCGGCACACGACCACCTCGCGCGCGCTCCACCGGACGCTGGCGGGCGGCTGGCTGATCGACACGCCGGGGATGCGCGAGTTGCAGTTGACCGATGCCGCGGAAGGCATCGACAGCGTCTTCTCGGACATCTCGGAGCTGGCGGCGCAGTGCCGGTTCTCAGACTGCCGGCACGAGACCGAGCCCGGCTGCGCCGTGCAGGCCGACATCGCAGAGGGGCGGCTGGATTCGGACCGGCTGGCGCGCTGGCGGAAGCTGCAACGAGAGGATGCGCGCAATTCCGAAAGCATCGCCGAGGCACGGGCACGCGACAAGGGCTTCGGCAAGATGGTGCGAAGCGTCAAGGCGCTGAAGCGGCTGGACCGGCGCGACTAGCCCGGCGGGCCGTCGCACCGGTTCGACGGCCTAACCCGGCGTGACCTGCCCGAGCCGCTCCTCGGCCCAGTCCGCGAGGAAGGCGGCAAGCTCAGAATTGCCCGCCGCCTCGATCACCGGCATCGGAAGGGCGACACCCTGTTCCAGCGCGAGCCGGGCGCAGGCGATGTGATCGCGTTCCGCCCGCGCCGGGCAGTTCTCGGAACCGTGCAGGATGGTGGTGAGGAGCGTGCCGCCATAGCCGTTGACATGGCTGAGGTCCGGCTTTTCGGAGAGCAGATAGGCCATCACCCCGGGCAGCCCTTCCCAGCCCGCGACCTGGACCGGCGTGAGCCCCTCTGAATCCGGGCGGTCGGTCTCCACGCCGAGAGCGACAAGGCGCCGGATGTGTTCGAGCCTGCCGGGCAAGTGCAGGATCGAGCGGATGATGTTGCGGTAGGAGTCCGGAAGCCGGGCGACATCGACAAAGCGCCCCGGCGTGGCAACGCCGTCGGCCGCCGCGGCGAGCAACGCTTCCTCCGGCGTCAGGTCCGATGCGGCGCCGCGCGCTTCCAGCGCCTCGGCCAGGGTCCTGTTGCCGAACACACGCGCAAAGCCATAGGCGGTGCACCCGTCGAATCTCCGTTCGGGGTCGGCACCGGCATCGAGCAGGAGGCCGATCATGGGGGCATCGTTCATCCGCCGCGCCGCCTAGTGAAGAGCCGGGATGACCTGTGGCCGCTCGCCGCCAACCGGCTCTCCGGCGAAATCGTCCGGATGGGCGCCGGCGTCCAGAAGCATTTGCACCGCGACGTGATCATTGAAATCCATCGCGCGCAGGAGCGCATTCGTGCCCGCTGGCGTCGCACCATGAGCGAGAAGCAGGCGCAGCCCCACGTGATGGCCGAGTTCCGTCGAATGGTAGAGCGACTCGCCGTCGTTCGGATCGGCGCCGTTCTCCAGAAGCCAGCGCGCCAGAACCATGTTGTTGCCATGGCCAATGGCCCCGTAGAGCGCCGAGAGCCGGTGGTCGTTTCCCGCGCCCGCGGGGAAACTGTCGTTCACATCGGCCCCGTTCTCGACCAGCATCCGGGCAATCGCGAGCATGTCCGCTTCGAGTTCCGGGCGGGCGTGGATCCAGCGCGAGAAGGCCAGGTGGCAGATCGGGCGGCGCGGGCCGTGCAGGCTCGTGGCGCGACCGGGGTCTTCTTCGAGCATCCGGGCCACCTCTGCGCGATTGAGCAAGGCGACCTGGATCGAGAAAAGGCCGTCTGCGAGATCCGGCGTCTGCTCCAGCAGCCGTTCGACCACGGCAATCTGGCCGTGGAAGAGCGCCATCTTCAGACGCTGGATCTGCTGGGCGCGGTCGAGCCCGGCGGTCTCAACGGCGAGCTTGAGCCGAGGCCAGGAGGCAAAGCCTTGCTCCCGTGCGATCACGTGCAGGAAATCGGCGTGTTTGAGCGGCCCGTCCGATCCCGGCGGATGGACAGCAAGCCGCCGCACGGCCTCCGCGTCTCCGGCCTCATGCAGCTTCTTCAGCGCCTTGGCGTCACGGCGCAACTGTTGCAGGGATTTCATGTCGGTTTCTCCCGTATGCGCCCGATGATCCGCCAGTCCAGGCAACGTGAAAAACCGGTATGGGTCTTTCGAAGACGAGGTGCCGATGACGGCTTTCCGCGGACCGGGAGGCCGCCCCGGAGCGGCCAGGCTCAGGATAGCAGGCAGCGCGGGCTTCGCAATGGTGGACCTCTGCGGCGGGGGCCACTAGGTTGAGCCGGTCAGCGGAGCGAGACGACATGAGCGAGACGGGCGAGAGCGGCTATCAGGTGCTGGCACGAAAATACCGGCCCCAGAGCTTTGCGGACCTCGTGGGCCAGGACGCGATGGTGCGGACGCTGAAAAACGCCTTTGCCGCGGACCGGATCGCGCAGGCCTTCATCATGACCGGCATCCGCGGAACCGGGAAGACCACCACGGCGCGGATCATCGCCAAGGGGATGAACTGCATCGGCCCGGACGGCTCCGGCGGGCCGACGACGGAACCCTGCGGGACTTGCGAGCATTGCCGGGCGATCGCCGAGGGGCGGCATGTCGACGTGCTGGAGATGGACGCGGCCTCCAACACCGGCGTCGACGACATTCGCAACCAGGTGCTCGACTCCGTGGCCTATGCGCCCTCCTCGGCGCGCTACAAGGTCTACATCGTCGACGAGGTCCACATGCTGTCGAAGAGCGCCTTCAACGCGCTCCTGAAGACGCTGGAAGAGCCGCCTGCGCATGTGAAGTTCATCTTCGCCACCACCGAGATCCGCAAGGTTCCGGTGACGGTTCTGTCGCGCTGCCAGCGGTTCGACCTGCGCCGGATCGAGCCCGAGGACATGCTCGCCATGCTGCGCCGGATTGCCGATGCCGAGGGCGGGGCGATCACCGACGCGGCGCTGGCGCTGTTGGTCAGGGCCTCGGAGGGCTCGGCGAGGGACGCGCAATCGCTTCTCGACCAGGCACTGAGCCAGGGCGCGGGCGAGACCGATGCCGAGGCGGTGCGCGCCATGCTAGGGCTCGCCGACCGCGGGCGGATCGTCGATCTGTTCGACCTGGTGCTGAAGGGGGACGCGGCCGGCGCGCTGGCCGAGCTCTCGGCGCAATATGCCGATGGCGCGGACCCGCTGGCCGTGCTGCGCGACCTTGCCGAGGTCTGCCACTGGGTCTCGGTGATCCGGATCACCCCGGAGGCGGCCGATGACCCGACCGTGCCGCCCGACGAGCGTGACCGCGGCCGGACGATGGCCGCCGCGCTGGCCATGCCGGTACTCTCGCGGCTCTGGCAGATGCTGCTCAAGGCGTTGGAAGAGGTCGCGACCGCGCCGAACTCGATGATGGCGGCCGAGATGGCAATTATCCGGCTGACCCATGTCGCGGACATGCCGCCACCGGGCGAGCTGGTGCGGCGGCTCACCTCGTCCCAGCCGTCCGGCCCGTCCGCTACGCCGCAAGGCGGGGCGCCGACACAATCGTCCCCGGGCGAGCACGGCGGCTATGCGCCGCCGCCGCCATCTGCCCCGCGCGGCACGCCGCCGGGCCGCGGCCCGGTCGCTGCGCTGAAGGTGTCGCCCGAAGAGGCACTGGCGCGATTCGCCAGTTTCGACCATGTGGTCGAGCTCATCCGGTCGAACCGGGAGGTCTCGCTGCTGATCGAGGTCGAGACGACGCTCCGGCTCGCGCGATATGCGCCGGGCCGGATCGAGTTCGAACCCACGGCCGATGCGGCGACGGATCTCGCGCAGAGGCTCTCCGCGCGCCTTCAGGGCTGGACCGGCAACCGCTGGGCAATCACCGTGGTCAACAGCGGCGGCGCACCGACCATTGCCGAGGCGCGGGACGAGACGGCGATGGCGCTCCGGGAGACGGCATTGGCGCATCCTTTGGTTCAGTCCGTGCTCGAAAGCTTCCCGCAAGCGCGGATCATCGACATCCGGACCCCCGAGCAGATCACGGCCGAGGCGGCCGCGGAGGCGCTGCCCGAAGTCGAGGAGGAATGGGATCCGTTCGAGGAGGATTGAATGGAGGCCAGTAATCCTCTCTTAACCAACTTGCCCCTATCAAGTGCAGGCATGATCCACGGATTGGAACTGCCTAGGTGTTCAGTCCCGGCATTTGGTGGATCGGATCGACATTGAATCTGTCTGGCTCTGAAGTCCAGATCTTGCAGATGTATTCGTATGGCGTGAGACCGCTGAGGGTCTTGAGCCTTCGGGCGAA
>NZ_SELO01000092.1 GCF_004146235.1 Tropicimonas sp. IMCC6043 | reverse complement strand
TCGCGGACCAAGGCGCCCCGGCAACCGCCAGCTACATAGGGAGCGCGTCTGCCGGGGCGCCGATCACGCTGGAACTGGCCGGATTTTGTGCTGCCCTCTGGCAGGAAATCGCACCGCCGTTGACAGGATTTCCGGAAGAGGCGCTGGAGGTGGCCGCCGAAGCGTTCATCGAGGCCGAGACCGCCAATGCCGACGGTCTGAAGGCACTTTGCCTTGCCTACATGGGATTGTACAACGTGGCACTCGGGCGGGTGGAAGAAGGGGCGGAACAGCAGGATCTTGCCGCGGCCATCGCGCTCTCAGGCAAGGCTGACGCTGTGACGGGTGCTCTTATCTACTGCAACATTCTCTGGACCTGCCGCAACACCGCCGATTGGGGCCGTGCCCAGCAGTGGAGCGCGGGTTTCGAAACCTGGTGCAGCGCGAGCTTTGCCGTCAGTACCGGCACCTGCGATCTGCACCGCGCAGAGGTTACTGGCGCGCAGGAAAGTCTTGCCGATGCCCTGAAAGGCATCAACGATGCAATTGCCAAGCTGACCGAGGAGGAAGGCTGGGCGCTCGGGGATGGCTACCGGATCCGGGGCGACTTGCAGGCCATGATCGGTAATCTCGACGCCGCACGGGCGGATTTCGAAAAGGCTTATGCCGTGGGCTGGGACGGGGAGCCGGGCAACGCCGTGCTCCTGGCAGAGGCGGGCGAGATCGATGCCGCACTTGCCGCGCTCGACCGGACGCTTTCCGGAACCACCTGGTTCCATCTCCAACGCCGGCTTTGGATCAAGGCGCACAAGGCCTGGATCGCTGCGCGGAATGAGCGCCCGGAAATCGCCCGCAAGACGCTTGACGACATCGGTACCGAAATCAGCGACGTGACCGGAACCCTGCCGTCGGTCCACGCCATGGTAGCCGAGGCGCAGGCCCAGCTCAAAAATGAAGATGAGCCCGACCGCATGAGACTTCTGCTGCTCGCGCGGCAATTGTGGACGGCCGCCGGGTTCGGTTTTCACGAGGCGAGATTGCGCGTGGAGATCGCGGTGCGGCTGCAAGAGGCGGGAGACTTTCATGGCGCCCGATGCCAACTCGATGCCGCCGAACACATTGCCCGCCGGATCGGCTCCGGCCGTATCCTCGGATTGGTGACCGGCGCCAGGTTCGCCGCGTCGTCTGATCCCACGGCCGCCCGGACCCAGTAACGGTCCATTTCGGCGGGGATTTGCAGCAGGACAGACAGGTGAAAGGGAGGAATGGAGATGGAAGACAGCATCGACGGGTGGGCCGGAGTGGTCAGAGGACGGCCCGAACTCGGTGCGATCGCGCAGCGCAGCCGGACAACCACTTCGGCGGACATCGTCGCCTTCACCGGCATAACCGGTGACCGGAACCCGGTGCACTATGACGAGGAGCTGGCGAAACGGACCGCCTTCGGAAAGCTGATCGTCCAGGGCGGCGTGACGACCGGCATCCTCAATGCCTGCGTGGCCGAAGACCTGCCGGGCCCGGGCACAGTGTTCCTCAACCTCAATATCGACTTCCGCAAGGCCGTGGGCGTGGGCGAAACAATCACCGGGCGGGTAGAGGTGCTGGACGTGCGGGCCGACAAGCCGATCTGCCGGCTGAAGGTCGTGGTCACCGACAGTACAGGCGATATCTGCGTCGAGGGGAACGCGACCACCTACACGATGCCGCTCGACTGAGGCCGCGGCATCGAGAGGGCCGTCGATGAAAAATACCCGCCGTTCTTTGGGCCTCGCATTCTGGATTGCACCCCGCGAGAGGCCAGCAAGGGTGGCATGACCCCATTCGCCCCGACACCGCAAGGGTGATCCTGCACGTGATTAACGCAATGAAATTGCTTCGATTGTCGTTGATGATCATCTGCGGCAGAGCGAACCTAATCGCAACGGAACACAACTGCATCGGACACCAGCCATGAGGACCTGCCGCCCGACGGACAATACCCACGCCCTGAATGCCTTCATCGCAGCCAAGACCGAAATCGATGAGATGCTCCGTCGCCTGCAGGCCCTGAGTGACAACCATTCCAACGCTCACCCCGAAGAAGTCGGCTGGGGCGAGGTTGGCACGCTGCAGCACTACGCCGTTCGGCTACCCGACATCACCAACAGCGCCTTCCGCGAGGGCGAATACGCGGACTGAACCGCTGCGATCCATGACCCGCTCGGCACGTGCCCTCGAACGGGGCACGTCGACCGGGCCCGGAGGTCGTAGAAGGATCCGCATCCCGCGGACCCGAAGTTCCGGAGCCCACGATGTCCGACCTCACTGACACCCAGATCCGCATTCTCGAACTCGCCGCAGCACGGAGCGATGCGCTCGCCATGCCGCTCCCAAAGGGCCTGCACGGCGCCGCCGCGAAGAAGGCGGTGACCAGGATGTCCGAACTCGGCTTGCTTGAGGAAATTGATGCGAACATCGCGCGGGGCGAACCACTCTGGTGGGAGACTGGCGATGGTTGCGGTACGACGCTGATCGCAACGGAGGCCGGGCTGGCAGCGATCGGGTTGTCGCCGGCTGAGATTCGCACCCGGCTGGATGGCCGGAACCCCGAACCCCAATGCGCAGTTGCCGAGCCCAACGCGCCCCGTGCCGGCAGGAAGTTGGCCCGTCTGATCGAGATGCTCTCCACCCCTGGCGGCGCGACAATTGCCGAGATCTCCGACGAGACCGGCTGGCAGGCGCACAGCGTTCGGGGTGCGATCTCCAGCACGCTGCGCAAGAAGCTCGGGCTGATCGTTGAGGCGACGGCAGAGCCCGACCGGGGTCGGGTCTTCAGAATTGCCGTTTCCTGACTGATCTCCAGCGCCGACAGGCGTTAGCGAAAATCATGATGGCTGTGATGTCGCGGCCATCACCCAGTCGGCGAATGCCGATCCATCGGTCGCAGATGCGGCGCCCCGTGAGCGATCATTCGAGCCGCTCGCCGGAGACCTGTTGTTTCATCCAACGGTTCGCGGAAATACCCAGCGCAGTCTCCGTCGCGCCACCATCAGGCGTGGCGAATTGCGGCGCTGTCCCGCGGCTTGGTGTAGGAAGCCACGCGCGGTGTCTCTGGTGCAGGGCGGCCGCTCAAGCGGCCGGACCTTGGTCCTGCCGCAGGAGATTTCGAGGTGTATTCGGGTGTTGGTTCATGGCCGTTGTCGAAGTGGATCCTCACGTGGATTTCAAGGGGTGGATTCCGCCAGACTGGATTCCTTGGTGGATTTTACAGTTTTGGTCAAGAATCCACTTTTTTGCGACTGCGTGTGCGGTGTAAGTGATTGTAATTACGCTTACTTTGTATGGATGACGTCGCAGGTGGATTCCGGGTGGATTCCCCGGTGAAAACCACTGTCGCTGGCGATCTTCTGCGCTCAGCCCCCCCGCATACAAATGCGCCAAGGAGGAACCCTCGGAGGGGGGCAACGCAAAAAGCCCGGAGCGATGTTCTCCGGGCGTTCTCCTGCGATGATTGATGTATGAGTCAAGAGGGGCAGCTCTGTCAATGGGGTTGGTTCGAGTCGCGCTTCACACCCCAATAATCTGGTAGTTTGCCGACATTGAAGACATTTGCTGCGGGTGCGGCAATCCTCGCCATACCACCCGGTATCCTGCAAGGCACGCAACGGACTGTACGTTCGCGGCAGCTCGCGCCGACGGCCGGTCAGCGGACCTTCCTGATGTTCGTTGCGCGAGCAGAGCAAGGTGTCCTGGTCGGCAGCCTTGCGCAGTAGGCGGTCACTGACGTTGTCTTACTGACGACTTCTTACAGCTTCCCCGAGGTATCAGCGGGTGATTGCAACCGCCCGTTTCCCCAGACGCAGATCACTGGGAATTGTCAGTCCACTAGTGGAGCATTGCGCTTTTCCTACAGCATGTTACGGAAGGTCCACTTGAGAGCTGGGCATTGCGGAAGCGGTGCTGAAACTGGGAGTTTGTTTTGCGACGATTGGCGACGCTGCCGCCGAGGGCAACGAGACGCTTTGGAAGTTTTTTCGCTTCGAGCGCTTTCTTTCAACCCTGGCGGAGAGCCGGCTCTATTTTGCATCGGCCAACCAATTCATCGATCCGTTCGAAGGTGCCGTTGCGGTTCAGTTGAACGCGCCGCCACACGATCCGCTCTACGCCGAAATAGAGAGCGTCGATCACGCCTTTTTCCAGCTAAAGCGATTAACTAAGGTATGCTGCTGGCATCGCGCCGCCTACGAGAGCGATGCCATGTGGAAGCTCTACTCCGGAGAGCACAAAGGTATCGCGATATGCACCACGCCCGATCGCATCCGTGCCGCCTTCAAGCCATTCCGTCTCAAACCGGAACATGGCGTCGAAGATCTCTGGGGTGGTCCGGTCCAATATGTAGACCTCACGAAGGTTCGCATGCGTGGCGTTTCCATGCTCGAACGGTTCTTCTTCAAGCATAGGGCCTTTGAGTGGGAGCGGGAGTATCGGCTCACAATCTCTCTTCGAATGGCTGAGGAATTCGGTGTCCGGGTTCCCGAAGACGGTATTTTTGTTGACGTCGATCTTTCCATTCTGATCGAACGCATTGTGCTCGGCTCGACCACCACAGAAACCGAGCGGGCTACCGTCGCCGAACATGTGGCAGCCGCCGGGTTAAGTGATCGCCTTGAGCTTTCTACCCTTCTCGGCCAACCTCGATATGTCTGATGCCAGGCAAGCAAGCACCAGAGCAAGTCGAGACCCACCAGAATGATATCCCACTCGGAAACCGCCATCACGCTCTCGGAAACACTGCAGACCAACGCGATCGTGTGGATTCACTCGCTGCCGGAACAGGAGATTGGACCCAGTCGACGCATCCTCGAAGACCTTGAGGGCCTTGCCTCCGCCGGCGGGTTTCCCGTCTTCGCGTACGCCGTTCGCAATCGTGCCGAAATGAGCGATCTCTTTGGGCAGTTAACGGTGGAGGCCGAGCAAGGATTGAGGCCAGTGCTACACGTCGACGCTCACGGCACAGTCGCCGAGGGCCTCCTGCTTGCGCCGAGCGGCGAGCGTGTCGGCTGGAGCGAGCTTATCGAAGACCTGCGGGGCCTAAATGTTGCGACGGCGAACAATCTCACCTGCATCTTTGCACTGTGTTTCGGTCTGCATCTCTACAAGCAGGTGAGCCTGAAACGACCCGTGCCAGCCTATCTCTTCTGCGCCCCACCTGAGGAAATCAGTGTCGGTTTCCTCGAGGCACAAACACTGGCCTTCTATCGGGAGATGAACCGCTCCTCGAATGTGACGGCCGCATTCGAGTTGACTCTCGGCGGAGTCATGCAGTCGTTTCATTGCCAAGGTTTGTTTCTGCAATCGCTGTTGCGATACATCCGAACCTACTGCATCGGGCGCATGCGGCAGGATCGTCTGGAGCGCATGGTCACGGCTGTTTTTCAACGTGACGGCATCGCCAACCCTTCTAGCACCCAACTGAAACAGGCCCGGCGCGAGATACGAGAAGCTCTCAAACCGAGCCAGAAGACGATCGATTTATTCGCGCCATCCTTCCTAATCGGCCGCGCTCCAGCCTTCACCTATGCCGATCTCGACCGGGTTTTGAAGCGCTCTGACCGCGCGGGGTAATTTCAGCCGCGCCCTGCATCGAAGGAACGTCTGATCAACACGTTCGGCTTCGCCGAGAAGTCCGCCTGAATGTTCTGGGGTGCCGCGGCCCGTCCGAAGGTCCCAGGATTGGCGGTTTCGGGGCCGTCTGCGTGGCGTCGCAGGCCACT
>NZ_SELO01000091.1 GCF_004146235.1 Tropicimonas sp. IMCC6043 | reverse complement strand
GGCCACCGACCGTCCTTGCGACACCAACACGTCGACCTGCCGTAGCTTCGCGACGATCTCCTCGGGCTTGTGCTTCTTCTGGGGCATTCCTTCATCCTCCAACTGGCTCGAAAGCCTACTTCAGGGAGGACCACTTTTCAGGGGGCAGACCACGTCAGGTCCTCGTGTTCCAGGGCGAACTCGACCACGTCCTCGCGGATCTCGTCTGGAATGCGGTTCCACACCGACTTCGGCTGCGGGGACCGATCGGCCAGCGCATCCAGCCCGCCTTCGACCCAGCGGGCATACCACTGGTAATAGGTGCTGCTGGGAATGCCGATCATGGCCAAGGTCCGCTTCACCGGCAGGTGCGATGCTTCGACCGTGCGAATGATCTCGAGCTTCTCAGGCGCAGGATACCTCATTCCTCGTTGCCCCCATCCCCGATCATGCTTTTTTTCAGAAGTCGGTTCTCGAGCGTCAGCTCGGCAACCACCTCCTTGAGGGCGGAGGCCTCCGAGCGGAGTTCCTTGACCTCCGGCGCCGTCGCCTGACGGGCAGTGTCTCCAGCCAGGCGTTTCTTGCCGGCCTCGAGGAACTCTTTCGACCAGGTGTAGTAGAGGCTCTCGGCGATCCCCTCGCGGCGGCACAGCGCGGCGATGCTCTCCTCGCCTCGAAGTCCAGCCAGCACGATGCGGATCTTTTCCTCGGCCGAGTAGTGCTTGCGGGTCTTCCGCCTGATCCCCCTGACCAGCTTGTCAGCGGCATCCTTCGATGTTCCGGGTGTCTTGTTCATCTTCGCTCCTTGGCGGCTTCGATGAACCAGAACCCTACGTTGCTCAAACCCCCAAATCTCTCCGTAGGGCGCTGACGTCAGACACAGGACAAACCAGTTTGATAGACATTTTTTGGCTCGGTTGTGGATCTCGGTGGCGCTCTGAAAATACTTTCCCCATAAAGACCAAGTTATTGCGTCTTCCGTTCACCTAAAAAGACGGGGAAGGGCGGCCGGTCGCGATCGCTCTGACAACACCCATGTTCTCCATCGCTAACCTTTTGTCACTCTACAGGCTGACGGCGGCACCCATAGCGGCGTGGATGGCCCTGACCGGAAATCGCGAGGCCTTCTTCGTCCTGATCGTGATCAGCCTGGTAAGCGATCTTCTTGACGGCCCGATTGCCCGATATCTCGGTCAGGAGTCAGTCTTCGGCGCAAGACTCGATACCATCGCTGATGCCTGCACCGTGCTTGCCGGTATCTTGGGTATATTCCTCTTTGAAGGAGAGAACATCCGGCCCGAGATGCCCTGGCTTTACGTCTTCCTGGCGGGCTACGCCTTGGCAGCCATTGTGTCTCTCGCGAAGTTCCGCGTTCTGCCGTCGTATCATTTGTATTCGTCCAAGACCGCCGCCGTATTCTCGGGTGTGTTCTTCCTCTGGCTGTTCATGTTTGGATATTCGCGCCCGTTCTTCCTCTTCGTGCTCGGAATCGGGGTTCTGGCCAGCATCGAGTCGTTGATGGTCACATTAGTCACAGAGCGTTTCCGTTCCGATATCGGCAGTGTTTTCTTGGTGCTCGCACAAACAGACGAAGCAAGAAAGCAACGAGGTCGCGACGCGCAATGAGGACGTTTCTTCGCTCCGCCGCCAACTCAGGCAGCCGTACGCAGGAACTATGGTCCGGTCGGTAGAAAGTGACTGCCGCTACCAAGTCTTTTCCGGAAGCCCATCGCCTCAAAGCCACCAAGGTGGCTCGGGACGGATGAACATAAAGTGGTATTTCGCGTGGAGAGCGCCCAAAAGGAAATTGTGCGTGGCCATTCAAACCGTTTGCGCCGCCTGCCCTACACCGCTCGTCGCTCTCGTCTCAGAAAGAGATGTTCAGGGATTTGGACAGCGCTCGATGTGGCCTTCCCAATTGCCCTGCCTCATCGAAGGGGTCAAATTCAGCGAGGGCATCGCCGAGCGAGATGCCGAACAGAAAGGCGCCGCCGGATTGTGCCGCGCCACCGAAATCCGGCCACGACTCCCAACAGCCCGTAAGGTGAAACTCCCCGCCCATGCCGCACCCATGGTCCATCATTGAAGTGCTTCTGTTGCTCGCCCTGGCGAACGGCTGCCCGATCGCAGCCAAGCGACTCCTCGGCAATCATTTCTCCTTTCCTCTGGATTGCGGCGCCATCTTCCTTGACGGTCAGCCCGTGTTTGGCGCCTCGAAGACAATTCGCGGAATCGTCGTCGCGCTCCTCGTCACAGCCTTTGGGGGATTTCTGTTGACCGAATCCTGGGCGCTGGGCCTGGTAGTTGGCAGTGCCTCGATGGTCGGCGACCTCCTGTCGAGTTTCGTAAAGAGGCGCCTCGGATTTCCACCGAGCGCTCAGGCCACCGGCCTAGACCAGATTTTTGAAGTGGTTTTGCCCGCACTCGCCGTCATGCCGCTGCTAAGCCTGACCTGGATTGATGTCCTGGCGATCATCGTGCTGTTCTTTGTCGGCGAGATAGTCTTGTCGAAATGGTTGCTCCGTCTGGGCTTCCGCGATCACCCTTACTAGAATCCAGTCCGATCCTCAGCTGGTTCTTTCGAGCCGGTGCAGCGTGATCTCCGGTGGGCAATTGAACCGCACCGGCACTATCGACGTTCCCGCCCCTACGGATGTGTACCCGTCCATGCCGTGATGTTTCCAGGCACCCGCACCAAACCGCCGCGGCAAGGAAGAATCGAGCAAGATCGGGATGCCGCCGGGCAGGCAGATCTGCCCACCATGCGTGTGGCCGGCAAGCATAAGGTTGAATTCGGCATGTGCCGCACGGCGATAGATTTCCGGCGTGTGGGCGAGCAGAATTGAAAAGCTGTCGTGTGGCACGCCGGCCGCGGCCTGCTCGATATTGTCGGTCCGGTAGAAATGAGGATCGTCGACGCCGACGATGTAGATCGCCGCGCCGTTGCGTTCGATCGTCTCCGACTCGTTCATCAGCATCCGGATACCAAGGTCCTCAAGTGCGGGTACCATGCGCACGGTGTCGTGATTGCCGAGGATGCCGAAGACCGGACTATTGATTTTGGGTAGCAACGTAGCAACCGATCGTACCGCGGCATCGTGCGGCCCGTGGGTCGCGCCGCGGTAGTCACCGGTAAGAACGCACAGGTCGAAATCGAGATCGCCGAGGAGTTCGGCGACCCGTGCCATAGCAATAGCGTTCATGTCGCCATGCAGGTCAGCCAATTGCAGGATCGTGAAGCCGTCGAATTCGGCCGGGAGATCGACCGAACGCACGGTATTCGTCCGCACCTGAACGCGTGCGGCGTTACGCTTGCCGCGCCAATACATCCCGGACAGTTTTAGAGTGTACTCGACGAAGAAAGCGAACGGCCGCAGGTTTTCGAAATGGAAGTAGTTGCGTCCATAGCCGAAGACCTGTGCCTCGTGGTCCCGCTCCACACCGAGTCGCAGGTGTGCATGCATGCGGCCAAGTCGTTGCTCAAGAAGGGGAAGATCCGGATCTGTCACTGTCTTCTGTTAGGTATGCGACGCTGTCATTTCGAGGTCGAGGCCAGCAGGTGCCGGATATAGGCTCCGCTGGCGGTGTCAAGGCGAGGGACGATCGAGTAATCGGGCAGAGGTTTCGCATCAGCCGACCCGGTGTCGCGAGCAGCAGCAAATTCGGTTCAAGTCGCCCGTATCGGCGCAGCTCTTCCTCTCTTCCGACCCGCCACCACCAACGATTTCAATGTCTAACGCGATCTCATTTCTCGCCACAGGCTGAAGCACATCCGCGCCAGGGTCCCGGTGGATTGGCGTGACATAGTGGCGGCCTGAAGTCGTCATGGGAAAGTGCTGCCGGCCGCAGCGAGTAACCGTGATAGCGCCTGCACGACGCCTGGCCGGACCGCCGCCGGTGCGGCAGATCGCCGTCGCCGAGGACTCGTCTTCCTATCGCTGAATATTGGTGACGCACTGATAAGGCGGCGCGATCCAAATTATGCCGTCCCACTTTTCGGCATCGGCGGACGCGTTTGTTCAGATGTTCCCGACTGCAGCGAGCAGGGATGACTGCTTTTCTCTCCCTCAACGAAAGCAAAAACCATTCAGGTAGTGCGACAGCCGCGTTGGCTTTACCGAAATGATCCACGAATTTGCGGACGCGCGCTCAGCGATCTGGGCCAACGTGGGGGGCTCCTGGAAGACGATCTTGTGGGTCTTCAGTCCATCATCTGCCAAGACAACATAGCAAGGCGGATATAGAGCGAACATGTTTTTGCCAATCTTGCATGTATCCTGTTTTAGGCCACGTGCAGCCCGTTGGTTCAGGCGTTCTATCAGAACCTTACTTGGCATCTTTTCCCATCCCAGGGTTTAAATGTGGTCATTATAGATGACGGCGGTTTGGCCGAAACTCGCCATATCTGGGTATGACACGTTCCTCCGCGAAACACTGGAGCGCCAGGACTCGCTGTCGATTAGGTTCGACCCCGAAATGACATGGGAGGCCGAGCGGACAGACAGCCCTCTCACGGAGATGCCGCCGTTTAGAACTGCCTGGCGATGAAGATGCCTTCAGAATGGCGCCCCGGTTAATGACAGGTGTCCTGGAAAACCGCGCGATACAATCGAAACTTCGCTCAAGGGTTTCAGACACACGGAGGCAACCTGGCGGGCGCATCAAGGCGAGGTTCGAAGCCCGTCCCCCACAGGAAACCGACCGGGCAGCAACTCATAGAAAGAAATCCGCGATGACCCTGGCCTACTGGTCCATCCTAGTTGCCCTCGGCTCCGTTTTCGGCGCCTCCTTCGGCTTCAACGAAATTCTCCTGTCGGCCTACGGGCCGCTGACAGTCTCGGCGGTGCGTGTCGGCCTCGGCGCCATCGGGTGCTGGGCATGGGTCGCCGCCACGGGGCGGCGCGTCCGGTTGGCCGATGCAAGCCTCATTGCGATCGGCACCTTCGGAATCTTCCAATATGCCGTTCCCTTTGCCCTGCTACCGGTGGCGCAGCAGCATATCACCTCCTCTTCGGCCGGAATCGCAAACGCCATGACGCCGGTCGCGGTCGTCCTCATCTCGCACCTGTGGCCGGGGGGAGAGCAGGCCACGCTCAGCAAGATGGCAGGCGTCGGTCTGGGTGTGATCGGAATGATGGTCCTGACAACGCAGGGAAGCACTGCCGGCATTTCTGAGCGCCCCTGGCTCCTCGTCGCGGCGCTGGCACCGGTGTGCTATGGCATTGCTCTCAATTTGGTGCGAAAGCTTCGGGGTCTTGATCCGGTCGTGATGACGGCCTGTGCCATGACGGGTGGGGCCTTCGCTATCCTGCCAATTGCGCTTGTGTCAGAAGGCATTCCGCAGATGCCGGGATGGCAACTGGCGAGCGCGTTCGCGGTGATTGGGTTCGGTCTAACCTCCGCGGCCTTTCTAATCATGTACTCAATCCTGCCGAAGGTCGGCGCTACTAACCTGTCGCTGGTTACCCTGGTCGCGCCCGTCTCGGCGACGCTCATTGGGGCTGGCTTTTTCGGTGAGCACATAGGCGACGGCCATCTGACAGGCATGGCGCTGATCCTGACTGGCCTGATCGCGATCGACGGACGTATCTGCCGCGCACTGGCTTCGCGTCTGTCAGGGAAATCGGTTCGAGCAGATCCGTGACACGTTCAGCAGCTCACGACTGATCCACACCCGCAAGGTCAGATGGGCGATGTCGCCCCCGACGATTTGCGTCGCCGCGCGGCTTCGCCGAACGGCACGACCCGCGCGGCCAGCACCGCCTTGCAGAGCGGCGGCTTTGGTGCCTTGATCGAGGCGGCCATGCTCGCCTGCTGGGACCGGGCCGTGGAACTGGGATGAGGATAGGCCGATGATCATTCGCTGGTGGCGCGCGGTTCCGGAAAGCGACACGGTTCTGCGCCGATATACCGAGCACCTGCAACGCTCGACCTTCGTCGAGATGGCCGAACTGCCCGGGCATCTGGGGGCGTCACTGGCCGTCAAGCTGCGAGACCAGGACAACGAACTGGTCGTCACCAGCCTCTGGTCCGATCTCGCCTCGGCAGGCCATTTCGAGAAAGGCGCTTTCGATGATGCCGTGGTCAATCCGAGCACCCAAAATCTGCTAGGTGTTCAGTCCCGGCATTTGGTGGATCGGATCGACATTGAATCTGTCTGGCTCTGAAGTCCAGATCTTGCAGATGTATTCGTATGGCGTGAGACCGCTGAGGGTCTTGAGCCTTCGGGCGAA
>NZ_SELO01000090.1 GCF_004146235.1 Tropicimonas sp. IMCC6043 | reverse complement strand
TCCCGCGCTCGTGCAGCAGGTCCTCGACGTTCCGCAGTGAGAGTGGGAAACGGACGTACAACATCACCGCCAGGCGGATGATCTCGCGGCTCGTCTTGAAGTATTTGAACGGGTCAGGTTTCGGCATCAGGGGAAGTTAATCGGCGCCCTACCCCGCCGCAACTTAAGTTCCCCTGACATGACCCGCCCCGGGCATTCGCGGTAGACGGGACGATGTCACGACTGAAACTCGCCCTGCGTGCGACTCAGGACGGAAGATAGGGCGCGATCAGCGCAAGGTCGGCAGGCGACAGGCGATCGGCCGCCGTGTTTGCCTGGTGCCAGTAGGGATAGCTCAGCGGCAGACGGCTCACGCGCTCCAAACGGCTCGATGCCTCGGGCGAGAGTGTCACGTCGACTGCCTTCAGGTTGGCCTGAAGCTGCGCTTCGGTGCGTGCTCCGACGACCAGGCTGGCAACTCCGGGCCTGCCCAACAGCCACGCGAGCGCAACCTGCGCCGGAGTTGCGTCTCCGTGTTCCTCGGACACCTCTATCAGCGTCTCGACGATGTCGTAGAGCGCATCCGTGTCGTAAACCGGCGGCTCGTCCCATTCTTCGGCGCGCCGCGTGCCGTCGGGCTCCGGCTGATTGCGACGGTACTTGCCGGTCAGCAATCCGCCCGCGAGCGGCGACCAGATGACGGCGGCGACGTCCTGGTCGACGGCGATCGGCATAAGCTCACGTTCGGCGTCACGGGCCTGGAGGGTGTAGTGGATCTGTTGCGCAATCGGCCGGTTCAGCCCGTGAAGGTCTGCGGCGCCGAGGTATTTCATGACGTGCCAGCCGGCGAAGTTCGAAACGCCGAAATACCGGATCTTTCCGGCGCGAGTCAGTTCGTCGAGCGCGCAAAGGGTCTCTTCGACCGGAGTCAGGCCGTCCCATTCATGACACCAATAGAGATCGATGTAGTCCGTCTTCATGCGCCGTAGGCTCGCTTCGCAGGCCTCGACGATATGGTGTCGGGACAGGCCCTGGTCGTTGGGCCCGGGTCCCATGGGGAACCTTGCCTTGGTGGCCAGAAGCACATCCTTGCGCCGCCCGGCGAGCACCTCGCCGACGATCTCCTCCGAAACGCCCTCGGAGTAGACGTCGGCCGTGTCGATCATGTTGACGCCAGCGTCGAGGGCCATGTCGACCATGCGTTTGGCGCCCGTCGCATCGACCTTACCGGTCTTAGCAAAAAAACCCTGCCCACCGAACGTCATCGTGCCGAGTTGCAGCGCCGACACCTTCAGGCCGGATCTTCCCAAACGGTTGTATTTCATGACGGTCTCCTTTCAAAACGCAGGGTGAATCCGGTCGACATTGTCGTTGGCCGCTGTCAAGGTATGCACGATAATCAAAACCAGGGAGGAATGAAATGACGTCTTTCAAAGCAACACGTCGCACCGTCGTTGCCGGTTTGGGGGCCGCCGCTATCTGCCTTTCGACGACCGGTTTTACGACCGCGCAAGAGAGCAAGACCATCGGCGTCGTGGTGCCGACACTCGCAGCGCAGTTCTGGAACAACTACGTCGACTTCATGCGCACCGGAGCGGAAGAACTCGGCGTCGAACTGATCGTTCTGAACGCGGACAACAAGTCCGACCAGATGATCCGCAGCCTCGAGGATCTCGTGGCACGCGGCGTCGACGGTATCATCTACACGCCCTACTGGGCGACGGCGGCGCCGGGCCTGACCATGGCCAAAGAGGCCGACATCCCAGTGATCCTCACCGATACCTATTTCGAACTGCCGCCGCAGAACGAGATGTTCCCCAACTACATCGCCTTTATTGGCCCGAGCGACGCCGATGCTGGCTACCAGATGGCGACGACGCTGTTCGACACGATGGAGCCGAACGCGGACGGCGAGAAGGTGATCGGCGTCGTGAATGGTACTGCAGGCACATCGGTAGCGATAGATCGCCGCAAAGGGCTGGCGCGGGCGCTCGAGGAGCATCCAGAAGTGCGGGTTGCCGGCGAGGTGGACGGCAACTTCGTCCGCGACCAGTCGCAGACGGTGTTCGAATCGCTCTACCAGGGCAATCCAGACATCAAGGGCGTGTGGGCAGCCAATGGCGGCACCGCGACGGGCGTCATCGCGGCGCTGCGCAACGCCGGCCAAGTGCCGGGCAAGGACGTCCTCGTAGTGGGCATGGATCTCAATCCGGAGAACGTCGAGGCGGTGAAGAGCGGCGACCTGCTGTTCGACATCGGCGGCCACTGGCTTCAAGGCGGCTTCGCGCTCGTCCTGATGTACGACTACCTCAACGGCAAACCGATCCCGGCCGACCTCGCCGAGGTGAAGCTCGACCTCTTGCCGCTCACGCAGAACCTCGTTGAACAGTTCGAGACGGACTTCCCTGGCGGCGTGCCGGAGTACGACTTCAAGCTTCGTTCGCGGGTCTACAATCCGGATGCGGAGACGGCCGTTTTCGAGATGACGTACTCGAACTGACGCGGCCAGACGAGGGGAGGCTTCCGATGCGGCTCGAAGCACGCAACATTTCCAAGGCCTTCGGCAGCACGCAAGCCCTGCGAAATGTGCCGCTCACGCTCGAACCCGGGTGCGTCCATGCGCTCGTGGGCGAAAACGGAGCGGGCAAGTCGACCCTCCTGAAAATCTGTGCCGGCGTCGAGCACGTCGATGCCGGCACGATCTTGCTTGACAATGACCCTTTTCGGCCGGCGTCCTCGACCGCGGCGCGCGAGCGCGGCGTTGCGCTCGTTTTCCAGGAACTGACGGTGAGCCCGACACTTACCGTGGCCGAAAACATCTTCATCGACCGGTTGTCCCAGTTTCGCGGGCCGCTGGGCCTCGTTTCGGCGCGGCGGCTGAACGGGGCGGCGGGAGCATTGCTCGATCGTCTCGAAATCGACATCGACCCCGGCGCGATGGCGCACACGCTCGACTTCGGTCAGATGAAATGCGTCGAGATCTGCCGGGCGCTTTCGGTCGACCCATCCATCGTTCTGATGGACGAATCCACCGCATATCTAAATTACACGGAGGTTCGTGCGGTTCTCGACGCGGTCGGGCGCCTTCGCAGCGAAGGCATCGCGGTGGCCTTCGTCTCGCATCACCTCGAAGAGGTGTTCGAGATCGCCGATACCCTGACTGTCCTCAAGGACGGCAATTTTGTCGGCACCTACGCCCGCGGCGACGTGACCCCCTCACAACTGCATGCGCTGATGGTCGGCCGCGAATTGAAGGACGACCTCTATCCGGCGCGCCGGCCAGTTCCCGAAGGCGCGACGCCGGTCTTGACTGTGGAGAAAGCCCGTAGCCGTGTCGATGCGCCTGCCTATGATTTGGAGCTTCACGCGGGCGAGATCCTCGGGATCGCCGGATTGAAGGGAGCCGGAGGGGAGCGGCTCATGGAAGCCCTCGCCGGCGATCGGCGGCTTCCCGCGGGGCACGTTACGCTCGACGGCAGGGAGATCCAGCCGAAGCTTCCCAGCGACGCCTGGGAGAGCGGGATCGCCTACCTGCCCGGGGACCGGGGCGGTCAGGGCCTCATCACTGCCTTTTCCGTCGTCGACAACATCGCCC
This sequence comes from Tropicimonas sp. IMCC6043, assembly GCF_004146235.1. Taxonomy (GTDB): domain Bacteria; phylum Pseudomonadota; class Alphaproteobacteria; order Rhodobacterales; family Rhodobacteraceae; genus Tropicimonas. The sequence goes on along the minus strand of NZ_SELO01000090.1, from coordinate 3,871 downwards.
TTCCGGTCCGACCGCACCGCGGCCCCTTCTACGACGCGACACTGGCGGAGGAACTCGCTCGCAATGCCATCTCCTCTCTGAACATCAAGACCGAGTCCCCCTTCGTGCCCGTGGACAGCCTGAGCGGCGGCAACATGCAGAAAGTTCTTCTAGGAAAATGCCTTGCTGCGGCGCCGCGGATCCTGCTCGTCAACTCGCCCACGCGCGGGGTCGACCTCGGCGCGCGGCAGGAAATCTATCGCGCACTCGACCGGCTGACGGCGGATGGGCTTGGCATCATTCTTCTCAGCGAGGACCTGCCTGAGCTGATCGGACTTGCACATCGTATCGCCGTGTTCCGCAATGGCGTACTCGAGACAACGATCGTCAACGATCCACCGGTCGCCGAAGCGGAGCTGGTGGCCCGAATGATATGAGGTGAATGGGAATGGCAGATCAGGGTTCGGTGCGGGCGGCCTCGGCGGCGCCGGAAAGGCAGGTCTTCAGCGCGGAGCGGTTGCGGACCTTCTTTCCCCTCTTCCTGCTGGCCGTGCTGTGCGTCATCTTCGCGTCGCTTTCGGAACGGTTTTTCACCGTCGGCAACATGATGATCATCCTTCAGCAGTCCTCGGTGCTGCTCGTCGCCGCACTCGGCGTGACCTTCGTCATTATCGCCGGGTCCATCGACCTCTCGGTTGGCTCCGTGGTTGCCCTAGCTGCGCTTGCCGGCGCGCTGACGGTCGACCCGCTCGGGCCCTGGGCGCTGCTGCCCGCGCTCGGCGCGGGTGTCGTCGCCGGCTCCATCAGCGGTGCCGTCTTCTCCTGGGGCAAGGTGCCGTCGTTCATCGTGACGCTCGGCGCGATGGTGGTCTATCGCGGCCTCGTGCTACTCTTCACCAAGGGCGCGCCCGTTTCCGTCTTCGAGATCGGATTCCTGAACCTGTTCGGCGGTCGCTCGTTCGGCGTTCCGCACGCGGCGATCATTTCGCTCACCGCAGCCTTCATCTGTCACATCGTCCTGACCCGGAGCGTCTTCGGCAAGGAAGTCAAGGCGATCGGTGGCGGCGAGCGGGTGGCGCACCTTACCGGCATCCGGGTGAAGCGCGTGAAATTCCTGATTTTCGCCCTCTCAGGCCTGTTGTGCGGCCTGGCCGGCCTTCTTCAGGCGGCGCGCACCATGGCAGCTACAGCCCAACTCGGCGAAGGCCTGGAACTCGACGTGATCGCAGCGGTCGTGGTCGGTGGCACGCCACTCACCGGCGGAATCGGCGGGATCGGCGGGACGTTGCTCGGCGTGCTTATCATCACCATCCTTTCGAACGGCATGAACATGGTCGGTGTCGACCCCTACATTCAATACCTCACTAAGGGGCTCGTTCTGGTGCTCGCCGTTTTCATCACGATCGACCGCAAGAAGATCGGCGTTATCAAGTAGCCCCCAAATGGTGGTGTCATTTGTGGACGACCCCGGTTTTGCAAGGGATTTCTTGTGTGACTTTGGTCGAAGCAAGCTGCAGTCATTTGTCCGGCCTTTATGCGCGGCACCATTGACCGCCGGCCTTGATGAAGTCCGCATGCCGGGTCCCGATCAGACCAGCGAGCTTCGAAGCCCTGACACCACCTCGGGGTGTCCCAGCAGCGGATCCATTTGATCATCATCACTCACATTCGCCCTTGCATCTCTTCGCGGCGATGTTTGCGCCGCGTGTCGTTCCTTCGTTCAGATGACCGGTTCGGCCCTGTAGGTTTCGCCCTTCGCAAGCAGGGCCCATGCGGTTCGGGCGGTCTTGTTGGCGATTGCCACCGTGACGAGCCTCGTTGGCTTGCGTTCCAGCAGGGATCGGACCCAGGCCCCGGTTCGTGTCTGGGTGGTTTCAGCCCGCCGCGTCACCGACGTGGCCGCGAGCAGCCGCTATTTGCCGCAACTGTTCAGCTATCGAGAAGGCTTCTTCGAAAGCGGACGCTCGCGGAATCCCCCCTCGCCAACGATGCATGCTAACGCGCCGGCTGCTGGAATGTTCGAGCGTCATATGCGAGCTTCCGAAACGGACATTGGAGAAGGTGTGTCATGCGGTTCTTCCGGATACTTGCTGTCGTTCTTGTCATCGTTGCCGCCGGCATCCTGGGACTGAAGCTAGCCTTTCCCTTGCCCGAGCAGGGCTTCCAGGAGACCGCGCAAGACCTGTCGCCGGCGTGGAACGGACCTCTCGGCATGGCGGTCCAGCCGGCAATCGATCGGCATCCGGGACTTTCGGGCGTTCGTCCGCTGGCCGACGGTCTTGACGCCTTCGCCGCGCGCATCGCGCTGATGCGGGCGGCCATGTCCTCTATCGATGCTCAATATTACATCTGGCAAGACGACACGACGGGCCTGATGTTGCTTGACGAGCTCCGAAATGCGGCAGAGCGCGGCGTGCATGTTCGCCTTCTCGTCGACGACAACGGCATTCCTGGCCTCGACGCGCTCCTTGCGGAACTGGATGCTATGCCGAGCGCCGAGGTGCGGATATTCAATCCGTTTACCCTCAGAAACCCCAAGCTGCTGTCCTACCTGTTCGACTTCCGCCGTTTGAATCGGCGGATGCATAACAAGTCGATGACCTTCGACGGCGTTGCCTCGATCGTGGGAGGGCGGAATATCGGCGACATCTATTTCGAATACGGCGAGGGAACGCATTACTTCGATGTGGATGCGATCGCGGTCGGACCCATTGTCGACGATGTCACCGCCTCCTTTGCTGCATTTTGGGAAAGCGGCTCGTCATATGCGGCCGATCGTGTTCTTGCTCCGGCCGGCGAGCCGGCAATTGCCGCCGCGGCGTCGGAAGCTCGAGAATCCGCCATCGGGGCCGGCTATCGGAAGGCAATCGAGGACCATGGCCTCTCGCAGAGGATCGCGGCGCGAGAACTGACGTTCGAATGGGGGGAGGCCACGCTTTTCGTGGACGACCCGTCGAAAGGGCTGGGGCAGGCAACGGAAGACCAAATCGTCGTCGAGAAGCTTTTCGCATTGGCTGCGGAGGTGGAGACCTCGCTCGACCTCGTGTCGGCCTATTTCATTCCAGGACCAAGGGGAGCTGCGCTGCTGGAGGACATGGCCCGGAATGGCGTGCGGGTGCGCGTTCTGACCAACTCCCTCGAAGCGACCGATGTCATGCCAGTCCACTCAGCCTACATGAGATACCGGAAAGGCCTCGTCGAAAGTGGCGTGGAGCTTCTCGAACTCAAGGCGATGCGGGAGAAGCACGTTGACCGCAGCCTTCCTGAAATCCTGTCCGGCTCGGCATCCGGGCTTCACGCAAAGGTTTTTGGCTTCGATGGCACCAAGGCCTTCATCGGATCCTATAACCTCGATCCCCGCTCGGCGCGGCTCAACACCGAAATGGGTATTCTGATCGAGAGCCCGACGATCGCCGCTTCCCTTGCCAGAACTCTCGACCGACCGAGCTATGCATACCGGGTCCAAGAGAACGGCAATGGTCACCTGGAATGGACCGAAGAGACCAGCGACGCCCCCCCACAGACTTACGACGCCGACCCGAACACGACCGTCCTTCAGCGCGGCATGGCCCGTCTTGTCGGGTGGCTGCCTGTCGAATGGATGTTGTAATCTGGGGGAAGCCGCTGGCCAAAGCAAACTGCGGTAGGGGAAATCGGCATAGGTCCATCAGGAAGGTTGCTCGCACTTATTGAAACGCCGATCCGAAATGGTCTGCGGGCAGCAAAGCTCTTGTTGAAAATCGCCAGGTTGGAAATTGGAAGCCGCTAGGTGTTCAGTCCCGGCATTTGGTGGATCGGATCGACATTGAATCTGTCTGGCTCTGAAGTCCAGATCTTGCAGATGTATTCGTATGGCGTGAGACCGCTGAGGGTCTTGAGCCTTCGGGCGAAG
>NZ_SELO01000008.1 GCF_004146235.1 Tropicimonas sp. IMCC6043 | reverse complement strand
AGATCCCTTCACCCTGGTACAACTGGTTTGCGGGAAATCCGAACGGATGCTGGGATTGGTGGGGGTATTCCGGCGACGATTACCTGAGCCGCACCGCGCCGCAGATATCTGCCATCGCCCGAATGGCTGGCGTGCTCGGTGCGTCGCTCTCGCCCTGAGGAGGGAATCTCAGCCGCGAACACCCGGTCTTCTCGGAACTCAAACGGTTGGCGACAATCTCAGTTGAAGCGCCAACCGGGGCGAAAATCGCTTGATCTGCAAGCCCCGTCAGGCGACCAATCGGTCAGACGGCAGGACACTTGGGGCATGTCGGCTCAGACGCCCCATACTTGGGAAAGACCGGATAGAATGCCTAAATCGCTTCAGGAAATTGCCAGCATGATTAATGACATGGCTGGTAACATCGCGCGAGGTCCGCACCACCCCAAAATGGACAGCTCAACTGACCAATACCTGACCGAAGGGTGAGCCAGTTGGAGCACGCTGACAACGGTGCAGGTTCTACGCTTCATCCATTGACAAGTATCCATAAAACCGAAGGAGACGCCCCTCATTTCACGCTGCAGGCAGGTTGGATTCAAGCCTTGTGCGTCAGATCGATGGGACTGATCGATGACAGCGGACTGGAAACGATCGCGTATTCAACTGAGAAGGCAACAAAGAAAGCAGAGGTCAAGGCAGCGCAGCAAAGTGCTTACGGTCACTCAATCCAAGCAATCGACAACCTGCACTTCTATCCAACCGGGGGCACTGTCGGCACCGCGGCGCCTAATCTTCAGACGGCCCTAGCACTCGTGCAGTCCGCCTTAGCAAAGACCGGCTCCACTGGGGCAGAAATAAACCGCAAGGACGATGCCTACCTGGCGGGCATACCGCAGACAAAGGAGGGATTGGCGACCTATCAACTGAAGGCGACGGAAGCGCCCGCATGGGGGCGCCTTGCGCATTTGCTGAACTGGATCTCCGACGGCGTATTTGTGCGCGAGGCAGCTTTACGCAGACGGCGCGGTGCCTACTTGCTGGACGCCTTGACTCGTGCATCGGGCCCAACCCAGTGACCCTGTCCGTCGTCAGAAAATGCCTTCATGTTGCAAACCGATAACCAGTTCATCTGAGTCAATCATATGTTGGCACGAGAGGCTATTCCGCCTGATGGCCTGCTGCCTCTGTGACTGGACCGCTGCCGACTCTTCCGTGTGTTGGACACGGGTGTATTGCCCGCTACCAGCGGCAGCTGGTAGTTTGGTGGCCACCAGCGCCAGCAAACCCGGCAAACCGGGTAAACCCGGCCCACCCCACCAACGGGGCTGAACCAACCTAAGCCAGTCACTTCAATTTCGTTCCGACCTCCATTTGCCCCGCGGCTTACCCCACGCTAGATGATCTCGATCTCCAGTGGAGGAAGATCGACTCCCTCCAGCGAGGTCTTCCAAACCTGTCCGGCCGAGATGTCATAGGCGAGCGTGATACTTCCAGTGGTCACAAACTCGCCTGGCAGCAGTGGCGGGTTGTTCGGATCCCGCGCCAGCAACTCCACTAGATGTGACAGCGCCAGCAGCGGCCCGCCCAGAACGTCCTCGGCTTGACCACCGCCGATTTCATCGCCGTCACAGGACAACGTCAGGGAAAATCGTGATAGCGAATTCAGCCAGTCGCTCCTGTTCGCATCGCTTAGGTGCCGGCGCGGACCCAAGAAGTACGCGCCATGCAGGGCCCCGGCAACCACGGTGTCTTCCGGCCTGAAGCGCCAGCCGGGATAGATGGACTGTACAATCTCGATGCCATGCGCAACCCAGTCCACGCAGCCGAGAAGAGCAGCTGCATCCATGCCGGGCTCGGGTATCATTCCCAGACCCAACGCAATCTCCGGCTCGATCTTTGGTTCGGCCGCCTTGGCGGCCGCAAACTTCCATGGATCGCCTGTTTCGGTCACCGTCGTGTCGAAAATATCACCCCAAATCGGTGCATCGATCCCGAATTCGGGCCAGAGCCTCTTGTTCGTGAAGCCCAGCTTACGTCCCGCTCGCCGCTCACCTCGTGCTTCCCGAAGCTCCCTCAGCTCGGCTGTCACCTGGTAGGCTCGCTCTATCGTCAATCCCTCAGACCTGGCGCTAAATGGCGCTGTTTGAGTACCTGCATCCAAGCAGCCTAGTACAGTCTCCGCGATCTTAGGCACGAGGCTATCCTGTCTCATGTGTCCGGACGTCAGGTGGCGGTGGCGGTGGTACGACGACCGGATCGGGTTTCCGTTTCTCCCAAAACCAGCTTTCACAAGGCGGATTTGCTAACTTCATCCTTCGCATTTACATCGACGCCGCTTTCGATCAGTTGCTGCACACTTTCCGCCGTTGCCGAGGCATAGAACCCGGCATCACATAGTTCCGCGCAGGTGTTGGCGGCCATCGCTGGGCCAAACCAACAAGCCGAAGCCGACACAATGACGCGGAGTATGGTTGCCATCGCTTATCTCTCTTGGGCTGAGCCCATTGGGTGGTCAGGGTTGAATGCTAATGCATGGTTGGCCGCTGATCCATCGGCATGAACACCTCCGGTGCGGGTAGTTGGTAGCCGAGTGAACTGTGCGGTTTTGCGGGCTCGCGCTCATACCTCGATGCGTTTTGCGGCGGTTTGGTTCTCCTCAATCGGCATCGCTTCTGGACTCGTTGCCGCTGCTCACCATTCTATGAAAGGAATAATCATCGCTTCAGAAAGGCGGGCTCATGCGAGCATTTCTTTGCATCCTATTCGCAGTCGTCCTGGGTACGCTCCCTGCATACGCGGCTTCTCCAGAGGCTCAGAAGCTGATCGACCGAGCAGCTGCCGACTATCAGTCTTTTGAAAATGGAGATTTTGATGCGGGCAACGCGTTAACAGAAATCGAGCTCCGCTCGCAGTTCGGGACTGTCCAAGCCGAACTTGTAGATGAATCCCAATATTCTTGCTCATCTGCGGCTTCACTCTACTGCGGCACCGGTGGTTGCATGCTCAATCTCATCGTGGATGGGACCGTTCAAGCGTGGCAAGCGACAGGGTGGAGACTCGTAGAATGGGCCCCCGACCAGATTTTGCTCATCGGTCGCGACGGCGGCTGGTGTGGTGGCGCTGGCGCGGAGGTTTGCTATGAAGCGCTGGTCTGGAGTAACGGAAGAGTCCTAACGGTCGGACCCGCCCACGAAGCCCGATAGGCGCCCCTTTTTTGTGTTGGTGCAATCCAGCGGAGGTGCCGCAAAACCCTGCAAACACGGCAAATCTTGGTCACCCCACCCCACCGACGGGGAACGGTCAGTCAGGCTCACCCGTAGCCGGGTTTCACGAGGTCGTGGTGGATACAGCGGACGCCTCCCGCCGACGGAAGACACCCATGGCAACTTCGCCCTCTGTCACACCATGGTGCAGGCCGGTGGCGGCGAAGCTGCCTTGCGCGGTCACATTGAGAAGTATTTCGAAGATTTCGACTCGGCGGCGCTCCAGTTTCCGGGCTTGTCGGGCAAGACACCGGCCTGATAGGCCGGAATCAACAATCAGTCTCAAGGGAGGAAACTATGAAACTCAGACACTTCGTTTCGCTCGCCGCTCTGGCGATTTCAGCAGCATCAACTATTCAGGCTCAGGAGCGCGTCACCTATAAATCTGCCAAATCCGGCACGTCCTACTACCAGATGGGCGTCGAGATCGCTGAGGCAGTAAAGGCGGGCACCGATGGCGGCATGATCGTCACCATCGAGGAAAGCCAGGGCTCGACCCAGAACGTCATGGAAGTGCGCGCCCGGGGCGCCGATTACGTCTTCACCACGCCGCCTGCATTGGTTGGCGCGGCGCAGAGGGCGGCCGGGCCGTTCGATGGCAAGGGCGATCCAGCCTTTGATGAGATCCGCGCGCTGTTTCCGATACCCTCGCTGACGATGCATTTCGTCATGTCTGACGACAGCGGTGTCACCGACTTCGCGGGCATGGAGGGAAAGACGATCCTGCTCGGTTCAGGCTCGTTCGGGGCGACCGAGGGCGAGAAATACCTCGGCCTGTTCGGGCTGGATGGCAAAGTAAATCTGGCCGATGCGGAACTTTCAAACGCAGTCGCTGCGCTGAAGAATGGCCAGATCGACGGCTTTGTCACCGCAGGCTCGTTCCCCGCGCCGAACGTGATCGAGGCGGCAGCCAGCACGGGCGTGACCGTCCTATCACTGAGCGACGCGCAGATCGCAGAGACCGGGCGAACGAAACTGGTGATCCCGGCGGGCACCTATGCCGGTCAAGACAGCGACATCGTGACGACATCGCTGCCCGTGGCGGCCTTCACGACCACCAAGATGAGCGACGACAATGCCTATCAACTGACCAAGACGTTCTGGGAAGAGCGCGAGAAGATGGCCGAAAGCGCGCCCTGGTGGGCCGGTGTGGATGCCGGGCTGATAGAGACCGTCAACGTCAGGTTCCACCCCGGCGCCATCCGCTATTATGAGGAAGCGGGCATGGAGCTGAGCGACGAGCAGAAGTAAGCGCGAAAACAGGGCCGGGAGAACGCTCCCGGCCCATCGCATTTCTCCAACGGTCGAACACCTGAACAGATGCGTCCACTCGCCTTCCTTCTGGCAGCGGCTCTCGTTGCCTTTCACTTAGCGCTGGTGTTTCTCGGCCTGGTGCCGAACCTGATCAGCCGTCCGGTGCACCTGGCATTGGCGCTGCCATGGATTCTTCTGGTGCCTGGGCAAACGGGCTGGCTGCGCATCAGCGGGATCGTCCTGACGGTTCTGGGCGTCTTTGCGTCGCTCTGGGTCGCGGTGATGCACCGGACGCTGGCAAACCAGTACGGCTTCATCGAAGGCCCCTTCCAGATGGCCGTCGGTTTCGTGCTTTTGGGCGTTGTGCTCGAGGCGGCACGCCGCGCCATCGGTTGGCCGCTGCCTCTCGTGGCTCTCCTGGCCCTGCTCTACGGCCTTTTCGGCCAACACATTCCAGGCGAATTCGGCCATTCCGGCACGCCGCTGGCCAGCTTTCTCGGCACGCTGACGATTGCCGAAGGCGGCATCTGGGGCGGCCTGACTGGCGTGTCGGTCAGCGTGGTGGCGATCTTCGTGATCTTCGGCGCGGTCCTGAACGCCGGTGAGGCCGGGCAGGGATTCATGAATCTCGCCTCGGCCGCCGCCGGTCGGCTAAAGGGAGGGGCGGCCAAAGTCTCGGTTTTGTCCTCGGCTCTCTTCGGCTCGATCTCGGGCTCCGCCTCGGCCAACGTCGCCTCGACTGGCGCGATCACGCTTCCGGCCATGACGCGCCTTGGATATCCCAAACGGCTTGCCGCCGCGGTCGAGGCCGTCGCCTCGTCAGGAGGGCAGATCATGCCGCCTCTGATGGGGGCGGGGGCGTTCGTCATGGTCGAACTTACAGGTGTGCCCTATACACAGATCATGGCGGCTGCGATGCTGCCCGCCATTCTCTATTTCGTAGCCGTCTGGATCGGCGTGGACGCCTATAGCAACCGGTACGACTTGAAGGGCATCTCCGCCGAAGATGCGCCGAACTGGCGCGCCGTTGGGATAACCTCGGCGTTCTTCGCGGTGCCCTTCGCGGTGCTCCTGGCCGGGCTCTTCATCATCGGCGTCACGCCGCAATATGCCGCCAGTCTCGCGATCCTCGCGGCGTTCGTCCTTTTGTTCTTCAACGCGCGCGGTATCGGCACATGGAACGAAACGGCGGCACGGATCGAAGACGCTTGTCTCAACGCGGCGCGACAGGTGTCCATGATCGCCGCGATCATCATCTGCGCCTCCATCATCATCGGCGTTCTGGCGATCACGGGGCTCGGAGTGAAAATTACCTCGCTGATCCTGTCAGGTGCGGGCGGGATGCTATGGCCCGCGCTGCTGCTGACCGCGCTCGCCTGTCTTGTCCTTGGCATGGAGGTGCCGACCACCGCCGCCTACGTGATTTGCGTGTCGGTTGCGGGGCCTGCGCTGCGCGAGCTTGGACTCGAAGCTCTTCAGGCGCATCTCTTCGTGTTCTGGTTTGCGCTTCTGTCAACGATCACGCCGCCAGTCTGCGGAGCGGTCTTTATCGCCGCCGGAATGATCGGAGAAAACTGGTTGAAGGTCGCGATTACCGCGATGACGCTCGGCTTCGGGCTTTACGTCATACCGCTGGCTATGATCGCGAACCCGGCCCTGATTGCGTTGTCCAATTCACCCTTAGCGGCCCTGGCGACCGCGGCGCAGATCGCGGTCGGGCTCGCGTTGATGTCTCTGGGGATAATCCAACGACGTTTCGGCAAAAGGCGCTTCGCACTGGTGATTGCCGGGGCTGCGATAATCTTCGCTCGAGCGCTGATAAACTGAGTGGAGTCACGTCCGTCTTTGTGGTGGTAATAGCGAGATGGCCTGAAGGCATGATCAGCCTCGGACCTCTCCGAAGGTCGGCGCTCTTACACCGTCCGGTGAACCTCGATCTAACCGACCACACACGCTTCTCAGCGGCGAGGTGAAATTTGTTCTCGGCGCCTCGGGCCACATCGCAGGAGTGATCAATCCGTCCGGCGAACGGCAGAAATACGGCTGCTGGACGCGGGAGGACTATCCCGAGGACCCGCAGGAATGGTTCGCGGGCGCTGAAGAGCACGAAGGGTCCTGGTGCCTGAATGGGCGGCTTGGATGGAGGCGCACGACAAAGGCGAGTGCGTGCCGGCTCGCCGACCAGGGGATGGCAAGCTCAAGCCGATCGAGGATGCACCGGGAAGCTATGTGCTCGCGAAGTGATTGCACCAATTCGCGAGGCGACAACCTTACTGAATAGGTAACTCAATCGGGGCTGCGATTATTCGAGCACCCCAAGCCAATCAACATGCGTCTTGATTTCCTCTGCGGTCAGGCCAAGGCCCGAAAAGACACTCTCGGCAGCTTCAACGAAGTTCGGCGGGCCGGCCACGTAAATGTTGAAGTTCGACAAGTCCGGATATCGGGACGCGACACGTGCCAAGACTTGCGTGCACTCTTCCACGGTAGACAGCAACGTGACGCGGTCGGCCACTAGCTCCGTATGGATGTTTTCATAGGCGTCCGACCATGATCTGCAGAGGTTCGACAGGTATTGCCGGTCCGGCGTCGGCGAAAACCGATGAAGGTAGAGGCCTCTCTCGATGTCGAGCGACATCGCGTGTTCCATCAGGCTGACGATTGGCGCAAATCCGATGTGCCAGCATAAGATAAGGGAGTGCCGCTCGTCCTTGTGGTCCAAGTAGAAGTTTCCGGTCTTCGGCCCGTGCAACTGGACGCGGTCGCGAGGGGCCAGTTGTCCGGAAAACACCTTCTCGGAAAACGCATCGCCTGGAATATCGGGAATATGAAAGTGGAGGTTCCGGTCGTCACAAGGACAGCTCGCTATCGGCATGCTCGTCTGGATGTCATCGCCGATTGTCAGCATCACGGATTGGCCGGAAATGAATCGCAAGCGTCGACTTCGCGGCGTCTGCAGATGTAACTTAACGACCTGCGGGTCCAGGTATTCGACCGATTTCACCTTTGTCTCGATGTCTTGAACCGGGATATCGTCGGGGCTCTGCGTGACATCGGCCTCCACATCGATATCGGTGAGCGCGCGATTCGCGCACATCAAAAAATACCCCTCCATCTTTTCGGGAGAGGTCAGTACAAAATCATGGTGTCGAACTTGGTCGATATCACCTGATGTCAGTCTGGCCTTGCAAGAACCGCAGTTCCCGTTGCTGCAGCCATAGACAGGTGTCAGCCCCGCACGCAGGCAGGCTGCCAATACGGTCTCGTTCGTCTCGATATCGCAGACTCGACCGCTGGGCAAAAAAGTAATCTCTCTGGTCAACGCGCGTTGAACTCCCACCTATCGCCAAGTCAGGCACCCCGATGACGAATAGTGCACCGCGTCAAAGGACACTGGAAGATCCCGCTGCAAGAGATATCAGGCCCACCTCACCAATCGGGAATCGCACGGCCGGGCTTGCCCGTAGCCGGGCATCGCGAGGTCGCGTTGGGTAGTTCGGGTGTGATCTACCCCCGAAAGGGCGGCTACATCCTTTCGCGGGCTTACGACGATCCGAGGGTCCTGGCACAGCAGATCATGCTTCTTCGAAGTCATGTGAGCATACTGTTCTCGCCGACACGCCAGTGCCCCTCGACTCTGCACCCATTGATTTGTTTGCGTTCATTCCGACAGCACCCATTTACAGGCTGTCACGTCGGCAGAATGCTGCACTGCAGCAATTTGGGCTTGATTTTGCTGCGATGCAGCATCATATGGGTTTCATGACAGTCAAGCGAACAGCCCAAGGAAACATCGAAATGACCAACCTGAACGAATTCAACAAAGTCTTCGCCGACCTGCAGACCGCCTTCCCCCTCGACCAGAAGGCGTTCGAGGACGGCGCCAAGGCCGTGGCGAGCTTCGGCGAGCGCTTTGCAGCCGTTGGCTATGAAACCGCGTCAAAGTCGAACGAGATCACTGTCCGCGCCACCCAGGAATCCATCGCCAATCTGCGCGTCGTTTCGGTTGTCCGTGACGAGCCCACGGCCTACGTGACGGCCTTCGCCGATTTCGCCCAGACCCAGATGGAACTCGCCGTCCGCGTCGCCGAACAGCTTGGCGCGGTTGCGCAGCAAGCGCAGACTCGTGCCGTAGAACTGGCTACGGAAGCAGGGGAAGCGGTGAGCCAGAAAGCGGCGGTGAATGTCAACGTTGCCGCCAAACCGGCGAAGGCGGCCAGAAGGAAAGCCGCCTGATCCGCGGCAGGGACATCGCAGGCATACTCGACGGCGGGCCATCTGGCCCGCCGTTATACTGTCTGCGGCCGGTCCAAAGTCGCTCGGGTCACTGATCTTGAACGCCCAGCATAAGGCCCCGATTCGCTCGGGTTCTCGAATTCTGATCGCATTGCTCAGCACGCCGACGCTCGCAATCTTTGCCAAAGGCACTTGCCGACGGGCGCGGCTGGGCACTCCACCCCACCAACGGGGCTGAAGCAGCCTAAGCACCCACGAAGTCCGGTTTCGAGGGAGCTCACGGGGATCGGTCGATTCCTGGCACCTTAATCTGATGAAAAGACCCGGATGTCCGGAACATCCCGGATGAGAGACCCCAACATTCACATCAGTACGTTTCAAGCTTGAAGGGTATCGAGTAGCATTCGCAGTATTCCCTAAAGTCCCGGCTCGCGAAGGAAGCAGATATGCCGCAGCATGAGCCCCCGAAATTCTTTGATGGTGGGGGATATGAGAAAATGATGGGGCGTTGGAGCCAAGCCGCTGGGCAGTTGTTTCTCGACTTCCTTGAGCCACCACGTGGACTGCACTGGTTGGACGTCGGCTGCGGGAACGGGGCGTTCACCGAACTGCTGTTCACTGAGGCTGGCGCCGCCAAGGTCACCGGAGTTGATCCCTCGGACGGGCTACTTGAGACTGCAAAGGTACGACTGCAGGAGCACGACGCCGAACTGATTGTGGGCGATGCGCAAACGTTGCCGTTTGCGGACCAAGAATTCGATGCGGCCGTGATGGCGTTGGTCATCAACTTCCTGCCGGACCCGCCGAAAGCTGTTTCTGAGATGGCGAGAGTCGTCCGGCCCGGCGGCACGTTGTCCAGCTACATCTGGGACATTGACGGCGGCGGCTTCACGATGGAGCCGATCAGGGTCTCGCTGAGTGGACTTGGCATCGAGGCTCCGGTCACCGGACCTGACAAGGCCCGGCTGGACTACATGGAACAGGTATGGCGTAGCCTCGGCCTTGAAGACATATCCTCGACGCGCATGGAAGTGCCGTTGATCTACGAGGACTTCGAAGACTTCTGGAACTCCAGTATCGGCATTCCAAATTCCGTAGCGAATGCGGTCAAATCCTTGTCTGAGAGCGATCAAAGCGTCCTAAAGGAAGGACTGAGGAAAACGATGGCAACTGGATCAGATGGCTCCGTCAGCTACGCCGCCGCAATCAACGCCACGCAGGGCCGCGTACCGCAACGCACTTAACGAACAGGGGGCAGCAGAGTGAAGAAAAGCGGCTTCATATCCGGCTCCGACATGGATGCCGCTGCGATGGCCCGCCACCTGCGCGACAGCCTATCGCCACGCGGCCATGACCTTCAGAGAGGACATTCCGCTAAAATCGACGAGTTGTGCTAAACTCCCTGAACCGGCCGCCGGCCATTTCTGAAAAGGGGGGAGCCATGAAGCCAATTCCAGTATCCGCAATCGTTTTGATGTCCTTGGTCGCACCGGCCATGGCCGAGACGGTCGACGTGTCGGGCACCGGGCACGGCACTGCGACCAACACGCCGATGCCGGTTAACGACGACCTTGTCGTTGTCCACGCCATCACTGAGTACACTGGGTTCGACGGGAAGAACCCCGACAACCCGATGGCCTCTTTCAAGGGGCCTTGCTTCGGGTCGATACTGATCAATTCTGGTGCTGTCTCTGGGGGCGGCAACTGTCATTACACCGACGCCGACGGCGAGATGGCGGTCATTACCTGGACCGCCGACGGCATGAGCGCCGAAGGGAGGACACAGGGCACCTGGGAGATCGTCGGCGGTTCCGGAAAGTGGTCGGACTCCAACGGCGGCGGACGCTTCGACGCGGGTACTGATGACAAAGGGGTCTACACCAACAACGTCACTGGCGAACTCACCATGCCCTAACGGTTGGGTAGCAGGTTAGTACCAATCGCATATGCTATTCCGCTGCGGGGCCGTAAAAACCTGAAAACCCAGCAAACCCTGGTCACCCCACCCCACGCGAGGGCTGTGCTAATGGGAGGCGGTAGTCCGCTCCCGCCCCCCCCCTCTGGCGAGCTAACTCGCGTCTAGGGGAAAGAAATCGCGGCGCTGACGCGAGATAGGACGAAAAACAGCCATTGCTCCAGACTGGAAGCACGCGTCATAATCGAAGGACCTGGCCCTATCTGGTATTAACTGTTGTTTTCTCTCCCGAATTGGCTCCGTTCTAAGCCGCACAACATCGACCAGCCCAAGGCCACTCAATTGGCCGAGACTGACCTTGAGGCTGGGCCGAAGGTCGGGACCAATATCGACCGTCCTGTCATCGACCTCTATCGACCGCACATCACGTCTGACGACTGTCTCATCGTGACCGGCTATCAGGACTTCCTGTCGTCGCTCGCCGTCTTGATGAGAGAGGTCAAGGAGCTCAAAGACCCTGACGCAGACCCTGACATCCGCATTCGGATATCGTTCGGTATCGATACGGCGAACTCTCGAAGGTTGGCAAAGCCGAGGCCAGTGACCGAAGTGATGAAGCTCTATTGGCTGGAGAAGTCCGGCCTACAGGTCGAGGATGACGACGATCTGCTGGCGGTGCTGGCAAAGCGGGCGATCCAAACACGCAAGATAGAGCTTCGTGTGTTTGATCCCGTACTGGCCCAGACCCGCCTGGGGATCAGCGGGGATCGTCGGATGCATTCCAAGATCGTGAGTTCGCGGGTGGGTGCGGTGGCAGGCTCGGCGAACTTTTCGCGTAGTGGCCTCTACAGCAACATTGAGTACGCGGATGGACTCGATACAGGTTCGCACGAGCTGCAGCTTGAGCGCACCCAAGCGGCTGAACAGATTTGGGAGGTTTCGGCCGACCGTTCTCAGATTATCAGATCGGGGAAATCCTCGCACACGCCCCTTTGGGTGAAGATGGATCCTGGCCTTGTGAATCTGTACGGGAGGCCGTCAACGATCTGTATAGCGTCGAGATTGAGCGCGGCATCACAATCGGGCGCTTCAATGCTCGCGGTGCCACTTGGCGGGGTGAAGGCGGAGCGCAAGAGCGAGAGCTGGCGGATCAATACGAGGGCTGGGCTAAAGCTTGCGAGTTCGAGCATCCACGCATGGCGAGAATCCTGCGTGAGATGGTTCGCAAGTATATCGCTGAGGCCGAGTGGCAGGACAATGAGGCAATGATCCGTAGGCGCATGCGATACTAACATCCGAATGGAAGTCTGTTCTCAAGCGCACTTGTCAGGTGAATCGGGATGACGAGCTTGCGATCACCAGTTTTGGATGACTTGGTGGCGGTCAAAGGGCGTCAATCAGCGAACGACTGCTTTTAGGAAGCTGCACTGCAGCGCCGTATACGCAGCCCAAGGTCCCCTGAGGGCCGAAAGTAGCGCGAGCACGCAATACGCGAAGCGGTCTAAAGCAGCCTACAAATTCTTGGTGTTAAGAGAGAAGGATGGTGCCGGTGAAGGGACTCGAACCCCCGACCCCATCATTACGAATGACGTGCTCTACCAGCTGAGCTACACCGGCATCCTTCTCTGTCGCGGCCCTACTATGGCCCTACTAGTTACAGCGCGCCGCGTCTAACCAACTGGTGTCAAACGTAGTTTGCGAGCGGACCCGCTAATTACGAATGACGTGCTCTACCAGCTGAGCTACACCGGCAACCTTCTCCGCCTTCGTTCGGAACGAAGCAGACATCGGAACCTGGTCTGGCCCCGATCCCCGGCGCAATAATCCCCCCGACCGGCGAGGTCAATCGCGGAAATTACCGATCCGTCATCGCGTTCCGCGGAAGGTGTGCCCAGGGCCTGCGTCTGAGATCAGACCTTTTCCGGTGACGGATCGACCGAAACAGCGTCCGACTCCGTGTCGGGGGCCTCCGGCTCGGGGGCTGCCTCGGGCGCATTCCCGACGATCAACGGGAGCATTTCCGTGCCCGTGGGCATCGACAGCTCGGATTTCGCCAGTTCCCGCCAGCTCAGCGTGTCGAATCCGCCGCAATTGGAGCAGACAGGCGTCCATGTCGGTTCCGTGTTGTGGCAATTGTCGCAGACCCATTGCAGGCCGCGCGGCGCCGTCACCGCCTTGGCCAGCCATCCACGTACGACCGCATCGTCCGCGCCTTCGCCGCGCTCAACCGCGGCCATGATGGACAGCGACCGCGCCGTCGGATCGCTGGTCGGCAGGTCGCCGATGGCGCGACGGGCGGCAGGAAAATCCTCGGCGGCAATGTTGAGCTCGGCCAGGAGCATCTTGGTCTCCGGGTGATCCGGCTGGATTTTGGTAAGCTCAACGAAGCGGCGCAGGCGCTGCTTCGGATCCTCGTCCGGCGCTATCTCGGCGAAGGCGACGGCGAGTTCGGGATGTGGCTGTGCTTCCCAGGCCTTCTTCAGCACGCGGGCGGCAAGCCGCGGCTTGCCTTTCTCGATATAGCCACGGGCGGCCATGATCGCCGCCGGGACCAGATCCGGCGACAGCTTGTTGGCCTCGATGGCAGCCTCGCGCGCCTCGATCGACTTGCCCGCGTCCAGCACGTCCTTCGCCTCGGAGAGCGCAAGCACCGCGTCGCGACGGCGATGCACGTCGCGCGGCAGGGTTCCGGTCCTGAGCTTGGTGCCGAGCGTCTTGCGAGCGCCCTTCCAGTCGTGCTTCTCGGCCTGCAGCTTGAGCAGGGTGTCCTGCACCTCGACATGCTTGGGCTTAAGCGCATAGGCCTTCTCGGCCAGCTTCAGCGCCGTTTCGGTGTCGCCCTCCGAGAGCTTCTGTTTGAGGATCCCGCGAATCCCGACGAAGCGGGTCTGGTCGTCCTTCAGGAGCTTCTTGTAGGTCTGTTCGGCCGTCTTCCGGTCGCCGATCATCTCCGCTGCCTGTGCCGTGATCACGTTGGTCACATGCGGCGCGGAGAGCAGTTTCTCGGCCTTGGCGGCCTTGTTCATCGCCTCGCGGCCCTCGCCGGCGGCAAGCGCAAGCAGCGCCTCGTTCATCACCCGATATCCGCGGCGTTCGCGATTGCGATCGAAATAGCGCGAGAGCGCAGTCTCGTCGCCGAGCAGGAACTTCAGGAAGGCGTAGAGCAGGCTCACGAGCTTGAAGGCAACGTAGAGCAGCGCGATGAAGGCCAGCCCCAACAGCACCGCCTCGAGTGGTTCGAGTTCGACTTCCTTGAAGCCTGAGATCGAGACGATCACCGAAGGACCGTTTTCCATCACGTAGATGGAACCAACGGCGAGGGCCGCGACGACGGCGACAAAGAAAAGGATCTTCAATAGAGACCAAAGCATCGGGGCGTCCTCAATTCTTGGCCAGGCTGGCGGCGAGTTCATCTGCGGCGGCGAGCGCCTCGGCCCGGGTCTTCGCTTTCGCGATCCAGTCGGCCATGATCTGCCGCCCGCCGTCTGGCAGGCCGGACAATTCGTTTACGGCGTCGGTGAGTCGGGCCTCGCCGAGCGCGGCTTCGGCGCGACTGAGCACCGCGTCCGGGTCGTCCCCTTCCGAAGGCGCCAGCGATCTCACACCGAGTTGGTTCTGGATCCATGTCGCGGCGCGATCTGCGGCCGACCCGCCGGTCATCTCGCTTCGCGATGCGGTCAGAGCCTCGCGCGCGGCCAGCGTGAACGTGTCCTGCAACTCTAACCATGTTGCGACGCCATCCGCCGCGGCGGCGCTCAGCGGTGCCGGAATCTCGACGCCGTCGAGCTTCGCCAGGGCGTCGGAGAACGGGCTGCCGTCTGCCAAAGCGGTCTGGATGTCGGCCAGCGCGAGTTCACGCTCTGCCCGGAGAGCCTTTTCCGCCGCCGCGGCTGCATCGGCCGCGGCCTTCTCCTCGGCATCCTTCGTCGCATCGAGCGCCTGGGAAACGGCCTTGTCGGCGGAGGCGGTCGCCTCCTGTACCAGCGTCTCGGCCTGCGCCATCTGTGCTTCCACCGCCTTGCGCAAGTCCGCGACCTCGCGGCCATAGGCCTCGACGGCCGCCGCCGAGGCCGGATCGGTCGCCTCGGCGATCGGTCGCTTCTCGAGCTCGTCCACGCGCGCGGCCATCGCCCGCAATTGCTCCGTGACGCCTGCGAAAGCCCTTCCGCTCGAAAGGTCACTGCTTAGCTGGTCGAGTGCGCTCCGGATCTGCGTCGTCGTCGCCGAAAGATCCGACAGCGATGCGTCCGAAGCAGTCTTCAACTCAGCCAGCGCGCTGGCCGTGGCTGCTTCGGAGAGCTTGCCTTCGAGCGTCCCGATCTGTTCGCGGAGCGCGGCGATGGTCCCCGCCTGGTCATTGAGCGCCTGCTCGAGGGCCGGGTTGGCGGGCAAGAATTTCGGCGGGACGACATAGGGAAGCGCAAAGATCAGGCCGGCGGCAGCGATCGCGCCGCCGAAGAACCCTGGAAACACCGAACTCTTGCTTTCGACGACAACGGTCTCCGGCTCGGGCCTCCGTTCGGCCTCGTGTTCGGTCGAGGGCAGTGCCTCGTCGGGCGATTCAGCCAGGACAGGCTGTTCCGCCTCGGATTCTTCCGGCGCTTCCGGCGCTTCGGCTCGATCTTCCGCCTCGGCAACTGTCTCGGCTTCGTCTCCTGGCTCTGGCGCGTCTTCCGTATCGTCAACGGATTCGTCTGAAATCGCGTCAAATTCGTCGTCTGCGGCGGTGTTGGCGGTTTCCGCCGCATCCTCTTGCGTCGCGTCCTCCTCGGCCGGGATTTCTGCGATCACCTCAGCATCGACGATCCTGTCCGGCACGTCGCCGGTCTCCGCGAGCCGTTCGGCATCGGCGTCCACCCGGGTCTCGGAGTCCTTCGCCGCTGCCGTTGTCTCGTCTTCGGACCGTCCGATGTCTTCGGACGACGAATCGGACTTCTTCTTATCGGTCACTGAAATCTTCCCCCCGAATCTGGGCTAGGCTCGCCTGACGGATGCCGCGCGAGGAGCTTAGCTTGGCGGGGGGGCCGCCTCAAGCAGGCCGGTCTGCGTCAAACAGACTGCCCATCGCGGACAAAACGCCCGCCGCGTCCGCCGTCGGTGCGATCAGAAAGCGTTCGCCCGGGCGACCTTGCCAGCGGTCGGCCGCGGCCTCGCTGATGGCAATTGCGTGCAGACGCGCCACCCGATCCCCGGCCGCTTCGGCCAGCAGCCGCGCCGATCGTGGCGAGAAAAGCGGCGCAACGACGTCGCCTGGGTTTTGCAGCAGGTCCGCGGCTTCCTCGCGGAGCGGTTCGGCCACCTGATCATAGGCCTCGATCACCCGGGCTCGCTTTCCCGCAGCCCGCAGCCTGCCGACAATGTCCCCGCGCCGGTGGCGCCCCGCGACATGAACGAAGTCCTTGCCGGTCGACAGTTCGACGATCATCTCCGCGAGTTCGGCGCCATCGCGCGCGACCGCGTTGACGACGGCTCCTTCGGACCGGGCGCGTTCCGCGGTTCGCGTGCCGACACACCAGGTCCGTGCCCCGAGCAGATCGCGTTTCTCCAAGGCGGAAACGCCGTTTTCAGACGTCAAGACAATGTCTTCGCCGGATTTTGGCGTTTCGTCGATCTGGAGCGGAACGATCCGGAGGAGCGGCGAGATCACAACCCGCGCGAAGCGCCCAATCTCCGCCTCGGCCTGCGCATGGAAGCGTTCCGAAGCGGCGCTCGGCCGGGTCAGAAGAAGGGATGTCTCGCCGAGGTTCACATTTGCCGCCATCGGAAATATCTAGGCGCGACAGTCCTAACCGCCGGACGCTGCATCGTGCAACATCCTCCGCAAGTACAGACCCTCACGGTTCTCGGCGTCGAGAGCAGCTGCGACGACACCTCCGCCGCGGTCGTTCGTTGGTCGGAGGGTCGGCCGGCAGAAGTGATGTCGAACGTCGTCGCAGATCAGGCCGAACTGCATGCCCGGTTCGGCGGCGTCGTTCCGGAGATCGCCGCGCGTGCACATACCGAGAAGCTCGATCTGTCCGTCGAGGCGGCGCTCACCGAAGCGTCCGTGTCGCTCTCGGAACTCGACGCGATCGCCGTTACTGCCGGGCCAGGCCTCATCGGCGGTGTGATGGCGGGCGTCATGTTCGCCAAGGGCCTCGCCGCCGGGACCGGCCTTCCGCTGATCGGCGTAAACCACCTTGCCGGACATGCCCTGACACCGCGCCTGACCGACGGCTTGCCTTTCCCCTATCTCGTGCTTCTCGCGTCAGGGGGGCATTGCCAGTTCCTCGTCGTTGCGGCCCCGGATCGATTCCACCGCCTTGGCGGAACGATCGACGATGCGCCGGGGGAGGCTTTTGACAAGACCGCGCGTCTTCTAGCCCTTCCGCAACCTGGCGGTCCGAGCGTCGAGGCCACGGCACGCGATGGAGATCCCCGCCGCTTTGCTTTCCCGCGTCCGTTGCTGGACCGGCCGGGCTGCGATCTGTCCTTCTCGGGCCTCAAGACAGCGCTTCTGCGCGCGCGCGACGACTGCATCCGGCAGCATGGCGGCCTCCGCGCGCGTGATCGCGCCGACCTCTGCGCGAGCTTCCAGGCGGCGGTGGCGGAGGTTCTGTCCGAAAAGGCGCGCCGCGCAATCCTGCAGTACATTCAGTCGGCGCCCGTGTCCCCTGCCATGGCTGTGGCGGGCGGCGTTGCGGCGAATGCCGAGATCCGCGGGCGACTCGAGGCGATCTGCAATGAACTCGGGGTCCGCTTCCTGGCGCCGCCGATCCGCCTCTGCACGGACAATGCGGCGATGATTGCCTGGGCCGGGATCGAGCGGATGCGAATCGGTAGGATCGACGAGTCGGCGCTTTCGGCCCGTCCGAGATGGCCCCTCGATTCGAGCCAGGCGGCGATGCTCGGGTCCGGAAAGAAGGGCGCCAAGGCCTGATCGGGATCACTGACCCGGATAGAATTTCATTGAACGACGAATTCTGCATGCAGGGCTCCGGCCGCCTTTATGCTTTTCAGGATATCGATCAGATCCCGAGGAGCCACGCCAAGCGCGTTGAGGCCGGCGACGACCTCGGCGAGCGAGGTTCCGCCGTCGACTTCCGCCAGACCGATCCCGGGATCCTCGTCGATCGCTGCGGCAGACCGCGGCAGCACGACGGTTTGCCCGGGCGCGAAGGGATTAGGCTGCACGGCGACCGGTGCGTCCTCGATCCGGAGTGTCAGATTTCCCTGTGATACCGCCACGCGAGAGATACGCACATCCGCGCCCATGACGATCGTGCCCGAACGCTGGTCAACGACCACCCGCGCCTTCATTTCCGGTTCGACCATCAGGTTCTCGATCCGGCTGATCGCGCGCGCCGGAGAGCCGGACCGGGTCGCGGATACGTCGAGTTCGACCGTTCCCGAATCGAGCATCAGCGCGACTTGTCGCCCGAAGGTGCGGTTGATCGCCATCTCGATCCGTCCGGCGGTGGTGAAGTCGGGCACCCGGAGGGCGAGACGCAGAGTCCGAAGCGCTCCGAAATCGAAATCGATCTCGCGCTCGACGCGCGCACCAGCGGGAATGCCGCCCGATGTCGGGACACCGGTGACGACTGACGCGGCTTCCGTCTCGGCCGCCACGCCACCTGAGATGACTGCGCCCTGGGCCACCGCATAGATCTGCCCGTCTGCGGCGGTCAGCGGCGTCATCACGAGCGTCCCCCCCATAAGGCTCTTGGCGTCTCCGATTGCCGAGACTGTGACGTCGATGCGGCTTCCCGAGCGAGCGAAAGGCGGAAGCGTCGCGGTCACCAGAACGGCCGCGACGTTCTTCGGCCGGAACTGCTCGCCGGTCACGTTAACACCGAGCCGTTCGAGCAGATTCGACATGATTTCTTCGGTGAACGGCGCGTTCCGGATGCCGTCTCCCGATCCGTTGAGCCCCACGACGAGCCCATACCCGACCAGATCGTTGCCGCGCACGCCGTCGAACTCCACGAGGTCCTTGATCCGGACCGGGCCGGCGTCGCCGAGGCAGGATGAGGCAATCAGGACGGCAAAGGCGAGCAGGACGTTTTTCATCACAGGTAGTTGCTCAGCCTCAGGTTGGACGTGCGGACGGTGATTGCGTAGAGCAACTCGATCTGGGACTCGACCTGCTCGAGCTGGGTCGCCCGTTCATAGGTCTCGATCTTCAGGAGATCCGCCATTGCAAGGTCCAATGCAGTTCGTTCGGATTGCGACGCCGTCTGGGCTTCCTCGATCGTCTCCTGACCGGCGCCAACCTCTGCCCGCAAGCGCAACTGGTCCTGATTGGCGTTGAGAAGCCGGTCCCCCGCGATCCTTGCCAAGGCGATCTGCTCGTCCGGAGCAGAGTTTATGGCAGCGCTCTCCATAAGCGCCGCCATGGCAGTTCCGGCGAGCGTGTCGCGGACTTCCTGATTCTGCGCCGTCAGATCGAAGGCAACCGTTTGACCCTGCCCAACCGACAGGGGTGCGAGGCGCGCGGCGGAACCAAGATATCCGATGCTGTCGTAGCCGCCGCCCGGGGCAAACCAGGTCTCGATCACGGTCGCGACATCAGTCGCAGTGGTCGCTCCGCTGGCGGCAATTTCGGCCTCGAGCGCATCGAGAATCGTCGCGGCATCCGCCACCGGCGCCGAATCGGTCGCATGGCCACCGAAAACCGACCGTCCAGCATAGTCGATATTGAGCCGCGCAATGACTGATTCGAAATCCTGTCTCGCGCCGCTGGCCAACGCGTGCAGATGGGCCGGCGTTCCGGAGGCCTCTGCCGCCAAGAGATCAACGGAGAGCTCTTCGCTGGTCTCCTGGATTGCGCCAAGCGCCGATTGCGCGACGTCCATGAAGCCTTCTGCTTCGGTAGCGGCGAGGTCGTAGGCGTCGAGCCGGGTCAGGCTCCGCTCGAGCCCTGAGACGGCGCGAAAGCTGCCGCCAAGCGCCGTGTCGCGAACGGAGACCTGATTCCTCGCCAGATCCTGGATCAGCGTCTCCATTTCGGACCGAAGGCGGGCATGCTGTCCCCGGAAAAAGGTGCTAGTCGCAAGATCTCCCAGCGAAGACACGGTCATTTTCAGAGCTCCAGAAGGTTTTGAATGAGTTGATCCACGGTCTGGATGACCTTCGCGTTCGCAGCATACGCCTGCTCGATCAGAAGTAGCGTCTGCAACTCGTCATCTGTGTCCACACCATCGGTGGCGATCTGGTGGGCGAGGGCGCCGGCCCTCGAGGAGTGGAACGCCTGCGCGTCCTCTAAGTGTCGGTAACTCCTGTCGATCGATGAGAGCAGGTCGGAGGCGAGGCCCGACAGCGATCTTGCCAGGCCTGCGGACGGACCGCTGGCAACCACGAGTGGGGCAGCGATCCGGTCGGCCAACGCCGTCAGGAGGTTGGAGTTCCCGACCTCTCCGGCTGTTGCCGCGCCGACCCCGTCGCGGATCCGCCAGATCGCGCCACCCCTGGATGGGTCAATGTTCGCGTTGACCGAAATCCGGTCCGCCAGTCCGATTTCGTTCGCAGGGTTTGTGAGGTCCAGTACCGACCCTCCGTCGGTGAAAAGCCCTGGAGCACCGGGAAGAATGGTGGGGTCGAGCGCGGACTCCTCGAACCGCTCGATCAGGTTTCGCGCCAGGGCATCCAGGCCGCTCTGGGCCTCGGTCGCGATTCTGTCGCGCACTGCGAACGCCGCCGACAGTCGGCCGCCATCGACGGAGCCTTAGGTCGAGTTGAGGGACAGCGGCTCGCCGTTGAGTTCCAGTCCGGACGGGACGCCGTTCTCGACCAGCATGTCGGCGGTAATCGTCGGTGTCGGAGAGAAGCTCAACTCGGATGCCGGACCATCGATCAGTGTCGCCCCGCCGGGTGTGAACAGGGCGATCTGGCCACCGGTTCGTTCCACCTGCCGGACGGGGATGATCTCCGACAGGGCGCCAACGATTCGTTGGCGTTCGTCCATGAGCGCGGCGACATCCTGATCGCCGTTTTTCATGCGGAAAATCTGCAAGTTGAGCGACTCGACCTGTTCGAGTTGCGTGTTCACCTGCCCGACCATCGCTGCAATATCGGCATCGGCATCCATGCGGATCTGCCCGATCTCGTCGGAAACCGCTTTGATGGCGTCGGCGACTGACACGGCCGCGGTGACGGCATCCTGCAGGCGCACGGTTTCTTCGGGGCGGCTTGCCGCAGCGACAAGTGTCGCCTCGAAGCGGTCGATGCGATCGGCGAGCGACCCGTCTTCGGTCGGGTACCCAATGGCAGCCTCGATCGCCAGCCAGGCATCGGCCTGCGCCGCCGCGTTCGACAAGTTGGCATTTGCCTCTCGATGGTCCGCGAGCGCGCGCTCATTGACGACACGGCTCATACCGACGACCGTCACCCCAGCGCCGTCGCCGCCAACCGTGTTCGAGGCGAGGTGGATCTCCCGCCTCGCGTAGCCCTCGGTCATGGCATTCGCCACGTTTGCCGAGACAATGTCGATCGAACGGGAGGCCGCAGTGAGACCGGATATGGCGCTGGAAAGGGCACTGGTTAGCGACATGGATTACGGCCTCCCTTGGACCGCCAGAGCAGACCCTAGCGTTTGATGTTGGTGGTCTCCTGGAGCATCTCGTCCACTGTCTGGATCACCTTGGCATTGGAGGAACAGGCTCGCTGGGTCTGGATCAGGTCCGTCAGTTCACCGGCGACGTCGGTGGCGGATTCCTCCAGCGCGTAACTGACGATGTCTCCCGTCGGACCGTCGCCGGCGTTCCAGAGAAAGAAGGATCCGCTCTGCTCGGAGGTCGCGTAGGTCTGGTTGTCCAGCGCGTCGAGGCCGTTGGCGTTCGGCAGGTCGACCAGCGGGATCTGATAGACGACCCGGGTAATGCCGATGTCGAAATTCGCCAACACGTAGCCATTGGCGTCGATCTCGACCGAGGTCATGTTCCCCACAGGCGAGCCGTCCTTGAAAATGGCGGTTGGCGCGAAGCTGTCGGAAAGCTGGGTCATGCCGGTCGCATCGCCATAGGCGCCGATGTCGATCTCGATCGGCCCCCCAGCGACGTGAACGGTCAGGATTCCGGTGGTGCTGTCGAAGGTCGGCGCGGTGGCGGTCGTCGCCCCGCCGTTGTCGGCAACGTTGAACAGGGTCCCGCCGGCGGTTCTGCTGTCCGCAAAGGTCAGGTCGAAGTCGGCCAAGACCTCGCCGGTGGAGGCGGAGTCCGTCATCTGCATCGTCCAGGTGTTCGTCGCCGGATCGCCCGCCGCGGCCGGAAGGGTCGGCGAGAACGTCACCGTCAGGGTCTGCGAACGTCCGAGGTTGTCGAAATACTCGATCGGAAGGGTGAGTGTCTCCCCGGTGCCGTCGAACTCGGTTTCCGTGGCGGGGAGATTCACACCAAGCGAGATATTCTCCGTGGGCTCGCCGGCAAACTGGTTCATATTGATCTGCACGGGTTCGAGGCCGTCGGATGAGTCGCGCGGATAATCGGGAATCGTGCCATCGGCGGAGGCCGGCCAACCCAGCAGCACGAGGCCGCTTTCCGTCCTCAGGATGCCGTCCTCGTCGGTCCGGAAGGAACCGGTTGTCGCCAGCAGCATCTTCTCGTCGCCATTCTCTGTCCGGACATCCGATTCGGTTGTCACTGGCAGAAAGCCACGGCCGCGGACCGCGAGGTCCGTCGAACTGGACGTCGAGAGAAGCGCTCCGGGCTCGTCGATGAGCCGGTTCGTCGTGACGCGGACACCGCCGGCCGAATAGGTGCCGTTATTGGAGTCGATCACCATGGAATGGAAATCGGCCACCACGCGCTTGTAGCCATAGGTCGAGGAGTTCGCGATATTGTCCGAGATGGTCGCCAACGCGCTCGCATTGGCCGCCAGTCCAGAAACACCGGCGTTCAAGGACGAGGAAATGGTCATGAAAGGCGCCTTTCTGCTGCTCAGACCGGTAATCCCGACGACTATTGGCGGCAGGCCATTAATTGCGGGCTAACAACTAAACTTTTAGCCGTTATTCGTCGGGCAGATCGGTCCGCAGCAGCACGATCTCCAGCCTGTCATTGCGCATCGACATCGGGTTCGCCACCGCCGGGTGTCGGTCCGCAAAGCCGGCGACACGTTCGATCCGGCCCGGGTCGATCGTCGCGCCGAGCATCCGGCGCGCCCTTTCGGCCCGCGACATCGAATGATCCCAGGCCGGGTTCTCCGCCAGCACGATGGCGTGCGACCGGCTGAAGCCCTTGATCGCCACATCGTTGGTTGCGAGGGAAAAAACCCGACCGACCATGTCGAGCAGCATCTCCAGGAGAGGGGTCGGGTCGGCCCCTCCGGCATCGAAGAGCGGCACGCCCTCGAGCGCAAAGAGTTCCACGATAAGGCCTTCGTCGGTCAGTCGCGTGACCACGTGGCGCATCGCGTTCTGCATCGCCATGCTCTCGCCGCCCGATCCCAGCAGCATCTCCTCGATGCCGAGCAGCTCGGTCTGCTCCCGCGCCGCGACGGCGCCGATCGAGCCGGCCTGCTTCTGTGCCAGATAGCGGCTTGAGGCGCCGATTCCGTTCTGTGCCAGCGTGTCCTCGGTGAAGACGGAGTCACCCCCGAGACTGCCGTCCCCGCCGCCCGAGACCCGGTTGAGCGGGATCGTCGGACTGAAATAGTCCGCGATTCCCTTGCGCTGTTTCTCCGTCGTCGCGTTCAGCAGCCACATCAGCATGAAAAAGGCCATCATTGCCGTAACGAAATCCGCATATGCGACCTTCCACGCTCCGCCATGGTGCGCATCGCCGGAGATGACCTTTTTTCGCTTGATGATGACTGGCGCGTTGGACCCAACGCTCATACCACCACCTCGTCTCTGACCCGTCCCGAGACGTAGCATCGGCGCGTGAACGAAGCGTTTACGCGTGCCGAAGAGCTTCCGGAATGCAACACCCGCGGCCGATCCGGCAGAAAAACGTCGTATATGGTTCCGCAGCGAGGTGGTTTTCCTGTAGCACACTGAAAAAAGGAGCGCTTGGGCAGGCGCATTGGCCGAGTCACATCGGGAGCAACAGATGTTAATCAGGGTCCTTGTCGCGATCTTCGCGATGGTCATCGCCGCCGGAACCGCCGGCGCGCAGGGAAATTACCTCATCAAGCCAGGCGACAGGCTTGCCGTGGAAGTCCTCGAGGATACCTCGCTGAACAGGCAGGTGCTGGTGCTTCCGGACGGAAACATCAGCTTCCCGATGGCCGGGGCGATCCAGGCCGGCGGGCGCACAACCGGGCAGATCGAACGGGCCATCGCCAGCAAGATTGCCAGCAATTTCTCGGTGGCGCCGACGATCTACGTTTCCGTTGCCGGCCTCTCGCCCGAAGACCAGGCGACCGAGGATACGTTCATCGTCTATCTTGTCGGCGAGGTGAACGAGCCCGGACCGAAGGAGGTCTTCTACGGCACGACCTTCCTGCAGGTGCTCGCCCAAAGCGGCGGTTTCACCAAGTTCGCCGCGACCAAGCGCCTGCAGCTGCGCCGCAACAACCCGGATGGCAGCCAGCGCCTGTTCAAGGTGAACTACAGGGCCATCTCTCAGGGCGCGCAGATGTCCGGTGACCTGCGCCTCCGGAAAGGCGATGTGATTCTGGTTCCCGAGCGCCGCCTGTTCGAGTGAAACCTTTGTCCCGGATCGGGTTCGAGTTGTGAAAGTTGACGGGAAAACACCCCTGCTTCGTCAAGCAAGCCTCACGGCGGCCGTCTCGATAGCGGCCGTCGCCGTGTCGGCGCAGACGCTCGCGCCGCAGGAGACAGGCCACGACCTCGTGCTCGATGTCTCCACGGGCTTCTACGGCTACGACAACTACGAGTACATTGCGGATCCGCTGGGAACGACGAGCCTGTGGGGAACGGACTTCGTCCTCTCCTACAGCACCGAGACACGCACCGAAACTTTTGCCTTCGACGCCGGAATCCGCTTCGAATATGGCGATTACGCCGAGCAGCCCGACCTCACCAGCCAGTGGATCAACCCGTTCGCGATTGTCGACTATACGCGGGAAGGCACGAATTCCTTGTTCCACGTCAATCTGAGCTATCGAGAGCGTGAGAACGGCATAGAACTCGTGAACGACTTTCTCACGAGCAACGACCTGATCGTCGACCAGGGCACCCGGAGCAACGCGCGCATCGATGTTGACCTGGCGCTCGGGCGGGACACCCCGACCTTCTTCGAGGCAGGGCTCTACTACGATCAGCAACGCTATTTCGACACGACCAATCCCAACCTCTCCGACGAGGACACGTTTGGGGTAGAGGCCGAGCTCGGGCTTGCAATTGCGCGTAACGCCTCGCTGATCGGCACTGCGTCCTATTATGTCCGGGATGACCTCGAAGACATCAACGACGATGAGGAGCATTCCTCCGTCGGCGTTGGCGTGCAGGGCGATCTCGCGCCGGACCTGCTGTTCCGCGGCGTTCTGAACTACAACTGGGACGTAAGGACCTATACGGACGGTGACGACCGCGTCGAAAAGCTCACGCAGGGCCCGACGCTGGACCTCCTCTTCGTCAAGGATCGCCCGAACGGCGCCGTGAGCCTCGCGCTCTACGGTGAGCTTGACAGCAATGGCACCCGCACGACGATGACCCTCGGACGCGACTTCGAACTTCCGCGGGGCCAGCTTGACTTCACCGCAGGCGCGACGCTTCTGTCGGACGGGAGCATCTCGCCGGTCGGTACGGTCCATTGGGAGCGTGACTACCGCACCCGTGCGCTGGTGCTCGACTACTCGTCCTCGGTCGAGACGGATTACGACGGGGCCGATTTTCTTCGGAACAGCCTATCGTTTTCCTTCCAGCAGGAGCTGACCTCGCTGGACGGGTTGCTGCTCGACATGAGCATCTATTCGGCGGACGACGTCGAGGGCGGAGACAGCCAGGAACGACAGGCTTCCGTCAATGTCAGCTACTATCGCGACATCAATCGCGATCTCAGTCTGGTGATGGGATACCGGTATTCCTACTATGACGACGCCGATCCAAACGACACGGTCAACGCAAACGAGATCTTCGCGCGGATCGACAAGAGTTTCTCGCTGCGGCCGTAGGTCGGACCGCCCCGGCCGCCCGGAGAACGGTGCGGGATTCGCCCACAGGCTCTTGCCCCCGGTTTCTCCAGCGCGCATGTCTGGGCGATGATTCAACGCCGCCGTTCCTCGTACAGCTTCGGAGAGACCCTGCTCTGGGGGATCGTCCTGCTTTGCGTGGCGATCGAGCTTCCGCTCCAGCTTTCCGACCACGGTCTCCTTTTCGGACCCGGCCTGCGCGGCCGGATCTACGATTCCGGCGCCTTCTGGCCCGGGCTTCTGGGGGACTGGCAGCCGAATTACCCGCTCCAGCCGGAGCTGATGTTCATCACCTACGGCTTTCTGCACGGCGGACTTGCCCATCTCGCCTTCAACATGGTGACCCTCCTGTCGCTGGGGCGGATCGTTCTCCGGCGTGCCGGAACCTCGGGTTTCACAGTGATCTATTTCGCCTCGATGATCTTCGGCGCGGCGCTTTACGCCGTCCTGTCAGAGGGGAGCCAGGCAATGGTCGGCGCGTCGGGCGCGCTCTTCGGCCTCGCCGGAGCGATTCTGCTTTGGCTCTGGCGGGCTCAACCGACGCTTGCTGCGTCGTTGCGTGCAACCTGGAGGATCTACGCATTCCTGATCCTCTACAATGTCGTGATGTACTACGCATTGGCCGGGGGGCTTGCCTGGCAAACCCACCTTGGAGGTTTTCTGGCCGGTTGGGTCGTGGCGTGGATGTTCGAGACGAGACGCAGGTGAGAGGGATCCGGCGGGCCTGACCGTCGTTCCGGCGGCACCGGTCCCGCGAGCGGAAATGCCGCCTGGACCCAAAGAGGTCAGCCGGCCAGCATTCGCTGCGTCGTCGTGCAGCGCGTGCCATCGAAGAACGCATCGAGCACACGCTCGAATGGTCGTGGGTCGCCGGCCGCCGCGGCAAAGAGCGTCGCACAGGAGCGCAGCTTGCAGGCATCAACGTCGCCGAGGATGTGTGCCGCCTGCCGGCCTTCATGCTGCATAAGCCGCTCGAAGCTCTCCACGAGCCGCGGTCCGAGTTGCGGGTGGTCCAGATAGCGCCGCGCCTCGCCGATGCCGGAGATCCCGAAATACTGCGCGCGGTGGCTGTGCCCCAACCCGCGCATCTGGGGATAGATGAACCACATCCAATGGCCTTGTTTCAGCCCCGCATCGATCTCGCTCATCGCCTCGGCCCAGACGCCGCGCTGCGCCTCCACGAACCGTTCCAGGCTGGTTTCGTCTTGCATCGCTCTCACCTCACCGCATCCAGAGTCTCGCCGCCTTTATCCGGTTGCGCAGAGTCTGTTCGGGACAAAGCTGGTTCTCCCGGTCGAATTTCGCCCGCATCTTACTGCTGCGCCCCTCGACGATCATCGGCCTGAAGAGCGCGTGCTCCTTCAGCACTTTACTTGATCCAGTTGGACGCGGACACCTCATCGAAAGCCTTCCCTACGCGGTTGCACTCGCGCGCGTAGAGGGGTGGCATCGCGCGCCAATGGCAGGTGTGATCGCCGTCGAGCCCGTCGAGCGCCGGTCCCGGCCGAAGGAATGGATCACCGGTGGCAGCGCCACCCGGGACAGCCAGGAGCAGCGCATCGTATTTCAGCCGCCCGCCATGGGCGTTTGCGGCGATGTTGAAACGGCGAACGGGGGGCGTCTCGGTCATGCATCTCGCGGCCGGGTCACGCTTGCCTTTCCTACCATCTTTCCTGCTATGCCCCGTCCCGGATGAACATGGCCAACCGCACGACCTGCATGCGCGCCGGGGACTTGATTCAATCGTCCCGAAGCGCAGACTTCTTCAAGGGCGGCCCTGACCGCCGATGGTCATATCGGGAGGAAAAAAGATGAAACGCGTGCTCCTCGTCCTGCTCTTGTCTGCCCAAACGGCCTTGGCGGCAGACTTCACCACCGCGGCCGAGGTCAAGCCGATCCTCGGCATGCAAAAGGACCGGTGGCTTGCGGTACGGGAATATGACGGTCGGGATCTGCTCTATTTCACCGCTTTGCTGAGCTGGCGCTGCGGCCTCGCGGCTATCCATTACGGGCTCAATGGTGCCGCAGCCGACGAACCCCTGCCGATGGAGGACTGCCACGAGGGCACGTCCGCTCCGAACGCCCTGTCCGGGGATGATCCCGCCATCTACATCGAAGCGCCTCTTGGGTCGATCCAAAGCGTCCGCCTCCGGGTGACCTATGATGACGGCATCGAGGAAGACGCGGAATACCAGCGCGAGTCGATCCTGATGCCCTGATGGCCACCGGTCGCTGAACGCCCGCTTCGCCACGAAGTGGCGGAGGTCGGCGTCATTTCTGCCGCATTGCACTCCATTACGTATGCATTGTAGTATACGTCTATAATGCCTCAAGACCCGGCAGCGAAGGACTGCGACATGCTCAAGCTCTCGATCATTACCCTCTTCCTCGGCCAGACCCGGAACCGTTTCCTGGTCTACCAGGACGCTGCCGACACCCCGACCCATCTGGACCGCGCCGGCGCCGCTGAAGGCATCGGCGCGGTCGAGCTGCGTTACCCGGCCGATGCGGGTGACATCGCGGCCACCAAGGAGGCGTTAAGGCGCAACAACCTCTCTGTCTCGGCAGTCAATTTCGCCTCGGTGCGCAACGACCGCTGGTTGCGCGGCGCCTGGACCGCCGAAGATCCCGCCGAACGGCAGGCGGCGGTGGACGACGCCCGTCGCGCCATGGATCTGGCCGTTGAGCTTGGCGCGCCGCGCTTCCACACCTGCCCGCTCAACGAAGGCTTCGACTACCCGTTCGAGCTCGATCCGATCGCCGCGCTCGACCGTGCCGCGGAATGCTTCGAGCAGATCTGCGCCCATAACCGGGATCTCAAGGTCTGTATCGAATACAAGATCAACGAGCCGCGGGTGCGCTGCCAGATCGGCAATGCCGGCGAACTCATCGCTTTCGCCCAGATCGTCGGCGCAGACAATCTGGGTGCGACGCTCGACACCGGCCATTGCTTCCTCGCCGGCGAGAACCCGGCCGCTGCCGCCGCGCTGCTGGCGAAATGCAACCGGCTCTTCTACGTCCATATCAATGACAACGACACCCGCGGCGATTGGGACCTGACGCCCGGCACGTGGCACACCTGGGAATTCGTCGAGCTCTTCTACACGCTGGACCGGCTCGGCTATGACGACTGGATTGCCTTCGACATCGTCTGCAAGGAGCACGACAGCCCGCAGGTCTTCACCGACGCCGCGGCGATCGCCAACAAGCTCAAGGCGCTCTCGACCCGGATCGATCCCGCGGACATGGCCGCGCGCTACTCCGGCCGCCATCCGACCTCGACCATGCGGATGCTGAACGATCTGCTATGAGCCGGAGTTTGGATCTCAGTGCGTCACCGAGGTCGACAGGAGCTGGATAACCGCGACGCCGGCGATAATGAGTGCAAGCCCGATGATCGCCGGAAGATCCAGCTTCTGACCGAAGACGACGAGGCCGATGAGCGTGATCAACACGATCCCGAGCCCGGACCAGATCGCATAGGCGATCCCGACAGGCATCACCTTCAGCGCAACAGCAAGCAGATAGAAGGAGATACCATAGGTGACGACCGCCGCGACCGATGGCAGGAGCCGCGTGAACTGTGCGCTGGCCTGCAAGGAGGCGGTGCCGACAACCTCGGCGATGATCGCGCCGACAAGCGCGAGGATGTGAATGGGCATGGGGAGGTCTCCGCTGCGCTGCATCGCCGGTACTCCGGGAAGGATAGAGGGGCGGTGCCCGGCGCCGCGATGCGGCAGATCGCGCGCCGCCTCCTGATGGGTCCCGGCGCCGCGGGGCTTGCGTCGCCGCACGTCGCGCGGGAATGTGCGGCGACGCAAAACCAAGGAGACTGACATGCTCGTCGCCCTCATCGCCCGGGACCGGGCCGGCGCCCTCCAGACCCGGCTCGACAACCGCGACGCCCATATCGCGCATCTCAAAGGCTCCGACATGGTGGTCGAGGCCGGTCCGCTACTCGACGCCAAGGGCGACATGTGCGGCTCGCTCGTCATCTTCGAGGCGGACACGGTCGCGCAGGTCGAGGCCTGGGCCGCCGAGGATCCCTATGGCAAGGCCGGCCTGTTCGAGAGCGTCGAGATCATCCCATGGAAGAAGGTAATCGGCTGATGGCGTATTGGCTCTTCAAGTCCGAGCCGTCGACCTGGTCCTGGGACGACCAAGTGGCGAAAGGCGCGGCTGGCGAGGAATGGGACGGCGTGCGAAACTACCAGGCGCGCAACAACATGCGGGCGATGAAACGCGGCGAGCGCGGCTTCTTTTATCACTCGCAGACCGAGAAGGCGATCGTCGGGGTCGTCGAGGTCTCGGCCGAGGCGCATCCTGACAGCACGACTGAGGACGACCGCTGGGAGTGTGTCGACATCCGGGCCGTCGCACCATTCGCCCGCCCGGTGACGCTGGACGAGATCAAGGCCAATCCGAATCTTTCCGAATTGGTGCTGGTAAAGAACAGCCGCCTGTCCGTGCAGCCGGTTACCGACGCGGAGTGGCGGATCCTTTGCGAGATGGGTGGCGTGGACGCCTGAGCGGGAAACCCGTAAGGCCCGGCCAGGCGGCGACCGACGAGTGTCGAGCTTCGGTGCCGGAGGACGCGCTGCCCCGACGTAGCAGGCCGCGACTCCCCCGGGATATTTCCGAACAGAAGAAGCAGGAAACACCTGCCCTTCCCTTTCTCGTCAGCGTCGCACATATCTCGACCATGACACGCACGCTTCTTTCCCTCGGCCACGGCTACACAGCGCGCGCGCTCGCGCGGCACCTGCGGGGAGACGGATGGCGCCTGATCGGCACCACGCGTTCCGGCGAGGATGACGATCCCGGCGTCGAGCTTCACCGTTGGCCGGGCTGCGACCTCGACCCTCTTGTCGGCCGGGCTAGCCATATTCTGCTTTCCGCCGCTCCAGGAGCAGAGGGAGATCCCTTCCTGCCGCATGTCGAGGGCATCCTCCGCCGCCATCGCCCGGACTGGATCGGCTATCTCTCGACCACGGGCGTCTATGGCGACCACGAGGGCGGCTGGGTCGACGAGACGACTCCGCTCACCCCTTCGACCAGGCGTGGCAAGTTGCGCGTGGCTGCCGAGGCGGCCTGGCAGCGGCTCGCTGCCGAAGCCGACCTGCCGCTCCACATCTTCCGCCTCGCAGGGATCTACGGCCCCGGCCGCGGCCCCTTTGCTAAGGTCCGGGCCGGCACCGCACGACGGATCGTCAAGCCAGGGCAGGTGTTCTCGCGCATTCATGTCGACGACATTGCCCGGGTCCTCGCCGCTTCCATCGACCGGCCCGACCCCGGCGCGATCTACAATGTCTGCGACAATGACCCTGCGCCGCCGGAGGACGTCATCGCCCACGCAGCCGAGCTTCTTGGCCTGCCGCTGCCGCCGGTCGAGGAGTACGACAGCGCCGAGATGACCCCGATGGCGCGCAGTTTCTATGCCGAGAGCAAGAAGGTCCGGAACGACAAGATGCGGCGGGACCTCGGTGTCGAGCTTCTTTACCCGGATTACCGGAGCGGGCTGGCGCAGCTACTGGCGGAAGAATCCCGCGGCCTCCGCGGTTGAGGTCCCGACAACAATTAGGCAAACGGCTAACTTTTTCTTGCACGGATCCTCGTAGTCAACATACTTAGGAGAATGGCTAAGTTAGACGCACGGCTCGATCTCTGCTTTTCCGCCCTGGGTGACCCCACGCGGCGGAGCATTCTCGCCCGCCTCGCGCGCGGCGAGGCGAGTGTCAGCGAGCTTGCCGCGCCGCATGCGATGTCCCTGCCGTCCTTCATGGGCCACATTGGAAAGCTTGAGGCGGCGGGGCTCGTCACATCGCGCAAGGAAGGTCGGACCCGAATCTGCGCTCTCGCTCCGGATGCCTTCCTGCCGGCGCAGGACTGGCTCGGGGAGCAGCGCGCCGCCTGGGAGGGCCGGCTGGACAGACTCGACGATTATGTCACCAGACTGATGAAGGAACGCAATTCATGAAACTCGATCCCGAAACCGACCTTACCTTTACCCGAATCGTCGATGCGCCCCGCGCGCTGCTCTGGGAATGCTGGACCCGGCCGGAACACATCCCGCATTTCTTCGTTCCGCGACCGCACAGCGTCGACTCCTGCGAGATCGACCTGCGGGCTGGTGGCCGTTTCAACACCACCTTCAATGTCGACGGCAATCTGATGCGCAATGACGGGGTCTATCTCGAGATCGTCGAGGGCAGACGACTTGTCTTCACGGACGCCTATTCCGAGGGATGGAAGCCCGCGCCGGACCCTTTCATGACCGCGATCGTCGATTTCGAGGACGCGGACCGTGGCAAGACCAAATACACTGCCACAGCGCGCCACCGCTCCCCCGACGCGTGCAAGCGCCACGAGGAAATGGGGTTCTTCGATGGCTGGGGCACGGTAGCAACGCAACTCGAGGAATACGCCCGGACTCTCTGACATGGGGCAGGCGGGCAATGTCGAAAGGAGGCCGATGTGACCGGAGCCGCGCTGCTGAAATGCCGCCTTGTTGGCGCCGGCGTCCTCTTTTTCGTCTGGCTTGCCGCCGCCATTGCCGCGGTCGGCGAAACGGCGCCGCCTCACGGCCTTGCATGGAACCGCAGCGGCCTTCCTGCGGTTTTCCCGCTTCAGGTCCAGACCGATCCCGGGCGTGCCTTCCGGCTCACGCTACGACAGGTCGACACCGACGAGGCCGTGCTCGCCGCCGACATCGAGGGCGGCCGGTTCTTCCGGGTGCTGGTTCCGCCCGGGGTTTTCCGGCTTCAGTTCGAATACGGCAACCTCTGGCAGGGCGAGGCGGCGCGGTTCGGCTCGGGAGCCGAGACCGGTATCTTCACCCTGCCCGATACGCTGACCTTCGAGATACTTGGCAGCGCCACGCGCATCGGGCACATCGTTGATCTGACCGGATTCAGCCCGGACCGGCCGCCGGCACCAGACATCCGGCAGCAGCGCATCTGTCAGGGCCTGCGATACGAGCCCGAGCGGCGCGCGCCTGTTCGGTCAGGTGCAATGCACGATCGGGAGAGCCTGAGGGACGCTTGGCGTCTCTCCCGGAATCCGCTGGACCTCATCAGGGAAAACCCCGCAGGGCTCGACGATCTGACGCCACCCTACGATTTCCGGCCGGAGATCCAGTCCCGCTATTGCGAGTGACCGCGGCGACTGAGCCGTTTAAGCGCTTGCCGCCTTGATCCGGCTGACGCCGAGAACATCCAGAACCTTGGCTTCGATATCCTCGGCGTTCATCTTCGCCACAGCATACATGTCGCTCGGGCTCGCCTGGTCGATGAAGATGTCGGGCAGGACCATCGAGCGGAACTTCAGCCCGTGGTCGAAAACGCCTTCCTCGGCCAGGAGCTGTGCGACATGGGAGCCGAATCCGCCCACCGCGCCCTCCTCGATCGTGATCAGCGCCTCATGGTGATGAACGAGATCGAGGATCAGGTCCCGGTCGAGTGGCTTGGCGAAGCGGGCATCGGCGACGCTCGGGTTGATGCCGCGCCGCGCCAGGCTTTCGGCGGCTTTCTCGACCTCTTGCAGGCGGGTCCCGAAGGAGAGCAGAGCCACCCGGCTGCCTTCCCGGATCATCCGCCCCTTGCCGATCTCGAGCGGCGCGCCGCGCTCGGGCATCTCAACGCCCACCCCTTCGCCGCGCGGATAGCGGAAGGCGATGGGCCCGTCGTCATGGGCGACCGCCGTCGCGACCATATGCTTGAGCTCCGCCTCGTCCGCCGCCGCCATGACCACGAACCCGGGAAGGTTGCTCAGATAGGCGACGTCGAAGGCGCCGGCATGGGTCGCCCCGTCAGCGCCGACGAGGCCGGCCCGGTCGATGGCGAAACGCACTGGCAAGCGCTGGATGGCGACGTCATGGACCACCTGGTCATAGCCGCGTTGCAGGAAGGTCGAATAGATCGCGCAGAAGGGCTTCATCCCGCCCGCGGCCTGGCCGGCGGCAAAGGTCACCGCGTGCTGCTCGGCAATCCCGACATCGAAACAGCGGGACGGATAGCGCTCGGCGAAAAGGTTGAGCCCGGTGCCGTCCGGCATCGCCGCGGTGATCGCGGTGATCCTGTCGTCTTCGGCGGCATGTTGCATGAGAGCTTCGGCAAAGACCTTGGTGTAGCTCGGCGCATTGCTCGCGGCCTTCTTCTGCGCCCCGGTCACGACGTCGAACTTACTTACGCCATGGCCCTTGTCCTGCGCCTCTTCGGCCGGCGCGTAGCCCTTACCCTTGCGCGTGATCGCGTGAATCAACACCGGACCGTCGGCCCGCGCCTTCACCGTGCGCAGCACCGAAAGCAGCATATCCATGTCATGGCCGTCGATCGGCCCGACATACTCGAATCCCAACTCCTCAAAGAGCGTGCCGCCAATAGTGACATGCTTGACCATGTCGCGCGCCCGCTTCGCGCCTTCATAGAATGGCTCGGGCAGGAAGCTCAGCGCGCCCTTGGCGGCCGCCTTCAGGTCCTGGAACGGCGCGCCGGCATAGAGCCGCGAGAGATAGGAGGACAGCGCGCCCACAGGCGGCGCGATGGACATCTCGTTGTCATTGAGGATGACGATCAGCCGCTTGTCGAGATGGCCGGCATTGTTCATGGCCTCGAAGGCCATGCCGCCGCTCATCGCCCCGTCGCCAATCACCGCGATGGCGTCACCGAGCCCCGCCTCGGTCTGCCCGCCTAGATCGCGCGCGACGGCAAAGCCGAGCGCGGCCGAAATCGAGGTCGAGCTGTGGGCGGCACCGAACGCGTCGTAGGGCGACTCGGACCGCTTGGTGAAGCCCGAGAGCCCGTCTTTCTGGCGCAGGGTGCGGATCCGGTCGCGGCGGCCGGTCAGGATCTTGTGCGGGTAGCACTGGTGGCTGACGTCCCAGATCACCTTGTCCTTCGGCGCGTCGAAAACCGCATGCAGCGCCACGGTCAATTCGACCACGCCAAGCCCCGCGCCGAGATGCCCGCCGGTCTCGCTCACCGCCGAGATCACTTCGGCGCGCAGCTCTTCGGCGAGATCCTCGAGCTCGTCATCGGTAAAACGCTTCAGGTCGGCGGGGCTCTGAACCCGGTCCAGAAGCGGCGTGGTCGGTCTCGTCGGCATGGCTCGGCCCTCCGTCGGCCGCGGCGCGCCGCCATCCGGAACGGCGGCGACCGTCGATCTCGCACGGCGTCCCGTGCGGCGTCACATCTTGCGCGCGATAACGAAACGGGCGGTCTCCCGCAAGGTCTCGGCCCGCGCTCCATAGGGCGATAGCGCCTCTAGCGCCTCTTCCACAAGGGCCCGGGCCCGCGACCTAGCGCCCTCCAGCCCGAGCAGGGAGACGAATGTCGCCTTGCCGGCATCGGCATCCTTCCGCAGCGCCTTGCCCGCCGTCGCGGCATCGCCCTCGACATCCAAGATGTCGTCCGCGATCTGGAAGGCAAGGCCGAGCGCCGTGGCGTAGCGCGTAAGCGGCTCGGGGTCGGCGCCTGCCAGGCGCGCCCCGGCCTCGGCGGACCACCGGATCAGCGCGCCCGTCTTGTTGGCCTGCAACCGGGTGATCTCGGTGAGCCCGAGCGGTTCCATCGCCGTCTCCGCTGCGATGTCCAGCGCCTGTCCCAGCACCATGCCGCGCGGGCCGGCCGCCCGGGCCAGAGAGGCGACGAGGTCGATGCGGACAGTGGGATCCTCGGAGCAGCGGGGATTCGCCAGCAATTCGAAGGCCAGCGTCTGCAGCGCGTCGCCGGTGAGAATCGCCGTCGCCTCGTCCCATTTCACATGCACAGTCGGCTGTCCGCGACGCAGATCGTCATCGTCCATCGCCGGCAGGTCGTCATGCACGAGCGAATAGGCGTGCACCGCCTCGATTGCCGCCGCCGCCCAGATCGCCCGCGCCTCGTCAACGCCATGGAGCGCCGCGCTCTCCAGCACGAGGAACCCACGCAGGCCCTTGCCGCCGCTGACCGCGTAGCGCATCGCCGCGATCACAGGCTGATTCGCGCAATCGTCCAGTTCCGCCGCCAGATGCGCCCGCACCCGGGCCGAAGCGGCGTCGAGTCGCTCCCGATAGCTCATTCGGCGTCGAAGGGTTTCGTTCCGGTGGCGGCGCCGCTTGCGTCGGTGGTGATCGCGGCGATCTTTTCCTCTGCCGCCTGGAGTTGCGCCTCGCAGCGCTTTCTGAGTGCGTCGCCGCGCTCGTAGAGACGGATCGAATCCTCCAGCGCCACGTCACCGGCCTCGAGCGTCTTCACCACCTGTTCGAGCTCCGTCATCGCCTGTTCGAAGCTCATCTTCTCGACCGGACTCTCGCTCATTTCCCCCGCTCCATCAGCACCTTCACATGCGCCGCCGCCGAGGCGGCCAGTGCCTCCAGATCATAGCCGCCTTCGAGAGTCGAGACCACGCGCCCTCCGGAATGGGTGTCCGCCACATCGCAGATACGCTGCGTGACCCAGGCGAAATCCTCTTCGACAAGCTCGAGCTGCGCCAGGGGATCGTCACGATGCGCGTCGAACCCGGCCGAGATCAGGACAAGCTCCGGACGGAAATCGTCCAGCGCCGGCAGGATCTGTCCTTCCATGACATTTCGGAACGCCACGCTGCCCGCCCCCGGCGGCAGCGCCGCGTTGATGATATTTCCGTGCGCCCCGGTCTCACGCGGGTCCCCCGATCCGGGATAGAGCGGCATCTGGTGCGTCGAGCAGAACAGGACACGCGCCTCGTCCCAGAGCAGGTCCTGCGTTCCGTTTCCGTGGTGGACGTCGAAATCGACGATCGCCACCCGTTCGAGCCCGTGGTGATCGAGCGCCCGTTTCGCGCCGATCGAGACGTTGCCGAACAGGCAGAAGCCCATCGGCACCGATCTCTCGGCATGGTGTCCGGGCGGCCGGATGGCGCAGAAGGCGTTCCCGAGCTCTCCCGCGATCACCGCGTCCACCGCAGCGACCACTGCGCCGGCCGCGCGTTGCGCCGCCTTCAACGAGCCGGCCATCACATGGGTGTCGGCATCAAGCATGACGTCGCCCACCGCCGGTATCGCCGCTTCGATTGCGGCGACATGTGACTCAGGGTGAACCCGCAGCAGTTCGGAGCGCTCCACCAGCGGCGCCTCGCGCCGATCGAGTGCCGCGAAGGCCGGATCATCCAGTGCCGCGAGGACGGCCCGCAACCTGTCGCTGCGCTCCGGGTGGCCGGGCGGTGTCTCGTGGCCCAGGCAGTCGGGGTGGCTGTAGAGCCCGGTCGTCATCGGCGCCTCCGTGTCTCGTGTCGCGTTCTGCGTCGCGTCTCATAGGTCGGGTAGAAATCCGCCCAGTCCTCCGGCGCCGGCCAGCGCTCGCGAAGATGGCGGGCCGCCCTGTCGTCGAGCTGCATGTACCATTGGTGAAAGTCCATCATGTAGACCTCGCCCGATCCCATGCGCCAGCCGATGGAGTCGGGGGCGATGTCGGGAAAGGCGATCCAGGGCGGCGGCATCGGGTTGGGATAGTCCGGGCGCGCCACCTCTGGGAAGCGCAGCGACATGTCGGAGTTTTCCCGACGGGGTCGAAACAGGCGTTTCAGGCTGTTCGACAGGCCATGCAACATGGGCATTGTCTCCTCCGAAGAGGCGCAGGAGAACCGCGCAGCGGAGGTCAATCCGGCGCCAGCATGTATCCCGCGCCACGCACCGTCTGCAGGTAGCGCGGCTGGCGCGGGTCGTTCTCAATCTTGCGCCTGAGTCGAGTGATCTGCACGTCGACCGCCCGCTCCTGAGCCTGGTCGCCGTCGCGGCCGAGCTCGGCCACCAGCCGCGCCCGGCTCAGCGGTTCGGCGGGATGGGCCGCAAAGATTCGCATCAGGGCGACCTCCGTCGCCGTCAGCCGCACCGGCTCGTCGCCGCTCCAGAGTTCGCTCTTGTCCACATCGTAGCGAACCCGGCCGAGATTGAGAAGCTTCGGCCCCGAATCCACCACCACTTCGGCGGGCATACGCCGCAGGATCGCGTTGATCCGGAGCAGGAGTTCCTTGGGCTCGAACGGCTTGGCGAGGTAGTCGTCCGCGCCGGCCTCAAGCCCCGCGATCCGGTCCTCTGTCTCGCCCCGCGCCGTCAGCAGCAGGATCGGCGTTGCCATCTCCTTGCGCAACTCGCGCGTCAGGCTCACTCCGTCCTCACCGGGCATCATCACGTCGAGCACGATCAGTTCGAATTCCAGGCCCCCGAGCAGCCGCCGCGCCTGGTCGGCATCTCGTGCCGCCGATACCAGGAACCCGTGACGAACCAGGAACTTCTTGAGAAGCCCCCGGATTCTTTCGTCATCGTCCACGATCAGCAGGTGCGCCTCGACCTCGGCGCCTGCGAGCAGTTCGCTCATCGGCCATTCTCCGTCAGCCGTTGATAACGGCGCCGCATCTCCGGGTCCATCATCGCCTCGAGCACATTGCGAAAGCCCGCCACCGCGCCCGGGCCCGCCGCGCGGAACGCGTCGCGCACCCGCGCCTGCTGCACCGCGCTCAGCTCCTGTTCGAGCGCCTGACCGTCCTCGGTCAGGTAGAGATGCCGCTCCCGCTTGTCCCGCGTGCCGACCCGACTTTCCACAAGCCCGTCCTCGATCAAAGTGCGGAGCACGCGGTTCAGGGACTGTTTGGTCACCCCGAGAATCGCCAGCAGGTTGTTCACCGTCGTGCCGTGGCTGCGATGGATGAAATGAATCGCGCGGTGATGTGCCCGCCCGTAACCGCGCGCCTCCAGGATCCGGTCGGGGTCCGCGGTGAACCCCTTGTAGGCAAAAAAGAATGCCTCGATTCCCTTGCGTAACTGCTCGTCCGTCAGGAAGAGCAGCGTCTCGCCATGCTGCGGTGTCCCGCCGTGGCCTTCCGCCATTCTGTCGGTCTCTCTTTTTGCTCCTCCATCACATTTTATGTCAGCCTTGTTGACATTGCTAGAGCCAACTGCTAGCTCCGGTCAGTTTTTGCGCAACATTACGTCCGAAGCGGACATTTTTTGCGCAACATTTGAAAACCGCCAAGGAGAATGAGGAATGGCTGGCGCATATGACGATCGTGACGGGGTCATCTGGATGGACGGAAAGCTCGTGCCATGGCGCGATGCCAATGTGCATATTCTGACCCACGCCTTGCACTACGCCTCCTCTGTCTTCGAGGGCGAGCGCGCCTATCACGGAAAGATCTTCAAGAGCTTCGAGCATTCCAGGCGGCTGAAGAAATCCGCCCAGATGATCGATTTCGAAGTGCCCTACTCGGTCGAGGAGATCGAAGCGGCCAAGGCGCTAATCCTGCGCGAATCCGGCCTGCAGGATGCCTATGTCCGCGCGGTCGCGTGGCGTGGTGCCGGGCCGGACATGGGGGTCGCATCGGCGCGCAACCCCGTCCGCATG
Organism: Tropicimonas sp. IMCC6043; assembly: GCF_004146235.1. GTDB lineage: Bacteria > Pseudomonadota > Alphaproteobacteria > Rhodobacterales > Rhodobacteraceae > Tropicimonas. The sequence goes on along the minus strand of NZ_SELO01000008.1, from coordinate 102,022 downwards.
GCCATCGCCGCCTGGGAATGGGGCGCCTATTACGGCGATGCCAAGTTCAAGGGCGCCAAGCTCGACATTTCGAAATGGAAGCGCCCTTCGCCTGAGACCATCCCGAGCCATGCCAAGGCGGCCGGTCTCTACATGATCTGCACCATGTCCAAACACACCGCCGAGGCGAAGGGTTGTTCGGATGCGATGATGTTCGACTATCGCGGCTATGTCGCCGAGGCGACCGGCGCCAATATTTTCTTCGTGCGCGACGGCGAGGTGCACACGCCGCTTCCGGACTGCTTCCTGAACGGGATCACCCGGCAGACGGTGATCGAGATGCTCAAGCAGCGCGGGATCGAGGTGAAGGAGCGCCATATCATGCCGGACGAGCTCGAGAGCTTCGAGCAATGCTGGCTTACCGGGACCGCCGCCGAGGTGACTCCGGTCGGCCAGATCGGCGACTACACTTTCGAGGTCGGCAGCCTGACGCGCGAGATCTCGGAAGCCTATGAGAAGATGGTGCGCGCCTGAGCCGCGCCGCCGGCCCGGACACGGGCCGGCGGATCCTGTCGTGTTTACCACAACTTGACGATTCCGGCCCAGACTCAGGGCCATGCCACAGGATCGTCCTCCCGGCCCGCAACGGCAACTTTCGATACTCGCGATGGCGGTCGTCGCCATCGCCACGCCGGCGACGCTGGCGCTGAGCTACTATCACCTTACCGGCGATCCGACCTTTCGGCCTCTAGCGATCACCGTTGAACGGCTGGTGTCACAGGGGGTCGTCGAAGACGACAACGTCTATGTCCGGACACTCATCTCGACGGACGGAACCCCCGAGGGCAATCGCCTGGGGGAAAGGCTGGGTGAAAAGCTGATCCGGGCCTTCTACGGCAAGGGCCTCACCGCGCGCTACCGGATCGACCCGCAGCCGCGCAAGGGCCCACCCCAGATTCTGATCTTCGTGAACGGCACCGCGCTTGGCCCCTTTACGGCGAGAACCGCACCACGGGGCATCCAACTCGCCACCGAGGCCGCCACGATTACGCGACAGGAGAGGGCCAAGGCTGCTGGCGCGTCCCGTACGCTCAGCCGATAACGCCACGGGCCCCGGCCCGCCGGGGACCGTGGCGCCGAGTCGTCAGGCCTCCTGACCGCGGTCGATTCTCAGAAAGGCTTGCGTTCGCAGGGCCGAGTTCAGGGGCCCCTTCCGGCGCCGGATCAGATACTGGGCGGCGTAGCTCGAACCCTCTGGTGCCTGACGCTGCGCTGCCGCTGCATAAGGCAGAACCAGCGAGTGGAAACGGCTGTGGGGGCGGTCAAGAACATGCTTCGACATGCGATCCTCCGTTCGGTGTTTCGTCACGATAGCATATATGCAGGCGTCGTCGAATTGACAGGGATCAGATCGACCGGGCCAATCGGGTGAGCGCCCATCGCGCCGCCTCCGCGACGGTCTCGTCGGGATCGTCCAGCAATCGCTCCGCCGCCGCACCGAGATCCGCCCGTCCGGAATTGCCGATCGCATAAAGTACGTTGCGGACGAGGCGATCGCGTCCGATCCGTTTGATCGGACTCCCCGCGAAGCGCCGACGAAAAGCGGCGTCGTCAAGCGCCGCGAGCTCGGCCAGTGGCGGCGCGTCGAGGTCGTCCTTCGCGGCGTAGCGAAGTTCCGTGGCCGCGGCGGCGAACTTGTTCCAGGGACAGGCCGCGAGACAGGCATCGCAGCCATAGATCCGGTTTCCCATCCGCGCCCGCAGCTCTGGCGCGACCGGCCCGGAATGCTCGATTGTCAGGTAGGAGATGCAGCGGCGGGCATCCAGCCTGTAGGGCGCCAGGAACGCATCGGTGGGGCAGGCGTCGAGGCAGGCGCGGCAGGAGCCGCAATGGTCCACCTCCGGAGCATCTGGCGGGATCTCGAGCGTCGTGAAGATCGCGCCGATGAAGAACCAGTTGCCGATCTCCCGGCTGACAAGATTGGTGTGCTTGCCCTGCCATCCAAGCCCCGCCGCCTGGCCGAGCGGCTTTTCCGCAACCGGCGCGGTGTCGACGAAGACTTTCACCGCGCCACCGGCCTCCGCGATGAGCCAGCGCGCGAGCCGCTTCAGCCGCTTCTTGACGATATCGTGGTAATCCTTGCCGCGCGCATAGACCGAGACGGTCCCGAGTTCCGGTCGGTCCAGGCTGGCCTCGGGCGGCGCGTCGGGGCTGTAGCTCTCTGCCAGGACGATGACGGACCGGACCTCGGGCCAGAGCGCGCGCGGGTCACCGCGCCAGCCGATCCGGCGTTCCATCCAGTGCATCTGGCCGTGGTAGCCGCCCCCGACGAATTTCTCGAGGTCCTTCGCCACTTGCGGGATCGCGTCGGGCCGGCAGAGACGCAGGCGGGTAAACCCCTCCACCGTCGCCTGTTGCAACAGCCTCTCCTTGAGCGGAGTCGTCGGGGTCTCAGAAATCGAGGTCGGCATATTGCCGGGACGGTGGAAAGCCGGGCACCTGGTCGGCCAGAAGGCCTCGGAAGGCCGGGCGCGACTTGATCTTGGCATACCAGTCGCGGACATTGGCGCTGCGGTTCCAGTCGACATCGCTGATGTAGTCGAGCGCCGAGATATGTGCCGCGGCGGCGAAATCGGCGAGCGTCATCCGGTCACCGGCGAGCCAGCGGCGCTGGTCCAGCAGCCAGTGCATGTAGTCGATGTGATACTTGATCGCCCGTGCCCCATCCTTGACGTTGCGGCTCTCGGGATAGCCCTGCTTGGAGATCTTCTTGTTGACCCGCTCGTAGAGCAGCTTGGTCGTGACTTCGCTGTGGAACTTGTCGTCGAACCAGGCGCAGAGCCGGCGCATCTCGTAGCGCTCCTTCGGCGCCGTGGGAAACAGCGACGGCTCGGGAATGGTCTCCTCGAGATATTCGCAGATCGCCTGGCTCTCGGCCATGTTCATCCCGTCCATCCGCAGAACCGGAACCTTGCCGGCCGGGTTGCGGCGCAGGAAATCGGCATCCTGTTCCCAGTAGCGCTCCTCGACCAACTCCACCTCGATCTTCTTTTCTGCCAGCACGAGCCTGACCTTCCGGCAGAAGGGAGACAGCGGAACGTGATAGAGACGGTTCATCAAGGGCCTTTCGGGCAGAAAACGGAGGAGATTTGCCCCGTTCTGCCGCGCTTGGGACGAATTTTCAATCCTCGAAACAGGCGGCACGCCCGTCGGCGGCGATCGTCGCCGCACCTTCGACAATCGAATCCGCGCGCCTGCGCAGCCAGGGGCTCGGATTGTCGGCATCGCGCGACTTCGGAGCGGGCAGGACCGCCGCGATGCGCGCCGCCTGCTGCACCGTGAGGTCGGCGGCGGGGCGGCCGAAATAGCTTTCCGCGGCGGCCTCGATGCCGAAGATGCCCTCGTCCATCTCCGCGACATTGAGATAGACCTCGAGGATCCGCCGCTTCGGCCAGAGGAGTTCGACAGCAGGAGTGAGCGTGGCCTCGAGCGCCTTGCGCAGCCAGCTCCGCTCCTGCCAGAGGAAGACGTTCTTGACCGTCTGCTGCGTGAGCGTCGAGGCGCCACGCCGCGCGCCATCGTCCAGCGCGTCGCGGATTGCGGCCATGTCGAACCCCCAGTGCAGGCAGAAATTCGCGTCCTCCGCCGCCACCACTGCGCGGGCCGCGTCGGGGGAGATCTCTTCCAGCGGCACCCATTCTCGCTCCACGCCTCCGATCCGACGCGACTCGCTCCAGATCGTGTGCGTGGTCGGTGGGTTCACGACCCGGAAGAGCAGGATCAGGAGCACCACCAAAAGGATCGGGGCGAGCAGCAACAGGCGCGTCCAGCGCCGCAGCGCCCGCGCGATCCGCACCAGCCGCCCGTCGCCGCGTCGCGCCTTTGCCTTGCCGGCCGGCTTTCTGCTCTTTGCCCTTGCCACGCGCCACACATGCCGCGCGCCGCCGCTCCCCGTCAAGCCGCCCTTTCAGCCGCCACGCAACTCCGAAACGAGTGCCAGCAGGTAGCGCTCGGCCTTGCGCAGATCCGCCAGCCCCTGGATTCCGGGGAAGTCCCGCGCGGCCTCGCTGACGGCGTAGAAGCGGATCTCGATCCGAGAGCCGTGCAGGGAGAGAGCGATCCGCGTCGTCGGCGCATCGGCGACGTTCATTCGGTTGCCGATCATCCCCTGCCGCGTCATCTCGGCGCGGATTTCCTCGGTATCGACGGCAAGGATATTCGCGTCGCCGGTCAGAAAGCCGACAATCTCCGCGACCCTTTCCGGCGGCAGCTTGGTCCGGATAGCGGCAATCCTGTTGGGCACCGCGCGCAACTCGGCCACGCCGTCCGGCGCAATCGTCAGAAGCGGTTCCGATCCGCTGCTCGCGCTTTCCATGTCGAAGACGAGCAGGTGTGGCTCTTCTGCCAGGCCAGGACCACACAGAAGGATTGCAGCTGACGCAGCGGTTGCGATCACGCGCCGAAAAAGCCGGGCGAGACCCTCGCGGGCCATCAGGGCCTGCGGCGTCGCGCAGTCGCGATGCCGCCCAGGGCGCCGAGCAACAGCAGGCCGCTGGCCGGCAACGGCACCGCGGTCATGTCCAGCACGACGTACCCAAGATCCGCGAAGGACTGGATCGTCGTATTGCTGACCGTAGACGGCGTGTTCAGCCATCCGCTCATCAGTTCGTACCGGAAGGCGTCATCCGCGCCTGCGCCGCCGCCGTCGACCTCGTTCCAATGAGCATCGGCCGTGCCGCTCCCGCCGCCCAGTTCCACCGGGACATTGCTGCTGTTATTGCCGAACTCGGCATTGTAGGCCGCGACGGCCGCCGAACCGGTATAGCGGCCCGGGTCACTGGCTCCGTCATAAAGGCCGTTCATCTCCCAGAGCGTGCCGAACCCGATGACATGCGCCATTTCGTGCTTGATGACGTCGAGCAGGCTGCCGTTGTTTTCGAGCCGGATCAGGTCGGCAGTGTCGAACCGCATCTGCCCGACGGTCGAATAGACCGTTCCGAGACGCGTCGCGTATCCGAGATAACTGGGCCCGGCCGATCCGAGAACGCCATAGGCGCCGTCGATGTCCTCTCCCAGAGCGGTGATCGTGACCCCGGTCAGGTCCACGACGCCGACCTTGTAGCCGAGGATGACGCTTTCCCAATAGCTTTCTGCCTGCGCGAAGATCGCCTGCTGGCTTTCCGTTAGCCCGCCGGCAAAGACCACATCGATGTTGAAATCGGTGATTGCATGGGCAGCGCCGGACCAACTGATCGCAAGCAATCCGGCAGCGATCGTCGGCTTGAAACTCTTCATAAGGATAAATCTCCCGGCAATAGGAACAACCCGTCGAATCCGCGACTCGGCATGAGCCGACGAAACGGCCTTCGCGCCCGATCTATCCCTTCATCTTGAGTTAAACTTTGGCCAAAAAATGGCTGGACCCGGCCAGATTGGCCGGGTCCAGCAGTGTTCGCGCTGCAATCCGGACTATTCCGCCGGGATCGCGTCCTGTTCGATAGCGAGCGGGTGCGGAATATGTGCCAGCATCTCGATCGGGCAGACCTGAATGAAATTCCCGAGCTCGAGATCCCAGTGCTGGAGAATATCGGCCGCCTTGACCGACTGGGTTTCCGCGACATGGCGCTCGATCAACCCGCGCAGCTCCGCCTCCCAATGCGGATGCGAGACCTCGGAACTGACCAGCGTCTCCATGTTCATGAGCTGCCGCGACGTGCCGTCCGGATCATAGAGGTAGGCCATGCCGCCGGTCATGCCGGCGCCGAAATTGGCTCCGACCGAACCGAGGATGACCGCGACGCCGCCGGTCATGTATTCGCAGCCGTTCGAACCGCAGCCCTCGATGACCACCTTTGCGCCTGAGTTCCGCACCGCGAAACGTTCGCCGGCGCGGCCGGCGGCGAAGAGATAGCCGTCGGTGGCGCCATAGAGCACGGTGTTGCCGATGATCGTGTTGTCGTCCGCTTTCAGCGGCGAGTTCATCGGCGGACGCACGACGATGGTCGCGCCCGACAGCCCCTTGCCGACATAGTCGTTGGCATCCCCCGACACCTCGAGCTTCAGTCCCGGCGCGCCGAATGCGCCGAGCGACTGGCCGGCCGAGCCCGTGAGCTTGACCGTCAGGTGATCGGGTTGAAGCGCGTTGCGCATGCCGAAGCGCTGCACGATATGGCTCGAGGTGCGCGTTCCGATGGTGCGATGCGTATTCTGTACCGCGTAGGAAAGCTGCATCTTCTCGCCGTCCTTCAGGAATCGCGCTGCATCGGCCACGATCTGGGCATCCAGCGTGTCCGGCACCGCGTTGCGCGGCTTGTTCAGGTCATAGTCGATCTCGCCCGCGCTATCGACCTTGATCAGCAACGGGTTGAGGTCGAGGTCGTCGAGATGCGCGTTACCGCGCGAGACCTGCGCCAGCAGGTCGGTGCGGCCAATCACGTCGTCGAGGCTCCGTGCGCCGAGCTCGGCCAGGATTTCGCGCACTTCCTGGGCGTAGAAGGTGATGAGATTCACCACCTTGTCCGCCGTGCCGGTGAACTTCTCGCGCAGCTTCTCGTTCTGCGTGCAGACGCCCACCGGGCAGGTGTTGGATTGGCACTGCCTCACCATGATGCAGCCCATGGCGATCAGCGCGGCGGTGCCGATGCCGAATTCCTCGGCCCCGAGCATCGCCGCAATGACGATGTCCCGGCCGGTGCGCAGCCCGCCATCGGTGCGGAGCGTCACCCGGTCGCGCAGCTTGTTCATCGCCAGGACCTGGTGCGCCTCGGTGAGGCCCATCTCCCAGGGGAGACCGGCGTATTTGATCGAAGTGGCCGGGCTTGCGCCGGTGCCGCCGTTATGGCCGGAGATCAGGATCACGTCCGCCTTGGCCTTGGCCACGCCGGCGGCGATCGTGCCGACGCCGGAAGAGGCCACGAGTTTCACCGTCACCTTGGCGCGCGGGTTGATCTGCTTGAGGTCGTAGATCAGCTGCGCAAGGTCTTCGATCGAATAGATGTCGTGATGCGGCGGCGGCGAGATCAGCGTCACGCCCTTGGTCGAGTGGCGCAGCCGCGCGATCAGGTCGGTGACCTTCATGCCCGGAAGCTGGCCGCCCTCGCCGGGCTTGGCGCCCTGGGCCACCTTAATCTCCAGTTCCTCGCAATGGTTGAGGTATTCGGCGGTGACTCCAAACCGCCCTGAGGCCACCTGCTTGATCTTGGCCGAGGGGTTGTCGCCGTTCGGCTCGGGCACGAAATGCGCCGGATCCTCGCCGCCCTCGCCGGAGTCGGACTTGGCGCCGATCCGGTTCATCGCGACGTTCAGCGTCTTGTGCGCCTCGGGGCTCAGCGCGCCGAGCGACATGCCCGGCGTCACGAAACGCTTGCGGATCGAGGTGATGGACTCCACCTCCTCGAGCGGCACCGGCCGTCCGAGCGGCTTGAAATTCATCAAGTCGCGCAGATGGATCGGCGGATTCGCCTGCATCTTCTTGGAATACTGCTTCCACAGTTCGAAGGATCCGGCGTTGCAGGCCGATTGCATCATATGCATCGTCTGCGCCCCCCAGGCATGGGTCTCGCCCGACTTGCGCGCCTTGTAGAAGCCGCCAAGCGGCAGGATGTGGGTCGCCTCGCCCCAGCCGTCGCGGTGAATCCTCTCCGCCTTCACCTGGATGCCGGCGACCCCGATACCGGAGATGCGGCTGGTCATGCCAGGGAAGAACTCCGCCACCATGGCGCGGCTGAGCCCCACCGCTTCAAAATTGAGACCGCCCCGGTACGAGGCGATGACCGAGATGCCCATCTTGGACATGATCTTGAGCAGGCCCGCATCGATCGCCTTGCGGTAGCGCGCCATCGCTTCGTTGAGCGGGCCTTCCAGAAGTCCACGGTCGATCCGGTCGGCGAGACTGTCCTCGGCGAGATAAGGGTTCACCACCGTCGCGCCGCAGCCGATCAGCACCGCGAAGTAGTGTGGATCGACGCATTCGGCAGAGCGGACATTCACCGAGGTAAATGTCCTGAGCCCCTTCTCGGTCAGCCAGGAGTGAACGGCGCTGGTTGCCAGGATCATCGGCATCGCCACCTTGTCTTCCGACTGGTGATGGTCGGTCAGTACGATATGCCCGGCGCCCGAGCGCACGGCGTCCTCCGCCTCCGCGCGAATCCGGTCGAGTGCTTCCCGCAGCGCGTTCTGCGCTCGGCCTGCCGGGAAGGTGCAGTCGATCTCAACCATCGGCGACTTGAACTCGGAGACCAACTTGTCGAACTGGGTGTTGCCGACGAAGGGGCTCTCCAGGACGATGATCTCGGTCTGGCTCGAATCCTCGTCGAGCACGTTCTTGAGGTTGCCGAACCGCGTTTTCAGACTCATCACCCGGTATTCGCGCAGGCTGTCGATCGGCGGGTTGGTGACCTGGGAGAAGTTCTGGCGGAAGAAGTGGCTGAGCGGCCGATATTTTTCCGACAGCACCGCCGACGGCGTGTCGTCGCCCATCGAGGCGATCATCTCCTTGCCGTCCTCGGCCATCGGCACCAGGATCTGCTCGATCTCCTCGACCGAATAGCCCGCCGCGATCTGCCGTTTCCGAAGCTCGCTGCCGGAATAGATCGCCTTTTCGGTCTCGCCCGCGAGAACATCGTCCAACTCGTTGATCTTGCCGACCCATTCGCCGAAAGGCTGGGAGGCGGCGAGCTTGTCCTTGAGCTCCTTGTCGTGGAAGAGCTTGCCCGTAGAAATGTTGACCGCGATCATCTGACCCGGCCCGAGCGCGCCTTTCTCGACGACCGTGCGTTCATCGGTCGGCACCATTCCGACCTCCGAGCCCGCAATCAGCAAGCCGTCGCCGGTCACCACGTAACGCATCGGCCGCAACCCGTTGCGGTCGAGCCCGCCGACGACCCAGCGACCATCGGTCATCGCCAGCGCCGCCGGCCCGTCCCAGGGCTCCATCACCGAGTTCACATAGGAATACATGTCCTGCCAGGGCTCCGGCAGGTCCACTGCCTGCTTGGACCAGCTCTCGGGCACCAGCATGGTCTTGGCCATCGGCGCCGTGCGGCCGGCACGCACCAGCATCTCGAAGACGGAATCGAGCGCCGCCGAATCCGAGGAGCCGCGCGCGATGATCGGCTTGATGTCCGCGGCCATCGGCCCGAATGTCGCGTGCGCCATGCGGATCTCGTGGCTCTTCATCCAGTTGATGTTGCCCTTAAGCGTGTTGATCTCGCCGTTATGGGCGAGCATTCGGAAGGGCTGCGCCAGCCACCATTGCGGGAAGGTATTGGTCGAATAGCGCTGGTGGTAGATCGCGAAGGCGCTCTCGAAACGTTCGTCTTGCAGGTCCGGGTAGAATTCCGCCACCTGCTCGGCCAGCATCATCCCCTTGTAGATAAGCGATCGGCAGGACAGCGAGCAGACGTAGAAATCCGGCACACGCTTGTTGGCCGCCGCCTTCTCGATGCGACGGCGGATGACGTAGAGCTCGCGCTCGAAGGTCTCCTCGTCGACGCCCTTGGAATTCGAGATCAGGATCTGTTCGATCTCGGGCCGGGTCGCGTTCGCCTTCTCGCCGAGGCAGGAAATGTCCACCGGCACGTGCCGCCAGCCGTAGATGTAGTAGCCCATCCGCAGGACCTCGCTCTCGACGATGGTCCGGCAAGTCTCTTGGGCGCCGAAATCGATCCGCGGCAGGAAGATCTGACCCACGGCGATGAGCTTGTTGACATCGGGCTCGTGGCCGGTGCGGCGGATCTGGTCGTAGAAGAACGGTACCGGGATCTGCAGGTGGATGCCTGCGCCGTCGCCGGTCTTGCCATCGGCATCGACAGCGCCGCGGTGCCAGACCGCTTTCAGCGCAGTGATCCCGTCCTCGACGACCTTGCGGCTCTTCTGCCCGTCGATCGCGACGACAAGGCCGACGCCGCAGGAGGAATGCTCGTCCTCCGGGCGATACATGCCGTGCTCCGCCAGCATGGAACGCTTGGCTTCTTCGCGGGCGACCCAGTTGTGGTCATATTCGGTCATTGCAAACGCTCCTCTTCGACGAAGGGGTTTTGGGATTCGTATTCGGCGCGTGTCCGGCGCGGGTGATCACCGCAGAGCTCCGCAGATCCGAGCCGGTGATCGACATAGATTTCTGAGGTCAGCGCGAAGCTCGCGGCCTCCTCGAACAGGCCCGGCAGCAGCTCATAGTCGCCGCCGTCGTCCTGGATCCAGAGATGGCTACCGCAGGTTTCGCAGAAGGCGCGCGTAGCGAATTCGGACGAGCGGAACCGCCGGACCGGGCCCGCCACAGACACCTGCTCGGGCGCCGCGGTGAAGACGAAGAGGGCCGCACCGGTCCAGAGCCGGCACATCCGGCAATGACAGGCGCTGACCTCACGCGCCTCGGGCGTCACCTCGAGCGTGACCGCCCCGCACAGGCACTGCCCCTTCATCGCCACGGTCCCATCGATCCCTGGCGGAAGGCAATCTCCTCGGCCGTGTTACACCCGTAGAGCGGGGTCATGTCGGCGAACCCAGGCTGGCCCGGCCGGATGAACTTGACCGGGCTGAAGTCGTTCGAGATTTCCTCGCCGTCGCGCAGATACTGATCGGGGCCAAGGAAGAACAGCCGCTCTTCGGCAAGCACATACTGGTTGCCGGCGACGGCGAAGATCTCTTCGCCGCTCGCAGCATCCATGGCCGTCGACGAGAACTCCGTCTCGAGAAGTTCCACCCCGTCGATCGTCACCGTGCGCCCGGTCAGCGCGTCGTAGCCCTGGTGGACCACGTCACGAATCCCGTCCGGGCCCTGCTCGCGGATCACGAAGGCATAGCTGTCGCGTCCGGTCTCCAGCAATTCGCCGAGCGATGCCGGGTCGGGGGCCTCGCCGGTCAGGAACTCGCGGGTGCCGTCCCGGAAATACTGACTGTCGAGCCACTGGAACTCCCGATCGTAGACCGAAAGCGAAAAAGCGCCGTCGGCATCGTAATGCACCTCCCAGACGGCCTCTTCGGGCGCGGCATCGCAGCGCCAGTAATGCGAGACGCCGCAGCCCTTCTGCTGCACGGTCAGGAAGGCTTCGCAGCCTTCCGGGACCTCGATCGTCTCGGCACGCGCCGATCCGGCTCCGATCGCCAGCGCGCATGCCGCCACGCGGAGTCCTGCCTGAAGCGCGTTTGCCATGTTACGTTCCTTTCCGCAGCGGGACCGCTACTCCGCCGCCACGTCAGCGGCGGTATTGAACCGTTCGAGGATCGCGTCGGCGGCCTCGCGACCGTCCCGGATTGCCCAGACCACCAGCGAGGCGCCGCGGACGATGTCACCCACCGCGTAGACCCCAGGCAAGGAGGTCTCGTGGCTGCGGAAATCGGCCTTGATCGTGCCCCAGCGGGTGACCTCCAGTTCCGGTTCGCCCCAGAGCGTCGGGATGTCCTCCGGCTCGAAGCCGAGCGCCTTGATAACGAGATCGGCCGGCTCCGTGAAATCGGCCCCCTCGATCACTTCCGGACGCTGGCGCCCGCTCGCATCCGGCGCGCCAAGCCGCATCTTCTGCACCATCACGCCCGAAACCGGTTCCCCGAGGAAACTCTTCGGCGCGGTCAGCCACTCGAAGATGACTCCCTCTTCCTCGGCATTCTGCACCTCGCGCTGCGAGCCCGGCATGTTAGCGCGGTCGCGGCGATAGAGGCATTTCACGCTCGTCGCGCCCTGCCGGATGGCGGTGCGCACGCAATCCATCGCGGTGTCGCCGCCGCCGATCACGACGACCTTACGGCCTTTGGCATTGAGTTCCCCGGACTCGTAATCCGGCACGCTGTCGCCGAAATTCTGCCGGTTGGAGGCGGTGAGGTAGTCGATCGCCCGGACGATCCCGTGTGCCCCCGCGCCCGGGCCCTCGAGTTCGCGCGACTTGTAGACGCCCGTGGCGATCAGGACGCAATCGTGCTTCTTGCGGATATCCTCGAAGGAGATGTCCTCGCCGACATTGCAGTTCATGACGAACTCTACGCCGCCGTCGGCCAGCTGCGCGTTGCGCCGCAGGACGATGTCCTTCTCAAGTTTGAACCCGGGGATGCCATAGATCATCAGCCCGCCCGCGCGGTCATAACGGTCATAAACCGTCACCTGTACGCCGGCGCGCCGCAGCCGGTCCGCCGCGGCCAGCCCGCCCGGGCCCGCGCCGATGATGCCGACGCTCTCCGGCCGCTCGCGCCGCGGCGTGATCGGCTTCACCCAGCCCTTCTCCCAGGCCGTGTCAGTGATGTATTTCTCCACCGCACCAATCGTCACCGTCCCGTGGCCGGACAGCTCGATCACGCAGTTGCCCTCGCAGAGCCGGTCCTGCGGGCAGATCCGACCGCAAATCTCGGGGAAGGTGTTGGTGTATTGGCTGAGCTCGTAGGCCTCCTCGAGCCGGTTCTCGGCGGTCAGCCTCAACCAATCGGGGATATTGTTGTGCAGCGGACAGTGGGTTTGGCAATAGGGCACGCCGCACTGGCTGCAACGCCCGGCCTGTTCGGTGGCCTTGGCGTCCGCATACTCGCCATAGATCTCGTTGAAGTCATGCGCGCGCGCGTCGGCGTCCCGCTTCTCGGGCATCTGCTTGTCTACCGACACGAACTGGAGCATTCGTTGTTTGGCCACAGTCAGCCTCCATCATTCAGTCTAGGCTGATTACACGTCCGCTGGCGGGAAATAAAGTCATTAATCGTGACCTAAATGCCGGAAAGTGCGCCTCAACCCGGGCCGCAGAAGGCCTGCCTTCTCAATTAAAGGTCAGCATAGGCAACCTACTTATGCTCTTTCCTTTCGGAATCATCTGGTTACTCTGCGCCCGCCCGGACCTCGGGAGGCCGTCCCCATGACCTATTTCCATCTGCTCCTTGTCGCCGCGATTCAGGGCCTTACCGAATTCCTTCCGGTTTCCTCCTCGGGCCACCTGATTCTCCTGCCGCAACTCTCCGGCTTGGACGATCAGGGCCTGACGATCGACGTGGCCACCCATGTCGGCACGCTGCTTGCGGTGATCCTCTATTTCTGGCGCGATGTGAAAACTGCGCTCGGCGGTATCCCGAGGCTTCTCCGCGGACGTGCCGACACGCAAGGCGCCCGTCTCGCGCTGCTTCTCGTCATAGCCACGATCCCGGTGATTCTCGCGGGACTGGTTCTCAAGCTGACCGGGCTCGACGAGGCCATGCGCTCCGTCGCCGTGATCGGCTGGACCATGCTGCTCTTCGGCATCCTTCTCTACTGGACCGACCAGAGAGGCGCCGAGGAGTTCAAGGCAGAGGAGTGGTCGATCCGCCATGCCTGGATCCTCGGCCTCTGGCAGGTCGTGGCGCTGATCCCCGGCACATCGCGTTCGGGCATAACGATTTCCGGCGCCCGCTACCTCGGCTACGAGCGCCGCGATGCCGCACGCATCTCCATGCTGATGTCGATTCCGACGATCCTCGCCTCCGGTACACTGCTCGGGCTCGATGTCGTGGCCCATGGCGAGATGGCGTTGTTGCGCGATGCCGCCATCGCCGCTGCCTTCGCCTTCGTCGCCGCGCTGCTGGCGCTTAGCCTGATGATGCGCCTGCTGCGCTCGATCAGCTTCACTCCCTACGTGATCTACCGCTGCGTTCTTGGAGTGGTCTTGCTGTGGATCGCCTATGGCTGACGTGTTCGACCGTTTTTTGCCTTATCAGAGGCTCGCCACCCGCTGAACGCCGGCGCCCGTCTGAATCGGGCAACGGACGATCGGAGGCAGGATGGGAGCGTGCCGCCCCCGCCTTCTCAGACTTTGAGATTTGCTGCCGACTCCGTCAGCGCCTCGAACTGTCCGCCCGGGCGGTAGCGCCAGAGATATTCCGGAAGGATCGCGGCGAGCGACTGCGGCTCGATCCCGAGATCGGCAAAGGTCTTTGCCCCTTCGGAGACGACATTGTCTCGCTGAAGATTGCGAATCTGGTCCCGCGTCAGAGGTGCCTCGACATTGCCCAGCGTGACCTTCTGGATCACGCCGAATGTCCCTGCCATCAGGTTGGCGATTCCGGTCGGGACGTCGTTGATCAGCCGGTTGCGGCGCACGATCTTCAGCATGAGCTTCATCAGGTCGCGGAAGCTCGCCACGTCCGGCCCGCCGAGTTCGTAGATCCCCGGCGCTGCCTTGCCCGTCACACCGGCGACCGCGGCCTTGGCGACATCGTCGACATAGACCGGCTGAAACCGGGTGTCGGCACCGATGATGTTCAGCACCGGGCCAAAGCGGGACATCGACGCGAACCGGTTGAAGAACTCGTCTTCCGGGCCGAAGATCACCGAGGGCCGCAGGATGACAGCGTTCGGCATGTGCCTGAGCACCGCAGCCTCTCCGGCAGCCTTGGTCCGGGCGTAGTCCGAGTCCGAATTGGCATCCGCGCCGATCGCAGAGATATGCACAAGTGTCTCGATCCCGGCCTCGGCGGCGAGGCGTGCCACACGTTCCGCGCCCTCGGCCTGGATCGCATCGAAGGTGTTCTTGCGGAACTCGGCAAGAATCCCGACGCAATTGACCACCGCATCCGCACTGTGCATCGCCGCGCGCACGCTTTCCTCGTCACGGAGATTGCAGGGCACCGGCTCGACCTGGCCGACCTCGCCATAGGTTCGTACGAAAAGCGATTCGTCCGGCACACGCGTAGCGACCCGCACCCGCCAGCCTTCCTTGGCCATGCGGCGGGCAATGTAGCGTCCGACGAAGCCGGAGCCGCCATAGATCGTGACGAGCCTGGACATGTAAGCTTCCTCCGTGCGGTGACTTGCGTCTCGAGATAGCGTCGCAGGGCCAGGGGAACAAGCAGCGATTGCGTCGCGGGGCAGGCGCTCGGGGCGCTCGCGCGGGCGCGAGTCAGATTCGATCCGATTGGCGTTGACAGCCTTGGACCCCGGATATAATGACCGCGCTCACGACACCTGCCCAGGTGGCGGAATTGGTAGACGCGCTAGCTTCAGGTGCTAGTGTCCGTATGGACGTGGAGGTTCGAGTCCTCTCCTGGGCACCATAAACGTCGTGATTCATCCAATGAAATCATATACATACTACAGCATGAGCCCTTGTGAGGTGTCACAAAGTGGTTCACATGGCTGTTGTAATCTATGACATCGGAGCCTTCAGACTGTTGGCAAGTCACCTCTACAAGAAGAAGAACAGTGAGGTCTGGCAGTTCAGACGCCGCATCCCCGCTGACGTTGCCAAGCACTATCCCGGCAATAAGAGCGGATACATCCAGTTCTCACTGAAGACCCAGGACAAGGCCAAAGCCGCCATGAAAGCTGACGCGGAAGCGCAGCAGCAAGACGCTCTATGGGAGAGTTACAGGACTGGCGAGCTAGAACACGGCCCTGAGGAAGTAAAAGCCGCTCTGGCTCTCCTTGCTTCCTATGGTCTCAAGCCCGGACAATCGAAGTTCTATGCCGCTGAGGGGATAGAACCGGACAGGTTCGTATGGGACTTGGAATCTCTCGCTGGGATTGGCCCTGAGAACACCGAACAGGAGAACACCCAGCGCTGGGACACCGAGCTACCGCCGGTTCATCGGCTCGCCGCTGACATGTTCTACGGAGACAAAGTTCCAGTCTTCCTGTCCAATGCTTTGAAGGAGTTTCAAACCCTCAAGGTCCAGGACCCATCCACTGACGGGGAAAAGGGTCGGGTGCGTGTCGTGAACGAGTTCATTGGTCGATACGGCGATTTGCCGATTGAGCAATACACCCGAGATAATGCCAACGACTTCGCACGTAGTCCTTGATGATGGTGTAGCCGCCCGTGAACCCATGCTCGTCACGGAGCCGTTCGAAGATCCGTTTGGCCGTGTGGCGCTGCTTGCGCGGCCGGTCCCGATCCTCGGACAGCCACTGATCGATTACTCCGGTGAACCCATCCAGCTTCGGTCTCCGGACCGGCGCCGTCCGCCGGTAGCCCGGTGGAACCGAAAACAGGATCATCTTGTCAACGCTGTCGCGTGAGATCGCGAAATGCCGGGCTATCGCCCGCTTGCTCATACCTTCACGGAAATAGGCGTGACGAACCTTCCGATACATCTCCACGGTGAAAATGCTCCCGCCCCCCTGAAATCAGAACAGAAAGGGCCGATACTGGGCGACTTTTGCTCCGCCCGCAGCGAGAAACATCCCCGCCGCTACCGTGGTCGACTATTCCACTGCCGTTCTCAACCAGTTCTTCATAAGGCTTTCTAGAACTCGTATAGCGGAGCGAATCTGCCCCTTCTCGTAGCCATCACAGTTGGCTTCTCGCGACAGCTGATAAAGCTCTTAGATCAGCTGCTTTGCCGAAACATTCTCGAAAAAGTTGCTAACATCCGTACAGGCCAAATACTGCTCGCCCTTTAAGAAGGTGAATGACAGTCCCTCGAAATCTAGCCACTTGTTGATCTTGTGTGAAAACAGATACTTGCTTTCGGTTTCATGGCGTCTGTATCGGTAGCTCAATACTCTGTGGGATAGTAGAGGATCGATCCGGGGAACTAAAAAAGTGCAAATTGCTTGGTAGACAAAACGATCAAAGAAGTCCGTCTCCAGTGAGTATCGTTCGGCGAACCCTTTCTTCGGTATGGCCCGCAGGTAACGACGGTCCCCCGAATAGACGCCGTTCCAATCACTCAAGCAACCAAGAATTACGGCCTTCGCATAGTCCTTGTCGCCGAAGATGTCTGAGTAACCCAGAGTGTCCGCGTACCAATCATCGCGCATGTCTTGCTGCAAGTGTTGCAACACAAGATCAAAGTTGATCGGAAATCCCAGCGCTTGGCCGCTGCCAAACAAATCTGCTTCAAGAAGGTCAATTTCGTCGCCCAACTTTTCGCTCACCTTGGTACGTCGAATAACTCGACTGCATGATTGTCCGGCGCTCTCGCAAAGTTCCAGTGTTGTGGGGGATGGTCAAGGCCTCTCAAACCTCGTCTGGCACGACAACGGTTGAGTTGAAGATTGCCCTAGCCATGCCGCAGGCAACGAGTGTTCGGCAACTCTGCGAGCACGTTCTACGGTTGCGTCCTATATGCGTCCTAGAAAACCAAAGGGCTCAGGCGCTTCCGCCTAAGCCCTTGTTTTTGATGGTGAGCCGTACAGGATTCGAACCTGTGACCCACTGATTAAAAGTCAGTTGCTCTACCAACTGAGCTAACGGCCCATCCAAGGCCCGCTGCTTAGGAAACCTGCCATGCAGGGTCAAGCAGAAAATGTTCGCTCTCTTCAAAACCCCTCAGAGTCCGCGTATACCCCGCGCACCATGCGCGAATCCCGGGAAACACAGGTCTTGAACTTCATGAAGATGCACGGGCTGGGCAACGATTTCGTCGTTGTCGATGCCCGCCATGTGCCCGTGACCGCGGTGGACCGGATCGCCCGTGCGCTCGGCGACCGGCGGCGCGCTGTCGGGTTCGACCAGTTCGCGCTGATTGAGCCGGACCGGGAGGCCGATGCGCGGCTCACCTTTTACAATGCCGACGGTTCGCTCTCGGCGACCTGCGGCAATGCCACGCGCTGCGTGGCCCGGTTCCTGATGGACGAGACCGGGTCGACGGCGGCGCTTCTCCGGACCGAGCGCGGCCTGCTTGCCTGCGCCGACGCGGGCGATGGGCTGACGCGTGTCAATATGGGCGTTCCCCTGCTTGACTGGTCCGACGTGCCGCTGGCCGAGGCCGTCGACACGCTCGCGCTTCCGATCGAGGGCAATCCGGTGGCCACAGGCATGGGCAATCCGCACTGCACCTTTTTCGTCGACGATGTCGATGCGGTGGATCTCGCCAGCTTCGGCCCTGCGCACGAGCATCACCCGATGTTTCCAGAGCGTACCAATGTCCAAGTCGCGCATCTGATCGGGCCGGATCACCTGCGGATGCGGGTCTGGGAGCGCGGTACGGGCATCACGCTCGCCTCGGGGTCGTCCTCATGCGCAACTGCCGTGGCCGCCGCCCGCCGCGGACTGACCGGGCGTAGTGTCACCATCGAGCTGGACGGCGGGACGATCCAAATCGACTGGCGCGAGGACGGCGTGCACATGACCGGGCCGACCGTGCATGTCTTCGACGGCGTTCTTACCCCGGACTTCCTCGGGAGCCTCTGAGATGACGGCCCCCGTTTTTTCCACGCTCGGCTGCCGGCTCAACGCCTACGAGACCGAGGCGATGAAAAAGCTCGCGGCCCGGGCCGGCATTGACAACGCCGTCGTCGTCAATACCTGCGCAGTCACCGCGGAGGCGGTCCGCAAGGCACGCCAGGAGATCCGGCGGCTGCGCCGCGACAATCCCGAGGCAACGCTGATCGTCACCGGTTGTGCGGCGCAGACCGAGCCCGAGACCTTCGCCGCGATGGACGAGGTCGACCGGGTCATCGGCAATAGCGAAAAGATGCAGCCTGCCACTTGGAACGCCATGTCCGGCCCCGATTTCGTCGGTGCGACCGAGCGCGTGCAGGTTGACGACATCATGTCGGTGCGCGAGACCGCCGGCCACCTGATCGACGGCTTCGGCAGCCGCAGCCGCGCCTATGTCCAGATCCAGAATGGATGCGATCATCGCTGTACCTTCTGCATCATTCCTTTCGGCCGCGGAAATTCCCGCTCGGTCCCGGCCGGCGTGGTCGTGGACCAGATCCGCCGGCTGGTGGAGCGCGGCTTCAACGAGGTGGTGCTGACGGGGGTCGACCTGACGAGTTGGGGGGCGGACCTTCCCGGAGAACCGCGGCTCGGCGACATGGTCATGCGCATCCTGACGCACGTGCCGGAACTGCCGCGGCTCCGGATCTCCTCGATCGATTCCATCGAGGCCGACGAGAGGCTGATGCAGGCGATCGCCACGGAACCGCGCCTGATGCCGCATCTGCACCTGTCGCTCCAGGCCGGCGACAACATGATCCTCAAGCGGATGAAGCGACGGCACGCGCGGGAGGATGCGATCCGCTTCTGCGAGGAGGCCCGACGGCTCCGGCCGGACATGACCTTTGGCGCCGATATCATCGTCGGCTTCCCGACGGAAACAGAGGCGATGTTCGAGAACTCTCTGGCGCTCGTCGAGGAGTGCGGACTGACATGGCTGCATGTCTTCCCCTATTCCGCACGCAAGGGAACCCCGGCGGCGCGGATGCCGCAGGTCCGGGGCGGTGCGATCCGGGAGCGCGCGGCGCGGCTGCGGTCCCTGGGCGAGGCACAGGTCGCGCGACATCTCGCGGTCCAAGTCGGGCGGAGCCACCGGGTCCTTCTCGAGAGCCCGCGCATGGGGCGGACGGAGCAGTTCACGGAAGTCATTTTCTCCAGCGACCAGCCCGAGGGGAAAATTGTTTCGGCACGGATCACCGGCACGCAGGGCGGCCAACTCTGCGCCTGATCCTGAGAGTTTTGACCTGAGCATAGTCCGCGAGCCGTCGTCGCGTCGCTTGCGTGTTCCCTCGCGGGCAAGGTGCATCCGAGCGGAGCCCGGAATCAGGCTGGGCGGCCATCGGGTTTCGTCGCAGTTCACTCAACGGCGTCGAACGTGGTCCGCCCGTCTCTTGGGCAGAGTGGCCGGTCGCATCCGAATCCGCCCAAGAATTGACCATGTCTCTCTGCGTTGCGGCAACGGCTGTCCGCCGGCGGAACGCCGCGCTTTTTCAACAGCTCCGCTCGTCACAAGCTCGGGTAACGGAATATCACACCGGGGGTAAACAGATATGAGCCAACAAGACGTAATGCCGCTGGTCTACGGCCTGGACGATGTGCCGCCGCCACCGAAAGCCGCGCTCGCCGCCGTGCAGCATGTGCTTGCCTCGATCGTCGGTATCGCCACGCCGTCGATCATCATCGGCGGCGCATTGGGGCTCGGCGAACACATGGCCTATCTCGTCGCGATGGCGTTTTTCGTGTCGGGGGTTGGGACCTTCATCCAATGCCGGCGCATCGGGCCGATCGGCTCGGGGTTGCTGAGCCTGCAGGGAACCTCCTTCGCGTTTCTGGGCGCAATCCTCGCTGCCGGCTTCGCCGTCAAGGGGCAGGGCGGCTCGTCCGAGGACATTCTCGCGATGATCTTCGGCCTCTGCCTGTTCGGATCCCTCGTCGAGATCGTGCTGTCGCAGTTCCTGGACCGGCTCAAAGGCATCATCACGCCGACCGTGACGGGCGTCGTGATCACCGTCATCGGCCTGTCGCTGATCAAGGCGGGCTTCACGGATTTCGCCGGAGGCGCACGCGCCGGCGAGGATCTCGGTAAACCAATCTACCTCCTGATGGGATCGCTCGTGGTGACGGTGATCCTGGTCACGACCTTCGTGGGGAACCCCATGCTCCGGATCTCCGCGATCATGATCGGCCTTGTCGTCGGAACCATCGTTTCCGCCGTCTTCGGCATGGTGGACGTGTCGGCCCTGAGTTCGGCCAGCCTGTTCGCGCTGCCGGTGCCGTTCAAATACGGGATCGATTTCGACATCGCGCTCTTCGTCCCGATCGCCTTTCTCTACCTGATGACCGCGATCGAGACTTCCGGCGACCTGACTGCCAATTCCGTGATCTCCGGCCAGCCGGTCGAGGGCGATCTCTACATGAAACGGATCAAGGGCGGTGTGCTTGGCGACGGGGTCAACTCGGCGCTCGCCGCGGTCTTCAACACGTTCCCGAACACCACCTTCTCCCAGAACAACGGCGTCATCCAGATGACCGGTGTGGCGTCCCGGCATGTCGGAATGTGGGTCGGCGGATTTCTCGCGCTGATGGGGCTCTTCCCGGTGATCGGGACGTTCTTCCTGATCATTCCGAAGCCCGTGCTCGGCGGAGCAACCCTCGTGCTGTTCTCGACAATCGCCGTGGCTGGTATTCGGATCCTGTCCTCCGAGGAGATCACGCTGCGCCGCATCTACATCATGGCCGTGTCCTTCGGCCTCGCGCTCGGCGTCACCCTGGTTCCGGATTCGACCCAGAATCTCCCGGTCTTCCTCCAGCAGGTCTTCGCCGCGCCGATCACCATCGCGGGCCTCTCTGCGATCATTCTGTCGCTGGTGCTTCCCGAAGACGCGGAGCCGACCGTCGAGGCGGCGGAATAGTCCCTCAGGTCACCATAACCTCATGGGTCCGCCTTTCGGGCGGGCCGCTTCGCGGATCGCTACCGGAGCGATGCACACTGACGCCGAAGCAACGCGGTGAAATCACGCATGAGGCCCCCGTCCCTCGCGACGGACCTGCCGATTTCCCACCGCTGCCGGTTGCTGTAGCCTCTTGCCGACAGCAACCGGAGACTCCCATGCAGCTTTATCACGCCCCCGCTTCGCCCTTCACCCGCAAGGTCATGGTCACTCTGCACGAGACGGGGCAGGTCGATGCGGTGCAACTGGTCTCCGCGACCGGCAGCCCGACGGATTCATCGCGGATGCCGGTGTCGCAGAACCCGCTCGGCCGGATCCCGACGCTGGTGCGCGACGACGGGCCGGCGCTCTTCGACAGCCGCGTCATCTGCCGCTACCTCGACGCCCGCGCCGGGGGTGGGCTCTATCCCGAAAAGCGTCTCTGGGAGGTGCTCACGCTCGAGGCGCTGGCGGACGGGATCATGGAGGCCGCGGTTCTCATGGTCTACGAATCGCGCTGCCGGCCGGAGGACATGGTCTATGATTTCTGGGTCGAGAGCCAATGGACCAAGATCTCCCGCGCGCTCGACGCACTCGGGGATCGCTGGATGAGCCACCTTGCCGGGCCGCTTGATATGGGCCAGATCGCGACGGGCTGCGCCCTGGGCTACATCGACTTCCGGCACGGCGACCGCGACTGGCGCGCCGGCCGCGAGGCGCTCGCGAGTTGGGAATCGGACTTCGCCTCCCGCGCGTCGATGCAGGCCACGCGGCCGGAATGATCAGAAGCTGTAGCTCACGCCCAGGTTGATACCCCAGGTGGACATGTTCGAATCGAGGTTTCCGCCGCCATCGAGATCGGTCGAGACCATCGAGAAGGTCGACTTGTATTCGCCGAACAGCGCCCATTTCTCGTTCAGCGCGTAGGAAACGCCGGCCGCGATCATCGCCGAGGGACCGGCAAGCTGATACTCGAAGGTCTCGTCGTCGCTGCCCGTGCGCGTCACCTCGACATGCGGTATCGCGAGGCCCACGCCAGCGCCGACATAGGGCGTGATCTTGCCCTCGGCCCAGATCCCCGGCCAGCGATAGAAGACATTCGCCGTCAGGCTGTTCAGGCCGTCAGTGAATTCCAGCGTGTCGAAACCGAACTCTTCCCGCGTCGCGTCGGAAGCATAGGCCTTGGTGTGCTCGAACTCGACACCGAAGCCCAGTCGCTCGCTGCGCCACCAGGTTGCACGGACGCCCCAGTGCGGCGGCATCTCGAAGCTCTTGCCTTCCCAGTCCGCGAGGAAGTCGAAATCATCGCCATTGGAGTCCTCGCCGCGCACATGGCTCGAGAAGACCTCCTGAACGCCGGTGTAGAAACTCAACTCGACCTCGGCGGCGGCCGGGAGCGCCATTGCTGCGGTTGCGGTCAGGGCGATCAGAAGTCGCTGCATGTCTCGAACTCCTCTGGGGGGATGGCGTGCTGATATCACAGGAGTGGCGCGATTCCAGCCGATTCCGCCGAAAGCTATGTTAGCGGTGAACTCTTGCCGAGAGTCCGCCGCTGCGACGCAGCGACACATGCAGGCAGGTGCATATTTTGGGGCAATTGCGACAACCCGCCGCAGAGTCAACACATTCACGGGTGGACGGCCAAATACGCTGCCTCTAATTAGCAATGCAGACTTGCTGTGCCGCCGGCACCGCAATGTATGAGTATAGCCAGGAAAGGGAGAGCCCCCGTGTCCCATGCAGAAGACCACGACGGCAGCCGTCGCGACTTCCTCTACTACGCCACGGCAGGCGCCGGAGTGGTCGCTACCGGCGCCGCGGTCTGGCCGCTTATCAACCAGATGAACCCCTCCGCCGATGTTCAGGCGCTCAGTTCGATCCTCGTCGACGTCAGCTCGCTGGAAACCGGTTCGCAACTGACCGTGAAATGGCTCGGCAAGCCGGTGTTCATCCGCCGCCGCGCGGAAAGCGAGATCGAGAACGCCCGCGCGGTGGATCTCAGCGCGCTCGTTGACAACCGCGCCCGCAACGCGAATATCGACACTGCCGCCGATGGCGCGGACCAGAACCGCACGATCGACGAGGCCGGGGAATGGCTGGTGATGATGGGGGTGTGCACCCACCTGGGCTGCGTGCCGCTCGCCGATGCGGGCGACTACGTCGGCCCGGACGGCATCGGTGGCTGGTTCTGCCCCTGCCACGGCTCGCATTACGACACGTCCGGGCGGATCCGGAAGGGTCCCGCGCCGGAGAACCTGCCGGTTCCCGTCGCCGGTTTCTTCGACGAATCCACGATTCAGCTCGGCTGAGGGAGGAACATTATGGCTGGCATTCCCCACGACCCTTACGAGCCGAAGACCGGCGCCGAGAAATGGGTCACCCGGCGCCTCGGGATCATCGGTCTCCTCTATGACACGATGGTCATCCCGACGCCCAAGAACCTTAACTGGATGTGGATCTGGGGTATCGTCCTGGCGTTCTGCCTCGGGCTCCAGATCGTCACCGGCGTCATCCTGGCGATGCACTACACGCCGCAGGTCGACATGGCCTTCGCCTCGATCGAACACATCATGCGCAACGTGAATGGCGGGCATTTCCTGCGCTACCTGCACATGAACGGCGCCTCGCTGTTCTTCTTCGCCGTCTACCTGCACATTTTCCGGGGCCTCTATTACGGATCCTACAAGGAGCCGCGCGAGATCACCTGGATCATCGGCATCCTGATCTATCTTTGCATGATGGGCACGGCCTTCATGGGCTACGTGCTGCCCTGGGGCCAGATGTCCTTCTGGGGCGCGACGGTCATCACCGGCCTGTTCGGTGCCATCCCCTTCATTGGTGAGCCGATTCAAACCTGGCTGCTCGGCGGTCCGGCGGTGGAAAACGCCACGCTCAACCGCTTCTTCTCGCTGCACTACCTCCTGCCTTTCGTGATCGCCGGCCTGACGATCGTGCATATCTGGGCCTTCCACACGACCGGCAACAACAACCCGACCGGGGTCGAAGTGCGCCGCGGGTCGAAGGAAGAGGCGAAGAAGGACACCCTGCCCTTCTGGCCCTATTTCGTGATCAAGGATTTCTACGCACTGGCGCTGATCCTGATCTTCTTCTTTGCCATCGTTGGCTGGATGCCGAACTATCTCGGCCACCCGGACAACTACATCGAGGCGAACCCGCTGGTGACGCCGGCGCATATCGTGCCCGAATGGTATTTCCTGCCGTTCTACGCGATCCTCCGGGCCTTCACGAGCGACGTCTGGGTGGTGATGTTCACCAACTGGATCACCTTCGGGCTCGTCGACGCGAAGTTCTTCGGCGTCATCGCGATGTTCGGGGCGATCATCGTCTGGGCGCTGGTGCCCTGGCTTGACACCTCGCGGGTCCGCTCCGGCCGCTACCGTCCGATGTTCAAGTGGTGGTTTGCGATCTATTGCGTGGACTTCGTCGTTCTGATGTGGGTCGGCGCCATGCCGGCTGAGGGGATCTATCCCTACATCTCGCTCGCCGGCTCCGCCTACTGGTTCGCCTTCTTCCTTGTGATCCTGCCGCTGCTCGGCGTGATCGAGAAACCGGAAGAGGCCCCCGAGACCATCGAGGCGGATTTCGACGCCCATTACGGCACGCCCGAAGGCTCCGCCGCGGCCACCCCGGCCGAGTGACAGGAAGGATCGTTCTGACATGATCAAGCAATTCGCACTCACCGCGGCCGCAGCTCTCGTCCTCTCGGGCGGCGTGGCCAGCGCCGCCGGCGACACCGAGCTCCGGCCGGCCGAGTCCCACGGCACCCACGACGTGGCGTTCTCCTTCGAGGGACCGTTCGGCACCTATGACCAGATGCAGCTCCAGCGAGGGCTACAGGTCTATACCGAAGTCTGTTCGTCTTGCCACGGCATGCAGTATGTTCCGATCCGCACCCTGAGTTCCGAGAGCGGCCCCGGCCTGCCGGAGGATCAGGTTCGCGCCTATGCGGAACAGTTCCTGGTCACCGACGAGCTGTCGAACCCGCAACTCTTCGATCGCGAGAGCGAAGAATACCGGGCACTCACTCCGAATGACCATTTCCCGGCCAACCACAGCCAGGGCGCACCTGATCTCAGCCTGATGGCCAAGGCGCGCGCCGGCTTCCACGGGCCCTACGGCACCGGCATCAGCCAGTTCTTCAACGGCATCGGTGGCCCAGAATACATCGTTTCGCTCCTCACCGGCTATACCGGCGAGGAGAAGGAAGAGGCGGGGACGATCTTCTACGAGAACACCGCCTTCCCGGGCGGCTGGATCTCGATGGCGCCGCCGCTCTACGGCGAGGATGTGGAATTTGCCGATGGCCATCCAAATTCGCTGCATCACGAGGCGGTGGACGTCGCTGCCTTCCTGATGTGGGCCGCGGAACCGCAGATGATGGCACGCAAGAAGACCGGCTTTATCGCGGTCATCTTCCTGACGGTCCTGACCGTCCTGCTCTACGCCACCAACAAGCGGCTCTGGAAACCGGTCAAGAAGGCCGCCAAGGAAGCCTGATCCGGCGCTTCGCGGACTGAAATTTCTTTGAAAGGGCGCCTCATCCGGGCGCCCTTTTTCACTTTCGGACGCAGCGGACCGCCGAGTCTTTCCGGAAACACCGCCGCACGGGCGAGGTCTGTGCCCTTCCATCTTCAGGGAAAGTCCGAAAGATACGCCGCATCCCCTGTTTTCCGGAATCGCCTTGCCAAATGTCCCCACGAACCCGCGTTCTTCTTGCTGCCTTTCTCGTGTCGTTTCCCGCAATCGCCTCCGGTCAGGAGCTTGCCTATCGCGGCCTCGGTCTCGAGCTTTCACATGTCGCCAACGATCCCGCGCAGATCGGCCTAGGCGCCCTGGGTTCGGTGGAGATGCACTTTGGCCGCCGGTTCGGCCTGCAAGGCAATCTCGGGGGCGAGTATCTGACGACCGACGGAGACGACCAGCCCGCCGCGCTGTTCGCGCTGCACCCGTTCCTCCGCCTCGGGCACGGGCTCTCCTTCGGCGGATATTTCCTGGGCCGTGCAGCAGAAGACCCGGCGACGGCGGCCGGCGTCGAGATCGCCTGGATGGCCCGCAACGGTTTTACCGCCGAAGCCTATTTCGGCGAGGCCTGGGGCGATGAACTGGCGGAGGACGGCTACGCCACCTCCAAGGGCGCGACGATCGGCTATACGTTCAGCCATGACCTCTACGCGACACTGTTCTTCAACAAGGACACCACAAGCGAATCCGGCCGGACCGACCGGGACTACTACGATTACGGCGTCGGCCTTGACCTGCCGGTCGACGCAGCGGGACGCACTCACCTCACGGCCGGTTTCGGCCATATCCGTTTCGATGCCGAAGGCGGGCCGGAGGCCAAGCTCGCGCTCGGCCTCACTCGGCAATTTGGCGGCAGCCAGCAGCGCCCGACCTTCACCTGGCAGCGTTCGGTGCTGACTGGCCTCGTCGGCTTCTGACACCGCTTCGGCGACAGGCTGTTCGGGCCGATGCGCCGCCGCAGGCGTGACATTTCCGATAAAACCTGCACATCTGGCGCCATGAATCCCACTCGCGCCATCCTGATGAAGCTCGGCTCCGTTGCCTTCTTCGTCGTCATGCAGAGCCTCATCAAGGCGACCGGGGGCCGCGTGCCGGCCGGCGAGGTGGTATTCTTCCGTTCCGCCTTTGCCCTGCCGGTGATCCTGTTCTGGCTGCATCTCGACGGTGGGTTGGCGACAGGGTTTCGCACTGCCAATCCGATGGGCCATGTCTGGCGCGGCTTCCTCGGCACCTCGGCGATGGGCCTCTCCTTTGCCGGCCTGGTGCTGCTGCCGTTGCCGGAAGTGACCGCAATCTTCTACGCCGCGCCGATCCTCGTCGTGATCTTCGCGGCAATGTTTCTCAACGAGCGGGTCGGGATCTTCCGGCTCTCGGCTGTGGCGGCCGGCATGGTGGGGGTGCTGATCGTTCTGTCACCACGCCTTTCCATCGGCTCCGGTACCGGAATGCAGCACGCCGAGGCTTTGGGCGCGATGCTCATGCTGACGGCGGCGGTCTTCGCGGCGTTGGCGCAGATCTTCATTCGCAAGATGGTGGCAACCGAGCGGCCGGGCACGATCGTGCTCTATTTCAGCCTCACCGCAACGCTGCTGTCGTTCCTGACGATCGCCTTTGGCTGGGTCGTTCCGACGCCACGCGATGCGATGCTCCTCGTGATTGCGGGGCTTTTGGGCGGCGCCGGGCAGGGCCTCCTGACCATGGCCTATCGCGACGGCGACGCTTCGCTCGTTGCGCCCTTCGACTATGCCTCGATGCTCTTTGCCGTGGTGATCGGCTACACGATCTTCGGCGAGGTTCCCGCGCGCTCGACGCTTGCCGGTGGGGCTATCGTGGTGGCCGCCGGCATTGCCATTATCCTGCGCGAGCGCCATCTCGGCCTCAAGCGTGCACGCCAGCGCCGCGCGTTGACTCCGGGCGGGCAATAAACTCCGGGCGTCGGGGCTCTTGAGCCTCTCCGCGACGCCCCGTAAACGGGTCGCAAAGGAGCCCGCGCATGAGCCTCAACACATTCGGCCACCTGTTCCGCGTCACCACCTGGGGCGAGAGCCACGGCCCCGCGCTCGGAGCGACGATCGATGGCTGCCCGCCGGGGGTCGCGATCGAGGCCGAGGCGCTGCAGCACTGGCTCGACCGGCGCAAGCCGGGCCAGAACCGGTTCACCACGCAGCGCCGAGAGGCGGATGCGGTTGAGATCCTCTCGGGCGTCTTCGAAGGCCGGTCCACCGGCACCCCGATCCAGCTGATGATCCGCAACACCGACCAGCGCTCGAAGGATTACGGCGACATTGCCGAGAAGTTCCGCCCCGGCCACGCCGACATCACCTACTGGCAGAAATACGGCGTCCGCGATTATCGCGGCGGCGGGCGTTCCTCGGCGCGCGAGACGGCAGCACGGGTGGCCGCGGGCGGCGTCGCGCGGGCGGCGCTGGCAGCGCTGGCGCCGACTCTGAAGATCACCGGCTACATGGTGCAAATGGGCGAGAAGCATATCGACCGCGCGCGGTTCGACCTCGCGTCGGTCGAGACCAATCCCTTCTGGGTGCCCGATGCCGGCGTGGTCGAGGAATGGTCGGCCTATCTCGACGGGCTGCGCAAGTCCGGCTCTTCGGTCGGCGCGATGGTGGAGCTGACCGCCTCCGGCGTTCCGGCAGGACTCGGCGCGCCGATCTATGGCAAGCTCGACACCGATCTGGCCGCCGCGATGATGAGCATCAACGCGGTCAAGGGTGTCGAGATCGGCGAGGGCATGGGCGCGGCGACGCTGACGGGCGAAGCCAATGCCGACGAGATTTTCATGGGCAACGACGGGCCGCGCTTTAGCTCAAACCACGCCGGCGGCATTCTCGGCGGTATTTCGACGGGGCAGGACGTGGTCGTACGATTTGCCGTCAAGCCGACCTCCTCGATCCTCACGCCGCGGCGGACGATCACCCGGTCCGGCGAGGAGACCAAGATCATCACCAAGGGCCGGCACGATCCCTGCGTTGGCATCCGCGCGGTGCCGGTGGGCGAGGCCATGATGGCCTGCGTCCTGCTCGATCACCTGCTGCTGCATCGCGGGCAGGTCGGCACGGGTCTGCCGGGAAAGATCGGCTGAGGCGGTGCTCGCCGTCCTCGAGATCACCCTGCCGATCTACCTGCTGATCGGTATCGGTTTCGTGCTGACGCGCCGGGGCGTGTTCTCCGAGGCCGAGATACGCGCGCTCAGCCGCTTCATCCTGTCCCTCTCGCTGCCGGCACTGATGTTCTCCGCGGTCACGGCGCAGTCGCTGTCCGAGACGGTGAAGCTTCCCTATATCGCGATCTATGGCATCGGCGGGCTGGCGATGATCGCCGGGCTCTACCCCGTCTTCCGCCGCGTCGGCGGCTACGACCACGTAACCACGACGCTGGCGCTGATGGGGTCGGTCTGCCCCAACAGCGGCTATGTCGGCTACCCGATCCTGCTTCTGGCGATGCCCGAAGTCGCCGGTCGGGCGCTGGCCCAGAACGTCCTTGTGGAACTTCTGCTGATCATCCCGCTCTTGCTTGCCATGCTGGAGGTCGGCGAGGGCGATTCCGCTTCGCCCTGGCGGGCAGCGCGGCGGATCGGACGGCGGGTGGTGACCAATCCGCTGGTCCTGGCGATCCTCGCAGGTCTCACCGTGTCGGGATTGGGGCTGCGCTTGCCTTCGGTCCTCGAACGCCCGATCGACATGCTGGCGGCCGCAAGCGGCGCGATTTCGCTGGTGGTGATTGGTGGCATGCTGGCGCAGACCCGGCCGCGCGGCGTGCGGGCGCTCGCGGGCTACATCGTGCTTGCCAAGC
Organism: Tropicimonas sp. IMCC6043; assembly: GCF_004146235.1. Classification (GTDB taxonomy): domain Bacteria; phylum Pseudomonadota; class Alphaproteobacteria; order Rhodobacterales; family Rhodobacteraceae; genus Tropicimonas. The sequence continues at coordinate 72,654 of NZ_SELO01000008.1, read as the reverse complement.
TGGTGCTCCATCCCCTGGTGATGCTCGCCGGAATCGCGCTCTTCGCGCTCGCCGGCCTCTCCGATCTGCCGCCGGATATGCGCACGGCCCTGATCGTTACCGCGGCGGTTCCGACAATGGGCATCTTTCCGGTTCTCGCCCATGCCCACGGCCGTGCCGGGTTCGCCTCTGCGGCGCAGTTCGGCGCCACCGTGGCATCTCTCTTCACGCTCTCCGCACTGTTGCTGTTGCTCCGCTAGGCGGCCGGAGATTCCCGACTCCTTCAACGCCACTGCCGGCAATTCGCAGTCACGCCGGGCGGAGATATCGCTCTTTCGACGCCGAGCGGGAATCGGCTAGCGTGGGCGCAGTCAGCCGGAGGACAATCCATGCTCACCTTCTACTACGCGCCGCAAACGCGGGCGACGCGCATCTATCAGCTTCTGGACGAACTCGGGGCGCTCGAAAGCGTCGCGGTCGAAACGGTCACAGTCCCGCGTCGCGACGGCACCGGCGGTCGCGACGCGCGCAATCCACACCCGGAGGGAAAGGTTCCCACGCTGGTTCATGATGGCGAGATGATCTGGGAGAGCCCGGCCATCGTCCTCTACCTCACCGATCTCTTCCCTGAGGCCGGGCTCGGGCGGCGTCCGGGCGAGAAGGGCCGGGGGCGCTACCTGTCATGGCTTGCCTGGTATGGCGACGTCCTGGAGCCGGTGATCCATTTCCGGTTCCTCGAGATCGAAAATCCCGGCCTGACCAACACCTTCCGGAGTTATGACGATGCCATGGACCGGCTCTGCACGGCCTTGGCCGAAGCGCCCTACCTGGTCGGCGATCGATATACCGGCGCGGACCTGCTGATCGCCTCGACCTTCCTCTGGTTCCCGGATTTCGTCCCGGAGGACGCCGCTTTCAACGCCTGGCTCGAAAGATGCGCCGACCGGCCTGCAGTCAAGCGTAATCTCGAACGTGAGCAACGGCTCATGGGCGCGTGAGTGCGCGCCGATCTGTCGTTGCAGCATCGGTGCCCGGATGAATGCTGAGTCGAAATGCTTCAGGCGGTCGCGGCCGCGAGCGCGGTATCCATCAGCGCCTGGATTGAGCTCCTCGAGGTGTCCGCGACGATCCGGCCGAGCTCGGCATTGCCCTTGAGCACGACGAGTGTGGAGCGGCGCGGGATATTCAACGACTTGGCGAGCTCGGAATTGCCGTAGCTGTCCCAGTCGACATTGATGAAGGTGATCGCCTGTTCATAGGCCGGGTTTTCGGCCTTCAGCGCGTTGAGCACCCGCTCCTGCGCCGCGCAGGTCGTGCACCAGCTTGCCTTGAAATCGAGAAAGACGGTGTCGCCGGCCTCGAGGTGCTTGGTCACGAGGCCGGGCGAATAGTCAAGCGGAGCGGCGCTGAGCGAAAGCGGGGCGAGGGCGGTGGCGCAGGAAAGGGCGAGAAAGGCGCGACGGTCCATGGTGAAAACTCCCTTCGTCAGATGGAAACGGACAGGTCCTGAAGCCAGATCGGCAGGATTTCGAGTGCCCAGGCCTCGATCTGGTAGTGAAGCTTGAACAGCACCGCCAGGCCGGTGGCGAGGAAGACGAGGCCGAGAATCGGGCGGGCGCGGGCGGCGACGGCGCGCATCCAGGCCTGCCGCTCCTGGAGAACGGAGCGGGCGCCGTAGGCGAGCGCAAGGATCACCGTGGAGACACCGGCGGCGAAGCCGAGCATGATGAGGCCCGCGCGGCCAAGGCTCTGGCCCTGGCTGGCAAGCGAGATCGCCGCGCCGAGCGTCGGCCCGACACAAGGACTCCAAACGGCACCGAGCAGCGCCCCGCCGAGGGCCTGGCCCCGCAGGCCGGAGCGGTCGATCATGTCGAAACGCACGTCCGCACTGCCGGCAAGGCCCGCCGTTGCAGTGGCGAAACCGGCCGAGAAGCGCGGCACGAGAAGCACGAGTCCGAAGCCGATCATCAGGAGCGCCGCGGCCTGGCCGATCATGTCCTCGGTCAGTCCGATGGCGCGACCGAAGGCGCCAACGGCGATTCCGAGCGTGACGAAGGAGAGCGACATGCCGGCAGCGAGCGCGACCGGGCCCCAGCGGCTTGCCTGGAGCGCGCTGGCCAGCACGATCGGCAGGACCGGCAGTATGCAGGGGTTGATGAGCGTCAGCAGCCCCGCGCCATATGCAAGCAGGAATTCCATGACAAAGAGTTCGCTCACGGAGCTGCGCTTGTCACTACACGAAACCCTGGATGGGACTCACGAGCGCGTGGGAAGTGTTGCAGGCTGACGCGAGAGCTGGACGGCGAGGATGCCGGCCATGATGACAAGCACCCCGACCGCGTCCCATGCGCGAAGCCGTTCCCCGAGCAGCAGCGAGGCGATGGCAACCCCGAAGAACGGATTGAGGAAGTGGAAGGTCGCGGCCTTTACCGCGCCGATGCGGCGGACGAGCAGGAACCATGTGATCGTGGCAACGAGGCCCGGCACGATGATGGTGTAGGCGAAGGCGGCGACGAAGGCGGGGGTTGCGTCGATGCTCCAGGTCTCGAGCAGCGCCGAGGCCGGCAGGAGGACCGCCGTGCCGACGAGCATCTGCAGTCCGACGACCATCAAGACATTGCCGCCCGAGGTCGCGCCGCGCACCGAAAGCGTGGCGAAGGTCAGCGCCAGAACGCCAACGAGGCAGAACCCGATGCCCGTGAGGTCGACGCCGCCACCCTGAAGCCGGCTCGCCATGATGACCGCAACGCCGGCAAAACCCGCCGTCAGCCCCGCAATGCCGAGGGGCCGCAGCCTCTCGCCGAAGATCGCGAAGCTGGCGAGCGCCACAAGAAGCGGCATGGTCGAGGCGATGATTGCGGCGAGTGAGGCCTCGATACGTTGCATGGCGACGAAGAAGAGGCCGAGATAGAGCGCGTTCTGGCAGATGCCGAAGATTACTGTGGCCTTCGCCTGCGCCGTCGTCAGTCGAAAGGACTGACCGAGCGCGCGGGCAATCGTGACAGCGACCGTGCCGGCGATCAGGAAGCGCAGCGCCGAGATGCCCAAGGGGGGCGCATGGGCGACCACGATCCGCGCCGAACTGAAGGCCGACGACCACATCAGGGCGAAGGCCAGCCCCATTGAGATTGCCCGCAGATCCATTGATTTCGCTCTCTTCCGTTCGCTCCGCCCGGGTTGCACATTTGCCTGAGGAAGAATAGCCCCGGACATCACGTCGCGGGGCCAGCGTTGCTAACGGGACTCGGGGTTTCCGGAATGAGCGGCGCGATAGGCCTGGATCGCCTCCGCGAGATCGCCGGGCGTTGTCGCGAGGCACCAGTCGGCGACGACGAGGTGATTGGGACCGGCGGATTTCCGGACCTTCTTCAGGAGCGATTGCGTCCAGGACAATTGGTAGGTCTTGCGGAACCGGCGGCCGAGCGTAAGCGTCACGAACTCGCTCGCAGAGCGGACATTGGTGATCTCCGGCCAGGGAATGATGCGCCGCCCCGCGCGCAGGTCCAGGAAACCTTCGGGGGACAGCCGGACCGGCGCTCCCCAGGGGATCACCAGGCGGTAGATGGCGAAGAGACCGAAGACGGAGAAGATTGGGAGGATCAGGAAGGACGTCTGGTGGAACCGCTGCGCGCGATAGCTGTCGGGTTCGAGTTGCACGCCATAGATCGCCGCCGCGACCAAACCAATACAGACGACAACCAGCGCGACGGATTTGGTCCAGTCCCGCCCGATCAGCGTATTTCCCGATATGTCCGGACCCGGCATTCGTCCCTCCTGCCAGACGCAGCTGCTCCGCCATGAGGTATTTCCGGAAACGAGACGCCGCCTGTCAACGACAAGCAGTCACTTTCGAGCGGTCATTGCTCCACCGCCGTGAAGGGGACACCGGCGGAAGGAAAAGAAAAAGGGCCACCCAGCGGTGACCCCTTCGTCGTCGTCTCGGCGCCGGATCAGGCGTTGACCGAGTCTTTCAGCGCCTTGGCGATGGTGACCTTGACCACCTTGTCGGCTTCCTTGTCGATCATCGCGCCCGTGGCGGGGTTGCGCACCTGGCGCGCGGGGCGTTCGCGGCAGTAGATCTTGCCGATGCCCGGCAGGGTCACCGCGCCGCCGCCGGCGACTTCGCTGGTGATCACACCGGTCACGGCGTCCAGCGCCGCGCCCGCGGTTTTCTTGTCGGCATCCATTGCCTCGGCAATGGCGGCAACAAGCTGCGTTTTGGTCATGGGTTTGGTGGCCATATGAGGTCTCCTCGTTCGTGCCCCTTCTGTTGGGGCTTATTCACACGATTCTACGTGATCTTGACGTCACCCACAATCCTTAGTGGGCCTCTGCGCAGGAAAACAAGGGGTTTTCTGCATGGAATGGCGATCAGAGGAAGGCTGTTTCCTCGAAGCTGCGCAATTTCCGCGAGTGCAGCCGTTCGAGCGGCATGTTTCGCAACAGCTCCATGGCCCGTATCCCGATCAGGAGATGTCGCGCAATCTGTGTCTTGTAGAACTCGCTCGCCATGCCGGGCAGTTTCAACTCGCCATGCAGCGGTTTGTCGGAGACGCAGAGCAGCGTGCCGTAGGGAACACGAAAGCGGAACCCGTTGGCAGCGATCGTCGCGCTCTCCATGTCGAGGGCGATCGCCCGGCTCTGGCTGAGCCGCTGCACTGGCCCCTTCTGGTCGCGCAGCTCCCAGTTGCGGTTGTCGACAGAGGCCACGGTGCCCGTCCGCATGATCCGCTTGAGGTCGTAGCCCTCGAGTTGGGTCACTTCCTCGACGGCGTCCTCCAGCGCGACCTGGATTTCCGCCAGCGCCGGGATCGGCACCCAGACCGGCAGATCGTCGTCGAGAACCTTGTCCTCGCGCAGATAGGCATGGGCGAGGACAAAATCGCCGAGCGCCTGGCTGTTGCGGAGCCCCGCGCAATGACCAACCATCAGCCAGGCATGCGGGCGCAGAACCGCGATATGGTCCGTCGCGGTCTTGGCGTTGGACGGGCCGACGCCGATATTTACCAGCGTGATACCTGCGCCATTCGCCCGCTTGAGGTGATAAGTCGGCATCTGCGGCAGCTTTTCGGGCGTCTTGAGCACCGCGTCCCCGGAGGTGATTTCCTGATTGCCGGGGCCGACGAGTGCGATGTAGCCGCTCTCGGGATCGTCCAGCGCGGCGCGGGCATAGGCTTCGAATTCCTCGACGTAGAACTGGTAGTTGGTGAACAGGACGTGGTTCTGGAAGTGCTGCGGACTGGTGGCGGAATAGTGGCTGAGCCGGGCGAGGGAGTAGTCCACCCGCTGCGCGGTGAATTGCGCCAGCGGACGCGCGCCGTCCGGGTAGGTGAAACCATACCCGTTGACGATGTCGTCATGGGTGGTCGTGAGGTCCGGTACGTCGAAGACATCGCGCAGCTGGAAGCGCATCGCGCCTTCCTGCGGCACGGTCAGGCGGGCGTCGTTCAGCACGGCAAAATGCACCGGGATGGGTGTATCCGACGGGCCGACCATGATCTTCTGGCCCTGGTTCTTCATCACAAGCCCGATCTGCTGGATCAGGTAGTTTCGGAAGAGATCCGGACGCGTGACCGTCGTCGCGTAGACGCCCGGCTCGGTGACATGGCCAAAGGCCAGCCGCGAATCCGCCTGAACGAAGCTCGTCGAGACCAGCCGCACCTCTGGGTAGAAGGCGCGATAGCGTTGTCGCGGCGTCTCGCCAGTGAGGCTCTCGGTGAACTTCTTCGCGAGAAAATCCGTGGCGGTCGTATAGAGTTCCGTCAGCCGGTCCACCGCGGCCTCGGCATCGTCAAACAGCGCCCGTTCCGGCACGTTCGGGGTCACGACCGGCGTCATATCGTTCATTCCAGAACCTTCTCGATCAGCTCGGTCACTTCGAATCGCGTCACGTCGACCAGGCCCTTGTCCGATATCCGGAGTTCCGGGATCACCACAAGCGCAAGAAGCGAGTGTTGCATGTAGGCGTTGTTGAGCCGGCACCCCGCCTCCTGCATCGCATGTCCGAGCGCCTCAACCTTCGCCGCCACTTTCTCGGCAAGATCGTCCGACATCAGGCCGGCGATCGGCAGTTCGACCAGCGCCTTTTCTTCTCCCCCTGCGAAAAGCGCGACGCCGCCGCCGACCGCGCCCAGCCGGTTTGCGGCCAGTGCCATGTTCTCTCGGTCCGTGCCGACGACGATCATGTGGTGGCTGTCATGGGCCACGGTCGACGCCATCGCCATCGGCCCTTCGTAGCCGAAGCCCTGCACGAAGGCGTTGACCACCATGCCGGTCCCGCGATGCCTCTCGACGAGCGCGATCTGGCAGACCTCGCCCTCGGCTTCCACGAGCCCGTCGATCACCGGAAGGTCGGCCGAGAGCGCCTTCGTCGGGGCCTGGTTCTCGACCACGCCGATGACCCGCGCGCGGACGTGGTTGGCGCCCGCGGGCGCCGGTATCTCGAAATCCGATGCCGCGAGCGTCTTGCCCAGATGCACCGTCGCCCGCGCATGTGCCGGCCAGTCGAGATGCGGGCAGTCGACCATGATCTTCCCGTTCTCGGCCACGACGAGGCCCCGCGCTATCACCGTCTCGATAGGCAGGGCCCGCAGATCGGAGCTCAGAATGATGTCTGCCCGCCGCCCCGGAGCGATCGAGCCGAGTTCGCGCTCCAAGCCGAAATGCGCCGCGGTGTTCACCGTCGCCATCTGCAACGCCACCAGCGGGTCGCAGCCGCAGTCGATGGCGTGGCGCAGCACGCGGTTCATGTGGCCTTCATTGACCAGCGTGCCGGAATGGCAGTCGTCGGTGCAGAGAATGAAATTGCGCGGGTCGAGTCCCTTCTCGGTCACCGCGGTAATCTGCGCCTTGACGTCGTACCAGGCGGACCCCAGCCGCAGCATCGCCCGCATCCCCTGCCGCACCCGCGCGACGGCATCCTCTTCGCGTGTTCCCTCGTGGTCATCGGCGGGGCCGCCCGCAGCATAGGCGTGAAAGGCGGGGCCGAGGTCGGGTGACGCGTAGTGCCCGCCGACGGTCTTGCCCGCGACCTGGGTTGCGGCAATCTCGGCGAGCATCTTGGGGTCGCCCGCGACCACGCCGGGAAAGTTCATCATCTCGCCCAATCCGACGATCCCGGGCCAGGACATCGCTTCGGCGACGTCCTCAGGCGTGATCTCGAAACCGGTGGTCTCGAGCCCCGGCGCAGACGGTGCGCAGGAGGGCATCTGGGTAAAGATGTTCACCGGTTGCAGGAGCGCCTCGTCATGCATCAGCCGCACGCCCTCCAGACCGAGCACATTGGCAATCTCGTGCGGGTCGGCGAACATCGAAGTGGTTCCATGCGGGATCACGGCACGGGCGAACTCGGCGGGCGTCAGCATACCGGATTCGACATGCATATGCGCGTCGCAAAGACCGGGCAGCATATAGCGCCCCGCCGCCTCGATCACCTGCGTCTCCGGGCCGATGCAATGGCCGGCGTCCGAGCCGACATAGGCGATCCGGCCTTCGGCGATGGCGATGTCATGGTCGGGCAGGAGTTCACGGCTGTGCACGTTGACCCAGATGCCGCCACGGACGACAAGATCGGCCGGCTCCCGGCCGGCGGCCACGGCGACGAGACGGGGGGCCGCCTCGGCCCAACTCTTGAGAGGATGTCTTTCCATGGGACATGCTTTCCCGTTTTCCCGGCCGATGCAAGCGGCTGGCCTCAAGCTGAAGCAGAGCTTCGTGACAGACGCGCGACAGCGTCCGGTCAGGCCTGCCGATCAGGCGCAGGCAGCGACCGGAGGCGGATTACGCAACCAGGCGGTGAACTCGCCCGAGGGCATCGGCCGCGCGAACAGGAAGCCCTGCCCGAGGCGATAGCCGTATTCCGAAAGAAGCGTCACCTGTTCGGCGGTCTCCACGCCTTCGGCAACCGTCTCGGCCCCGAGCGCGGTCGAAATGTCCGCGATGCTACGCACGATTCCGCGGTCGCGCGGATTGGCAGCGAGGTTGAGGATGAAGGAACGGTCGACCTTGAGTCTCGACACCGGCAGGCTCTTGAGGAGCGCCAGCGAGGAGTAGCCGGTGCCGAAATCGTCGAGCGCCACGTGGAAGCCGAGTTCCCGAAGCTCGAAGACGCGGTCGCGCCCCGGGTCGGCCTCATGCAGCGCCATGCTCTCGGTCAGCTCGATACAGATCTGTTCATGCCGGATGCCATAGGCGGCGACGGTCTCTTCGAGAAACAGCGAGAAACCCTGCCCGCGAAGCGTCGCCGCCGCGACATTGATGGAAATCTGCACATCCGGCAGGCCGGACAGTTCCCAGGCCCGCATTCCGCGCAAGGTCATCTCGAACATCTTTCGGTCGAGTTCCGCAATCAGCCCGCTGGTTTCGGCGACCGGAATGAACTCCCGGGGCAGGACGGTGCCGCCATCGCAGTGCAACCAGCGGCACAGCGCTTCCGCGCCGACAATGCGGCGGGTCCGCATGTCGACGATGGGTTGGAAATAGGGGCGAAGCCCCTCCTCCAGAGCCTCCAGCGTCAACGCGCGGACAAGCTTGGGAGCCGTCGCGAATCCCGGCGACGGCGAAGATGCGTCCGGCGCGTCCGTGGCAGTTTTCCGGCCCGAGCCGCGCATCTTAGCGCCGGCCCGGCGCAACAGCTCGCCAAGGTCGCGCCCGTCTTCCGGAAAGCGGCTGATCCCGGCGAGACCGGTCACCCGCACGGTCTCGTCGTGAACCGACATCGGGCGGGAAATCGCCGTCAGGATCTCGTCGGCAAGATCCTCCGCATCGCGACCCGGTTCGATGCCACCAAGCAGCAGGGCGAACTTGTCGCTGCACAGACGCGCGGTCGTTCCCCCGGGCGGGGCCAGTTCTGTCAGGATACCCCCAACCTTGCAAAGGACGTCGTCGCCGGCCTCATGGCCGAAAGTTTCGTTGATCTCGCCGAAATCAACGAGGTCGACGATCAGCAACGCGAGCGAAACACCAGTCTCCTCCAGATGGTTAATCGTGTCCTTGAGGAAGCGGCGGTTGTGCAGACCGGTCAGGCGATCCCGGTAGACCTGTTGCTCCGGCCGGTCGTACAAGCCGGGATCGCCGGACGTGTCGATCGCCTGGATGACGAAATGCCGGCCCACGGCGCCCCTTGCCACCGTCGGAGTCACCGTGAGCAGGAATCGCGATGCGGTCCCGTCCACCCGGCGAAGCCAGGAGGTCGTGCGAAAGGCACCCTGCTCGTTGGAGGTTGCAACGAACTTGTCCCAGGCTGGCAGCCCGAGAATGGCATTTCGGATATCGGGAGGATAACCACGAAGGTCTTTTAGGGTGTGGCCGGTGGCGGCGACAAGACCAAGCGAGGCGGTAAGCAACCGGCCGTCTTCGCCGAACACCGCGAAAAGCGCGTCGCTGTTTTTGATCGTCTGCCAAACAGATGCGGGTTCCGGCAATCCGGTCTCCCGCTTTTCCCCCTTACCCATCGGTCAACCCCTACCGAAACCTCCAGCTACTCCCGCATGACGAATGGCGGCGCGTTACGGCCGGATCCGCCTGCGACCCCGCGAGCCTCCTCCGTACATCCCCTCTGCGCCGCGCCGATGCGACCAGACCTGCAGCCATTGGGATTGGAGGCCGTCCGGTCGAGGCGGGCGGGCAGGACCCGGGCGGTGAAGCCGGCAAGGTCGGCACGGAGCACCGTGTGAGGCGTGACACCGGTTCGGTGCGTCCTCGTGGTTCCGGCAATGTCGTGCGATACCCTTATCTCTTTCCCCAACCACCGTCCCCTATCCAGATCGCGCACGAGCCTGATCGCCATTCGAGACGTCAACACCGAGCGCCCCACATGCAGAGGGCCATCGAGCCCACGATGGGTGCGGCTCGGTTAACAAAATGTAAAAACGAGAGTCATCACCGGCTTGCGCTGGCTGTCGGATTCTTGCCGGGCCGTGACGAACGGGGCTGCGCTGCCCGTGTTCAGGAGATCAGGATCGCCCTGAAATCGTTGACATTGGTCATGGTCGGCCCGGTCACAACCTGATCTCCGAGCGCTTCGAAAAAGCCGTGGCCGTCATTGTTCGCCAGACTCGCACGCGGCAGAATGCCCAGCTCGAGCGCGCGGGCCAGCGTGTCGGGGCCGCAGATCGCGCCGGCGATTTCTTCCACGCCGTCCACCCCGTCTGTATCCGCGGCAATCGCGTAGACACCGCTCAGCCGGCCAAGTTCGTTGGCCAGCGACAGCAGAAACTCGACATTGCGCCCGCCGCGGCCGGTGCCGCGGAGCGTCACGGTGGTTTCGCCGCCGGAGAGCAGAACGCAGGGGCGCGCGAAGGGTTGACCGTGGCGCACGACTTGATGGGTGATCCCGGCCAGCACGATGCCGACCTCGCTCGCCTCGCCTTCGATGGAATCGCCGAGGATATGGACGGAATACCCCGCCTTGCGCGCCACGTCGGCGGCCTTTTCGAGCGACTTCTGCGGCGTGGCGACGAGATGTGTTTCCACCCGGGACAGCCGCGGGTCGTCCGGTTTGACGCTCTCTGCGTCCACCCTCTCCAGAACCTGTCGAAGATGACCGGGCAGGTTGAGGCGATACCGGTCGATGATTTCCAACGCGTCGGCGACGCTGGTCGGGTCGCCAACAGTGGGGCCGGAGGCAATATTGGACGGGCTGTCGCCCGGAACGTCCGAGATAAGCAGGTTGACGACCTTGGCCGGGGCGCAGGCCGCGGCAAGCCGGCCGCCCTTGATCGCCGACAGATGTCGGCGAACGCAGTTCATCTCGGTGATCGTGGCGCCGCATTTCAGGAGCTCGCGGTTGACCGCCTGCTTGTCCTCGAGGCTGACGCCATCGAGCGGGAAGGGCAGAAGCGCCGAGCCACCTCCCGAGATCAGGCAGAGGACAATGTCGTTCTCGCCCAGACCCTGCACAAGTTCCAGCATGCGGCCGGCCGCGGCGTGGCCCGCAGCGTCGGGCACCGGATGCGCTGCTTCGACGATCTCGATGCCCTCGCACTCCACAGCATAGCCGTATCGCGTGACCACAAGCCCCCCCAGCGGTCGACCGTAATGGCGCTCCGCGGCGCGGGCCATGGCGGCGGAAGCCTTACCGGCGCCGATCACCAGGAGGCGACCCTTATCCGGCCATGCCGGAAGGGCGGGCGGAACGCAGAGTTCTGGCTGGGCAGCGTCGACCGCTGCCTGGAACATGTCGCGCAGGAGGGCTTCGGGGGAAGTCATGGATTAGGCGGCCTCTCGGCTGATAGTCGGTTTGGGCGCAGTGGCCCCGGACGAAGGATCCGGGGTGGAGGCACGAATGGTGGCGCAATCGCTGCCAATCCTCTGCGTCGGTCCGGCGTGAGATGCTGCGAAGAATTGTTTAGTCCCGGCCGAGGCCAGGCGATCCGCCAAGGGCCTTCCCGTGGCGCCGGATTCGACGAGGTCGTTTGTGCTCATGACGATTCTCATGCTGCCAGTATTCACCGCTGCCGGATTTCCGCAATGCGGCGAACGCCTTTCCTTGGACCTCGCGTGCTCCGTTTGGCCGAAAGATCCAACCTCCTGTCGTGCCGCGCAGTGGCGCAACCGTCGCGACACCGCGCCGTGACTGGAACGGTTTTGCGATCCCGACGGCCCGCGGACAAAGCGCCGGGCTACGGTAGAGAAAATCTATCTGGCGCAGCCTATGCGGACCGAGGCGGCGTCACTCAAGAACGCGCCCCGGTCCGTCACCATCGGTATTCAACAGATTCAATATGGCAGCCCGCGCAGTCCGGCTCGCCTCGATCAGATTTCTGGAGCTGTCGAGTGTGAGAGCGTCGCCGAGCGGGGCCCCTACGACACCAGATACCCCTGTCGCAGAGCTTTCCTGCACAGGGCCGGGTACTCCGGACAGCAATTGCTGTCCGTCCGCCGTGTCGTCGGAAGCGGCATCTCCCGTTGCCGGGAGCGCACCGATCAGGCGGAGAAAAGCACCATCTTCGGGGCGGCCAAAGGCCGAGACGACCTCCACATCTCCGAGCAACCACGCCTCCCGCGCAGAGTCCTCGGACTGGCCTGCACGGGCGAAGAGGTCCGCTGCCGCTGCGTGATCGCCGAGTGCCGACAGTGCTTCGCCACGCAGCGAAAGGCTCTGCGGATCGTCCTCTGCGGCGATATGGGACAACGCGAAGGCTGGTTGACCTAACTCCAGCGCGAGTCTGGCCCGAAGTCTCCGGACGGCGAGCGCGTTGTCGGAACCGAGAGACGCCAGGATGTCACGTGCGCGCACCGGCTGTCCGGCGTCGAGGAGCCATTCTGCAAGCGCCAGCCTCGTTTCCCGATTCAGGGACTCGGTCAAGGGCTCAGAGTGATCGGAATTGAGGATGCGGAGAATCTTGCCATCGGCTCCTTGCCGTATCATCTCGAGAAACATGCCGGAAAAGACCGAATCGGGCGATTTGCGTCCGGGGCTCTGCCTTGTGAGTTCGTCCCAGTTTCGCCAGCTGGAATCGAAGTCTCCAGCTGCTGCCCATGACAAGACGATTTCTTCGAAAAGGGACTGTCCAGCCGGCGTGCCGCCTGGTTCGAATGCCAGGGCTTCGGCGTCGAGTATGGTTTCGGCTGACACGCGGCCGCCAAGCCTCATCCCTCGGAGCAGTTTCGCCATCGCTTCGGGTGCGTCGGACTCCGAATCCGCCACCACCTCGGAGAAGGTTGCCAGCGCGGTGTCGTAGTCGCCGCTTTCCAGCGCTTCCTGCGCGTCGACCATCATGAGCGCCGTCGATGGCGCTGACGTCGTGCGCGCAATCGCGTCGCGAATGGCCCGGGCGTCCGAAGAATGGCCGGTGGCAAGCAGGGTCTCGACGAGCCGTGGTCCCAGCTGGATGCGCAGCGCCGGCGGCAGGCGGACAAACCAGGACCGGACGGACGTCAGGTTGATATCGTCCGGTCCGGATCCGGGCGCGCGCGCGGCGAGTGCCCAGAGGGCTGTGGGGCCGTCGCAACTCGCTTCGCCCGAGCGGCCGAACTCCGTTTCGGGATCAAGACCGTCGACGATCAAGGCCATGGCGAGATAGAGCGACCGTTCCTTGATCGCGACGTCGAACTCGGTGAGGACCGCCTTCGCTTCGGCGCCGAAGCCGAAGGCGAGATAAGTCCTGACGAGGTTTTCGACCTGGCGCGCGTCCGGTTTGTCGAGTTCCGAGGTCAATCCGACGCGCGCCAGCGCGATCGCCTCGGCCGGATCATCCGTCGAAAGCCACTGGGACAGGTCCAGAACCTCCTCGCCGTAGCATTTCGTGCCCGCGCCACCGCTGCCCGAACTGTCCTTCGCCGGTTGCAGGACTGAATCGAACACGGTGCGCGTCTGGATGTGTCGGCTGGACTCACCCCCGGAAACATCCCCGTCGGGCATCCCGAAATCTGCGGGCGCGGCGTCCCGGTCGATCCGGGCTACGCCCTGGGTCGCGGCGCGGCCGAGTTGTTCGAGCAACGCGCGCTCCATGTCCCGGACCCGTACCGCGTCCTCGGCTGTCGCGACATCTCCAGACGAACGGTTCCGGCTCTTGTCGAGCGCATGGCCCAGGAGGATTCCGGTCGCTTCCGCGCGCGTCTCAAACGCCTCCGGGGCGCCAAACGGAAATGCGAGCGTTGGCTCGCGGACATCGGACGAGAGCCCTACGCCCGTCCGGGGGGCGCGGTCCCGGACATCAAGCGCGATCGTGTTCTTTCCCACCTCGAAGATGTCGAGGTCGCAGTCGCAGGGAACGGTCAGGGCGAGGACACCGTCCGGGGTCCCGAAGGCGATGTCGGAAATCCGTGTCCTGGGAATCTTCTCGAAGACGCGCGACAGATCGAGGGCTATGTCCGAGCGATCGAAGGCAATTTCGTAGCCATCGCGGCTCCTTGACTCCTTCCATCCAATCGCGCTGCCGAAGACCAGAACAATTCTCGAGAAGGTCTCATGCTCGCCGGACAGGACCCGAACAGTCTCCGCGTGGCCCGCGCTGGCCGCCAATGCCAAAATGGCCGATATCAGGAAGGTCCGCATCAGACAGCCTCTCTCTGCTTGACGTCCTTGAGAGCCTCTTCCAGTTCGGAGAAGCTCGGCCTGATATGGCTTGGGGTGTTCTGGCGACCGACCTCGATGCAGATATTCGTGGCGTGGCTGTGCAGGTTCGCGACGAGCACCTCCCGGATCAGCTGGTAGAAATGCGCATCCTCCTGCGTGACATCCCCGACCTTGGCGGCGAATGGGCCGACAATGCCATATGCCAGGAAAACACCCAGAAAGGTGCCGACCAGAGCGCCCCCGATGAGCCGGCCGAGGATCTCCGGAGGCTGGTCGATCGATCCCATCGTCTTGATGACGCCGAGCACGGCGGCGACGATGCCCAATGCCGGAAGCCCGTCGGCCATGGCCTGGAGGGCATGGCTCGAATGCAGCGCGGACTCCCGGTTCGAGTCCATCCGTTTCTCGAGCACCTCTTCGACCTGGTGTGGATCGTCATAGTTCATCGAAGCGGACCGGAGCGTGTCGCAGATCAGGTCGATCGCTTCCTTGTCCTTGAGGATCCTGGGGTAGTTGGCAAAGATCGTGGATTCCGCGGGCGCCTCGATATGCTCCTCCAGCCCGACCGGGTTCTGCCGGGCCAGGCGGATCAACTCGAACAGCAGGCAGAGCAGATCCCGGTAGTCCTCCGGTCGCCAGGTCGGTCCCTTGAACACCTTCCCGATATCTTTCAGCGTATGCCTGATCGCGGGGACATCGTTGGAGATGACAAAGGCGCCGATCGCCGCGCCGCCGATGATCATGAGTTCGTACGGAAGGGACTTCAGGATGATCGCCATCTTGCCGCCGGCCGCGATATAGCCGCCGAACACCATGATGAAGATGACGATGACCCCGATGATTCCGATCATCCGAACGCTCCACTGGCTTGTGGTTCCGTTGTGCAGGGAAAACCTGTCAGGGCGGTTAATCCCGCCCGACTCATTCGCCTATTGCGCGGGCGCGCCGGCGTTTCGCCCGGCCAGCAGGACGCTGACCGTATAGGCCTTCGCGGGCGACATGCCGGACAGGATGTCGGCGGCGACATCCGGACGCATCCGCCCGAGAAAACCCGCCGCGAAGGTCGCGTCCATCGCCTCGAAGACGGCAGCCGCATCCTTCGGCTTCATCTTCTCGTAGACCGTCGTCAGGCGCGTGATGTCCTTTTCCGCCGCGCCATCGGCCATCGCAATCGTCGCGGCGAGCCTGTCCTCTGCTTCCACAAGGGCCGAAAGGTTTCGCGCGATCTCCGCTTCGGCACGATCCAGCGACACCATCCGGTCGCCGATCTGCTTCTCCCGCTCGTCGAGCTGCGCCGCGCGCTCGCGGAGCGTGGCGAGCGCCCGCGCAAGGCTGTCCTCGGTCGCGCAGTCGGCCGGATGTATCGAACTGGCCGGCGCCTCCACAGTCGCATCAGCATCTGACTGAATTGCCAGCGCCTCGACCTGCCGGGCAATTGCATTTCCGGTCCCGTCCGCGAGCCGAAGGACACCCGAGGCAAAGAACAGAGCGCCGATGGCAAGCAACGTGCCGCGCCCCGGACGCCGCTTCGCCGGCTTTTTCTCCCGGCTCATTCCGCGGCATCCAGATCGGCCGCGGACCGGGGACGACGGCTGCGGCGAACGGTCCCGCGGGGCGCGCGACCAGGGGAAGGCGGCGGAGGCTCCTCGAGATCGTGCATCGAGGCCAGCACCAGCTCGATCCGGGCCGCCGCGGCCTCGGCCCGCTCGGTCAGGTGCTGGAGCGACTCCGCCGAGTCCTTCGACATCGACCGGGCCTGTTCGAGCGCCTTGGTCATTTCGTCGACCTGGACCGAGAGCACCGCGACCGCGCCACCCATCCCGTTCTCGAGATTGGTGAAACGGGTCAGACGCCGGGACAGGACGAAGCAGTAGAACGCCGCGCCGAGTGCGCCGGCAATGAGAAGGATATCGGCCAGAAGGCTCATCGCATTCTCCTAGTTCAGCACAAATTCAGTCACCAGGAGGTCGCGGACCTCCCGATCGCCTGAAACCAACTGGATTCGCCGCAGCATCTGCGCGCGCAGGCGGATCAGCGCAGTTTCGCGTTCGAGGTCCTCTGTGGAGACCGCCCGCAGGTAGCTGTTCAGAACATCGAGAATGCGCGGCATGATCGCGACGATGGCATCCTGCTGTCCCGGCGAGGTCTCGATCTGGGCGCGGAAACGAAGATGCCTGGGTGAGCCGGACCCAGCCAGGGAAACGAGGATCGGATCGATCGGCACGAAGGCGACCGGCGGAGCGCCGTGCAACGCGGCAGCGTCAGCCTCGCCCGAGTTACCTCCGAGCATACCGGAATAGGTGACGTAGAAGCCGCCGGCCCCGAGACCGGCGGCAAGGACGAGCCCGATCAGGAGGGGCATTACGATGCCCGTTTTCTTTCGATCCGTTTCGCTGTTTTCGAAGCCGGATTCATCGGACATCCGGGGACTCCTTCACCATCGATGATCCATGGTTATCCCCGGTAGAGCTAATCGACTGTTAAGCAGGACGATTTTTTTCGCGTCCGTTACGACATCTGCATGGGTCGCCGGCCGACACCCCAGCCGTTGCGTCGCGGCCATTGAATTTGCCCCCCGGACCCCGTATCTGGGCGCAGCGCGCTGAAACAAGGGGCCGCGAATGGCCAATCATCTGCACAAAAACGACCTTCCTGACGGGCTCGATCTTGGCGCGGTCGTCGCGATCGACTGCGAGACCATGGGGCTCAACCCGCATCGTGACCGGCTCTGCCTTGTGCAGCTTTCGGGCGGCGATGGCGAGGCGCATCTGGTTCAGGTAAGCCGCGGCCAGACGGCGGCGCCGAACCTGGCGCGGATGCTGGCCGACAAGGACGTGCTAAAGCTCTTCCATTTCGGCCGGTTCGATATCGCGGCGCTTTTCCACGCCTTCGGGGTGCTGGCCGCGCCGGTCTATTGCACCAAGATCGCCTCGAAACTGGTGCGCACCTATACTGACCGGCACGGGCTCAGGAATCTCTGCCAGGAGATGCTCGATATCGACATTTCCAAGCAGCAGCAGTCGAGCGACTGGGGAGCCGCGGAGCTGAGCACCGCGCAGCAGGAGTATGCTGCTTGCGACGTACTCTACCTGCACCGGCTTCGTGAAGAGTTGGACCGACGCCTCGCTCGCGAGGGCCGCACGGAGATTGCACAGGCCTGTTTCGACTTCCTGCCGACGCGCGCCCGGCTCGACCTTGCAGGATGGCCGGAGATCGACATCTTTGCCCATTGATCCGATGCGCACCCTGCCCGATACCGAGGCCTTTCTCACCACCGGACGCCGCGTGGTCCGGCAGGAAGCGGCGGCGCTGGTGCGGCTGGGCGACACGCTCGGACCGGAATTCGCAGACGCGATTGCGCTGATCCTCGCCGCGCGCGGCCGGGTCATCGTCTCGGGCATGGGCAAGTCGGGCCATATCGCCCGCAAGATTGCCGCCACCCTCGCCTCGACCGGAACGCCGGCCCATTTCGTCCATCCGGCCGAGGCCAGCCATGGCGATCTCGGGATGATGGCGGCGGGCGACGTGGCGCTGCTCCTGTCGAATTCCGGCGAAACGGCGGAACTGGCGGATATGATCGCCTATACCCGCCGTTTCCACATTCCGCTTATCGGCATTGCGGGTCGCGCCGGCTCGACGCTGCTCACGCGCGCCGACGTCGCATTGCTGTTGCCTGAGGTGCCGGAGGCCTGCGAGACCGGAATCGTGCCGACCAGTTCGACCACGATGTCCCTCGCGCTCGGCGACGCGATCGCCGTCGCGCTGATGGAGCACCGCCGATTCACGCCCGAGATGTTCCGCGAGTTTCACCCCGGGGGCCGCCTCGGCGTGCAGCTCGCCCGGGTGAGCGATCTGATGCATTCGGGCGACGCGCTGCCGCTGGCGCACGCTGCGATGCCGATGCCGGACGTGCTCCTTGTGATGACGCAAAAGGGCTTCGGCGTGGTCGGCGTGACCGACGACGCCGGCCGGCTCGCCGGCATCATCACCGACGGTGACCTCAGGCGTCACATGCGCGGGTTGATGGAGATGGCGGCGGAGGCTGTGATGACGCGAAATCCGCGGACCATCGCGCCCAATGCGCTGGCCGAGGAGGCGTTGGCGGAGATGAACGCGCGCTCCATCACCTGCCTCTTCGTGGTGCCGCCGGATGACGACGGGCGGACGACGGGCATCCTGCATATCCACGACTGCCTGAGAGCGGGGATTGTCTGAGCCGTGGCCGCCCGCGACAACCTCCATTCGCATGTCGTCGCCGGACTGAAGATCATCCTGCCGCTTGCTGCGCTCGGCCTGCTCTCGTCGGTCTTCCTGCTGGCCACGATGGGCGACGAGGGCGGCGAAATTCCCTATTCGGACCTCGATCTCGAGGAGATGGCCAGCGCGCAGACCGTCGATTCGCCCGTGTTTTCCAGCGTGACCGACGACGGAAACCGGATCGTCGTGACCGCCGACCAGGCGACGCCGCGGGGTGGCAACTACGAGGTCGTCGATGCTGTCGCGGTACACGGCACCCTGCTCGAAGAGGATGGCACCACGATCGACATGCGCTCTGACAGCGGCACGATCTATGCTGGGGAATCGCGCACCGTGCTGCGCGGCAACGTGCGCATTTCCACCTCCTCCGGCTATCGGCTCGTCACCGATGAGCTCACCTCCTCCACAAGCCGCACCGATATCGAGACCGCCGGCCCCGTCCACGGCACCGGGCCGCTCGGAACAATCGAGGCGGGACGAATGAAAGTGACGTCACAACAGTCGACAAACGGAACCGAGGAAGCCGTGACCGTGGTTTTCAAGGACGGCGTGAAGGTGATATACCTACCTAAAGCCAAGTGAGGTGATACTGCCCTTGTCCCTGCGATCATTCCTGAAATCCGCCTCGCTCTGCGTCGCAGTATCCACCTCGGCCATCGCCGCTGCCGCGCAGGGAACCGAAATCGGCTTCGGCAATTCCGAGCACGACGGCAACGCGCCGGTCGAGGTCACTGCCGACCAACTCGACATGCAACGCGACGCCGGCCGGGCGAAATTCACCGGCAATGTCGCCGTATCGCAAGGCGAGATGCGTCTCTTCGGCGACGTGGTCGATGTCGAATATGCCGAGAATGCCGAGGGCGAGACCGTTATCCAGAGGGTCCACGCGACGGGCAACGTCACGCTCTTCAATGGCGCCGAGGCCGCCGAGGGCGAGGACGCGGTCTATACCGTGGAGTCGGGCGTCGTCGTCATGACCGGCGACGTGCTCGTCACACAGGGCGACAACACGATGGCCGGCGAAAAGCTTACGGTCAATCTCGACACCGGAATCGGCCAGATGGAAGGCCGGGTGAAGGTCTTCTTCAACCCCGAGAGCGAGCCGGAAACGACGCAATGATCCGAGACGGCCGGGGACTTTCGATCGCGCCCGGTTCCGCCGGGCTGCAGGTCGTGCAGCTCAGGAAGAGCTACCGCCGCCGGCCGGTGATCCACGATGTGACGCTCGAATTGCAGCGGGGCGAGATCGTTGCGCTGCTCGGCCCCAACGGCTCGGGCAAGACCACCTGCTTCTATTCCATTGCCGGGCTGATCCTGCCCGAATCCGGCCTGGTGCAGATCGATGGACGGGACGTCACCACGCTGCCGATGTATCGCCGCGCCCGCTTCGGTATCGGCTACCTGCCACAGGAGGTCTCGATCTTCCGCGGCCTGACGGTTGAAGACAACATCATGGCGATCCTCGAGATCACCGAGGGTGACCGCCACAAGCGGCGCGAACGGCTCGAGGACCTGCTCTCCGAATTCGGCATCGAGCATCTGCGCCGCGCCTCCGCGCTCTCGCTCTCGGGCGGCGAGCGGCGGCGTGTGGAGATTGCCCGCTGCCTTGCCGCCGAACCGAAATACCTGCTGCTCGACGAGCCCTTCGCGGGGGTCGATCCGATTTCCGTGGGCGATATCCGCCACCTCGTGACCGATCTCAAGAATCGTGGAATCGGCGTGCTGATCACCGATCACAACGTCCGCGAGACGCTCGAGATCGTCGACCGTGCCTATATCCTGCATGATGGCCAGGTCCTGATGAGCGGCACCGCGGAAGACGTCGTGCGCGACGAGAACGTCCGTCGCGTCTATCTCGGCCAGAATTTCCGAATTGGCTGAGCATGGCGGCGCCAGCGACACGCCGCGCGGCCCAAGCCCCTGATTTGACACCGATCATTGACGGCGCGGCCGGGCCGGTCTCGACTGGATCCGACGGCTTCCCACCGAATCTTCGCCGCCAGGGCGTTGACGGCGGGGGGGAGAGGTCACCAAATAGAGAAGATGACGGTGCATACTGCCAAACTTCCGTGCCGAACGCCGCCCCGCCCCGCGCGATGCCGCGCCGTTGAGCCGGACATTCCCCCGTTTTTCCGCGTTAACTCTTTTTGGGCTTTCCAACCGGGTCCGAACGGCATTTGCTGGACGAACCCCTAACCTCAACCTCATGGAGGCGAGATGCGCTATCAGATCAGCGGTCGACAGATCGACATTGGGGACTCCCTCACGACCCATGTGAAAGCGGAGCTCGGCGAAGCCGTGGCGAAATACGCGGAACGGCCGACGGATGCCCAAGTGATCTTTTCCCGGCGTGGTCATGAATACATGTGCGAGACGACGGTCCACCTCTCGACCGGCCTGAACGCCGTGGCTTCGGGCCGCGCCAGC
Organism: Tropicimonas sp. IMCC6043; assembly: GCF_004146235.1. Taxonomy (GTDB): domain Bacteria; phylum Pseudomonadota; class Alphaproteobacteria; order Rhodobacterales; family Rhodobacteraceae; genus Tropicimonas. The sequence continues at coordinate 51,971 of NZ_SELO01000008.1, read as the reverse complement.
GAAGTCTATGCTGCCTTCGACGATTGCCGCGAAAAGCTCGAGAAGCAGCTTCGTCGCTACAAGCGCCGCCTGAAAGATCACTACAAGGATCGCAAGGAGCCGGTTGCAGTCTATGGCGCGGCCTCGTATATCCTCGCCGCATCCGAGGATGGGGCCGAGGAACAGGAACCGGAAACGCTCCAGCCTATGATCATTGCGGAGATGGAGACCCAGATCCCCAGCCTGTCCGTTGGAGAAGCCGTCATGCAGATGGAGCTTTCCGGCGCGCCGGTTCTGGTCTTCCGTCCCGAGGGAGAGGGCGCCGTCAACGTGGTGTATCGGCGCGACGACGGAAATATCGGCTGGATCGACCCGAGAACCGGGGGCTGATCCGGCCACAGGCGCAAGCCGGGAAACTGGAAAGCACATGGATCTTTCGAGCATTCTGAAGCCCGAGGCGGTCAAGGTCATTTCCGAGGCGAGCAGCAAGAAGCGGCTGTTCCAGCGCCTTGGAGAGGTCGTGGAGAGCGCCTATGACCTTGACGGGTTGCAGGCGGCCGAGGCGTTGATGGAACGCGAGAGCCTCGGGCCCACCGGCGTCGGCCACGGCATCGCCCTGCCGCATGCGCGGTTGGACGATGCGCCCGACGTCACGGGTGTTTTCTTCAAACTCGAGCGCGCCCTGGATTTTGGCGCGGTCGACCGCCAGCCGGTCGACCTCGTCTTCGCCCTGTTCGCGCCCGAGAACGCGGGAGTCGAACACCTCAAGGCGCTGGCGCTGATCTCGCGCACCATGCGCAATCCCGATGTCTGCGCCAAGCTGCGGGCCAACGACAACCCGACGACCTTGCACACGGTGCTGACCGACGCGAACGCCTCGCAGGCGGCCTGAGGGAAGGGCTTCCAGCGGCGGAACCTGAACGCCATTAGTCCCAGTTGTGGACCGCGCGCACCGCGGTCGCGACCTTCTCGTCATAGAGGGGGGCCAGCGCCCGCCGGCCCGCCAGCGCGTATCCGGCTTCGTCGGGCGTGCCGAAATGCTCGCGCCGCTCTTTTTCCTCCACTTAGCGCGCAACGACAGAGGGTCGGAATCTCGTTTGCGGCAGGATTCCGCTCGGCCCCAAGTCGTCGGGGTCGTCACAGGCGTGGTTGAGCCGCACCGGCTGGATCGAACTTCGCCAGGCATTGCGCCCGATAGTGCGCGAGGAAACAAGGCAGGCGGCCGATCTCGTCGCGGAAGCAGGAGAGGATCTGGCTCTTGCAGGTCTCAGCCGTGCAGTCGGCCACCGTCGCAAGCTTGCGACGGCTGCGGAAGGAGCGCCAGAGGAGGCCACGCCACTTCCAGCAGAGGCGCAGCGCCTGCCGCGCCTCGGAGAGCCGACCGCCGCCGGGAGGGCGGCCTACTTCTCGTAGTTTCCCGTCTGATGCCAGCGCCAGGCGTCCTTGATCATTTGCGGCATGGTGGAGCGGCGAGGGGTCCAGCCGAGCTCGTCAATGGCCCGGCTCGAGCCCGAGACCAGCCGCGTCGCATCGCCCGCCCGCCGCGGTCCCTCGTCATAGGGAACCGGCCGGTTGGTGACCTGTCCGGCCGCCTCCATCACTTCACGCACCGAAAAACCGCTGCCGGTGCCGAGATTGAAGGCGCGGCTGTCCTTGCCGGATTCCAGCCATCTCAGCCCGAGAACATGCGCCTCGACGAGGTCCATGACATGGACATAATCGCGGATGCAGGTGCCGTCCGGCGTGTCGTAATCGGTGCCATAGATGGTGAGCTTGTCGCGTTTGCCGTCGATGGCGTCGAGAACCAACGGAATGAGATGCGTCTCGGGCCGGTGGAATTCTCCGACCTGTGCCTCCTCGTCGCCGCCCGCGACATTGAAATAGCGGAAGATGACGTGCTTAAGCCCGAAGGCGTCCTCGAAATTGGCGAGGATGTCCTCGATCGCCCGCTTGGAGGCGCCATAGGCGTTGATCGGCATCTGCGCCGAGTTTTCGTCGAGCACCACCCCGTCCTGGTCGCCATAGGTGGCGCAGGTCGAGGAGAAGATGAACCGCTTGCAGCCCGCCGCCACCGCCGCTTCGCAGAGATTGGCCGCGCCGCCCACATTCGAGCGCCAGTACCAGCCCGGCACCTGCATCGACTCACCCACCTGGCTGAGCGCGGCGAAATGCATGATCGCGTGCGGCTTGTGCTTCGCGAAGACCTCGTCGAGCCGCGCCCGGTCCAGCAGGTCGCCCTTCTCCAGCGGGCCGAACTGCACCGCGTCTTCCCAGCCCGTGGAGATGTTGTCGAACGTTACGGGCGTGTAGCCTTCACGCGCCAGCACCTTGCAGGCATGCGATCCGATATATCCTGCTCCGCCTGTGACGAGGATCCTGGTCATGCCTCTACCTCGGGCTACTGTGCGGCGTTCCGGACCGCCATCATCTCCTCGAGATACTCGGAGAATTCGTCGCGCAGGTCCGGACGCGCCAGGCCGAAGGCAACCGTGGCCTGCAGGAAGCCCGCCTTGGAGCCGCAATCGTAGCGCTGGCCGCGGAAGCGGTAGCCATATACGCCGCGGCCGGCCTGGATCTCGTCGGCAATCGCGTCGGTGAGCTGGATCTCGCCGCCAGCGCCCGATTTCATCCGGTCGAGATTGGCCATCACGTCCGGCGTCAGGATGTAGCGGCCGATCACCGCGAGGTTCGACGGGGCCTCGCCGGGTGTCGGCTTCTCGACCATCGCCTTGACCTTCACGCGCGCGCCATCCTCCGATTCCACATCGAGGATGCCATAGGCGCTCGCCTTCTCGGGCGGCACTTCCATCGCGGCGACCATGCAGCCGCCGGTTTCCTGATAGGCATCAACCATCTGCTTGAGGCAGGCGGTGTCGCCGGCGATCACGTCATCGGGCAGCATCACCGCGAAAGGCTCGTCGCCGATGAGCCGCCGCGCGCACCAGACGGCATGGCCGAGCCCGAGCGCCTTGTGCTGGCGGATATAGGCGATCGCGCCGCTCTCCATGTTGGTGGATTGCAGCACCTCCAGCAGGTCGTCCTTGCCCTTGTCGTTCAGCGATGCCTCGAGCTCCGGCGCGGTGTCGAAGTAATCCTCCAGCGCCGACTTGCCGCGCGAGGTCACGAAGATGAATTCCGTGATACCGGCGGCGCGCGCCTCGTCGATGGCGTATTGGATGAGGGGCCGGTCGACGAGGGTCATGATCTCCTTGGGAACCGACTTCGTCGCAGGCAGGAATCGGGTGCCGAGACCCGCTACGGGGAACACCGCCTTCGTGACCGTGCGTTGCATATGCATTGTCCTTTCCTTGTCGGGCAGCCGCCCGCCGGGATCCCCGGCCGCTGGCCGCCCCATGCCAAATTCATTTTGCCGGCACCCTATCGGATTCCGGCGCGGACTGTCTCACCGAATCTGCCGCGTTGCAGCGACAGTTGCGCGCGAATCCGACCGCTCGGCGACGCTTTGCCGGCTGGTTCGGGGCATTGCGGAGCGCATGGGGGCTCACTCGATCCCCATCTCCGCCATCATCGCCTCGAGCCGGGGCACGTCCTCGGGGTTGTTCAGCTCCCAGAACTGCCGCCCGCGCGCCTCGACCTCGACGCAGAGAACGTGCCGCCCGTTTTCCAGGAAGCGCAGCTGTTCCAACCCCTCCATCGCCTCCAACGGCCCGTGCGGCCAGCCGGGATAGTCCGCCAGCGCGTCGGCGCGATAGGCGTAGACGCCGACATGATGAAACACCGGCGTTTCCGCGGCCGGCGCATAGACCGTCGCCGTGTAGGGCACAACTTCCTTTGAAAAATAGAGCGCGCGGTGCTCGGAGTCGAAGACGGCCGTGGTGCCGCCGACCCGCCCCTCCGCTCTGTCGCCCTTGAGCGCGGCCAGCGCCCGTCCGTCGCAGCGAAGCACCGGCGTTGCGATCTCGGCCGCCGGCGCTGCGCGCAGCCCGGCGACCAGGTCCGACACGAACCAGGCCGGTGTCAGCGGCGCGTCGCCCTGCAGGTTGACGACGATCTCGTAGTCGCCGCCGAGATGCGCATGCGCCTGCGCACAGCGCTCAGTGCCGTTGGCGCAGGCTTCCGAGGTCATCACCACCTCGGCTCCGAACCCCTCCGCCTCTTCCCGGATGCGCCGGTCATCGGTGGCGACCACGACACGGTCGATTCCCGAAACCGCAATCGCCGCCTCCCAGCTGCGCCGGATCAGGCTCCGTCCCTCGCCGGTTACGCCCCTGAGCGGCACCAGCGGTTTGCCGGGGTAGCGATGCGAAGCGTAGCGGGCGGGGATGACGATCAGGACGCTCATGATGCGGGCTTCAGCTCCACACCTGGCGCGAAGGCGATGAAGAACGGATTCTCGTAGCCGGGCTTGCCATAGGTGAACTCGGAATGGTCGTCGAAGCGGACCATCCGCCCGCCGGCGCCGCGCAGCACCGCGTCCGCCGCTGCGGTGTCCCATTCCATCGTGCGCCCGAGTCGCGGGTAGAGATCGGCCTCGCCGGCTGCCACCAGGCAAAACTTCAGCGAAGAGCCCGCCGAAGTCATGTCCGCCACGGCATAGCGGGCGATGTAGTTGTCCGTCGCCTGGTCGCGATGCGACTTTGAGGCCACGACCATCAGCGCCGCGTTGTCGGGCTTTTCCGACACACGGATCGGGCGAACCGGACCGGGGGTTTCCTTGTCGAACGCGCCGGTTTCCTCGACCGACTGGCCGCTGGCGTCGGTGTAGAAGAGCCGCCCCTTGGCCGGCGCATAGACCACGCCGCGCAGCGGCACGCCGTTCTCGACATAGGCGATGTTGACGGTGAACTCGCCGCGCCGCTTGACGAATTCCTTGGTGCCGTCGAGCGGGTCGACGATCAGGAAGCTCTCGGCTGACTTCCCGTGCGAGGCCGCCTGCTCCTCGGTCACCACGAGGATATCGGGAAACGCCTCCGCCAACCCGGCGGCGATCAGCGCATCAGCGGCCTCGTCAGCTTCGGTCACCGGGCTCGCGTCGGACTTCGCACGCACCTCGAAATCCTCGGAATCGTAGATCTCCATGATCCTGTCCCCGGCTTCCAGCGCCAGGCGCCGGATCACTGTGCTCAGGCGGTCATGTTCCATGCGCGGTCTCCTCGGGGCCGGTCTGTCCGTTGATCGATCTGTCGCCGTCCCTTATCGTAGCGCGTCAAGGGAACGGCAAGTTATCCCTGTCAGAAATGCTCCCGACCTGCCAGAAAGCGACACATCGCACCGATGTTCCAGGCCGCCATACCGCAGACCAGTCTCCGCTCGGCGATCCGCCTCGCCGACCCGATCCATCACGCCACGCTGCGGAGCCTGCGCAAGACACATAGCCACGCCGTTATCGGCCAGCTGAGGAACATCCTGCAGTTGATGATCTTCGTGCTGGGTGCCTACGTTATGTTCCATGTCGTCGGCCGGCGCGCGAACGCGATCCGCGGCGATGCCTTCGTCAACTACAACCTGCATTTCTCGAACATCGCCTACCCGTTCTGGCTCAGCGTTTGGTTGGTCCTTGTCGGGTTTCTGGGCAAGAAATTCACCCGAAAGCGCAGTTCTATTTCCTGGGAGGCGAAACGATGATCCACCCGACAGCGGCCGCGCGGCGTCTTGCGCTCCTTCTCGTGCTGGCCGGAATGCCGGCGCAGGCTCAGCAGGATGTCCTTCCCACCTTGCATGACGTGACTGGCGTGGCAGCGAATGACAGTCTGAACATCCGCGCCGAACCCGGCGCCTCGGCCCCGATCCTCGGCACACTGCCGCCCGACGCGACGGGAATCGAGGTCACTGCGCTCGACACTACCGGCCGCTGGGGCCGGATCGGCGCGGGAGAAACGGACGGCTGGGTCTCGATGGCCTATCTCGCGCAGCGTCCCTTCCCGCCGGGGCCGATTCCCGAGGGGATGCGCTGTTTCGGCACTGAGCCGTTCTGGTCGCTCCGCTTCGAAGGCAGTGCAGTTTTCGTTGATCGGATGGGAGAAACGCGCTCAGAGATGCAGGTGGTGGCTGCGCCGTCGCCACTGCCGCCGGGAAACCGGCTCTTCGGTTTTGCAGCAGGCGAGGGTGCGGTACGCCTTTCGGGCATCATCGAGGCCGCGGCCTGTTCGGACGGCATGTCCGACCGCAGTTTCGGCTGGCGCGTCGTGCTGCTAGAGCAGGATGAGGGGACAATGCGCGTTCAGTCGGGGTGCTGCACGCTCGATCGGCGCTGAAAGGGTAGGGATCTCGCTGACACCGTCCGGCGAGCGAAACATGCCGCTCGTTGCCCGGCGTGGACTGGGATGACACAGTGTCATTGTCGGACCGGGTCACAGACGGATCGGCAGTGACATGAAACGGGAGGAAGTCCTTTTGATACGCCTTTTCTTGCTCGCCATCAGCATCGCTTCGTTTTCCACTGGTGCCTTCGCGCAGGGCGTCACCGCCGAGCGGCGGGCGCAGTTCGTGGAAATCATGTCCGACCATGACTGTCGTTTTCACAATTCCCAGCCGTCTCAGGCCTTGGTCGACGACCTCTTTGCGGCCGGATACGACCGCGACGAAATCAAGGCGATCGGGCAGGATCTGATCCAGTCCGGTGATGGGGAAGTGTCCGGGCAATTCTTGGTCGCCAAGACAGGCCCCTGCGCTTCCTGACTCTCGTCAAAAGCTGGCCTCGAAATTGATGGCTTCGGGACTCCCCTCGCCGTCACCGATCACCTACTCGCCGCCTCTCCGGACCCGTCGTGGCCGCCTACCGTACTGACGGCCTGTCGGACCGAAGGTTCAGCTGTAGGATCGTCCTGTTGAGGCAGGGCTCGGTCGGAATGTTGGTCGAGACCGGATTCTTCACCCTCGACCAGCGGTAACGGCTGGCGGTCCTCCCCGGATTGAGCGCCCCTGCATGAGCCGGGCAGGAAGGTCACCCGCGGGCGGCCGCGACATCCCGTATCTTCGAAGGCTTCTTTCGTCGCGAACGGTCGGGCAAACATATCGGTCACATCGACGAATCCCCTTCGCGCGAGTATGGTTAGGGAGCGTCGTCGCAGACGACCCGGCGTGAGATTCGCGGCGGGAAAAGGCCGGTGGTCACATGTTCGCTCGGAAATCCCCGGCGAGAATGGGACACGACTCGGATAGAGCCGCGGGTGTCGTGGTATGTCGACCGGGCCCCTCCGGCGTCCCTCGACTGGATGCGGCGGGATCACAGCTTTCTTTCCTGTCTGGAGTGCTATTCGGCGTCCTTCCCTCCCTGGGAACCTGTCGTCGTCCCGCTGTGCGGGTGCCAGCCGGACCTCTCTGCCAACGGCGCATTCTCAACCACCCCGGCCCGTGCGAACGGTCGTCGCTGTTCCGCCGGGCCGGTTTTCTATGAAAGGACCCCCCATGACCGAGTTTGGCCGAAGAGCGTTTCTCAAGGGCGGCACGTCAAGCGTGATCGTGGCCTCCATGCTGCCGCATCTGGCTCTGGCTGCGTCGGGCGCCGGCGGCGTGATGGACGGCCGCGTGCTGGTCAACACCTGCATCGGCCCGATGCGCCTCATCAAGGAGGGTGGCAAGGTTGTCGGCGTCGAGGCCCTGCCGCAGGTCGGCGAACCCTGGGTGCTGATCGATTCTATGCCCGACCGGCTCTACAACCGTGCCCGTGTCCGGGCCCCCGCGGTACGCCGCGACTTCCTCGAGAAGCGGGAGGCGAGCGACCGGACGGGCCGCGGCAGCGGCGATTTCGTCGAGGTGAGCTGGGACGAGGCCCTCAATCTGGTCGCCGAGGAGCTGGAACGGGTCAAGACGACCTACGGCAATGCCTCGCTCCACCGCGGCAAGAGTTCCTGGGCCAGCAACCACGCCCATTTCTACAAGACCGAATCCTTGCTCCAGCGTTTCCTCAACCAGTATGGCGGATGCGCGGAGTTCTTCGGCAACTACTCGAACCAGGCGATCTCGGAGATCATGCCGACCGTCGCCTGGGGTGCGACGGTTGCCAGCGACTGGCCGGTGGTGCGCGACAACGCCAAGCTCGTTGTCATCTGGGGCGCCAACCCCGCCGTCACCACCCGCATCCTGTCGGGACGCTACATGACCGCGGCCTGGCTTGGGCTGAAAGAGTCGCCGATCGAGGTGATCGTCATCGACCCGGTGAGGAGCGAAACGGCCCAGAGCCTCGATGCCCGCTGGGTTCCGGTGCGCCCGAACACGGACACCGCGCTGGCGCTCGGAATGATGCACACGCTCTATACCGAGAACCTGCACGACGCTGCCTTCCTCGAGGACTACACCTACGGTTTCGACACGTTCCTGCCCTACCTGACCGGTGAGCAAGACGGACAGCCCAAGAGCGCGGAGTGGGCCGCCGAGATCACCGGCGTTCCGGCCGACACGATCCGTGAGCTCGTGCGCAAGATGCAGGGCACGCGAACCCAGATCGTCTCCGGCTGGTCGATCCAGCGACAGCACCACGGCGAGCAGGGCCCCTGGGCGCTGGCTGCGTTTGCGGCCATGCTCGGCCAGATCGGCCTGCCTGGTGGCGGCATCAATTTCGGCATGAACTACGGCGATATCGGCTTCCCGAGGGCGGACATGCCGTCGGTCGGCGGGACGCCGCGCGGCTCGAACGCGATCCCGGATCCGTTCCCGATCGCCTGCCTCACCGATGCCTATCTCAACCCGGGCAAGGTGATCCAGTGCAAGGGACGGGATATCACCTATCCTGATATCCGGCTGGTCTACACCTCGGGCGGCAACCAGTTCACCCATCACCAGGACACCAACCTCGTGGTCAAGGCGTTCCAGGCCCCCGAAACGATCATCGTTCAGGATCCGTGGTGGACGCCGTCGGCCAAGTTCGCCGACATCGTCCTTCCGGCCGCGAGCGATCTGGAGCGCAACGACCTCGGCCAGGTGATCAACCTGATCCTCGGCTCCCATGCCGCGGTCGATCCGCAATTCCAGTCGCGGACCGATTACGACATCCTGAGCGACCTGGCCGACCGGCTCGGCTTCGGCAGCGACTATACCGAAGGCAAGTCCGAGATGGACTGGGTGCGGATGCTCTATGACGAGGCCCGCGGCATGTCGAAGACGGTCGAAATGCCGGATTTCGACACGTTCTGGGAAGGCGAGAGCCTGATCGAGTTCCCGATGGGTAAGGGCGACGTCGTCCAGCTTGCCGATTTCCGGGAGGATCCTCTTCTCAACCCGCTCGGCACCGCGACCGGTCTCTTCGAATTCGTTTCCCCGACCGTCGCCAAGATGGGGTATGACGAGGATTGCCCGGCGCATCCGACCTGGCTCGAACCCGTCGAGTGGAGGGGCAGCGCACAGGCGGACACCTATCCGCTCCAGATGGTCTCGGCGCATTCGATGTACCGGCTGCATTCGCAGATGTGCAACACCGATGCGCGCAAGCACTATGCCGTCAGTGACCGGGAGCCGGTCACGATCAACAGCGAGGATGCCGCGGCGCGCGGAATCCAGTCTGGCGACATCGTCCGGATCTTCAACGATCGCGGGCAGGTGCTCGCCGGGGCCGTCGTGACCGACGGCATCATGCCAGGTACGATATGCCTGCATGAGGGCGCCTGGTACGATCCGGTGCAAGGCGGCACGCTGGGCTCCCTGGACAAGTACGGATCGCCCAACGTGCTGACCCGCGAGGAACCGCGGACGTCCCGCTTCGCGCAGGCAACGATCGCGGGCACGGCGATCGTTCAGGTCGAGAAATACGAGGAGCCCGCTCCGGCCGTGACGGCATTCGACCCAGCCGTCTGACCATTGCCATGCGATCCCGGCCGGCCATGTCGGCCGGGATCCTCCCCGGACAACTCACGCACACCTCCCGGCCAGGCGATCGCCTCCTGCCGGACATTTCCGCCCGATCAGAGGTTGTCTTCGACCCGGAACCCCTCCGGTATCCCGGTCTCCGATCCATCGAGGATCAGGTCCGCCATCACATGCGCGACTTTCGGCGCCATGCCGAACCCGATTTTGAAGCCGCCATTGGCCACGTAGTTGCCGTCGCGCCCCGGCCAGCGTCCGAGCATCGGTGCGCGGCTCCGCGACCGCGGCCGCAGCCCCGCCCAGCGGGCGATCACCGGCGCTTCCGCAAGCGCCGGGCAGGCCGCCTTCGCGCGCGCCACCACGGCGTCGATCTGGCCATCCGTGGCAATGGGGTCGCCGAATTCCCGCTCTGTGGTCGACCCGATCGCCAGCGTGCCGTTGACATGTGGGACACCATGGGTCGCATCCGCGAGGTATTGGGGTGCCTCCGGGCGGTCGAGCTTCAGGAGCGCCGCCTGCCCCTTGATCGGCACGCCGACCGTCCGGCCGAGATCCGCGCTCAGGTCCGCAAGCCCTGCGGCGCCCGTCGCCCAGAGCACTTTCCCCTCGTCCTCGCCCTCACCGATGACCAACTCGCCGCCAAGAGCCTCGACCGCCGCCGCGAGGGCAGCGCCGGCGCGGCGCGGGTGCAGCCGTGCGGTCAGCGTGTCGTGGATCACCCATCCGGTGGGCGTCGCGGGCGCCCAGTCGCCGAATGTTTCGGCCCGGACCACTTGCCAGTCCGCCTTGCCCTTCCAGAGCGCCTTCGCCTCTTCGCCACGCGCCCGCGCCCGCTCAAGGCCCTCGTCGTCGAGGATCGGTTGCAGCCGCCCGGTGCGCCCGTAGCCCGGGTCCAGCCTCGAGGCGGCGGCGATGTCGCCCCAAAACGACTCGGCCATGACGAGGCTCTCGAACTGGAAGTCCTTCTTGGCGTTCCACCGCTCCGGCACATGCGGCGCAAGCGCGCCGACAAGGCCTCCGGAGCATCCCGCGAACACGCCTTCGCGATCGATCACGCGCAGTTTCGCGCCTCGCCGTGCCATTTCCCAGGCGCAGGCCAGGCCGAAGATCCCGGCGCCACGAACCGTTACATCCACTCTTGCCAAGGTATGCCCTTCTCACACATGGTCCGCGCGTTGCAGCGAGGTCTAGGGCAAGTGACGGAAGAGAGCCAGAGCAGCGGGGTAATCTGGCGCGACGACGATGTCCCGGTCTCGTCCCGCTTCGACGACCCCTATTTTTCGCTCGATAACGGATTGGCGGAGACCCGCCATGTCTTTCTCGACGGCAACGACCTGCCGGCGCGCCTCGCGCCGGGGTTTCGTGTCGCCGAACTGGGCGTCGGAACCGGGCTGAACCTGCTGGCGCTGGCGCACTGCGCCGCCGCCGCCGGTGTTGACGGAGTTTCATACACCGGGTTCGAGGCCTTTCCGTTGGCCCGCGACGACCTCGCCCGTGCGCTCGCGCCCTTTCCCGAACTCGCGGCGCCGGCGAAAGACCTCCTCGCGGCCTGGCACCCGGACGGATTCGACGCCCGGATCGGCCCTGTGACCGCTCGGATGATCGTCGGCGATGCCCGCGTGACCCTCGCCGCCTGGGACGGCCGCGCCGACGCCTGGTTCCTCGACGGCTTCTCGCCGGCCAAGAACCCAGAGCTCTGGGAGGCCCATCTCATGAGCGAGGTCGGCAGCCACACCGCGCCGGGTGGCAGCTTCGCGACCTATTCGGCGGCAGGCCATGTGCGCCGCGCGCTGTCCGAAGCCGGTTTCGTCGTCGAGCGCCGTCCCGGCTTCGGACGCAAGCGGCACATGAGCGCGGGACGGCGGTCATGAGCACGGAACAGAACACCCGGCTCGGCATCGCGCTGATGGTCGCGACCTGTCTGGTCTTCGCCGTGCAGGACGGGCTCTCGCGGCATCTGGCGGCGGAATACAACGTCTTCATGGTGGTGATGATCCGCTACTGGTTCTTCGCGGCCTTCGTGACAACCGTCGCGGCGCGCCGCGCCGGCAGCCTGCGTGCCGCCGCGGCGACGGCGCAACCGCTTCTTCAGATAACCCGCGGCCTGCTGCTGGCCGCCGAGATCTGCGTCATGGTGACCTCCTTCGTCCTGCTGGGACTGGTCGAAAGCCTGGCGGTCTTCGGCGGCTACCCGCTGCTCGTCGCCGCGCTCTCGGGGCCGGTGCTGGGCGAGAAAGTGGGACCGCGTCGCTGGACCGCTATCGGCATCGGCTTTTTCGGCCTCCTGGTGATCCTCAAGCCCGGTTTCGGGGTCTTCTCGCCCTATGCGCTGATCGCGCTCACGGCGACCTTCATGTTCGCGCTCTACAGCCTGCTTACCCGCAAGGCGGCGCGGCGGGACAAGGCGTCGACCAGCTTCTTCTGGACCGGCACGACCGGGGCGGTGCTGATGACGGCGGTCGGCGCCTTCTACTGGCAGCCGATGCTACCGGCCGACTGGGGCTGGATGGCGGCGCTCTGCGTGACCGGCGCGCTCGGCCACTACATGCTGATCCGCTGCTACGAGGTGGCCGAGGCCAGCGCCGTGCAGCCCTTTTCCTATCTCCACCTCGCCTTCGGCTCGATGCTCGGCGTGCTGGTGTTTGGCGAGGCTCTGCGGGCGAATGTGGTGATCGGAATGGCGATTGTCGTCTCCGCCGGCATCTTCACGCTTCTGCGGGAAGCCCGGCAGTCGCGGTGACGGGCTCGCGCCCGTATCGCGGATGAACCTGCGGCTGTGCCAGCGCTGCGTGCGCCGGGCTCAGCCCTTGTGCAGGAACTCGGTCATCGGCACGTTCGGCTGCGTGCCATTCAGCCGGGCGCGATAGACCATGATCGACTCCGTCACCCGCATCACGTAGTTCCGGGTCTCCCGGAACGGGATCATCTCGATCCAGTCGACGATGTCGACATCCGGGTTACGCGGATCGCCCCGGTCTTCCATCCAGTCGGTCGAGCGGCCCGGCCCGGCATTGTAGCCCACCGAAACAAGCACCGGCGCGGGGCCGAAACGCTCGATCAGGCCGGCGAGATAGGCCGTTCCGAGAGTGACGTTATAAGCGGGATCGGCGGTCAGAGCGTCCCGGTCATAGGAGATCTCCAGCACGCCTGACACATCGCGCGCCGTCCCCGGCATGAGCTGCATCAGGCCGCGCGCACCGGCGGGGCTGACCACCACCGGGTCGAACTCGCTTTCGCGCCGGGCGATTGCGAGGGCCAGGTCCCGCGCCACCGGCAAGTCGCGCTCCATCAGCGGGCTGAGCGGGAAATAGGCGGCCGGCAGGACGATCTGGTTCTGCGTCGCGCGCTTGGCGATCATCAATGCGATATGTGGCTGGTCGAGCGAGAGCATCAGCGAGGCCAGCGTTCCGGCCTGCTCGCGGTCGAGCGACTCGACGAGGTGTGTGAGGAAACGTTCTGACAAGGCCAGATCGCCGGCATCGAGCAGCAGCAGCCCAGCCACCAGGACGGAATTGCCGCGCAGCGGGCTGTCCTCGAGCGGTGGGAAGCTCTCGCTCCCATCGAGGGTCGGGTCCATCGGCAGCCCGGCGGCCTCCGCGGCAAGCAGCCCGTAGAAACTGGTTTGGTGCTTCGCGCCAAGCGTATAGGCCTCCTTCGCGGCCGCTGCGTCGCCCATCGCGTCGAAGGCACGGCCGCGCCAGTAGCCGGCACGGCCGAGGCTGATAGGGGTCTGCACGGCGGCTTCGAAACGGTCGAAATGCAGCAGCGCCAATTCGGGGTCGTTGAGATGCCGCAGCGCGATATAGCCCGCGAGCCATTCGAGATCGGCAAAGGACGCGCCTCCGACAAGGAAGTGCCGGCTGGCCAGCGCGTAGGCCTCCTCCGCATTTCCATCGCGCAGCGCGCGGCGCGCATAGATGCGGCGCCAGTTCGACCATTCCTCGGGTCGCCCGAGCGCTTCGGGGCTGCGTGAACGGGCGTTGATCAGGGCGATCGCCTCATCGTGACGGCCCTTGCGGGCACGCCAGATGAACCGCTCATAGGCAAGACCAGCATCTTCCTGCAAAGCATCCGGCACGGCCGAGATTTTCGCGTCGACGCCGGGCGCGCGATCGGCAAGGGCCAGTCGCGCCTCGGCCAGTTCGGACCAGCCCTCGGGCGCGCGCGCGATGTTTCGCCGCGCCGCGCTCTCCTGCCCGCGCCAGAGCAGGTCGTCAAGCCGGCTGGCGTGACTGTCCGCCAGAACCTTGCCGAAGCGCTCGAGCAGCGCGTCCTCGGTCTCGGCCGTCAGCGTCCGCGTGCGCCAGGCCATGACCGCAGTCGCCTCGGCATCTCCGGTCTGGCCGAGGGCGAGATAGGCATCGACGAGCCGCAGCACGCCAGTGCCGGTCTCCGGCAGGTCGCCGTTGAAATAAGCGATGACCTCGGCGGGGACGGCTTCCTCCGGGATCGACCCCTCGCCGCGTGTTCGCAGCAGGTCCAGCCCGGGCCAGTCGGGCCGGCGGGAAAGGAAATCGCGATATGCGTCGAAATCGGCCTGGCCGCCCTGACGCAGGCGCAGCCAATCAATGAGATCGCGCCCTTCCGGCCCCGTCGGCCGCGCCGCGACCATCGCCGCCCGCCAATTGCCGACCGCAGCGGCGTCGAGCGCGAGCGCCAGCACCTCGCCACGTCCCGCAGGTGTCGCAAGGGATGCAAAGGGCAAACAGACAAGCAAGAGCAGTCCGAAAAGAAGGCGCATTGGAAAGCCTGATCACGCTGACTCGGGAGGGTTTCCGACAAGGGTAACGCGCGCGGTGACAGGCGCAACTCACAAAAACGCGTGCCGGGACGGACTGTCAGCCTTTATATGTCAATACTTTAGACCCAATTGCGCTTGGGCCGACGACGCAATGACGCCAAACCGGCAACTGGCGGAAGCGCCGTGAAAGGAGCGCATGACAGTCGCCGTGGCGGGACGTCGGATCCGGGTCGCGCCGCGCCTATTGGATTGAAATATCGACATTGTAGCCGACAGTTTTGTCCGCGTCGCGGTCGTTGCCCATCAGGTAGACCCGGATCGTGTAATCGCCCTTCTCCGGCAGCTCGATCGTGGTGCTGTTCTCGTCCATCGAGCTGTTATAGATCGCCACCCCGTCGCTTCCCGGCGGGAGGATGTTGAAATACGCGGACCCGTTTCCGTTGGTGCCGTCGACCATGAGCTCGACAAACATCGTCTGGCCAGCATTCGCGCCAAGCCTGTAGTCGAAATACTCGTCGCCCGTGATCGTTCCGCTGACGGTCGTGCCATAATTGCCCTTCTGGAACTGCACATCCGCCGTCATCTGGGCCATCGCCGGCGCGGACAGGGCGAGGAGCGAAACGAGCGCTAAAACATGGAAACGCATCCTGAAGTCCTTTCTTTTGGGGTGATGTGATCCAAACATGGTGGCGTGAGATCGACGGAAATCAACCATAGATTGAACGGTCCGCGCCCCAACGGTTCGGGCCGACGGATTGGCGAGGTCTTCCCGAAAACGGCGACCGAACGGCCGGACGGCAGGTCATTGAAAATGCAGATTGCAGAATGGGTGGTCCGGGCGGTATGGGCGGGTCTGATTTCGTGCAACGATTCAACAGATTCGCTTCGCCACGGTCCGGGCGAGACGCCGCGTAAACTTGGCAAGGCGCAGCTCCGGTTATAGGGTCCGCCGCGGCTCAGACCAACGACTCGGCCCCGAGCAGGGCCAAAGGCGCGCCGGGAGGCGCGGGAAAAGGAGGACGACATGTTCAGAGGCTCGATTCCCGCTTTGGTGACGCCGTTCAAGAACAACAAGGTCGATTTCGCGGCAATCGACGCTCTGATCGACTGGCAGATCTCTCAGGGATCGAACGGTGTCGTGCCGGTGGGCACGACCGGGGAAAGCCCGACGCTCAGCCATGCCGAACATGGCGAGGTGGTTGCCCGTGTGGTGATGGCGGCATCCGGCCGGGTGCCGGTGATCGCTGGCGCAGGCTCCAACAACACCGCCGAGGGCATGCAGCTCATCCGCCATGCCGAGCAGGTCGGTGCAGATGCCGCCCTCGTTGTCACGCCTTATTACAACAAGCCGACCCAGGCCGGGCTCTACGCCCATTTCAAGGCGCTGCACGATTGCTGCGAGCTGCCGATCATTATCTACAACATTCCCGGCCGCTCGGTGGTGGACATGAGCCCCGAGACGATGGGCCGGCTCGCCGAACTGCCGCGGATCGTCGGCGTCAAGGATGCCACCGGCGACATCACCCGTGTCAGTCGCCAGCGCGAGACCTGCGGCAAGGAATTCATCCAGCTCTCGGGCGAGGACGCCTCCGCGCTCGGCTTCAACGCCCATGGCGGCGTCGGCTGCATCTCGGTCACCGCCAACGTGGCGCCAAAGCTCTGCGCCGAGTTCCAGGCGGCGACGCTTGCGGGCGACTATGCCACCGCGCTCGAGTATCAGGACCGGCTGATGCCGCTCCACCGGGCGATCTTCCTCGAGCCCGGGCTGGCGGGGGCGAAATACGGGTTGTCCTTGCTCGGTCGCTGCTCGGAGGAGGTGCGGCTGCCGCTCGTCGGGCTCACCGAGCCGACCAAGGCTGCGATCCGCGATGCCATGGTCTTCGCAGGTCTGATCAACTAGGGCGAAACCCGGCCGCTCGGGCCGGTCATCAGCCAAAGGCTGTCACGGGCCTGATGTTGACCAAAACCGGGCGCGGCGGCCTGCGGCCGCTGCTCCTGGCCAAGTGTCGTTGCATGCACTTGCGCCGCTCACGCGCCGTCGCCGCCCTTCGGGTCGTAGGTGATGAAGAGCATGTAGAGGCAGTAGACCCCGAGTGCGCCCGTAAGCACGCCCCAGATCGGTGAGCCGGCGACGAATTCGAAGGCCGACCAGCCCAGCGTCAGCGCGACGATGACGGCGCGCCGCCAGAGCGGGGCATAGAATGGGTGGTCGGTATCGATCAGTTTCATGGCTCACCTCTTCGCTTGGCCCATCGAACGCCCTTGGAACTCCCTCTGCAAGCGCCTATATCCCGCGGCCATGGCCAAGGCGAAGGACAATCCGAACTACAAGGTGATCGCCGAGAACCGGCGGGCCCGGCACGATTACGCGATCGAGGAGGATCTCGAATGCGGCATCATGCTGACCGGCTCCGAGGTCAAGAGCCTGCGCACCACCTCGGCCAATATCGCCGAGAGCTATGCCGCGGTGGAGAACGGTGAGCTCTGGCTGGTCAACGGCTACATCGCCCCGTACGACCGCGCCATGTTCGGCCACGAGGAGCGCCGCCGGCGCAAGCTTCTGGTATCGAAGAAGGAGCTTTCCAGGCTCTGGAACGAGACGCAGCGCAAGGGCATGACCCTCGTGCCGCTGGTTCTCTATTTCAACCACAAGGGCATCGCCAAGCTGAAGATCGGCATCGCCAAGGGCAAGAAGATCCACGACAAGCGCGCCGACGAGGCCAAGCGCGACTGGAATCGCCAGAAGCAGCGCCTGCTCCGGCACGGGGACTAGCGCCGCCGTCCGGCCTGCCCTTGCGTCCGCGCGCCCGCGGCACTAGCAATTCCAGACGGGATCCGAGCAGGGAGGCCGAG
Source organism: Tropicimonas sp. IMCC6043 (assembly GCF_004146235.1). Classification (GTDB taxonomy): domain Bacteria; phylum Pseudomonadota; class Alphaproteobacteria; order Rhodobacterales; family Rhodobacteraceae; genus Tropicimonas. The sequence continues at coordinate 34,639 of NZ_SELO01000008.1, read as the reverse complement.
ATGGACCAGAGCGACCCGAGAACGCTTGTCAGCACCGATTGGCTGGCCGCCCACATGAACAACCCGGACCTGCGGGTGCTCGACGCCTCCTGGTACCTGCCGACGATGGACCGCGACCCACGCGCCGAATACGACGCGGGCCACATTCCCGGCGCCCGCTTCTTCGATATCGACGAGATCGCCGACCTTCGCTCCGACCTTCCGCACATGGTCCCGCCGCCGGAGAAGTTCATCTCGCGGATGCGCAAGCTCGGCGTAGGCGACGGCCATCAGGTCGTGGTCTATGACGGTATGGGCCTGTTCTCGGCGCCGCGCGTCTGGTGGCTTTTCCGGCTGATGGGCCATTTCGATATCGCGGTGCTCGACGGCGGCCTGCCCAAATGGGTGGCCGAGGGCCGGCCGCTGGAGGACATGCCGCCGTCGATCCGGGAACGCCACATCACCGTCCGCCGGCAGTCCAACATGGTCAAGGACGTGACCCAGGTCTCGCTTGCCTCCAAGCTCGGCGACTGGCAGATCCTCGACGCCCGCCCGGAGGGCCGTTTCCGCGGTGTCGATCCGGAGCCGCGCCCGGGCCTGCGCCAGGGGCACATCCCGGGGTCGCTCAATATCCCCTGGGACACTCTTTCTAACGACGACAGCACGATGAAATCCACCGACGCGCTGCGCGACATTCTCGTGGCCGCCGGCGTCGATCTCGAGAAACCCGCCATCACCACCTGCGGCTCCGGCGTCTCGGCGGCGATCATCACTCTCGCGCTCACCCGCCTCGGCCACAAGCAGAACGCGCTCTATGACGGCTCCTGGGCCGAATGGGGCGCCTATCCGGACCTGAAGGTGGAAAAGGGATGAGTATCACCCCCGCCGGCACCGAGATCCACTACTCCGTGACCTGGCTCGAGATGACGGAGCGCCCATCCTATGGCTGGCCCAACCAGCCCTCTGGCGCGCCCGCCTCGCTCCTGAAGGCCGAGAAGCCGCCGGTCTGGTATTTCCTCGATCTCTACGACGCGGTCGGCCGCGATTATGCCTGGGAGGACATGCACGACCGCGACGAGGCCGAGCTCGCCGACTGGCTCGAGCATCCCGAGACAGCGCTCTACACGCTCATCCGCGACGGCTGGCCGCATGGGTTCGTCCTGCTCGATCACCGCAAGCGCGCGCGCTGCAACATCGCCTATTTCGGGCTCGTTCCGCAGGCGATCGGCCAGGGGCTCGGCCGTTTCCTGCTGCAGAACGCCGTGCTGACGGCCTGGGACCTGCCCGGTGTCGAGAAGGTCACTGTCAACACCAGCACGCTCGACCATCCGCGCGCGCTCCAGAACTACCAGCGCTGCGGCTTCACGCCGGTCCGCCGGAGCGATCATACGCGGGTGCTCAGGCGCCCGCTCGACGCCAGCCGTATCCCCGACTAGGGCCGCTCATGTTCGAAGACCACAGACCGCCGGAACCGGACAAGATCCTCCGGGTGATGAAGGCCTTCGCCGAAGATCCGCGGCCGGAGAAGATCGACCTTGGGGTCGGCGTCTACCGCACCGCGGATGGGCGCACGCCGGTCTTCGCGGCGGTCAAGGCCGCCGAGGCAGCTATCCATGAGACCCAGGAGAGCAAGGGCTATGTCGCGCTCGCGGGCGACCCCGCCTTCCACGCAGCGATGCGGGACCTGACGCTCGGACATTCCGTCGCGCCCGACCGGATCGCGGCGCTGGCGACGCCCGGCGGCACCGGCGCCGTTCGTCAGGCCTTCGACCTCGTGCGGATGGTGCGCCCCGAAGCCGTGTTCCATACCCCCGCCCCGACATGGCCCAACCACGAGTCGATTCTCGGCACTCTGGGGATCCGCTGGAAGCCCTATCGCTACTACGATGCCGCGCTGGGCGGGCTCGACCGCGACGGGATGCAGGCCGATCTGGCGCAGGTCCGGCGGGGCGACGTCGTCCTGCTGCATGGGTGTTGCCACAACCCGACCGGCGCCGACCTCTCGGCGGAGGACTGGGACGACATCGCGCAGCTGCTCGAAGGCACCGGAGCGCTGCCGATGGTCGATCTCGCCTATCAGGGCTTCGGTGCCGGGATCGAGACGGATGTCGACGGGCTTCGCGGGCTCGCCGCGCGGCTGCCGGAGCTTCTATTGGCGATCTCGGCCTCGAAGAACTTCGGCCTCTACCGGGACCGCGTGGGCCTGCTTCTGGCCGTGTCCGGGAAGGCGGCCGAGGCGTCGGCGCTGCAGGGCACGCTGGCCTGGCTCAACCGGCAGAACTATGCCTTTCCGCCCGATCACGGCGCGCGCGTGGTAACGGAGATTCTCCGCGACCCCGCGCTGCGCACGCTCTGGGCTGAGGAACTCGATGGCATGCGCGACCGAATTGCCGGAATGCGGGGGGCGCTGGTCGAAGCACTCCGCCGCGAGACCAACTCGGAGCGATTCGATTTTCTCGGGAACATGCGCGGCCTCTTCTCGCTGGTCGGCGCCAGCGAAGCCGAGGTCGAGGCGTTGCGCCGCGATCACGGGCTCTACATGATCGCTGACGGGCGGATCAACCTGGCCGGCCTGACCCCCGAGACGGTCGCCCCGGCCGCCCGCGCGCTCGCCCGGGTGCTGGTCTGATGGCCGCGGCATTAAAGATATATCATAATTACATCTATTCTTGACCTGTCCGCCGCGGCGGCGCATGACTGTGCCGGAAAGCCAGTCACACGGAAAGGACCGGACATGGAAATTGAAAGGACACCGAACGGGGATCTCGAGACCTGGACCGCCGAAGAGGTTGCAAGCGCCTTCCGCGCCGGCGAGGTCGCGATCATCGACGTGCGCACGATCCAGGAATATGCCTTCGAGCACATCCGCGGCGCGCTGCTGCTGCCTATGCATTTCTTCGAAGCCGAACGGCTGCCGTCGCAGGAAGGCAAGCGGATCGTGTTTCACTGCGGCTCCGGCGTCCGGTCCGAAAAGGTCGCGCGCGCCGCGCTGGCCGCGGGCTTTGCGCCGGTGGCGCATATGGCCGGCGGCTTCGCGGCCTGGAAAGCGGACGGCCAAGCCTATATGGGCACCGATATGGCAACCGGAGGCTCGGTTCGCGTGGCTGGCAAGAACGGCTGACGCGTTGGAGACGGAATGCCTGCCAGGCTCCGCCATCCTGTGACGGGAAGGCATCTCCCCGATGCGGCTGCGCCACATTCCCGAGTGTCGGCGACGAAAAAGGCCCCGGATGCGCCATGCATCCGGGGCCAAGTGTGGCTGACAGGAAGGAGGGTCAGCCCTTGTAGAACTCGGGATAGGCTTCGATGCCCAGTTCGGCGACGTCGAGACCGTTGATCTCGGTTTCCTCGTCAACCCGGATGCCCATCGTGGCCTTCAGGATGAACCAAAGCACGAGGCTCACGACGAAGACGAACACACCGACGATCACGATCGAGATCAGCTGGCCGAAGAGCGTGGCATCGGGGTTGGTCAGCACGACCGCGATGGTGCCCCAGATGCCGCAGAACAGGTGCACCGGGATAGCGCCGACCACGTCGTCGATCTTGAGCTTGTCGAGGAACGGCACCGCGAAGACGATGATCACGCCGCCGATGGCACCGATGATCGTGGCCATTCCGAGACCGGGGGTCAGCGGCTCGGCGGTGATCGAGACGAGGCCCGCCAGAGCACCGTTCAGCACCATCGTGAGGTCGACTTTGCCATACATGATCTGAGTCATGAACAGCGCGGCGATCGCGCCACCGGCCGCAGCCGTGTTGGTGTTGGCGAAGATCCGGGAGATGTCGGCGACGTTGCCGGCGGTGTCCATGTAGAGCTGCGAGCCGCCGTTGAAGCCGAACCAGCCGAGCCAGAGGATGAACGTGCCGAGGGTGGCAAGCGTCAGGTTCGAACCCGGATAGGGATGCACGCCGCCGCTGGCCGGATACTTGCCGATCCGCGGCCCGAGCACGAGGGCACCAGCGAGCGCCGCCCAGCCACCGACCGAGTGCACGACGGTCGAGCCGGCGAAGTCGAGGAAGCCATAATTGGCGTCGAGGAAGCCGCCGCCCCATTTCCAGGAGGCCTGGATCGGGTAGATGAGCGCCGTCAGGATGAGGGTGAAGACCAGGAAGGGCCACAGCTTGATCCGCTCGGCCAGCGTGCCCGAAACGATTGAGGCCGTGGTGGCGCAGAACATCAACTGGAAGAAGAAGTCGGAGCCAACCGATGCGTAGGTGAGGTCGGTGTCGGGGCTGCCGCCCACCGGCTCCATAACGGCCGGAGCGAAGGCGCCGAGCACACCCGGGATGGTCCAGCCATCGCCCGGATACATCAGGTTGTAGCCGATCAGGTAGTACATGATCGCGGCGATCGAGAAGAGCGCGATGTTCTTGGTCAGCTGCATGGTCACGTTCTTCGAGCGCACGAGGCCGGCCTCGAGCATCGAGAAGCCCGCGCCCATCCACATCACCAGGAAGCCGGTGACGAGGAACATGAAGGTCGTGAAGATATAGCCGATCTCTTCGTTCGGCGGCGTCACGTCGGCCTCTTGGGCCAGCGCCAGGCCAGGCAGCAGTGCCACCGCGGCGAGGACAGGAAGGAATTTGCTCAGTTTCATGTCGGATCGTTTTCCTATTGGGGCCCTGAGATCAGAGCGCATCGGCGTCGGTCTCGCCGGTGCGGACGCGGACAGCCTGGTTGACGTCGAGAACGAAGATCTTGCCGTCGCCGATCTTGTCGGTCTTGGCAGTCTTCTGGATGGTCTCGACCACCTGGTCGGCCATCTCCGCGCCCACGACGATTTCGAGCTTGATCTTGGGCACGAAATTCACGGCGTATTCGGCGCCGCGGTAGATCTCGGTGTGGCCGGATTGCGAGCCGAAGCCCTTGATCTCGGTCACCATCATGCCGCGCACGCCGACGGAAGTGAGCGCCTCGCGCACCTCCTCGAGCTTGAACGGCTTGATTGCTGCGATGATGAGTTTCAATTTGCTCCCCTTCCGATTGGCCGGGAGGAGGCCCCGGCGATTGGTGATGGAGGAACACAGCCGAGACCAGCGGGCGGGTTCAAGCAAACGGGCGGGCTGACAAGGGCCGGAATCCGGGCTTTATGCACAATTTTTGCACAAAATGAATGACGTGCCGTTTTTTTAGGCGAATGGGGTATGTGGGCCCTGCAACGGTATTCACGCGCGCCCGGAACTGAGGTGATCGGAGTTCAAGATCCGGGCAGCGGACCGCAGCCGATCCATCGCTACGAGATGGGGCGACTGAGGACGGGGCACCCGGGAATGGGCCGCGTCGTAATCCAGTGCAGAGAGCGCATGCACAATTCGGGCGACCGATCACTTGCATCCGCCCCGGATCGCCTTGCCTGCGCGGTCGCGACTCGGCGGTGCCGCCCGAACGAAACCGGCCCCGGACACTGCCATGTCCGGGGCCGGGAAATGCTGACGGACCCAGCGTTAGCTGTGATAGGCGGTCTCGCCATGCGATGTGAGGTCGAGCCCTTGGCGCTCGTCGGCCTCGTCGACCCGGATGCCGGTGATCGACTTGGTGACATAGATCAGCACCAGCGACCCGACGCCGCTCCAGACCAATGTAAGAAGCACCGCGCTGATCTGGGTGAGGACCTGGGCCCCCATCGTTCCCGCCTCGACGACGAAGCCTGTTCCGCCGAGCCACGGAGCACAGAGGATGCCGGTGCCGATTGCGCCGACGATGCCGCCGACTCCGTGCACGCCGAAGACATCGAGGCTGTCATCGTATTTGAACTTCTGCTTCACGGTGGTGACGAAGAAGAAGCTGATCGGGGAGACCACGAGGCCGAGCACAAGTGCGCCGACCGGGCCCGAGGTGCCGCAGGCAGGGGTGACCGCGACAAGACCCGCGACCATGCCCGAGACCGCGCCCAGCATCGATGCCTTGCCGCGGGTGATGGCTTCGACGACCGACCAGGAGACCACAGCGCCGGCGGTCGCGATGAAAGTGTTCATCATCGCAAGCGTTGCGCCGGCGGTCGCCTCGAGGTTGGAACCGGCGTTGAAGCCGAACCAGCCGACCCAGAGCATCGCCGCACCGACCATGGTCAGCGTCATTGAATGCGGGGCCATGTTGTCCCTGCCGAAGCCGACGCGAGGTCCGATCACGACGGTCCAGACAAGGGCCGCGATCCCCGCGTTGATGTGAACGACCGTGCCGCCCGCGAAGTCGATGGCGCCCCAGTTGAAGATCACACCGGCACCGTCCCAGACCATGTGGGCGATGGGGAAGTAGATGAAGGTCACCCAGAGAACGACGAACAGGATCACGCCGGAGAATTTCACACGTTCGGCAAAGGCGCCGACGATCAGCGCCGGGGTGATCGCAGCGAAAGTCATCTGGAAGCAGATGAAGACATATTCAGGCAGTTCGACCCCGTCCGAGAAGGTCGCCACGGTGCTCTCGGGGGTCACGCCGGCCAGGAACAGCTTGCCGGTGCCGCCCCAGAAGGGCGAGGTGCTGCCGCCGAAGGCGAAGGAATAGCCGTAGAGCACCCAGATGATCATCACCACCGAGGTGATGAGCGTGCACTGCATCAGCACCGAGAGCATGTTCTTCTGTCGAACCAGGCCGCCATAGAACAACGCGAGGCCGGGAATGATCATGAACAGGACGAGCAGCGAGGACGTCATCATCCAGGCGACGTCGCCCTTGTCGACGACCGCCGCGTCGACGACGTCCTGGGCGGAGGCCACCATCGGCAGCAGCGTGGCTGCGACAGCGGCGGGAATGAGCTTCGAGAGTTTCATATGCTGGAGTTTCCCTGTTGGCGCCCGCACTCAGAGTGCATCGTCGTCGGTCTCGCCGGTGCGGACGCGGACGGCCTGGTTGACGTCGAGAACGAAGATCTTGCCGTCGCCGATCTTGTCGGTCTTGGCAGTGACCCGGATGGTTTCGACGACCTGGTCGACCATCTCCGCGCCCACGACGATCTCGATCTTGATCTTGGGCACGAAATTCACTGCGTATTCGGCGCCGCGGTAGATCTCGGTGTGGCCGGATTGCGAGCCGAAGCCCTTGATCTCGGTCACCATCATGCCTCGCACGCCGATGGACGTGAGCGCCTCGCGCACCTCCTCGAGCTTGAACGGCTTGATTGCTGCAATGATGAGTTTCACCTGTCTCCCCCTTCCGCTGTGTCGGGGAGCGTCCCCGGCGTTCTAGCGATGGTCGATGACAATCGGGGTGACGCAGCGGGAGCAAGGAATCAGCCGGCCGGATGAAGGCCGAAACCTGGGCATAATGCACATTATTCGCACAGCCCGGACGGTTCGCCTAATTTTTCGGCACAATTGAAGCGCGCGGAACGCGGCTGTCCTCTCCCAATCGGCAACGAAGCAAGCTATCAAGGGGAAAAAATCCGAGCAGCGATCGCATCAGAGGCCCCCATGAGCTCAAAAGGCGGAAAACGTCCGACCCTTCGGGCCGACAAACGATATTCATCCGGCGCTGGCGGCCGGTCCCCGACATCGAAGACCCCGAAGAAGGCAGCGGCAAAGCCCGCCGCGAAGCGTAAGACCCCCTCGAAGAAGCGCGCCCGGACAGCCCGCAAGAGCGGCCCTCTCGGCTGGCTGGCGGCGCTTTTCCGCTTTGTCCTGCGGCTAATCTGGTCGGTGGTCTGGCGCTCGGGTGTCGTCTTCGCCCTGATCCTCGCCGGCGCCGTGCTCTACTTCTACGCGCAGCTTCCGCCCTTCGCCGAACAGATCGACGGGCGCATCCGCGGCTCGGTTACGCTTCTCGACCGCAACGGGGAGGTCTTTGCCTGGCGCGGCGAGCAATTCGAGCAGGTCACCGATATCGACCAGGTCTCGCCCTACCTGAAGGATGCCGTCGTCGCCAGCGAGGACCGCCGTTTCTACTGGCATCTCGGCGTGAGCCCCCGCGGTGTCGCGTCCGCGATTCGAATCAACCTCAGCGAAGGCCGCTCGGCGCTCTCAGGCCATGGCGGCTCGACCCTGACACAGCAGACGGCGAAGCTTCTGTGCCTCGGCGTGCCATTCGATGCGGAGACTTGGAAGACCGAGGCCGAATACGAGGACGATTGCCGCCGCACAACGATGAGGCGCAAGATCAAGGAAGCCATCTACGCGATGGCGATGGAGCTGAAATACTCCAAGGATGAGATCCTGGTGATCTATCTCAACCGCGCCTATCTCGGCGCGTCGGCGCGCGGTTTCGAAGCAGCGGCGCAGCGGTATTTTGGCATCCCGGCGCGTCAGCTCTCGGTGGCGCAGGCCGCGATGCTGGCGGGCCTTCTACCCGCTCCCACCCGCTTTGCGCCGACCAACAACCTAAAGCGCTCCCAGGACCGGGCCGACACGGTGGTCCGGCTGATGTACGATCAGGGCTACATCACCGAGTCCGAACGCGACGCGGCCTGGGCCCAGCCTGCCACACTGAGCGAGGCGGCGCAGTCCCAGACAGGCGGTTATTTCGCGGACTGGGTGATGGACTCCGGCCCGAGCTTCCTCACCCGCGACACGACCGAGGACGTGATCCTGAAGACCACGCTCGACCAGGAGATTCAGCGCTCGGCCGAGGAGGCGTTACAGATCATCTTTCAGGAAAAGGTGGCAGAGGGCTCCGAGGCGCAGGCCGCGATCGTGGTGATGTCGGCTGACGGCGCGGTGCGTGCGATGGTCGGCGGGCGCGAGACGCGGGTCTCGGGCGCCTTCAACCGCGCAACGATGGCCAAGCGCCAGACCGGGTCCTCCTTCAAGCCCTTCGTCTATGCCGCGGCGATGGACCTCGGCTACTCGCCGCTCGACACCGTGGTCGACGAGCCATGGTGCATCGACATGCCGGCGGGCCAGCCGCGCTATTGCCCGAAGAACTACAGCCGGGAATACAAGGGACGGGTGACGCTGACGCAGGCGCTGGCGAGCAGCCTCAACATCCCGGCGGTGAAGGTTTCGGAATTCGTCGGCCGGGACAATGTGCGCAAGATCGCCTCCGATTTCGGCATCGACAACAAGCTCGCCACCGGCCCGTCGCTGGCGCTCGGCGTCTCCGAATCGACGCTTCTGGAAATGAGCGGCGCCTATGCCGGCATCCTCAACGGCGGCCGTTCGGTCACGCCCTACGGGCTGGTGGAGCTTCGGCTCGAGGGGGACCCCGACCCGCTGATGGGGCAGGGCGGCGGCTTCGGCGAGCGGGTGATCTCGGACTCGGCGGCGCGCAACCTCGTCTACATGATGAGCCGGGTGATCGAGGCCGGCACCGGCCAGCGCGCCAAGCTCGGCGAGCGGCCGGCCGCCGGCAAGACCGGCACGACACAGGCGGCGCGCGACGCCTGGTTCATCGGCTTCACGGCCGATTACGTGACCGGCGTCTGGATGGGTTATGACGACAACACGCCGCTCCAGGGTGTTACCGGCGGTGGTTTGCCGGCAGAGATCTGGCACGAGGCGATGGTGCGCATCCACGAGGGCAAGCCGATCCTGCCGCTGCCGATGGATACGCCAAGGCCGGCTGCGGCCGCGCAGTCGGCACCGCGCTACGACGGTGCCAGCTCCTCGGCGCAGTCTGCGGCGCAACCGGCGCGCCAGCAGCCCCGCCGCGACAATCTCGCGGAGCGCATTCTGAAGGACGTCGGCGCGCTCTTCGGCGGACGTAACTGAGGCCGCGCGCTCAGGTCGGGCGCGTCGAGGCAGTGACGTAGTTCACGGAGAGGTCGGTCTTCGACAGAGACCAGGTCCATTTCACCGGGTTGAAAACGAAGCCCGTGGCATCCTCGAAGGTGAGCCCGGACTTTTCGATCAGTTCCCTCAGCTCGGCGGGGGTGATGAACTTCGCCCAGTCATGCGTCCCCTTGGGCAGCCAGCGCATGACCCATTCCGCTCCCACGATCGCCATGGCAAAGCTCTTGGGGTTGCGGTTGATGGTCGAGCAGATCATCAGCCCGCCGGGTCTCAGCAGATCGTGGCAGGCAGTAAGATAGGCCAGCGGATCCGCCACGTGCTCGACCACCTCCATGTTCAGGACCACGTCGAACGACTCGCCCGCAGCAGCCAGAGCCTCCGCGGTGATGCATCGATAGTCGATCTCGAGCCCGGATTGCTCGGCATGGATCTGCGCGACCGGGATGTTGCGCTCCGCCGCATCCGCGCCGACCACTTCCGCGCCCAGCCGCGCCATCGGTTCGGAGAGCAACCCTCCGCCGCAGCCGATGTCGAGCAGGCGCAGCCCCTCGAACGGCCGGGCCGCGTTCAGGTCCCGGTCGAATTCGGCCGCGATCTGTTGCGTGATGTAGTCGAGCCGGGTGGGGTTCAGCATGTGCAGCGGCTTGAACTTGCCCGTCGGGTCCCACCAATCCGCGGCCATCGCCTCGAACTTGGCCACCTCTGCCGGATCGATGGTGCTCTGGGTCATGCAATGCTCCTTTCCGGGTGTGGCTGCTTCGGCATAGCGCCGTGCCTCCGACCGCTATATAGCTCTCATATGGACAGGGTCGCGGGACACAAAAGCGCACTGCGCTACCTCTATCCACCGATCGAACCTTTCGACCGGTGTCTGCTGGATGTCGGCGACGGCCACAAGCTCTATGTCGAGCAATGCGGCCATCCCGATGGCATTCCCGTTGTCGTCCTGCATGGTGGACCGGGGGGCGGCTGCTCGCCCGCGATGCGGCGCTATTTCGACCCTGAATGCTACCGGGTCGTGCTCTTCGACCAGCGTGGCTGCGGCATGTCGAAACCGTCTGCGTCCATCCACGCCAACACGACCTGGCATCTGATCGGTGATATCGAGGCCATTCGCGAGCGGCTCGACATCCCGCGCTGGGGTGTCTTCGGCGGGAGCTGGGGCGCGACGCTGGCGCTTCTCTACGCACAGAAGCACCCCGGGCGCGCGGCCTTCCTCGTGCTGCGCGGCGTGTTCCTGATGATGCAGCGCGAGCTCGACTGGTTCTATGCCGGCGGTGCGGGGCAGTTTCACCCTGAAGAGTGGCGGCGATTCGCTGACATGATCCCGGTGGAGGAACGCGATGACCTGATCGCGGCCTATGCACGGCGGCTCTTTGAGACGGACATCACCGAACAGACCTACTTTGCCCGCGCGTGGTGCCGCTGGGAGAACGCGCTTGCGACGGTCGCCGGCGATGCGGCTGGCGGTGAGGCGCCTGGCCCCTATGCGCGTGCCTTCGCCCGGCTCGAGAACCACTATTTCCAGCACCACGGCTGGCTCGACCGGGACCGGCAGATCCTCGACGACATGCCGCTCATCGCCCATATTCCCGGCATCGTCGTGCAGGGCCGGCACGACATGATCTGTCCGCCACGCTCTGCCTGGGAGCTGACCGAGGCCTGGCCACGGGGCGAGTTGCGGATGATCGGGCTGGCGGGCCATGCGCTGAGCGAGCCGGGGATTTCCGAGGAACTGGTACGCGCCACCAACGGAATCGCCCGCCAGGCAGCTCAGTTCGGGCTGTAGGCGCAAGTCCCAGGCGACCGTTGCCGGAACGCGCCCCAAGCACTCCGTCGCCCGGCACTGCGGCCGGGGTCTCTGGTTCGTCGTCGGACTGCGGCTTCAAGCAACCTTCGGCCGCTTTCGCGGAAGCCTGATCAGGCCGGCGGCGGCCCGACATCCTGCACCGGGAGAAATCGCGCCCGTCCGGCCGCGCTACCGGCCGAGCTGGAGCGTTGCCACCGAGGACCAGCCGAGGACCCCGTCTTCGCCGGCGACACAGCGGAGCGGCTTCTGCTCGTCGACCCGGCGAATCTGTCCGCCGCCCTGGGGCGTGCCGCCGACCTCGGCGGAAAGCGCAGCCGTGCCGCCGGAGACCTGCGTCACCTGATTGCCGCCGATCAGGATGTAGGAGTTCACCGAGTAGGCTAGGCCGGCGTAATAGCAGAAGCGCCGTTCCGCATCGTCCGGGATTGGCGACGCGGACAGAAGTGCGGATTGCGCCTGGGCGGCGCCGGCCAGAAGCGGCAGTGCTGCCAGGAAGAGAAAGTTTTCATGGTTCCTCCGATCAATGGCGACAGGGAACGGCGAATTTGCCGTCCTGTCAACGTGAGCGCACGCGGGGGCGCTTTACAGAGTCCGCGCTCCGCGCTCCGGTGACCCGGCCCGGCCCCGACGAGAGCGCCACTGCGGTTCGTGGGACGTCTGGAAGCCGCTCCGGAAATCGCGCTATGCTGAATCGGAAGACCTCGCCCGAGGTCCCCGCCCCATGCCATTTCCGGCGTGGGGCATCTGATCAAGGATCCTGCTGATGACGCTCCGTTCGCAAGCCTGGTTCGACAACGCCGATGCGCCCGGCATGTCGGCGCTCTATCTGGAGCGCTACCTGAATTACGGGATCACGCGCGCGGAGCTTCAGTCTGGCAAGCCGATCATCGGCATTGCCCAGACCGGCAGCGACCTCTCGCCCTGCAACCGCCACCATATCGAGCTCGCCAAGCGGGTGCGCGAGGGCATCGTCTCTGCCGGCGGGATCTGTTTCGAGTTCCCGGTCCATCCGATCCAGGAGACCGGCAAGCGGCCGACCGCCTCGCTCGACCGCAACCTTGCCTATCTCGGCCTCGTCGAGACGCTCTACGGCTACCCGATCGACGGCGTCGTGCTCACCATCGGCTGCGACAAGACCACGCCGGCGCTGCTGATGGCGGCGGCGACGGTGAACATCCCGGCGATCGCGCTGTCGGTCGGCCCGATGCTGAACGGCTGGTACAAGGGCGCGCGCGCCGGCTCCGGCACCGTCATCTGGCAGGCCCGGCAGAAGCTCGCCACCGGCGAGATGGACTATGACGAGTTCATGGACGTCGCCGCCTCCTCGGCGCCCTCGGTGGGGTTCTGCAACACGATGGGCACGGCGACGACGATGAACAGCCTCGCCGAGGCGCTCGGCATGCAGCTTCCAGGGGCCGCCGCCATCCCCGCGCCCTATCGCGAGCGCGGCCAGATCTCCTACGAGACCGGGCGGCGCATCGTCGACATGGTCCGCGAGGATCTCAAGCCCTCCGACATCATGACGCGGGCGGCCTTCGAGAACGCCATCGTGGTCAACTCGGCCATCGGCGGCTCGACCAACGCGCCGATCCACCTCACGGCGATCGCCCGCCATCTCGACGTGCCGCTCGACAATGACGACTGGCAGGCGCTCGGCCACCAGATCCCGCTGCTGGTCGACTGCCAGCCCGCCGGCCGCTTCCTCGGCGAGGATTTCCACCGCGCAGGCGGGGTTCCGGGCGTCTTCGCCGAGCTCATCGGCGCCGGCGCGCTGCCCCACCCGGAGGCGATCACGGTGACCGGCCGGCCGGTGGCGGAGGTCTATGCCGGGGCGCGGGTCGAGAACCCGGAGGTGATCCGGCCCTTCGGCACGCCGCTGAAACCGGCCGCGGGCTTCATCAACCTCAAGGGCAACCTCTTCGACAGCGCGATCATGAAGACCTCGGTGATCTCGGAGGATTTCCGCGCCCGCTACCTCTCGGACCCCGACGACCCGGACGCGTTCGAGGGCCGCGCCATCGTCTTCGAGGGGCCGGAGGACTACCACCACCGGATCGACGACCCGGCGCTCGCGATCGACGCAAGCTGCATCCTGGTGATCCGCGGCGCGGGCCCGATCGGCTATCCCGGCGGCGCCGAGGTGGTGAACATGCAGCCGCCGGCGGCGCTGCTGAAACAGGGCATCGAGGCGCTGCCCTGCATCGGCGACGGCCGCCAGTCGGGCACCTCGGGCAGCCCCTCGATCCTCAACGCCGCGCCGGAGGCGGCGGCGATGGGCGGGCTGGCGCTGGTGCAGACCGGCGACCGGCTGCGCATCGACCTCAGGGAAGGAACGGCCAACATCCTCGTCCCCGACGCGGAGCTGGCCGCCCGCCGCGCCGCGCTCGAAGCCAAAGGCGGCTTCCCCTACCCGGACCACCAGACACCCTGGCAGGAGATCCAGCGCAGCATCGTCGACCAGTTCGACGAGGGCATGGTCCTGAAACCGGCCGTCAAATACCAGCGCATCGCCCAGACCAAGGGATTGCCCCGCGACAGCCACTGAGAACACCGGCCCCCGCCCCCGGGGGCCGCGAGACAACGTGAGGTCCAAAACCAATGCGGCATAGGTGGCGACGGACCAACGCGCGCCTATCGTTAAAGACCCGAAACGAACACAGATCGGAACCGAACTCCTGTCAGTCCTGCGGTACTTCCTGACCAGACACCCCCTGCCGAGCGGAATTTTCGCGGCCGCCCTGCTGGTTATGGTGTTTTTCGCGGCTCGGTTCCTCTTGCATTTCGGTCTTGTCCATCAGGGCGTGGAGCGCGACCTGCCGTTGGAGGCCTGGATGCGACCGCGCTACGTGGCGATGTCCTACGAGGTTCCACCCGAGGTGGTGCTCGATATCCTCGGATTGGAACGCCCGGACGGCCTAGGTTCCCGCAAACCGCCGACGATGGCCGAGGTGGCCGCGGCCCAGGGCGTGACGCTCGACGCCCTGACCGAGCGCTTGCGCGCCGGCGTGGCGGCCTACCAGCCCGGAGCGGCGCGATGATCGACACGGTGCTCGCCCTCGTGCCGGTCTACGGCCTCTACCTGATTGCCGCCGTGGTGATGCTCTCCTGCCTTGCGATCCCGCTTCCCGCCTCCGTTCTGGTGATGGCCTCGGGCGGATTTGCGGCGGCCGGAGACCTCGTCTTGTGGCAGGTCATCGGCGCGGCCTATCTCGGCTTCGTCATCGGCGACCAGACTGCCTTCAACCTCGCGCGATGGCGCGGGCCGGGGCTGTTCGCGCGTCTCAAGGCGCGACCGTCCAGCGCCGGGCTCGCCGCCCGCGCCGAGACTCTGGTTGCACGCTGGGGCGCGGTGGCGGTGCTTGCCGGGCGCACGATCGTCGCTCCACTTGGCCCCTGGACAAGCTATGCCGGTGGCGCAGCGGGGCTCGGCTGGGCGAGGTTCACCGCGGCCGCCATGCTCGGCGCGGCGGTCTGGGCCGCGGGCTACGCCCTACTCGGGTTCTTCTTTGCCGACCAGATCTCGGCAATCGCGGAGCTGCTCGTCGACATCTCCGGCTTCATCCTCTCGGGCGTGGTGGCGCTTGGCGCGGGCTGGTGGCTCTGGCGGGCCTGGCGGCTCCAAGGGAAGGTGGCGCAGACCGGGAAGTGAGCCCTTGCGCAATCCGGTGCGAGCACGTATATGCCCCTCAACAGCGGCGCTGTCGGGGCAACCCGGAAGCTCCACCGGGAAAGATCGACGGGCCGCGTGCCCGTTTTTTTGTTCTTGGGACCCAGATGTGACCGACCTGATTGCGAAGACCAATATCGACCGGCGCCTTGCCGAGATCCTGACCCCCGTCATCGAGGGGATGGGGTTCGAACTGGTGCGCATCCGGCTCATGTCCGGCAGCACCAAGACGCTGCAGATCATGGCCGAGCGGCCGGATGGCGGCATCGAGGTCGACGACTGCGCCGATATCTCCACCGCGGTCAGCGCGGTGATGGATGTCGAGGACCCGATCGAAGACAATTACACGCTTGAGGTCTCGTCTCCCGGCATCGACCGGCCGCTCACGCGGCTGAAGGATTTCGACACCTGGGAAGGCTATGTCGCCAAGCTGGAGACCGAGGAGCTGATCGACGGCCGCCGCCGCTTCAAGGGCACGCTCAGGGGGGTCGAGGGCGACGAGGTCCTGGTCGAGATCGACCATGAAGGCGCGCCTGTCACCATCGGGCTCCGCTTCGATTGGCTCAATGACGCCAAGCTCGTGCTGACCGACGAGCTGATCCGCGAGATGCTGAAGCAGCGCAAGAATGTGGGCCAGATCGACGAAGCCCAGTTCGACGAAATCGAGACCATCCTGGCGTCCGAGGACGACGCCGCCGAGAACACCTGAGAGGAAGAACAAGAGATGGCCATCACATCCGCCAACCAGCTGGAACTCCTGCAGACCGCCGAGGCGGTGGCGCGCGAGAAGATGATCGACCCGGAGCTGGTGATCGAGGCGATGGAAGAATCCCTCGCCCGCGCCGCGAAGTCCCGCTACGGCTCGGAGATGGACATCCGCGTCGCCATCGACCGCAAGACCGGGCGGGCGACCTTCACCCGCGTGCGCACGGTTGTCGAAGACGAGGAGCTCGAGAATTACCAGGCGGAGCTGACGGTCGCGCAGGCGAAGCAGTATCTCGACGATCCGAAGGTCGGCGACACGATCACCGACGAGGTGCCGCCGGTCGAGATGGGCCGGATCGCCGCCCAGAGCGCCAAGCAGGTGATCTTGCAGAAGGTCCGCGAGGCGGAGCGCGACCGGCAGTACGAGGAGTTCAAGGACCGCGCCGGCACGATCATCAACGGCCTCGTCAAGCGCGAGGAATACGGCAACGTCATCGTCGATATCGGCCGCGGAGAGGGAATCCTGCGCCGCAACGAAAAGATCGGGCGCGAGAGCTACCGCAATGGCGATCGGATCCGTTGCTACATCAAGGACGTGCGCCGCGAGGCCCGCGGGCCGCAGATCTTCCTCAGCCGCACCGCGCCGGAATTCATGGCGGAACTCTTCAAGATGGAAGTGCCGGAGATCTACGACAACATCATCGAGATCAAGGCCGTGGCCCGCGACCCGGGAAGCCGTGCCAAGATCGCCGTCATTTCCTATGACAGCTCGATCGATCCGGTGGGCGCCTGCGTCGGCATGCGCGGCAGCCGGGTCCAGGCGGTGGTGAACGAGTTGCAAGGCGAAAAGATCGACATCATCCCGTGGAACGAGGACGTCCCGACCTTCCTCGTCAACGCGTTGCAGCCTGCCGAGGTTTCCAAGGTCGTGCTCGACGAGGAAGCAGAGCGGATCGAGGTCGTCGTTCCGGACGAGCAGCTCAGCCTCGCGATCGGACGGCGCGGCCAGAACGTGCGGCTGGCGAGCCAACTGACCGGTCTCGACATCGATATCATGACCGAAGAAGAAGAGAGTCAGCGCCGCCAGAAGGAATTCGAGGAGCGCACGCAGCTCTTCATGGACAAGCTGGATCTCGACGAGTTCTTTGCCCAGCTTCTGGTCGCCGAGGGCTTCACCAATCTCGAGGAGGTCGCCTATGTCGACCAGGACGAACTCCTGGTCATCGACGGCGTGGACGAGGACACCGCCAAGGAGCTTCAGGCGCGTGCCCGCGACCATATCGAGGAGCAGAACCGCAAGGCGCTGGAGCATGCGAAGGAGCTTGGGGTCGAACAGAGCCTGATCGATTTCGAGGGGCTGACGCCGCAAATGATCGAGGCGCTGGCCGAGGATGGCGTGAAGACCCTCGAGGATTTCGCGACATGCGCCGACTGGGAGCTTGCCGGCGGATGGACCACGGTCGATGGCGAGCGGGTGAAGGACGACGGCGTGCTCGAGAAGTTCGACCTGTCCCTCGCCGAGGCGCAGGACCTGGTGATGACCGCGCGAGTTCAGCTCGGCTGGGTCGACCCGGCGGATCTCTTCCCCGAGGAAGGTGAAGCGGCCGAGGACGCGGAGACCGAGGAGGCCGGCGCCTGATCCCTGGCGCCGGAGCCGGGTGTCGGGCCGTGGGGCGCGGGGGCATGACAAAGGACCGGGACAGGCCAGGCGAGCGGCGTTGTGTCGCCACTGGCGACACGCGGCCCAAGGCGGAGATGATCCGCTTCGTGGTCGGACCCGATGGCGGGATCGTGCCGGATCTTGCCGGCAAGCTGCCCGGCCGCGGGATCTGGGTGACGGCACGCCGCGAGGCGCTCGAGCTTGCGGTGAAGAAGCGGGCTTTCGCCCGCGGCGCGAAACGGCAGGTAGCGGTGCCCGAGGGGCTCGTGGAGACCGTCGAGGCCGGGCTTTGCCGGCGGGTGACGGACCTGCTGTCGCTTGCGCGAAAGGCGGGGCTGGCGGTGGCAGGATACGAGAAGGTTCGCGGGATGCTTCAGGCCGGCGAGGCCGTTGCACTTCTTCAGGCCGCCGACGGCTCGGAGCGCGGCAAGAGCAAATTGCGCCTTCCCGCTGAGGAGGGTGTCAGTTTCGACTGTCTGACGGCTCAGGAAATGGGTTTGTCCTTTGGTCGAGACCATGTAATACACGCGGCGCTGTGTGCCGGAGGACTCACGACTCGCGTCGTGGAGGAAGCCACACGGCTTTCCGGCCTGCGCGGCAAGATCGGGGCAACCGGCCCCGGAAAGGACGATGGAATCGCATGAGCGACAATGACGGCAAGAAGACCCTGGGCCTGAAGGGCGGCACGCGCTCCGGCTCGGTGAAGCAGAGTTTCAGCCATGGACGCACCAAGAACGTCGTGGTGGAGACGAAGCGCAAGCGGGTCGTTGTGCCGAAGCCTGGCGCCGGCAAGGCGGCCAGCGGTGGCGGCGGGAAGACGGGCGGGGATCCCTCGCGCCGCCCGGCTGGCATTTCCGATGCGGAGCTGGAGCGCCGCATGAAGGCGCTCGCCGCTGCGCGGGCGCGCGAGGCCGATGAAGAGAAGGTGCGTCTCGAGGAAGAGAAGCGCCGCGAGGAAGAACGTGATCGCCGGCGTGCGGATGCCGAGGCCAAGGAACGCGAGGAGCGCGAGCGCGAAGAAGCGCTGAAAGCCAAGGCAGAAGAGGACGAGCGCAAGAAGCGCGAAGCCGAAGAGGCCGCACAGCGCGAGAAGGAAGAGCGCGAGGCGGCGAAGAAGGCCGGCTCCAGGCAGGAGGCCGACGCGGCCGCATCGTCTTCCGCCGCGCAGCCCGAGGATGCCGGCAGCGCACGGAACGCGCAGCGCAACTTCACCAAGCCGGACGCAGCCCCGCGCAAGGGCGACCGCGAAGACCGCCAGCGCGAGAGCCGCGGCAAGGGCAAGGGCGAGGATGGCCGCCGCGCCGGCAAGCTGACGCTGAACCAGGCGATGGCCGGTGGCGAAGGCGGCCGGCAACGGTCTATGGCCGCGATGAAGCGGAAGCAGGAACGCGCCCGGCAGAAGGCCATGGGCGGGTCCGAGGTTCGCGAAAAGGTCGTGCGCGACGTCCAGGTTCCGGAGACGATTGTCGTGTCCGAACTTGCCAACCGCATGGCCGAACGCGTTGCCGACGTGGTCAAGGCGCTTATGCAGAACGGCATGATGGTCACGCAGAACCAGCCGATCGACGCCGATACCGCCGAGCTCATCGTCGAGGAATTCGGCCACAGGATCGTCCGCGTCTCCGATTCGGATGTCGAGGACGTGATCGACACCGTCGAAGACAAGGAAGAGGATCTCAAGCCGCGTCCGCCTGTCGTGACCGTGATGGGCCATGTCGACCACGGCAAGACCTCGCTGCTCGACGCGATCAGGCACGCCAAGGTCGTTGCCGGCGAGGCTGGCGGCATTACCCAGCATATCGGCGCCTACCAGGTGACCACCGATGGCGGACAGGTGCTCAGCTTCCTCGATACGCCGGGCCACGCGGCCTTTACGTCGATGCGCGCTCGTGGTGCGCAGGTGACCGACATCGTCGTGCTTGTGGTTGCTGCGGATGACGCAGTGATGCCGCAGACCGTCGAGGCGATCAACCACGCCAAAGCCGCCAAGGTGCCGATGATCGTGGCGATCAACAAGATCGACAAGCCGGAGGCGAACCCGACGAAAGTGCGGACCGACCTGTTGCAACACGAGGTTGTCGTAGAGGCCATGTCGGGCGATGTGCAGGATGTCGAGGTCTCGGCCAAGACTGGGGAGGGCCTCGACGAGCTGCTGGAGGCCATCGCGCTGCAGTCCGAGATCCTGGAACTCAAGGCCAACCCGAAGCGCGCCGCCGCCGGCGCGGTGATCGAGGCACAGCTCGATGTCGGCCGCGGACCGGTCGCCACCGTCCTGGTGCAGAACGGAACGCTCCGGCAGGGCGATATCTTCGTGGTCGGAGAGCAATGGGGCAAGGTGCGTGCGCTGGTCAACGACAAGGGCGAGCGCGTCGACGAGGCCGGACCGTCGGTGCCCGTGGAGGTTCTGGGTCTCAACGGCACGCCGGAGGCTGGTGACGTCCTGAACGTCGTCGAGACCGAGGCGCAGGCCCGCGAGATCGCCGAATACCGCGAGCAGGCGGCCAAGGAGAAGCGTGCCGCTGCCGGGGCTGCGACCTCGCTGGAACAGTTGCTGGCCAAGGCCAAGGAAGACGAGAACGTCAAGGAACTGCCGGTTCTGGTGAAAGCCGACGTGCAGGGCTCGGCCGAAGCCATCGCCCAGGCGATGGAGAGGATCGGCAACGACGAGGTGCGGGTCCGCCTGCTGCATTCCGGGGTCGGGGCGATCACCGAGAGCGATATCGGTCTCGCGGAAGCCTCTGGTGCGCCGGTCATCGGCTTCAACGTCCGTGCCAACGCGCCTGCGCGCGCCGCGGCGAACCAGAAGGGCGTGGAGATCCGCTACTATTCGGTGATCTATGACCTCGTGGACGACGTGAAGGCGGCCGCTTCCGGCCTGCTTTCGGCCGAGGTGCGCGAGAACTTCATCGGCTATGCGGAGATCAAGGAAGTCTTCAAGGTGTCGAATGTCGGCAAGGTCGCCGGCTGTCTCGTCACCGAAGGCGTCGCCCGCCGCTCCGCCGGCGTCCGCCTGCTGCGCGACAACGTGGTGATCCACGAGGGCACGCTGAAGACGCTCAAGCGTTTCAAGGACGAGGTCTCCGAAGTTCAGTCCGGCCAGGAATGTGGTATGGCCTTCGAGAATTACGACGACATCCGCCAGGGCGATGTCATCGAGATCTTCGAGCGCGAGGAGGTCGAGCGCAAGCTTGCCTGATCGCGAGCCGAGTCAGACCCGGAAGACGTGAAAAGGGCGGCCTCGAGGGCCGCCCTTCTGTATTGCTTCGTGAGTGGAGCGTGTGGTCAGGCCGCCTTTGTCTCGACCGGGGTTCCCTTGAACAGTCGCTCGCCGACCTGGACAAGAATCCGGCCGTCGCGCAGATCCCGGACGAAATTCCCCTGGATCGAAACATGGCTGCCGATAGTGATCGTGCGCAGCATCTCTTCGCGTCTCCGTTCGTGTCTGTCCAAAGGAGGTTACAAAGAGACTGTTCACAAATCACGTATAAAATTGTCACATTGTCGATATATCAGCGCAAATTTTGGGCGGGGCGCAAAATATTGTCCCTCTGGTCACAGCCATTCGCGGATATGCGGGATCAGCGGGATGTCCGCCTCCGGCATCGGGTAATCCCGCAGGGCGGCGCCGCGGACCCATTTCAACGCCTGTCCCTCCTTCGAGACCGGCGTGCCCTGCCATTTTCGGCAGATGAAGAGCGGCATCAGAAGGTGAAAACTCTCGTAGGTATGGCTGGCGAATGTCAGCGGCGCGAGGCAGGAGGAGAAGGTGTCGATGCCGAGCTCCTCGTGGAGTTCCCGGATCAGCGCGGCCTCCGGCGTTTCGCCCGATTCGACCTTGCCACCCGGGAATTCCCAGAGCCCGGCCATCGCCTTGCCCTCCGGCCGTTGGGCGAGCAGCACCCGCCCGTCGCGGTCGACAAGTGCCACGGCCGAGACAAGGACCGTCTTCACGAACGGTAATCCGCGTTGATCGAGATGTACGAATGCGTCAGATCGCATGTCCAGGCGGTGAAGCGCCCGTCCCCGATGCCGAGATCGACCGAGAGAAGAAGCTCCTGCCGCTTCATGTAGGCCTCGCCGGCCTCCTCGGTGTAGCTCCCGGCGACCCAGCCATTCTCCGCGACGAGGATGTCGCCGAAACGGATGGAAAGCCGATCCCGATCCGCCTGGGCTCCGGACTTGCCGACCGCCATGACGACCCGGCCCCAGTTCGGGTCCTCGCCTGCCACCGCTGTCTTGACCAGCGGCGAATTGGCGATGGACATGGCGCAGAGTTTTGCATCTGCGTCCGAGGCGGCGCCGGTTACGCGGATCTCGAGGAACTTCGTTGCGCCCTCGCCGTCTTTCACGACCTGCTGGGCGAGATCGAGCATGACGCCGCGCAGGGCCTCGCAGAAGGCCGGACCGGCGCCGGTGCAGAGATCCTCGATCGCGACAGGGCCCTTGCCGGTGGCGGCAAGGATCAGCGTGTCGGAGGTCGAGGTGTCGCCGTCGACGGTGATCGCGTTGAAGGTGGAGCGGGTGTGATCCGCCAGGATCTTCTGCAGCGAGGGCTGCGGGATTCTGACATCGGTGAAGATATAGACCAGCATCGTGGCCATGTCGGGCGCAATCATACCGGAGCCCTTGGCGATGCCCGCGATCCGGATCTCGCCCGCCTCGGTGGCGACCACTGCACCGGCGCCCTTGGGATAGGTGTCAGTGGTCATGATTGCGCGGGCGGCGTCGGCGATGCCCTCGGGCGCAAGGCCAGCGACCAGTTCCGCCAGCTTCGCCGTGATCCGCTCGTGCGGCAGCCGTTCGCCGATCACGCCCGTCGAGGCCGTGAAGACGCGCGACACCGGAACGCCCGCCGCCTCCGCGACGCCGGCGCAGATAGCGGCCACCGAATCGTCGCCCACCGAGCCGGTGAACGCGTTGGAATTGCCGGAATTCACCAGGATTGCTGCGCCGGCCTCGGAGTCGGCGCGCGCGGCGAGCTTGGCCTGGCAGTCGAGCACCGGGGCGGAACGGGTGGCGGAGCGGGTGAACACCCCGGCGACCGCCGTTCCCGGCGCAAGCCGCGCGAGCATAACGTCGCGCCGGCCCGCATAGCGTACCCCGGCCTCGGTGGCGGAAAGCTCCAGCCCGGCGATTTCCGGCAGGGCGGGAAAGCTCGCAGGTGCGAGCGGCGAGACAGGCAGCGATCCGGCCATCTACGCCTCCGTCACTCGGCGACGAGGTCGAGATTGTCGAGCACGGCGGGGTCGATTTCGATCTCCGCACGGGTGACCTCGGCCTCCGCCATGACATCGTCGAGCGCCTTGTCGATCGCGGCGGCCTCGAGCTCGCCCGCGAGTTCGTCCCGGACCTCCTCCAGCGGCGGCGCCTCGGCCGCACGAGTTTCGTTCAGCTTGATGACGTGCCAGCCGAACTGCGTCTGCACCGGCGCCGAAACCTGGCCGGGCTCCAGCGCGATCACGGCCTGCTCGAACTCGGGCACCATCATGCCCGTGCCGAACCAGCCGAGATCACCGCCGTTCGGACCCGACGGGCCGGTGGATTTCTCTTTCGCCAGCTCCGCGAAATCGGCGCCGCCCTCAAGCTCTGCGACCAGCGCCTGTGCCTCTTCCTCGGTGGCGACGAGGATATGCGCGGCATTGTATTCCAGCGACGGCTCGGCATCGGCGAACCGCGCCTCGTAGGCCGCCTGCAGCGCCTCGGGCGTCACTGCCGCCTGCACCACCTTGCCGATCGCCTCGCCGGCCAGCAGGCCCGAGATCGCGTTGTCGATCGAAAGCTCGGTGGCCTTCGTCACCCCGTCGCCAAGCGACTGCGCCATTGCGTTCTGCTGTACCAGCTGGTCGAGCAAGCCGTCCCAGAGCGTCGCCACGTCGATCTGCCGGTATTGCGCCGGCAGCGTCTGGCGCGCCACGATCATATGTCCGACGGTGATATCCACCCCGCCGACGGTCGCGACGACTGTATCGGCCGTCACCTCCTCGGCCAGAGCCGGCACGCTTGCGATCAAGGCAAGGGCAATCAGCCCGGCTCCCCAGGTTTTCTTGGTCATCGGCATTAAATCGGCTCCTCGCTGGCCGCGCCCTTGCGCGGCGTTGACACTCTGAGGGCACGCCCTTACATCGCGGAGGGTCCGGGAGACGGGCGGCTCTTCGTTTGATGCTTGGTAACGCTGCGCAGAGGGGCCGACAAGGCGTGCTTCCACACGAAAGCGTCAAGGCGGAGCGGATATGCTGGGAATTGGAACGATCGCGAAAAAGGTCTTTGGCACGCCCAACGACCGGAAGATCAAGGCGACCCGCCCCATCATCGAGCAAATCAACGCGCTCGAGCCGGAATACGAGGCGAAGTCGGACGAGGAGCTGATCGCCAAGACCAGGGAATTGCAGGAACGGGCGAAGTCCGGCGAACCGCTCGACGCCCTTCTGCCGGAGGCTTTCGCCAATGTGCGCGAGGGGGCAAAGCGGGCGCTCGGCCTGCGCGCCTTCGACGTCCAGCTCATGGGCGGCATCTTCCTGCACGAGGGCAACATCGCGGAGATGAAGACCGGTGAGGGCAAGACGCTGGTCGCCACCTTTCCCGCCTATCTCAACGCGCTCACCGGCAAGGGCGTGCATATCGTCACCGTCAACGACTATCTCGCCAAGCGGGACGCCGAATGGATGGGCAAGGTCTATGCCCATGTCGGCATGACCACCGGCGTGGTCTACCCGCAGCAGCCCGAGGTGGAAAAGCTCGCGGCCTATGGCTGCGACGTGACCTATGCGACCAACAACGAACTCGGCTTCGACTATCTTCGCGACAACATGAAGTCGGAGCTCAAGGACGTCTGCCAGAAGCACCACAACTTTGCCATCGTCGACGAGGTCGACTCGATCCTGATCGACGAGGCGCGCACGCCGCTGATCATTTCCGGCCCGAGCCAGGACCGCTCGGAACTCTACCGGGTGATCGACAAGATCATCCCCGAGCTTTCGCCTGAGCACTACACGCTCGACGAAAAGACCAAGAACGTCACCTACACCGATGAGGGCAACGAGTTCCTCGAGGAGCGGCTGCTGCAATACGAGCTGCTGCCCGAGGGCCAGAACCTCTACGATCCCGAGAGCACGACGCTGGTCCACCACATCAACCAGGGCCTCAAGGCGCATGTGCTGTTCCACAAGGACAAGGATTACATCGTCCGCGACGGCCAGATCGTGCTGATCGATGAGTTCACCGGCCGGATGATGCACGGGCGTCGTCTCTCGGATGGTCTCCACCAGGCCATCGAGGCCAAGGAGGACTGCCAGATCCAGCCCGAGAACGTCACGCTCGCGAGCGTGACCTTCCAGAACTATTTCCGCCTCTACGACAAGCTTTCCGGCATGACCGGAACCGCGCTGACCGAGGCGGAGGAATTCCTCGAGATCTACGGGCTCGGCGTGGTCGAGGTTCCCACCAACCTGCCGGTGGCGCGGATCGACGAGCACGACCAGGTCTACCGCACCAATGCCGAGAAGCTGCAGGCGGTCATCGACGAGATCCGGGCCTCGCACGAGAAGGGCCAGCCGGTGCTCGTCGGAACGACCTCGATCGAGAAGTCCGAACAGCTGAGCCAGCTCCTGAATAAGGAAGGGCTTCCGCACAACGTGCTGAACGCGCGCCAGCACGAGCAGGAAGCGCAGATCGTTGCCGATGCCGGAAAGCTCGGCGCGATCACCATCGCCACCAACATGGCTGGCCGCGGAACCGACATCAAGCTGGGCGGCAACGTGGAGTTCAAGGTGATGGAAGCCATCGCCGCCGACCCCGAGGGCGATCCGGAGGTGATTCGCGCCACGATCGAGGCGCAGCACAAGGATGACGAGGAGGCGGTGAAGGCTGCGGGCGGGCTCTATGTGCTCGCCACTGAGCGTCACGAGAGCCGTCGGATCGACAACCAGTTGCGCGGCCGTTCCGGCCGCCAGGGTGACCCGGGCAAGTCCAGCTTCTTCCTCAGCCTCGAGGACGACCTGATGCGGATCTTCGGCTCCGAGCGGCTCGACTCGATGCTCAAGAAACTTGGCATGAAAGAGGGCGAGGCGATCGTCCACCCCTGGGTCAACAAGTCTCTGGAGCGGGCGCAGGCCAAGGTCGAGGGTCGCAACTTCGACATCCGCAAGCAGCTTCTGAAGTTCGACGACGTGATGAACGACCAGCGGAAGGTGATCTTCGGCCAGCGCCGCGAGATCATGGAGGCCGCGGACCTCTCCGAAGTGGTGCAGGACATGCGCCACGAGGTGGTCGACGAGCTTGTCGACCAGTACATGCCCAAGAAGAGCTATGCCGACCAGTGGGAGACCGAGAAGCTCTATGCCGACGTGATCAAGCACCTCGGCATCGACGTGCCGGTGATCGACTGGGCCGACGAGGAGGGCGTTGACGACGACGACGTCCGCGAGCGGCTCTACAAGGCGTCCGACGAGTTCATGGCCAAGAAGGCCGCGGATTTCGGCGCCGAGAACATGCGTATGATCGAAAAGCAGCTTCTTTTGCAGACGATCGACGGCAAGTGGCGCGATCACCTGCTGACGCTGGAACACCTTCGCTCCGTCGTCGGTTTCCGCGGCTACGCGCAGCGCGACCCGCTCAACGAATACAAGAACGAAGCCTTCCAGCTCTTCGAGAACCTGCTCAACGGGCTGCGCGAAGAGGTGACGGAAAAGCTGAGCCAGATCCGGCCGCTGACCCAGGAAGAGCAGCAGGCGATGATGCAGCAGATGCTGGCCCAGCAAGCAGCGCAGCAGAAGGCGGCGGCACCGGCGCCGGACGCGGACCGTACGCCGCTGGTCGCGGATTTCGACGAATCCGATCCCACGACCTGGGGAAACCCGGGGCGCAACGAGCCCTGCCCCTGCGGCTCCGGCAAGAAATTCAAGCACTGCCACGGCGCGCTCTGAACCGGACGTCACAGGGCTTCGGGACAGGGAACGTGCGCTGCCCCGCCGAATGTGGCGGAAATCGGCCCCAGTACGGCCACAGCCGCGCCCGAATCCCGCGATATTCCGTCTCCCAGGAAACTGTGGGGAGAATAGAACGATGCAAGTTGTGCGGCGTTTTGGAACGGTCGGATTCGTTTTCCTGGTCGCTTTCGGGACCGGCTACGTGATGCAGAATGCCGAGGCGATCGCGGCGCGTTTCGGCGGCGGCGAGGCGAAGACGGCCAGTTTCGTGCAAGCCGGTCAGCAGCTGCCGACTGACCCGGCCTCGCGCGACCTCACCCCGCCGGCCACGCAGACCTACGCGCTCAGCCTGCCGGAGGCCTGAAGCCACGCGCGCGCCGGACTGTCCGGCCTGAGACCCTTTCTGCACATATTGCGTGTTGAATCCGCGCGGCGGAGCGACGAAGATCGCCTCCGACTGAGGCGGGCCAATCCAACAACATGCGCATGAAACCAATCCGCGCGGCGGCCCTCGCAGCACTCCTTGCAATCGGGGCGGGCCCGGTGGCCGCCCAGGACGCCTTCCTGACATCGCGCGACGGATCGATCAGCCTTGAGGGCACGATGATCGGTTTCGACGGCGAATTCTATCGCCTGCAGACCGAGTTCGGCATCCTGACGGTCGACGCCGAGGGGGTGCGCTGCGAGGGGCCTGGCTGTCCGGACCTGATGAACCCGGTCGCCGACATCCGCCTTTCCGGCGACGCAACGATGGGCCGGCTGCTGTTACCGGCGCTGATCGAGACGTTCGCCGCACGCAGCGCGCTGCTGGCGCGCCGCGTCCCTGAGGACGCCGCCAACCTCTCCTATCACCTGATCGACCCGACCGAGGACCGGCTCGTGGCCCGGTTCCACCTCTCGCTCAGCGACAGCGCAGCGGGGCTCGCCGATCTCGCCGCAGACCGCGCCGACCTCGCGATGGCCAATCGTGCCGCCACCGACGCCGAGGTTGCTGCCGGGCGCGCGGCCGGGATTGGCGATCTCGCAGGGCCGCGGCGGGCGCGGATCATCGCGCTTGACGCGCTTGTGCCGGTCGTGGCGATGCGAAACCCGGTCCGCGGCATCTCCATCGAGCAACTCGTTGCGATCCGCGCAGGACGCTTGCAGGACTGGGCCGTCCTCGGCGGTCCTGCCGGCGTCACCATCGACCTCCACGAAACCACGCCCGACGGCAGTCTTGAGCAGGTCCTGCCACCGTCCGGACGCGGCGGCGAGGGGCGGCCTGCGTGGCTGGTGCGACACGAATCCGGCGCGGGCCTCGTCGAGTCGGTCGCCCGCAATCCCGAAGCTCTTGGCCTCGCCCGCTTTTCCGACCTGCGCGCGGTGCGGCCGCTGGCCCTTGTGGGTCGCTGCGGGCGGCAGATCACCGTGACGCCCGAGGCGCTGAAGGCAGAGGATTATCCGCTGGCCCTGCCGCTCTATCTCTACGTGCCGCCGCGGCGCCTGCCGCTAATCGCGCGCGAGTTCCTCGACTGGCTCTCGACGCCGACAGCGGAGATGGCGGTGCGGCGCGCGGGCTATGTCGACCAGGTGCCGGTGGAGATCCCGCTCGCGGCCCAGGGCGAGCGGCTCGCCAACGCCATTGCGGCGGCGGGCGAGGAAGTGGACCTGGCCGATCTCAGGGAACTCGTCGCGGCGATGTCCGGCGCCGGACGGCTCACGGCGACATTTCGGTTCCGCAACGGCTCGGTGCAGCTCGACGCACAGTCGGAGGGTAATCTCGACAGGCTGGTGCGCGATATCGGCGTCGGTCTCTATGACGACAGGCAGATCGTGCTGGCGGGATTTTCCGACGGGCTGGGGCCCGCCGATGCGAACCGGGCGCTGTCGCTGGAGCGGGCCGAGGCGGTTGCCGAGGCGCTCCGCAGCGCGTCGGCCGGCGCCGATTGGAGTCGCGTCGGGCTGAAGGCGGTCGGGTTTGGCGAGGCGCTGCCGTTGGCCTGCGACGACAGCGAGCGCGGTCGTCAGGCCAACCGGCGCGTCGAAGTCTGGGTCAGGTGAGCCGCCGCGCCCAGCTCAGCCCTTCATCTCGTCCCAGAAATTCTTCACCTTGGTGAAGAAGTTCGACGATTGCGGGTTGTTCTCGGCGCTCAGCGCATCGAACTCGCGCAGCAGTTCCTTCTGCTTCGCGGTGAGGTTGACCGGCGTCTCGACCACCAGCTCGATGAACATGTCGCCCTGGCCGCCGCCGCGAAGCGCCGGCATGCCCTTGCCGCGCAGGCGCATCTGCTTGCCGGTCTGCGAGCCCGCCGGGACCTTCACACGCGAGCGGCCACCGTCGATGGACGGCACCTCGATCTCGCCGCCGAGCGCGGCGGAGGCGACGCTCACCGGCACCTGGCAGAAGAGGTGCTGTGCGTCGCGCTTGAAGATCTCGTGCTCGGCCACCTCGATGAAGATGTAAAGATCGCCCGAGGGCCCGCCACGGGTCCCCGCGTCTCCCTCGCCGGCGAGCCGGATGCGCGTGCCAGTCTCGACCCCGGCCGGGATGTTGACCGAGAGCGAGCGTTCCTTCTCGACACGGCCGGCACCGTGGCAGGTCTGGCAGGGGTTCTTGATGATCTGCCCGAGGCCCGAGCAGGTCGGGCAGGTGCGCTCGACGGTAAAGAAGCCCTGTTGCGCGCGCACCTTTCCCATGCCCGAACAGGTCGGGCAGGAGACCGGCTCGGCGCCGCCTTCAGCACCAGTGCCCGAACAGGCCGCGCAGGCCACCGAGGTGGGAACGTTGATCGTCTTCTGGACGCCGCCGTAGGCCTCCTCGAGGGTGACCCTGAGATTGTAACGCAGGTCCGAGCCGCGCGCGGCACGCTGGCGGCCACCGCCGCGCTGACCGCCCATGAAATCGCCGAAGAGATCGTCGAAGACGTCGGAGAAGGTCGATGCGAAGTCGCCCTGGCCGTGGAAACCGCCGGGTCGCCGCCCGCCGCCCATTCCACCTTCGAAAGCGGCGTGCCCGAAGCGGTCATAGGCCGCCTTCTTTTCGGGGTCCTTCAGGCAGTCATAGGCCTCGTTCACTTCCTTGAACTGGGCCTCGGCATCCGGCTTGTGGGAATTGGAATCGGGATGGAGTTCGCGGGCCTTCTTGCGGTAGGCCTTCTTGATTTCCTGTTCCGAGGCTCCGCGCGCAACACCCAGAACCTCGTAATAGTCACGTTTTGCCATCAATCATCCCCTTGCCTCCAACGCGGGAGCCGGCCCGGTTGCCCGGACCGGCCCCCTGGAGGTATTGCGCGGTTCAGCGTTTGTCGTCGCCGAGATCCTCGAAATCGGCATCCACGATGTCCTCGTCGACACCGCTGGGTTCATCCTCGCCGTCCGGGGCGGACTCGCCGGCCTTCTCCTGCTCGGCCTTGTAGATGGCTTCGCCGAGCTTCATCGCGGCTTCGGTCAGGTTCTGGATGCCGGACCGGATCTTGCCCAGATCCTCGCCTTCCAGGGCCTCCTCGAGCGGGCCCATGGCCAGCTCGATCGCCTCGACGGTCGACGGGTCGACCTTGTCGGAATGCTCCTCGATCGACTTCTTGGTCGAATGGAGCAGGCTCTCGCCCTGGTTCTTGGCCTCGACCAGTTCCTTGCGCTCCTTGTCGGCCTCGGCATTGGCCTCGGCGTCCTTGACCATCTGGTCGATCTCGTCGTCCGAGAGGCCGCCGGAAGCCTGGATGGTGATCTTCTGCTCCTTGCCGGTGCCCTTGTCCTTGGCCGAGACGGCGACGATGCCGTTGGCGTCGATGTCGAAGGTCACTTCGATCTGCGGCATGCCGCGCGGCGCCGGCGGGATGTCCTCGAGGTTGAACTGGCCGAGGAGCTTGTTGTCCTGTGCCATTTCGCGCTCGCCCTGGAAGACCCGGATCGTCACCGCGTTCTGGTTGTCCTCGGCGGTCGAGAAGATCTGGCTCTTCTTGGTCGGGATCGTGGTGTTACGGTCGATCAGCCGGGTGAACACGCCGCCCAGCGTCTCGATACCGAGCGACAGCGGCGTCACGTCGAGAAGGACGACGTCCTTGACGTCACCTTGCAGCACACCGGCCTGAATGGCGGCGCCGGCGGCGACAACCTCGTCGGGGTTCACACCCTTGTGCGGCTCCTTGCCGAAGAACTTGGTGACTTCCTCGATGACCTTGGGCATGCGCGTCATGCCGCCCACGAGAACGACCTCGTCGATCTGGTCCACCGTCACGCCGGCATCCTTCAGCGCGGCCTGGCAGGGCTTGATCGACTTCTTGATCAGGTCGCCCACGAGGCTTTCGAGCTTGGCACGGGAGAGCTTCATCACCATGTGCAGCGGCGTTCCGCCATTGGGGTCCATGGAGATGAAGGGCTGGTTGATCTCGGTCTGCTGGCTCGAGCTGAGCTCGATCTTGGCCTTCTCCGCGGCTTCCTTCAGGCGCTGCAACGCCATCTTGTCCTTGGTCAGGTCGATGCCGTGCTCTTTCTTGAACTCGTCGGCGAGATACTGGACGATCCGCATGTCGAAGTCCTCGCCACCGAGGAAGGTGTCCCCGTTGGTGGATTTGACTTCAAAGAGGCCCTCGTCGATCTCGAGGATGGTCACGTCGAAAGTGCCGCCGCCGAGGTCGTAGACGGCGATCGTCTTGCTCTCTTCCTTGTCGAGGCCATAGGCCAGCGCCGCCGCGGTCGGCTCGTTGATGATCCGGAGGACTTCGAGGCCGGCGATCTTGCCGGCGTCCTTGGTGGCCTGACGTTGTGCGTCGTTGAAATAGGCGGGAACGGTGATGACGGCCTGCGTCACATCCTCGCCGAGATAGGATTCGGCGGTCTCCTTCATCTTCTGCAGGATGAAGGCGGAAATCTGGCTGGGCGAATATTTCTCGCCGCGGGCCTGGACCCAGGCGTCGCCGTTGCCGCCGTCCACGATCGTGTAGGGGACGATCTTGCGGTCCTTCGCGACTGCCGGGTCATCCTCGCGGCGGCCGATCAGGCGCTTGACGGCGAAGATGGTGTTCTCGGGGTTGGTGACGGCCTGCCGCTTGGCGGGCTGGCCGACGAGACGTTCGCTCTCGGTGAAGGCGACGACCGACGGGGTCGTGCGCGCGCCTTCCGCATTCTCGATCACGCGAGGCTGCGACCCGTCCATGATGGCGACGCAGCTGTTGGTCGTACCGAGGTCGATACCGATGACTTTGGCCATGTGCTTTCTACCTCTCTTGGCGATGTTGCGGGGCTCGGGCCCTTATCAGGCTCCCGCGCCCCAATCCCGGTTTATCCGGCCGGATTGGCTGCCCGGCCGAGCATCCCGGCGTATATAGGAGTGCATCGGCACCCCTGCAAGCCGGGATGCGCGGCCGATATGAAGCAAAAATGGTGAAGAAATTGGAAGCGAAACCGACTGTGACGATCCGCGGCGTGGCGCTTTTCCAGGGTCTGCTTTCGCCCGGGGAACAGGTCCGGATCGTCGACGATCTGCGCGATGTGGCGCGTGATGCGCCGTTCTTCCGGCCCGTGACGTCGCGCGGACAGCAGATGTCGGTGCGGATGACCTCGGCCGGCGCGGTCGGCTGGGTGAGCGACCGGCGGGGCTATCGCTACCAGGAGACGCACCCCGAAGGCGGGCAATGGCCGCCGATCCCCGAATCGGTGCGCGCGGTCTGGGCGCGGGTGGCACCGGGCGCGCGGGCGCCCGATTCCTGCCTCGTCAATTTTTACGCCGAGACCGCGCGGATGGGGATGCACCAGGACCGGGACGAGGCCGATTTCGATCAGCCGGTGGTGTCGATCTCGCTTGGCGACGACGCGCTCTTCCGCATCGGCAACCTGACGCGCGGCGGCAAGACCGAGTCGGTCTGGCTCAGGTCGGGCGACGTGCTGGTGATGGGGGGCGCGGCGCGGCTGGTATTTCACGGGATCGACCGGATCCGGCCCGGCTCCTCGACGCTCCTGCCGGAGGGCGGGCGGATCAACCTGACGCTGCGGGTAGCCCGCTAGGTGTTTAGTCCCAGCATCTGGTGGATCGGATCGACGATGAATCTGTCTGTCTCTGAAGTTCAGATCTTGCAGATGTATTCGTAGGGCGTAAGACCGCTGAGCGTCTTGAGGCGGCGTGCGAAGTTGTAGGCGGCCATGAAGCCGGCGCGTCGCGTTGAGGTATTTCGGATTCCTCCCGATTAAGTGCCCCGTCCCACTGTCGGATTGCCGCGCCGCGGTCCGTCGGTGGCGCGGCTCCGCACCCGGATCCGGCCTATTTCGGCTCAAGGCCAAAGTCTGGTTGATGACCGAACGGATCCAGCACAGTCCGCGTCATGCAAAGCTCCCCTGGCAGAACCAGCCCGCCGACAGCGCCCCGCCATGGGCGTAGAAGAGCCAGAGCCGTTCGCCGCCCGCTGTTTCCACGCGCCAGTAGTCCCGAGTGCCCGAGCGCCATTCGGGATCGTCGAGCCACCATTCCGGCGCAATCCTCTCCGGGCCGGTGGCGCTGGCGAGGGCGAAGTCGCGCCGTCGCCAGCGGAAGCGCGCAGGCGGGCGGACGGGCCGGCCGGGTGGCTCGGCCACATGCACCGGCTCGGGGCGGAAGAGCACCAGCGGGCGCGGGCGGGGCGGCGCCGCGGGCCAGTCCCGCGCCGGTTCCGACCAGGCGGCAGCGAGGACCTTCGTCGTCTTCTCCGGGATATGGCTGTCGGCCGGGGCGAGCCGCGTGATCGATTCCAGTCCGACCCGCGCACCGAGCCGGCCGATCAGGTCGTCGAGCGCCACGCCGGCACCGGCCCGCCCCCGCCGCGCCATGCCCTCGGCCGCCGCGCCGAGATGGCCGCGGTGCTGGGTGGGGTGGACCGGCTCGGTCACATGCGCCTCGAGGCGCAGGACGTCGATCCCCGGCCCGGCCTCGATCTCGCCGAGCTTCATCGCCAGGAGCGGGCGCAGCCGCTCGGGATCGGCCGAGGGCCGGGCGAGGCCGACCTCCACCGGCTGCATCGTGTGATCGCAGCGGAAGGCCTGCAGCCGCACCCGCCGCGCCCCGCGCCCACGCGCCCGGAGCCGCTCGGCTAGCGCCGGCAGTAGCCGGTCGAGCCCGGCGCGGACATCCTCCTCCAGCCCGATCGGCTCGGGCAGGGTGAGGCGGACGGCGAAATGGTCCGGCGGGCGGGCCGGCGAGACCGGTTCGGGCACCAGCCCGAGCGCCTGGTCGAGCCTGAGGACCAGCTCCTGCCCGAAGCGCCGCGCGAGCCCGGCGCGGGGCTGGCCGGCAAGCTCGTCGATCCGCCTGAGGCCGAGCCGGGTGAGCTGTGTCACCGTCTCGGGCGAGAGGCGCAGCGCCGCCACGGGGAGGGGCGCGAGCGCGGTGCGCGTCTGACCCGGCAGCGCGATCCGGGCGACATCCGCCCCCGCCTCGGTCCGCGGCGGCGCCCCGCCGCGCTCCCAGTGCCGCCGCTTCGCCGCCCGCGAGCGCGTCGCCCGCGCCTCCTGGTCGATCGCGTCGCCCGAGCGGACGGGCGCGGCGTCCCGCCCGGCATAGCGCGCCAGGGCCCAGGCCGCCCCCACCGTGTCGGCGATGCCGCCGCGCGCGGTGATGCCGAGATCGGCGCAATCGGCCTCCGCCTGCGCCAGCAGCGCCGCCTCGCCGCCGAAGAGATGCGCACAGCCGGTCAGATCGACGAGGAGCGAGGCCGCGCCATTCTCGGCCACCCAGGGCGAGAACTTTCCCGCCCAGCGGCGCAGGATGGTCAGGAAGGCGGCCTCGGCCTGCGGGTTGGAGAGCCGGGTGACGAGGCCGGGGCACATCGCCTGCGCGTCGCGTAGCGGCTGGCCTGGCACCAGCCCGGCCTCAGACGCCTCGACCGAGAGCGATTGCAGGAGCTGCATGTTGCCGGCGTCTCGAACCACCGCGAAGGGCCCGGCAAGCGCAGCCCCCTCGCGGCGCAGCAGGCGCTCGGCCGCGAGGCGGGGAAACCAGAGGGACAGGATCCGTCGGGAGGGCATGGGGCGATTCGGGGCGGCAGTTTGTTCATGTTATGTTCTCATTTTATCCCGTGGTCGGCCGGAGTCGAGTCGCATGGCGCGGAGCAACGGCCGAAGGCCGCCGCGCCCAGAGCCCAAACGGGATCATCTAACCCCGCCATATTCATCGGGCGGGGCATCGAGCCGTGTTCGTGTCCTGATCTTGGGCTGATCTGATGTCGTTCGGGCTTTGGGTCGGAAAGTTTTCGCTCGGCTTGCCTGCGATGGAGCTTCGGACA
>NZ_SELO01000089.1 GCF_004146235.1 Tropicimonas sp. IMCC6043 | reverse complement strand
GGGGCTGCCGATCCTTCCAGGCGACATTTCCCGCACGCGACGGCCATCCCGCCCTGGCTCTCCAATTCGCGGCCAAGCGGGGTCGCCATGGAGAACGCCTCATTGTCGCCAGTACGATGAAGGGGACAGGCGTCCTCAATGTCTACCGAAAAAGATGGGCCGTCGAATGCCTCTTCGGCGATGCCAAGACCCGAGGGCTCAACCTCGAGGATACGCGGCTCACGATCGCGCATAAGTTGTGTCTTCTGCTATCCGTCCTGGCCTTGGCCGTAGCTTGGATATGCCGAACCGCATCGGCTCTGATGGGGCGCCGTAAAGGGCAACGTGGGTGACGCCATCTTCGCCGTCCTCTGCGGTTGCGGCCACAACATCCGAAAGATACTCGCCCACCACAGGGTAGTCTTGGCCGCACCAATCGGTTGGCTGTTCGCATGCAAGATCCTACCGTAAACCTTGATCCACAATCCCCATAGCAACGAAATCCGCCCGCGCTTTCCTCCTCGTCAGATTTATCGCCGCTGGATGGCGCGCATCCAGCAGCCACAAACCTTCGACCGTGCCGACATCTGACGAAAAGGCACGGATGTCGGTTTAGGGCTCCTATGGCCTGAACTTAGGAAATGGCAAAGGTTCTTGTCGGACTCTCAGGTGTTGCCTAGACACGTCATCGGGCTTCAGGAGAAATCGGCATGACTTCCCACCAAGAACGAAACACCGTATCCGCTCGTAGCGGACGGAAATACTCGATCGATTTCTTTGAAAACCCGTCGGTCTATCTTCCAATTTTCGTCACTGCGATCTTGATCCTCTGGGCGTGGACCTTTCAGGCCAGAATGCTCAGCCTCGGAGCGATCGAGCGCATTGACGAATTCCGCACCCTCGATCGAGTGACTGGTTTTTCTCGCGCCGGGGATTGGTTCAATGTCTATTCATTGAACGAGCCAAACTTCCGCAAGCCGCCTTTGCATTACTGGCTTGGTGCAATCTTGTACGAACAGGGCGTGGATTTGACAGTCAGCGTGCGCGCGCCTTCCATGATCTTTGCGCTCGGTTGCCTCGTCTCGACGGCTTGGCTCGCTGCCCTCGTGTCCCCCGGAAATCTCTGGGCGGTCCCGACGGCGGTCTTGTTCCTTACAACATCGCGGCGCTTTTGGACGAGTAGTTCACAGGCCCTTCTCGACACAGGTGTGCTATTTTTTGCGACTGCATCCTTGGCGGCGGCGATGATGGCGCTGCGACGGCCCAGGTGGTGGTATGTCTCGGCGGTACTCATCGCCCTTGGGTCCCTTCAGAAGGCACCTGTTGCCCTTGCTGTCGTCGTACTCTTCCTTCTTCTTACCGGCCTGACGGCACGGTGGCATTCTTTCCGGTTTAGGAGTTTTCTCAAAAACCAGCATTTCCTGATCTCGGCAGTGCTTGCGCTCGCGGTTTCGGCTTCTTGGTACATTTTTCAAGTTGCGCAGCACGGTCTCGTCGTTCTTGAGGTGGGCATTGCCAATGAAATGATCGACCGATTTTCCCCCACAACAAATAGTCAGATGATCCGCAGTATTGCGGAAGTGATCCAACACCTAATCGGCGATGAGGAACTCCTGCGCTGGCCCGCCGTAGCGGCTGTTCTGGTTCTGCCGTGGTGGCTTCAAAGATATGACCTTCTGCCTTTTCCGCTTATGGTGCTTGCCTACCTGTTAGCCGTAGTGTTTGCAGGTGGCTCGATCTGGTCTCGCTATACGCTTTATCTCGCTTCCGTTCTCTGCGTGTCTCTTGCTGCCGTAGTGGTCACCTTGCCCATCAAGCCGCGAACGCTAACGGCGCTAGTTGTGGTCTTTGCACTACTGATCGGCGGGCCAGTGAGGTCCCCGCTAGACTTGAGCCTTGATCGAAAAGATCGCACGCAGCTCCAGATTGACTTACTTACCCGCCTTACCGAGGAGCACGTCCCCTCCGAGCAGCTTGTGTACTGCGATTGGGGCGGCATGGCGCGAATTCCGGACGGCGCGGTATCATATTATGGTTCAGCCAATCGTCCCTATTTTCGATTGGAAGGCCCCGACGATTTCTCCGATCTGGTCCGAAACGGCGAGATCGTTGGGCCGTTGCGTGGCCTATGCCCGACGGAACAAATCCAATTCGTCGAACCGCATGTCCTCGGGTTCCGAGAAATCGAACGTCGCTCTCACTACACTTACTGGACGGCGGAGGCCGTTCTGCCTGATGTGGAATGAAGCGCCCAACAACTGTCATTGACAACATCTGGCGTCTGACCGCGGTCGTGTCTAGATTTTGTGGAAATTCCGAAGCGGAGTTCTCCGGGCACGCGAAGGTTTGACTGCTCAGGCGGCGAGGTCAAGAGGAATGGGCTCGAGGGGCTGAGACAGCGTCTCCCATCCATCGACCTTGCGCATCTGGATCTGGCCGGACGCTAGCAGCGCCCAGAGCAGCATCGAGACGGTCTCGGCGCAGGGCAGCACGGTCTGGGTCTTGATCCAACGGCGAAACTCCTCGTTCAGGCGCTCGATTGCGTTGGTCGTCCGTGCCGATTTCCATTGCGACGGATCGAGGCGGGTGACGGATCGAGGCGGGTGAAGGTGAACAGCCGGTCGCCGGCTTCTTCGACGCTGTCGGCGATCGCCTTGCACTTGAGGCAACGCTTCCGACGGAAAGCCTTGCGGCGTGTCTCGATCTCGGCCGCGGTGTCGGCATAGATCATGTCGCGGTAATCCTCGGTCAGTTCGTCGTGCATGTGTTTTGGCGCATGGCCGAGCAGGTTGCGGTGCTTGTGAACGGTGCAGCGCTGGATCGGCAGGTCCTCGCCCCAGAGTGCGACGAGCGCGGCTTCGAGACCAGGCGCGCCATCGACGACGAATTCCGGCCGCTTCAGGCCGCGCGCATCGAGATCATCAAGGAACTGGCGCCAGGCTGAGGTGTTCTCACGTCCTACAACCGGCGGCTCAGACACCTCCTCCGTACTGACGAGATGTGTCAGCGCATCGGCAAGATCGAGGGCATCGGCCCGGAAACGGCCACGGCGCTGGTCGCCGCCGTGGGAGCAGGACACGCGAAGCCAATGGATAGGTCGGATGCGAGAGCGCCGGCATCCTAACGTCGTGGCCGTCGCGTTCGCCAACAAGAACGCTAGGATCGTCTGGTCCATCCTGTCGCGAAGTGAAGACTTCCGGCCGCTGCAGGCCGTACCAGCAAACTGATCACAACGGCGAGAAAGCAAAACAAGAGAGGGCTCATCCCCAGACATTGCAGCAAACAGGTAGGAGATTGAGAAAGGGTCATGACCCGTCGCTTCGTGAGTCTGACGTGTGGACTGGCACGGCGCACCCCGATGCCACGGGAGCATTGAGGACGAAGCACGCGGAAACCCATCGGGGCTTGCGGCGACGATGAATCGGGCCGCTTAAGAAAGCCGGATATACGTCAGCAATCGTGACGCTCGACCCGGAAACAGCCAAGCCGTTGCAATCAGGCGGGGTCCATATACGTCCACACATGATAGCACCCTCAACCATCCTATGCCGGTGGCGGGTCAATCGAGATTGTAGTTGTGCAAACGCAATCGAGCCTCTCCATAGCGCGCCACGCACTCGGCCTGTCGCGCCAGCCGGCTTCGGCCGCTGTCCAGGATCGGTCGGAGGTTCTGGTGATAGAGCGACGTATGCGACGCCCCTTGGTTTCTTGCTTCCAAATAGAGGCTGGGGCCGGATATTTCGTCGGCGTCACCGACCAGCCAGTTTGCGCCGCGCGGGATCGAAACCATAGGCACGCCGGCAGCGTGGCATTGAACCGCGAACCAGAGATCGCAGACACCGGTAGAGTGGAAGTCCTCGAGCGAAACGGACAGCGTGTCCGTGTGGTAGGCAATCGTCCCGGTTCCGAGCAGATCGACGAAACGGCCGCGATGAGCGTCCGTGAACCGGAAATTCATCCGGTCCTTCGTATAGGCTCTCTTCTCTTCGGGGAAGATGACGCCATGCACGCCAACGACGACCTTCCGCTCGAAATTCTCGACCTCGTGCAGCATTCGGGCGACGTAGTCCTCTGGATAATGGATGTCGTCGTCGAAATAGACCAGGTAGCCCGATGGATCGCCGGACGAGTAGAACTTCCCGTTGTCCCTCAGGTCGCCCGCTGCATCCTTGCCCAGGGTAACGTCGATGCGGTCATGGCGGAGAAAATCCGGAACCTCCTCGTACTGGTTGAGGTAGAGTTCGAGCCGGTCGACCTGTGAGATCACAGTGCCAATCGTATTCCGGAGGATGTGCTCGCGCGCCGGATAGGACGCCATTCGCCCGGTCACCGCCTCGCCCAGCATCGGCGAAGCATTCTGTCGGCCCTCGCCGAGAGCAAAGCTCCGGCTGCGTTGCGGAAATTCGATTCGCAGCTTTTCCCTGTTTTTCGCCGCCCCGGCATGCCAGGCTCGGAACGCTTGCTGGTACGTCTTTCGGGGTGCGGAGAGTTCCTGGACAAGCTCGCTGCCGTCATTGCGCGCATAGGCCGCGCTGCCGGTGCCGGTTGTCAGTGAATTCCCCAGGGTCCGCAGACTGTAGAATTCCTTGTCCACTCTCCGGGCGACATGCGGCCCGAAAAGGGCCAAGATCCGTTCCCGATATTCGCTGTCACCCGCGTAGCGGACGCAATCGTAATACCCTATGTCGCGCAGGACTTCCCGTTTGAACACGATCGTGTTTTCGCCGAACTTGGCTTCCGTCATCGGTTCGGAAAGATCGGCCGACCAGCGGCGCAGCTTGCTCTGGGAGAAGAGCGCCCTCTGATCATCCTGGATCGCCGCGACCTGTTCAACCAGCCGTCGCGGATGCATCACATCGTCGGAATCCAGAAAGGCGATGTAATCTCCCGTCGACCGGACCAATCCGATGTTGCGCGTGTAGTAGCAGCCGAAGTTTCGCAGCAGCGGAACGATAGCGACCTTGCTGTTGTCCCCGTATTTTTCGACCAGGATATCGAGCGAGGCATCGGTGCTGCCATCGTCGACGACAATCACTTCGAGCTCGACATCTTCCTGCGCGAGGGCCGAGTCCACGGACTCGACGATGAAATCCGCATTGTTGTAGTTCGGCATAATCACCGAGACGAACGGCCGGTTGCTAGCAGGATTCGTTCTTTGCGGTTCGTCTGCCGCCTCGATGTTCACCGCCCCTTTGTGGAAGGCTGAATAACCGACCTTCGCGGGCTTGGGTTTGCGTGGCTTCAGGAGGTGTTTCACGGCAAATACTGGCAACAGTATGGGAGATAGAAGCAAAAGGACCGGAAATCCGCAGATGATGAAGAGACGCTGATATTTTTTTCGTCGCTTCTCCTCGTTCCCTTGTTTTCGCCGCACCGTTGCCAACTCATCCGCAAGTCCCGCGAGCCTGATATTGAGTTCCCGGACCTTTTTCAGATGCTGGTCTTTGGCCTTTTCGAACGACACCTTGAGGTTTTCGATACGTTCCTGGTCTTCCTGTCGTTCCAGAGACATTTTGCCGATTTCGGTGACCCTGGCGAAGAGATCCTCGGCAAGTTCCGTCCCGGGGACCTTTGCGGAAAACGCCCGGTTGCGATCCTCAGCGGGCAGGAACAGAAACGTTGGCGTGTTGTTGAAACAGGCCTCAACTGCGTAGCCATGCGGGACCAGTTCGGCGCAAACTTGGTGAAAACTCTCAAATGTCGCCGCCTCGATGTAAAGCAGTGGTCGGTCGCGGGCGATCAGCTCGGCCGCCCCCTTCAGGACTTCCGGCTCCATCCCCTCCACGTCAATCTTCAGCGCCGCGACCGCGCCGTCGAACTCCATATCGTCCAGCCGGCGCACTTGGATATCTCCCTCGCCAAGTGCAAGCTTCTGCGCCCCCAAGTTGGCGTGATCCTCAACCGCGAACGCGGCATACGAATTCGTAGCACCGATTCCGCAGACCTCCACCAGCACATGGTCACCAAACCCGTTCCGTACCACCGACTCCCGTTGCGCGGTGGCGAGGTCCTGATTGGGTTCGAAGGAACGAACCCGATATCCGGCAGCGGCCAGAAATAACGTATGGTTTCCGACATTCGAACCGATATCTAGGATCAAGGCGCTCGGCTGCAATCGGGCAACCATGTCGTCCAGCAACTCCCGCTCATACGGTCTGCCGGAAGTTGCGATCCCCCGCTGGATATGGTCGGTGACAGGATTGGGCAGGACTATTTCGTAGGAAGCGTCGTGGTCGCTGAGACGAACAACCGACCTTTCTTCTTCCTGTTCAGAGTTATGATCCAAAGTTGCAAGGCCCCGCAGCGTTCATCCGTTCACGGCCGCACATTATGTAGCCCCAGGTGGCGATGCAACAGACGCAGGATGTAGTAGTAGCGGCGGGATACTCCGCTACAGAAGCTGGCTCCGACGAACCAAGGCCCTGATTGTATCGCGATATCCAACCGTCGCATGGCTTGTGTTGAATGGTTCCTATATGCATGCTTGGCGGTGCGTAGATCCAATGACCCGGTGAAGACATGGTACGGCTATCCGTCATCGTTCCCGTCTACAATGTGGAAGACCTGATCCATCGGAGCTTGGCAAGCGCCCGCAGGCAAAGCCTCAAGGATATTGAGATCATTTGCGTCAATGACGGCTCGACTGACGAGACGCGTGAGCGCATTCTGAAAATTCGGAACGAAGATCCCCGCGTTGTTCTGATCGACCAAAAAAACACCGGGGCCGGCGGCGCACGAAACTGCGGCATGCAGGTCGCGAAAGGCGAGTTCATTGCATTTCTGGATGCAGACGATCAGTACTCGACAAAAACCGCCTTGGCATCACTGTACTCGACGGCTACGCACAACGGTGTCGATATTGCAGGCGGCTCTTTTGAGCGTCTTTATACCGATGGGCGCATCCAAAAAAAGTTTAACGGGATTCATGGCGCTTATACATTTGGGAGCGC
Organism: Tropicimonas sp. IMCC6043; assembly: GCF_004146235.1. Classification (GTDB taxonomy): domain Bacteria; phylum Pseudomonadota; class Alphaproteobacteria; order Rhodobacterales; family Rhodobacteraceae; genus Tropicimonas. The sequence goes on along the minus strand of NZ_SELO01000089.1, from coordinate 812 downwards.
AGGGAAAATAACGTTCCGGGAATATCAATTTGACTACGGCTACCAGCGATTTATTTTCAGTCGAAAGCTCCTGACCGAAAATTCGATCCAATTTCCGAACTACAAACGCTTTCAGGATCCACCCTTTTTCGTGCGATCGATGATTGCATCTGACGCGTTTTTTGCGATTCCAGACCGCGTCTACAGATACAGCAAGGGGCACAAGGCTGTCCGGTGGAACAGGAGCAATGTGGAGGACTTGATTCTGGGACTTAAAGATAATCTTCGCATGTCTAGGGAGCACGGTCTTGATCGACTGCATGCTTTGACCTATCGGCGGCTTGTGACTGAGTTTGTCGAACCGGTACTGACCCATGCGCCGAATGACGACGGGATATACCGATGTCTGACGAACTTCATGAATGAATTAGACATTGAACTGTTGAGGTCGGGCGAGGCCGGCGTAGATCTTGCTGGCACGCTCGATCGGGACTTCGCACGGCACGCATTTCTTGGGCTGGCATCCCCCCCTCTGCCCGATCTCGCCAGCCCCCCTGCTGCGCTTAGCCGGAAGAAGGGGCCGGTCGGAAGGATGCTGTCAGACCTTAATCGCTTCAGGAAACGCTGGATATGAGGTAAGCGACCGCCCATCACCCTCGTTGCGTGAGATGGCGCGCTGTCCGAGATGAGGCCCGTAACGACGGAAGTGTCATGTGTGGACGTATATGGACCCCGCCTGATTGCAACGCCTGATCTGGTCGGGTTCGAGTTTCGCAATTGCGGACGTATATCCGGCTTCCTTGAGCGGCCCGATACTTCGCCGCCGCGAGCCC
>NZ_SELO01000088.1 GCF_004146235.1 Tropicimonas sp. IMCC6043 | reverse complement strand
GCTTCTTCTTCATCGCCTGCGTCATGCTCGGGAAGGCGGGCTGTTTCGGCATCGTCGGCGCTCCTCTCGCGGATACACAGACCCTATCAGATCACGCCCAGAGGCGAAGGTTCTTCAGACTTTCCTTCATCCATGCCGAGCGGATCACGCGCCCGGCATCGGCTCCCTGCCGCACCGGCACCGACGCCACTCCCTGCACCTCCTCGTTCAGCCGGAGCCCCATGCTGATAAGCCCGTGCAGGGCGGCGTGGGCGTAGACGAAGGTGTCGAGGGCCTCGTTCGGTTCGCCGTCGCGCTTGGGCTGCCAGGAGCGGATCGGGCGTCCGCGCTCGAAGCGGGTGACGACGCGCTCGGCGGTCAGCTGGCGGAAGTAATCGGCGTCGAGGCGGCGCGGGAAGTGGATCGCACCGGGGCCCGGTTCGGTGGGGCGCAGGCGGGCGTAGACGGCGTCCTTCACAGCGTCGACGCCGACGATGAACAGCGGGATCTTGCCCTTGTTCGTGCGCGTCGGGCGGCGCGGCCAGACCGGGATGCCGGGCCCGCCGCGGCCCTTAATCGCCCAGATGCGGCGGGCGAGGCGGGTGCGGCAGAACTCGTAGGCCATCTTGGTGTGGTGGCCGCCGGTGTCGATGGCGGCCGCGCGTACGGGCAGGTCGAGCCCGGCCGGATGCGGGAAGCTCGCCTGCAGCACCATGTCGAGATCGGACCAGAGCCGCGGTCCGGACGGGTCGCCCCAGAGCACGCGGTAGTCGATGACCCACGCCTCCTCGTCGCGGCCCCAGCCGAGGATCTGCACCTCGATGCGGTCGCCCTGCACGTCGACCCTCCATACCAGAAACCTTTGAACCGCCGAGCGCGCGGGGGCGATAACATTTGGAAGTACAACCGAGACCAAAGTGACGGTTAGACGGTCGGCGAGCCATATCACAGTACAAATGATAGAGCGGCGGGGACCCGCTGTTCGACTTGGACGTTAGGGTCGAACAACATGCCCCGCGGCGACAGCAAAGCGGTGACCTGGGGAGAGCCGTCATCAACCAGATTTCGCCCAGTCGCCATTCGGTTGTTGCTGGCTGCCGCGGCAGTCTGTTCCAGAGCCAGCACGAGAGCTTGGGCAATCTGAGAACTGCCGACGTCTACCACTAACAACTAAACTTCAATCCTCAGTTCTTGATAGGTAGGTTCTTGGCCAAATCCAGCCCCCGCAACCAGTTTTATTTGCATGAGGTCGTCCGACGTAAGTCCGGCGACCTTTTTGCTTATCTGGGCAAGGCTTAGGATTCCTGCCAAATCACCTTCGATATCCATCAGGAGGCCGCTGGCCTCCTCGGTGGCTGGGTGCAAAACGATCCGGTCGATAGGGCTGCGCGGAATCTCGACGGCCTCGCGGCGCGCGCTCTGCGTGGTGATCGAGGCGCGGAGGTCGGCGAGCGCCCTACGGTAGCTCGCGCCCGACCGTCGCAAGCTGACGCAGCGCCTCGACAGCCGGGTAGCTCGCCGCGCCGTCCCGGATGGTAGTCAGCCCTTGCCTGCGAATGACGCTCAGGCGCGGTATCTGTTCAAAAGCGTGGTCAGGCGCTCGACCGCAGCCACGGCGGCGGCATGCTCCTGCGAGAAGTTGAGGCGAATGCTGTCGCCCGAATGAGGGCTGAACTCGGTTCCCGGCGTAACGATCACTCCGGCTTGCAGCCTCAGCGCCCGAACAAAGGCGGTCGGGTCTATGGCCAATGGAGGCAGTTGCGGGAAAAGGTAGCTGCCTGCTTCCGGCATGCGAGAGGCGCAGCCTTCGATTGCTCGAAAATGCGTGAGAAGGTCGTCTCTGATGGCTTGATGCTGGCGCGTCCTGTCCGCCATCCAGCCTTCAGGCTCATTGAACCACGTGTGCAAGACTGCCTGGGAATATCCGCTTGCACGCAGCGACACGATGGCTTGCAGCTGTTCCATGCGCGAGATGATGGCGCGTGCACCGAAGGCGACGCCGAGGCGAAAGCCGCTCAATGATTCCGTCTTCGAAGGTCCCATGATCGTCACGACTTTCTCGGAATCCACGTCCGCCGCCCGTAAGTGCGTGTAGCGCCCCCACTCGTAGCAGAGGCGGGAATAGAGCTGGTCTACTATGACGGTAGCCCCATAGCGTGTGGCGAGCGCTGCGATCTGTCCGATCTCTTCTTCGGAATAGACCACGCCAGTCGGATTGTTCGGATTGGAGAAGAGGAAGGTTTTCACGCCGGCGCGAAAGGCAATCTCAAGTTCTTCAAGGTCGATCCCTGCTGTTCCGGATGCTTGTTCGCCGTAGCGCAACTGAACCGGATGGATCTCGGCGCCGAGGAAGACAGCGAGTTTCCGGTTGGCGAAGTAGTCCGGCTGCACGATCGCAATCTTGTCGCCCGCACCCACGGTCGCAGCGACCGCAAGGAACAGGGCCCCCTGCGTGCCCGGCGTGACGATCAACCCGTCTGCCCCATCCACCGTTGCTCCGGTGAAATCCGCCAGACGGATGGCAAGCGCATGGCGGATGCCCGCGTCGCCGCGGTACTCGGTGTATGCCTGCGCGCCACCCCGTTCATAGCCATCTACGAAAGTACCGAGCGCACCGGGCGTCGGCGGATGCGCATTGACGTCGCCATGCGAGAAATCGACAGGTCTCCCGGCGAGGGGGGCACCCTTGAGAAATGAATCGGTGTCTGCCGATGATTGCCGGCCTTCTTGCCCCGGTGCGTTGTCCGTTGCCAGTTGTTCGAATTTCTCCAGGATCGACATTTTCCCCGTCCTCTGTCCCGACAGTCTTGACATCGGTCCTAGTAGTGCTGAACCAAAAACAAAAACTGTTTAATACTTCTTCAGACAGTAGAGAATTTATCTTATGGACATCAGGAATCTCGAAACCTTCCTCGAAGTCGTCGAGCGTGGCTCGGTCGCCGAGGCCGCCCGCCGGATGAACCTGACCCCGGCTGCACTCTCGCAGCGTCTGCTGGTCCTGGAACAGGAGCTGGGGCAAACGCTCGTCACGCGTGTCGGGCGAACGATGCAACCGACCGAGGAAGGGCTTGCGATGCTTGCCGCCGCGCGCAGGATCGTGTCCGGAGCACGGGATCTCCGCGCCATTGCGGCCAATGGAGAGCCGGCCGGGCAGCTTCGGCTCGGTGCGATCGCGACATCGGTGACTGGTCTGCTCCCGGAGGTAATCGCCCACCTGGGCCAAGCGCAGCCAGCCATCGAGTATTTTGTCCAGCCTGGTTCATCGTCGGATCTCTACCAGGGGGTCATGGAGGGCGATCTCGACGCTGCGATCATCGTCCGGCCCAACTTTGCGCTGCACAAGTCGTTGCGCTGGAAGCGGTTGCATACCGAACCACTCGTCTTCATATCTCCCGAAGACGGCGCCCTGGACGACCCGCATGACCTGATCCGCGCACAGCCTTTCATTCGGTATGATCGAAATTCGTGGGGCGGGAGGATCATTGACCGTTATCTGCGCGCGCATGATCTGGTGGTGAAGGAATTCCTGGAACTCGACGGTCTCGAAGCGATTGCGGCCATGGTCAACCGTGGTGTGGGCGTCGCGCTCGTTCCGGATTGGATGCCGCCGTGGCCGGCGGGGATGCATTTGCGCAAGACCATCGTTTCGGTCAGGGACAGTCGGGAAATTGGAGTTGTCTGGCGATCGGCCGGTGCCCGGAATGCCGCTGTCGGTGTTTTTGTCGGGGCTTGCATGACGATCGTTGCTGATGCGACCTCAGGCCCCTAGGGACGTGGTTGTGTTGACCGGTCCGCGGTGAGAACAAACCGCCTCAGAGCAGATGAGGACACAAGGGGGAATCATGAGTGCGGATCTGAAAGTCGGCATCGCCGGGCTTGGCGCAATTGGCCTGCCGGTGGCGCGTTGGCTCGACGCGGGAGTACCCGGGCTCAGGCTCGTTGCCGTTTCGTCCTCCTCAATCGACAAGGCGCGGTCCCTGACGGAAAGCTTCACCAATCCACCCGAGGTCGTTGCGCTCGAGGAATTGCCGCGTCACGCCGATGTGGTGATCGAGGCACTGCCGCCGGATCGTTTCCGATCATTGGCTGTTCCGGCGCTCGAGGCCGGGTCCACTTTGATCGTGGTCTCGCTCACGCAACTTCTTGCAAACAGGGATCTTGTTGACCTTGCGCGTCAGACAGGCGGCCGGATCATCGCCGCCACCGGCGCGATCGCGGGGCTGGATGCCGTTCGGGCTGCTGCGAAGAGCGAACTCATCCGCGCGGTGATGCGCACCCGAAAGCCTCCGGCGAGCCTCGCAGGGGCGGTGTTTGTCCGGGAGGCGAATATCGATCTTTCGGAATTGACCGAACCGCTTTGCCTCTATTCCGGAACCGTCACCGAAGCGGCGCAGAAATTCCCGGCAAATGTAAACGTTGCGGTCGCCCTCTCGCTGGCAGGGTGGGGACCAGACCACACCGATTACGAAGTCTGGGCCGATCCAGGTATTGATCGCAACACCCACAGCATCCTGATCGAAACGGATGCGATAAAGCTGGAGATTTCCGTCGCCAACGTGCCGAGTTCAGAAAACCCGGCAACTGGCAGGATAACACCGTTTTCCGTGATGGCGGCGCTCGAGCGTCTTGTGTCGCCTATTACAATCGGCTCCTGAGCCTGGGGCGGCCCCGTCATGAGATAGGACGGCCGAATTCTTTTCGACCGTTGGCTGTGTTCATGCCATGGCCGCTAAAGGACGCGGACCAATCCACCATCGACCCGCAGGCTTGTACCGGTGATGTAGCCTGCTTTGCTGGAGCAAAGGAAGGCCGCGGCATCGGCGAATTCCTGTGGATCGCCGTAGCGCCCGGCCGGGATCGTTGCCCGTGATGCAGCGGCGACCTCTTGCGGTGTCTTTCCGGTCCGCTTTGCGGCTGCCAGGTTTAGCTGATCCACTCGGGCGGTATGAATGCGGCCGGGGATCAGGCCATTTATTGTGACTCCATCGCCTGCGACCTCGGCCGAAAGCGTCTTCATCCATCCGACCAGCGACAAGCGAAGCGTGTTGGAAAGACCGAGGTTCGGAATCGGTTGTACGACTCCAGAGGAAAGGATTGTCAGGATTCGGCCCCACTTTCGTTCTCGCATGCCGGGCAGGAGAGCCGTGGCAATACGGATTGGCGACTCGACCATCGGACGCACTTGCGAAAGGAGATCTTCCGTATCGAGCTGCGCCATCGGCCCTGGTTTTGGCCCGCCTCCATTCAGCACAACGATGTCGATCTGATGATCTGCAGTCAGCGCAGCGACCGCTGTATCCACGGATGCGACATCCGCCAGGTCGACAGGCATCGCTGTCAGCTTTCCGCTGACCTGCGGCTGCAGACGGGCAACCGTTGCCTCCAGCACTTCGGTGTTGCGTCCGGCGAGGACGACATTCGCGCCCTCTCCGGCAAGGGTTTCGGCGATTGCGCCGCCCAGGCCACCGGAGGCTCCAAGGACGAATGCTGTTTTTCCGTTCAGTCCAAGATCCATATTCTGGTTCCTTTCGGTTGGCTCAGGCAGCGAGCTTGGCTTCGAGGCGAAGCATCAGGCGGTCGATCTCTGCGGTGTCGATGGACGAAAGCCGAGGGCCGGGGGCGCGGGCGCCGGCATGGGCAATGGCCCCGCGCTTCATCAGAATGTATTTGCGGATCGCCAGGCCGAGGCCGATCTGTTGCTCGTGCCGAAGGATCGGGATGTATCGGTCGAAGAGGTCCTCGGCGGCGTCCGGATTTCCCTTTTGATGCAATGCAACGGTTTGAACCAGCGCTTCGGGATACGCGAAGCCTGTCATGGCCCCGTCCGCCCCGCGCTGAAGCTCCTGGGGAAGGTAGAGGCCACCGTTTCCGCAAAGGATAGACAAGCGAGGTGTCTCCCGTTCGGCCTCGTCCTGGCGAAGCCGCGTCAGCTTTTGCATCCCCGGCCAGTCCTCATGTTTCAGCATGACGATTTGAGGCAGGTCTTCGGTGAGCTTTCGGATCAATGCGGGAGAAACCGGAACGCCTGTCGACAATGGGAAGTCCTGGAAGACGACAGGAACCTTCGGTCCAATCTGGTCACAGACGGAGTGGAAATATCCTTCCACGCGATCCTCCCGCGCCGGACCGCGGGCTGGCGCGACCATCACACCCGCGGCACCTTTTTCCATGGCGTAGGAGGTGAGTGCAGCCAGGCCATTCAATCCAGGGTTAGAAACGCCGACGACGACCGGGAGGTCGCCCGTCTGTGCGAGAACCGTGTCGATTACAGCGCGCTGTTCATCGGCATCGAGCTTGTCGGCTTCGCCCATCATGCCGAGAATGGTCATGCCAGTAACCCCGTGCCCGATATAAAAGGCGACAAGGTGAGCCAGGCTGTCGTGGTCCACTGAGCCATCTTCTTTGAATGGCGTCGCGCAAATGACGAAAACGCCGTTGGTCTGTCTGTCGATTGGCCGCGACATGGCTGTTCTCCTGTTGGTCTTGAACTGATTCCGCTTTGGTGCCGTCGCTCGTAGTTGGCGTGTCCGCGATACCCACTCCGATTTCTCTCACATGGCGCCTTCCAATTGTGCCAATCGCGGCGCCAACTGCATAGAAAACATGCAAAATGATGGGCGAGCCGCAAATATCTCAGCTAAGTTTACTTGTGGGATACTGTTGGTATACTGAAAATGCAAGGGACAACGGGCTTCCAAAGCACACCAACCAGAAAGAGATCTGCAATGAAACAGAACATGAAATTTGCGGCGGCGACGGCATCTGTGCTCGCAATCGGAGTGACCGCGGTGTCGGCCGAGGTCAGCTGGGACATGTCTATTGTCTGGCCAGAAGGCAATTTTCACACCAAGAACGCGATGCAGTTTGCTGACACGGTGCGCGAGGTAACGGATGGTGAGGTGAACATCACCGTGCATTCCGGCGGTGCGCTTGGCATCAAGGGGCCCGAGGGCATGGCGGCCGTGCGCGATGGCTTGGTTCCGATCGCCGACATTCTGATGAGCCAGCAGGTCGGTGAGAACCCGGCCTTCGGGGTCGAGACTCTGCCTTATCTCGCGCCGACGCTTCCCGATCTTGCGCTTCTGCACAAATTCTATCGCCCGATGATCGAATCCATCGCGGAAGATATGAACCAGAAGCTGCTCTACATGGTGCCTTGGCCGGGACAGGCGGTCTATTCGCCAAACAAGATCGAAACTCTCGCCGACCTTGAAGGTCTGACGATCCGTGTGGTTGATGCGAATGGCAATGCCTTCTTCGACGCTCTTGGCGCCGCTCCGCTGCAGATGCCCTGGGGCGAGGTGGTGCCGTCGCTGGCGGCCGGCACGATCAAGGCTGTGACGACCTCGTCTTCCTCGGGTGTCGACGGTGCCTTCTGGGAATTCATGGACAACATGAGCACCTTCAATTGGCAGGCTTCTTCCAACATCGTCACCGTGAACCTGGACGCTTGGAATGCGCTGTCCGAGGAAGACCAGGTCGCAATCGAGAATGCCGCGGCCTCCCTCGAGGGACAGTTCTGGCTGAATTCCGCCAATGAGGATTCGACCAAGATTGCCACTCTGGAAGAGAATGGCATGACCGTTTCTGCGCCCTCGCCGGAACTCAAGGCAGAACTGATCGAAAAGGCGAAGCCGCTCTGGGAAGCCTTCAAGATAGGTGGCTCGGGTTGTCTGAACAGTTTGGAGCTGTGTTCTAAGTGGATCTTCCGCTCAGTTATGCCGCGACCGGAATTGGCCGGGACGGGGTGAGATATGCCTGATCGGGCGTTTTCCCGTCC
>NZ_SELO01000087.1 GCF_004146235.1 Tropicimonas sp. IMCC6043 | reverse complement strand
GCGCCGGACGCTTGAGCAATTTGAGGGCTCCGCGCCCGGCGCGCTTGCCCAGTTCGAAACCCAGTAATATGAAAACCAGACCCGCAGACTCTCGTTATGAACGAGGGAACTCCGGGGGGCAGGTCACGCGGAACAGGTGGACAAAGGGATATTCTCAGTTCGCATCTGAAAGTGAAGCACACGGTTCACCCGTGCCGTTCCGGGGGGCCAAGGTGGGTCGGAACGAAACTTGCCCCTGCGGGTCCGGGCGGAAGTACAAGCGCTGCTGCGGCGCAAACTGAGGGATAACAGCTTCGTCAACCATAAAACTCGCTGAGTTGACGGCCGGAGCCTACCGACGAGGATCGAAACAACCAGACGCATACGTAGGAGCGCCCAGGCGTAACCATGTTCAAAGGGGATTTCACGATCCTCTATCCTCGGTCTAAGCTGGAAACCGGAACATCGGTCAGCTATCGGGAACGGAATATGAGGTGCTTTGCGACCGCTCTGTTGCTGGTCCTCCTGTCACTCGGTCCAGCATCCGCGCACGAGTTTTCTCTGGGTATCTATGCTTCGGGCGATCAAGCGATCGAAAAGCTCAACTCGGCTGTCCGCGGAGTACTTATCGCTGCTGACGAACGTGACGGTCACCCTGACGAAACTTCTGACGGCCATCTCGGCGGGGTCGATGTACACATATTGCCCTTCCACGGTAACCGCCACGTTGCGATGCCTGAGCTCGTAAACGGTTATCGAGGGCAACTCGACTTCTTACTGCTGCTTGAGACCGGAGTGGTGCCAAGCGAAGCCCTGCCCGGCAAAACGGATCAAACGATCATTCTGGATCCCGGCATTCTGCCCGCCGGTTCTCCATGGCAGGACAACGAAATCGCCAATAGTTTTGCCGCGAGATATCATACTTTATGGTCATCTGAGGCGGATATCGCCTCGGCACTGGGATACAATGCGGCGCGACGGATAGACGCTGCAATCCGTCCCCATGATGGGATCGATCAGGCCGCGGCAATCATCGACGCCCTTGCGCGCAGCAAACACGGTATCGATTGGCAGTGAAGAGTGTGCCATTGCGCTCTCAAAGCGCTTACCAGAAAGGCAAACTGTCCCCGTGGACTGCTACCCACGGAAGGAACAGTTGACGCGATACCACTTTTTGCCTATCAAGGGGAAACCGGAGAGTGTTAGCGGCCCTTACCTTCGGTCTTTCCGTCCGAAGAAGCCCTGAAAAACCGCACGGCGATTTCCACCGACAGCGTTCTCGCCGCCACGGCGGCAGCGCGCGAGGGAATGGGCGCTGTCATGATGTCTGCATTTCTCGCCGACGCAGAACCCGGGCTGCAAAGGATCGGCGGTTCGTTCCCAGAGCTAACGCTTCAAATGTGGGTCTTGACTCATCCCGACTTGCGCAAGACGTCCCGCGTCATCGCTTTGATAGATCATCTCGTCGGCAGGCTGCGCAGGGACAGGGCACGATTCGAAGGAACCCCTGAGAGACCGGCTTCCTCGGGACAAGTCCCAGACTGAACAGTTCTGTGCTGGAAAAGTCCATTTTGTTAAGTGCTGGCCGAGCGGCGCAGCGGCCGTGCCAAACCCTGCAAACACTGGCACCCTTCGTGCCTGGGAATAATCAAGAGTATTTCATTCTTCTTCGCACCGGCGGCACGGCGCTGCCTTGGCAGCATTATCAAGCGGGCTTGGAGGCGAGCGCAGAATGGAGACAGTGCGCCTGCCACTCGACGTCATCACGCGATCCGGTCGGCTCCTTCGCTCCGTCCCTCGTGAGGACGATCTCAAATCAGTCGCAGTCGTCGCATACGGCCGAGACCATGAGGCTGTGATCGACGTACGCGAAGCGCGGTTCGACCCGGTCAGCAATTCCGCTTGGCCAACCGATCGCCGTGGCGAGCGGCTGCACGGCTACTTACGGCTTAAGAAGAATGCTGCCCAGCACCTCAACTTCATCATCATTCACGCGGATCACGAGGACTTGCTGTCGCGTTACGCGCTTGCGGTGAGTGCGCGGTATAAGCCGCGCACTCGCAAAGCTTCATCCGTGGTGGTTTTCGCAGGTAACCATTGGGTTGAATGGCATCAAATCGCCAGAGGGATTCTCGCGAAACAGCCAGACGTGTTGGTCGAAATGCGGCATGAACCCATGCGCTTCGTCCCCGGAGGTGTTGGGATCGTCACTCATGTGGTCCCATTCCCGGTTATTCAGCACCGGCGGGCCATCGTGACCATCGGCCAACCACGCGGCCTCAAAGACCAGGTTCTCGACACCGACCAGTTCAAGCGAGCCATCAGCCTGCGGCTCATAGAGCAGGATCGCGGGCGCCATGAAGTCCGTGTGGGTGCTTGCCCCGTCAACTCTGTCGCCCGGAGGCGAGAGTTTCAGGAGGTCGGGCCGAAGGTAGTGAATGCCCATCCCTCCCCATTCCGCCGGCAATCCTTCCGCTGCTGCGTCAATGCAGTGACCTGAAGGATCCGGAATGTAGCCCTCAGAGAGCGCGACCTCGACGCTCTTATATTTCTCGGTGGCTGTTCGCATCGCGTCGAGGTCGTAGTCTTCGGCAATAACGGGTGCACCAAAGGTCGATGCAACCGCAACCGCAATGACGCCATTAACAAGTCTCATGGTGTTTCCTCCGCTGGTTGGACGGTCTTTCCGGGACTGTCCTGATCTTCGATTTACGATATTTCAACGAATGTGACTGAATACGCTTGTGGAACGTTGAACCCCAATCGGAACAATCGGGTTTTCAGAGTTCAATGCCCTAGCGCAACCCAGAGCACGTAGATTGCCATCGCGATGACCGCGAGCGACCCGGCCGTATAGAGCGTCGCCCGGACCTCATGGCTTTGCTGGGTGGTGTAGGCCAGCGTATGCAGAAGTCGGGCGGCGACGAAGCCGTACATCAGCACGCCCGCCAGCAGGGTCGAAGGCCCGGCGACTACGAAGAGCAGGCCCACGGCGAGGAACGCCGGGATGTTCTCCAGGTCGTTGCGGTGGATGCGGCGCGACCGGTCGACGTAGTCGTTGATCTCAAGCTGCGACGGGTTCGGGTTGCGGTTGATGAGCCCGGGGCGCAGGTCCTCGGCCGACGCCCAGCCCGAACCCACCTTCAGCATCCGGTAGACGGTCACCCACCCCTGGCCCATCACTTTCAGCACCATCAGGGCTGCAGCGATCATGTAGATGACAAAAACGGGGTTCTGTATGGTGAGTGTGGACATCGCGGGGTCTCCTTGCTGACGGTTTCCCAGTTTTCGTGAAACTTATCATTTCACGAATTTACATATACCGCGAAAGAAGAAGACTTGTCAATCTTCGTGAAATATTGTGTATCATCAAATCATGGCCAGGAAGTACCAACAGACAAAACGCGCCGCAGCGCAGGAGGAGACCCGGCGGAGAATCGTCGAGGCGGCGATCAAGCTGCACCAGTCGAAGGGCCCCGCCGCCACCTCGATGCGCGACGTGGCGCAGGAAGCGGGCGTCGGCACGGTCACCGTCTACCGCCACTTTGCCGACGACATGGAACTGCTCGGCGCCTGCAGCGGCACTTACTTCGAGCGCCACCCCCTTCCCGATCTCGAGGAATGGGCAACTGTGGAGGGCAGTGAAAAGCGCTTCCGCCACGGGCTTGCCGCGGCCTACGCCTTCCACCGCGAGACCGAGCCGATGATCTCCTCGGTGATCGACGATCTGCGCGGCAGTCCGGTCATGGCGCCCTATGACGGCTACTGGCAGGCCGCGGGGGAGATCCTTCTCGCCGCCTTCCCCGAGCCGGAACAGCAGGACCCGCTTCTGAAGGCTACGATCGCCCTGGCGCTGAACTTCGAGACCTGGCGCCTGCTGGCGATACACCAGGGGCTGTCGGACCAGCACGTTATCAATCTCATGACGCGGCTTCTGAGCGACTGCCGGTGACGTCGCCTTGTTGGCCATATAGGGTAATTGAACGATGCTGCAGCATCACCGCACGAATCCTCTTGGCTCCAGCCGACGCTCACTGCAGGCAATAGCAACGTCGTCTAAGCGGATTTTTCGGCGAAGCCGGGCACGTTGTTCAGACCTTCCTTAACTGCACGGATTCACTTGAAGTCCCGTTGCCGGTTGAGCGTTTCACTCATCGACCGCAAAACGAAATGCGCCGCCGCTAGACGGACGTAAGCCATGACAGCCTGTGCAGGCCTCTGTGAGCAACCCGAAAGCTACCGAGTAAGCCTCTGAATCTCCACTATCCGCGATCTCGGCCAGCGCTAAGGCCTGAGCCTTTAGCAACTCCGCCGCAGTCGCAAAAGCACTCGCATCAGTCCACACCTCGGGTTTTACGCGGCTGCCTGGGGCTTCGCCCTTCGCGGTTTCTGGTGGCAGCAGGAGAAGAAATTCATCCATGATATCTGGCATCGAGCGCGCCGTGTCTGCAGCACTTTGGTAGTCGTCGCTTTTCTTGTTCTTTACTTTAAATAGATTGAAATAGGCGGTTTGCAGATCATGCATCAGCAGGTTTCGAGCGACAACGATCTGCGCGCGCTCATATTCCGAGGATTGTGGATACCCATGTTGTGGCGCAGTCGCCAGCATCGCACTAAGAATGGCGGTCAAGAACGATCTCATGGGCCATCTTCCCTCCCGATTGTGCAGTGGACGCAGTATACCATACCCTGACGTTCCGCCGAACCTGCGTCGGTGCTCGCCGATACTGTCGCCGTTCGAGGCTTCTTAGAGCACCATGGCCTCGACCACTAAGTGCACGGTGTTAGAAACCATCACGTAGGAGCCTCTGAGGGGGCTTTGAGCAGCATCGCGACATAACGCGATTGGCGGATTCCAGAAATTATTGATATATTTCAAATTATTGCAAGTACGAGATGCTCGTCGAAGCCTCAGTGCGGCGTGATCCCTAGTGTGACGCCGGGATCGGGGCGCACGGTCATGTGCATTATGGGCTCGGGGCGGAGGCCTTTCGGCGCGAAGCGGTAGCGCGACAGCAACGTGGCAAGGATAATCCCCGCCTGAATGATAGCAAAGTTCGCTCCCAGGCAGACCCGAGGACCAGCGCCAAATGGTAGGTGCAGGTAGCGGTCCCTCTTCTGGCTGGGGCCAAAGCGGGCTGGGTCGAAATGGTCGGGCCGGTCCCAGTAATCGTGGTGGCGGTGCAGTGCCCAGATGTTAACGAAGATCGTTTCGCGCGGCCGGATCTCGCGATCGTACAGGGTGTCGGCCTGGCGCACGTTTCGAGCCAACACCCCCACTGGTGGGTATAGCCGCATGGCCTCGTCGAGGATGGCGGTGATGCGGGGCATGTGCGCAAGGTCCTCGTGACCGCAGGGGCCGCCCTGCAGCACTCCTCGAACCTCGTCGCGGGCGCGGGCCTGCTCCGGCTCGTCATGGGCCAGCAAGTAAAGGGCCCAGGCCAGTGACAGCGCAGTTGTCTCGTGCCCCGCGACGATGAAAAACTGCATATTGTGCAGCAGGTCCTGCGGCGACATGGTGCGACCACTTTCCGGGTCGCGTGCTGCCAGCATGTGGTCAAGCAGATCATCCGCCTTGCCCGTGGCCTCCCGTCGCCGCGCCTCGATGGCACGAGCCACCATTGCGTGCATGGTCTTCACCGCCCGACGCCCGAATAGCTCGGCCGGGCGCGGCACCCAAGGCGGCACTTGGAGGAAATCCAGCAGCGAAGCCCGCCCCACGGTCAGGAAATAGCGGGTGATGGCCTCACCATAGGTGTCCGCGTCGAAATGTTCCCGTCCCGACAGGGCCACATCGCAGATCACGTCGAAAGTCGCCGACAACATTTCGGCTACTATTTCGGCGCTGTCCGTACCGGCAAGACGGTCGCAGACGCGTTCTGCTGTGGCGGTCATCATCGGTGCGAGCGCCTCGACGTTGCGGGCGGCGAACACCGGCGCAATGGCCCGGCGCTGCCATCGCCATTGTGCACCCTCGGAGGTGAACAGGCTGTCGCCCACTGCCGGGCGCAGCATCCGCAGCATGACCTCAGACTTCGGGTAGTTCTCGACGTTGTCGAGGAACAGCCGCTTCATGCCTTCGGGGCCCTGCACCATGTGCCAACGGGCGTGACCTGTAGTTCCAGTGACGATCGGCTGTGTGTAGGCGATGGCAGGAATGATCCGCAGCACGTTGTTTCGGACCGCTCGAAGGCTAGCCAGCATGCCCAAGGGCTCGGTAGCGGGCTCGATGCGGGGCGGCAACGTCTGCGTCATGATCATTCCTTGGTGTATGCTTGAAAACTATCTCCTTTGTCGGAGACGTATAATGTTTTTCGGGACGTTCTTCTGCCGCCCTTGCCTAGTGGAACGAGCTCGGCGTGGCATAGGGGACAGTCTTCGCTTCGCACGTTACTGACCTGATCGCGGAACGTTCGTCTTGACCAAGATGCTGCAGTACGCAGAAGCGCCCTCATGGTAACTCTGCGCCGTTGCGGGTACCCCCAGACCCCCTCGCAAGCCTTGGCAGGACGTCAACAAGCCTGCTCGCCAGCATTCTTGTGCGGAGGCGGTCACCCCACCCCACCAACGGCCTTGGGCAGGGCTATGGCCCAGCGTAGCCGGGTTTCGAACGAGCTCGCGAGGAACGGTCGATTCCTGGTACGCTTTTTGTCCGCCGGCGTGCCGTTCTCGCCGCCCCAAACTGTCGTTCTGGCAAGATGCCGTTAACAGGCAGTTTCGTTTGAATCGGGAACACTCTCTCCACCAAGTCAGCTTGAACTGTGCCTATTGCTCCGACGGCAGGGGCTGACGTTTCGGCACGCTGCCCAGCGGCTACACACAGGCTGTGGTGCCGTAGCCCGGCCGGTGGCCGCAACAAACCCCGCAAACACTACGAACCCCGCTGCCCACCCCATCGACGGGTCTGATAGTCCAAGACCTGCGGCCAGTCTCCTGGCTAACCGGTTTCCGAGATCGACTTCGATCCCAAAGAAGGTCAGATCAAAGCGTTCCGTCACCGCCCCAGCCCGCGGACCCGTTCTGCTACCACCCGAATTCAGGAAGGAAGCTTCGTTAGCCGAGTTCCGCCGCAAAGGTGCGGTAGTTGTCCGGCCCATATCCAGCCGAAAAGATGGCAAACGCAATCAAGGCGAAGTCATTGCGGCGCCGGTCAATTTCCTCTCTGTAAAGACGCGCGACTTGGCTTGGCGGATTCCGGAAGGCTCCACATCCAAATGCACCCAGAACCACGTGCCGGACGTGGGCATTACGCAATGTGTCAAGTTGTGCCGCGATGCGATTTCGCGCCTCAGCAGGATCGAAATGAGAACCATCGCGGAGGTCCTGGGCGGACGCGCGCAGTTCGAAGAACGGAAACACAAGGTTGTCTGGAAGCCAAGCGTAGCCCAGGTCACTTTGGCTGCGGTCTTCCGCCCCTCGCAAACAGACCCTTGGCCGCGCTGTGTCCAGATATACCCGTCCTTCGACCGCCTGCAGCAGTTGAGTCATTTCCGGAAAATACAGATCGCGTGCCTCATCGTATTCCTCGGGCCCAATATGGAAATGACAATCCGTCCGCCGGTACATGTTCTCTTCCTGGGCCACCATACCTTCCACATAGCCGCCACCGGGGACATAGGCGTTCGCCATGTTGAGGGCGGCAAAACAAACTCCAAATTCTTTCGTCAGCTGGAGGGTAACGTCGCCCCAGTCGCCGGAAAGGACTCTCACCTCGCCGGCCGGCTCTCGCCCGGTAACCCCCCGACGCCAACGAGCAAGGTTCATCGCCGCCATTTTCTCATACTTGTCTGGCGGCTCAGTCGCGCTTAACCGATCCAATGTCTCGCGGAGAACTTCGCGACGTCTAACCATATCTGGCCTGCCGTAGCCGAGCGCGACCATCACGTCTTCGCGCTGCAGCGGCCTCCCTGGCATCCAGAGTCCTCCCCAAGCCGGACAATCATGAACCGAACGCCTGTTCGCAGTAACGGCAGCGGCCAAAGAAAGCACGGACCGTCCGTTTGGTTCCCGCGAAGCCTCGTCGCGTGCCTTCCCGTGACCAACGCGATCGGTTGGCTTCGTCCATCGAATGCGGGTTACTTACCACTATGTGCACAACTACGCAGCGCCACCTTGCCATATTTGCCTTCTGAAAAGATGACGACACGTGGCGCCTTAGCCCAGAACGGGACAATCCGTTACGGTAAGCCAAATGACTGCTCATTCAAATCTCGAGACGCGCAATCGAGCGCGTTCGTTGGCACGAGAACCTTCAAGCAATGAACACAATCCAGAGACTTTCATTTGCATGCCTCCTTGTCTCAAGCGCCGCCACCGCAGATCCGTTGCCAACCTTGAACCTTGACGCCCAGGCAACGACCGTCTCCGGTCTGTCCAGCGGCGCCTTCATGGCGGTCCAGTTGCAGGTCGCATTTTCGACCACCATCGGCGGGGCTGGCATTGTCGCGGGCGGCCCTTTCGGTTGCGCCGATCATTC
>NZ_SELO01000086.1 GCF_004146235.1 Tropicimonas sp. IMCC6043 | reverse complement strand
TCGCTGTATTGCTGCTCGGATGGCGTGCGTGGTCGTGGCGCTGCCGTGACGTACCTGTCCCATAGGGCTTCCTTCCATTCCAGCGAATGGATCGCACCATCAAACCGTGGGATCAAACACCTAACGATGATGGGTGCTTACCAGCACGGCTGGGGAATGGGATTTGGCGGCGTCTGGATGATCCTTCTGATAATCGTGACGCTTCTGGCGATCCTGGCATTGGTCAAGTACCTCTCCAAATGACATTCCACCAGGAAAGACACGCGAAGCCTGCGATCCGACAGCCGACCACATCACAGGCATGGACAAGCTAGGCGCAGATCTCAATTGCTGACCGCCCTTTTTGGCGACGTTTCCCCCGATACGGCAGTCGCAAGGTCCTCGAGGATCGGGCAGTCTGGGCGGTGGTCGCCAGCACATTCGTGGACGAGATGAGTGAGTGTTTTCTTCATCTCGATCAACTCGTCAATCTTGGCGTCAATATGGATCAGGTGCTCCATGGCGATCTGCTTGACGTCCGCGCTGGCACGGGAATTGTCCTCATAGAGTTGCAACAGGTTCCGGCAGTCGTCGATCGTGAAGCCCAGCGATCGGGCGCGGTTCAGGAAGGCAAGCTTGTGCAAGTCGCTTTCCCGGAACGAGCGATAGCCGTTAGTGCTGCGGAGCGGTGAGACTAGGCCGATATCTTCGTAGTAGCGGATGGTTTTGGCCGGAAGGCCGGATAGGCGGGCAACGTCACCGATGTTCATGATTATCGTCCTATTCGGCTGGAGTCGGTGAAAGGGACAGGTCCGTTTCGGCTTGCGGGGTACTTTCAACCAGCACGGGCTCGATACGACGCAGCCGCAGCGCGTTTGAGAGCACGAAGACCGACGACAGCGCCATCGCGCCCGCGGCCAGCACCGGCGAAAGCAGGATGCCGAAGGCCGAGTAGAGCGCGCCGGCGGCGACCGGGATCAGCGCGGTGTTGTAACCAAAGGCCCAGCCGAGGTTCTGGCGAATGTTGCGCATCGTTCGGGCCGAAATGTGGAAGGCATTGACCACACCGCGCAGATCGCCCGTCATAAGCACCACGTCCGCACTCTCGATGGCTACATCCGTGCCGGTGCCGATGGCGATGCCGATATCGGCATGGGCCAGCGCGGGTGCATCGTTGATCCCGTCACCGACAAAGGCGAGTTTTCGGCCTTCCGCGCGCAGCGCCTCCAGTGCCGAGACCTTACCATCGGGCAGAACCTCGGCGACCACGTGGTCGATCCCGAGCTCGGCGGCAATCGCCTCGGCGGTGGGTTTTGCATCGCCGGTGATCATGGCGACCTGCAGACCCAGCCCATGCAGGGCATCTATCGCCGTTCGTGAACTGGGCTTGATCGGGTCGGAAACGGCGATCACGGCGGCAATGTCGCCGTCGATAGCAACATAGAGCGGCGTCTTGCCAGCGGCGGCAAGCATCTCGCCGCTGCTTCCGAGCATATCAAGCGCGACGCCTTCGCGTTCCATCAGGCGGCGGGCGCCGACAAGGACATCCCGCCCCTCGACCGTGCCGCGCACGCCGAAGCCGGTGATCGAGGTAAACCCGTCCACGCCCGGCAGCGTTCTGCGCTCGCCCGCGGCCCGCAGAATAGCCTCGGCCACCGGGTGTTCAGAGTTGGCCTCCACAGCAGCCACGAGGCGCAGAACACTGTCACGGTCTTGCCCGGAAGCAAGCTTAATGTCGGTCAGTGCGGGTTTGCCCTCGGTGATTGTTCCGGTCTTGTCGAGCGCGACCACCTGCACCTCCTGCAACCGCTGCAACGCGTCGCCCTTGCGGAAGAGCACGCCCAGCTCGGCCGCGCGGCCGGTGCCGACCATGATCGAGGTCGGGGTGGCCAGCCCCATGGCGCAAGGGCAAGCGATGATCAGGACCGCCACACCGGCCACAAGTGCATAGGTCAGCGCCGGGTCCGGGCCGAACACCAGCCAGACCAGCACCGTTAGCGCCGCCAGCGTCATCACTGCAGGCACGAACCACATGGTGATGCGGTCCACCAGCCCCTGGATCGGCAGCTTGGCGCCCTGCGCCTCCTCGACCATGCGGATGATCTGAGCAAGTATCGTGTCGGCGCCAACGGCGGTCGCCCGGAAGGAGATCGCCCCGGTCCCGTTGACCGTGCCGCCGACGACGGTGTCGCCCGCGCCCTTTCCGACCGGGATCGGCTCACCCGTCAACATGCTCTCATCGACATAGGTGCTGCCCGAGATCACCTCGCCATCCACCGCGATCCGTTCGCCGGGGCGGACGCGGATCACATCGCCGGTGGCGATCTGGTCTATCGGAAGCTCGACGGTGTCGCCGTTCCGCTCGACCAGCGCGGACTTCGCCTGAAGCCCGACCAGCTTGCGGATAGCCTGGCCGGTGCGACCCTTGGCCCGCGCTTCGAGCCAGCGGCCGAGCAGGATCAGCACCACGATCACCGCGGCCGCCTCGAAATAGACCGAACGGGTCTCCGCGGGTAGCAGTGCGGGCAGGAAGGTTGCAACGACCGAATAGCCATAGGCGGCCGAGGTGCCGATGGCGACGAGGCTGTTCATGTCCGGCGCACCGCGCAGTAGCGCGGGATAGCCCTTCAGGTAGAAACGCCGACCCGGCCCAAAGAGCACGATGCTCGTCAGGACGAACTGGATCAGCCAGCTCGCATGATGTCCAATGGTCTCGCCGATCAGGGCGTGGAAACCCGGGATCATGTGCCCGCCCATCTCGAGCAGGAATACAGGCAATGTGAGTGCACCGGCAAAGAGCGTGAGGTGCTTCAGTTCCTCCGCCTCTGCGGCCTTGCGTTCGCCTGCATCGGGTGCATCGCTGGATGCCTCCGGCAAGGTTGCGGGATACCCCGCCTCTGTTGCAGTTCGCGCCAGTAGCTCCGGCGTCACCTGCCCCTCGAGGAAGCGGACGCGCGCGGTTTCGCTGGCAAGGTTCACGGAGGCTTCTAGAACGCCGGGCACCTTGGTCAGGGCCCGTTCCACGCGCCCGACGCAGGAGGCGCAGGACATAGATTCCACCCTTAGCGTCACTTCGCCGACGCGCGCCGGATACCCGGCCTTGTCGAGCGCTGCGGTGATCCCCGCCAAATCGGCCGGACCTTCGAACTCGATCCGAGCGCTCTCGCTGGCCAGATTGACGGTTGCTGCATCGACCCCTGATAGCCCCTTCAACGTGCGCTCGACACGTCCGACGCACGAAGCACAGGACATGCCTTCGACAGAGAGATTTACGGTATTCATCTTGGCCACCTACGACTCGATTTCGTCCAGTTGACCGGACACATAAGGCTTCCACCAACTGGAAGGTCAAAGGGCGGCTTGACGCAAGTTCTCGATAGAGCGCTTCACGGCTGACACCAAGGTCGGCTGCGAGATCCTGCCAGTGCCCTTTTTCCGGAATTGTACCGCCCGTCTCCAACCATGCTTCGAGCCTCGCACCAACGGTCCGGATGGTCCGGATTTCGGCTCTCCGGCGGGCCGCCTGCAAACCGTGTGCCAATTGTGCGACCCACTCCAGCGCAATGTCGGACCTCCGAGCGAGAGCCGACAGGAAGGTGGCGACCGGCATTACCAGAACTCTGCTGTCTGTCCCGGCTTTCGCGTCGCAATGATATGCCTCGGCAAAGGCGGCGGCTTCGGCCACGACCGACCCCACCGCAGCCTTGTTCAGAATCAGGACCTTTCCCGCTTCGGTGGTCCGGCAGAGCGAAAGCTCCCCGAAAACGCAGAAATGAACCGATTGAACCGGGTCACCGGCGTGGAACAGGTAGGTTCCCGTGGCCAGGCTGCGAGGGCTGCCATGGCGCTCGAACAACAAGGGCATCTTGGCTGACATGATAGAAATCATGCGCCATCCGACAGTGTTCTGCAAACCTGCTGTCGAAAACAGGAACGGAACCAGCCATGAAAAACGCCCTTCTCTGCCTTGCAATGCTTGCCGGTCTTGCCACCGCAGCCGCGGCGCAGGATCACACCGAACACATGCAGCACATGCAGCAGACCCCTGTGGTGGCCGAGCCCGGCCAATCCGCTTTTGCTGCAATTCAGGAGATCGTCGGCGTACTGCAAGCCGACCCGGAGGTGAACTGGAGCCGGGTGGATATCGACGCGCTGCGCGCCCACCTCGTCGACATGGACAACGTCACCCTGCGCGCCCAGGTTGAAACACACCCCCTCGTCAACGGGGCGGAATTCCGCGTGAACTCCGAGGACCCGGCGGTGCGAGCATCCATACAGGCGATGGTCACGGCCCACGCAGCGGTAATGAATGGAAGCGGTGAATTGCAGCAGGAAGTGTCGCCCATCGCCAACGGAGCCATACTTCGGGTCAGCGGAGATGCGGACGCACGAGCCCGGATCCTTGGGCTGGGGTTCTTTGGAATCCTGAGCCTCGGCATGCACCATCAGGACCATCATCTCGCGATGGCCCGCGGCGAGGCGCCGCACGTACATGGCTCGGAATAGATCTGAAATCGATCTTGACCTTCCCGTGCTGGAACCAGGGAGTATGTCCCGAAAGGAGACCCAGATGACCCGATTCAACGTTCCCGAAATGAGCTGCGGCCACTGCACGGCCGCGATCGAAAAGGCAATCAAGGAAATCGACCTGAACGCTACGATTGCGTGTAACCTCAACGACCGCACTGTCACGATTTCAAGTGACCTTCCCGCGAAGGCACTGCAATCGGCGATCTACGAGGCTGGTTACAAGTCCGAAGCCGCGTGACGCAGAAAGCGGTCGGTGGCTTGATGCCACCGGCCCTTCGGACACCTCGTGTCGGTAGGTTTTCGGGATCAGTTGCCGGTACGGGCCTGGCTGACGAGTTCCGCCAGTTGCGACTGCTCTATGAAACCCGGAACAAGCGCCTCACCGATGACAAATGAGGGTGTTCCGTCAAAGCCGAGCGTCTGGGTAAGGGCCATGGAGGTCGCGATATGCTCGTCGACTTCCGGTGCCTCCATATCCTCCCGGAGTTGATTGACGTCGAGCCCGACCTCTTCGGCCGCGCGAAGCACCGACGCCTCGTCTGCCCTGCCTTTCAGGTCCATGAGCGCCCAGTGAAATGCCTCGTACTTTCCCTGTTTGCGCGAGGCGAGCGCTGCGCGTGCCGCAAATACCGACCCTTCGCCCAGGATTGGCCACTCGCGATAGACGACACGGATGTTGGCATCGTCGGCCATGATCGCCTTCACCTCAGGTGCTACGCGTTTGCAGTACGGGCAGTTGTAGTCGAAGAATTCGATGACGGTGACGTCGCCTTCCGGATTTCCGAGAACCGGCGCGTTCGGGTCGTTTTCAAGCGTGTCCCGATGAGCTGAAAGAACCTGCGACGCAGCCGCGGCCTGTTGCTCGGCTTCCTGTGCCTGAAGCAGTTCCACGGCTTCCATGACGATCCCAGGGTTCTCCCGGATTGCCTCGTAGACCAGTTCCTTGATACGCGCTTCGCTAAGATTCTCCGCCATGGCCGGGAGTGGCCCCAGCAGGAGGATTGCCATGCCGATAGGGGCAAGGAGAAATTTCATATGTTCAGATTCCCTATTGATTTCTTTCTGCTTCCGTCCGGGCGGACTGGGCCTCGCGGATCCGATCTGGCCAGGCCGATTTGATAAAGGCGATGATGTTCCAGATGTCCTGATCACTCAGGGCGTCGCCAAAGCCCGGCATGCCGCTTTCGAATTCCATGCCTTGCTGCGCCAGCGTCTCGGCCCCGCCAAGCTTGGTGTAAGTGAATATCAGCGCATCGCCATGGTGCCAGGTGTGGCCGGTCTCGTCATGGGGTGGGGCAGGTAGCAGGCCATCGCCGTCCGGGGACCGCCAGTCCGGCTGACCTTCCAGGCTGGCACCGTGACAGGCGGCGCAGTTTGCGCGGTAGAGGGTCTCTCCCGCGACAATATCGACGTCGTCGGGCTGTCCGATGGAACTTGCTTCGTTTCCCGCAAAGACCCACGCCGCTCCTCCGGCAATCAGGGCACCGGCCACGAGCGCCCCTGTCCCTTCAAGAACCGTGGCAGCTTTCATGCCAGAACCTTGATACGCGTCATCATGCCGGAGGCCGCGTGGGTCAGCATGTGGCAGTGAAACACCCAGTCGCCGGGATTGTGGGCAACGAATGCAATCTCGCGGCTCTCGTCGCCATAGATGAGCAAGGTGTCACGCAGCGGACCGAGGCCACCACCGGGCAGGACTTCTCGGAAATGATGGCCATCCAGGTGCATGGCATGCGGAAACATCGTGTCGTTCTGCATCACCACCCGCACGGCCTGACCTCGTGCGGCCACGAACAGCGGCTCGTCGGCCATGCCGATCGTGCCATTGAACGACCAGAAGTTCATATTCTGCGCCGCCTCCCGGAAATCGACCTCGCGCCCGTTCATCGATGCCGACAGGAAGGCACGCATCGCGCCCCCTTCCATGACGAGGCGGCTGCGCAGGGCGTCGTCCAACCCGGTCACCGCCATGTCGAGGTTCGGTGGCAGCGGCGTCGGCGTCGGGCGACGGCTCTCAGACGCCTTGCCCTTCACGTCGAGCAGGACCTAGCTGAAAGCCTCGTCGCGCTCGACCCGCACCAGATGCGCTTCCGCGTCGTCTTCTGCCGTCACATCGACAATGAGATCTGCCCGTTGCGCGGGGGCGAGCAGGAATGTCTCGGGGATTGGCTGCGGCATTTCGAGCGGCATTCCGTCGAGCGCAACGATCCAGCCGTCGAGTCCCTGGAGCTGCAACTCGAAGATCCTGGCATTCGCAGTGTTGATCAGCCGAAGTCGCAGCCGCTCGTTCTGCTTCACCGCAAGCGTCTTGTTGAATACACCGTTTGTGACAGCGATGTTTCCCAGCCGTCCGCCATGGCTGAAATCCATCATATTGTCGAATGGGGCGATGGCGCCCGTCTCCGGGTCGAGCCGGAAGTCGTCAAGGACAAGCACCTCTTCCCGGTCCACGTCCGGAGCTTCGGCCTCCTCCACGATCAGCGGCCCCTGCAGACCACGCGCGACCTGCTCGTAGGACTGGTTGTGCGAGTGGTACCAGTAGGTTCCCGCGTCCGGCAGATCGAACTCGTAGAGGAACTCGCCCCCCGGCGGCACTGCCTCTTGCGTGACACCTGGCACTCCATCCATGGCGTTGTCGATGCGGATGCCGTGCCAATGCAGCGAGGTCGGCTCGGGCAAGGAATTCACCAGCCAACGGCGTAGCCGCGCGCCTTGCCGCGCGCGGATCTCGGTGCCGGGCACCCGACTGCCGAATCCCCAGATCTCCGTTTGAGGGTAGCCCTCCGGCGCGATCTGCGCCTTTGCGAGCGCGGCTTCGAGGGTCTCGCGATCCATTCCGGCCGAAAGGCCTCGGTGCGGAAGCAGCGGCATGGTGGCCATGGAGGCGGCACCGGTCAGCATGGATCTGCGTGAAATCATCATCTAGCTTCCTCGTTTGATCCCGCGGGCCAAAACGGACCCACGCGGAGTATCAGTCGGCATCGAGCACGTATGTCGCCATGGCACCCAGGTCTTCGGCACTCAGGAAAGCCGTGCCCCTCTACACGAGTTCGCCCATGCTACCACCGAAGGCATCACCATCCGGCATCACGCCGGTGCGAAGTGCAAAGGCGAGGTTCTCGACCGTCCAGCCGCGCGCTTTCAGGTCGCCGGGCTGGATTGAGGGTGCCTTGTCGCCCCCGGGAAGGTCCTCGTTGCCGGCAAAGGCCGCACCGATCAATCTGGCGACCGCCAGATTGCGCGGCGTGTGGCAGGCACCGCAATGTGCCGCGCCCCGGACCAGTTCACGACCCCGGTTCCAGGCCAGGCTCTTGCCGTCGATGGCGCCCGTCCGCGGTGTTCTGATGAGAACCGCCCGCCAGAGCTTCATGCCCCACCGATGGTTGAAGGGAAATGACAGCTCATGCGACGGTGCCGCTTGTTCGACAGCCGAACCTGTCGCTCCCCTTCCGCCCATCAGTTGATCCCGTTCTCACGCTGCAGTTCTCGCACGTAGAGGGTAATATAGGCGACATCGGCATCGGTGAGGCCTTCCACCGGGGGCATGTTGCCGAACTTCCAGCGATGCGCCCGGACGCCGTTCCTTGCGGCGATCTGGAAAGCGACGTCGCCATTATGGCTGGGCTCGTAGAATTTGTGCACCAAAGGCGGCGCAATGCCGTTTTGGCCGGCTGCGTTCTCGCCGTGACAGGTTGCGCATTTTGCGTCGAAACCGTTCTTGCCGATCTGTGCATTCGCCGAAAGTTTTGCAGGCACCAGAACATCTGCAATCGGCGCGCCCTCTGCGATCTTCGAGGTGTCGGGCGGCGTCATCGAATGTCCAGCCGGTTCGGGCGGGCTTATGACCTGCATCGCGAAGACCGCGATGCCGCCAAGCAGGATGGCTCCGATGCCGATCGGGAGTAAATTGTCCATGTTTCGTTCGTTTCCTGTCGGCGCGTCTCGAAATGGTGCGCCATTTCCGTTTTCAGATTAACTTCACCCTCTGATCCAACGAGTTCCGGGCAGTCGGGAATCCTCTCCTTCATTGCAGGCGCCGGGCGCCGGTTCGGACCCTCGACCTTGCGGATCACCGTCTTGCCTCCGGGTGGTCTGGTCTGTTCCCGCGGGTTTGAAATAGGTGGCTCGGGTTGTCTGAACAGTTTGGAGCTGTGTTCTAAGTGGATCTTCCGCTCAGTTATGCCGCGACCGGAATTGGCCGGGACGGGGTGAGATATGCCTGATCGGGCGTTTTCCCGTCCAG
>NZ_SELO01000085.1 GCF_004146235.1 Tropicimonas sp. IMCC6043 | reverse complement strand
AGAAACAGACCATCCGGAAACGCCGCTTGCAGCATCAGAACGCTGCCGCATAATCTCAAACGGAAACCGAACCGGAACTCTCGCTACGAGAAACCTCGCGATCTCCGAAATACTCTGACGACGGACACGATACTCTTAATGGGATCTGCGATGTCCCTTCGGCGCCATTTGATCGAGCGCCTCCTTCGATGCTTTCGCCGCCCGCTGATCTCCTCATCGTTCATGGCGCCGACACCGGGGATTTCCCGTTCTATCACGAACTTCTTCATCTTTTGCCTCCCTGATCCTGATCGTTGATTTGATGTATCGCGGCTCTAATCCGCTTCTTCGAAAGCGGGCATTTTGTGGGTTTCAAGGGCGGTTCTGTAGGCCGGCGTCTCGCGAACGGCGCTGCAGAGCTTGCGGAGCCGCGGCAACTCGACAAGCAACGCCTGTCTGTCGCTGACCCATTCGCTGAGCATCGTCACGTAGAAGTCGAGCGCGGTCAGGCCGCGGCGAAGGAAGTAGACATCTCCCGCGATGGACCGGTCCATGAGGTTGAAGAACTCCGCGAAGTCCTTGTCGCCCTGCGCCTCGACCTGGGCGATGGCGCTATCGTCCCGGGCGAAGCGCTCAGGATGGCCGACGCGGCTCGATGTGACATAGCCAGCCGTGGACATGACGTTCAGCCAGAACAGGAATGCCCCGCGATCGGCATCGCCCGGCTGGGGCGTGACAGGGCTCTCAGCGTGCACCTCACCAAGCAGTGTGACGATGGCGCCGGTTTCTCCGATGGTTGTTCCACCGGGAAGGCTCAACGCAGGAATCCGGGCAGCCGGGTTCAGCTTCAGGAAATCGGTCTTCAGGTGCTGCCCGGCCCCCATGTCGACGTATTGCATCCGATAGTCGGCATTGAGCGCCTCGAGTGTAGCCTGCACGACGATCGAGCCAGCCATGTGTTCCCAGTAGAGCGTGTACATCGGCGTTCCTCCGGTTGGTTGTCCCGACTATCGGGAAGACGGGCCGAGCGCGCACGGCAGAATTTGTTTGGTTCTGCTAAAGGTAACCTTTAGGCTTTCGCACATGAAGATCACGCACCTGAACGGCCTGCGGGCACTCGAAGCAACGCTCAGGAAGGGTAGCTTCACAGCGGCCGCGATGGAGTTGGGCATCACGCCCGCGGCGGTTGGGCAGCGCGTACAGTCGCTTGAGAAATATATCGGCCGAAGCCTTTTCGAGCGTTCTGCACGCGGAGCCACGCCGACCGCCGAGGCAAGACGGATGCAGCCGGCGCTGAATGAAGGCTTCTCAGTTCTTGCGAGCGTCCTTGAAGGGCTGCAACCGGAGGCATCCGTAAGGCGCCTGTCGGTGACGATGCCCGAGTCCTTTGCGGAGAACTGGTTCGGGCTGGTGGTGTCAGAGTTTACGTCCCAATATCCGCAGGCGGACCTTCGGCTGGATGCGTCGAACCGAGACCATGACTTGTTGTCCGAGGATTTCGACTTAGCCATACGCTATGGGCGACCTGCGGGCGATCCCTTCGAGGAGACCTTGCTCTTCGGCGATTCCGTCCAGCCCGTCTGTACGCCAGCCTTCGCAGCCCGACACGACCTTCAGCCCGGCCGCCATGATCTGGCAGGCGTGCCGCTCATCCACGTGCTCAACCGGACCGGCGATCCAGGCTGGATCGGCTTCGACGGATGGGGCAAGGCATTCGGCATCGAGCCTACCAGCCTCGTTCAAGGCATCCGGTTCTCCAAGGCTGGCTCCGGGTTGCAGTCTGCAAATGCCGGAGAAGGTATGGTGATGGCGGGGCTGGTAGAGGCGTATCATGCGCTTGCCGACGGCAGGCTCACTATGCCCTTCGGTGCCGGCCAGCGCCGCGAAACGACATACAAGTACCGGCTCCTCCGGCATCGCAACGCGCCGATCTCGGCCACGCAGCGTGCTTTCGCTACCTGGCTCATCGAGCGCGCTCGCCGATTCAATCGAGATGTAGAGACCTTGTTGGAGCGGTTCTGACGGTGAAAGGCCTATGGAACATCGGTGCCGTGAAAAGTCCGGACGGCCATGCCGCATCAGCAACAATGGCCGGAAAGTCCGCCGACTTTCACTACGTGTGAGCCGCGGCGAATTTCCGGTCTGGTCGCCGATGCCGGGTGCCGGGCGAGCATTTCGCGGAACTGTTGCCGATGCAGCGAATGGCGGCAAGGTCGGCATACTCCCCCTTCGGTGGCACGAAGCGTTGGCTCTTGGACCGGACACGCCAGCGCGGTCGCTCACTGCGCGCACCTGACATCCGGGCAGATACTGCTCTTCGCACCCGCGGCATTAAATCAAAGGTCGGGACGGGCCCGAAGCAGTCACTGGAACTCAGCTTTGCCAATTTCGGCTCCGAGGCCGAAGGGATCATCGCCCTGCAAAATCGATTGCGCCGAGGCAAGGTGAAGTGGCGGGGCGTCGCTTTGGTGGAGAACCTATCAATTGCGCCTATTGCTCCGTGCTTGCCTCCGGCAGGCCGGCAGCGATCCAGCTTTCTATCAGCGCAATCTGATCTTCGGCCAGCGGGCGGCTTAGAAACGGCATCCGTGGCACGCTCTCGCCACGAAGCCTACGGATCAACTCGCTGCCGGAGGGGTCGCCGGGGATCAGCACCACGCCCCGCTCGCTGCCGGTCAGGGCGGCGGCGTAGTCATCCAGCCGCAAGCCCTTCGAGGCACCAGCAACTGCCGAGTGACACATCACGCAGCGCTCGGTAAAGATTATGCTGACTTCGGCCCAGCCGGGCGACGCGTCATTGCCGGCGGCCGTTACGCCGGGGACCGCCATGAGCAGCGCAAGCGCCCGGATCGAGCGTTCTATTCGCAACGCCCGCGTCCCCCTGTTCCAATACATCTGCATCGGCTTTTCCCGGCGTGAGTTCCCCGCAAAGGATACCGCAATTGGGTCTGAGTTCATGCTAGAATGATGTTGCCGGCGCGGGTGTTTCACCCGCGGAACGGTACCCATGGGAGGACAATAATGAAGAGAACAGCAATACTGACTGTGTTGGCCGCCTGCGTTCCAATGGCCCTGTCGGCTGCGGATATCGATCTGGACGAAATGCGCGCCAGCGTCGAGAAATACAAGGATATCAATGTCGCTTTGGCGGATGGTTACGTCACCCCCGACAACCACTGCGTTTCGGCCAAGGGCGAGGGACTGCCACCAGAACTGGGTGCGATGGGCATTCACTACATCCACCCGGCGATGCTCAAGGTCACCAGCACCGAACCGCGCGTAAACGGAGACTCCACCTATACCGACTGGTCCAAGCCCTCGATCCTAATTTACGAGCCACAGGCTGACGGTTCGCTGGAACTGGTCGCGGTCGAGAATCTGGTGTTCGAAGCGGCTTGGAATGCCGCCGCGAATGGCGAAGAGTTGGTGTTGAACGGCCGTTCCTGGGACCACATGGCAGACGATCCGAACACGCCCGGTGACGAGGCGCACGGCTTTATGCCGCACTACGATCAACATGTCTGGCTATTTCGGGAGAACCCAATGGGGGTCTTGATGCCGTTCAATCCGAACATCACCTGCGACCACGCCGTACACTGATCACAATTTGCGTAGGAAGACGATCTGACTGAGCGCCCGCAGGCGCTCAGTTACAATCTGTTGCCCCTTGGCATTGGGTCGCTGTCATCGCCGATTGCACATTTTGAAACCGTAGCGACGACAAACTCCGCTGAACGTATCCTAAATGCAGCTGCCGCGAACGTCTGGTTCACGGCATCCTCGCCGGATTTCGGGCAAACACTGTTGGGCATGCTGCACTGCCGAGAAGGTCCGCAAAGTCGGCAAACTTGCCATTGGTGGCCTCGCCGGGCGAGACCGGCGCTCCCTTGTCTATCACGTCGGCTGAGCATTGGATGGTGCTGCCAGACGAATTCGAACCGGTCTCCGATTGGACAGTGAGCCTGCCCCTTATGCCGCGCCGAGTCGACGCCACTCGGCGAGAGCGGCGGCGCGTTTGAGCTTGAAATTTGCCCTCGAGTAGAAGCTGCGCTCCGAGTTGAAGTGGTTGAAGACCGGGGCGTGAACGGCGGCAAACATCTGTAAACTTCGCATTCGCCGGAAGCGTTGCATTGCCCTTTCTCGTCTTCGGAAAGGCAGGTGTGAATTCTCCGCCCTGTTGTTCCTCCAGCGTCCGGTTTCTTGCCGGCCAGCCGCGCCGACTTCCTTCAGCGCCGCACCGTATGACCGAAGCTTGTCGGTGACGAAGATGTGCGGCCGACCATAGCGCTTCATTGTTTTCTTCAAGAATTTCAATGCCGCCTTCTTGTCCCGCGCCTTCGTCACAAAGCTTTCGAGGACCTCGCCCTCCTGGTCTACGGCCCGCCACAAATAGTGCCGCACGCCGTTGGTCTTCACGAACATCTCGTCGATGTGCCAATACCACTGCGGGCCAGAACGCAGACGCTCGGCGCGTTTCTTGCGGATCTCGGCGGCAAACATCGGGCCAAACCGGTTCCACCAAAACCGGACGGATTCATGGCTGATCTCGATCCCGCGCTCGTGCAACAGATCCTCGACGTTGCGAAGCGAAAGCGGGAAACGGACGTACATCATCACCGCCAGGCGGATGATCTCTCGGCTCGTCTTGAAGTATTTGAAAGGGTCAGGTTTCGGCATCAGGGGAAGTTAATCGGCGCCCTACCCCGCCGCAACCCAAGTTCCCCTGACATGACCTCTCGCCGACAAAGAACAGCACGATGATCGCCAGGACATCAATCCAGGTCAGGCTGAGCAGCGGCATGACGGCGAGTGCGGGCAAAACCACTTCAAAAATCTGATCTAGGCCTGTGGCCTGAGCGCTCGGTGGAAATCCGAGGCGCCTCTTTTAGAAACTCGACAGGAGGTCGCCGACCATCGAGGCACTGCCAACTACCAGGCCGAGCGCCCAGGATTCGGTCAACAGAAATCCCCCAAAGGCTGTGACGAGGAGCGCGACGACGATTCCGCGAATTGTCTTCGAGGCGCTAAACACGGGCTGACCGTCAAGGAAGATGGCGCCGCAATCCAGAGGAAAGGAGAAACGATTGCCGAGGAGTCGCTTGGCTGCGATCGGGCTGCCGTTCGCCAGGGCGAGCAACAGGAGCACTTCAATGATGGACCATGGGTGCAGCATGGGCGGGGAGTTTCACCTTACGGGCTGTTCAGGGGAATCGCGTTTGGCTTTGACGGGGTGAGCCGCAACCCTTGCAGCGGTGGTCCGGATGGATTCTGGATGGAGGATTCATCCTCCGGAGCCCGTTGCCAGCATAGACATCTTCCTCACCGCCTTCGATGACATCCCCGATCCCCGCGCCGACAACGCGCGCCATGACCTCGGCGAGCTTCTCGTCATCGCCTTCGTGGCGGTTCTCTGCGGGGCGACATCCTGCGCCGGGATGGCTATGTTCGGCCGGGCGAAGGAGTGCCTTTTCAGGGACTTCCTGAAGCTGAAGCATGCGATCCCGTTGCATGACACCTTCTCCACGGTGTTCCGGATGATCGATCCCAAAGCCCTCGATGCGGCATTCGGGCAGGTGTTGGCCGAGGTCGCGGCGCTGCTGCGCGAGGGGGACGTGATCGCCATCGACGGCAAGGCATTGCGCGGCGCACGGGGCAAGGGCGAGAGCGCGCGGACGCGGATGATGGTGTCGGCCTATGCCGCGCGGCTACGCCTGACGCTGGCCAGCCGGGCGGCCGACAACGGCGCGGAGTTGGACGCCGCGCTCGATGTCCTCGGGCTTCTCGCGCTCAAGGGCAAGATCGTGACGGCCGACGCGCTTCATTGCAATCGCCGGACGGTTGCGGCGATCAACGCCCGGGGCGGCGACTGGTGCCTGGCGCTGAAGGCGAACCAGGACTCGTTGTTGTCCGATGCCCGGGCTTGCTTTGGCGCGGTGAAGGAGACCCATCCGGTTGCCCGGCTGGAGGAGACCGGTCACGGCCGGCGGGAGACCCGGACGGCCATGGTCGTATCTGCCAAAGGTCTGGCAGAACATCATAATTTCCCTGGGCTCAAGGGGTTCGGGTGGATCGAAGCGAGCCGTGAGGCCGACGGCAGAACCACCTCCGAGACACGCTTCTTCGCCCTGTCCTGGTTGCCAACGCCGGAGGTCCTCATGGCCACGGTCCGCGCTCACTGGGCCATAGAGAACGCGCTGCACTGGCAGCTCGATGTCTCGTTTCACGAGGACGCGGCGCGCAACCGTAAGGATAACGGCCCGGCGAACATCGCCGTCCTGCGCCGCCGGGCGCTGGACGTCGCCCGCAGCGACACGTCGAAGGGCTCGCTCTCCATGAAGCTCCAGCGCGCAGGCTGGGACAACGCCTTCCTACGCAGCATTCTCAATGGGATGGCAGCCGCCTGAGCCAAACGCGATTGCCCTGACGGGCTGTTGGGAGTCGTGGCCGAATTTCGGTGACGCGGCTCAATCCGGCGGCGCCTTTCTGTTCGGCATCTCGCTCGGCGATGCCCTCGCTGAATTTGACCCCTTCGATGAGGCAGGGCAATTGGGAAGGCCACATCGAGCGCTGTCCAAATCCCTGAACTTCTCTTTCTGAGACGAGAGCGACGAGCGGTGTGGGGCAGGCGGCGCAAACGGTTTGAATGGCCACGCACAATTTCCTTTTGGGCGCTCTCCACGCGAAATACCACTTTATGTTCATCCGTCCTGAGCCACCTTGGTGGCTTTGAGGCGATGGGCTTCCGGAAAAGACTTGGTAGCGGCAGTCACTTTCTACCGACCGAACCATAGTTCCTGCGTACGGCTGCCTGAGTTGGCGGCGGAGCGAAGAAACGTCCTCATGGCGCGTCGCGACCTCGTTGATTTCTTGCTTCGTCTGTTTGTGCGAGCACCAAGAAAACACTGCCGATATCGGAACGGAAACGCTCTGTGACCAATGTGACCAGCAACGACTCGATGCTGGCCAGAACCCCGATACCGAGCACGAAGAGGAAGAACGGGCGCGAATATCCGAACATGAACAACCAGAGGAAGAACACACCCGAGAATACGGCGGCGGTCTTGGACGAATACAAATGATACGACGGCAGAACGCGGAACTTCGCGAGTGACACAATGGCTGCTAAGGCGTAGACGGCCAGGAAAATGTAGAGCCAGGGCATCTCGGGCCGGATGTTCTCTCCTTCAAAGAAGAATATACCCAAGATACCGGCAAGTACCGTGCAGGCATCAGCGATAGTATCGAGTCTTGCGCCGAATCCTGACTCCTGATCGAGATATCGGGCAACTGGGCCGTCAAGAAGATCGCTTGCCAGGCTGATCACGATCAGGACGAAGAAGGCCTCGCGATTTCCGGTCAGGGCCATCCATGCCGCTATCGGTGCCGCCGTCAGCCTGTAGAGTGTCAAAAGGTTTGCGATGGAGAACATGGGTGTTGTCAGAGCAACTTCGACCGGCCGCCCTTCCCCGTCTTCTTAGGTAAACGGAAGATGCAACAACTTGGTTTTTATGGAGAAAGTGTTTTCAGAGCGCCACCGAGATCTACAACCGAGCCAATAAAAGTCTATCAAACTGGTTTGTCCTGACAAGACTGCTGCCACCAGTGCCGGACGGCTTCGTGGCTGACATCGATGACGCACTCGTGCAGCAGATCCTCGCCATTTCGGAGCGACAGCGGCAAAAGAAAGTGGAGCATCACCGCCAGGCGATTGATTTCCCGGCAGGTACGGAAGCATTCGAATGGGGCGCTTTTCGTCATGCACGGACGCAACGGGACCACCACCCTACCGCGCTGAACCGAATTCGTTCTGACACTGCCCAAATGCCGTCTGCGACACCAGTGGTATCCGATGTCAAAGTCAATGGAATTCCAAGCCCCGACATAGCGTTGGAATATCGCAGAGCATTGCCTGACTCAGAGGTCAGTGGTGTAGTGGTTACCGCGCTGGCCATATTCGATGTTTGGGGCGACCTTCAGATCGCAAGCTCTTCCAGCGACTTGCCCTCGGCCTCGGCGTCCTTGATCCATTCCGGCTTCCGTCCCCGTCCCGTCCAAGTCTTTGCCGGGTTCTCGGGGTGGGCGTATTTCGGTGGGTTCTTCGTCTTGCCCTTCTTCACGGGAGCGCCGGTCAGTTCCTTCAGCGAAAAGCCAAGTTCCTTTGCCGCTGCCTCAGCCGCTGCGATAGCTTCATTGCGCCTGCGTTCCTTGAAGTCGTCAATGGCCTTGGTTGCGTCCTTCTGAAGTTGTTTCAGTTCTTCCAAGGACATTTTGTTGAGGTTGATCTTTGCCATGGTTCTGCCTTTCAATTTGGTATCGCTATGCCTACAAAATAATTCGTTAACAAGAAATAAAAAAGAAGTGTCGGTTGGCGATCGATAAGATCCGACTGTATGGACCTTCCAGAGCCAACTATCCTACGCCGCCACTTGTTCCCGCCGGTGATCATCCAACATGCCGTCTGGCTCCACTTCCGGTTCGCACTTGGCGACCGCGATGTCGAAGAATTGCCAGCCGAACAGGGGATCGATTTGTCCTGCGAGATTGTCCGGCGAAGGTCTCCTTGTGCGCCCGCAAAATCGGCGAATGGGGCGGTGCCGGTCCGGCGGCGTCCATCTCCCGGAATTTGTTTACGTCGCTCCACCATCGGCCAGCCATTCGTGCAGCTTGGACCACCGTCTCCGACCTGACACGTTCTTAACCGCGATAGCCACGGCTTTCCGCTGGCCGACAAGCACCACCAGCCGCTTGCCGCGGGTGATGCCGGTGTAGAGCAGGTTGCGCTGCAGCATGGCGTAGTGCTGAGTCATCACCGGGATCACAACGGCCGGGTACTCGGACCCCT
>NZ_SELO01000084.1 GCF_004146235.1 Tropicimonas sp. IMCC6043 | reverse complement strand
GGCTCGCGGCGGCGAAGTATCGGGCCGCTCAAGGAAGCCGGATATACGTCCGCAATTGCGAAACTCGAACCCGACCAGATCAGGCGTTGCAATCAGGCGGGGTCCATATACGTCCACACATGACACCTCCTCTTACTCTCCCAGAGAAAGGATGTGGCACCCATGCGGTGGCAGTCGAAGTCGTTCTCCCGGTTCCGCATCAGTGATCATGACGCGGCCTTCCGGTTGCGACGTGAAATCGACCGGATCCGAGGACGTGTTGAGCAGAAACAGCAAGCGCGTGTCCTTCTTTACCCGAAGAACGGCTTCGCAGCCTTCCGGTAGTTCCGGCACGATTGGCGAGATCCCTGATTGCGTAAAAACCTCGGATTCGACCGCTTCCATGAGATCTTCGGTCAAATAGGTTCCGACGTAGTAGACCTGCCCCTGTTCGACGTTGCGTTTGGAGATCGCGGTTTTGCCCATCAGAAACCCGCTGCTCCAGACGCCGACAGCATCCGTGTCTTCCACGCCTTCAAGGGTTTCGTAAAGATGTGCGGCCGTGTATTCCCGCCCACCGAACCTAAAGTGATACCGCCGCCGAGCGGATTCCGCCGGGCCCGATCCGGGCGCGGCCATGTAGCGTTCTCCACCGGGGGCAACATCCAGACCGTCGTCGCCGGGTGGAGTCAATCGACCGAACTCCTCGACGGTAATACCGGACAGGTTCGCGAGGCCGTGCCCTGGCGCGGCGGTGGCAATGACACGATTGTTGCTGTCACGTGATCCTGTTCGTGCACCCAGGATCAATGTACCGCCCTTCCGAACCCACGCGTCCACAGCGGCCGTCCATTCGCTATTCCAGATTGGCCAGTTCGGCACGAATAGCAGCTTGAGCGAGGCAAGGTCGTCTTCCGGATGGATAAAGCCGGCGGCCATGCCGCGGCGGTGGCAGTGGCGATGAAACACCAGCGCCGCTTCCTGAAGGCTTGGCAGGCCCATGTTGCAGGCGGCATGCGCCTCCTGGTTGTCGAAATCGCTGCCGGCGATCCCCACGTTCATATGGACGTGCGTCCCAAGGATCTTGCTTTCGAGCGCCTTGACCTCCGACGCAAATGCAGCCGCCTCATGGTAACGTCTGCGTGGCACATCGTCGTGATCCAGCAGGCCACCCCAATAGATCTCCGCGCCCGAATGGGCCGGACGCCAGCGAAAGAACAGGATTCCATCCGCGCCATGTGCGATCGAACTGTAAGCCATACGGCGCATTTCTCCCGGCTCTGGCGTAAGGGTAGAGAATAGCGGCTGGGACCCGGGCCCACTCATTTGCTCAGGGACAAGGAAGTTTCCGGCATTGCCGCGCACGATATCCAGAAAGAACGCCTGCGCGTGCCCGGCGCTACCGCTACGCAATCGTTCATCCTGCAGCAGTGGGTAGACATCGTAACCGAGAAAATCGAGGTCACGGGCAAATCCCCCTCGAAGGTCAAGGTCGTTCATCCTTCCAACGTTGTGATAGATAAACCATTCGGAATTCGCTTCACGAAGGATATCCACTTGCTCGCGCTGGAAGCGTTCCGTCGCCCATGCAAGAAACCGGTGATAGTCAAGAACATGACCCGGTCCACAGGATACCGGAGCCATGTCGAAGGGAAGCACAACCTCCTCGAAGCTTTGATAGCCCGTAGACCAGACATCCCCGCCCCAGGCGAAATTCAACGCCGAAATCTCGCCATAGCGTGTGGCGAGAAACTTGCGAAATTCTTCCGCGGCGCTATCGGAGTAGGATGTCGAGACGCTGTGGTTCAGTTCGTTGTCCGTTTGCCACCCGATAATGTGGCCGCAACCCGCGTAGTGCCCGGCCATCGCGCGGGTAATCCGGCGGGAGTGGTCGCGAAACACGGGATTCGTCGTGTCCGCGTGTTGGCGGGAACCATGGCTGGTCGGGCGCCCGTTCACGTCCACCCTAAGGACCTCTGGATAGGCAAGAGTCAGCCATCGGGGCGGGGTTGCGGTGGGGGTGCACAGAATCGTTTTGATATCGTTCTGCGCAAAGACCTCGATCGCCCGGTCAAAAAAGGAGAAATCGAAAACGCCTTCCTGCGGTTCGAGCCTGTTCCACGCGAATTCTGCAAGCCGGACCACGTTGAAACCGGC
This sequence comes from Tropicimonas sp. IMCC6043, assembly GCF_004146235.1. Lineage (GTDB taxonomy): Bacteria > Pseudomonadota > Alphaproteobacteria > Rhodobacterales > Rhodobacteraceae > Tropicimonas. Next base: position 7,284 of record NZ_SELO01000084.1, on the reverse strand, counting down.
CTCTGCCATCCGTTCCGCGTCGCGTTGGAGAAAGCTGGGGGCCACCTGCTCGGGGTAATGCGCCGCGCCCAGGAGAAAGGTCCGGGTTTCGATCGGCCTCCAGACCGATAGGGGCCGCGGTTCCGTGGGCCGTGGCATGCTATTCGATCCTCTTTCCGCTGTCCGGATCGAAGAAATGAGCCTGGTCAGCCAGAACTTTCAGGCCCATGTTCTGCCCCTCTTCCAAGGGCAAACGTTCGTGGAACAACGCCGTGAACCCGTCGCCGTCCAGATCAAGGTTGACATGAAGATCCGCACCGGTCGGTTCCACCTGCCGAACCATGGCCGGTGTTCCGGTTTCGGAAACGCCAATATCCTCGGGCCGGATGCCCAGTATCACCTTTCGATCTGCTTCTGGCGAAACCGGAGCGCCGAACGCGATCTGGGTGCCCCGGTTCGAGACAAAGGACTGTCGGTCGCCACCGATCCGGCCCTCCAGCATGTTCATCGCCGGGGACCCGATGAAACTTCCGACGAAAATATTGGCCGGCCTGTCATAGAGGTCGAGCGGAGACCCGATCTGTTCGACATAGCCGTCGCGCATGACGACAATCGTGTCGGCCATCGTCATCGCCTCGATCTGATCGTGGGTCACGTAGACGATTGTCGTCCCGAGTTTCTTGTGCAACTCGCGGATTTCCGAGCGCATCTGCACGCGGAGCTTTGCATCGAGGTTCGATAGCGGTTCGTCGAAGAGAAAGACCTTCGGGTCGCGGACAATGGCCCGGCCCATCGCGACGCGCTGCCGCTGCCCCCCCGAAAGTTGCCGGGGATAGCGGCCCAGAAGGTTGGTCAGACCCAGGATCTCGGCCGACGCGCGGACCTTGTCCTTGCGCTCGGACAGGTTGACGTCGCGCATTCTCAGAGAGAAACCCATGTTCTCCTCCACGGTCATGTGCGGGTAGAGCGCGTAGGACTGAAAGACCATGGCGATATCGCGATCCTTGGGGTGGAGATGGCTCACTTCCCTGTCACCGATCAGAATTTCACCCTGGGTAATGTCTTCCAGACCGGCGATCAGCCGCAGCAGGGTCGACTTGCCACAACCGGACGGTCCGACGAGCACGACGAATTCGCCATCCGCGATCTGGATGTCGACTCCATGCAAAACTTCCAACCCACCGAAGGACTTGGTCGCGTGTTGAATGGTCAAGGATGCCATGACATTCCATTCCTGTTCGTTTCGTTGCCAATCGGTGCGCCGGTTCGCATTACCCCTTCACGGCCCCCGCAGTCAGACCGCGAACAAGGTGCCGTTGCAGGGCGAGCATCACGAGAACGATTGGCAACATGATCCCGATCGCCCCGGCCGCCGAAAGCGACCAGGCCGTGATATCCTCACCGCCGAACGAGGCGATCGCGACCGGCAACGTCTTGGTGTTCGTGCCGGTGAGCACCAGCGCAAAGAGAAACTCGTTGTAGGAAAGTAGAAGGCTGAACAGTGCGGCCACCGTCATTCCCGGACGAGCGAGGGGCAGGATAACGATGCGAAACGCTTGCCAGCTCGAGCAGCCGTCAATCGCCGCCGCCTCGTCCAGGTCCCGTGGAATCTCGAGGAAGAAGCCATGCATGAGCCATATGGTGAAGGGCTGGTTGATCGCCACCAGTGCAAGGATCAGCAACAAGTAGGAATCGATCAGGTCAAGGAACGTGCCCATCACGAAGAACGGAATTGCCAGCAACATGTGCGGGAACATCCGGATCGTGAAAAGCGCGCTCAGAATTGGTCCGGCATTGCGACGCGGTATCCGCGAGAGCGCATAGGCCGCGAGGCTGCCCGCAGGAATCGAGATGCACACCGTTCCGGCGGAGATTATCAGGCTGTTCTTGAGATAGCGGACAAAGTCGTTCTCGAACCAGACCTCCCAGTGGTACTTGAGAGTCGGCTCGAAGATGATCGTCGGCGGAATAGTGAACGCGTCCTTCGGATCTTTCAGCGAGGTCAGGACTGCCCAGATCAGCGGCATCAGGTTCACGAACGTAAACGCGCAGAGCGCGATAAAGACCAGGTAGGTCTCGCGCCGCCGCTTCCTCTGGATGCTCGCGACGCTCATTGATCGCCTCCCCTGTAAATGGAGTTGAGTACGCGGTTGATCGTCAACAGCAAGCTGGCAACGACAATGAGCGTTATGACCCCGAGCGCAGAGGCCTTGCCGACCTCCAGCATCCGGAAGCCAAGTTGATAGGTATAGATCGTAATGGTTTCCGTCGCCGTGCCCGGCCCGCCGCCTGTCAGCACGTAGATGATGTCAAAGAAGCGGAAGACATCCATCAGTCGAACCGAAATGGTGAAGATGATGGCGGGGATCAGCGCCGGCACGATGATATGCCGAAGAACGCGCCAGTTGTTGGCGCCATCAATCTGGGCCGCCTCGACAACCGACGTGTCGAGCCCCTGCAGGGCCGCGTAGAGCACCATCATGACGAGCGGGGTGAACACCCAGGCGTCCGCGAGAATGACGCTGATCTTGGCCCAGATCGGGTCTCCGAGCCAGTCGGGGGGCACGATATCAAAGGTAAGCAATGTCGCGTCGATGAAACCCCAATTCGAAGCAAGCATCCATTTCAGGAACAGAGCCGCGACAACCGGCGTCACAATATGCGGCAGAAACAGCAGGACAGAAAAGACCTTTGCGCTTTGATGCAGCCGGTATAGCGCCAGGGCGAGTGCAAAGCCGACGATGAATTCGAGCGCGACCGACCCGAAGGCAATCAGGATCGTGGTCCACATGGAATTCCACAGCCGGCCTTCCGTCAGAAGGTCGGCATAGTTCCCAAGCCCGACGAAGCTGCGTACATCCGAACCGAGGTAATAGTCGAAAAAGCTCAGGTAGATGGCGTAACCAAGCGGCCACAACAGAACGACCGCCAGCAGCCCGAAACTCGGCAGGAAAAACAGCCACAGTCCACGTTGCCAGCGAACCATTGCTCGGTTCCCCTTTTTTGCGAAGAACGAGTTGAGATGTCCGCAGCTCTTACGGAGCTGCGGACCAAGGGAGACTCAGTTTTCGTAGTAGCCGCGGGAGGCAAGCAACTCCTCAGTCTCCTGTGCCGCTTGATCCAGGGCCGCCTGGACCTCTGCCTCGCCGGTCACAGCCCGCAGAATATGGCGGGTCACGATCTCGCCAACGTCCAAGAAGTCAGGCATTGCGGGAAATGCGGCGCCGGTTTCCAACGCTTTCCGGGCCGCTGGATACCAGCGGTACTGCTTCGCCAAGTCTGCGTTTTCCAGAATCGATAGCCGAGGCGGCATTGAGAACTTCGCCCCCTCAAGCATGCTCTCCTTGCTCGCTGCTTCCGCAAGCATTTTGAACACTTCTTCCCTGTCTGCAGAAGAGAACTTCGAGATTGCATAGCCGTCGTTGGCGATTCGCGCTCCACCGCCCGGCGGCGCGACCCAGTCGATCAGGTCGACAACGCGCGATTGTTCGGGATTGTCCATTGCGGCAGCCCGCGTGAACCATTGAAGGCCCATTGTCGCGAGGCCTTGTTGCAGGTTGATCGTCGACTCGTCGTTGGCATGCGAGGTGAACCCGCGCGGTGCATATTGCGACATCTCCTTCAACGCGGTGATCGCCTTGACGCCCGCCTCATTGTTGAAGATTGGCCGCCAGTTTTCGTCAAACCAGCCATCGCCAATCGCATTCATGTACCAGTGCGCTTCGTTGAGTGCTGCGTCTACTGGCTTCAGCGACATGATCGTACCGGCCCGACGCGGAGAGTTCATTTCCGCTGCGGCAGCCATGTAGTCGTCCATTGTTGCCGGCGGGTTTATCCCCGCCTCTTCCAGCAGGTCCTTGCGGTAGAAGAAAAGCTCCGTGTTGGTCAGAATGGGCATCGAATAGATGTGCCCGTCATAGCTTACGGCCTCGATGACCGATGGCGGGAAATCGTCGAGGTCGTACTCGTCCTTGTATTTTTCCCAGAGATCGTCGAGCGGTTCCAGCCATCCGTTGGCCGCAAACCGCCGAAAAGAGGCGTCGTTTAGGTAGACCACATCGATGGCATCGGATTGCGATGACATGGTGATCGAAGCCAATTCGAGTTCCTTGTCGATGGGCATCAACTCGGCCGTGACCCGGCCCTCGGGCAATGCCTTGATCATCTGGTTCGTGTAGTATTCGAGCGCAGGCTGGCGGTGGCTGATCACCCGAATGGCATCCTGAGCCACCGCGGTCGTCGCCATGGCCCCCAGAAGAACCGCCGGTGCGAACCCGGCGAGGATTGTCGTCGCTTTCAGTCTGATGGTCATCTTATCCTCCCTAAGATTAACTGTTGTGTTGGCCCTCGATCCACTGATTTCAGAGTTCGTTATTCCTGGCTCAGATTTATCCGGATCACGTTGTACGAGAGCGGATTCAGGCGTGCGCGAAGCCGCCCCTCGTCGATTGCCGCATCATGGCCTTTCACCGGTGCAATCCGGTCGGGAGCCGTTGCGGAATTGGTCGCCCGCAACTCGTGTCCCTCCATGACGCGATGCAAGGCGATCTCACCGGGAGTGAAGCCGGCAAGGTCCATGTCCAGATCGGCCGCTTCGCTCAGGTGCCGGTTGAGGACAAAGACCGTCAGCATTGCCGCGGCTGGATCGTGGGTGACCGCAACATCCAGATACGAAACATCCTCGGCGACGCGGCAATCGTAGGTCGGTCCATCGACATGGACCGCCATTGCCTCGCCACGCCCGTACAGGCTGGCCATCTGGTAGGGCCAGTAGATGGTCTGCCGCCATGCCGGTCCACCCCGTTCCGCCCGGATCGGCGCAATCACGTTCACCAGTTGCGCGATACAGGCGATTTTCACACGATCCGAGCGCCGGATGAACTCGTTCAGCAGGCCTCCGACGAAAAGCGCATCCTCGAAGTTATAGTCTTCCTCGAGCAATGCGGGGGCCTCCGGCCAGTCCCACTTTCGAATTTTTTCTTTTTCCTCGGCGCGCTTATGGTACCAGACGTTCCATTCATCGAAACAGATATAGACGTCGTTCTTCGCCCGTTTGCGGGCTTTCACATGATCGATTGTGCCAGCAATCGCTTGAATGTAACGGCCGGTCTGCTCGATCTTGCCAAAGAAGTTCAGCGTGTCGCGGCTTCGGTTACCAAAGTACTTGTGCAGCGAGATGTAGTCGACATTCTCGTAGCACTCTTCGAGTACGGTGTGCTCCCAGTCCGGATAGGTCTCCATTTCGTCGTTGGAAGATCCGCAGACAATTGTCTCGATCCCCGGGTCCAGCGTCTTGAGGGCCTTTGACGTTTCGTCCGCGATCCGGCCATAGTCCCTGGCTTTCCGGTGGCCTATCTGCCAGGACCCGTCCATCTCGTTGCCGAGACACCACATCTTTACGCCGTAGGGCCGCTCGACGCCGTGCGACCGGCGCAGGTCGGACCAGGCCGTGCCGCCCGGGTAATTAACATATTCCAGGAACTCCCGGGCATCCTGAAGAGATCCGGTGCCGAGATTTACAGCCAGCATCATCTCGATCCCGGCCAGATCCGCCCAAGCTGCGAATTCGTTGGTGCCGATCCTGTTGGTTTCCGTGGACCGCCAGGCCAGATCCAGCCGGATTGGCCGTTCGTGCACTGGCCCAATTCCATCTTTCCAATCGTAGGCCGAGACGAAATTTCCGCCCGGGTAGCGAATGGCCGGGATATTCAGGTCGCGAACGAAGGCGAGAACGTCCTGACGGAATCCATGCGCATCGGCGGCGGGATGGCCGGGCTCGAATATCCCGGAGTAGATTGCCCGCCCCATGTGTTCGATGAACGCGGAGTAAAGGCGATCGTCTATTCTTGATACCCTGAAGTCCCGATGAACGGTGCACCGAACTTTCATGGCCTCCCCTCCATAAAAACCCACTTTTAGGATATATACCGATTTACATAATACTGACCTGATGATCGTCTCCGGTCAACAGAACTGTTCGGGTCTCGATGGATCTTTACGGCAAGTGTCTGATCAAGCGCTCTTCCTGAGGCGCAAAAGGATGTCCTGGTCGTAGTTCCCGAAGCCGCGTCCGAATATGTTCACTCCTCCGGGATGCCTCGCGTCGGCCTTGACTTCTATCCGAAGCCGAATCGACCCGTGCCCGGAGAGATCGAGATCGTCCACTATTACATCGGAGATCTTCACGCCGTCGACGAAGGTTCCAGTCTTGGTCACTGACCACGTTTTGAGCATACCGTATTGTGACCCTTTGAGTTTCCACCAATTCGGAGTGAAAACGCCACGTTTGTCGCCGAAATCTCCCGGAGAGGTCCATAGGCCGAGCTCGACGCCGTTCAGCGAGACCGTGACATCCGAGGGCCAATCGGGCGAAGTTCCGGGAACTTCCGAGCTCAGTTCTACCGATATCTCGATCGCGTCTACGGAACTCCCTGATACTTTTGCATTATTCGGGAACTGATATTCGACATACCCGCTGGTGAACCACAGCAGGGCAGCCTTCATCCGTTCGGGATCGAGGAAGGTCGACGGCACGTCCAGCAGCCCGATGATGCCCTCGGGGGAGCACATCCCGCATGGTCCGGTCACGCTGTAATCAGAAAAGAGGCCGAGCGGCATCGAGACGTCGATGCTGTCTCCCTCGACCGTCTGAGTGTCGCCGATGAACGAGACGATGAGTTCGTCGAAGACGGCGCGGCAGATCTTCTGGGTTCCCTTACGTGCCTTGCGCGCCTCAGTCACGACCAGCCCAGTTTCTTCAAGAACCCGGACGTTCGTAGATACGGAAGATTGTGGAAGTTCAAGGCGCTCGGAGATGACATTTACATTTGTCGGGCCATTCTCGTGCAAGAATTTCAGGATGCCGATGCGGGTTTCCGAGGCCATGCCTTTAACGATCGCAAAGTCGCGAACAGGGTCCAGTATCTTGAATTTTCCACTCACCGTCGGCGCCGTTTGATTTGGTTATGTATCAGAAGAACAAATACACACAAAGACTCTGTTGCGCAATTCAGGTGGCGGCCAAGCTTCCCCTTTCCCCGGACAGACTTATCCCATGGCTTCTGTGACAGGTATTCCAAGCTCGGTGAAGCCATTCATGACGGCAACACGAACTTGAAGTTCGGCGACCTGACGGTCGGGGTCCAGGGCCATGAGGCGTTGTCCGAGAAGCGGGAGATGGGTGGTGTCATTTGTGGACGACCCCGGTTTTGCAAGGGATTTCTTGTGTGACTTTGGTCGAAGCAAGCTGCAGTCATTTGTCCGGCCTTTATGCGCGGCACCATTGACCGCTGGCCTTGATGAAGT
>NZ_SELO01000083.1 GCF_004146235.1 Tropicimonas sp. IMCC6043 | reverse complement strand
ATCGCCTGACCAAGCCCAACCATCCATGGACCAACGGCCAGGTCGAGCGAATGAACCGGACAATCAAGGACGCGACCGTCAAACGCTTCCACTACGACAGCCACGATCAGCTGCGCGCGCACCTCGCGGATTACATGGCTGCGTACAACTTCGCCCGAAGGCTCAAGACCCTCAGCGGTCTCACGCCATACGAATACATCTGCAAGGTCTCGACTTCAGAGCCCGACAGATTCATCGTCAATCCGATCCACCAGATGCCGGGACTGAACACCTAGGGATGAGGAAAGGGCCGCCGCTGGTATTCCGCGGTTCAGGGAGGAGGACGACCCGCTGGAAACTCGCCTTACCGTTTACGCCAAAACAGACAATATGCTGCGGTGCAGCAATCCCCATCGTGACGCAAAGCTGGAATGACTATGGCGTATAGCTCGCCGGAATAGTCACCACTTCAAAGCGGCCGAATATGTCTCCAGTTAAGCCAGAAATTCTTCAGCGGCTTCCCGACTCGTCGGCAAGTTGTGCCTTTGCAACGTCGAGACAAGCGGCGCGCTTCGACCGAATTTCGTCGGTTGTCGTCTTGTCGCCAAGATCGCCCGCAACCTTACGGATCACGTCTTCATCTCCCGGCTCTTCGAAGTCCGACTTGATTACTTCCTTCGCGTAGGCTTCTGCTTCCTCACCCGTCTTGCCCATCAGCTCTGCCGCCCAAAGCCCCAAAAGCTTGTTGGCCCGCGCCTCTACTCGAAACTGCATGTCGGCGTCGTGGGCAAATTTCTTCTCGAAGGCATTCTTCCGGTCGTCAAAAGTGGCCATTGGACCTCCCGTAGCTCTATGGATTCGCCCATGAGATATGAGTGCCCGTCAACGCCGTCTCAAGGCTCTGCGGCTGATGATCTGAGTTGAGCGAGCAACCTGACAGGGTCTGGCCAAGAACCAATTTGCTCCACAACCCACATTTTGATCGCAAGGAACAAAGAAAAAGGGGGCCGAGGCCCCCTCTTCCTCAAGCCAATGTTACATCATGTCGTCCATGCCGGGCATGCTGGCGCCTGCTCCCAAAGTTGACTTGGGCTTGGGCTTGTCGGCTACCATCGCTTCGGTGGTGATCAGCAGGCCGGCCACGGAGGCTGCGTCTTCAAGTGCTGTGCGGACAACCTTTGCCGGGTCGATCACGCCGAATTTGAAGAGGTCGCCGTATTCCTCGGTCTGAGCGTTGAAGCCAAACGTCGGGTCGTTGCTCTCCCGGATCTTGCCGGCCACAACGGAACCATCGACCCCTGCGTTTTCCGCGATCTGGCGAAGTGGGGCCTCGAGCGCCTTCAGGACGATGCTGATGCCGGCATTCTGGTCGGCATTCGCGCCTGTCAGCCCGGACACCGCCTTGGCAGCCTGCAGAAGGGCGACACCGCCGCCGACCACGATACCTTCCTGAACCGCAGCACGGGTTGCATTGAGAGCGTCGTCGACGCGGTCTTTGCGCTCCTTGACTTCGATCTCGGTCATGCCGCCGACGCGGATGACAGCAACGCCACCAGCGAGCTTGGCAAGGCGCTCCTGCAGCTTCTCACGGTCATAGTCCGAGGTGGTTTCTTCGATCTGCTGCTTGATCTGCTTGCAGCGAGCCTCGATCTCAGCCTTCTCACCATGACCTTCAACGATCGTCGTCTCGTCCTTGGTCAGCGAGATCCGCTTGGCGGACCCAAGCATATCGACCGTGACGTTCTCGAGCTTCATGCCGAGATCTTCCGAGATTACCTGGCCCCCGGTCAGGATCGCGATATCCTGAAGCATGGCCTTGCGCCGATCACCGAAGCCCGGGGCCTTTACGGCCGCGATCTTCAGGCCGCCGCGCAGTTTGTTGACAACGAGCGTGGCCAGAGCCTCGCCCTCAACGTCCTCGGCAACAATCAGGAGTGGCTTGCCCGACTGGATGACAGTTTCGAGGAGCGGCACCATCGGCTGCAGAGAGGTCAGCTTCTTCTCGTGCAGCAGGACGTAGGCGTCCTCGAGTTCCGAGGTCATCTTTTCGACATTGGTCACGAAATAGGGCGAGAGGTAGCCGCGGTCGAATTGCATGCCCTCGACGACCTCGGTCTCGGTCTCCAGGCCCTTGTTCTCCTCGACGGTGATGACACCCTCATTGCCGACCTTCTTCATCGCGTCGGCGATCTGCCGACCGATTTCGACTTCGCCGTTGGCGGAAACGGTTCCGACCTGAGCGATCTCGTCGCTGTCCTTCACGTCGCGGGCGGCGGTCTTGATCTCCTCGATGACCTTGGCAACAGCAAGATCGATACCGCGCTTGAGATCCATCGGATTTATGCCGGCCGAGACAAACTTCAGGCCTTCACGGACTATGGCCTGGGCCAGCACGGTCGCAGTGGTTGTGCCGTCACCGGCTTCGTCGCTGGTGCGGGAGGCCACTTCCTTCACCATCTGGGCGCCCATGTTCTCGAACTTGTCCTCAAGCTCGATCTCCTTGGCCACTGTCACGCCGTCCTTGGTGATGCGCGGGGCACCAAACGACTTCTCAAGCACCACATTGCGGCCTTTCGGGCCGAGGGTCACCTTGACCGCGTCGGCAAGGATATTGACGCCATTCAGCATTCTCTGGCGCGCGTCGGATTGAAACTTCACGTCCTTTGCAGCCATCTGGCTTGTTCCTCCTCTGTTTGCTTGAATTCTCGGATCAGGCAGCTTTGGCGACAGACGCGTCGGCGATGATCCCCAGGATATCGCTTTCCTTCATGATCAGCAGGTCCTCGCCTTCGAGCTTGATCTCGGTGCCAGACCATTTCCCGAACAGGATCCGGTCGCCCTCCTTAACCGACATCGGGATCAGCTCGCCATTGTCCTTGCGAGCGCCTTCGCCGCAGGCGATGACGATGCCTTCGCCCGGTTTCTCTTTTGCGGTGTCGGGAATGATCAGACCGCCAGAAGTTTTCTCATCGCTTGCGATGCGACGAACCAAAACCCTGTCGTGTAGCGGTGTGAATGCCATGTTGCACGCTCCTCCATCTGCGTTGCGAAGGTTTGGCACTCACGGATTGCGAGTGCCGATGTTCGGGAAATTGGAAACGACTCAAGCCTTGTCAAGATCTCTCCCGCAAGAAATCCTCACTTCTCTATTCTGCTGAAAATAGATTACATATCAGTCGGTTGTCGGCTCGCGATTTCTCTTCTCGCAAGAGGGGGCGCGCCATAGCACTTTGGCGCACGACCGTACAGATCATTCAGTCTGGGCGTGGCGAACGAGAGGGGAAGGGCTGCCCTTCCCTTCCCGACAAACATAAGCGGGCTTGACTTCGATCCGCTTGAGCTTGGCCTGGGCCTCTTCTGTCTTCGGCACTTTGACCGTCAACACACCGTTCTTGAACGACGCCCCGGCCATGTCGCTGTCGACACCCGGAGGTAGCGGAACGGTCCGATAGACCGTTATCATAGAAATCCGGAAATTTTCCAAGTCATGGCCGCCATGAGCATTCTGCATGCCATTCGATCAGAAACTCCTCGGGTCTCTTACCGTTTATATCTTTGTAGGGGGAGAATCTTCGCCACCGTCGCGATGGAGTCCGGCGTTCTCGAGGAAATCGTGAGCAGGCTACTTCAAGGCCGCCGGGTATGCTTCAACGTGAACCGGAAACGCTATAAACTGTCGATTGACGACCTTCGACCGGCGATGGACACCGCATGTACGCTATTGCAACACCGGACAAAGCGTGGACCATTCCGCCCAGAACCTTGATGTCCTTCAGACGGAGCCGAATCTGAAAGGGAGGAGCAAGGTGCTTCAACAATTAGGAGTGGAACCTCATTGAAAGGAACCGACCAGTGAAGATTATGGCAGCAGGTCATGAAGCCGACTCATGGCAACCGTGTTCAATGCAGAAACTTCGCGATGTGGGGTTGGCGGATGCCGTGGATTTTGCTGCCCGAGAACTCTTGAATCACGACCTGATCGGGATCACCGAGAACGGACGCGAGTGGACGCGCCTGTGGTATGAACTGTCTTTAAAGAGAGTGTCGGGTTCCGACGGTCCAATTGAAATCACAGAATCGTCTGCCGAAAAGCTCATCAGTGCAGCACAAGCATCCGCCCATGCCCACGACCTGATGATGGAAGTGATCCGGTCGCGATTGGAAAATGGTGCGGCCCTTCCCATTTCACTGGGTGTGCTGGTCAATGAACAATTGGAAGGCACACGAAAGCTCACGCGCCCCAAACAGACCGACCGAACAGACCCAAAGGTCTGGGCTCGCAACTTCATGCTCAACTATGTAGCCGGTCTGCTCGCTACCTTTTTCGATCTGGATATTGAACGTGGCAAAGAAACCATGGCGATCGCAGCCAGCGATGTTCTTTTTTACGCCTTGGAGCGAAATGGAGCCCCCCTGAACCTGGGAACGATCCAAAACATCCTTTTTCACGAAGAGCATGAAAAAGCTCCAGAAAACCAACTGGCAAAGGACGTTAGAGTGATCAGATCACTCATTCTTGAGGCTGTTCTGGACGACTTTCCAAGCTGATACATATCCAATTGCGGTTTTCTCGCATGTCCGCGTGTATGCGAATTTCGTGAGAATGGTGGATACTCACAGGCAAAGGAATCAACGCCTGGAGACAGCAAATGAAAACTATCCAACAATACTCAGAGCACCCGGGGACGGCGAACCGACCGACCGATCCGGGCGGTGAATATCTGCGCCCGGTCGCAGCTGCCGAATACACCGGCCTGTCGACTTCGATGCTTGCCAAACTTCGTATGCGCGTCAATCGCAGTGATGGCCCGGACTTCATCAAGGTTTCGGGTTGCGTTCTATATCGGCGGACTGACCTCGATAATTGGTTGCGTGGTCACGTCGTCGCAGGGGAGGTGTGATGTGAGCAATTCCCGTACAAACCCCGTTCCTTGGATGGCACGATGGAAGGACTTCGAGTACGAGGTCGAAGATGTTGGCGATATTGCTGTCATGCGTGATCGGCTCTTCGACGCCGGCCCATTCGTTCTTTCTGAAACTGTTTGCGCCACGCAAGTGCAATTGATGGCTGCTGGATGGAAATTTGAGTGTGCTGAAGCCATCGCAAAGTGCGAGTATTTCGCTCGCGAATTGATTCTTCGCCGTGCAGATCCATCCCTCGCGTTCTTTGCTCACGTGGACTTTGAGCATATTACGGACGGCGAAATGCGCCTGATTGCTCCGTCGCCGTTCAAGCGTAAGGTCGTGTTCTCCGGTCCGCTTTCTGAGATTGACGCTCTCGCAAGGGACGACTGGGATTGGAGATAGCAGATGGGCAGGACCGTTCGGGGTTGGCCCCAGTTGCCAAATACGAGCCCGATCAGGGAGCGTCCAATGGCAGACGGACCGACTGAACTCTGATCCGCGAACCTTGTAACTCTGCCCCGCAACCTTTCGGACAGCGCTCCCCGCCGCAGTTGAAGTGGCCGTTCCCAGTGCCGCCGGAAGGGAGCGCAGTCTCGAATTGTGCGTCGGCACAACGGTCCAGAAATCTGTTCAAGCACGAAAACAATATCATGCCCGAGCAACACGAAATGGAAGACCACCCGATCACTATCTCGGCAGGGGCACCAGCCGCAGCTGCGGACCTGAGAAGTAGCACATCCAGGGTGGAGCACATGACGAGTCGGACTGACATCGACAAGCACCGCATCGACATTGCCATTGGTGCTGGCTCGGGCATGAACATGTCCAAGGTGAAGAACAAGAACGTCGCCGTGGGGAAGCTCCGCGAGCGCCTGTTCACGCCAAAGGTCGATGAGCACATCACCCTGGGCGCGTATCTTAACCTCCCGAAGGAGGAACGGAACGCGCTCAAGGCGGCTGCCGGAAACTGGACGGCGGCGAAATACAAGAGCAACCGCCGCAAGGGCACCGATCTCGTCGGGCGCTCCTGCGTCGCGCATGACATCGACCACGCGACCCCGGAACAGCTTGACTTCATCCTGGACGGCCTCGCCGAGGTGAACCGCTGGGAACTGGCGATGCACACCTCTCGGTCGCACGTCCCGGAGAACCAACGTTGGCGACTTGTGATCTTCTGCAACCGCCTGATGACGCCGGAGGAGGCCAACGCCGTATACCGGCTGACGACGCTCTACCTCTGCGAGGAGCCGGAAGACGGGATCGAGATGATCGACCCCCAGGGCCTCAAGCCCAACCAAACGATGTTCTGGCCGTCGGTCTCCAAGGGGCAGGAGTTCAGGACCCACCACAACCCCGCCGTCCTGCTCGATGTGGACGAGTTCCTTTCCGAGCACCCCGGCTGGGAGGACATCGAAAGCCTCCCCTACCGTGAGGACGAACAGCACAAGGGAATCTCCGATCCGAACAACCGGATGGAGGACCCGCGCGAGAAGCTGGCACCCATCGGCCCCTTCTGCCGGGCCTACACCGTCGAGGACGTGATCTCGGAGTTCATCCCGGAGGTCTACGAGCCGGACGGCAACTCCTCCGGGCGCTACCGCTTCGGCGGCGCTGGCGGGGCCTCCGGTGCCATCGTCTACGACAGCGGCCTGTTCCTACACAGCCACCACGCCAACGACCCGGCCGAGGGGCTGCACAACGCCTTCAACCTCGCCCGCATCCACCTCTACGGCCACCTGGACGACCAAGTGCGGTCGGACACGTCGCCCACGAGCTTGCCCAGCTACAAGGCGATGGTGAAGTGGGCCAACTCGCTCCCGGAGGTCATGGCCGAGCAGTTCGCCGGTCACGACGACATGTTGGACGACATGGACGAGGACGAGGACGAGGGCGAGGCGGAAGCCGGGGACGACGCCCGTGATCTCCTCGGTGATGAGCTTGACGACTTGGACGAGGGCGAGGAGTCCACGAAGTCGGAGAAGACCAAGGACAAGAAGTCGAAGGAGTGGTTGACCCACCTCCGCCGCCGGAAATCCGGTGAGATCGACAACGTGCTGAACAACGCCGCCCTGATCTGCATGAATGACCGGCGGATCGCGCCGTGCATCGGCTACAACGAGTTCACCCACGACCCGGTGTGCTTCAAGCCGATCAAAGCGCCGAAGATTCCAACGCCGTCCCCCGTGGTCCCCAAGCGTGACCGGAAGCGGGGCCGCCGTTGGGAAGACCGGGACGACGCCTCGATTGCCATGATCGCCTCCGGCAACGCCGAGCGGAACGGCTACGAGATCGACTTCCCCGATCACGTCATCCAGAAGGCCGTGCTGGTGGCCGGGGCCGAGAACCCGATCAACCCGGTGAAGGACGACATCGAGAACTGCTGGAAGAAGTGGAAGGCCGCCGGTAGCCCGTCCGGGCTTCTCGACACCTACACCATCAAATACCTCGGGGTGCCGGACACGCCGTTCCATCGTTTGACCGGCGCGCTGTTCATCCTGGGTTCGGTGGCCCGCACCTATGAGCCGGGCTGCAAATACGACACCATGCCGGTGATCGAGGGCCTGACCGGCTCCGGTAAATCGACCTTCTACCAGGAAATCTTTCTGGAGGAGTTCGTCACCGAGTTGAAGTCCGGCCTGGACGACACGGGCCGCCTGATCGAGCAGACCCGGGCTTTCCGGGCGGTCGAACTCGCCGAGATGACCGCCGCGAAGAAGGTCGACTCCAACACGCTCAAGATGCAGCTATCGTCGGCCCGGGACGTTCACCGGCTCGCCTATGGCAAGCGGGAGCAGGAATACGACCGGCAGTTCCTTTTCGTCGGCACCTCGAACGATGACGACTACCTGACCGACCCGACCTCCACCCGCCGCTTCTGGGTGTGGAAGACTCCCAAGAACATGTTCAACATGATCGACCGGGACGGCCTCCGGGCGGAGCGGCATCTGATCTGGGGCGAAGCCTACCAGCGGTATCTCGACATGCGGAAGGCCCAGCCGACCGGCTCCCTGAACCTCGACATCCAGGACCCGGACATCATGCGCGAGCGCGACGCCATCGCCGAGAAGTCGCGTCGTCGGACGGCTGCGGAGGAGATCGCCACCGTGATCGAGGAGTGGCTGGACAAGCCCGAGCGGGCCTGCGACGTGATGCTCGACGCGGACGGCATGACGCTCAAGAAATACGAGAGCGACGAGACGCTGATGCTCCGCAACATGGTCACCGCGAAGGACGCCTACCTCGCCCTTCGGCTTGAGGAGGTCCTGGCCCCCTACAGGAACGCGGACGTGCGGACCTACGGCAAGGCGCTGGCCCTCGTCCGGGGTTGGCGCAACATCGGGAAGGTCCGGCGGCACGGGCTGGGCGTGCCTACCGTGTGGTTCGTTCGCGGCGAGGACGGGCCTCTCTGGGTTCCGTTTGAGGGCAGCGACGACGAGGACGACGAGGGCGACGAGGACGATTTGCTCGCGTGACAGACTCCGAATCCACCGCGTTCCACAAGACAGTGAAACCCCGCCGAAAGGTGGGGTTTTCGTTTTCTGGCATGTTCCACAAATCGTTGAGGCGGGCAGACGGGCCAGCTTGCCGGTTTTTGGCCCGGAACCCCGGAGTGTTCCATTTGGGGTGCCGATCTGATGGAACAGAGGAATCCGTTCGGAATCAGTGGGTTACTAGGCGGGTGTTCCGCTGTTCCATTAACCTCCCTATATGTTTCAAATTGAGAAGGGTCTACGGTCATTTGGGCCTGCTTACCGGGGCGTTTTTAGGTTACCCCTTTTCAAATCATCCCATACCCGAGAAACTAATGGAACAATGGAACAGAAGACGGTTTTCCCGTTTAACTATAATGGGTTAGGGGTGTTCCATTAACCGGAAAAACTAATGGAACGCAATGGAACAATGGAACACCCAGGAGAAGGGATGTCCCCTCAACGGCTGTGTGAATCGGGTTTTGGCGGAATCCAAATCCCCGTTCCCCCGGCATCTTGGGGGAGGGCGATCCTGCGCGCATCTAAACTATACGGTTCAGTTTAATAAGGGCTTCCTGGGGTCCGGGTAGCGCCGAAATCCCGGCTGAACTTGAACGAAACTCATAATATCATGGGGTGTGCTATAGTGTTCCTCAAAAACTCTCGAATACGGTGCTCTGCGCCCCCCGTGGGAGAACAAAATGCCTAGCAAGGACCCAGAGCGGACGTGTCAAAGGAGAACGAAGCGCGACAAATCGAACTTGGCGAAGTCCAGCGGCAGGGAAACCTATCGAACCGTTTCAGTGGACCTTGGTCAAGGTGATCAGGTCGGTGTCGTGGAGGCCCGGAAGATGCCCGGTCTTTTCGAAGGGTTCGGATGGCGCGACGTGCAGCGGGGTCAGGAAGCGATCGATGGCAAGGAGCTCAGGTATTCCGATCAAACTGGTGAGGATTGGGCGGGGCACGCGATAGCCGACGTCTTGGGGCTGGATAGCAGCACCGATCGGCGCCGGGTCAGGAAGATCATCGAAGCTTGGATCGCGTCCGGGGCTCTCGAGAAGATCCCGAAGAAGCTTCCCAACGGGAAGACGTGCCCGATCCTGGAGGTGGGGAAATGGGCGTGCGCCTGACGCCCCCCCCCCCACCCCCCTCTATAAAGATAGAGTGAGAACGGCAGTGGAATAGTCGACCACGGTAGCGGCGGGGATGTTTCTCGCTGCGGGCGGAGCAAAAGTCGCCCAGTATCGGCCCTTTCTGTTCTGATTTCAGGGGGGCGGGAGCATTTTCACC
>NZ_SELO01000082.1 GCF_004146235.1 Tropicimonas sp. IMCC6043 | reverse complement strand
CTCGCGGACCAAGGCGCCCCGGCAACCGCCAGCTACATAGGGAGCGCGTCTGCCGGGGCGCCGATCACGCTGGAACTGGCCGGATTTTGTGCTGCCCTCTGGCAGGAAATCGCACCGCCGTTGACAGGCGATCCGGGAGTGCGAACTTGGCGGCTGCCGCATGGCTCAGATCTCGATTTCACGCAGATACCTGCGTCGATGTCGTCGAAAATCAGGGAAATCGTGATTGCATCGGGTCTACGAAGGGTTCGCTGGCTGGTGCCATCAGCTCTACCGGGACCTTGAGACAAACCACGGGTTGGATCGGCGGTATTCAGGCAGGAACAAGCCGGATGTCCTCGCTGGAAAAGCCGAGATGCAGCGTATCGCCCTGCCGGAACGGATTTGACTGCGGGGGAGTGATGGCAAAAATTTGCCCGGCGGGCGTATTCAGTGTGTATTGCACCGAGTTGCCAAGATAGGCCGCGTAGCCGACTTCGGCGGGAAGCGTGGTTTCGCCGGGCTCGCGCAAAAGTCGGAGCTGATGGGGGCGCAGGACCATCTTGGCCGGTCCCTTTGAGAGGTCCGACCTGGGAATCGCCAGTTGGTGGTTGAGCAGGGCGATCTCCGTGCGTTCACCTGTGGCTGTGACCTCGACATCGATCAGGTTTGCGTCGCCGATAAAGTCGGCGATGAATGCCGACGCGGGGCGATCATAAAGGTCTGCTGGCGTCCCCTCCTGGGCGATCTCGGCGTTCTTCATCACGATGATCCGGTCCGAGACTGCCATTGCCTCCTCCTGGTCGTGCGTCACGTAGATGGCGGTCAGCCCAAGCGATTGCTGGATCTGGCGGATCTCTTCACGCACATGGCGACGCAGCTTGGCGTCAAGGTTCGAAAGCGGCTCGTCCAGCAGGAGCACCTCGGGCTCCAGCACGATCGCGCGGGCCACGGCGACCCTCTGTTGCTGGCCGCCCGAAAGCTCGGAGGGAAGGCGAGTTCCGAAGCCTTTCAGGCCGACCATATCCAGTCCTTCCTCGGCCCGCGCCCTCGCTTCAGCCTTGGGAACGCGTTTCACCGTGAGCCCGTATGCGACGTTTTCGGCCACCGTCATGTGGGGAAACAGCGCATAGGACTGGAACACCATCGAGACCGCTCGATAGGTCGCCGACAAATGGGTCACGTCCTGGCCACCGATCAGGATGCGCCCCTCGGTGGCGGCCTCCAGCCCGGCGACCAGGCGCAGCGTGGTGGTCTTTCCGCAGCCGGACGGTCCCAGCAACGTGACCAGGGTGCCCGGCGCAATGTCGAGTGTGAGCGGCTTCAACGCTACGACATCACCAAAATGCTTGGTGACGTTCTCGAAGCGGACGGAACCCTTGGTCATGAAAGCCTCCAGCGGTCAATGGGCCTCGATGCGGTCGGCGCGGCGCAGGGTACGCCGGCCAATCACGAGTTGCAGGGCAAGGATGGCGAGAAGCATGGTGACGATAAGCACCGCGGCATAGGCGATGGCGATACCGTACTCGCCGTTCTCGACGCGTCCGACGATGAAGGACGTCGCCATATTGTAGCGGGCCGAGACGAGGAAGATGACCGCGGAGACTGACGTTATGGCACGGACGAAGCTGTAGGTGAGTGCCGCCAGGATCGCCGGTCCCATCAGCGGAAGGATGACCCGGCGCAGCGTGGTGGCGCTGTTGGCACCCAGCGTGATCGAGGCCTCGTCGAGAGAGCGGTCGAGTTGGCTCATCGCCGCGATGCCGCCCCGCACGCCGACGGGCATGTTGCGGAATATGAAGACGACGATGAGGATCAGGCCGGTGCCTGTCAGCTCGATCGGCGGGAAGTTGAACGCCATGACATAGGCCACGCCGATCACCGTGCCCGGGATGGCGAAGGAGAGCATGGTGGAGAATTCAAAGGCGTCCTTGCCGAAGAATTTCTGGCGCACCAGAAGATAGGCGGTGGCGAGCCCGACGGCGGCGGTCAGGGGTGCGGCGAGCGATGCGATGGTCAGCGTCGTGAAATAGCTGTCCCAGGCCGATCCGATGAAATGCCAGCCGTTGCGGTGCACGACACCGAAAGCTCGCTTGTAATGTTCGGTTGTGAGCGTGTGGTCATAGCCCCAGAGCTTCACGAAGCTGCCGAAGACGATCAGGACGTACAGGATCATGGTGAACGCGGCCCAGGGGAGCGCGACCAGGTAGCATGTCCAGCGCAGCACGGGGTTCAGTGCCGCGTGGCGCCCGGAATCTGCCTTACCAGTGACCGTCGCGTAGTTTTTCGCGCCGAGCCAGTATCGTTGTGCCAGGAATGCGGACAAAGTCAGCGACAGGAGGATCAGCGACAGGATCGCGGCCTTTGCCGGGTCGGCAACGGTGCCGACGATCGCGAAATAGATTTCCGTCGACAGGAAGTTCTCGTTGCCACTCAAGACCAGCGGATTTCCGAAGTCCGCGAGGCTTTCGATGAAGCCGAGCAGGAAGGCATTCGCGAGACCGGGGCGCATCAGAGGCAACGACACATAGCGGAAAGTTTGCCAGCGGTTCGCGTCGAGCGTCTGGCTGGCCTCTTCCATCGACGGTGACACGCCTTCGACGACGCCGATCAGCACCAGGAAGGCGATGGGCGTGAACGAGAGCATCTGAGCCAGCCACACGCCCCAGATGCCGTAGAGCCAGCGGGTCTTTTCCCAGCCGAACATGTCAGCGAAAAACTCGGTGACTGTTCCGGCACGGCCAAAGAGGAGGATCAACGCAAGGCCGATCACGAAGGGCGGGGTAATGATCGGCAGGATCGTCAGGACCCGCAGGAACTTCTTGGCCGGAAACGCGGTGCGGGTGAAAATCAGAGCGAAAGCAAGGCCAAGAAGCGTTGTGCCAAGCGCGGTGGATAGCCCGAGCATCAACGAATTCATGGCCGCGCCACAGTAGCCGCGGCCTGTGAAGCAGGCGGTCGACCAGATGTCCGGAGCGAAGAAACGTGGGAAGAACTCGGAAATTCCGAAGCCCGCGCCCCCCTTGAGCTCGAAAGCGCTGACCAGGATAAACGTCATCGGATAGAAGACGAAGATGCCTACCAGGGCAACGATCGCACCGACCATTCCGGTTATGAAAGCATCCCCCCGGCCCCGACCGAGGCCCGAGATTCCGGTGGTGAGGATGAAGAGCAGGCTCGCAGCGGTGACCAGCGCACCGGCGCCCATACCCGGCTGCGTCGCGCCCTCGGCGAGGCCGAAGCGGGTTCCGTTGCCCAGGATGACAAGCCCCTGTCCGGCCATCAGGGCCAACCCGCCCGCACCCGAGGCAACCAGTCCGCGCGCAGTGCGCAACTGATCCATCCGGAGCGCCAACACTCCCGCGGCGCCGATCAGGCCGAACAGCGGCAACCACAGCCATGACCGACCGGTCAGCGACCAAACCAGCGCCGAAGCGCCGTCACCGGTCAGATTGCCAAGCCATCCGAGCGACAGGAAGCCACCTGTCACCATGTACCAAGGCAACAGGGCATAGCCTGCCAGCCCGATCAGAAGCCAAAGCCCCGCCGTGCGCCGCATCGAATCCGTCCCGGTAAGTCGTTGACCCGCCCCGGAGCGTCCGGGGCGGGCATTTATCGTGAAAGGATCACTCCTCGAAGTTGCCGCCCTTGGACTTCACATCAGCTTCCCAACGTTCCAGCAGGCGCTCACGGGTTTCGGAGGAGCCGTAGGTGGCGAAGTCGTAGTCGATCAGTTTCACCGAGGCCATGTCAGGTGCTTCAGGATCGGTCGCGGCGTCGGGGTTCGAGGGAATGTTGTACACACCGACCTCCAGTCCGCGCGACTGCGCCTCAGCGCTAATCACGTATTCGACCCATTTCTTCGCCGCGTCCATGTTCGGCGTGCCATTTATCACGGAAACCGCGCCGGTCTCGTAGCCGGTACCTTCGCAGGGGGAGACGATCTCGACCGGGAAGCCCTGTTTCTTGAGGTTCACCATGTCATGCATGAAGCCAATGGCGATGGTGGTTTCGCCTCGGGCGGCCATCTTGCCCGGTGCGGACCCCGACTTGGTGTACTGGTTCACGTTCTGTCCGATATCGGCCAGCAACTGCATGGCTTCGTCTTCACCGAACAATTGCACCAGTGTCGCAAGCTCTGTGTAGGCCGTACCCGACGACTGCGGGCTCGCCACAGTGATCTCGCCCTTGTATTCAGGCTTCGCGAGGTCGCGCCAGCAGGCCGGCGGTTCGAGCCCCTTCTCGGCGAGCACTTCGGTGTTGTATAGCATGCCGAGAAGTCCGACATGGACCCCGATCGCCTTGCCGTCCGTCATGTCGGCCATGTTCTGCGCCCAACCAAGAAGTCCGGAAGTGTCCACACCGGTGGCGACCGTCAGATCCTCGGAGGCGGCGATGAGATGCGGGTCTCCGGTGCCTCCCCACCAGACGTCGACCTTGGGGTTTCCTGCTTCGGCGCGGATCTGCGCCAGCACTTCACCGGTCGACTTGCGCACGATGGCGGTGTCGATTCCCGTGTCGATCTGGAAGTTCTGTGCCATCAGATCACACCACACCTGCTCGTTCGAGCAGACGACATTGAGGGTATCCGCATTGGCGCCAGATGCAGCGAAAGCGGCGGTCAGTGCAAGCGCACTGATCGAGAAAGTCCGGGTCATTTGATCCTCCCAAAATCCCGCCCGAGTCCGACAGACGCGGGCCTGAATTGAATCTGTCACGGGCAGGCGACGCGGGGCGAGCGTGGGGCCGTTAACAGAATGACGGCAAATCCACAATTTGATGAACAATGTTACAGACGATGTCCGGAAATAATAACGCTTGTAACCCGATAGGCGTTTGGTTTGCCCGGAATATCGGACATGATGGGCACGCGGACCCGGCAGTCCGCAGGGAGGAAGAGATGCAGCATCAGGCGCCATCGAGTCCAGTGGTCGCCGTGATCGACGACGATGCGGACCTGCGCGCAACCGTGTCGGCGCTGCTCGAAGAGAATGGATTTACGCCGTTGTCCTTGCCCGACAGCGCATCCTTCTTCGCGCTCGGCCCGGAACCAGGGGTGGATCTTGCCCTGATCGACCTTCGCCTGCGCGGTGAAAGCGGACTGATGCTTGCAGTTCAGATCCGCGAGCGTTTTGGCCTGCCCATCGTGATGCTCACAGGGCGCGGCGATGAGATGGACAAGATCATCGGGCTCGAATCCGGCGCCGACGACTTCATGATGAAGCCCTTCAATCCGCGGGAACTGATTGCGCGACTTCGCGCTGTGCTGCGCCGAGCGGGCCATCCGGCCGTGACCACGCCTGTCGCTGCGGGAAGCCAGGTTTGGAAATTCGGCGCGTTGCAGCTTGATGTCACGCGGCGCGAATTGCTGCGCGCTGATGGCTCCGAGATACCGCTTACGAATGCCGAATATCGTCTGCTGGAGTATTTCCTGCGAAATCCGGAGCGGATCATCCCGCGCACCGAGCTGCTGACCGAACTGGGAAATGACTTGTCGCAATACATGGACCGCACCATCGACGTTCTGATCCTGCGCCTTCGCCGCAAGATCGAAGCCGTGCCCTCCAAGCCGATTCATCTTCAGACACGGCGCGGACAGGGCTACATCTTCGTCATGCAGGCCGTGTGATGAGACGCTTGTCCGTCCGCGCGCGGCTGCTTCTGGCGCTCTGTTTGCTGGCAGTCGCTACGCTCACCGTCGGAGGGATCAGCTGGATCGCGCTGGACCATGGACGCGCCAAGCTCGAGACCCTGCACAATGGAACGCTGGCGGAGGTCGACCAAGCCCTGACGCTTTCGCGCCAGGCGTCTGATCTGGCCACCTTGGCGCCCTATCTGCTGACGCTCGACAGCCCGTTCCGCATTGCGCAGGAGGGCAACGCCGCGACCGGGCTCCTCGATACCATCGCGGTGGGCCTGCCGCAGGATGCACCGCTGAAAGCGGTTCTGGCCGACACCCGGCGTGCGATCGCCGATCTGGTGCGCGAGACCTCGATCCGTGCCGGGCTGCGCGACAGGACTTTGCGCCTGAATGCCGAGCTTGCAAAGGCCGAACGCCGCTTTGCCGCCCTTGCGGCAAGCCCCACGGCGACCCTTGCCGAGCGGCAGGAATGGATCGTGTTGCAACGACTGGCCGCCGCGCTGCTGGGAGCGGGGCGGGCGGAAAACCTGATCAGCGTGGGCGAGTATCAGCGGGAGGTGCACTTTCTCGTCCGTCCCGAAACCGCCCCCACGCAAGTCGGCGCAGAGGATCTTGCGCATTTGCTGGCGCTGGCGCGCGGGCCGGACGGGTTGTTCGAACTGCGTCGGCAGGAACTGTCGCGTCGGATCGGCGCGGAGGCGGCGCTTGTTCGCATTCGCCAGGGAAGCGCTGCGGTGATAGATTTTGCCGCCTCGGTCACGGCCGAGGCGCAGGCGCGGATCTCCGCCGATCGGACGCGCACGATGACGGCAATTTCGATTGCCAAGTCAACGATCCTGTTCGTGGGTTTCCTGAGCGCGTCGGTGGCACTTATCGCGGCGCTTTATGTCTCCAATTATGTAACGGCGAACTTGAGGGCGATCTCAGATGCCATGACGCGGTTGGCAAAGGGAGACCGGTCGAGCCGCCTTCCGCGCGGAGAAGGGGCTGGAGACGAGATTGGGAAGCTCTTTCACGCCTTTCGCATGTTTCGCGCCAATGCGCTTCGGTTGGATCGCTCGAACCGCCAGATGGCACGACGGAACGCACTCTTTGAGAAAACGCTGGAGGGGATCAACGACGGTGTGGCCGTGCTTTCTGAGACTGGGGCGATCATTGCGTGCAATGGCCGGCTGTCCGAAGTTGTCGGTGTGGAGCCGGCTCGCTTCGAGGGGCGACCGTTCCTGTCCGAGTGCATTGCGGCGGCCGGCTGGCAATCGGTGCCGGGTCCAGGTGGCTTTGCCAACCTGACCCGTGCCGATGGCCGCCATGCCGAGTTTCGCGAGAGCCGGCTGCCGGATGGTGGCAGCGTCGTGCTGATTTCGGATGCAACCGAGCGGCAGCACCTCGACGACCGCTTGCGCCAGATCCAGCGTATCGAGGCGCTCGGGAAGGTGTCGGGCGAGGTGGCGCATGACTTCGGCAACATCCTGTCCACCATCTCCGGCAACCTGCACCTGATGGAGACTGCTCCGGAAGCGCGCCAGGCGGGCTTGCGGCAGTCCATTGCGTCGGCGGTTGAGATTGGCACGTCGCTGACTCAGCGTTTGCTGAGCTTCGCCCGGCGGCAACGGTTGGAACCGGAGCGGGTGGAACTGAACACCCTTGTCGACGGGATGACCGACCTGATCGGCTTTGCGCTGAGAGACGAAATCTCATTGGAGATCCGGACGACCGGTGCGCCACTCTGGGTAACGGTCGATCCCGGACAGATGGAAAGCGCAATTCTGAACCTCTGTCTGAACGCAGGTCAGGCGATAGAGGGGCCGGGCAGGATCACAGTTTCGGTATTTCCCGAGGATGAGCAGGTTATGTTGGACGTCGCCGATACAGGTG
Source organism: Tropicimonas sp. IMCC6043 (assembly GCF_004146235.1). Lineage (GTDB taxonomy): Bacteria > Pseudomonadota > Alphaproteobacteria > Rhodobacterales > Rhodobacteraceae > Tropicimonas. The sequence continues at coordinate 2,200 of NZ_SELO01000082.1, read as the reverse complement.
CCGGAATGCCGCCAGAAGTGCTCGCCCACGCGATGGAGCCGTTCTTTACTGCGCGCGGCGACGGTTCCGGCACGGGGCTCGGGCTTGCCATGGTCTATGGGTTCATACGGCAGTCAGGAGGCGATGTTCAGATCGACTCGACGCAAGGGCAGGGAACCCGTGTGCGTCTGAGCCTGCCGCGCCACCGGGAGATTGCGCAGAGCGCGCGTATTCTGTGGCGGAGAGTTCTGGTGATCGAAGATGATCCGCGCGACCTCGAACGGGCGCTGACGCTCCTGCGGCCGGTGACCGGACGTGTGGACAGCTGCACGACGGCAGGGGCCGGATATGAGACAATTCAGGCGAGTGTGCCCGACCTTGTGGTCACCGATCTGAGCCTGCATGGCGTGGCCGATGGCTGGCGGCTGGCCGAAGCCGCACTGAGCCGCAGTCAGGACACGCGCGTCGCGGTGGTGTCTGGACGATTGCCCGATATCAATCCGCTCAAGGCCCGTTTCGGCAATCGGTTGGTCACGCTGCCGAAGCCACTGACCCTTGCCGCGTTGCAGGCCGCCTTCGAACTCAGTCAAACGGGCATTTTTAAGACTGATGCTTCCTGATCCTGATGCGCTGATTTTCGATTTCGACGGAACACTGGTGGCAAGCGGCGACCTGCATTTTTCCGCGATGGCGGCGGCCGCCCTCCGACAGGGCGCGGAGATGGCGCGAACATGGTATGATGCGCGCACGGGGCTGGGCCGTCGCGATCTGATGGCGCAGTTTTCGGAGCATGCACACCTCGCCCTCGACGTGGAAAGCCTGGTGCAGGACAGTATCGCCGCGGCCGAACTACGGGCTTCGATGGCGCGGATCAACCCGCCGGTGGTTGCCCTGGCGCGACGTTACATCGGGATTCGCCCGATGGCCGTGGCGACCAATGGCGAGGCGCGCGTGGTCGACCGCATTCTCGAGGCGACTGATCTGGTCGGGCTGTTCGACGCCATCGTCACGGTGGATCAGGTCGCCTCTCCGAAGCCTGCGCCTGACATCTTCTTGGAAGCAGCGCGCCGGTTGGGTGTTCGCCCGCATGGCTGCCTCGTGTTGGAGGATAGCAACGAAGGCCTGGCTGCCGCGCGCAGCGCTGGCATGACGGCGCTCGACGTGCGCCTGGCAGAGACGCTCACACAGATCGACAAGATGGTGCCGGTCCATGGCTGACTTTTCACCGGTGCAATAACCGACGCTGTATCAACCCCGACCACATGCAGCTGGGAGACCGGCGGGAGAACCACTGGGACGATGTGGGCTTCCGGGCGAACGGAGTGGACTACGGGCTACTCTGACGGGGCGGTCGCTATACCTCGCCAGACTGCCTAAACCTCGGCGCCCGTCGTGCCCGTTCCACTGTAAACGGGTGCCTCGGGTGAGCGGATGCTGCGGGATCTCGATGCGCTGATGGCGCTGTCGGCGGTGCCCTACGACGCCTGCGAGAAGGTGAGCACCCGCGCAACCTCGATCTCGATGGTGAGCTATCGCGGCAACGACTACTCGGTGCCGTTTGCCTGTGCTCATCACGAGGTCCAAACGCAAAGGGCTTTGGATGGGAGGCAATGTTCCTCTCGGGTATCAAGCCGATGGCCGGACGCTGAAGATTGACGAGGGGGAGGCTGCAACGGTTAGGAGGTTGTATGATCTCTATCAGGAATACGGAGTTGTCAGAGAGGTGAAAGAACGGGCCGAGAAGCTCGGCGTGAAGTCCCGCCGCCGCGAGTGGGGAGCCTGATCCGACTGGTCCGGTTTGATTGTTCGTGCATCACGGGCCTCGGTTGCATCTTGATGATGGTCTCCGGCGCTGGCGGCCTGTAGCCCAGAGCACTGTGGGGTCGCTTGGTGTTGTAGTGCTTTCTCCAGCCTTCGACGATGATCTGCGCCTCTCTCAGTGAATGGAAGATCTCGCCGTTGAGCAGCTCGTCTCGCATCCGGGCGTTGAAGCTTTCAACATAGCCGTTCTCCCAGGGAGATCCTGGCTCGATGAAAGCGGTCTTGGCCCCGACGGCCTCTATCCACTCTCGCACGTCTTTGGCCACGAACTCTGGGCCGTAGCACGTCGGGAATCCTTCGGTTCGGGAGGTTATGGCCGCCTGCGGAGCCCCCGAGTTGCGCAGCTGGTGGCCATAACCGGTTTTCAGGTCTCAACAGTGGTTTGGCTGAACCACACTGA
>NZ_SELO01000081.1 GCF_004146235.1 Tropicimonas sp. IMCC6043 | reverse complement strand
GGCGATCCGTTTCTCGTCGGTCTGCCGATCGACTTCGTTGTCGGGACAGAGGATGTAGAAATCCCCCGCCTCGACCCGGTCGAACAGGAAGGTCACTGTCTGTTCGGGCGTCCAGGCGCCTGCGGGCTTCTCAGTCCGGCCGTTGGCCGTGAGCGGCGTGAACACGAAGCCCGGGATGAACAGCCGTGCTTCGACCTGACAGCCCTCGCGGTTGCGCAGATCATGTTGCAAGGCTTCCGTGAACGCCTTCACGCCCGTCTTGGAAACGTTGTAGGCCGGGTCACCGGGCGGCGTGGTGATCCCCTGCTTGGAGCCGGTGTTAATGATCAGCCCCGGCTGGCCCGAAGCGATCATGTCGGGCGCAAAGATCTGTGAGCCGCGAATGATGCCCCACATGTTTACGTCGATGATCCTTTGCCAGTTGTTCTCGGCATCGAAGATCGAACTGCCGGGTTGCATTCCGGCATTATTCATCAGCACGTTAATCGTGCCGAATGCCGAGGTCGCCTGATCCTTCAACGCACGTAGCTGACCGGCATCAGCAACGTCTGTGGCCACTGCCATGACCTGACCAGATTCCGCACCTGCTCGGACGAGCGTCTTCGTCGCTGCGTCCAGCGCGTCGCCAGGTAGGTCGGCGACGCAGACCTTCAGACCTTCCGCTACCAACTGGGTAGCCGCCGCCAGGCCGATGCCCGACGCGCCGCCCGTGACCACTGCCGTTTTCCCTTTGCCAATTGCGGGGTGCATGTCCATATCCTTCCTTTTCACCTGCCGGTTATGCGTGTGAGGCGCCCGGACCAGGCAGTCACCGGATCAAGAGGAGCGACTGGCACTCATGCCGTTGCCCCATCGACAATCTCAAAGCCAGTATCGACGCGAACCGGGCTGCCGGGGCGCTCCTTGTCATTCAGGATCTGTTCGATTGCGGTCCGGCCGATAAGGAACCTGTTCGACCGAACGGTCGACAGCGGCTGCGGCAGTTGCTGACCGATCTCAAGCCCGTTGAAGCCGAAGATCGCTAGATCCGACGGGATCGATCGGCCCGTTTCCATGCAGTGGAACACGCCTCCCACCGCCATATCGTCATTCGAGTAGATGGCAACACTGATATCGGGCGCCCGCTCCAGCAGCCGCGCCGTCATCGCCTTGCCGATCCCAACGGAACTCGGCGTCTCCGCACGCGATTCCGCAATGAAGCCGAGGCCGGCTTCCGACAGAGCCTGGACCATGCCCTCGTGCCGAAGGCGCGCACGCCGATCCGGACCGATATCATGTGCGACGTACCCAAAGCGGCGGTACCCCTTCGTCAGCAGATGACGAATAGTCTCGTAACCTGCGCTGCGGTGGGACATCCCAACGGCCGCGTCAATCGGCTCGGCATCGATTTCCATCATTTCCACCACCCGCCCGAGGCTCTGCCGGAGCATTCGGCTGGTCGCCTCGTTATGCGTCAATCCCGTGACCAGAACCGCCACGGGGTTCCATGCCAGGAGACCGCGCACCATCTCTTCTTCCGTTGCGAGATCATATTCCGTGACACTGATCACTGCCTGCATATGGTTGCCCTTCAGCCCCGACTGGATGCCGCGCAATACCTCCGGAAACACGATGTTTTTCAACGATGGAACGATGACACCGACCAGATGCGTGTTGAGTGAGGCAAGTGCCCCGGCGATGCGGTTCGGCACATAGCCGAGCTCGCGAACCGACTTCATAACTTTCTCGCGTGTTTCCTCGGAAATCGGGCCTTCGTTGCGCATTATTCGCGAAACAGTCGTTTCACTTACCTTGGCGTTCAGCGCCACCTCACGAATGGTGACCTTGCTTTTTCTGTCAGGTAGGCGCTGTTTCGGTTTCATGCCGTCTCCGTCCACGTTCCGATGTTCCGGCGCCAATCATCGCATACCGTGATGGTAGCGCCACCAGAAACGCGCTTCCGTGCCGGCAAGAAGACCGCCGAAACGCCGCAGTCTCGGCCTGGTGGATCGGAGGGCACCCAAGTAGCGCCCCCCAGCATTCGTCTCGCGGCGAGGCGCGATCAGCCAGCCGTCACGTATTTCCGCCAGGAATGCTCTTCCTTGAAGCCGAGAATTTCGCGGACTTTGCGATTGGACAGAAGCCCTTCGTATTCGCCGAGTTCCCGCTTCACCGGCACGCCGGGATAGAAACGCTCCAGCAGTTCCTTGGTCGGAAGGTCGGACGAGGTCTCGTCGTTGGCGGCGTTGAAAATCTCGAAGCCAAGGCCGTCCTTCTCAATCGCCAGCTTGGTGATCTGTCCGAGGTCGCGGGCGTCGATATAGCTCCAGGTGATGCGCTTGCGGAAGCCCGGATCGGCGAACCACTTCGGGAAGAGCTCATACTCATGCGGCTCGATCACGTTGCCGATGCGCAGGGCATAGATGTCCACGCCGGTCCGCCGAGCGAAGGCCTTTGCGGTCTTCTCGTTGCAGATCTTCGACAGGGCATAACTGTCCATCGGGTCGACCGGGTAGTCTTCCTCCAGCGGGAAATACTCCGGGTTGCGCGGCTCGTGGGCGAAGACCAGACCATAGGTGGTTTCCGAAGAGGCGATTATGACCTTCTTGATCCCCAGCTTAGTGGCGGCCTCGATCACATTGTAGGTGCCCATGGTGTTGATCCGGAACACCTCGTTGTCGGGCGTCAGCATGATCCGCGGAATGGCGGCGAAATGCACCACCGCGTCCACCGGCTGCGGTCGCAGCGATGGATCGAACTCGTGCAGGCCCATGTAGCTCGACAGCGCGTTGAATACCTGCCCGCTGTCGGTGATGTCGGTAATCAGGGTGCGTACCTTGGGGTTGTCGAGCGGCTTGGTGTCGAGATTCAGCACCTGATAACCTGCGTCCACGAGGTATTGGACCACGTGCTTGCCGGCCTTTCCGCTGCCGCCCGTGAACATGATACGTTTCGTCATCTCGATCTCCATTCTTGAGACTTGATTTCGGCCGCGACACTGTCACGGCCGGTTTCATCAACGACCGGCTCAGCCGGTTGCCGCATGCATGACGACTTCCTGGGTCGCCTCGTCGCGCGAAAGTTCACCGCTGACACGACCTTCCTTGAGCACGATGATCCGGTCGCTGATGGCGAGGATTTCAGGCAAGTCCGAGGAAACCACGATGATCGACAGACCTTCGCGCGCCAGCTCGTTGAGCAGCGTATGCACCTCGGCCTTGGCGCCGATATCGATGCCGCGGGTCGGTTCATCGACAATCAGGATCCTCGGTCGGCGCGCCACCCATTTGGCGATCACCACCTTCTGCTGATTGCCGCCCGAGAGATTCATCACTTTCTGCTCAGTTCCGGGGGTCTTGATCGATAGCGACTTGATGTAATCGATGCAGCGGGCCTTCTCTTCCCGCCGGCGCACGAAATCAAAGCTGCAGTAATCCTTCAGGTGTGTCAGGCTGAAGTTTTCGCGAACGTTCATGCCCAGCACCAGCCCCTGTCCCTGTCGGTCCTCGGTGACGAAACCGATGCCATGAGCGATCGCCGTCGAGGGATCGTGGATCTCGGCCCTCTGGCCGTCGATGGTGATCTCGCCGGTATAGGGACGACTGCCAAAGATCATTTCCATAACTTCGGTGCGTCCCGCTCCGACCAGACCGAAGAACCCGAGGATCTCGCCCCTGCGGAGGTCGAAGCTCACATCCGACACACGGGCACCCTGCATGGTGGGTCGCTTCAGGCTGAGGCCGCGCACCGACATCAACACCTCTTCGGTGGCATACGACAGATGATCGCCGAACAGTTCCGACAGTTCCCGGGCTACCATTTTCATCACCAGGCGGTCACGGGTCATCGCTTCTATCGGTTGAGTGTCGACCGTGGCGCCGTCGCGAAGGACCGTCACCCGGTCGGCAATCTCGAAGATTTCGTCGAGGCGGTGGGAGATATAGACGATGCCGATGCCCTGCGACGCCAGCCGCTTGACCATCCGGATCAGCGTCCGCGTTTCGTGGTGGCTGAGCGATGCCGTGGGTTCATCCATGACGATCAGTTTGGAATCATAGGAAATCGCGCGGGCAATCTCTACCATCTGCTTCTGGCCCATGCTCAGTCGGCCGACCATAGCGCCCGGTTCGATGTCCATTTCCAGTTCTTCCAGCACTGCTCGCGCGTCAGCCTTCATCTTGCGGGTGTTCAGCAGGCCGCTGGGTCCGCGCGGTTCCCGGGCCAGAAAAATATTCTCGGCGACGGTCAGGTTGTTCACCACCGCCAGTTCCTGGTAGATGATGCTGATCCCCAGAGAACGGGCGTGCACCGGGTCGTGGATTGTGACCTCTTCGCCTTCGACGATGATCGAGCCGCCAGGATCGGCACGATATACTCCGGTCATGATCTTCATAAGCGTGCTCTTGCCTGCGCCGTTCTCGCCGGCCAGAGCGTGCACTTCCCCCCTGTTCAGCCTCAGGTCCACCCGATCCAGCGCCTTCACACCCGGGAAGGTCTTTGAGATGTTGTTCATTTCTAGGAACAGGGACATGTCGGGCTCCGTCTTTGAAAAGTAGGGCAGGCCCCCTGAGGGGCCCGCCCAGGCTGCGGGAGGATTACTTGGTGTAGCTTCCGAGGTTGTCCTTGGTGACGACGGTCACGCCCGTATCGACATCCTGAGGATTGGTCTCCTCGCCCTGGATCTGGGCAACGAGATGTTCGACCGCAAGCTTGCCCATGGTCACCGGACGCTGCACCATAATGCCGTCGATATAACCTTCCTCGACGCCCTTGATCGTGTCCGGCAGGTCGTCAAAGGCAAAGACCTTGATAACGCCGGCGCGATCGTTGAACTCCTTCTGCGCCAAAACCTTGGCAACGGCCGGGCCGCCGACCTGGCTGATACCGAAGATGCCCGAGAGGTCGGGGTTGGCGCGCAGAAGCGCCTCGGTCACGGAAACGGCGCGCGCCAGGTCGTCTTCCGTCCCTTCGGTGGCGACGATCTCGATGTCCGGGTATTCCGCCAACGCCTTCTTGACGCCGTCGATCCGCTCGTTGAGGTTGGACGCCCCAAGCTGGCCGGTGACGATGGCGACCTTGCCCTTGCCGTCAAGCGCCTCGGCCATGGACCGGCCCATAGTCGCACCGGCCTCCTCGTTGATCGTGCCGATATACATCGAACGATTGGAATTGGCACTGTCGCTATCGAAGGTCAGGACAGCGATGCCGGCCTCGACCGCCTGGTTGATGATGCCTTCGACCGATTTCGGCTCGTTCACCGAAATGGCTATCCCATCGACGTGGCGCGCCATCAGGTCCTCGATGATCTTTACTTGCGTCGAGCCCTGGGTGTTTTGCGGCACCACCCATTGGTACTTGACCCCGAGTGCATCCGCGGCCTCCTGGGCACCGGTGTTGCAGTCGTCGAAGAACGGAACGGCGACTTTCGGCACAACAGCAACAGTGATGTCGCCTGCGTCCTTGGCGAGCGCCGTCGTCGCGGCAAGCGCCGAGAGAGCGAGCACGGCGGCGCGCGTGGATTTTGTAAAGATTCTCATTGGTTTTCCTCCTCTGTGGGCCGTCTTCGGACCCGAACTCAGTTTCGTTTGATCCGCTCCGGGATCGATTTCCTCGCACCGGCTTCAAGACCCGGCTCAATCTCCTCCCCTCAGTTTCCTCCTCCACTCAGTCGATTCCGCAGCACGTCCAGGCTGACGGCGATCAGGATCACGCCGCCAGTGATAGCCTGCTGCGCATAGGTGTTGATGTTGAGAAGAACGACGCCGTTCGCGATCACGCCAACCAGCGCGGCACCGATGACCGCTCCGGTGACCGATCCGATACCGCCGGCCAGGCTCGCGCCGCCGATCGCCGCGGCGGCGATTACGTCGAGCTCGGACCCGAAGCCGGATGCAGGCTCGGCCGACAGATAGCGCGAGAACCCGATGACACCGGCCAATGACGCAATCGTCGATGACAGCACATAGACCGTCAGCTTGACCCGACCGACTTTCACACCGCTTAGCCGCGCCGCCTGCTCATTGCCACCCGTGGCGTAGACATGCCGCCCGAAGCGAGTCCGGAGCATGATGATGGCAAAGAAAGTCATCAGAGCCAACATGATGACGACCGGAACAGGTACCGGGCCGATATAGCCCTGCCCGAGGACTGAAAAGACCTCGGGGGTATCCGGCGTGACCGGCACGCCATGCGTGATCATGTACATCAGGCCGCGCCCGATGCTGAGCGTGCCCAGTGTCGCGATGAAGGGCGGCAGACCAATCGCTGTGATCAGGAGACCGTTCGTTAGGCCGAAGGCCAGCCCCGTCGCAAGGCCGGCACCGATCGCGGCTCCGGTCGGGAAACCCGCCTCAAAGGCCAGGGCGGTTACCAAAGAGGCAAGCCCCATGGCCGATCCCACCGACAGGTCGATCCCGCCGGTGATGATCACCATGACCATTCCGATGCTCATGATCGCCGTCAGGGAGAAGGCACGAAACACCCCCATCAGGTTGTTGGTGGTCAGAAAATAGGGTGTCGCGAGGCTGATCAGGAATCCAACCAGCAATAATGCGAGCAGGACGTTGAACTCTCGGACATGACGCAGTTCGGCGATCTTGGCGAGTAGACCGTCTCGATGCTCCGCAGCTTCCATAGTGTCAGTTCCGTTCATCTGCAGCCTTCCTCCCAAGAACCGGTTCGCGGGTTAGGCGCCCCTGTTGGCGAGTACAAGGTCGGGGATTACCGACCCTAAAAGGGCCGATTACCCACGGACCGAGTCACACGCCAAAAAATCGAGTGATATCACCGCCACCTCCCAATGACAGCGCTGCCATCTCATCACAAATTCTCTTCTCGTGTCAATCGGAAATTCAGTTTCAGAATTTGTGATTGGGCTCTCCGAGAAGTGCTAACGGCAATCAAAGGCAGTAAAAGTCGCCATTTTCAGAGGGAAACTGGTGAATCCAGTTGAAATTCGAAGCTTCGCCCAGCAACTATGGCAGCGCTGCCATTTAGAAAGTGAGTCGGCTCCAGCCGGCGACTGGGAATCTGTGAAACTCAAGGGGAACGGATGACACAGGCGACATCATCGAAGGAGCGCACCCTGTGCATGATCCACACCGTGCCCGGATTGATCGCTGTTCTGGAGCCGTTGCTAGCCCGCGATGTGCCCGGGTGGGCCCATTTCAACATCGTCGACGAGAGCCTCCTTAAGAACACGATACGGGACGGTGCACCCTCACACGCAACCATGCGCCGGCTGCTCGGGCATGTCGCTTCGGCCGTTGAGGCGGGCGCCGAAGCGATCCTGGTCACGTGCTCGTCGCTGGGGGCGGCCACCGAGATGGTCCGGCCCTTCTTTGCCGAGACGCTCGTGCGGATCGACGAGGGCATGGCGCTGGCAGCCGTCACCGGGTATCGGCGCATCGGTGTCCTTGCCACACTGCATTCTACGCTCGAACCGACCACAGCACTCATCGAGTCGACAGCGCGGACGCGGGGCGCCGCCGACCGAGTGATCCACAGCAAGGTGTGCGAGGGAGCCTTCGCGAAGCTCACCCGGGGCGACACCGACGGTCATGACCGGATGGTCTCCGATGCAATCGCCGATCTTGCCGACAGCGTCGAGGTGGTTCTGCTCGCGCAGGCTTCGATGGCGCGTGCATGGGAGCGCTATGGTGATGCCGCCGGCAGCTGCCCCGTCCTGACAAGCCCGGAACTCGGAATGGTCCATCTTGGCCGCGTCCTGAACGGGTGACGCCGATCACCGCGTGAATCTTGGAGGAGACAACGATGAAATACAGAACGCTTGGACGCACCGGCCTGAAGGTTTCGGTGCTCACGATGGGCACTTTTACCTTCGGCGGTCGCGGAGATTTCGCGATGGTCGGCAGCCAGAGTGTGGACGATGCGCGACGGCTGGTCGATCTCTGCATCGACAACGGCGTCAATCTCTTCGACACCGCCAACATGTACTCGCTTGGTCGCGCCGAGGAGATCCTGGGCGAAGTTCTGGACGGCCGCCTGAACGAGGTGCTGATAACGTCGAAGGCCCGGATGAAAATCGGCGATGGGCCCAATGACGAGGGCTTCTCGCGCCACCACCTGATCCGCGAATGCGAGCGCAGTCTGAAGCGCCTGCGCACCGACCACATCGACATCTACTACATGCATGAGTGGGACGGCCTCACACCGCTGGACGAAATGCTGGCCGCGCTCGACACACTCGTATCCCAGGGCAAGGTCCGCTACACGGGCTGTTCGAATTTCTCTGGTTGGCACGTCATGAAGTCTCTGGCGATCAGCGAACGCGACCGCCGCCCCCGCTTTGCCACCCAGCAGATTCACTACACGCTCGAAGCCCGCGAAGCCGAGTACGAACTGCTGCCGATCTCCGTCGACCAGGGGCTGGGCGTGCTGGTCTGGAGCCCGCTGGCAGCCGGGCTTCTCACCGGCAAGCATCGGCGCGGGCAAGATACGCCGAAGGACAGCCGGCAATTCGCGGGCTGGACCGAACCGCCGATTCGCGATGCTGAGCGCCTATGGGACATCATCGAAGTGCTGGTCGCGGTCGGGGAGCGCCACGGTGTTTCGGCCGCGCAGGTGGCTCTTGCCTGGCTGCTGGAGCGGCCTGCGATCAGCTCTTTGGTGGTTGGTGGGCGCAACGAGGCCCAGTTCCGCGACAATTTCAAAGCCGTGGATCTTAAACTGAACGACCAGGACCGCATCGAGCTTCACGCCGTCAGCAAACTTCCCTTCATCTACCCGTATTGGCACCAACGAAACTTCGCCAAGGACCGCTTCTGTCAGGCGGACCTTGCGCTGCACGCCGACTATGCCGACGGCTGACGCTCTAGTAAGTGATGGACGACGGAATGGCACCTGGGAATGCCAGCGCCCCTAGCACTGCAGAGGCGCCGGATCTCTTGACAGGTGGCTTGGCGGGAGCATTTCCCGTCAGCGCGGGCGACCGGGAGAACGGCCCGGCCGCCTCTGATCCGGCGCTGCCAGACATGTGCGACGCGCCGGGCTCGGGGTGTCAATTCACTGGATCGCGGAACTTCGAAATCGCGTTCCAGTCCTTGTCGCCGTAGCCCTGCTCCGCTGCGGTGGCGAAACGGTCAGCGAGAATGTCGCCGAATGGAACCGTCGTGCCCGCGTTCCGCGCAAGGTCGCGCGCCAGTCCGATGTCCTTGCCGCCGAGGGCAAGCCGGAAGCCCGGCGGATCGAACGCTTCGTCGAGGATGATACGGCCATAATTCTGGTGGATAACGGAGGCGAAGATCGACTCGCTCATCATCTCATGGAACAGCCGCGGATCGGTCCCCGACCGGCGCAGCACGTCAAAGGCCTCGCTCATTGCTTCGATGGCCGAAGCGATGACGAAGTTGCCGGCGATCTTTACGTGCACTGCGGATTCGGGTGCATCGCCGAAATCCTTGATCAATTGAGAGACGTCGGCCAGCACCTCCTTGGCCGCTTCGCGCCCCGCCTTCGGCCCAGAGAGGGCCACCCAGAGCTTGCCATCCTCGGCAGCGATCGGCCGGCCGAAGACCGGCGCTGAGACGAAATGAGTCGGCCCGGAGGCCGCCGCCATCTCGGTGACGACATCCGGCGAGACTGTGGACATCGAGATATGCGCACCGCCTTCAGGGAGGCCCGCAGCAATACCGTTCGGCCCTGTGGTCACGTCTCGCACCGCCTGATCGTTGGCCACCGAAGTGATGACTCGCCCGACTTTAGCCGCTTCGGCGGGCGTTTCGGCTCGGCGGGCACCCGTGATCCCGTCGAAAGCATCGAGATCTTCCGGAACGAGGTTCCACAGCGTGACCTGCCAGCCCTGCGACAGAAGCCGCCTGGCGATCGCACTGCCCATGGCGCCGACGCCCACGATTCCGACATTCTTGCTCATGATGATCTCCTCTCCTTTGACATCCGCTGCCGGATGAAAACGATCATGTCGCCGGCCTGGGCAATCTGATGTACCTGTGCGGAGTACATCACCACCACCACCGGCAGGCTCTTGGTGGTCCAGTACACCCGCGGCGCCCCGGTGTCGACGCTGACGCTGAGGCCCGGATTGAAGGGACCAGAATATCTGGTGTTGTCATGTGTGGACGTATATGGACCCCGCCTGATTGCAACGCCTGATCTGGTCGGGTTCGAGTTTCGCAATTGCGGACGTATATCCGGCTTCCTTGAGCGGCCCGATACTTCGTCGCCGCGAGCCCCGATGGATTTCCGCGTGCTTTCTCCTCAATGCTCCCGAGGGTGGTGTCATTTGTGGATGGCCCCGGTTTTGCAAGGGATTTCTTGTGTGACTATGGTCGAAGCAGGCTGCAGTCATTTGTCCGGCCTTTGTGCGCGGCGCATATGACCGCTGGCCTTGATGAAGTCCGCGTGCTGGGTCCCGATC
>NZ_SELO01000080.1 GCF_004146235.1 Tropicimonas sp. IMCC6043 | reverse complement strand
CGGCTCCAAAGGTCGTGCAGTGGCCGGCTTCGCCATCCGGCGCAGCTACGCCGGCCACACCAGCCGTAGCGCCCAGACCCGTCATGCACTAAGACTGAAACCGGACCACCCTATTGGGGCAGGCCACGATGTGCGCGGTCGCTGCGCTTGCCTCGGTGATCATGCCATCTTCGTAGAGCCACGCATCATCGGCGCTTCGGGCCTTTGCTTCCATCTTCGCCATGGACGGATAGAGAAGCTGCACCGTCTTGATGTCACGACGTGCCCAACGAAGATCGGGGAGGAGCGCCACGGAGATGCCTGTCTCCGCCGCGCGGTTCACGAGCACATTCTTGGCTTGCGTGAACAACAACAGAGTCGTCGGCGTGCCTTCGGGTGGAAACACAAAATCCCGCTCAGCAACACCGCGCGTGAGTTGGAGGTAGGTCATTCCCTGATCGACGCTGTTTCGCGCTACGATTTCGCGATGGACAGCCAGAAGTTCGTCTTCGGAAAGTGGCAGTGCAAGGCCAAGTTCGCGTGCCGAACGCTGCAATTTTGCAGAGGCACGCATATTCCACCAGCTTTCCGTCGAGGACGCAGGTCACCTCGTAGATGGCGTCCGCCATCAGAAACCTCCGGTCAAAGATGGATACCTTGGCCTCGGCCTCCGGCAACCACTCGCCGTTCAGATAGACAATACCTGACATCGGCTGTTCAACTTTTTGCAAAAGGCGCGATGACCACGCCGTTATCTTCAAGTGCCTTGCGCAGGCGGGTAGCAATGGCAGCAGCACCGGGCGTGTCGCCATGAACACAGAGGGTTGCCGGTTCGACCGGCAGACGCTTTCCGCCGGTGGTGGGTATCACTCCGTTGACCACCATCTCCAAAATCTGATCCAGGCTTTGCTGCGGGTCATGAATCACCGCGTGGGGTTCGCTTCTTGGGGTCAATTCGCCCGCGTCCGTATAGCTCCGGTCGGCGTAAATTTCGCAGGCCACCTGCAAGCCCGCCTTCTCCGCGGCGGCATAGGTCTCCGAATAGGGAAGCGACACGTAGACCAACGACGGGTCGACCAGCTTGACGGCCCCCGCGCAAAGCGCGGCAAGGTCCGGATCCACGGCCGCCATATTGCCGAGCGAACCGTGAGTCTTGACGTGGGTCATCTTGTGCCCTTCGACGGCACACATCCCTTGCACGGCGGCAATCTGGTAAATCAGTTGCGCTTCCAGGTCCTCCGGACGTTCCCCGGAGATGCGGCGGCGGCCAAAGCCGTACAAATCGTTGAAAGAGGGATGCGCTCCAACCGAGACACCGTTGGCCTTTGCCATGCGGATCGTTCGGCGCATAACCGACGGATCGCCGGCATGGAAACCGCAGGCAATGTTCGCGGTGCTGACAAGCTCAAGCATGGCCGCGTCATCACCAATCGTCCACACACCGAAGCTCTCACCCATGTCGCAATTGAAATCCAGTGTTCGGGTCATCAACTTCATCCTTTTAGGAAGATGCTTAAGAGGGTGCGGCAGAGATCTGTCGTCGTTTTTTGTTCGTCTTCAGAGTCAGCCAGTTTCGGAATCTGCTACCTTGACGCTTCACTTCCGGATACAGGTGGTATACTGAAATAGCAAGCGACATCTCAAACGAGGTCGCCCGCAGATCAAATAGATGGACGCCGGACGAACAAGCAGAAAGGAAATTCTCCGCGATCGACGACCGCCCACCAACGGGCAGTGCGCGCCGGGAAACAAAAAAAATGAAACCGACCTTTCATCCTCTTGGCGACCGGGCGCTCGTGGTTGAGTTCAGCGAAGAAGTTGACGTGGCCGCGAATGATCACGTCATCGCCCTCGGCGCCAGTTTCCAAGCCACGCCAGTATCCGGGGTTACGGAAGTCGTGCCGACGTACCGTTCGCTGCAAATCCTGTACGACCCGATACAACTGCGAGGAGCGGCGCTGGAAGCCGAGATCCGGTCGAGATTGACCAGCATCGAACTGACGGAACGGCCTGCGCGTCGCTGGCGGGTGCCGGTTGCCTACGGTGGAGAGATCGGACTGGATCTGGAAGAACTTGCCGAGATGAAGGGCATGACGACAGCCGAGTTGATCGAGCTCCACTCAAGCGCCGAGTACCGCGTATTCATGATCGGGTTTGCGCCGGGTTTTGCTTATCTGGGCGGCGTTCCCAAAGCGCTTCATACGCCACGCCTGCCACAGCCGCGCCAGGCCATCCCCGCGGGTGCTATTGGCCTAGGCGGTCAGCAGGCCAGCATCAACTCGGTTCCCGGTCCTTCCGGCTGGCGTTTCCTCGGCTGGACACCGTGGCGTGCATTCGATCCCAATCGCCCGCGCCCGTTCCTGTTCGAGGCCGGAGATCGCGTGAAATTCATGCCGGTCTCAATCGAAGAGGCCCGGGAGATCGCCAAGCGTATCGCTGCGGGCGAGGACATAGCAAGGCCAGATGACACGCCATGACGCTTGAAGTGATCAGTACGGGTCCAATGCTTTCGATCCAGGACCAGGGTCGCTCTGGTCTGCGGCATTTCGGAGTGTCCGCCGCCGGGCCGATGGATGCCCCCTCGCTTGCTCTCGCCAATGCGCTGTGCGGCAATTCGACCACCGCTGCGGGGCTGGAATTCGCCGGGGTCGGAGGACGCTTCCGTGCCGATCACCCGATCCATTTCGCCGTCACTGGCGGCGATTGCGAGATCAAGGTGGGCGACCGACTTCGTCCGACCCGAGAATGCCATCGTCTGGAACCGGGCGAGGATCTGCAGATAGGCTTCCTTCGCGGCGCGACCTGGGGGTACCTGGCGATTGCCGGCGGGATCGACGTACCGGAAGTACTGAATGCGCGCGCCACACATCTGCGTTTCGGACTGGGGGGGCACGAAGGGCGTGTCCTCAAGGCAGGAGACCGCCTTCCGCTGGGACCGCCTCCAGAAGAACAGACTTGCTTGCGCGCTCTCCCGTCGATGTCAGGCTCCTCCCACCGTGACGGGCCGATCCGAATTGTCCTTGGCCCACAAGACGGATACTTCAGCGATTACGTGAAGGCGCGGCTCACAGAAGAAGCATTCACGATCACTCCGAAGCGGGACCGCATGGCAACTGTGCTCGAAGGCCCGCCCCTGCCTGCTGAACGTGGCCACGACATTGTCTCCGATGGAACGATTGCCGGAGCGATTCAGGTTCCGGGCTCGGGACAACCGATGGTGCTCATGGCAGAAGCGCAGACAACCGGCGGCTATCCCAAGATCGCGACGGTTATCTCGAGCGACTTGCCGCGCCTGGCCCAGATGGTCACGGGCACGCAGTTCCGTTTCGCCGTGGTGGATCGCGACGCGGCCGAAGAGATCGCGATTGAGGAAGCTGCTCGGCTCGATCGGATGCTCCGCAACTTGGCAGTCAAAGCGGATCGTGTGCTGTCTTCGGATTACTTGCTCTCCTGCGACCTGATCGGCGGTTTTTCCTGTCCCGAACAAATAACCGGTGACGATTAACAGATGAATGGATTTCCACGGACATGACGTCTTCGAACCTCGCAAGAGAGGCCTATTCCAAGATCATCGACATGATCATCGACGGGACGCTCAAACCCGGTGAGATTCTGCAGGAGGCCGCGTTGGGCAACCTTCTGGACATGTCGCGCACGCCGGTTCGCGAGGCGATCAAGCGGATCGAAAGCGAGGGTCTGGCCGAACTGCAGGGGCGTTTCACCCGGTTGCGACGCGTCGCCCCCGAAGAAGTGGAAGAAATCTTCTTCATTCGCCTTTCTCTCGAGCCGGACTGTGCCAACGCGGCAGGTGCGATCGCGCCGGAAGCACTCGACGAGATAGAAGCTCTCACCCACGCGATAATGCGAGAAGGGCCCGGCGAGAGCGACAGGCAATGGCATGTCGACGGCAAGTTTCACGCCATGATC
Organism: Tropicimonas sp. IMCC6043; assembly: GCF_004146235.1. Lineage (GTDB taxonomy): Bacteria > Pseudomonadota > Alphaproteobacteria > Rhodobacterales > Rhodobacteraceae > Tropicimonas. The sequence continues at coordinate 6,556 of NZ_SELO01000080.1, read as the reverse complement.
GCGGATGCCGCCGGAAATCGAACGGTCGCGAAAGTCATCTCGGATCTGCACAAGCGAACCTGCATTTTCGACCATCGGGTGGTCCCGGAGCGGTTTCTGAAAGGTTGCGAGGAACACCTGGAGATTATTGGTGCATTGCGTCGGGGCGACACCGCTGACGCCTCGGAAAAGATGCGCTGCCATCTCGAGAATGCGCGCGATGCGATCCTCAAGCGGCTGGACGGTTTCCAGCCTGTGGAGGAACGGCACAGATGAAATGCCTGATCGTCCAACCTATGCACAAGGACGGCTTCGCGTTGCTGAGCAGCAAGGAGGTTGAACCCGTCCTGTGCCCAAAGCCGGATCTGGAGACGATGGTTCGTATGATCCCCGGTTGCGACGCCGTCATCACCCGGGACGCCGGTTTTCCGGCGGCTGCGTTCGCCGCCGCCGACCGACTTCGGATCGTGGTCGTACATGGCACCGGGCATGACGCAGTGGACAAGGAAGCCGCGGCCGAAAGAGGCGTGCTGGTTGCGAACACGCCCCGAGCCAACGCGCGTTCGGTTGCCGAGCTGACACTCGGGCTGGCATTGGCTCTCGCCCGAGGCATCCCTGCGGCCGATCGGGCCGAACGGTCTGGCCGGCCGAATTTTCGCGAATCCACGTCCTTTCATGAACTTGACGGAAAAACAGTGCTGGTCGTCGGTTGGGGAGCGATCGGCGGCCGTTTCGGACGGATGGCAGAGTCCGCATTTAACATGAATGTGCTCGTCCATTCACCGAACGCGCCGGACCTGAACGGTTTCGAGCGCGTAGCTTCGTTGGAAGCTGGGCTGGCCGAAGCGGATCTCGTGACCCTTCACACGCCGATGCGCCCCGAGACCCGGCATATGATGAACGCAGAGCGCTTTGCGGCGATGAAACCCGGCGCTTTCCTGATCAATGTTGCCCGTGCCGGTCTTGTCGACGAGACCGCGCTTCTTGGCGCTCTCGAAAGCGGTCATCTCGGCGGCGCTGCGTTGGATGTCTATAGCCCTGAGGCACCGACAGGTCCGCTGGCGAGATTCGCGAATGTGATCTTTACCCCGCATCTCGGGGCCACCACCGAGGAGGCGCTGAGCCGAGTGGCGCTGGGGGCCGCAGGCCACGTTCTAACTGCGCTTGCGGGCAAACTGCCCGAGACCACGCTCAATCCCGAAATCCGAAGGACACCAGCATGAAAACGCTGTCCCCCTGCGCTGCCCGCACAAGCGTCCAGGCCGCAAGAATAATCCGGGAGACCATCGCTCGTGTCATTTCCCGGGTGAACACGCTTTCTGAGGATGGGCCGGGATGGACCCGTCCTTCCTACAGCGACCTGGAATCAGAGGCGCACGCGATAATTGAGGCCGAGGCCCGTGAGCTTGGGCTCGAGATCAGTCGCGACGCTGCGGGCAACCTGTTTGCCCGCATGGCAGGCTACGATCGCACCGCCCCTGCCCTCTACATGGGATCGCACCTGGACACGGTGGGCCAGGGCGGCGCCTATGACGGGCAGGCCGGCGTGGCCGGGGCGCTCGCCATCCTCGCCGCCATTCGCGCGGAAGGCATTGCTCCGGCGACGGATATCGTGCTCACGGTGACCCGGGCCGAAGAAAGCGTCTGGTTTCCGGTCTCCTATATCGGCTCGCGCTCAGCGCTTGGTCTGCTGACGGCCGAAGAATTTCAAGCGAAGCGCGCGGATACCGGTCTCACGCTGGCCGAGCACATGGCACAACAAGGGTACCAGTCCGAGGAGGTTCTCGCGCAGACGCCACCCTCCCCGGCAAGATTTCTCGAGTTCCATATTGAACAGGGACCGGTGTTGTACGAGGCCGCCGAGCCATACGGAATCGTCACGGCGATACGCGGTGGATTGCGGTACCGCGCGGCACAGGTCCACGGCACATGGGCGCATTCCGGCGCGGCACCGCGAGAGGGCCGGGCCGATGCGGTCGTTGCGTTGGCCGAACTGATCGTCGCCTTGAACAAGGTCTGGGATCGTATCCTTTTCACAGGCGCGGATCTCACCGTGACCTTCGGCAAGGTGGACGCAGCCTCTCCACAGCACGCCATGGCGAAAGTGGCCGGGGAAGCGGGTTTCTGTCTCGACATGCGTTCCGACGACGAAGCGGTGCTCGAACAGGCGGATCGGGAACTCAAGACCGAGATCGCGAGGATCGAGGCGGCTCATCAAGGCATTAGGTTCGAACTTGGTGGGCAAAGCCGCTCGAAACCTGCGAAACTCTCACCAGCGATGACCGATTTCGCTGATCGCGGCGCCGCACTGCGAGGCGACAAGCCGAGACGCATGCTTTCGGGCGGCGGGCACGACGCGGCCGCCTTTGCCACGGCGGGCTGGCAGAGCGTTATGGTTTTCATCCGCAACTGGAACGGCAGTCATTGCCCGGATGAGGCCATGGATGAAGCCGATCTCGCCGCCGCGGCCGAGGCGGTTTTCCTGTCCATAACCGCGGGAGCGGCTTCATGACCGGGGAAACCCTCTCGAATTCGGCCTATCGCCAACTCAAGGAGCAGATTCTCGATGGCCGCGTCACAGCGGAATCCGTGCTTTCCGAACGCGGCCTGTCCGAGGATCTGGGCATTTCCAGAACGCCCCTGCGAACAGCAATTTCACGTCTTGAACAGGAAGGCCTGATCGACCGGCTGCAAAATGGCGTCATCCTCGTGCGTTCGGTGAATGTCGAGCAACTGCTGGAGATCGTGAAGCTCCGCCAGAAGCTCGAGAGCGCCGCCGCGGCGCGAGCGGCAGAATTTGGCATGACCGAAGAATTGGAGGCGATCCGCTCCGAAATGCAGGCAATCGTCGAGGCAAGTGATACCACCTTCGATGCATTCTGGGGGGCAGACGAGCGCTTTCACATGGAGGTCGCGCGCGCCGCGAGGCTCTCCCTTCTCCCACGGATCCTCGAAGAACAACGGGCCATTGCGCGGCGGTGCACCCTCACCCGGACATACGACACCTTTACCGACCAGGCACGCGAACATATCGAGATCATCGACGCAATCGAACGACATGATCCGGACTCCGCACGGAATGCCATGTCGCGTCACTTCGACCATGTGAAGCAACGTTTCCTTAGTACGTTTTCCAGAGGCTGACCGGCCATGACAGATTTGATCGAGAGCGGTCCTCTTCTTGGAACGGGTAGCGAAGCCGTCTTTCCCCAGGCTGAATTTGCTGCCCGCATCCGAGCTCTGCAGAATCGGATCGTGGCCGAGGGGGCCGACGCCCTCCTGCTAACCGGCCCGGAGAACATTTTCTGGGCCTGCGGTCGCCAGACCGCCGGCTATTTCGCATTCCAGGCACTGGTCGTGCCCGCCGGTGGCGAACCGGTCCTGCTGGTTCGACAGCTTGAGACCACCGGCGCCCGCGCATCGACCTGGCTGACAGATATCCGCGCCTACCAGGATGGAGAGTCCCCGGTCGAGGCGCTGGCCGCCCTGATGCGCAGCCTGGCACCGAATTGTCTCGCGTTAGAACGACGGGGCTGGTTCGTCAGCCCGGAGATGTCCGAGCAGATCTCGCGGGAGATCGCCGACATCGCGCTGATGGATGGCTCCGGCTGGGTAGAGGATCTGCGGGCTGTGAAGTCGCCACGCGAACTCGTCGCGATCAGAAAGGCGGCCTCCTATGCACAGTCGGGGATGGAGGCAGCCATAGCTGTCTGCACGCCTGGTGTTTCCGAGAACGATGTCGCCGCGGCCATGATGGCAGGCGCAATCTCGGCCGGCTCCGAGGCAATGGCGATGGAGCCCTTGGTGTCCTCCGGTTCGCGTTCGGGAATTCCGCATGCGACCTGGCGACGTCGCAAACTCGTGGACGGCGATGGCATCTTTCTCGAACTCGCCGCAAGCCACGAACGCTATCATGCCGCATTGATGCGCTCGGCGTGGATCGGGCGACCGCCAGATGCCGCCCAGCGAATGATGAGTTGCGCCGAAAGGGCCCTGGATGCGGCGCTTGCCGCGATGAGGCCCGGAGTGCCCTGTGCGGAGATCCACAATACGGCTCAAGCCGTGATCGATGCCGAAGGCTATACCGCTGCCTTCCGCAAACGCGTCGGATACTCCATGGGCGTGGCTTTCGCCCCCGACTGGGGAGAGGGCGCAATCCTGTCTCTCTTCTCCAACGTCACTCGGCGCCTGGAGCCCGGCATGGTCTTCCACCTGCCAGTAACATTACGAGATTACGGCCAGTTCACCGTGGGCGTTTCGGAGACTGTCATCGTGACGCCGTCCGGCGTCGAACCTCTGTCCAACCTTCCTCGTCAAATGACCCTTCGCTGACCGGAAGCGGGATGAAAGACGCCAACCTATCAAGGGACGGGTGTCTTTCGCCCGGTTTCCTAAGCAGATCAGTTGCGCATCAGATCGGGCATGATGCTCACGATACCGGGAAAGACCGCAATCAGCAGAACGAATGCGGCCATGATCAGGAAGAACGGCATCGTGGCGCGTGTCACGCTCCCGATGCTCTCCCCGGTCAGGCGTTGGATGACCGTCAGGTTGAAGCCGACCGGTGGCGAGATCTGGGCCATTTCCACCACAATAACGATGAAGATTCCGAACCAGATCTTGTCGTAGCCCGCGGCCTGCGCCAGCGGCAGCGTGATAGGCAGGGTCATGACAATGATTGCCATCCCTTCCATCACCATCCCCAGCAGGATGTAGAAAACCAGCAGGACAACGATCAGCATCAGCGGCGAGAGCCCCCACCCCTGGATCACCTGGGCGATATAGCGCGGTAACCCGAGATATCCGATGGCCGTTGAAAGAAACATCGCCCCGATGATGATAAGCCCGATCATAGCGCAGTTCTCCGCAGCCTGACGCGCAGCGAGGATCAACCCCCGAAAGTCGAGCCTTCGTTGGGCGACGCCGATGGCGATGGAACCGAGCACACCCGCCGCAGCGGCTTCCGTGGGCGACGCGATTCCTCCGTACATGGATCCGATAACGCAAAGGATCAGCAGTATCAGCGGTCCGAGGCCCACGAGTGCATCCATCTTCTCGCGCAGCGTCGTCGAAGCCGGCGCAGCACCCACGTGATCGGGTTCCACTAGGGCCCGCAGGCCGATATAGCCCATATAGGCCCCGGCGAGCATCAATCCGGGCAGGATACCAGCGATGAAAAGCTGCAGGATCGATTCCTCCGCCATCACGCCGTAGATGATCATGATGGTTGAAGGCGGGATCAGGAATCCGAGCGTGCCCGCCCCGGCCAACGAACCGATGACCAACCTCCGGTCGTAGCCCCGCTTCAGCAATTCACCGGCGGTGATCCGGCCGACGGTCACCGTCGTTGCCGCCGACGAGCCGCAAACCGAAGCGAAGAGAGTACAGCCGAGCACGTTGATATGGCAGAGCCGTCCGGGCACACGCCGCAGCCAGGGCGACAAGCCGGTGAAGAGCGACTTGGATATGTCAGTCCGGAACAAGACCTCGGCCATCAGGATGAAAAGCGGCAGTGCCAGCAATTCCGGGCTGGACAGCACGTTCCATGCCTGCTGCGCCAGGAGCTTCAGGAAAGGCATTTGCGGGCGGAAGATTGCCAGCATCCCGGCACCGGTGCCAATCAGGCCGGCCCCGATCCAGACGCCCGAACCGAGCAGCAACACCATCAGGCCGACGAGGGTTAGTGCGGTCTTTGTCATCTATTGTCTTTCATTGGCTTGATTGCCGGGTTTGACCGGCAATCATTCAAGCGCCACGCCGACGGCAATTCTCTCTCCACGCAGCAGTCGCAGGAATTGCGCGAGGCATTGCAACACGAGCACGACCGCTCCGAACGCCGCAAGGCCTTGAGGCCAGACCAGGGGCGTGCGCATTACTGTCGAAGACGTCGAGCCGCGCTGAAGGGAGAGCCAGGTCATTTCGCATAGCGCCCAGGCCAGAGCGAGGCAGGCCAGCCCTCCGACAATGCAGGCAGCGAATTCCAAAAGTCGCGCGACTGGCGTGGGCACCACCTCGAGAACCGCGGTCACCCGAACATGGGCGCCCGCGCGCATTGCTCCGGCCGATGCCAACATGAAGGCAGCCCCCATCGCATAGGCCGAGAACTCCCACGAAAAGGCAAGCGACACTCCGAGGATGTTTCGCGACAGGATCTCGCTAGACATCATCGCCAATATCGCCAGCAGCGACAGGCCGGCAACGTAGTTTCCAAAGGCCGACAACCCGTCGATTGCCGTGATCAGGCGCTGGTAGGAGCCGTATTCTTCGTTCACTTGGACCATTGCCGTCTCCTTTGAGGTGACCGACATCGCGTCCTCGGGAGAATAGGAACCAGTGCGATGCCGGTCGGATTTGGTGCGCGACGACCAACTGTCACGCACCACGAACGCTTACTTGCCACCTACCGCAAGATAGGAGTCGATGACCGGCGCAGATTCCGGAACACGTTCCTTCAGAGGTGGCTCGGGAAATCTGAACGGGTGAGTTAGGTGGATTTTCCGCTCCCGATCCGGCAGCGATGCCGGGAAGAAGGAGCGAAAGATGGCAAGACGTCCGAGAAGAAACCACAGTGCCGCGT
>NZ_SELO01000007.1 GCF_004146235.1 Tropicimonas sp. IMCC6043 | reverse complement strand
TCCTCATCAGTGTGGTTCAGCCAAACCACTGTTGAGACCTGAAAACCGGTTATGGCCACCAGCTGCGCAACTCGGGGGCTCCGCAGGCGGCCATAACCTCCCGAACCGAAGGATTCCCGACGTGCTATGGCACGGAGTTCACCAGTCGGGCGATCCTGAAATGGGCGAACGACAACGGCGTCGACTGGCACTACATCGCCCCGGGAAAACCCCAGCAGAATGGCTACATCGAGTCGTTCAACGGCAGCCTGCGTGACGAACTTTTGAACGAGGAGATGTTCGACAGCCTGGAGGACGCCCGCCGCAAGCTGGCCCTCTGGAGATACGACTACAACAACGTCAGGCCGCACTCGTCGCTGGGAAACCAGACCCCCGCAGAAGCGCGCCGGACGCTTGAGCAATTTGAGGGCTCCGCGCCCGGCGCGCTTGCCCAGTTCGAAACCCAGTAATATGAAAACCAGACCCGCAGACTCTCGTTATGAACGAGGGAACTCCGGGGGGCAGGTCAAAGCGAGCACTGAAACTCTGTGATCGTGACACGTTTAACGAGAATGTCGGCAGCGTCCTTGACGAGGTTCTGGTGGAAGCGCGCGCCGCCGCAGTTCAATATTCTGATGTTCGAGACGATCGGATGATCGCGCGGGGTCAGACGGAAATCGACATTGTCATTTGCATCCACAATGCCCTTGAGGATGTAAAAGCCTGCCTTGCGTCTGTTGACATGCATCTGGGCGAGCGACAGCGCGTTTTCCTGGTAGACGATGGTTCAGACGCGCCGACCGAAGCGTTCCTGAAGGAATTTTCCGCTGCCAGACCTCACTATTTTCTGCATCGGAACGAAGTCGCAATGGGCTACACGAAGGCAGCCAATCTCGGCGTCAACCTTACCGACGCCGAGGTTGTGATCCTGTTGAACAGCGACACGATCGTTCCGCGTGGTTGGGCCGAAAAGCTGGCAGATGCCCTGATCGAAACGCCCGGCGCAGGAATTGCAGGCCCCATGTCGAACGCAGCAAGCTACCAATCCTTGCCGAGCGTCCAGGGGACAGCACAGCAAACAGCTGTGAATACCCTCCCCGAGGGCTGGGATGTCGACAAGATGGATCGCTTCTGCGAAAAACACGCTTCGCTTCCGCTCCCGCTAGTGCCGCTTGTACACAGCTTCTGTTTCGCAATGACACGAGAAGTCTGGGATCAGGTTGGGCCGTTCGATGAGACCGCGTTCCCGAAAGGTTTTGGCGAGGAGAACGATTTCTGCTTCCGTGCTACCGATGCAGGTTTTGGTCTGGTGCTGGCCACCCACACGTTCGTTTTCCATGCGAAGACCAAGAGCTACGACGCCAATACTCGTCATGAACTCGTTGAGGTGGCTCAAGCCATCCTGTACGAACGGCATGGTTTGCAACGCTTCACAAATGCTGTTCGAGTTCTGGACCGCCAGCCTCAACTTCGCAAACTCCGCAGGGAAGCGCGGGCGTTGTTCCAGCATCCGTCTTGACTCAAGGAGCTTCCGGCAGCGCCGGGAAAACCGCTTGTGCGATATGGATAAAGTCTGACCCGTTGGAGTTCGCCATGTTATCGGCGTTCGGGCCGGTCGGTCGGCGGTGTGGGCCACGGAATCGTGCAGCCCTGGGAGGCCGCCGCCGCAGGCTCCATGCCGAGTTTCCAAGCCCTGCGCACCGCCAGATACGTCGCCGCTTGCTATCGCGACGATGGGTTGGTTGCCATTGCGATGCCGTGTCGAAAGGAAGATGCATTGCAAAAAAACCGATTGGGGCGCGCAAGCAGGTCGTCGAGCGGCCCGGGGCCTGTTCCCGTCTCGCGCCCTTTGCGTCGAATCCGCTTGCGCAAGGTCTCGGCCGTGCAGCCGATCGTCGGCGCGATCGCGCAGATCGCTCCCCACTACGAAGCGTGATCGACCTGATGTTCCAGAACCATGCGCACCGCTCGGGCACGCACCTCAATCGCAACTCGCTTGGGTGCCATCGTCATAGCGCCACCTTTTCAAGGTTGGGAGCCTCTGGAGATACCGCTACGGTTCAGCTTGACGGTCGTACCCCATTGGTGTTCAACCACAGACCACTCAACACCTCGAACTCACAGTTCACCGCCTTCAAATGGCCGGCACCTTGACATTCGCCCACAGGTACTGCCCATTCGCGCCAAACGAGGGCGAGCACCGCTCCGCCGCGCAACCGTGCGGCCCCCACGGGGAGCAGTTTGAATAGGCACGGATCGCCCACCCAACTCGGATAGCCCGGACAAATGGACACGAAAGCCCCAGAAATCGACAATTTTCAGATCGCAAAGCGTCTGATCCTCGAGTCCATTCCTTCGCGATGGAAGATGTACGTTCTGTCGATTGCGCTGATGATCGGTGTGGCCACCTTCACCTCGGCGCTGGCCTGGTCGACCAAGCTGATCGTCAACGAAGTCTTCGTCTCGGGTAGTTTCGGCAAGGCGTGGTCGGTGGCGGCGCTGGTGGTGGGCGTGTCGGCCGCACTCAGTCTTTGCGAATACGGCAACGCGGTGATCGGCAAGATGCTGAACCGCTCGATCTCTTCCCAATACCAGCGCGAGCTCTTCAACGCGCTCGTGGAAAAAGACATCTCGTTCTTCGATCGCCATCCTGCCGCGATGATGCAGCAGGTGTTCATGTCAGGACGCATGGCCGCGAGCGTTGTCGTCCGGCTTTGCAACAACATGCTCACCGACGCGCTGACCCTTGTCGGTCTCGTCGGAGTGATGGTGGTACAGGATCCGGTCATGTCGGTCACCGGAGTCGTCCTCTTCCCGCTGATCTTTTTGCTGATCACAACTTTGTCCAAGCGGATCAAGAAGATTGCACAATCCGAGGCAACGCTGATCGGGCTCGTTCATTCCGTCGGGGTCGAGACCTTCCAGGGGATCAAGACCGTCAAGAGCTACGAGCTTGAGGACCGCACCAAGTCCCGCTTCTCTGATGCCGTGCAGGCTCTTGAAGACCGGATCCTCAGCATCGCGCGGATCACCTCGGCGACGATGCCGTTCATGCAATTGCTGGGCGGGCTCGTACTTGGCCTCTATGTGCTCTATGCCAGCTGGCAGACGATCGCCCACGGCAAGACGCCGGGCGAGTTCACCGCCTTCATCTCGGCCTTCCTGCTGGCCTATCAGCCCGCCGAACGGCTCTCGAAGGGGCTGGTGGATATCCAGAACGCCATCGTTCTCTCGGACACCATGTTCAAGATCATCGAAATACCAGTGCGGCTCAAGTCAACCGGCACGACGACGTTGGAAGGAAAGTTGGCGAGTTTGGAGTTCGACAATGTCTCCTTCACCTATGGCGACCGAGTGCCCGCAGTCAGGGAGGTGAGCTTCCAGCTGGAAGCGGGCGACAATGTTGCCATTGTGGGCCGGTCGGGAGCCGGCAAGACGACGACGATCGACCTCATCCAGCGATTTTACGATCCCACCCATGGGGTCGTTCGGATCGGCGGCGTTGATCTCCGGGAACTCTCCAACGAGGCGCTGCGTAACGCCACGGCTCTGATCTCGCAGGAGGTTTTCCTTTTCGAGGGCACGATCCGCGCGAACATCCTGGACGGGCGCCGGGACGCGACGGAGGACGAGATCTGGGAGGTCGTTCGCGAGGCGCAGCTCGCTCAGGTAATTGCCGAGATGCCCCAGGGGCTCGACACGAAGATCGGGGCCAACGGTGTCGGGCTCTCGGGCGGGCAGAAACAGCGCGTGGGTATCGCACGGGCTCTGCTCAAGCGCTCGAAGATCGTCATCTTCGACGAGGCCACGTCCGCTCTCGACGGCGAGAGCGAGCGAGAGATCCTCTCGCGCGCGGTCAGTTCCAACCCTGACAAGACAATGATCTTTGTCTCCCATCGACCGGCGATCCTGCAATGGGTCGACAAGGTGATGTTGATGGAGGGCGGCCGTCTACTCGCCATGGACAGCCACGAGAACCTGATGGCGAATTTTCCGATCTATCGCAGTCTGTTCAATATCAGTGACGAAGAGGAGCAGAATGCGCCTGAAGAGAGCGAGACCATAGAGGAAGAGAGTGCCTGAACGTCGGTCATTTCTCCATTGACCAATCTCCGCATTTGCAACCGGGCTGCGAGCGGGCAAACGAGAGAGACGACCGTCCGCCCCTTCTACTGATGCTCTTTGGTCTTGAACGATCCTTTCGAATAATGCGCAAGGGCACCTGGCGTGGCCGAACCGCCGACGCCACATTTCCCGCGCGGCTTCGCTCCGATCCGCTCCGGACAGCCCCCGACAATGGTGCTTGGAGAAGCGCGTAAGCGGATCAAGGCAACCTGCACGCGCCAGGTCGGTCGGTCTAGCCGATGCCCGGTTTCAGGCTCCGCACCCAGTCCCAGGTCGCCGCAAGGCTCTCCTCTAGGTCGTGCTCAGCGCGCCAGCCGAAATCCCGCTCCGCGGCGCGGCTATCGAGTACCGAGACCGGCACGTCCGTCACGCTGGACGGTTTGAACACGCGCGGCACCGAGCGCCCGGCGATCCGCTCCATCGTCGCGATCAGATCGACCAGCGAGATGCCGACGCCGCGACCGGCATTGTAGACGCCCTCGCGGGTCGAGGTTCCGGCCCGGAGGCAGAAATCCGCAAGGTCGCGGACATCGACAAAATCGCGGACGACCGACCCGTCGCCCCATATCTCGATCGGTTCGCCATTGGCGATACGATTGAAAAAGGTGGCCACGACGCCCTGCACGCCGGTGTGGCTCTGGCGCGGTCCGAAGGGGTTGGAGGCCCGGACAATGACGGGCGAAAGGCCGCTTGTGCGGCGGAACATCTCGAGATTGTGCTCGATGGCAGCCTTTGTGATGCCATAGGACCCAATCGGCCGCAGCGGGTGCGTTTCCGGGATCGGTGTGGCGTCCGGGAGTCCGTAGACGGTAGCGCCCGAGGACAGGAACAGCAGCCGGCGGACATCGGCCTCCAGCATGACTTCGACGAGTTGCAGCGTGCCGATCAGGTTGTCTGCCACGTCGCGTTTCGGGTCGAGATTGGCTGTGCTCGGGAATGTCGTGGAGACAAAGTGGAAGACCGCGTCCATGCCCTCGACAGCCTCGGCCAGCGCCGCCCGGTCCGCGAAATCGCCGCGCCGGTAGTCTACTCCCGGCAACGGAAGGCGGAACTTTTCCTCGCTCCGGTCAAAGATGCGCAGCTGGTGGCCCTGCCTCATAAGCCGATCGACCACGTGCGAGCCGATGAAACCGCATCCCCCGAGTACAAGAATCTTCATCTTCCTGCCCTCCTCGAGCAGTTGCGGAGGCCGGTCATCGTGTGAGACCGCGGATGTTGGTCACGCCCGTGCGCAACCCGTCATGACCCGGCACGACGCCGAGCAGGCGTTCGAGCGCGTGCAGCAGCGACCCGTCATAGGGCAATGGTTCGGCCGGGTAGTCGTCCCAACTAAGTTCCAGCGACAGGAAGCGCTCGATCACGCCCGCGCGCGCCCAGAACATCGTTCCCATCGGATAGTTGATGTGCTCCGGCAAGTCGTGAATTCCCATCCGGGCAGCAATCTGCTCGGCATGGGCCCTGTTTTGCGACCACCCGAGCAGATTGGGGTCGTCGGGATAGACGATGCCGAGATCCGGCGCCGAGACCATGGCCGACACGATCCGGTCCAGCATCGCGCCGCCCTTCGGGCCGCCGAGGGTGTTCTCCATCAGGAACTCCACCCAGGTCTCGACGAATGCCCGATCCTTCAGGTCCCTGGACTGCTTCGTGTGCAGATGGCCGATGATATCGAACCCCGCGACCATCTCCTTGCCGAACTCGGTCAGGAACGGAGCGATGTCGCGCCCGCGGTTGGGCACGTCGCGCAGCGCGGCGACCGGTCCCGAATAGCTCTCGAGCGCCGCCCGGACCTCTTCCATCTGTCGCGCCGGGGCGCTGACGAAGAGGCTCGGCCGGGTCCGGTTGGCTTCAAGCCGCGCCAGGATGTCCCGGAACTCGTCGATGAAGTAGGCGTGGAGATGCAGTGCGACCCGCGCGGTCGCGAGCGCGGTATCGTCGATCGGGGCTGTCTCGTCGATCACCTGTGCCTGCCAGCGCCCCTGCGGCCGACCGGCTTCGAGGTATTCCACGAATGGATCCTCGGGCTTCCCCCAGCCCTTCTCCTCGGCATAAATCAGCTGGTTGAACCCCGGCGCCGGCTTCCGCAGCCTCGGCCCCGAGCGGTTGGACCGAAGGTAGGTCCGCATGATCTCGTCGGGGTCGGTAACCTTGCTTCTGAGCGGAGTGTAGAAATCCAGCCGGAAGACCCCGGAAGACCGGAGTCGCTCGAAGTCGGCGGCGAGCAGATCCGCCTTGGGGCCGCCGGTTTCGGCGATCTCCTCCAGCTGGCGTGTATAGGCAGCGAAATCGAACGTCTCGCGGGCACGGGCCGTTCCCGCCTCCGCGACCGCGGCGAGATGCGCCGGGTCTTTCGCCAGCGCCCGGATCTTGTCCGCCATCTCGGCGGTGTCGATGTAGCGCGCAACGCAGGCCTCGCCGAGGCCAGCCTCTTCCAGGAAATCGGCTATCCCGGTCGTGCGGTCGAAACAGACCACCGGCTTGCCGGCAAGCAACATGTCGATGGCCACATTGGGCAGCGGATCGAGGCGGGAGGACAGCAACAGCAGGTCGGCCAGCGCGTATGCGTGATCGATCTCGCTCGTCGCCCTGATGATCTGAACCTGGGACTGAACGCCGGCGCGCTCGATCTGGTCTGCCAGGTAGACCGAGTGGCGGACGTCATTTTCCGGGTCGTATCCCTGGCCGATCCAGACGAAGCGGAAACGTCCGCCATCGGGGCCTGAAACGACGCGGTTGGCGGTCTCGATGAAGAGATCAAGCCCCTTGCGCGGTTCGATCTTGCCTGCTCCCAGAACCAGGAAGTCACGGTCCTCGTTGCCGCCCGGTCGGAGCACGCTGTCGAGCCAGAGACGCTCCTCCGCGTCGGCTTCCCGGTCTTCGAGTCCGGTGGCGCATTTCCCCTGCGGCAGGACATGCAGATTGACCGGCCGTTCGCTCCCGGTCCGGGCAAGCGCGTTTTCGAGCGTGATCCGGGTCGAGAACACGACCTGGTCAGCCTCCGAGAAAATGTCGCGAAACACCGATTTCGGTCGAATGTAGGCCGCGAACTCGTGCAAGAGCGCCACGCTGCGAACGCCGGCCGATTTCAGGCCGGCCAGAACATGATGAGAGCCAACCCCGTTCACGAACGCCACGGAGATATCGTGGCGCCGACAGGCTTCCATGATCTTCTGCGTGATCAGATCCGGCGGCATTTTCCGTCGGTCGAGTTCGAGGAACATCGCGCTTGCGTCGACGAAGTCCGGGATCAGTTCGCCGCCGCCAAGGCTCACTGAAACAACGTTGTGGCGCGTCGACAGTTCCCGCACGAGGTTCAGCGCGAGGATCGGCGCGCCTGTGCGCGACGCCTCGTGGCTGACCACCATCACGGTCGTGGGGAACGTCCATTCGTTCTGCCGCTGTGAGGGAGCCTCCTGCCGGCGCCGGTCGTCCGGACCGGCCCCGGCCAAGGTGACGGCGCCCTCCGGCTCCAGATCGCGGATGGACCGGTTTGGATCCCGTTTCAGCGCAGATTTGAGGAACTTTCCCCGTCGCCGCTCGGAAAACAGCCCGTTTCGGCCGGCCAGATAGAACAGAATTCTGCTCGCGAGCTTGTGCCGGACGGACGCCCACGGCGCATTGCGTTCCGCCGCGAGTTCGCGGCGCAAGCCGTTCATCTCCTCGACCTGGGCGTCGATCGCGTCCCGCCAGGTCCCGCTCTCGTTGACGCGCGCGCGCAGCCGAACCTGAAGATCGCGAAGATCCGCCACCTCAGCCTCGAGGTCGGCCAGCCGCTGGTCCTGCCCGGCGAGCGCACGTTCGGACCGCATGCGTCCGTCGAGGGCGGCGAAGACCGCCGCGATCATTTCGCTGTCCCGTGGATCGGACGCCACATCGACGAGATCGCGCAGCCCCTCCGTGCTCTCCCCGCCCCAGAAGACCACGCCAAGCCCGCGTCCGTGCCGGAACTCCAGCGACGGGTGCCGCTCCCGGATCTCCGGCCAGTCGCGGTGGACTCCGATATCCCGGTCCCGAAACTCGGTGTCGTGAAGAAGCACCACGGCCGAGGAGGTGAGCTTCGGACACCAGCTCTCGAAAACCTGCTTCAATTCCTCGCCGAACCTCAGGCGGCCGATCTCGAGAAGGTCGACGCTCCCGTCCTCGACCTCGTCGAGCGCCTCACCACACGTCATCCGCAACAGCCGGCTGAATCCGGCATATTGCCGGTTCTCCGCCGCAATGGCCTCGAAGACGCTGTCATCCGGGACGCCGCCACGCTCCTCTCCGGTCCAGCTGTCGACAGCCAGACACTCGGTCGACAGGCGGGCCTCCTGCACAGCCTGGCACATGGCGAAATAGCTATAGCCGGAACCGGCTCCCAACCCGACGATGCGTCGCGGTGTCATCTTCCGCACCAGCCACATCGCAAACGGGCCGTGATCGAGCCCGGTCGATTTGGGAACGAAGTTGGGGAAGGTGACTTCAGTATCCAGGAACAACAAGGAGCCAGCCCTTCCTACGTCGACGTCCCGGCGGGACAACTGGGCAAAATTCCCCGGTGATCCCCCGGAGCTTGCGCGACCCGGCCTCCGGCGCGACATCGGACGGCGGAAGGCACATGTGCCGTGCGCAATCGGCCGATCGTCTCTGCATCCCGCATTCGGGCCGTTGTTAGTTGTGGTGGCGTGGCCGGTCAATCCGTTTGTCCGGGCGGACATTGGAGGCGTCGGTGTCGCTTTCCCGAGGGCGAAGCGTCCGGAACTCGTGCGAAGCCATTTCCGGCAGAACACACTCCGCGCCGGTTCGCCAATTCACCGCCGGGGCGGGCCTTCCCTCTTGCCGCGACGCGGCAGAGTTGTAGAGTCCCGCGGCGCTGCCAGCGTCGGGCGAAGCACCCGGCATGGGACGACGCAGGGAAAGGAATGCGCATGTCCGTTGAAAGCATCGACAATTACGAGACCGGCGTGCGCTCCTGCTGTTTTGCCGGTCTGCCGATCCGAAAGGCGGCCGAGCGGATCGTCGAACTCGATGTCAACGCGCTTGCGGTGGTCGATCTGGACGGAAGGGTCGAGGGCATCGTCACCGATCACGACATCATCCGCAGCCTCGTCGGCGGCACATTCGACAGCGCGACAGTCCGCGACTGCATGTCGAGCCCGGCGGTGAGCTGCGAGGCAGACACTCCGCTCTCGGAGGCGCTGCGCCTGATGACGAAGCATCGCATCCGCCATCTGGTCATGCTGCGCGACGGCGCGTTCCTGCGCGTCTTCAGCCAGCGCGACCTTCTCGAACGCATCCATGCCGACGATGCGCTGGAGGCCGGCGTGCTGCGCGATCTCGCCCTGCTCCGCATGAGCCCTGCGGACTAAGGCCGGGCGGCGGGTCGCGAGATGGAGATGCGCCCGGTCGCCAATGCCGTCGCCTGGCTCGCCGCCGTCATGGGCCTGCTGATGCTGGTCTGCGGCGCGGTCGACCACGCGACGGGCGGCCAGCCCGCCAGCGTCTTCGTCCTGTCCGGCACCATCGTCCTGTTCTGCGCTTTCAGCACCATCCTCGCCACCGCCGACACCACGATCCGCTTCTTCGACCGACGGCAGGCCTTCCTCCTGACATCGCTGGTCTGGGCCTTCCTGCCAGCCGTCGGCGCCCTGCCCTTCATCCTCGGTGCGCCGCATGCGACGCTGGTCAACGCCTATTTTGAGGCGATGTCGGGCATGACGACCACCGGCTCGACCGTCTTTCCCGATCTCGATGCGCTGCCCCGGGGCGTGCTGCTGTGGCGCGGCCTGCTGCAGTGGCTGGGCGGGCTCGGGATCGTCATCGTCGCGATGATCTTCCTGCCGGCGATGCGCGTCGGCGGCATGCAATTCTTCCTCACCGAGGGGTTCGACACGCTGGGCAAGATCCTGCCGCGCGCGCTGGACATCGCCCGGGGGTTGCTCTCGGTCTATTTCCTGCTCACCGCCGCCTGCGTGATCGCCTATGTCGAGTTCGGCATGACGCCCTTCGAGGCGCTGGTCCACGCGATGACCACGATCTCCACCGGCGGTTTCTCGACCACCGATGCCTCGTTCGCCGCTTTCGAGGGGCCGCTGGAATATGTCTCTGCGCTCTTCATGTTCCTGGCGAGCCTGCCGCTGGTGCGCTTCGTCCAACTCATGGGCGGCCGGGTCAGGCCGATCTTCTCGGACGTCCAGGTCCGTGCCTATCTCCAGCTGATCCTGCTCTCGACCGGCGCGGTGACGGCGCAGCGCTGGCTCACCGGACAGGGCGATTTCAGCGAGATCCTGCGCGAGAGCGTCTTCAACGTCGTCACGCTGTTTTCCGGAACCGGCTATGCCAGTGAGGACATCACCACCTGGGGCAGCTTCACGCTGACGGTAGTCTTTGCCATGGCGCTGGTCGGCGGCTGCACGGGCTCGACCGCCTGCTCGGTGAAGATCTTCCGCTGGCTGGTGCTTTGGAAAAGCGTCAGGTCGATGATCGTGCGGCTGCACACACCCGACCGGGTGGCCGAGCCGCGGCTCGCCGGCCGGCCACTGGAACGCGACGTGATCGATTCCGTCATCGCCTTCTTCACCCTCTTCATCCTCACGCTCGGCCTCGCTTCCGCGGGCCTGGCGCTGACCGGACTGACCTTCGAGACATCCGTCACCGCTGCCTGGACATCGGTCGCCAATGTCGGACCGGCCTATGGCGCCGGGCTCAGCCCCTCTGGCTCGATGGAGAGCTTCCCGGACTCGGCCAAGTGGATCATGATCTTCTGCATGCTCGCGGGTCGGCTGGAGATCCTCTCTCTTTACGTCCTCTTCACGCGGCGCTTCTGGACAGGGTGACGCTCCCGGACGGGACGCCGCCGCGAACCGGCGCGTCAATCTGCAGCAGATTCGCCGTTTACCGCTCCAATTCGCCCATTTTGCGCTGATAATGGCGACATTTTGCCCCAAAAGACCTGTCTCAGGCGCATTTCAGGGTTGCGGCATTCATCGTGGCCTCCCCGGCCCCGCTCGCCTATCAATCCCATGTGGGGAGACCCGCAGACCCTGAGGATGAAACGATGATCGACATTCCGGGAACCGGTTCCGACGCCGAGGACGCGCGGCTGCGCGCGGTCCGCTATTTCTCCGACATCTGCGCACTGCGGGCGCCTGCGGATGGCAAGGCGGCCCAACTCGCCCTGTTGCGCACGCTCGAGGCAAAGTCGGACGCGGAGCTCGAGGCGCTCGGCCTCTTGCGGGAGGATATCGTCGATCACGTCTTCCGGGACGCGCATTTCGTGTGAGCCCCGGAGGGAGCCGGCTCCGGGCGATCATGCCCGATCAGCCACCCGAGCGCTCCCGCACCCATCTCGGTTGCCGCGACAGCGGCGTTGTGTCCGGGTTGTGCGAATAACCTTCATGTGGTGTTTTCGCGCGCGATCCGGAGCGCAAACCGAGTGAACCAGGCACCCGCCTCTGCATGGGTGTCGCGACGGAATGGAAAGTAAGGTACGCTTTGATCCACGAAAGCCAGAGTGTCGCCGCAAGGCTCCATCCGTTTCGATGCACCGCCACGGTGCGTTTCGAGGTTCGGCAACCGGCCCATTCGGTGCGCGGCAACAACCGGGGATCCGCCGGCCATCTGCCCTTCTGTCACGTCCAGGGCGCGGCCAGTTCGATCCACCTTTCGACAAGAACGTGGAGTTCCGTGCCGGTCCGGCGGCGCGGGGCGTTGGCGGGCCATCCCGCCCTTTCGTCAATAACCCGATCCCCGGCACGGGGTGCGGCCACAGGAGACCAGTTCTAGCATGACAATAGACAAGAAACTCTCGGACGAACTGGACAGGCGGCGCGCGCACGCGCTCGCCGGCGGAGGCCAGAAGAAGGCGGATGACCGGCACGCCAAGGGGCGGCTCACCGCGCGGGAGCGGCTCGAGGCGCTCTATTCCAAGGGCACCTTCCAGGAATTCGGCCTGCACGCCAAGCACCGGACCCGCCATTTCGGCATGGCGGACAAGGATATCCCCACCGACGGCGTGATCACCGGCTGCGGTTTCGTCGACGGCCGTCCCGTCGCCTCCTTCAGCCAGGACTTCACCGTGGTCGGCGGCTCACTCGGCGAGATCCACTCGAAGAAAATCTGCCACGCGCTCGACCACGCGGTAAAGGCCGGCATCCCGATCATCGGCTTCAACGATTCGGGCGGCGCGCGCATCCAGGAAGGCGTGGGCTCGCTCTCGGGCTACGGCCAGGTCTTCTATCGCAACGTGCAGCTCTCCGGCGTCGTGCCGCAGATCTCGGTCATCGCGGGCCCCTGTGCCGGTGGCGCGGCCTATTCGCCGGCACTGACCGACTTTCTCATCATGACCCGCGAGAACGCGCAGATGTTCATCTGCGGCCCCGAAGTGATCCGCGCGGTCACCGGCCAGGTGACGACGATGGAGGAGATCGGCTCCGCCCAGGCGCATGCCTCGGTGTCCGGCAACATCCACTTCATCGCCGAGGACGACGCACACGCCATCGCCATCGTGCACCGGCTGCTTTCCTTCCTGCCCTCCAACAACATGATGGACCCGCCGCACCGGATCGAGGCGGACCTGTCGATCGTCGACGACCCGGCGCTCGACGAGCTGGTGCCCGCGGATCCCAAGACGCCCTTCGATGTCCGCGAGGTCATCAAGCGCCTCGCCGATGATGGCGACTTCATGGAGGTCATGGAGCTCTTCGCGCAGAATATCGTCATCGGCTTCGGCCGGATCGGCGGCATCGTCGTGGGCTTCGTCGCCAACCAGCCGATCGTCAAGGCGGGCACGCTGGATATCGACGCTTCCGACAAGGCGGCGCGCTTCGTCCGCTTCTGCAACGTCTACAACATCCCGCTGGTCACGCTGGTCGACGTTCCGGGCTTCCTGCCCGGCGTCAACGAGGAGCGGCGCGGCATCATCCGCCACGGCGCCAAGATGCTCTTTGCCTATGCCTCCGCCACCGTTCCGAAGATCACCGTCATCATGCGCAAGGCCTATGGCGGCGCCTTCCTCGCCATGTGCTCGGAAGACATGGGCGCCGACCGGGTGATCGCCTGGCCGACGGCGGAGATCGCGGTGATGGGCGCCGACGGTGCGGTCAACATCCTCTACCGCAAGGAGCTTGCCGAATCCGAGGACAAGGCCGCCAAGGCCAAGGAACTCGCTGCGGAATACCGCGCCGAATTCGCCACGCCCTATCTCTCGGCGGGCGAGCTCATGGTGCACGACATCATCCACCCGCGCGAGACGCGCTCGGCCATCGCGCTGAGCCTGCGCGGACTGATGTCGAAGCGCGAGACGCGGCCGCCGAAGAAACACGGCAACATCCCGCTCTGAGGTGAAGGATTTCGCACATGCTTGAGAATCTGGAACTGATCGGCACGGGTTTTGCGGTGGTGATGTCGGTTCTCGCGTTGATCTGGGGCTCCTGCTCCGTCGTCGCGGCCTTCTTCACCCGCGCTAAAAAAGCGCCCGATCAGCCTGCCGGAGTGAAGGCTGCGCCGGCGCGCGCCGCCGTCGCCTCGCGCGCCGGAGTGCCGCCGCATCACCTCGCCGCAATCGCGGCCGCGGCGGCCGAGATCTATGGCCCCGGCTACGTGGTTACCCGCGTCGCCGCGCCATCCCACAAGGTGACCGAGTGGCCCCTGGAGGGCCGCAAGGACACGTTCGCCGGCCGCCGCATCCGTAAAGACTGGGGCCCCACCCGACCGACCCTCGGTGGTGAAACCCCCAATATCCTGAGAGGACAGAACCAATGAAACGCCTGAGGATTACCGTTCAGGGCATCGCCTACGACGTGACCGTGGAAGATCTCGACGCCAAGGCCGGTGCGCCGGCGGCCCCGGCTCCCGCAGCCGCAGCCGCAGCGCCTGTAGCGGCAGCGCCTGCCGCCCCGGCACCCGCCGCAGCGCCCGCCCCGGCAGCCCCGGCTGCGGCTCCTGCGGCCGCGGGCGATGGCTCTGTTGCCAGCCCGCTCGCGGGCACCGTGGTCAGCGTCGAGGTGTCGGTCGGCCAGAAGGTCTCGGCCGGTGACACGCTGCTGGTGCTCGAGGCGATGAAGATGAACACCAATATCGGCGCGCCGCAGGATGGCACCGTCACCGCCGTGACCGTCGCTGCCGGCGCAACCGTGACCGAGGGTCAGGTCCTCGTCACCCTCTCCTAAGGAGGCATTCCTCCGATGGAATCCGCTGCAACAGAAACATCCAGACTCGTAGAACTCTGGAATTTGACCGCCATCCCGGATGTCACCCTCAAGATGGTGATCATGTGGGCGGTCATTGCCCTGCTCTTCTACCTCGCCGTCTGGAAGAAATACGAGCCGCTTCTGCTCATCCCGATCGCGTTCGGTGCTCTGCTGGCAAACCTGCCCACCGAGGGCATGATCAACCTGCCGGTCTTCGAGAACGGCGAGCAGACGCATCCAGGCGGGCTGTACTACTACATCTCGCTCGGGGTCGAATACGAGATCTTCCCGCCGCTGATCTTCCTCGGCGTCGGAGCTCTGACCGATTTCGGCCCGCTGATCGCCAACCCGCGCACACTGCTCCTGGGGGCAGCCGCCCAGTTCGGGGTCTTCGCGACCTTCCTCGGCGCGACCGCCATCGGCTTCAGCGCGCAGGAGGCAGGCGCAATCGGCATCATCGGCGGCGCCGACGGTCCGACCTCGATCTTCCTCGCCAACAAGCTCGCGCCGCATCTGCTCGCGCCGATCGCCGTGGCCGCCTACAGCTACATGGCCCTTGTGCCGATGCTGCAGCCGCCGGTGATGCGCGCGCTGACCACGGAGGCCGAGCGGAAGATCCGCATGAAGTCCCTGCGTCAGGTGTCTCGCCTCGAGAAGCTCATCTTCGCCGGCATGGTCACAATCGTCGTCATCCTGCTGGTTCCGGCCGCCTCGGCGCTGATCGGCATGCTGATGCTCGGCAACTTCCTGCGTGAGAGCCTGGTGACCGAACGCCTCGTGAAGGCCGCACAGAACGAGCTGATCAACGTGGTGACGATCTTCCTCGGCACCTCGGTCGGCATCACCATGACGGGTGAGCGGTTCCTCGACTTTGACACGCTCAAGATCCTCGGGCTCGGCGTCGTTGCTTTCGGCATCGCTACTGCCTGCGGCGTCCTGATGGCCAAGGCGATGAACCTGGTCTCGAAGAACAAGATCAACCCGCTGATCGGCTCTGCCGGCGTCTCGGCCGTTCCGATGGCCGCACGCGTCAGCCAGGTCGAAGGCCAGCGCGCCGATCCGGGCAACTTCCTGCTGATGCACGCGATGGGCCCGAACGTGGCCGGCGTGATCGGCACCGCGGTTGTCGCGGGCTACTTCATCGCCGCCTACGGCTGAGCCCGGTCTCAATCGGATGACCACTCCCCCGCCCGGGAAACCGGGCGGGGGTTTTCGTTTGTCGGGGCAAGAGCACAAGCCCTTAGAGCCGTGCCGAACGCGGGAAGAGAGCCGGCCGAGCGCCGGACCGTGGGGCGGCGCTGCAACGTTCGACCCTTGCGCTTGATGCCAGCCAGGACCGGAGAAGATTGGCGTGGTGCGCGCGGATGCCTTGGCGCCGGCCCGCCGGGTCGGCCCGGCGCTCGCCCGGCGCCTTTGGCTTGTTCGGGGCGGGTCAGCGCTACGTTTCGAAGTCTCTGCTCTCGGCGAACCACCCCAGGCGGCCGCCGCTCAGAAATACCGCAGCCAGATATACACGTTCGCGATCACCAGCGTCAGCAACATGATCGGGAAGGAGTATTTGAGGAAGGCGACGAAGCCGATCGGCTGGTGCGCCTTCTCGGCAAAGGCGGCCACCGTCAGGTTGGCCGATGCGCCAAGCAGCGTGCCGTTGCCGCCGAGACAGGCGCCGAGCGCCAGAGACCACCAGAGCGGCTCGATCTGGTCGGCGCCGAACGTATGGGCGGTGGACTCTATCAGCGGGATCATCGTCGCCACGAAGGGGATGTTGTCGAGGATCGCCGAGAGGATGCCGGAGGCCCAGAAGATCAGGAAGGCGGTCCACATCAGGTCGCCTTGGGTCAGCTCGAGCACGCCCTGCGCGAACATTTCCAGGAGCCCGACATGCTCCACCCCGGCGACGACGACGAAGAGCCCGCCGAAGAAGAAGATCGTCACCCATTCGACTTCGCCGAAGACGTGATGCAGCGTGTCCGACTGGGTGTCGGGTTTCTGGTGGCCATAGGCCAGCAGCATCAGCAACGCCGCCCCGGCGAGTGCCGAGGTTCCCGGCTGGATGCCGAAGCCGTGGCCGAGCGTGAAGCCGGTCAGCACCAGCGCGAGCACGACGAGCGATTTCACCAGAAGCCGCCGGTCCTGGATTGCGCCGCCGGCGTCGAAACGCATGATCCGCTCGCTCGCGGATTTCGGGATCTTCCGGAGCTCCCTACGGTTCAGCAGATAGATGATCGTCGTCACCACCACGAGGCAGACCGCCGCCACTGGGGCGAGGTTCACAGCGAAATCGTTGAAGCTCAGCCCGGCGGCCGAACCGATGATGATGTTGGGCGGGTCACCGATCAACGTCGCCGTGCCGCCGACATTGGAGGCGAGGATCTCGGCGAGGAAGAATGGGAAAACTCGGGTTTCCAGCGCCTCGGTGATGAGCAATGTGATCGGAGCGATAAGCAGAACAGTCGTCACGTTGTCGAGAAGCGCCGAGAACACCGCAGTGACCAGTGTGAGCATGATCAGGATACCGACCGGCTCCGCCTTTACCGCCTTGGCCGCCTTGATCGCCACGTACTGGAAGAGTCCCGACCGGCTGGTGATGGCGACGATCACCATCATCCCGATCAGCAGCGCCAGCGTGTTGGCATCGACGCCCTCCACCGCCTGATCCTGATTGATGATCCCGAAGAGGACCATCAGCGCCGCGCCGAGCATGGCAAGAACGGCGCGGTTCACCTTCTCGGTGATCAGTGCGGCATAGACGAGAACCAGGATGCCTGTAGCAACCCAGAGCGGGTCGATTCCGAGGAGGTCCGGGACAGACAGGCCGGCCGCGTGCGAGGCGTCGTTCATCGTGGCTGTCTCATTCACCTTGGTCGTCCTCCGCCAAGTCCGGGTCGGGCAGAACGTGATCGAGCAGCGAGTTTGCGCTCACCGTCCCGACGAAGCGATCTGTCGCCGGATCGACCAGGATCACGTGCCGCTTGTATTGATGGATCAGGAAGATCCCCTCCATCACCGGCGTATCCGGCGAGGTCACGGGGATGTTCTTCGGATCGGAGAGGTTGTCGCCGACCTTCTCGTTCCGGAGCTGCATGAGCCTCTGGTGGAAATCCTCCTCCGAAAGGCTCATGAATCCAAGGCTCGAGAGCGGCACCCGCGTGTTCGAGAGCCCGATCAACGCCGCCTTGGGCAGGATCAGCTTGAGAAGCGTCGGCGCGGTGAACACGCCGAGATACCTGCCCTGGTGATCGACCACCGGCAGGAAGCGGGCATGGCTGCGCTTTATGATGTTGAAGGCCTTGGCGACGCTTTCTTCCGGGTGGATCGTGTTCTGGACCTCGGGCGAGACCATCACGTCAAAACAAGTCAATCCCATGTCGGACCTCGACTATTGCACAGGGGAACCGCCGACGGCCGCTGTTGCAACGCTTGATTCCACGTTCTGCCCGGCGACACCACCTTCGAGCGTGCATAGCCGCATTCGCTTTGCCGCCGCAACGACCCTTGTCGTCGCGGTGACGCTGGCAAGCCGCGGCCACAGTGCCTATCTTCGTGGGACAGGAGCGCCGCGATGACAGTCACATTTCCCTTCGACAATTCCTATGCCCGCCTGCCGGAGCGGTTCTACATCCGCCAGGGTCCGGTGCCTGTGCGCGCGCCCGAGCTCCTGCTGCTGAACCTCACGCTCGCGGAGGAACTGGGGCTCGATGCCGACGCGCTCCGGAGCCCCGAAGGGACCGCCATCCTCGCCGGCAACGCGCTCCCGGAGGGTGCCGAACCGCTGGCACAGGCCTATGCCGGGCACCAGTTCGGCGGCTTCTCGCCCGTGCTGGGCGACGGCCGCGCCCTGCTCCTGGGGGAGGTGATCGACCGGAGCGGCCGTCGCCGCGACATCCAGCTCAAGGGCTCGGGCCTGACCGGTTTCTCCCGTCCCGGCTCGGACGGACGCGCGCCGCTCGGAGCGGTCATCCGCGAGTTCATCGTCTCCGAGGCAATGCACGCGCTCGCCATCCCGACCACCCGGTCGCTGGCCGCGGTGGCCACGGGCGAGCATGTCCGCCGCGAAGCGCTGCTGCCCGGCGGCGTGCTGACCCGCGTTGCCGCGAGCCATATCCGTGTCGGAACTTTCCAGTTCTTCGCCGCCCGAGGCGATGTCGCGGCTCTCGAAGCTCTTCGTGACCACGTCATCGCGCGCCATTTCCCCGAGGCGGACGGCGCCATCGGCCTGCTCGAGGCGGTCATCGCCAGCCAGGCACGGCTCGTCGCCGCCTGGATGGGCGTGGGCTTCATCCACGGCGTGATGAACACCGACAACACCGCGATCTCCGGCGAGACCATCGATTTCGGCCCTTGCGCCTTCATGGATGCGTTTCACCCCGGCACGGTCTACTCCTCGATCGACCATGGCGGACGCTATGCCTATATGCGCCAGCCCGAAATCCTTGCCTGGAACCTCGCGCAGCTCGCCACCGCCCTGCTGCCGTTGGTCGCCGAGACAGAAGAGGAGGCGCTGGAGACGGCGCAGGCGGCGATGCAGCGCTACCCCGACCTGGTCCGCGCCGCCTGGGCCGATGTCTTCACCCGTAAGATCGGGCTGACGACGCGCGAGGACGATGATGTTGCTCTCGTCGCCGACCTCTTGGAACGCATGGCCGCGCAGGAGGCCGATTTCACCAACAGCTTCCGGGCGCTCAAAGATGGCGCATCCCGGGATCAGTTCCTGGAACCGGAGGCATTCGATCAATGGGAGGCGCGCTGGCGCGCCCGCCTTGCCCGCGAGCCCGGCCTCGAAGCGCTTCCGGAGCGGCTCGCATCAGCGAACCCGGCGGTGATCCCGCGCAATCATCGCGTCGAACAGGCGATCGAGGCGGCCATCGAGGGCGATCTCGCGCCGGCGAGCCGCCTCATCACTGCCCTCGCCCGCCCGTTCGACGATCTCGCGCCCGACATGGCCAATCTTGCGCGCCCGCCACGCACAGAAGAGCGGGTTCTGCAAACCTTCTGCGGCACCTGATCCTGCGCCCTGCTACAGCGGCAGCCGTGCAACGCTCCGCTGATTGTTACCAGAAGGTCGGTCCAAACCGTTTCCACCCGATTTGCTCCCGCGCTAGCCTCGCGCGCAGAAAAGGACGGAAACAACAATGTCCGAAAGAGCAATGGTTACGGTTCGTCCCGTCGAGGCAGGGGACGAAGCGGAGTGGCGCCGGCTATCGACCGGCTATCTCGACTTCTACGAGAGTTCCGTCGCCGAGACGGTCCATGAAGACGCCTGCGCCGCGGTCCAATGGACGCCCCGGCATTACCGCGTCGAGTCCCGCCGGCTCCGCGACCGGATCACCGCGCTCACGACTTTTGTCGCGTTCCGGCGGGTGCTCTCGTGAGGCTGCGTGCGGTAGGCCTGACCGCGCTGGCGTTGGTGCTCGCGGCCTGTGCGCCGATGCCTTCGGCCGATGTTGCCGAGCGGCGGGCGAGTTTCGCCGAGCCGCTGCCGCCGATGCAGAACTTCCGCGCCGTCCGCGCCACCCCGAGCGTCCGGACCAACCGCCAGCTCGCCGGCGACTTCCTTGCCCTCACTTTCGAACTTGAGAGCGGCCGCGAGGTCCCCCGCTTCACTCGTTTCGAGGGCGAGATCCCGATCGAACTGCGCGGCGCCGCCGCACCGAGCGTGCGCCGCGATCTCGACCGGCTCATCGGCCGGCTCCAGCGTGAGGCAAATGTGCCGGTCCGCGCCGCAAGACCAGGCGAGACCGCGAAGATCGTGGTCGAGGTGCTGCCGCGCCGCACCTTGCAACGCGCCGTGCCCCAGGCCGCCTGTTTCGTTGTCCCGAGGGTGCGCGGCTGGGACGAATTCCGCGCCGCCCGCCGCACCGACACAGTTGACTGGACCACGCTCGAGAGCCGCGAGGTCGCGTCGGTCTTCCTTCCGGGCGATGTCAGCCCGCAAGAGGCCCGCGACTGCCTGCACGAGGAGATCGCACAGGCGCTCGGGCCGCTGAACGACCTCTACCGCCTGCCGGATTCGGTCTTCAACGACGACAATTTCCACACCGTGCTGACCGGGTTCGACATGCTGATGCTGCGCGTGACATATGATCCGGCACTCGCCAACGGCATGGGCCAACCGCAGGTGGCGGCCATATTGCCGTCGATCCTCGACCGCCTCAACCCGGCTGGCGCGCGCAAAGGTCCGCCGCCGAGCCCGCCGACACCACATATCTGGAGCGAGGCGATCGAGGACGCGCTCGGACCACGCGGCGCGCCAGCCTATCGCCGCGCCCAGGCGGCCCGAGCCGTCGATCTCGCTCGCGAGGCCGGCTGGCACGACACGCGGATGGCCTTCTCGCTTTACGCCTACGGGCGGCTGACGCTCGCCGACCAGCCGGAGAAGGCGTTGACCGCCTTCCTCGAATCCTACGAAATCTACCGCTCTCTCCCCGACGCCCAGATCCAGGCCGCCCATGTCGCCATGCAGATCGCAGCCTTCACGCTCAGCGCCGGGCAGGCGCAGGCAACGCTCGAGCTGATCGACGAAAGCCTTCCTGCCGTGCGCGCCGCCGAAAACGCCGCTCTGCTCTCGACCTTGCTGATGATGCGCGCCGAGGCGCTTGATCTGCTCGGCCGGGTGGCGGAGGCGCGCGGTCTGCGCCAGGAGGCGCTCGGCTGGGCGCGCTACGGGTTCGGTTCCGACAGGCTGGTGCGCGAACGCGCCGCCGAGATCGCCGCCCTTGCCCCCGCTCCGCCCCGCTTGTAAGCCGCGGGGAAGGACGAGCGGGAGACAGGGATGATTGTCATTCTGGCAGCAATCGCAGGCGCGATCTGGGGCGGCATGCTGGCGCGGAAGCGCGGCGGGAAGCCTGCGGATATCGCGCAATACGCCGGCGGCTACGCCATAGCCCTCGCATTGGCAGGGTTGTTCGTGACGATCTTCCTCGAACGGATGGTTTGACGGGACAGGGGCGCATCCGAGGATGCGCCCGGTGAGTCACTTCTGGCGCCCGGGAGACCGGCCGTCCTGATCGCTGCCATCCGAGGACTTCCCTTTACCGCGGCTCGGGTTGCTCGAATCAAACCCGTCATCGTCGTTGCCGTGGCCGTTGTTGCCCTTCGTTTCGTTGCCGGCACCATTGCCGTCATCGCCGGGATCGTCCGTGCCAGTGCCATCATCGTCGCCGGGTTCGTCCGCTCCAGCGCCACCATCATCGCCGGGGACGTCCGTGCCAGTGCCGCCGTCGTCGCCGGGAGTGTCGTCGGCAACCCCACCATCGTCGAAACTGCTTCCGCCGCCAGTATCATTGTCGTCGCCCGTATCATCGGATCCGCCACCTGGACCGTCATCGGTGTCGCCGGTCGAGAAGCCTGCCGCAGTCGGGGCTCCGCCGGGTCCGGCTTCCCTGCCGCTACTGCCGCCACGATCCCCGGAGCCCCCCGGCGCGCGCGCCCGTATCGAGGCCGTGGGCACGTCAGCAAGGGCCATCGCCAACCCCGGGCAGGCGCCCTGGTAGCCGTCCAGCAGGCGGACGAAGTCCGTACGCCGCTGCACATATTCCACCATGCCGCGGGTCAGCGCTGTGCAGCCGCACAGGGCATTTTCCTGGCCGGTGGAAATCGCGGATCGCGCGATGCCGACCGTGCAAACATCCGGCACCTGCTGCGCGCGTGCCGGGCTCGAAACACCGGTGGAGAGAACCACCAGCGCGCCGGCGAGCGGATAAATTGCTCTCTTAAGAATCATTTTTGCTCTCCTGTTCTGAATGCGCGGACTTCCCGGCAGCCCCTTGAAGCGCCCTCGCGCCCCGCAACGTCGGGAGACCGAACTGGTCACCCGGCGCGGCTGGAAGGCACGTGGAACGCCGTCTTTGCCTCGAAACCGTCGTGGAAATACGGGCCGACGATTCCTCGACTGACGCCGAAAATTGCGCACGGGCCTCTTAGCCCCATCCAGATAACTTTATGACATTTTTTGGGAAAAAACAAGGAACCCAGACAGAAACAGCCCTCATTTTGACCCATTCCGGCCCCATTTTAACCAATTGTCAGGATAGTTTCGGCGAGATCGCAAGTATCGTTTCCCGGACGGACGAAACGGGCACCGCGCAGCACATGGCGCCTGATCGTGGCGGTTTTCTGCCGAATCCGTTCCGGCGGCTTGGGCCGAGAGGGCCAGAGCGGTTAGAAGCACTGAACGAGCCGCTTCAAGACGGCCAGAGGACGATACGGAACGACGGGAGAAGACGGATGCGACAGGGAGACCGTTTCGCGACAGGAGAGCCGCGCGCCGAACGCTGCCGTCCGCGCGTGCGGGGTGCGATCGCGGTCGGTGTTGCGCTGGTATGGCTTGCCACCGCCGGAGCGGCCACGGCCGGGTCCTTCCTGCCAAGCCAGGGACCGGTCGCCGCGCCGCGCGGCGCAGTGGGTCTGTGCGCGACCTATCGCTGGGCTTGCGCCGGCCCGACCCGGACGAGCGCCCCGGAGCTTGCCGATCTCGGCGCGCTGAGCCGCCGGATCAACCGGTCCACACATGAAATCGCGGACGAGGTCCAGTACCGGAAACCGGATGTCTGGACGCTTCCCACCGCCCGCGGCGGCGATTGCGAGGATCTCGCGCTTCTCAAGAAACGCGAGTTGGTGGCTCTTGGCTACGATCCGTCCCGGCTGCTGCTGACGACGGTTCTCGATCGCTCGGGCCAATCCCATGCCGTCCTGGTCGTGCGGACCGATACCGGGGATTTCGTGCTGGACAACCTCCGGGACGCGATCCGCCCCTGGAACCGGACCGGCTACACCTTCCTGCGGATGCAGGATCCGGACGCGCCGCACCGCTGGCTGCGCCTGAACGTCCGTGGATAGCACAGGCTTCGCCCCGGCCGGTATGGCCATCCCGCGACGTTGGCCCGGTCCAACTCCGAAACTTGAGAACACCACCCCCTGCGGAGGCTCTACCATTTGCCGACCGTCAGGCAGGTCACTTCCGCGACACCTGCCCGGTGCCGTCGCCCTGTCTCGATACAGAAATCCGCGCCCTCCCGCAGGGCCGACGCGTCGCGGTCGCGCCCCGGGTGTTGACCTCGGCGGGACACCGCGGGAGGCTGGGGCACCACCACACGGAGTCCCGATGTTCCTGCCCTTCTTCGAAAACCTTCGCAGCGGCGGCGTTCCGGTGAGCCTGCGCGAATATCTCGCCTTCCTCGAAGGCATGTCGGCAGGACTCGTCACCTACGACATCGAGGGCTTCTACTACCTCGCGCGGGCCGCGATGGTGAAGGACGAGCGCCATCTCGACCGGTTCGATCGCGCCTTTGCAGCAAGTTTCGAGGGGCTGGAAACCCTCCCGACCGAGGCGGTGCTCGAAGCGCTCGCCCTGCCCGCCGACTGGCTGCGCGCACAGGCGGAGAAGATCCTCACCCCCGAGGAAATGGCCGAGATCGAGGCGCTCGGCGGTTTCGATGCGCTGATGGAGACCCTCCGCAAGCGACTCGCCCAGCAGGAGGGACGCCACGAGGGCGGCAGCAAGTGGATCGGCACCGCCGGCACCTCGCCCTTCGGCGCCAACGGCTACAATCCCGAAGGCGTGCGCATCGGGCAGAACGAGAGCCGCCACCGGCGCGCCGTGAAGGTCTGGGACCGGCGCGAGTTCCGCAATTTCGACGACGGCGTCGAGCTTGGAACCCGCAATATCAAGGTGGCGCTCAAACGGCTGCGCCAATGGGCGCGGCGCGGCGCGCATGACGAGCTCGATCTCGACGGGACGATCCGGGCGACCGCCGATCACGGCTATCTCGACGTCAAGATGCGCCCCGAGCGCCACAACGCCGTCAAGGTGGTGATGTTCCTCGATGTCGGCGGATCGATGGACCCGTTCATCAAGGTGGTCGAGGAGCTCTTCTCGGCCGCCCGCGCCGAGTTCAAGCATCTCGAATACTGCTACTTCCACAACTGCCTCTACGAGGGTGTCTGGCGCGACAATGTCCGCCGCTGGGACGCGCAGATACCGACATGGGAAGTGCTCAACACCTACGGGCCGGACTATAAATGCATCTTCGTCGGCGATGCCTCGATGAGCCCCTACGAGCTGCTCCATCGGGGCGGGGCGAACGAGCACTGGAACGACGAGGCGGGCCAGACCTGGCTCACCCGCGCCCGCACGCAATGGCCCGACAGCCTCTGGATCAACCCGGTGCCTGAGCGGCACTGGCAGTACACGCCGACGATCGGCATGGTGCGGGAGCTCTTCGAGGGGCGGATGGTGCCGATGACACTGGAGGGGATCGATCGCGGGATGCGGCTGCTAACCTAAGCAGACTTTGCCGGGTCAGACGCCGGCGACCGGATCGCCCTTCTGCCGCGCCTGGCCGTCCTGCGCCGGCCATTTGGCAAGCGCGCTCCCGGAGAGGCAGAGCAGCAGCGACAGTGCGGCGGACGGCAGGAGCGCGATAGCCAGATACCTCTCCGGCAGCGGCTCCGGCAGGTCCTGTCCGACGACCCAGATGCCCGCCATCGGCCCGAAGGCGAAGAAGAACGCACCGACCAGAGCGATCAGGATGTGCAGGGCATGCGCGGAGTCGGTCGGCCGACGCAGCCAGCCGGGCGTGAAACGTGCAAGCAGGAGGGCGAGGCTGGCGAGCACGCAGACCGCGTCGAAGGCGATGACGAGGCCGACCGGACGGTCGGCCGCATATCCGCGCGGGATCGTCGAGAGCACGCCGAGCGCCATCAGCAGCCCGACTCCGCCTAGAAGCCTCAAAGCGAAACTGTGAAATCGTTCGATGATCAACCGCATGCAGGCACGTCCCGGTGAACGCCGTCACGCAAAGACTCCCACAGAAATGCGGCGGGAGCTTGGCGGGCGACAGGTTCGACGAAGCCGACTTGCCGGCGTTGCCCGCAGATCCCATATTCTTCCCATGCTGAAGCTCACGCCGATCCTCCTGATGCTGCTCTACGGGCTGGCGATGTATCGCTTCTCGGCCTGGAAGACGGCGCGCGAGCTCGACGCGCGCTCCACCGAGCTTGCCGACGCACGTCTGCGGCGGCTGACCGACCGCATGGCGACCGCGCTCGGGGTCGACCGGATCCGGGTGCATATCTACGAGGTTGCGCCGATCAACGGCCTCGCCGCGCCGGACGGACGGATCTTCATCACCCGCGGCTTCTATGACCGCTACCGCTCCGGTGAGGTCTCGGGCGAGGAGATCGCCAGCGTCATCGCGCATGAGCTGGGCCATGTCGCGCTCGGCCATTCGCGGCGACGGATGATCGATTTCTCCGGCCAGAACGCGATGCGCCTGGCGCTGGCCGGCGTTCTCAACCGTTTCCTGCCGGGCCTCGGCGCCTGGATCGCGATGATGCTGACCTCGCTGCTCGCCGCCCGGCTCAGCCGGCAAGACGAGTTCGAGGCCGACGCCTATGCCTCGGCGCTCCTGGTGAAATCCGGGATCGGCACGGCGGCGCAGAAGAGCCTGTTTGGGAAGCTGGAGCACCTGACCGGCGGCGGGCTCGGAAACGGCACGCCGGCCTGGCTGATGAGCCATCCCGGCAGCGCCGACCGGATCGCCGCGATCGAGGCGCGGGAAGCCAAATGGGGGCTGAACGCGACATAGCCCGCCTGCTGCGCTCTGGCATGGACGGGGCGGCACGGCCGCCGCCAGTCACAAAGCCTTCACCACAAGTTCACAGAACCAACACCGGACTGTTGCCCGGCCGGGGAATCTTCGCGCCGCACCGATCAGATGTGCGCTGACGACATCCCCGGAGACGAGACATGATCCAGAAACTCTTCCTTGGCACCGCCCTGGCGAGCGCCCTTGCCGCGCCGGCCTTCGCCGCCGATGCGCCCACCCTGCCCTATGGCGTTCAGGCCGGCGACGTGACCGCCGATTCGGCGATCATCTGGTCGCGCGCCGACCGGCCCGCCCGAATGATCGTCGAGGTTGCCACCAAGCCCGACTTCTCTGATGCCCGCACAATCACCGGCCCCGCCGCACTCGAGCCGCAGGACTTTACCGCCAAGGTCGATGTCACCGGCCTGCCCGCCGGCAGCGATATCCACTATCGCGTCAGGTTCGTTTCGCTCGAAGACCTGAACGCCGTCAGCGAACCGGTCGAGGGCATGCTCCACACCGCGCCGACCGATGCGCAGCCCATCCGCTTCGTCTGGTCGGGCGACACTGCCGGCCAGGGCTGGGGCATCAACAAGGACTGGGGCGGCATGAGAATCTATGCCGAGATGGCCAAGGCCGAGCCGCAGTTCTTCATCCATAACGGCGACACGATCTATGCCGACGGCCCGATCAAACCCGAGGTCGACCTGGCGGACGGCACGGTCTGGACCAACGTCGTGATCCCCGAGGTCGAAAAGGTCGCCGAGACGCTCGACGAGTTCCGCGGCCGCTACAAATACAACCTGATGGACGAAAACATCCGCGCCTTCAACGCCAGGGTGCCGATCTATGTCCAGTGGGACGACCACGAGACGCTCAACAACTGGTATCCGCAGGAGACGCTGAACGCCGACGACCGCTATGCCGAGAAGTCGGTCGCGATGCTGTCGGCGCGCTCCAAGGAAGCTTTCGCGGAATACATGCCGATCCGCTACGACCAGAGCGCCGAGCGGATCTTCCGCAAGTTCGAATACGGGCCGCTGATGGACCTCATCATGCTCGACATGCGCACCTATCGCGGCCCGAACACGGCCAACGACCAGACAGAACAGGGCCCCGAGACGGTGTTCCTCGGCGCCGAACAGATCGATTGGCTGGAGCAGAGCCTGCGAGATTCCACGGCGACCTGGAAGGTGATCGCCTCCGACATGCCGATCGGCCTCGTGGTGCGCGACGGCGATGCCGCCTTCGAGAACATGGCCAATGGCGACGGCCCGGCGCTCGGCCGCGAGCTTGAATTCGCCGAGGTGCTGAAATTCGTCAAGGCGAACGACATCGAGAACGTCGTCTTCCTGACCGCCGACGTCCACTATGCCGCGGCGCATTACTATGATCCGGAGAAGGCGCAGTTTACCGAGTTCAAGCCGTTCTGGGAGTTCGTCGCCGGTCCGCTCAATGCCGGCACTTTCGGGCCGAACGATCTCGACAACACTTTCGGGCCGCAGCTCGAATTCGTGAAGGCGCCGGAGGGCGGCAAGGCCAACCTGCCGCCGTCGGACGGGCTGCAGTTCTTCGGCCAGGTCGATATCGACCCGGACACCGCCGTCATGACCGTGGCGCTGAAAGACCTTGCCGGCGAGACGCTCTACGAGAAGGCGCTGGAGCCGGCGAAGTAAGCCCGATGGCGTTCTCGGGAACACCGAAACGTCTGGCCGGGGCGACGCTTGTCGCCTCGGCACTTCTGATGGCGGCGCCGCCTGCGCCGGCCGACGAGGCCGCGGCCCGTGCGGCCATCGAGAAGAACTGCGAACGATGCCATCAGCCCCTGCCCGGCGGCGGCTGGGAGGTGATGACCGAGGCTCCGCACGACCGCGCGGAGATGACCGCCTTGCTGCGCCGTATGGCAGAAGAATATTCAGCCTTTCCGAGCCCGCAGGAGCGACAGGCAATCATCGCCTTCCTCTGCGCGTGGGAATAGGCCCAGACGCGACCCGCGACGGGAACATCCGCCTGCGCGGATCTTGCCTGCGGCGAGGGCATTTTTGAGCACTAGAAAGCCGGGGTCAGCGCGCCAGCGCCTTCGCCAGCCGCGGCAGGCGGGCTTTTTTCAGGAGCCTGCGACGGTCATGCGGCGCGTCGTCCATCCGTTCGGCCTCCGCGAGCACCCTCGCGCCGACCGCTTCCAGCGCGTTGGGATGGTTAAGCCAAAGCCCGTAGAGCAAAGCGTCCGGATCGATCCGGGCGAGTCCTTCCTCGGCCAGCGTCTGGCGCGGGAAATCGCGCGCATTGAGGGTCACGATCGTGTCGGCCGAGCCGGCGATGGCGGCAGCGAGCACGTGGATGTCGTCTTCGTCGGGCAGCCAGAGACGGGCGAGGTCACCCGCGCGCGGGGTCACGGAAGCCTTCGGCCAGCGGGCACGCAGGAGCGCGATCTCGCCCCGCGCCTGCGCCTCGTCCAGCGGGCCGAAGCGGGCGGCAGCGCGGGCCCATTCCTCGAGCAGGCGGTCGGACCAGAGCGGCTCATAGAGCCCCTGCCCCGCCGCCCCGAGCAGCATCTCGCGCATCACCGTCGGGTAGAGCACACAGGCGTCGAGCAGCGCGCGCATCAGGGGGCGAGCCGGAAGACCAGCGCCTTTAGATAGCCGCTCTCGGCGAGTTGAGGCAGCATCGGGTGATCGGGGCCGGCGAAGCCGGTGTGCAGGAGTTGCGCACGCCGTCCGGCGCGGCCGATGCCGCGGGCCGAGGCGTTGCGGAACTTCGCGAGGTCGGCGGCATGCGAGCAGGAGCAGAGCACGAGATAGCCGCCGGGGCCGACCAGCGGCACGGCAAGCCGGGCGACGCGTTCGTAGGCGCGCAGCCCCGCCTCGAGTGCCTGGCGGTTGGGCGCGAAGGCGGGCGGATCGCAGACCACCAGGTCGAAGAGCGCGCCCTCCCCGGCCAGCGACTCCATCTCGGCGAAGGCGTCGCCCTTTCGGGTGGTGAGCCTGTCCGCGGTGCCGGAGGCGACGGCGCCGGCCTCGGCCAGTTCCAGCGCCGCGGCCGAGCCGTCCACGCAGGTGGCCGAGGCGGCCCCGGCGGCCAGCGCCGCGAGGCCGAAACCGCCGACATGGGAAAAGACGTCAAGCACGCGGGCGCCGGATGCGAGCCGCGCGGCGAAGGCATGGTTTGGCCGCTGGTCGTAGAAGAGGCCGGTCTTCTGGCCGCCGATGAGATCGGCCATGTAGGTCGCACCGTTCATCGGCACCGGGACCGGTCCGTCGAGCGATCCTGCCAGCAGCGTGGTCTCCTCCGGCAGCCCTTCGAGCGCGCGGGCGCGACCGGTGCCGTTCTTGACGATGGTCGTGCATCTAGTCACGTCGGCGAGCGCAGCGGCGATCTCGCCGGTCATTGCATCAGCCCAGGCGGCGTTGGGCTGGAGGACGGCGGCCTCGCCGAAACGGTCGATCACGAGGCCTGGGAGCCCGTCCGCCTCGGCATGTACGAGACGGTAGAACGGCGCATCGAAGAGCCGCTCCCGAAGCGCCAGCGCGCGGGCGAAGCGCGCCGCGAGCCAGTCGCGGTCGATCACCGCCCCGGCGTCACGGTCGAGCATCCGGGCGATAATGCGTGAGGCCGGCGTGACGGCAACCACCCCCATCGGGCGGCGCTCGGCGTCCTCGAGCCGGGCGATCGTGCCGGGCGCGAGCGCCTTGGTCCGGCGGTCTGTCACCAGTTCGTCGGCATAGACCCAGGGAAAGCCATGCCGCAGGGCGCGGGCATCGGCCTTGGGACGGAGGCGGACGATCGGAAGATCGGAAGCAAGCTCATTCATGCGTCCGAGTTAGCCGCTTGCGAGGGCGAGGGAAAGCGGGAAGCGTCGCGCATCCCGAACGACGGATGTGACAAGCCCGCCTCTTTTGTGGCAAGCTCCGGAAACCGGGTGGAATTGACCTGTTAGCGCTAACCTGCTAGCTCCCCGGCAGTCAGGAAGGAGCCCGCCATGAGCCTCAACCCAACCGTTGCCAAGGTTACCGACCGGATCGTCGAGCGCAGCCGGAAGACCCGGGGCGCCTACCTCGACCGGATGCGGGCGGCGGCGGAGGCGGGCCCAGCACGCGCGCATCTGACCTGCGGCAACCAGGCCCATGCCTATGCGGCGATGGGCGAGGACAAGGCGGCGCTCGCCGAGGGCCGCGCGCCCAACATCGGCATCGTCACCGCCTACAACGACATGCTCTCGGCGCATCAGCCCTTCGAGCGCTTCCCGGAATTGATCCGCGACGTGGCGCGGAAGGCCGGTGCGACGGCGCAGGTGGCCGGCGGGGTGCCGGCAATGTGCGACGGGGTCACGCAGGGCCAGGCGGGCATGGAACTCTCGCTCTTCTCGCGCGACGTGATCGCGATGGCCGCCAGCGTGGCGCTGAGCCACAATTGCTTCGATACCTCGCTTTATCTGGGCGTCTGCGACAAGATCGTGCCGGGGCTCGTCATGGCGGCGGCGTGTTTCTCGCATCTCCCGGCGGTTTTCCTGCCTGCCGGCCCGATGCCTTCGGGCATTCCCAATGACGAGAAGGCGAAGGTGCGCCAGCAATTCGCCGCCGGCGAGGTCGACCGCGCGCGGCTGATGGAGGCGGAGATGGCCTCCTATCATGGCGCCGGCACCTGCACCTTCTACGGCACCGCCAATTCCAACCAGATGCTGATGGAATTCATGGGGCTGCACCTGCCCGGCGCGTCCTTCGTCAACCCCAACACGCCGCTGCGCGACGCGCTGACGGCGGCGGGCGTGCGGCGTGCGCTGGAGATCACCGCTCTGGGCAACGAATACACCCCGGCGGGCGAGGTTCTGGACGAACGCGCCTTCGTCAACGGCATGGTCGGGCTGATGGCGACGGGCGGGTCGACCAACCTCGTCCTGCACCTTCCCGCGATGGCCCGGGCGGCCGGAATCGCGCTGGCGCTGGAGGATTTCGCCGAGCTTTCGGATGTCGTGCCGCTGCTGGCCAAGGTCTATCCGAACGGGCTGGCCGACGTGAACCATTTCCATGCCGCAGGCGGCCTTGGCTACATGATCGGCGAGCTCCTGGAAGCGGGGCTGCTGCATCCGGACACGCGCACTGTCGCGGGCGGCGGACTCGAACTCTACACGCGCGAGCCGAAGCTGAAGGGGGGCGACGTCGTCTGGGAGGATGGTGCGCGCGAAAGCCTCAACGAGAAGGTGCTCCGCCCGGCCTCGGATCCGTTCCAGCCGACCGGCGGGCTCCGCCAGCTCCAGGGCTCGCTCGGCCAGGCGGTGATCAAGGTCTCGGCGGTGGCGCCCGAACGGCATGTGATCGAGGCAAAGGCCCGCGTGTTCCACGACCAGGCCTCGGTCAAGGACGCCTTCAAGGCCGGTGAGTTCACCGAGGACACGATCGTCGTCGTCCGCTTCCAGGGGCCGGGCGCAAACGGGATGCCCGAACTGCACGGGCTGACACCGGTCCTCTCGGTGTTGCAGGAGCGCGGGCTGAAGGTCGCACTGGTGACCGACGGACGGATGTCGGGCGCCTCCGGGAAGGTGCCTGCGGCGATCCATGTCAGCCCCGAGGCGGTTGCCGGCGGGATGATCGCGAAGCTGAAAGACGGCGACCTGCTGCGCGTCGACGCCGTGGCCGGCACGCTCGATGTGCTGACCGAGGGCGTCGCCGAACGGGCGCCGGTGATCGCGGATCTGGGCCCGTCGCATTTCGGCATCGGTCGCGAGCTCTTTGCCGCGTTCCGCGGCTCGGTCGGCCCTTCCACCGAGGGCGCCTGCTCGGTGCTCTGAACCTGCGGCAACGCTCTGCCTTGACCGTTGCCCCGACACGCCGCTTTGTGGCGCTGAGAATTTCCGGCCGCGATGCAGGCCGGACAGCGAAAGGATGAGACAATGACCCCGCAGGAAACCTCCGTGAAATCCGCCGAAATCTGCCGGCTCGCGCCCGTGATCCCGGTTCTCGTGATCGAGGATGCGGGCAGCGCGAAGGCGCTGGCGGAGGCGCTGGTGGCCGGTGGGCTTCCGGCCCTCGAGATCACGCTGCGCACGCCCGCCGCGCTCGAGGCGATCCGGGAGATGAGCCGGGTCGCAGGCGGCGTCGTCGGCGCCGGGACGCTCCTCACCCCCGCCGACGTGATCGCCGCCAAGGAGGCCGGCGCACAGTTCGGCGTCTCGCCCGGCGCCACAGACCGGCTGCTCGACGCCTGCGCAGATGCCGACCTGCCGTTGCTGCCCGGCGCGGCGACGGCGACCGAGGCCATGATATTGCTCGAACGCGGCTACACGGTGCAGAAATTCTTCCCCGCCGAGGCGTCCGGCGGCGCGCCCGCGCTCAAGGCCATCGCCGGACCTTTGCCGCAGATCCGCTTCTGCCCCACGGGCGGCGTGTCGCCGGCCAATGTTGCGTCCTATCTGGCGCTCTCCAACACGCTCTGCGTCGGCGGAAGCTGGGTCGCACCGGCGGACAAGGTGAAAGCCGGCGACTGGGAGGGGATCACGGCGCTGGCGCGCGATGCCGCAGCGCTCGAACGCTGACCGACAGGCCGAGTGCCGGGATCACGCGGGCGACCGTGGACCCCCGGCACGATGAAGGCCCCGGCGACGGCTCCCTGACACCGGGTCTCCGGCGGCAAGCCGGGTCGCCGCGAGGATGCCGCGCGGCGACGCGCCTCAGCGCTCGACGAAATCCTTGACCTGGCCCCGGCAGATCCGCCGGAGCTCGCCCGGCGCGATCCCGAAGACATGGCGCTGTGTCCCGGCCGCAGCCCAGACGATGTCGAAATCTTCCAGCCGCGGATCGAAATAGGCCGTGATCTCCTGCTTGTGTCCCACCGGGGACACGCCGCCTATGGCGAAGCCGGTCACGTCGCGAATGCGGGTGCCGGAGGCCGGATGCGTCGCCTCACCGAGAAGCTCGGCGATCCGCTCGGTGGAGACGCGGTTGCCGCCGGCAGTGACGAAGAGGGTGAGCCGCCCGCTCTCCTCTCCCTCCACGACGATGGATTTCGCGATCTGGTCCAGCGCGCAGCCCACCGCGTCGGCCGCCGCCTGCGCCGTCCGCGTGCTCTCCGGCATCTCGCGCAGATCATGCGCCACGCCGGCGGCGTCCAGCGCCGCCTTCACCCGCTTGAGGCTCTTGCTCATGTCGATCCCCTGTATCGTCCCGGAAGTTGTTTCGCGTGGCGCAGGCAATGGCAAGGCCGGGCGGACCGGCCGTTCGGTCCGATGTCGCTCATGACAGCCAACCCTCTGTTCCGCCTCAGCCAGACCAACCCGGATTGACCACCGCGCCGCGTCGGTCCATCACCAAGCCATGTCCTTTGCCGCCGCCATCACCCGCACCCCTATCGCCTTTGACCAAGAGGCCGGCGCCGGTGCGCTTGCCCCATTCGGAGACCTGCCGCCAGAGACGCGCGAGGTGCTCGCCGGTGCGGCGGGCTGCTCGAGCCATCTGCGCGCCTTGATGGAGCGCGAGTCGGACTGGCTCGGCGAGGCGCTCACGTGCGACCCGGCCACGGTCCTGCCCGCCGAGATGGACGCACTGCGCGCGCGGCCCCTTTCGGAGATGAAGTCGGCCCTGCGCCGGAGCAAGGGCCGCGTCGCCCTCTTCGCCGGGCTCGCCGACCTTGCAGGAGTCTGGTCGCTCGAGGAGGTCACCGGCGCGCTCACCGATTTTGCCGATCTCTCTGTCGACCTCGCTATGAAATCGGTCCTGTCGCGCGAGTTCGAGCGCGGCCGGTTTCCCGGCCAGACGCAAGACGACCTGCCTCAGGCCGGAGGCATGGTGGCGCTCGCGATGGGCAAATTGGGCGCGCATGAACTGAACTATTCCTCGGATATCGACCTCATCCTGCTCTTCGACGAGAGCCGATACGCAGGGGCGGATTTCGACGAGGCGCGGGCCGGTTTCGTCAAGGCCACGCGCCGGATGACGGCGCTGCTGAGCGAGAACACCGGCGAGGGCTATGTCTGGCGCACCGACCTGCGGCTGCGCCCGGACCCTTCGGTGACGCCGGTCTGCCTCTCGATGGAGGCCGCCGAACGCTACTACGAGTCGGTGGGCCGGACCTGGGAACGGGCGGCGCATATCAAGGCCCGCCCCTGTGCCGGCGACCTCGCGGCGGGGGCCACCTACCTGGAGCGGCTCCGGCCCTTCATCTGGCGGCGGCATCTCGACTTCGCTGCCATCCAGGACGCCCATGACATGCGGCTCCGGATCAAGGAGCACAAGGGACTGCACGAGACCCGCAGCCTCGAGGGGCGCGACCTGAAGCTCGGCCCCGGCGGAATCCGCGAGATCGAGTTCTTTACCCAGACCCGCCAGATCATCGCCGGCGGGCGCGATGCGAGCCTGCGCCTGCGCGGCACGGTCCCGGCTCTGGCGCGTCTGGCCGAGACGGGCTGGATCCCGAGCGAACTCGCGCGGCGCTTCACCGGGCATTACCGTTTCCTGCGCGAGATCGAGCACAGGGTCCAGATGGTGGCAGACGCGCGCACCCATCACTTGCCCAACTCGCCGGACGGGTTCGACCGGATCGCACGGATGTGCGGCGAACCCGACACCGACGCCTTCAGGGACAGCATCGCCGAACGGCTGCGCGACGTGCGCGAGACCGCAGAAGGGTTCTTCGCGCCCGGC
The DNA here is from genome assembly GCF_004146235.1 of Tropicimonas sp. IMCC6043. Classification (GTDB taxonomy): domain Bacteria; phylum Pseudomonadota; class Alphaproteobacteria; order Rhodobacterales; family Rhodobacteraceae; genus Tropicimonas. The sequence continues at coordinate 149,575 of NZ_SELO01000007.1, read as the reverse complement.
CTCCGGGGCGCGCAGACCGGCGCCGCGGTCGCCGAGCCGGAGGTGGTCGCGCGCTGGCGGCATTACCCGGCCCTGCGCTCGAGCCGCGCGCAGGAGATCTTCGAGCGTCTCAAGCCCGACCTGCTGGCCCGGCTCGCCGCCGCGCCCCGCCCCGACGAGGCGTTGACCGCCTTCGACGGGTTCCTGTCCGGCCTGCCCGCGGGCGTCCAGCTCTTCTCGATGTTCCAGGCGAACCCGAACCTGCGCGCGCTGATCGTAGACATCGCGTCCACTGCCCCGGCGCTCGCCAGCTATCTCTCGCGCAATTCCTCCGTTCTCGATGCGGTCATCGGCGGCAGCTTTTTCTCGCCCTGGCCGGGCAAGGTGACGCTGACGCTGGACCTCGCGCGGCAGTTCGAAGAAAGCGCGGATTACGAGGAGCAGCTCGACATCGCGCGAAGCTGGCTCAAGGAATGGCATTTCCGGGTCGGCGTGCACCTTCTTCGCGGCATCACCGACGCGGCCGAGGCCGGCCGGCAATATGCCGATCTCGCCGAGGCCGTCCTCGCGGCATTGCTGCCCGTCGTATCGGCGCAGTTCGCCCGCCGCCACGGGCCGCCGCCGGGCCGCGGCGGGGTGGCCGTGGCGATGGGATCGCTCGGCGCGGGCTGGATCAATTCGCGCTCCGATCTCGATCTCATCGTGATCTACGATTCCGGCGACGCCGAGGCCTCCGACGGCCCCCGCCCCCTGCCGGTGGCCACCTATTTCGCGCGGCTGACAAAGGCGATGCTGACTGCGCTCACCGCCCCGACCGCCGAGGGGCGGCTCTACGAGGTCGACATGCGGCTGCGCCCCTCGGGCAAGCAGGGGCCGGTGGCGACCTCGCTCTCCGCCTTCGAGAACTACCAAAGGACAGAGGCCTGGACCTGGGAGCACCTCGCGCTGACCCGCGCCCGGCCCGTGGCGGGCAGCCTGAGCCTGCGCGAGGAGGTCGAGGCGGTGCGGCTGGCGGTTCTCGAGCAGGACCGCGATGCCGGCAAGGTGCTCGAGGATGTTCGCGACATGCGCCGACGGCTGGCAGAGGCCAAGGGCCGGCAGGGCGTCCTCGACGTCAAGCGCGGGCCGGGCGGCGTGCAGGATATCGAGCTTATCGCCCAGGCCGGCGCGCTGCTGACCCGCGCACATGCGCGCCGCACCGCGCCGCAACTCGCCGCCGCGGCCCGCGCCGGCTGGCTGAAGCCCGAGGAGTCCGAGCGGCTGACCGCCGCCTACCGCCTCGCGCGGGCCGTGCTCTCTGTCGGACGGCTGCTGGTCGACGGCCCGCTCGACCCCGACACGCTCGGCCAGGGCGCCTGCGAGGTGCTGGCGCGCGAGACCGGATTCACTGATCTCGACGCGCTACTGGACGAGCTCGAACGGCGGCGCGCCGACGCCACCGGGATCATCGACGCCCTGCTGGAGCGCCCTTTCGCCGCCGCGGGGACGACGCCATGACCGGGCCGGAAATTGACCCCAAGGGCCTGATCCGCGAAGCCTATCGGATCGAGGGCATTACTGGCGCGGAATGCCGCTCGATCTTCATGGATTGGGCCCTGTCACTGCCGGAGAGTGTTCCAGCAACGGAGGCGCTTACCGCGCTGATCGCCCGGCATGCCGTATCGGCGCCGAACCACCCGATGAGCACGGTTTTGCGCGAGGGGCTTGCCGAGGGCCGCCCCGCCAACCGGCGCGGTGGTTGGCGCGGGCGGCGCGGCGCAGGAAAGACGGCGCGCTGATCGGTCGCCGGGCGGGGCCAAAGGAGGAACCGGATGCCAATGCCATGGACCTACCGTCATGCATCGACGGAATGGCGCGCAATCCTCGACGACCTCAAGGACCAGATGGCGCTTTCCTCCGACAACATGGCCTACACGGCGTTGGACGGCGTGCTCCAGGTCTTCCGCCGGCGCCTCACCGCGCAACAGGGGCTGGATTTCGCGACCGTCCTTCCCGCCATCCCGCGGGCGATCTTTGTCGCCGGCTGGACGCCGGAGGTCCCGCCCCTGCCCTTCGCGGACCGCGCGACACTTGCGCGGGAGGCCAGGCAGGTGCGGAAGGATCACAACCTGACCCCGGACACCGCCATCGAGGCGACCGCATGGACCCTGTGGCGCTATGTGAACCACGCGGATTTCGAGCGCGTTCTCGCCCGCCTGCCGGAGGGTGCCGCAGAGTTCTGGCAGGTGGATGGCGCCGACCCGGAGACGTTGAAGCAGCGGATCTTCTGATCGCGGAGTTGCGATTTCGGCGCGGCGCCTTCCGGCTCCTCTCCTGTTCGGTGCATCAAACGCCAAGTTTCATGGGCCCTGCGCCTCCGGGAGCGCCGTCGGAAGAAAATGTAAAAACTTTTCACATTGCCTCTTGACCCGCTCGGCCAGATGCCCCATTTCATGTGATGTGAAAGGCATTCACATTGTTCGAAACGAGGAGATTCGGAATGACCACCGCAACGACCGTCAGCATCCCGTCCTGGTTCGCCCGGGCCGAGTCCTGGCTCGACGACCGCGGCAAGGGCGCATGGATCGCCGTCATGATCCTGGGATTCATCTTCTTCTGGCCGATCGGCCTCGCCCTTCTCGCCTACATGATCTGGAGCAAGCGCATGTTCAACGGTTCCTGCCGCAGCGCCCGTCGGGCGCATCACCGCCACTACCGCCACGCGATGAAGTCGAGTGGCAATTCCGCCTTCGACGCTTATCGCGAAGAAACCATTCGCCGGCTCGAGGAGGAACAGGAAGCCTTCGAAGCCTTCCTGCAGCGGCTGCGCGACGCCAAGGACAAGGCCGAGTTCGACGCCTTCATGGATGACCGCGCCAAGGCGGCCAAGGCGACCGGCGACGACAACGACTTCGAGGACGCCCAGCCGGCCTGACCCATCCCCCCGGGGGCGCCCCGATACGGGCGCCCTTCCCCAAGTCGGCGCGTGGTCTCAGGATCGCGCGCCGTACCTGCAGGAAGCCCAACGAAAGCCATGACCCTGACTATGACCCCTTCCTATCCCGGACTGCCCGATCCCGACCGCTACGGCGAATTCTACGCCGACATTCCCGTCAAGCGGGCCATGGCCTGGGTGGTGGACGCGCTCATCACCTTCGGGCTGACGCTTCTGATCCTGCCCTTCACAGCCTTCCTGGGGCTCTTCTTCTATCCCGCCCTCTGGCTCGTCGTGAGTTTCACCTACCGCGTGCTCACCATCGCAGCTGGCTCGGCGACGCTCGGCATGCGGCTGATGTCGGTCGAACTCCGGACATGGAAGGGTGAGAAATTCGGCCTTGGCGAGGCGTTCCTGCACACGCTTCTCTATTCCGTCTGCCTGTCCTTCCTCATCCCGCAACTCGTTTCGATGGGCCTGATGCTGACCACCGCCCGCGCGCAGGGCCTGCACGACCTGGCGCTCGGAACGGCGGCAGTCAACCGCAGCCGATAGGCTGTCGACAGGGGTTGGCGACGCATCCAACCCCTGTTACCGTTTCATCAACCATTTCGGTCCACGGAACGAGCATGCGCCACACCCTCCCGCTCGCGCCGCAGTTTTACGTGACTGCGCCCCAGCCCTGCCCTTATCTTGCCGGGCGGATGGAGCGGAAGCTGTTCACCGCGTTGCAGGGCGAACATGCCGAGGTGCTGAACGACACGCTTTCCAAACAAGGCTTCCGGCGGTCGCAGAACGTGCTCTACCGGCCGGCCTGCGCCGATTGCACCGCCTGCCTGTCGGCGCGCATCCGGGTCGCCGATTTCGAACCCAGCCGAAACCAGCGCCGGGTGATGAAGCGCAACGCGGCGCTCCGCCGCGAGGCCACCTCGCCCTGGGCGACCGACGAGCAATATTCGCTCTTCCGCCGCTATCTCGACAGCCGCCATGCCGATGGCGGCATGGCCGACATGGACGTCTTCGAATTCGCTGCAATGATCGAGGAGACGCCTATCCGGTCGCGGATGGTCGAATACCGCGAGCCCGGGCTGGAAGAGATCGACGGCCCCGAGAGCGACCTGGCCGCTGTCTGCCTCACCGATGTGCTCGATGACGGCCTGTCGATGGTCTACAGCTTCTACGAGCCCGCGCTGACCCGGCGCTCGCTCGGCACCCACATCATCCTCGACCATGTCGAGATCGCCCGAAGCGCCAAGCTGCCCTATGTCTATCTCGGCTATTGGGTGCCCGGCAGCCGCAAGATGGGCTACAAGGCCGGTTTCAAGGCGCTGGAGATCCACAAGGGCGGCCACTGGCAGGATATCGGCAACCCCGAGGACCACGATTCCGAAACCCATCCGCTCTCGGTCGACCCCATTGCCGAACAGGTGGCCCGGATCTCCCTGCCCGACACACGGGCGACCGGCGGCCAGTAGGCACCCGAAGCATCACGTCTCCCTTTAAGGGGCTTTGCGGGAGAGGCGCCGCCATGCCGCGCGCTCGAGAGCTGAGTGTCGCCGTCTCAATGATCGGCACCACGGCGACCTGTTGCGGCGCCATCGGTCGATGGGCCGCGACAGGCCGATGCGACCCCATACCGGATGGCGCGTCCGGAGATCGGTGGTAGCATCGGATCGTTTTCAAGGGCATAGCACGGGACTGACGCCATGACGGATTCCGGATCTCGGAGCGACCGCGACGACGCTGCGGCAGAGGATGCGCCGGCAATCGTCGTGATCGGAGCCGGCCTGATCGGCCGCACCCATGCCGAACGGGTCGCGCGCTTGGCCCGCCTCGATTGCATCGTCGATCCAGCGCCGCAATCCGCGGAGATCGCAGCGACGCTCGGCGTTCCATGGTTTGCCGATCTCGATTCCTGCCTGGCGGCACGTCGTCCAGAAGGCGCGATTGTCGCGACGCCGAACCGGCTGCACGCGGTGCAGGGCCTTCAACTTATCGCGGCGGGCATCCCGACACTGATGGAAAAGCCCATCGCCATAACTTCGGCCGAGGGCGCGGCGCTGGTTGACGCTGCCGAGGCGGAAGGGGTGCCACTCCTCGTCGGTCATCACCGGCGGCATAACCCGCTGATCGCCACCACGAAGGCGGCGATCGAGGCCGGAAAGCTGGGCAAGATCGTTTCGGTCAACGGCATGTTCTGGCTCTACAAGCCCGACGACTATTTCGACCAGGCGTGGCGGCGCGCGCCGGGGGCCGGGCCGATCCTGATCAACCTGATCCACGATATCGACCTGATGCGCCATCTCTGCGGCGAGGTGCGGCGGGTCCAGGCGCTCGCCTCGCGGGCGACGCGCGGCTTCGAGGTCGAGGACAGCGCCGCGATCCTGCTGGAATTCGCGAATGGCGCGCTCGGCACGATGAGCGTCTCGGACACGATCTCCGCCCCCTGGAGCTGGGAACTGACTGCTGGCGAGAACCCCGCCTATCCGCACACGCGCGAAGCCTGCTACCGGATCGGCGGCACCGCCGGCGCGCTGTCGCTGCCCGACCTGACGCTCTGGTCGCATCCGGGCCAGCGCAGTTGGTGGGCGCCGATCCGCCACGACACGCTGTCGCAGCCGGAGGGCGACTCGCTGGACCGACAGACGCTGAACCTTGTCGAGGTGATCCGCGGCCGTGCCGCGCCGGTGGTCAGCGGGCGGGACGGGTTGCAGACGCTGCGGGTCGTCGAGGCGATCGCCGTCGCCGCGGCCGAAGGGACGGCGCAGGATGTGCCGGAAGGCTGACCCGGGCGGTCAGCCCGCGTAGCCGAAGACACGCGGCAGCCAGAGCACCAGATCCGGGAACAGGATCAGCGCCAGCAGCGCCAGCAGCAGAACACCGAAAAACGGCCAGATCTCGCGGATCATCTCGCCGAGCGGGATCCGCGTCACCGCGTTGATGACGAAGAGCAAAATGCCGTAGGGCGGCGTGATCAGGCCGATCATGCAGTTGACCACGGCGACAACACCGAAATGCACGAGGTCGATGCCCAGTTCCCGGCAGGTCGGCAGGAAGAGCGGCAGGATGACCAGGATGATCGTGGTGGCATCGAGCACGCAGCCGAGCAGCAGCAGCAACAGGTTGACCGCGAGCAGGAAAACGAGCGGGTGCACGTCGAGCCCGACCAGCGCGTCGGCCATCAGGCCGGGGATGTTCTCGGAGGCGACGATGTAGTTGAGGATCAGCGCACCGCCGATGACGAGACCCACGGCGGCCGAGGAACGGGCGCTTTCGACGAGGATGTCGAAGAGCGCACGGGCCGAGAGGGCGCGGTAGAAGAGCGCTGCCAGCAGAAGCGCATAGAAGGCGGCGACCGCGGCGGCCTCGGTGGGCGTCGTGACGCCACCATAGATGCCATAGAGCAGGATCGCCGGCATGAGCAGCGCCGGGAAGGCCCTGATCGTGAGCCCAGGCAACTCGCGCAGCGGGACGCCCTCCTCGATGGCGAAGCCGCGCCGGTAGGAGATCCAGCTGTTGAGCGCCATCAGCACCGCGCCCATCAGGAGGCCCGGCACGATCCCGGCGAGGAACAGGTAGCCGATCGAGGTGTTGGAGATCAGCGCGTAAAGCACCATCGGGATCGAGGGCGGGATGATCGGGCCGATCGTGGCGGAAGCAGCCGTGATCGCGGCGGAATAGCCGCGGGTGTAGTGGCCGGACTTGGTCATCATCTCGATGATGATCTTGCCGATGCCGGCCGCGTCGGCGACCGCCGAGCCCGACATGCCGGAGAAGATCAGCGAAGCGACGACGTTGACATGGCCGAGCCCACCGCGGAATCGGCCGACAAGGGCAACGCAGAAGCCGAGCAGCCGGTCGCTGATCGTGCCCGCATTCATGATGTTGGCGGCGACAATGAAGAGCGGCACGGCGAGCAGCACGAAGCCAGAATAGAGCCCGTCGAGCAGGACCTTTCCGGCAACGCCGATGCCCTGCCCCGACACGCCGAGATAGACCAGCGCGCCGACAAGGATGGCATAGGCGATCGGAGCACCGATTCCGGCGAGCAGGAACAGCGTTCCAAGGCAGAGGAGCAGTTCCAGGCTCATTCGTCGATCCGCCCGATGACATGGTCGCGCGGCTCCGGGGCGCCATTGCGGTACGCCGCCCAGGCCGCCCAGGCAAAGCGCAGCGCGCCGGCGATCAGGAAGAGGAAATAGACGATGTAGATATGGCGCATCCGGACCCAGTCTCCGAAGAGGCTCGAGAGCGTGGCGGTGCGCTTCAGCCTGAGGATGGCGAACTTGTCCCAGGTCGGTCCGACCGAAGCCAGCAGCGCGACCGCGATGATGAGACCGCCGACGATGACGAACCAGGTACGCATCCGGGGTGAGGCACGGTTGTAGACAATGTCGAAGGTGACGTGGTCGTCGCGGCGCACAACGAAGGCATTGCCCCAGAAGATCAGCCAGAGCCAGAGCGCGAGGCAGAATTCCAGCGTCCAGCCATAGAGGCTCGGCTCAAAGAACGGGAAACGTTCGGGCAGCCAGGCGAGTCGCGCGGAATATCGGACGGTGATCTGGAGCACGAAAGTGAGAAACATGGCCGCCATGAAGAGAGCGGCGACGGCCTCGGCGCCGCGGCGCAGGATATGGAAGAATGCGGCCATTGTCCCGTTTCCTTCAGTCGCCTGCCATCACCTCCGCAGATGCGGGCGGCACGGGGCGGCCCCGACCACCCGGCGGACAGGCGGGCCGGGCCAGCGGTCCGTCGCCCATTCCTTCGGGGGCGGCAATCGGCCGGGCGCCGAAGCGCCCGGCCACGCAAGGCTCAGTTGCCGAGCGCGTTGATCTTCTCGAGCACGCCCTCGGGCCAGGAGGCCGCGTATTCGGAGTCGAGATACTGGGCCTGAACATGCTCGCGGAAGGCGGCAAGGTCGGGCTCGTAGATCTCAAGCCCCTCGCCTTCCAGGAAGGCGACGAGGTCTTCTTCGAGCTGCAGTTGCTTGAGCCGCGCGCTTTCGGCAGCGGCATCGGCGGCAGCCTGCACGGCTTCCTGCTGCTCGGGCGTCAGGCTGTCCCAGACGGCCTTGGAGAAGGCGATGTAGTTGAGGTCGACGAGATGCGAGGTCAGCGCGATCTGGTTCGTCACCTCGTAGAATTTCTGGTCGACCACCGTCGGCAGCGGGTTGTCCTGGCCATCGACCGAACCGGTTTGCAGCGCGGTGTAGACCTCGGTGAAGGCCAGCGGCGTCGGGTTGGCGCCGAGCGCCTTGCCGAGGAACTGCCACGCGTCGGTGCCGGGCATCCTCAGGTTGACCCCGGCGAGATCGGCCGGCGTCATCACCGTCAGCTCGTCCTTGGTCTGGCGCAGGTTCACGTGGCGGCGGCCGAGATACATCACCGACAGAAGCTTCACGCCAAGCTCGTCCTCGGCCATCTTCTTGAACGGATCCATCAGCGGGTCATTGAACACCCGCACCTGGTGGTCGGCGTCCTGATGGACGTAGCCGGTGGCGAAGATGGAGAATTCCGGGAAATACTGGGCCAGTTCCTGCGCCGAGGCGATCGACATTTCCAGGTCGCCGGAGGCGATCGCCTCAAGCTCGGAGTTCTGCTGGATCAGCGAAGCGTTGTAGTGTGGCTCGTAGGTCGCGAAATCGGCGACCGCGGGTCCGAAGACCTCCGCCAGCGCGACCGAACGCTGGTCGGTATCCGACGCCGGGGTCGACATCCGAAGCGTGACCTTGTCCTGCGCGAATGCCGGGGCGGCAAACGCGGCGACCGCGAGAATCGCGACGGCGCGACGGGTCAGGTTGAATCCCATGGGTTTCCTCCACTTGATGGTCGGGCCAGTTCGCCGGCCCGTTTCCCGGGATCGTCCCGGCACCCTCCTGCGCCAGGTCACATCCCGTTTTCATCTTTCACAAGTTTCCGGTTCAGGTCCAGACAGATAGCGTCGCGAGACCGGTGCCGGCCGCGATCAGACTTTGGCTTCGGGCATGCCGGCGGCGAGAAGCGCCTCGCGAGAGGCCGGATCGAGCGGCGAAAGCGGCGGGCGCACCCGCTCCCAGGCCGCGTCGGATCGCGCCATCGCCAGCAGCACCTTGAGCGACGGCATCACCGGCCCGGCGACGATCCTGTCGACCAGGTCCGAGAGCGCCCGGTCCTCCTCGCCGGTGGCGAAGAGACGGGCGAGACGCTCGGGAAGCAGGTTCGCCATTCCGGTGATCGACCCCGCACATCCGAGCGCAACGGCTTTGTGCAGAAGGCGTTCGTCGCCGACAAGAACCGGCAGCGTGCCGCGCTCCAGGAGCTGCTGTGCGTTGTCCCAGTCGCCCGAGCTGTCCTTGATCGCGACGATCCGGTCCGGCGCGGCCTCGAGGAGGCGGTCCATCAGACCGGGCGAGATGCCAATCCCGATCACTTGCGGAATGTTGTAAAGGATCACCCGCGCCGCCGCCGGTGCGCTCCGGAAAAGCTCCAGGTGCCAGTCGAGCAGGCCCGCGTCATCGGCACCGCCGAAATAGAACGGGGGCGGCAAAAGGAAGCGCGCGATCCCGGCCTCCAGTCCAAGCTCGATCTGCGCCACAGCATCGGCCACGGCGGTGGCACAGAGACAGAGCGTGATTCGCGCGGGCGGAATCCCTGCCGTCAGGAGCGCCTCGAGGCCCGCCCCGCGTTCCTGCGCGCCGATCGAAGCGCCCTCGCCGGTGGTGCCGAAGAGTGTCACCCCATCCGCGCCCCGGGAAAGCACGTCGCTCGCGTGGCGTCCGAGCCGCACCGTGTCGATCTCGCCCGAGGGCGTGAACGGCGTCAGAAGCGCTGCCGAGATCCCGAAACCTTCCATCTGCCTGCCCCTTTTCCTTGTCTGGACCAGAACCCGTTTCGGTCTCCCGTACACCATCTCCCGGACCGCCGACACCGATTTCCGTCGATGCCGATCCGTTCCGAAGTCACTTGGAAGTGCCCCGTCCGCGCGGCCCGGCCACTCCGCACTCCCTGCCCCGCGGTCGCGCCGGTGGGGAGCTGTCGCGGCGCCGATACCGGTCGGCAGATGGCAGGGCACCGGCCGACACCAGTTCCGTTCGCCGCACAGACGCGCCATACTGCCGCCACCCGTCCCGAAGCGAGGAGCCGAAGCCGATGGCACGCGTTCTCTGCGCCGGCCTGATCGCCGTCGATTTCATCTTCGATCTCGCGTCTTTCCCCGAGGAAGGCACCAAGGTCCGGGCCGACGGACTGTGCCGCGCGGTCGGTGGCGGCGGCATTCGTTCCGCGGCGGCGGTGGCCGGGCTCGGCGGAGCGGCGGCGCTCGCCGGCGTGGTCGGCGAAGACGACCTCGGCCGCTTCGTCCGTGCGGAACTCCGGCGCCTCGGCATCGACGATGCGCTCGTGACCACGGTGCCGGGCGCGGAGACGCCGACCTCTGCAGTTCTGGTGAGCGCGGGCGGCGAGCGGACCGTCATCAACCACCGCGACGCGCGGCTCTTCTCCGCCCTGCCCGAGATTCCCGATCGGCTCGATGCCGACGCCCTGCTCACCGACACGCGCTGGCCGGAGTGCGCCGCCCGCCTTCTGGACGCCGCGGCGCGGGGCGCCATCCCCGCGGTGATCGACGCAGAAGCGCCGCTGGCCCCGGCCCTCGGCCTGCTCTCCCGTGCGACGCATGTTGCCTTCTCCGAACAGGGGCTCGCGGATTTTGCCGAGGGGTCGGTCGAAGAGGCGCTGCCACGGGCGGCGGCGCTCTCGACCTGGGTCGCGGTCACGCGCGGACCGCGTCCCGTGCTCTGCCACGACGGCGTGGCAATGCGCGCAGTGCCGGGCTTCGAGGCCACGCCGGTCGACACCCTGGGCGCGGGCGATATCTGGCACGGCGCCTTCGCGCTCGGCCTCGCCGGCGGCGCGACCGAACCCGACGCCGTCCGCTATGCGAACGCCGCCGCCGCACTGGCGATATCCCGAAGCGGCCCGGACCGCATGCCCACGGCCGAAGAGGTCGCCGCCTTGCTGGCCGCGGATGGTGGCGCCTGAACCAGCGAAGCGCCGGGTGGCCGGCCTTCCCCGTGCTGCGCCGGCCGGCTACGAAGGACCGCCTACGTCGGAGTGCATCCTGCGGCGCGGCGCACTTCGGTCCGAAAAGCGTCATTCACCGGCATTAACACCGCCTTAGGCCCTGCGGCCTAAAAAAGGGGCGAATCCACAGCCATGACAGGCCTGACATGCAGCTCCCCGCGCGTCTTCACAAGCTCTCCACCCGATTTTACATGATCGTTCTCGTCGCGACCGTCCTTATGGCGATCCTGTCAGAGACGCTTCTCTCCCTCGCCGTCGATAACGCCTACGAGATGCGGGACCTGCATCTCAGCGACGTCACGGAATCCGCCGTCAGCATTCTCGATACCCTGGAATCCCAGGTTCAGGACGGCACGCTCACGCGCGAGGAGGCAATGCAGGAAGGAGCATGGCACCTCAACCAGCTTCGCTATGGCACATCTGGATATTTCTTCGCCTACGACGGTAACGGTATCGCGAGAGCGCACGGGTCGAAGCCAGAGGTCATCGGGACGGACCAGTCCGGCATGACTGACGTCCATGGCACCGAAATCGTTCGCGGATTGCTCGACATCGCCATGTCGCAAGGCAAGGGCTCGATGGTCTACTATTACACCAAGCCCGGGTCGGACGTCCCGCTGGCCAAGATCGGATTTGTCGTCTCCTTCGCACCCTGGAACTGGATGGTCGGGACCGGCTCCTATATCGAGTATATCGAGGCCGACCTGGCGCATCTGCGGAGGATCAGCCTTGCGGTCCTCGTGGTCAGCCTCGCCATCATGGTGGTTGCCTCGACTTTCGTGGTCCGGAGCGTCACGGTTCCCCTGAACCAGTTGATCCGACGGATGCTCGACATGCGCGAGGGCGACCATGTCTCCAAAGTGCCGCAAATCGATGCACGCGGTGAGATCGGCGAGATGGCGCGCTCCATCGAGATCTTCCGGACCGGGCTGGTCGAACGCGAGGCGCTTGAAGCCGAACAGGCCCAGAAGGATGCCGAGCTCGCCCGGCAACGGGAGGAAGCCCTCAAGCACAAGCTCGAGGCCGAGGAACAACAGGCGAAGGATGCCGAGGAACGGCGCCAGCTCGAGAAGCGCCAGCAGGCAGAGAAGGAAGAGCAGCGCCTCCGCGACGAAGCCGTGCGCGAGCGCGCCCGGAAGGAACAGGAGGAGGTGGTCACGGCGCTGTCGGACTCGCTTGGCGCAATCTCCCGTGGCGACCTCGAGACGCGAATCCTGCAGTCCTTCCCGGCCGAATACGAGAAGGTCCGGATGGACTTCAACGCCGCCGTCGAAAAGATCGAGGGCCTCGTCTCCAGCATCATCGAAGGTACTGTCACGATCCGCGGCGAGACCGAGACGCTCAGCAATGCCGCCATCGAGATGAGCCGCCGGACCGAGTCTCAGGCGGCCTCGCTGGAGGAAACCGCCGCGGCGATCACCGAGATCTCCTCCTCAGTGGAGAATTCCTCGACCGATGCCCGCAGCGCAGCGCGCAAGATGGGTGAGGCCCAGGAGCGTTCGGAGGCTGGCAGGCAGGTCGTCGAGAACACGATCGCCGCCATGGCCGAAATCTCCGAAAGCTCCGGCAAGATCTCGCGAATCACCAGCGTGATTGACGACATCGCCTTCCAGACCAACCTGCTGGCCCTTAACGCCGGTGTCGAGGCGGCCCGTGCGGGCGAAGCCGGTCGCGGATTCTCGGTCGTCGCATCGGAGGTTCGCGCCCTCGCGCAGCGTTCGTCCGAAGCGGCCCGCGAGATTGCCGAACTGATCTCGACCTCCGGCCAGCAGGTCGAACAGGGCGTTGCGCTGGTCAACGATTCCGGCCGGTCGCTGGAAGAGATCGGCAAGCTCGTTTCCTCGCTGGAAAATCTGGTGACGGCGATCGCCGATTCCTCGGGGCAGCAGTCCACCGGACTGGCAGAGATCACTGCGGCGATGAACCGGCTCGATCAGGTAACGCAGCAGAACGCCGCCATGTTCGAGGAGACCACCGCGTCGGTCAGTGCCCTCGTGGGCCAGGCCGAAGTTCTGGAACGGAACACCGGCGCTTTCCGGGTCTCGACGGGATCCGGACGCCGGGACGAACCGGAACGCCTGTCTGCCTGACGGCCTCGGTCCGCGGCAAGGCCGGCGACCGCCTTGCCGACGGACTGACCGTGGGAACCTGCTGAGCCGAACCTGTTGTGTTCAGCAAACCGTCATTGGTCCGGCTTGGCGCCAGACCCGAAGCCCCAAGGTCCGTCATCCGACCCAATTTTCGCCGATCCGCCGCCCTCGGGCAATTCGCCGCCGCACTGTTCCACTGCGCCGCCGCACCCATCTTTGCCCTTGTTTTCAGGTATGATTCAAAGGCTCTCGCCGACTTCGGAAGTCTTACGGCGTTTCGCAGGAACAGATGGCAGCACGATCAGATGCAGACCCGCATGCGACCGTGCGGATACAGACCACAACGATGTGCAGGGCGAAGATCGCCCGCCTCCGCAGGAACGAAACCGGCTCAAAACTGTAAACGGTGCTTTAAACGACGCACCAGAAAGAGGTGCTGAGTATTGGTCGGGACGGCAAGATTCGAACTTGCGACCTACGGTACCCAAAACCGTCGCGCTACCAGGCTGCGCTACGCCCCGCCTTGAACCGCCCGTCTCGGTGGGCGGCTGCCGGAGAGGTCTCGAACGGCGGCACCGCCCGCGCTCCGGCCAGCGCTATATGACGGCACGCCGACGAAAGCACAAGCGCCGCGCGACACGTTCCGTCAGTCTTCGCAGGGCCAGGCGGCCGGCGCCCCGATCGCGGGATGGCGCATCTCGCTGCCCGGGCCGATGCCCATCGCCTCCGCAAGCCCGCCATTGATCTCGAGAACGAAGCGAATATCCGTGCCGCCTGGGATTGGCGTCAGGTCTCCTGGGACGGCCCGGGAGTGCACATGCTTCACCACGCCATGCGCGTCGGCGAAGACCATGTCGAGCGGGATCAGCGTGTTCTTCATCCAGAAACTTACCCGACCGGGTGTTTCATAGACAAAGAGCATGCCGGCTGACCGGGGCAACGTCTCGCGAAACATCAGGCCACGCGCGCGCTCCGACGCATCATCGGCCAGTTCGACGGCAAACCGGGCACTTCCCCAAGACCCGCGCAAATCGACACGATCATCGGCGCAGCCCTCCCCGGCCGACGCCGCGGAGACGCCGATCAACAGATGCAGGGCCAGCCATGCGGCCAGCCCATGCGTCACGTGTCCTTGCGAACGGCCCTTTCCCATGCCGATACCTCTATCGCCATAAGGCCGCGACGTCCATCGACGACACGCACCGCGACGGCCTCGCCCGGCTGCAGGTCGGCCAGGCCGGATCGGCGCAGCACCTCGATATGGACGAAGATGTCCTCGGCGCGACCGAACACGTTGGCAAAGCCGAAGCCCTTGCCCTTGTCGAACCATTTGACCCGTGCCGGTTGCAGCGGCAGTACCGCCACCTCCTCGGGTGACAGTGTCGCGAGGTCCTCGAGCGGTGTCCCCGACGGCTCGGCCGGCGGCACGACCGAGAGCACCTCGACGGCCTGCATCCCGCGCGATGTCGATTGCACCAGCAGTTCGATTTCGGCCCCGTCGGCCACGGAAGATTGTCCGAAATTGCGCAGCACATTGGCATGCAACAGGATATCCGGCCCGCCTTCCTCAGCCACCACGAATCCGAACCCTTTCATGGGATCGAACCACTTTACATGGCCTCGCGTCCGGCGCGCCGTCTCCGTATCGTCGTTCTTGGTCACCAGCGGGTCACCTTTGCACCTTTCCCGGAAGGCCGGGCAGCTTCGTTTCATACCAGTGCAAGAATGAATTCGCTTGCGGAACAATCGCAGACCAAAGCCTGCATGGCAACAACACGAAGGTAAGTTTCTAGGGCATGATGCCAGAGACTTCAACCAATCTGAAAGGCGATCCTCCCGCTTTTCCAAGATAGGTCACGACGTGTCTTGGAGACCACAGAAATCCAAGGGGTTACGGCGACAGCCGCTCCACCGTCCACCCCCCGGCGCCCTCACGCGTCCAGCGGAAGCGATCATGCAGGCGGAAGGCACCGTCGGCCCAGAACTCGATCTCGACCGGCCGAAGCCGGAATCCGCCCCAGAAGGGCGGGCGCGGCGGGTTCGTCCCGTGGCGCGCGGTGACCCGGGCGACCTCCGCCAGAAGCTCGCCGCGCGAGCCGAGCGGCTGGCTCTGCCGCGATGCCCAGGCGCCGAGGCGGGACTTCAGCGATCGCGAGGCGAAATAGGCATCCGCCTGCGGTCCCTCTTCGCGGGTGATCGTGCCACGGGCGCGGACCTGACGCCGAAGGCTCTTCCAGTGCAGAACGAAGGCGGCCTTGCCCGCCGCCTCGAGTTCCTGCGCCTTGGCCGAGCCGAAATTGGTGTAGAAGACGAAGGCATCCGCCTCGATCTCCTTCAGCAGCACCATGCGGACATTGGGCATGCCCGCCGCGTCCACCGTCGCGAGCGCCATCGCGTTCGCGTCGTTGGGCTCCAGCGCTTCCGCTTCGGTCAGCCAGCGGCGCGTCACCTCGAATGGGTCCTGGCCGGCAAAGATCCCGCTGCGGTCGCTCATCTCGTTCTCCCGTCCTGATGTTCGCTGGCTACACCGGCCTGCCGACCGGCGCCAGCGATGATACCGATCTATTGCCTCTTCCCCGCGCCTTGGCCTAAACGGGCGAAACGGAGAGCTAGCGGTGGAGGGACGGATGACAACTGGGCTGATGGCCGGCAAGCGCGGCCTGATCATGGGGCTTGCAAACGACAAGTCCATCGCCTGGGGCATCGCCAGGGCCTGCGCCGGAGCCGGCGCCGAACTTGCCCTGACCTATCAGGGCGAAGCCTTCCGCAAACGCGTCCTGCCGCTGGCCGAGCAGCTCGGCGTGACCCAGCTCGCCGATTGCGACGTGACCGACGACGCCTCGATCGACGCCGTGATCGCGCAACTCGAGGAGGCCTGGGGCGGGCTCGACTTCCTGGTCCATGCCATCGGCTTTTCCGACAAGACCGAGCTGCGTGGCCGCTATGTCGAAACCAGCCGCGCCAATTTCGCCATGACGATGGACATCTCTGTCTATTCCTTCACCTCGGTCGTGCAGCGCGCCGAGAAACTCATGAAGAATGGCGGCTCCTGCCTGACGCTAACCTATCTCGGCTCGGAGCGCGTCATGCCGCACTACAACGTGATGGGCGTGGCCAAGGCCGCGCTGGAGGCGAGCGTGCGCTACCTCGCCGAAGATCTCGGCAAGGACGGTATTCGCGTGAACGCGATCTCCGCCGGCCCGATCAAGACGCTCGCCGCCTCCGGGATCGGAGATTTCCGCTACATCCTGAAGTGGAACGAGCTCAACTCGCCGCTGCGGCGCAATGTGACCATCGACGATGTCGGGAATTCCGCGCTCTACCTGCTGAGCGATCTGGGCGCCGGGGTCACCGGCGAGCTGCATCATGTGGACGCGGGCTACCATTCGGTCGGCATGAAGGCCGTCGATGCGCCCGATATTGACGTCGTCACCGGAAAGAAGTGAGCCTGAGATGAGCGACCGCCTGCCCCACGAGAAGGGGTTCCACATCAGCTGGGACCAGATCCATCGCGACAGCCGCGCGCTCGCCTGGCGGCTCGACGGACACGGGCCGCTCGACGGCGGCTGGAAGGCGATCGTGGCGATCACGCGCGGCGGCATGGCACCGGCTATGATCATTGCCCGCGAACTAGATGTGCGCACGGTCGATACGATCTCGGTGAAATCCTACAACCATCAGCACCAGACGGACGCCAAGGTGCTGAAGGCGCCCGACGTGGAGATGATGGGCGACGGCACCGGCATCCTGATCATCGACGACCTGGTGGATTCCGGAAAGACCCTGGAACTGGTGCGCAAGATGTATCCGAAGGCGCATTTCGCCACCGTGTACGCCAAGCCAAAGGGGCGCCCGATGGTCGACACCTATATCACAGAGGTGAGCCAGGACACCTGGATCTTCTTCCCATGGGACATGGCGCTGCAATACGTGGAGCCCTACCGGGGCACCGACTGAACACCTGGCCGCCGCGCGTCGCAGTGCACCCGCCGCCGGACCCGCAAGGCGGGCCTGTCGACCACCTGAGACCGCTTGCCTCCCCGCCCCTCAGCGCCTAGACAAACGCGGACCGATCCGCAGGAGGCCGCCGAGCGATGACCCATAAGAAGAAGAAGCCAACCGACTATCTGATGATGGTCCTGATGGGGATGCTGGTCCTCGGCCTCGGCGGCTTCGGAATCACCAATTTCTCCGGCGGCACCGCAACGATCGCCTCGGTGGGCGACCGCGACATCACCGCGGAGGAATACTACCGTGCGATGGTGCAGGCGATCCGAAACCAGGAAGCCGCCGGCGCGACCAATCTCAGCCTGGCCGAGCTCGAAGCCCGCGGCGTGCCTCAGCAGGTCCGCGCCCAACTCATCGCCATGGCGGCGATCAACAACGAGGCCGACCGGCTTGGTCTCTCGGTGGGCGATGACGTGGTCGTGCAGCAGATCACCGAGACACCGGCCTTCCAGGGCGTGGACGGGAAGTTCGACCGGGAAGCCTACGAGTTCACGCTCGAACGCAACGGCTGGAACGTCGCCGGGTTCGAGCGCACGGTGCGCGAAGAGAGCACGCGCAACATCCTTCAGGCGAGCGTCGCGGCCGGCGTGGCCGCGCCCGCCGAACTGATCGACATCATGACCGGCTGGTTCGGCGAACGGCGCAGCTTCCGCTGGGCCACGTTCACGCCCGACACGTTGCAGACCGAGATTGCCGAACCGAGCGAATCCGATCTCGTCACCTACCACGCGGACCATGCGGCCGAGTTCACCCTGCCAGAAACGAAGCGCATCACCTACGCCTGGCTCACGCCGGAAATGGTCGCCGACTCGGTCGAGATCGACGAGCAGGAACTCCGAGACCTATACGAGGCGCGCGCCGACCTCTACCGCCAGCCCGAACGGCGGCTCGTCGAGCGGTTGGTCTTCGGCACGACCGGAGAGGCGGAGACGGCAAAGGCCGCGATCGAGTCGGGTGCGTCGGATTTTGCGGCCGAGGTCGCCGCACGCGGGCTGACGCTGGAGGATGTCGATCTCGGCGAACAGACTGCGGCGGATCTGGGAACGGCCGGCGACGCGGTCTTCGCGCTCGAGGAGCCGGGCCTCGTCGGGCCGTTCCAGACCGATTTCGGCCCGGCGTTGTTCCGGATGAACGGCGTCCTTCTGGCGCAGGAGACGCCCTTCGAGGAGGCGCTTCCGGAGCTGCGCGCGGAGCTCGCCGGCGATGAGGCGCGGCGGGAGATTGAAAACATGATCTCGGATCTGGACGACCGGCTCGCCGGCGGCGCGACAATCGAGGATCTCGCTTCGGAGACCGCGCTGCAACTGGGTGAGATCGATTGGTACGAGGGCGTCACCGAGGGGATCGCCGCCCATGAGGGCTTCCGCGAGGTCGCCAGCAGCCTGACCGAGAGGGATTTCCCCGAGATCCTGACCTTGGAGGACGGCTCGATCTACGCGATGCGCCTCGACACGGTGCTGGAGCCACGGCTCCAGCCGCTCGATGAGATCCGCGACTCTGTCCGCGAGAGCTGGCAGCGGGCCGAAACCGCCAAGGCGCTGACCGCCGAGGCCGAGGCGGCGAAGGAAGGGCTCGATGCGGGCAAGACGCTGGTTGAGGTCGCCGGTCTCGGTGTCGAGACCGCGGAACGGGCGACGCGCGGCAATTTCGTCGAGGGTCTCGACCCCGCCGTCGGCCAGGCGGTGTTCTCGATGGAGCCCGGCGACGCAGAGGTTGTGCCGGTTCCCGACGGCGCCGTGCTGGTGGTTCTGGACAGCATCGCGCCCGCCGATACGACGGATGAGCAGATCGCGTTCTTCCAGCAAGCGATGAAACAGCAGAACGCTCAAAGCATCGCCGCCGACCTCTACAACTACTATGCGCAGGTTCTGACCTCGACGGCCGGAATCTCGCTCGACGATGCCGGCATGAACGCCGTGCATTCGCAGCTCTTCCGCTAGACCGATGGCGCAGCTTCAGCCAGATTTCGAGCGCTTTGCCCGCGGATACGATTCCGGTGCGAACCAGGTCGTCTATGCCCGGCTCGCTGCCGATCTCGACACGCCCGTGAGCCTGATGCTCAAGCTCGCCGGCGCCCGGACCGACAGCTTCATGCTGGAATCGGTCACCGGCGGCGAGGTGCGGGGGCGGTATTCGATCATCGGTCTGAAGCCGGACGTGATCTGGCGCTGCACCGGCGAGACCGCCGAGATCAACCGGCAGGCGCGGTTCGACGCGACAGCGTTTCAGCCGGAGACAGCCGATCCGCTGACCTCATTGCGGAACCTGATCGCCGAAAGCCGGATCGACCTGCCCGACGACCTGCCCGCCGCCGCGGCCGGACTCTTCGGCTATCTCGGCTATGACATGATCCGGCTCGTCGAGCACCTGCCAAACGTCAACCCGGACCCGGTGGGCCTGCCCGACGCGATCATGCTGCGGCCCTCGGTGGTCGCGGTGCTCGACGGGGTGAAGGGCGAAGTGATCCTGGTGGCCCCGGCCTTCGCCAGCGCCGGCCTCTCTGCCAAGGCGGCCTATGCGCAGGCGGCCGAACGGGTGATGGACGCGCTGCGCGATCTCGAGGGCGGCCTCCGGGGCGAGACGCGCAACCTCGCCGAGGCGGCCGAAGTCGGCGAACCGGTATCGAACTTCACCAAGCCCGCCTATATGCAGGCCGTCGAGACCGCAAAGGACTACATCCGCGCTGGCGACATCTTCCAGGTCGTTCCATCGCAGCGCTGGTCCCTGCACTTCCCGCTTCCGCCTTTCGCGCTCTACCGCAGCCTGCGGCGCACCAACCCGTCGCCCTTCATGTTCTTCTTCAATTTCGGCGGATTCCAGGTGATCGGCGCATCCCCCGAGATCCTCGTGCGGCTGCGCGAGGGCGAGGTGACGATCCGGCCGATCGCCGGAACCCGGCCGCGCGGCGCCAGCGAGGAGGAGGACCGGGCGCTCGAGGCGGATCTCCTGGGCGACGAGAAAGAGATGGCCGAGCACCTGATGCTTCTCGATCTCGGCCGCAACGATGTCGGCCGGGTGGCCAAAATCGGCACGGTCCGGCCGACCGAGGAATTCGTCATCGAGCGCTACAGCCACGTCATGCATATCGTCTCCAACGTGGTGGGCGAGCTGAAGGACGGCGAGGATGCCCTCTCGGCGCTGCTCGCCGGCCTGCCGGCAGGCACGGTGTCCGGTGCGCCCAAGGTGCGCGCGATGGAGATCATCGACGAGCTGGAGCCGGAGAAGCGCGGCGTCTATGGCGGCGGTGTCGGCTATTTCTCGGCCGATGGCGACATGGACATGTGCATCGCGCTCCGCACCTCGGTGCTGAAGGATGAGACCCTCTACATCCAGGCCGGCGGCGGCGTCGTCTATGACAGCGATCCCGAGGCGGAATGGCAGGAGACGGTGAACAAGTCCCGCGCCATCCGTGCGGCGGCGCAGGATGCCGGGCGGTTCAAGCGAAACGGCAACGGCTGACCCGCGGCGGCAGCAACGCGGCGCTTGCCACCTCCGTCGGGCCATGCGCTACTCCGCCCGCGCGCCAGAAGGAGAGAGCCATGCAACCGATCGACGAAGGCAAGGTGATCGACCTGACGATCCGAATCGGCTTTCTGGGGCTGTTCATCTACGGAACGCTGATGATGATCGCGCCGCTTTTCGGGCTGATGCTCTGGGCGGTGATCCTGGCGGTCGCGATCTATCCGCTGCACGCGGCGGTCACGCGCTGGCTCGGCGGGCGCAGGAAGCTCTCGGCGGTGCTGCTGACCCTGCTCGGCATCGCGATCACACTGGGGCCGGTCGCGCTTCTGGGCGCCGGCATCGTCGAGGCCGGGCACGGCGTCACCACCATCCTGAAAGCCGGCAATCTGCACGTTCCGGCACCGCCCGAACAGATCAAGACATGGCCGCTGATCGGCCCGCAACTGCATCTCGCCTGGAGCGGCGCGCATGAAAATATCGCGCAGACGCTCGGCAAGTTCAGCCCGCAGCTCCTCAAGGTCGGCGAGGTGGCGCTGGAACGGCTTGCGACGGTCGGGATCGGCATCGTGACCATCCTGCTCTCCGTCCTGATCTCCGGTGTACTGCTGATCGCCGGCGAGGATTTCGCGAGGGGGACACGGAGATTCGCCAATCGGGTCTTCGCGGATACGGGCGCCGAGATGGTCGGGCTTGCCAGCGCCACGGTGCGCAACGTGTCACGCGGCGTGATCGGCGTCGCGGTCATCCAGGCGCTTTTGTCGGGCATCATCATGGCCGCCTTCGGCCTCAGCATGGCCGGCCCGCTGGCGCTGATCGCGCTGGTGCTGTCGATCATCCAGATCGGCCCGTGGCCGGTGCTCCTGCCGGTGATCATCTGGGCGTTCACGTCGATGGACCCGGGCAAGGCCGTGCTCCTCGCCCTGTGCCTCGCCCCGGTGATGATCGTCGACAACATCCTCAAGCCGATCTTCATGTCGCGCGGGCTGGACACGCCGATGCTGGTGATCCTGATCGGATTGCTGGGCGGCCTGATGGCCTTCGGCGTGGTGGGCATCTTCGTGGGGCCGGTGATCCTGTCGGTGTTCTACGCGCTCTTCATCCGCTGGATCGAGCAGGCCGAAGGGTAACGGCGCCGGGGACGCGGGACGCGCGCCTGTCAGGCGCGCCGGCTGGTCTTCCAGCGATCCAGCGCACCGAGGACGAGCGAGACGCTGCTCTCGTAGCTCGGAAGCACCGCCCGCCCCCGTTCGGCCGGCGCCATGACGACATCCGCCCAGACCGGCAGGTGGTCGGACGCACGTCGGGCGAGCGGCCGTTCCTCCACGCCGGCATCGCGGAGTGCTATGTGACGGCCGAGCGCGAAACGGTCGAGCGCGGCCAACGGCCGGGCAGCGTGGAACGACTTGCCGGGGCTGACGGTCTCGTAATGCTCCTCCAGCGGCTCCATCCCCCGATCCTCCGACCACTCGTTGAAATCGCCGAGGATCAGAGTGCGGGTCGGCGCATCCTCCAGATGCGCCCGGATCGTCTCGAGTTGCAGCCGCCGGAAATGGCGCATCAGCCCCAGGTGCGCGCCGACGACCGCCAGAGGCCCGCCCGGCGTCGTCACGTCGACCCGGACCGCTCCGCGCGGCTCCAGCGCCGGCAGGTCGATATGGCCGGTCGCCAGGATCGCGTGGTCGCGCCGCACCAGGATCGCATTGCCATGCCAGCCGAGGCTCACGTCGTTCTGCGCCAGCGGCGCGATCGTGAAATCGGTCTCCGCCTCGATCATCCGCCGGCAGAGCACCGAGGGGCGCTCGCCGAGCCGCTTGTCGACCTCCTGCAACGCCACGACATCCGCCCCGAGCGCATTGATCACCTCGATGATCCGCTCCGGGTCGCGGCGGAAATCCACCCCCACCGCTTTCTGGATATTGTAGCTGGCCAGTCTGAACGGCCTCATCTGTCCTCCTTCGGGACGTGCGCGCGCTACAGGATCGGCGCCAGCAGCCGCGCAAAGGGCGCACCGACGCGGCGGGGGAGCGGCTGCTCGCGCAGGCGCTTGTCCAGAAGATAGGCGTGGGAGAAATCCGCTTCCAGCATCTCGGCGACACGGGACGCGAAACCCGCGTCAAAGATCATCGCCGTCGCCTCGAAATTGAGCCGGCAGGATCGGTTGTCCATGTTGATGGTGCCTATCGAGGCAATGTCTTCATCCACCAGAACCACCTTCTGGTGCAGGAAACCGTCCGTGTAGCGGTAGATTTTCACCCCGGCAGCACAGATCTCGTCGAAATAGTCGAAAGCGGCGAGCCAGGGCATCCGGTGGTCGATGACATCGGGCACCAGGATCCGAACGTCGACTCCGCGCAGCGCGGCGAGCTTGAGCGAGCTCAGGATGTCGACATCGGGCACGAAATAGGGGGAGGCGATCCAGAGGCGCCGGGTCGCACGCGTGATGCAGGCGCAGAAATAGAGCGAGCCGGTTTCCATCGTGTCAGCCGGCCCGGTAGCAAGGATCAGCGCATCGACTCCCGAAACGGTCGGCTCGGGCGCCCAGTTGAGTTCGGGGTTCAGCGGTTCGCGCGTGGCCCAGTGCCAGTCCTCGGCGAAGACGATCTGCAACTGCGCGACCACCGGACCACTCAGGCGACAATGCGTGTCCCGCCAATGTCCGAATTCGGCGCTGCGGCCCATATATTCGTCGCCGACATTGTGCCCGCCGATGAAGCCCACCTGCCCGTCTACCACCACCGTCTTCCGGTGGTTGCGGAAATTGAGCTGGAAGCGGGTGCGCGGCCCCCGGATCGCGTTGGCATTGACCACCTCGACCCCGGCGGCGCGCAGCGTCTCGAAATAGCTCTGCGGCAAGCCGTTGCAGCCGACGGCGTCGTAGAGGAGCCGCACGTCCACGCCGCGTTCGGCCGCCGCCTTGAGCCGCTCGGCAAAGGCGCGGCCGAGAGTGTCGTCGCGCAGGATGTAGAACTGCGCCAAAACGTAGTGCTCGGCGTCGTCGATTGCGGCGAAGATGGCGTCGAATGTCGCCTCTCCATCGATCAGGATCTCGCAGCTATTGTTACCCAGAACAGGCAGCGCGGCGAGATTCTCGAAGGCGTGGAAGCCGAAGGCGCCGCCGTCGCCATGTGGCAGGTGCTCACGGCCATAGCTGCCGATCCCGGCGATGACATCGGCCGAATCGCGCCGGGCGACGGCGTAGCCGGGGAACCGGGTGTGACCGAGAAAGAGGAAGGCCGGCACCGAGAGAGCGGGCAGCGAAATCAGGAAGATGACCCAGGCGATGGAACCCTGCGGCGTGCGGGCATGGGCAACCGCGCGATAGGCGAAATAGATCGCGAGACCTTCAAGAGCGACATAGCCCGCTGCCCAGATTGAAACCCACATGTGACACCCCCTCTCCCGGCGGCACGCCGGTCCCGGGCCATCATTCCCGACCCGTCCGGATCAGGCAACCCGGCAGGCAGGAGGTTTTCCCTGGCAGGGCGGCCTGAGCCGATCAGCGCGCGCGCAGGATCGCCGAGACCGGCGCGAGCGCGACCTGGTTCGCCTTGCTGCCGAGCGCCCACTGGAAGAGCGCCGTCACCGTTTCCACCCGCGCATGACCGACCATGATGACCTCGCCATCCTGCGCCGCCTTGAAGGCCGCGCGGTCGAGGTAGCGGCCGATCGCCGGCCCCTGCTCGCCCTCGGCGTCGAGCGGGCGGTAGATCAACGCCACCGGCGCATCGCCGCGCCGCGCCGCCACCTCCATCGCGCCGAGGCCACGGTCCCATCCGATCAGGCCGTGCCCATCCTGCGAGGCCATCGTCAGCGCCTGCTCGGCCAGCGTGTTCCGGCCCGCGAGCCCGTCCGTTTCCGGGTCCATCACGGCCACTGCCTGAGGCAGTTTCGCCAGATGTGCGCCGAGTGTCGTCTCGACATCGCTGACCGTCGCCCCCTCCGGAAGGCCGGTGGCCAGAGCGACCACCTCAAACCCGGCGGCAGCGAATTCCTCGGCCGCCTCGGCCGCATCGGGCAGCATCGGGTCGATCGCGAAAGTCACCGGGAAGGTGAATGTAGTCAGAACCGCGCGGTCGAGCGTCGTGCTGCCGTCATAGATGAGGATCACCGAGAAGAGCGGCTTGCCCTCTGGATTGTCGAAGGGACGCGCGTTGCGCACCAGCGCATCGAGCGTCAACCGGTCGTCGGCCGGCGCTGCTTCGGATGACGGCGCCTCCCCCCCGGGCGACAGGGTCTCGGATGCGACCTCAGCGTCAGGCTCCGCGCCGATCTGCGGCAGGCGCGAGCCGGTGCCGCTGCGCTCGGTCAGTGGCCGGACGACCTGCGTGAAGCGTCCGCCCTGCGCCGCCTCGGACATGGTTGATTCCGCCGGGGCCGGGGCCGGCTCTGGCTCGGCCTCCGCTTCGGCCTGCCCTGTCACACCGTCTTCGGTGGTCTCCCCGACCGCGGGCTCCGGCGCACCGCCTGTTGGCGCGCGCGGCGCCGCCACGGAGACCTCCGGCGCACGGTCCATGGCCGCGACCTCGACGCCCTCGGCGGATTCTTCGGCCGCTGCGCCACCAAGCCGCTCGGGCTCCGGAGATCCGGTCGCCGTCTCCACTGTGTCCGGTGCGGCCGCCGCCCTCGGCGCGGAGGACTCCGCTTCAAGACGTTCGGCGACCGCGACGCTGCCGTTTGATGTTCCCGCGACCCCACTTGCCGTCTCGTCCGGCTGCGTCGCCGCATCGGCCGCCGCCGCGCGAACCGTGGTCGCGATATCCGCCGTGGCCGACGGCGCCAGTTCGGTCCCGGTCGAGGCAACCGCGCTTGGCGCGTCGGTGCCGGCCTCGATCGCGTCGGCAGCAGTTCCGCCGAGGCGGCCGTCTGCCCCAAGCGCCTCGGCCCGGCTGGCGGTCTCGACCGCTTCGGTGCGAACGGGCGGCGGGAAGCCGCTGGACTCCGGCGCCGCCTCCACCCCCGCTTCGGGTGGCTGCGTCGGGCCGGCCGCGGTTTCCGGCGCGGGCCGCGCAGCGGTGGTCCCGCCAAGCCCGGCCGGTTCCGCCGCCTGCGTCTCGGCTTGCGGCGCGACAGGCGCCGTCACCGACATGCCCGGCGTTTCCGGACGCGGCGCCGAGGCCCCCGGCCGGGCTGCCGCCTCGCGCCCAGGCGCGGGCACGTCCGGCGCGCGCGCGCCCGAGGGGGCGTCGGCATCGGCGGGCAGCGCCGCATCGGTGTCGGGCAGCGCCTTGCGGAACTCCGACCCTGCGGGCAGGTCCACCGCCGTTGCCGGCCCGGTCGATTCGCGCCCGGTGTCAGGCGTCGCGGCCGGGTCCTCGGCCGGCTGTGGCTCGACCTCGGCGGCGGGGCTCTCCATCAGCGGAGCGACGCCCCCGGTTGCCGTCTCCGCGCTGTCCGGCGCAAGCGACGCGGACTGCTCAGGCGGCGGCGCCAGGAGGGAAACCGCGCCGAGCGTGAAAATCGATACGATGCTGCCCCAGACAAGCCCCGAGAGGATACCTCGTCCCATGGCCCACCTCTTTTGTTATGGTTGCGCCCTTGCCTCGTACATCTTCCGGAGAGTGCTTGACCTTGACCCCGGCGGATGCCTCTGAACATGTATAGCCCGACCCGCCCGGCGGTTCACCCCCCAATGCTCGGACCTGCAACATGCTCCTGCTCATCGACAATTATGACAGCTTTACCTACAACCTCGTGCATTACCTTGGCGAGTTGGGGGCCGAGGTGCAGGTCTGGCGGAACGACGCGCTCGACGTGCAGCAGGCGATGGGGCTCGGAGCGGAGGCGATCCTGCTTTCGCCGGGGCCGTGCGACCCGGCCCAGGCCGGCATTTGCCTCGCGCTGACCAAGGCGGCCGCAGAGGCGCGAGTGCCACTGATGGGCGTCTGCCTCGGGCATCAGACAATCGGCGAGGCCTTCGGCGGCAAGGTGGTGCGCTGCCACGAGATCGTCCACGGCAAGATGGGGCATATCCATCACGACGGCCGCGGCGTCTTTGCCGGCATCGATGGGCCGTTTGAAGCCACGCGTTACCATTCGCTGGTGGTCGAGCGCGAAAGCCTGCCCGAGTGCCTCGAGGTTTCGGCCTGGCTCGAGGATGGCACGATCATGGGGCTGCGCCACCGCGGCCTGCCGATCGAAGGTGTGCAATTCCACCCCGAGAGCATCCGCTCCCAGCATGGGCACAGGATGCTGCGGAATTTCCTCGAAACCGCGAAGGTGCCGGCATGAGCGACGCGATCAAACCCCTCATCGGCATTGCCGCCGACCGCCCCCTGACACCGGCCGAGGCCGAGACCGCCTTTGACACGCTCTTCGAGGGCGCGGCGACGCCGAGCCAGATCGGCGGCTTCCTGATGGCTCTGCGCACTCGTGGCGAGACGGTGGAGGAAATTGCCGCCGCCGCGCGCGTCATGCGCGCCAAGTGCAACGCCGTGTCCGCGCCCGAGGGTGCAATGGACATCGTCGGCACCGGCGGCGATGGCAAGGGCACGCTCAACATCTCGACGGCCACCGCCTTCGTCGTCGCGGGCGCCGGCGTGCCGGTGGCCAAGCACGGCAACCGCAACCTGTCGTCCAAGTCCGGCTCCGCCGACGCGCTCAGTCAGATGGGGATCAACGTGATGGTCGGCCCCGAGGTGGTCGAGGAGGCGCTGAAGGAAATCGGCATCGCCTTCATGATGGCGCCGATGCATCACCCTGCGATGCGCCACGTGATGCCGTCGCGCACTGAGCTCGGCACGCGGACCATCTTCAACGTGCTGGGGCCGCTTACCAACCCTGCCAGCGTGAAGCGCCAACTCACCGGCACCTTCTCGCGCGACCTGATCCGGCCGATGGCCGAGACGCTGGCCGCGCTTGGCTCCGAGGCGGCCTGGCTGGTCCATGGCGGGGACGGCACCGACGAGTTGTCGATCGCCGGGCCCTCCTTCGTCGCCGCGCTGAAGGATGGTGAGATCAGCGAATTCGAAGTCACGCCCGAGGCGGCGGGCCTGCCGGTGCACTCCTTCGAAGCGATCCTCGGCGGCACGCCGGAGGAGAACGGTCGCGCCTTTGGCGCCCTGCTCGACGGCGAGGCCGGCGCCTATCGCGACGCGGTGCTGCTCAACACCGCCGCCGCGCTGGTCGTTGCCGGCCTGGCGGACGATCTGAAACAGGGAGCCGAGATCGGCCGGGCGTCGATCGACAGCGGCGCCGCGCAGGCCAAGGTCCATGCCCTAGCCAAGCTGACCTCCGAGGCGACATGAAGCTCGAGACGGCAGCTATCGGCGCTTGGGGCGACTTGCCGTTCTTCCACGACACGCTGCCCGGGATCGAGGCGGCACTGGCCAGCGAGACCCGCAGGATCCTTCCGGCGGCAGATCAGGTATTCGCCGCGTTGGCGCTGACCCAACCGGAGGCTGTGCGGGTCGTGATCCTTGGTCAGGATCCTTACCCGACACCCGGCCATGCGCATGGGCTTGCCTTCTCTGCGGACGCCGACACGCGCCCCCTTCCCCGATCCTTGTCGAATATATTTAAGGAGATGCGAGAGGATCTTGGAGCATCACCTGAAGTCGCGGACTTGCATTTCTGGGCTCGTCAGGGCGTGCTGCTGCTCAATTCTGTGCTGACCGTCCCGGCCGGTGTCGCCGGCGGGCATAGCAAGCTCGGCTGGCAGGCGCTGACGCGGCAGGTGCTGGCGAGGCTCTCGGAGAAACCGTGCGCGTTCCTGCTCTGGGGCCGGCCGGCACAGGCCGAAGCCGCCAGCAGCGTAACAGGAAACGCGCATCTGAAGATCGAGACCGCGCATCCCTCGCCGCTCTCCGCGCGCCGGGGTTTCTTTGGCTCCCGCCCGTTCTCGCGCACCAACGCCTGGCTGACCGAACACGGTCACGCCCCGATCAACTGGACCAACCCGGAGGCCGCAGTATGAGTACGCCGACCATTCTCGAGAAGATCAAGGCCTATAAGCTGGACCATATCGCTGCCTGCAAGGAGGCCCGGCCGCTCGGGGAGGTCGAGGCGGCTGCGCGGGCAGCGCCGAAGGTCCGGCCCTTCGCGGATGCGCTCTCCAAGGCGGCCCAGTCCGGCTATGGCCTGATTGCCGAGATCAAGAAGGCCAGCCCGTCCAAGGGTTTGATCCGCGAGGATTTCGAGCCGGAGGCGCTGGCGGCGGCCTATGAAGCCGGCGGCGCGACCTGCCTTTCCGTGCTGACCGACGGCCCGTCCTTCCAGGGAGACGACGCCTACCTCACCGCGGCGCGCGAGGCGGTCTCGCTGCCCGTCCTCCGAAAGGACTTCCTCTATGACCCCTACCAGGTCGTCGAGGCGCGCGCGCTCGGTGCCGATTGCATCCTGATCATCATGGCGAGCGTCTCGGACGCTCAGGCCGAGGAACTCGAGGCGGCGGCCGTCGCCTGGGGTATGGACGCCCTGATCGAGGTTCATAATCGGGAAGAGCTTGACCGGGCGGCCAAGCTAGCCTCACGCCTGATCGGGATAAACAATCGTGATCTCAATACGTTCGAGACATCTCTTGATGTGACGCGCGGACTGATCAAGTTCGTGCCGGAGAACAGGCT
Source organism: Tropicimonas sp. IMCC6043 (assembly GCF_004146235.1). Lineage (GTDB taxonomy): Bacteria > Pseudomonadota > Alphaproteobacteria > Rhodobacterales > Rhodobacteraceae > Tropicimonas. Next base: position 120,504 of record NZ_SELO01000007.1, on the reverse strand, counting down.
CATCGTCTCCGAAAGCGGGCTCTCGGGCCCGCGGGAACTGTCTGAACTGGCCATGTATGGTGCGCGATGCTTCCTCATCGGCGAGACGCTGATGCGGCACGCGGACGTTGAGGAGGCGACGCGGACCCTGCTCGCCAACCCGCTTGTCGGCGCCCAGGCCCGGGGCATGTGATGGCACTCACGCATTTCGACAAGGCCGGCCAGGCGCACATGGTCGATGTCTCCGGCAAGGACGTTACCGCGCGGCTGGCAGTGGCCGAGGGCTGGGTCCGGATGCGGCCCGAGACGCTCGCCCATGTCGAGGCGGGCAGCGCCAAGAAGGGCGACGTGCTCGGTGTTGCGCGCCTTGCGGGCATCATGGGCGCCAAGAAGACCGCCGAACTGATCCCGCTCTGTCATCCCCTGCCGGTGACCAAGGTCGCGCTGGAGCTGGAAACAGACCCGGACCTCCCCGGCGTGCGCATTGCCGCCACGGTCAAGACCACCGGCCAAACCGGGGTCGAGATGGAGGCGCTGACCGCGGTCTCGACGGCGGCGTTGACCGTGTACGACATGCTCAAGGCGGTCGAAAAGGGCATGGAGATAGGGGGGATACGCGTGGTTCTCAAGGACGGCGGAAAGTCCGGGCGCTACGAGGTCGGAGAATGATCCCAGTCGCCGAGGCGTTGGAAAGAGTGCTCGCGCTGGCGACACCGCTCGAGATAGAGCGTGTGCCGCTGGCGGTGGCCGCGGGCCGGGTGCTGGCCGAGCCGGTGGTGGCACAACGGATGCAGCCGCCCTTCGCAGCCTCGGCGATGGATGGCTATGCTGTCCGGGCCGCGGATGTCGTGCAGGGCGCGCGGCTCTCCCTGATCGGCGAGGCGCCGGCCGGGCGCGCCTTCGGCGGAACGGTCGGCGTAGGCCAGGCCGTGCGGATCTTCACCGGTGCGGTGCTGCCCGACGGCGCGGACATGGTGGTGATCCAGGAGAACACTGCGCGTGACGGTGACACCGTGACGATCACCGATCCGGACAAGCACAGCGACAATATCCGGCCCGCCGGCGGCGATTTTCGCCCCGGCGACCGCATCGAGGCACCGCGCCTGCTCTCGCCGGGCGACGTGGCGCTGGCCGCCGCGATGAACCAGCCGGAGCTCGCCGTGCGGCGGCGTCCGGTTGTGGCGCTTCTGGCGACGGGCGACGAACTGGTGATGCCCGGCGAAAACCCGCGGGCGGACCAGATCGTGGCGTCGAATTCCTTCGGCTTGAAGGCGATGATCGAGGCGGCGGGCGGCGAAGCGCGGATGCTGCCGATCGCGCGCGACACCGAGGCGAGCCTGCGTGCCACCTTCCGACTGGCGGAAGGAGCGGATCTCATCGTGACCATCGGCGGCGCCTCGGTTGGCGACCATGATCTCGTCGGCGCGGTGGCAGGCGAGCTCGGCATGGAGCGCAGCTTCTACAAAGTCGCGATGCGCCCCGGAAAGCCGCTCATGGCCGGGCGCATCGCCGGCACCGCGATGATCGGCCTTCCAGGAAATCCCGTTTCGTCAATGGTTTGCGGGCATATCTTCATCCTACCGGCACTGCGGGCGTTGCTGGGACTCGGCAAGGTTCCGGCGCCGCGGCGCAGGGCCGTGCTCGGCTGCGACCTGCCGGCAAATGGTCCACGGGAGCACTTCATGCGGGCGCGGCTGGAAGACGGCGTGGTTACGCCGTTCGACAGCCAGGACTCCGCCTTGCTCACCATCCTGGCCCGCGCCAACGCGCTCCTCGTCCGACCCGTGGCAGATGGGCCGCGACAGGCCGGCGAATCGGTCGAGATCCTGCCGCTCTGAGCGGAAAGGTTGACACAAAACGTGAACACTGGCAGAACATCAGGCAAACGCGCGTCTTTTCGCGCCACGTCAGGACAAGCGAGGGTCTGCCATGCTGACGAGAAAACAACGCGACTTGCTCGAGTTCATCCACAAGCGGATGCAGCGCGACGGCGTGCCGCCATCTTTTGACGAGATGAAGGATGCGCTCGATCTGCGGTCGAAATCCGGCATTCACCGCCTGATCACGGCGCTCGAGGAGCGCGGCTTCATCCGGCGGCTGGCGCACAAGGCACGGGCGATCGAGATTGTGAAGCTTCCCGACAGCCTCGGTGGCGCGGGCTTCGTGCCGAACGTGATCGAGGGCGACGCGCCCACTCCGCGTCGGGCGCTTCGTGACGCGCTTCCGGTCGAACTGCACGCAACCGAACTGCCGGTCATGGGCCGGATCGCGGCCGGCGTGCCGATCGAGGCGATCAGCGAGGTGAGCCACACGGTGGCGGTGCCGGGGCAGATGGTCGGCGCGGGCAAGCATTATGCGCTCGAGGTCCGGGGCGATTCCATGATCGGCGTCGGGATCAATGACGGGGATATCGTGGTGATCCGCGAGCAGACGACCGCAGACGATGGCGATATCGTCGTCGCACTGGTGGTCGACGCCAACGAGGCGACCCTCAAGCGCTATCGCCGCAAGGGGCGGATGATCGCGCTGGAGGCCGCGAACCCGGCCTACGAGACGCGTATCCTCCCCGATGACAGGGTAAAGGTTCAGGGCCGGCTTGTTGGCCTGATCCGCAGCTACCCAACCTGACGCGTGCGCTCAGCTTCGGCGGTCAGCGCGTCCAGAGCCGATCCCCGCCGATATCGGCCGCGGTGAGAATGCGCGGCGGTGTGCTGTCGGTCCAGATCGCGACCGCCCCGGTTTCGCGGAGGCGCGCGGGGTTGAACAGGACGCAATCGGCGGCGTGGCCGTCCGGAAGGTCAATATTGGTGACGAGGATATCGGCGCCACAAGCGCTTTCGACCGCCGCCGCGCCAGTCTTGCCGCGCAGGAGGCGAATGCTGAGCCCGTTCAGGTCGGCGACGCGGTCGTATTGACCGCCGACGAACCCCGGGCGGCCAGCGGCTTCGGTCTGATTGACCGACTCGCCGTCGTTCTCGAGCCAGGTTGCGGCGGCGAAACCGTCGCCGCTCGGTCGCGAGAGCACTCGACCCGCGGGGGAGGCGATGCCGACGAGGCCGCCGCTGTCGGCAATGAGGATATCGGGGCGGTCCGCCCGGCCCCAGGCGAGCAGCGCGGCGAGCATCAGGGGCGGTCCGAGCCAGCGGCCGCGGCCCTTCCAGGCGACGAGCCAGAGAATACCGAGGCTCAGCAGCGGCAGGACCGCGGGACCGGGAGCGACGACATGGGTCACGGACCCCTCCAGGCCGGAGATCCAACCGGCGACACCGAGGATCCATTCCAGCCCGCACGCCATCACCCAGAGCGGAATCGCCGAGAGGCCGACCGGCCAGAGCAGCGCGGTGGCGACGGCGGCCGGCATGACCACCGTGCCCATGAGCGGCACCGAGAGCAGGTTCGCGACGAGTCCATAATCGGCAATGCGGTTGAAATGGGCCGCGGCGAAGGGGGCCGTGGCGACGCCTGCCACGGCGGAGGAAAGACAAACCGCGAGGGCCGGCGCCAACCAGCGGGCGGAGCGCGGCAGGCGCGCACGATGATCGCGCAGCAGGCCGAAGGCGGCAACAAGGGCGGTGGTGGCGGCAAACGACATCTGGAAGCCGGCCGAGAACAGCGCCTCGGGCGTCCGGATCAGGATGATCGTGGCGGCGATGGCAACCGAGCGTAGCGAAATCGCCCGGCGGTCGAGCAGGATGGCCACGAGCATGACCGACACCATGACAAAGGCGCGCTCCGTCGAAACCGCGCCTCCCGACAGCGCAAGATAGGCCGCGCCGACCGCGAGCGCGCCGAGGGCGGCGATCTTTCGGATCGGCGCGCGCAGCGCCAGCCAGGGGATCAGCGCGAGGGCGGCGCGCAGGGCGGAGAACACGACGCCGGTCAGGAGGCCCATGTGGAGGCCCGAGATCGCCAGCAGATGCGCCAGGTTTGACCGGCGCAGCGAGTCGAGCGCCGGAAATGGCATGGCGGAGCGATCCCCGGTCATGATGGCAGCGGCAAAGGCGCCGGCATCGCCGGGAATGCGGGACTGTACCCACTGGCTCAAGGCCATGCGGAGGCGAAAGATCGTGAGCCCCGCCTTGCCCTCCTCGGCCGGTGCGAGGACGAGGACAGGGGTGCGTGTGTAGCCGACCGCGCCGAGACGCTCGAAGAAGGCCAGCCGACGAAAGTCGAACCCGCCTGGCTCGACCGGTCCGTTTGGGGGGAGCAGATGGCCGGTGAGGATCACTGTGAGGCCCGGCTCCGGGGACATATGGTTCTGCGCGCCGTGCAGCGACACGCGGACGCGAGCGGGCACGCGTTCGGGCCGCATGTCCTCGAGCACCACCTGGTCCAGCGTGAAGCGGATCTTGTCGGATCCGGAGCGGTCGATATCGACGATGCGCCCCTGTATCGGTCCGTAGTAGCGGAAGGAGAGGATCGGTTCGGCGACGGAATGGGCCCGGCCGCCCGCCAGCAGCAGCCCGCAGAGGACGAGTGCCGCGGCCCAGAAGAGCGGGGCGACGGCGTCGCCGGCGAGAAGCCCCAAGAGCAACAGCAGCGCGGCGCAGGCGGCGGCCGTCCAGTAGACAATTTCGCCGGGTTCGGCCCTGAGGCCGAACCAGATGGCGATGCCGGTGGCCAGACAGATCGGCACGAAGAGGATGAGGCTCCCCCTTTGCGCGAGAAGCGCATCGGCGAACCAGTGCCGCCTAGTCGCCGCGGAATGCGGCGAGGTCTCGGCCATCCCGTCTGCAAACATTGCCGAAACGCTACGTTAAACATGGTTGAGGAAGCGTTAAGGCAAGACCGCCGGGCGGCGGGAGGATGGCCGTCCGTGCAGGGGCACGGGGCGCGATGTCAGACGAGCATGCCGCCGAGCGAGTTCGGGCCGCTTTCGGTGATCTTCACCCGGGCCAGCACGCCGGGCGCTGCGTCGCAGGTGACGTGGACGGCGTGGAGGTGGTCCGACTTTCCCACCATTTGCCCCGGCAGGCGGCCCGGCTTCTCGAAGAGAACGCCGACCTCCTTCCCGACCATCGCATCCTGCGCCTGCTGCTGCTGGCGCGCGAGGAGCGCTTGCAGGCGGTGCAGCCGGTCGTTAGCCTCGGCGGGATCGACCAGCGGGCGCTCGGCCGCGGGCGTTCCCGGGCGGGCGGAATACTTGAAGGAATAGCACTGGCCGTAGCCCACCTCCGCGACGAGATCCATCGTCGCCTGGAAATCCGCCTCTGTCTCCTCGGGGAAGCCGACGATGAAATCGCCCGACATCAGGATGTCGGGGCGGACGGCGCGGATGCGCTCGACGAGGCGGATATAGGCCTCGGCGGTGTGCCCGCGGTTCATCCGCTTCAGGATGCGGTCCGAGCCCGACTGCACCGGCAGATGCAGGTAGGGCATGAGCTTCTCGCAATCGCCATGGGCGGCGATGAGATCGTCGTCCATGTCCCTTGGATGCGAGGTGGTGAAGCGGATGCGGTCGAGACCGGAAATCTCGGCGAGCCGGCGGATGAGGCGGGCTAGGCCCCATGTCCCGCTGCCGTCCGGCCCATGGTACGCGTTGACGTTCTGGCCCAGCAGCGTGATCTCGCGCACCCCTTGCGCGACAAGGGCCTCGGCTTCCGCGATCACGCGGCTGACGGGCCGGGAGACCTCGGCGCCGCGGGTATAAGGCACGACGCAGAAGGCGCAGAACTTGTCGCAGCCCTCCTGAACGGTGAGGAAGGCCGTCGGACCGCGCGTTGCCTTGCGCGCGCCCGGCAGGTGGTCGAATTTCAGCTCCTCGGGGAAGTCCGTGTCGAGCGCGGTGCCGCCGTCGCGAAGCTTCGCCTCCATTTCCGGCAGGCGGTGATAGCTCTGCGGGCCGACGACGAGGTCCACCAGCGGTTGCCGGCGCAGGATCTCGGCGCCCTCGGCCTGGGCGACACAGCCGGCCACGCCGATTTTCAGGTCCGGGTTCGCCGCCTTGAGTCCCTTGTAGCGGCCGAGTTCCGAATAGACCTTCTCGGCCGCCTTCTCGCGGATATGGCAGGTGTTGAGCAGGATCATGTCGGCCTCTTCCGGCGTGCCGACCTGCTCATAGCCGTTTCCGCCCAAGGCCTCGGCCATGCGCTCGCTGTCATAGACGTTCATCTGGCAGCCGTAGGTCTTGATGAAGAGCTTCTTCGGCGCGTCGGGCATGGCGGGTCTCCTGGTCGCTGGCGCGCGGCATAGCGCAGGCGGGAGCCTATCGCAACGTCCCGCCGGTGCGTGGGCATTGCACCGGCAAGCGCGTCGGCATTGGAGTGCTGCTCCAAAGGAAAGGCCCGGTATGAGAGTCAACGATCTCGAACACCTCCTGAAACCCGTCTTCCGCGGCGCAATCCTGCAGCACCCGCAGACGGTGGCACTATTCGGTGCCTTTGAGTGGTCGTCGCGGCAATTCATGGAGTTGCGACTGATGGAACCGGGACAGTGGTTCTGAGACCGGACGGCCGCCGATCGCGCGATGTCACGCGGCGATGGCGGCCGGCACGCTGTCGGGACGCGGAATCACACGCCGTTGTAGCCGACCATCTTGTCGGCCTTGTGTTTGTAGAGATTGCTCTTGCGGATGGCGTTGGCGAGGTCGGCATAGTCGGCATCGGTGCCAAAGCCCGGCGCGAGCTCCTTTTTGTGGGGATCGTTCTGGCACAGGTAGGAATGCGCGATACGCCAGGCGGCGCGGCTGATGTCCCCGATATTGTTCTCTCCGCCGAGGTTGAATCTCTGCGCCGCGCGCTTCGACTTCGGGATATAGGCGGCGAGGAACATGTACTGGGCGATATAGGCCGCCATTTCAGACGCTGTCTGGTCCATCAGCTTCATGCCGCGCATGTCGCAGATCGCATGAGTGCATTCATGGACAATGGCAGCCTTGTATTCGATGAACTTGAGCGTCTTGAAACCGAAATAGAGCGTGTCTTCCTGCGGGTTGTATCCCGCGGTCGAGGTCTCATTCCTGTCGAACTCGGCATTCACGTTGCCGCGCAGGATCTCGATCGCGAGCCGGGCGTAGTCGTGCGGTTGGAACCGGTAGACCGACACGCTGAAGTTCAGGAGCTGAATGCGAGGGTCCTTCAGGACCTCGAGGACCATGTTGGTGGTCCGGTTGTAGCCGTCGAGCATATCGGGGGCCTCCTTTGGATGGCTGCGAAGGGAAAGAGTTGGACTGCAACCGGTTCTAGAGCGACGGCGTTTCGGCTCGATGTCAGGTCAGGTGGACATGCGTTTCAATTGTTGCCGGCAGATGCGCCGGTATCGACTTGTCTTTCGGCACCGCGTGGCGTCACTCACCAATCGCACTTCCAATTTTCCGCAACGCGCCTCGTCCCTTCCCCGACGCTTCCCTTCCCGAATCCGCTGTCCTATACCTGCCCGGAAACGAATATGTCCGGGCGACGGGCCAGGCCCGGCGCGGCGTTCCGCGCCCCACCGTCCGCGCCTTGAACAGAATCGAAAGGCTTGCCCGCATGGCCGACAGCACCGACGTCGTCACCCGCATCGCCCCCTCGCCCACTGGCTTCATGCATATCGGCACGGCGCGCACGGCGCTGTTCAACTGGCTCTATGCGCGCGGCCGTGGCGGCAGATTCCTCTTGCGCATCGAGGACACGGACCGCGCGCGCTCGACGCCGGAGGCGACCGAGGCGATCCTGCGCGGCATGCGCTGGCTCGGGCTCGACTGGGACGGCGACGCGGTGAGCCAGTTCGCCCGTGTAGACCGCCATGCCGAGGTGGCGCAGGAGCTTCTGGCGCGGGGCGCGGCCTACAGGTGCTTTTCCACACAGGAGGAGATCGCAGCCTTCCGGGATGCCGCGAAGGCCGAGGGGAAATCCACGCTCTTCCGCTCGCCCTGGCGCGATGCAGACCCCTCGACACACCCCGACGCGCCCTATGTCATCCGGATCAAGGCCCCTCGGGAGGGCGAGACCGTGATCGATGACCAGGTGCAGGGTCCCGTGACCTTCCGCAATACCGAGCTCGACGACATGATCCTGCTGCGCTCGGACGGCACCCCGACCTACATGCATGCCGTCGTGGTGGACGACCACGACATGGGCGTCACCCATGTCATCCGCGGCGACGATCACCTTGCCAACGCCGCCCGGCAGTCGCTCATCTACGCGGCCATGGGATGGGATCTGCCGATCTACGCTCACATCCCGCTCATCCTCGGCCCGGACGGAAAGAAGCTCTCGAAGCGGCATGGCGCGACCGGCGTCGAGGAATACCAGAAGATGGGCTATCCGGCCGCCGGCATGCGCAACTATCTCGCCCGCCTCGGCTGGAGCCATGGCGACGACGAATTCTTCACGGACGCCCAGGCGCTCGACTGGTTCGACTTCGACGGAATCAACAAATCGGCCGCACGGTTCGACTTCAAGAAGCTGGAGAATCTCTGCGGCCAGCACATTGCAGCCGCAGAAAACGACGCTCTTCTGGCCGAAATTCTTTCCTATCTCGACGTTACGGGCGCCGAAAAACTTGCCCCGGAAAAGCAGGATGGATTGCTCCGCGCGATGGACTGCCTCAAGGAGCGCGCGAAGACATTCCCGGAACTTATTGACAAAGCGTATTTTGTTCTGGGTGACCGACCATTCGAGCCGGACGAGAAGGCCGCAAAGGCGCTCGATCCGGTATCCCGCGGTATACTGATTGAATTGACGCCGCACCTGCAAAATGCTAGCTGGTCGCGCGATGGGCTGGAGGCGGCCGTCGCCGAATTTGCCGAGACGACGGGACTCAAGCTCGGCAAGATCGCACAGCCCCTGCGCGCGGCTCTCGCCGGGCGGACGGTTTCTCCGAGCGTCTTCGACATGATGCTCGTGATCGGCCGGGAGGAGAGCCTGGGCCGGATTGAAGATGCCGCGGGGCGGACGGAGACCTGATCCGCCGGCCCGCGAAAGCCGAAGTCGACCCCGGCCGGGCCGCTCCCGGCGAGGGCAATAGTCCAGAAAGGGATGTCCATGACCGACAGAAAAGCGACGCTCACCTTCGACGACAAGACGCTCGAACTGCCAATTTACTCGCCGACCGCGGGCCCGGACGTCATCGACATCCGCAAGCTCTATGCCCAGGGCAATGTCTTTACCCATGACCCGGGCTTCACCTCCACCTCCTCCTGCGAATCGACGATCACCTTCATTGACGGCGACGAGGGCGTCCTGCTGCATCGCGGCTACCCGATCGACCAGCTTGCGGCGCAGTCGCATTACCTGGAGGTCTGCTACCTTCTGCTCTACGGCGAGCTGCCGACCAAGGCGCAGATGGATGATTTCGAGAGCCGGGTGACGCATCACACGATGCTGCACGACCAGATGACCTATTTCTATCGCGGCTTCCGCCGCGACGCGCACCCGATGGCGATCATCGTCGGCGTGATGGGCGCGATGTCGGCCTTCTACCACGACTCCACCGACATCAACGATCCCTGGCAGCGCGAGGTCGCCTCTATCCGCATGATCGCCAAGATGCCGACGATCTGCGCCTGGGCTTTCAACTATTCCTCGGGAAAACCCTTCGTCTATCCGAAGAACGATCTCGACTATGCGTCGAACTTCCTGCGCATGTGCTTCGCGGTGCCCGCCGAGGAATACCAGGTCGACCCGGTCCTCGCCAAGGCGATGGACCGTATCTTCACGCTGCATGCCGACCACGAGCAGAACGCCTCGACCTCGACTGTCCGCCTCGCCTCCTCGTCGGGGGCGAACCCCTTCGCCTGCATCGCGGCCGGCGCGGCCTGCCTCTGGGGCCCGGCACATGGTGGCGCAAACCAGGCCTGCCTCGAGATGCTGCGCGAGATCGGCACGGTCGACCGCATCCCTGAGTTCATCGCTCGGGCCAAGGACAAGGACGACCCGTTCCGCCTGATGGGCTTCGGCCACCGCGTCTACAAGAACATCGACCCGCGGGCGAAGGTGCTCAAGGAATCGGCCGACGAGGTGCTGGACCTGCTCGGTGTCCACGATAACCCGACGCTCCAGGTTGCCAAGGAACTGGAGAAGCAGGCGCTGAACGATCCCTATTTCGCCGAGAAGAAGCTGTTCCCGAATGTCGACTTCTATTCGGGCATCATCCTCGAGGCGATGGGCTTCCCGACCTCGATGTTCACGCCGATCTTCGCGCTTTCGCGCACGGTTGGCTGGATCTCGCAATGGGGCGAACAGCTCTCGGATCCGGCCCACAAGATCGGCCGTCCGCGTCAGCTCTACACAGGCGCGGCGTATCGCGACTATGTGCCTTTGAGCGAGCGCGGCTGAGGAACGACTGGACGACGGAAAAGGCCGGGGACACCCCGGCCTTTTTCGTTCCGCATCGGCCATCGCCGTCAGCGCCCCAACATCTCCTTGATCGCGGAGTCAAGCCGGTCCGCCGCCTCGCGGTTGCGTTCAAGCGAATGAACAAAGCGCCGCCCCAGCAGGATCCGATGCAGATACCGCCCGCCCGCCCTCATCAGGCGCCGGACGCCGAAACCGTCACGCGACTTCGCCACGGCCATTCACCCCGCAAAGGCCAGGAACAGAGCGGACAGCGCCAGCGCCCCGGCGACCGGCACCAGAAAGGCGCCACGGCGATAGCCGAAAGACGTCTCCAGCACCTCGAAATGCAGCACCGCGCCAGTCGTCAGCAATCCGATTATGAGCAGCAGAAGCTCGTTCTCATCCATCCGGATCGGACTCCCCAGCTGCAGCTTGAGCCACCACCATCCCATGACCATGGCCGAGCCGGCCCAGGAGAAGGCCATCCCCAGCGAAAGCGGCGAGAGCCGCATCCCCCAGAGCCAGAAGAAGATCGCCGAGATCATCAGCGCCATGACCGTCAGCGCGCCGTAGAGAAGCTCCGCTGTGCCTGCATATCCCATCAGCATGAAGCACAGATGTGTCGTCGCAAGGATGATGGCATAGATCGAAAGGGCCAGTCTCAAATCTCCCACTCCCCTCATCTCGGATTCTCGCGCGGAAGGCGTTCCCGGATCAGCGTGGTGATCTCCACGATGATTTCGGTGTTTCGATTCAGAATGTTCCGCGTCGCATCGTCCTTCTGATGGTCCCGGAACAGCAGGTAGAAGACGAGGACCACCCAGGGACCGTGTTCGGTGGCCAGGGAGATCCAGAAATCGTCAGGAATGGGCATGTTTCCACTCCGCAAGCGCGGCATTGTCGGCAAACTCACTCCCGGTCGGGCCCGGTCCTGCGAAATCCGCCGGCGCCTCGGCGGCCTCGGAGATCGGAGCCGCTCGACGAACGGACGCATCGGCAATCCGCGAAGCGGTTCCGGCCGATCCTGCATCCAGCGCCCGCAGCGCGGCGATCCCCTCGGTCACCTCACTTGCGCGGGCAAGCGTCGCGGCGACGGAGCGCTGGAACTCCTGCCCTTTCGTCTGATGCCGCGCGCCGAAATAGAAGCCCACGATCGCACCGAGCAGCCACCAGAGCGGCTCCGGCACGAGCGCGATGCTCTGCATCCGCGAAGCGAACCAGATCGGGTCGACCATCGCCGAGACGAAGAGCCCCAGCGTTCCAATCGCCATTGCCGGCCGCGGGATGCGGTTGAGGCCGTCGACAACGCGGTCAAACACCGTTCCTCGTTCCGCCGCGAATTCGGAGGCGAACTGCACAAGCGCCGCCTGCACCTGCTCAGCGTCGCGCGTCGCGCCCTTCTCGGCATTCTCGCGAAAAACTTCCACTGTCTCCGTCACGACGTTTCGACCGCCGCCGAGGATCGTTGCCAGCGTCTGCCCGATCATCCCCATGATTCCACCCGTGCCCTGTGTTGCCCGTCGCTGAGATGAAAGCGCGGCGAGATGAACTCCTCGGCGCGCCGGATCCAGCCGCCCTTGCCGCCATCGCGCCGGGTCGCGTATTTGCGGCTGGCGGGGCGTCGATCGGCCAAGGCGTAATAGTAGTTGCGCCGCGCGATGCCGTAGGCATCGGCCAGGTAGTCCGGGGCCTTGCGTTCGACGCGCCTTGTGGCCCCGAGAGTCTGCGGCCCGATAACCCCGTCGACCGACACCTCCTCGTCGAACTGACAGAGCAGCCGCTGCAGGATCTTGACCGCGTTTGAGCCCGCATTGACATACGTGTCGAAAACTCCGGCATGCAGACAGTCCGGAAGCTCGGCAAAGCGCGGGCGATGGAAGTAATGCTCGAGGAAGATCTTCTCGGCCGTGCGGCGATCCAGCTTGCGCACATCGGCTTCCGTCACCCGCCCGTCCCCGTCCAGATCGAGCCCCAGTCGGCGCAGCGTCCCGATCGTGACGCCGTATTTCGTGGCGCCTCCGGGATCGTCCGGGTCGTTCACATATCCGCCCTCCCGGGCGACGATCTCGCGTGCGATTGCCTCAATGTCTTTCATCGACCCTGATCTCCGGCCAAATTGATGTGTCGGAGCCTCGCCCAAAGGGTTTAAGAAGTGTGGACCACGGCGCGCGCCCGAGGCTCTGCCGGAAAGGAACTCGAAATGCCGGGATATCTCACCCTGATCTTCGTCTGCCAGTTGCTAGGCGAACTCGTCGCCGGCGCGCTCGCTCTACCGGTACCCGGACCGGTCCTCGGCATGGTCGCTCTTTTCGCCTTCCTGGCGGTCCGCGGCGACGTTCCGGCCGGCCTCGACGCCAGCGCCGGCACGCTGCTCCGCTCGATGTCGCTGCTCTTTGTACCGGCAGGCGCCGGCGTCATGCTGCATTTTCAATTGCTTGGCAGTGCAATCCTGCCGCTTGGCCTCGCGCTCCTGGCAAGCACTGTGCTGACCATCCTTGTCACCGGCTTGATGATGCGCGCACTGTCGCGGGACCCCGCCGAATGACGAATCTTCAACAGACCTGGGTCTATCTCAGCGCCAGCCCGCTCTTTCACCTCACGCTCACGCTGGTGGCCTTCCAGGGGGCGAGCTGGCTTTTCGAACGCGGTGGACGCAGCCCGATACTCAACCCTGTGTTGATCGCCGTGATCGTCATCACGGCAATCCTATCGCTGACCGGCACGGACTACGCGACCTATTTCGAAGGCGCGCAATTCGTGCATTTCCTGCTCGGCCCCGCCACCGTCTCGCTTGCCGTGCCGCTCTACCGACAGTGGCACCGCGTCCGTGCCTCGGCCCTCGCGCTGACCGCGAGCCTGTTGACGGGGTCGCTTACCGCTATCCTTACAGCGGTCGCGGTAGCCTGGGCGGCCGGTGGCACGGAACAGATCCTCGCGTCCATCGCGCCCAAATCGGTCACCGCACCCGTCGCGATGGCGATCTCGGAAGAACTCGGCGGCCTGCCGTCGCTGACCGCTGTACTCGTCATCGTCACCGGGATCCTCGGTGCGATGTTCGGACCGATGCTACTTGACCTCGCCGGCGTGAAGTCTTGGTCCGCCCGCGGCCTCGCCATCGGCACCGCGAGTCACGGCATCGGCACGGCGCGGGCGCTTCAGGTCAATGAGACCGCCGGCGCCTTCGCCGGCCTCGCCATGGGGCTCAACGCCCTGGCCACGGCACTTCTCCTGCCGATCCTTTGGGGCCTTCTGTTTTGAAAAACCTATCCGGAGAACCCCTTACGAGGCATTCCTCACGTTCCGCCCCGGGTCAGCTGCCGCTCGCGGCCGGGTCCTGATAGACGCCCTGCTCCTTCAGCGCGTCGACTACCTCCTTGGGCATGTAGGTCTCGTCATGCCGCGCCAGGATATCGGTCGCCACGAAGGTGCCGTCGATCAGCCTGCCGGTGCCGATCATCCCCTGCCCCTCGTCGAAGAGATCCGGCAGCACGCCCGTGTAGGACACCGGCACCGAAGCGCCGCCATCGGTCACGCTGAAGGTGATAGTCTCGCCCTGCCCGCGCGTCAGCGTACCCTCCTCGACCAGCCCGCCGATGCGGAACACCTCGCGCTCTGACGGCGGCTCGGCAACGACGTCCGAGGGCGCGCGGAAATAGTTGATCCCGTCGCGGAACCCGTAGCCGATAAGCGCCGCAGCGCCTGCCAGCGCCGCGAAGGCCACGAGGATGATCTGCACCCTGCGCTTCTTCTTCAGGCCTTTCATGCCAGCCATAATCTCTCCCCTCCCCTCGGGATCGTCGTCACGGATAGACCGGAGACAGCATCAACCCCTCGGTTTCCGCATGCCCCAGCATCAAGTTCGCATTCTGCAACGCCTGTCCCGACGACCCCTTCGTCAGGTTGTCCAGCGCCGCATAGATCGTCGCCCGCCCCGGCTTCCGCTCGGCCACGACGCCGATATGGACGAAATTCGTCGCCCGCACCTGCTTGGCGGCTGGCACTTCGCCAATGGGCAGAACACAGATAAACGGCTCGTCGGCATAGGCCGCTGCCAGCGCCGCGTGGATCGCCTCCGGCTCGCCGCGCACGTAACTCGCCGCGAGAATGCCGCGGCCTGCCGGCACCAGCGTCGGCGTGAACTGCACCTCCACTGGACGGCCAGCGGCGCGGGAGAATTCCTGGTCGAACTCACCCAGATGCCGATGCTTGCCGCCCATGCTGTAGGGAAACCAGTTCTCGCCCAACTCCGCCAACAGCAGATGCTCCTTGAGCGCGCGGCCCGCGCCGCTGACGCCCACCTTCATGTCGATGATGATCTCGTCGAGGTCGATCACCCCCGCCCTGATCGCCGGGATCAGCGAAAACTGACCGGCGGCGGCATTGCACCCGGTCCCGGCCACCAGCCGTGCGTCGCGGATCTCGTCCCGGTAGAACTCGGTAAGACCATAGACCGCCTGTTTCTGAAGCTCCGGGGCCGAATGCGGCTTGCCGTACCATTTTTCATAGGCTTCCAGATCACGCAGACGAAAATCCGCGCTCAAGTCTACGACCCGAACAGCTTCGGGAAGCTGTGAAATCACCGCCTGGCTCGTCGCATGCGGCAATGCGCAGAAACAGATGTCGATGTTCGAAAAGTTCAACTCCTCGATCCGCTGCAGCGCTGGCAGATCGACCTGCCGCAGATGCGGATAGACCTCCGCCATCGCCATCCCGGCCTTTCGGTCGGCCGAAAGGGCCGCGATCTCCAGCCCCGGATGGGTGGCGATCAGGCGGATGAGTTCGGCGCCGGTATAGCCGGACGCCCCGAGGATGGCGGCTTTGTGGGTCATTGCGGGACCTGAAGATTGCAAGCGTTCAAGAGATAGGAAGGATCGGGGCGGGCCGCAATCACGCGGCCTCGAATTCGATCTTCCGTCGAAGGAATTGCGTGGCGCGGTTGGACACCCTGCGCGGATCGCCCGTGGTCAGGAACTTCGAATGCTGGCCGGACCCGATCAGCTTGGGATGGCGATCGAGATAGTCGGCAAGGCTCTCTGCCACGAGGTTGGCCTGCGAGAAGACCTTGACCTCCGGACCGAGCGCGTCGGCGAAGATCTCCTCCATCAATGGATAGTGTGTGCAGCCGAGGATCGCTGCCTCCGGGTGCGGCATCTTGCGCTTCAGCGCATCGACATGGGAGCGCACGAGCGCTTCGGCGAGGATAAGGTCGCCCTCCTCGATCGAATCGACAACGCCACCACAAGCCTGTGCCTCGACATCGACTCCGATCGCCCGGAAGGCGAGTTCGCGCTGGAAAGCCCGGCTGGAGACCGTCGCAGGGGTCGCGAAAAGCGCCACATGCTGCACGGCCACCTCGCGTGGCGGGGAATTGTCGCCCCAGTGCCGCTCGGTCAGCGCCTCGATCAGTGGCACGAAGACTCCCAGCACCCGCTTGTCGGTCGGCACCCAGGTCTCCTGCATCCGCCGCAGCGCCGCAGCCGAGGCCGTGTTGCAGGCGAGGATCACGAGATCGCACCCCTCCTCCCACATCCGCTCGACCGCGGAAGTGGTCAGTTGGTAGACATCCTCGGCATCGCGTACGCCATAGGGCGCATGCGCATTGTCACCGAAATACACGAAGGGCACGTCCGGAAGCCGCCGGCTCACGGCATCCAACACCGTCAGGCCACCTAGCCCGCTATCGAAGACTCCTACCGCCATCAGTATACCCGAAGCCCTTTCTCGCGCTTGTTTGTCCGGTGCTTCTCCTCGAACTCGAAACCGTAGTCCAGCGACTTCAAAGGCTTGGGAGAAAGCGAATAAGTCTCCTTGCGCAGGAAATCCATCATCGCTCGGGAATCATGGGCGTGTTCCTCGAGCCGGGCCTGCGACAGAGGCTCGCCGATCGCGACGCGGACAGGCTCGTCCACCCGCTTGCGAAACTCCTGGATGAGCAGCGCCACGCGCAACGTCGAATGCAGGTGGCTGGCGAACTGGAAGAGCCGGCTGTTGTGGCCCTCGAAATAGATCGGGACCACCGCGGCATTCGATTTCGCCACCATCTTCGCTGTGAAGCTGCGCCAGCCCGGGTCCATGGGACGGGTAAACATCTTCGCCGAGGTCGAGACCGTGCCGCCCGGGAAGACACCGATCGCGCCGCCCGCGTCGAGATAGGCCAGCGCCGCCTTCCGCGTCGCCAGATTCTCCTGCATCGCCGCCTTGGTTTCCGCGAAGGAGATCGGCAGGATGATCCTGTTGAGATCCTCCGCCTTGCGGAAGACCTGATGCGCCAGGATCCGGAAATCGCCCCGCATCATGGACAGGATGTACCCCATCATTAAACCGTCGAGAATGCCGTAGGGATGATTGGCGATCAGGATCAGCGGCCCTTCCTTGGGGATATTGTCCAGGCTCCCTCCGATCACGTCGAGCGTCAGCCCGTAGCGCGCCACCATCACGCCCCAGAAATCCTGCCCCCGGGCCACCTCGTGCTCGTAGCCTTCCGCACGCCGGATCAGGCCGATCCGCCCGGTCGCGTTCTCGAGCATGCGCACCACGGCCTTACCGCTGCGCGAACGCACGGAATTGGCGTAGCTGATGTCGCGGGCGACATGCCTGTGAGGCATGGACTCGATCTCCTTCCTGCAGGGCCGCATATCGCGGAACGCCCCGACCTGTCACCCTATACGACGCGGATGCGACGATTGGGAGGGGCCATGGCGCGCCTGCGGCAGCCCTGCGCCGGGCGTGCCGAATCGCGACACTCCGTTCCGAAATGGTTTTTTATCGCAACGGGGATTTGATCTCCCTGCAAGCCATGTCAAAAGGCCCCGCGAGGCAACTTGCACGAACAACAGGCCGGGTCGTTCATATGGATTGGGACAAGCTGAGAATTTTCCACGCTGTGGCCTCCGCCGGGAGCCTCACGCATGCCGGGGATTCCCTCCATCTCTCGCAATCCGCCGTGTCGCGGCAGATCCGGGCGCTCGAGGAGAGCCTGAACACGACGCTGTTTCACCGCCATGCCCGCGGCCTGATCCTGACCGAGCAGGGCGAGTTGCTGTTCGAGGCAACCTCCGGCATGAGCAAGCGGCTCGAAGCAGCCTCGGCGCGGATTCGCGATTCCGAGGAAGAGGTCTTCGGCGAGCTCAGGGTCACAACGGCCCACGGATTCGGGTCGCTCTGGCTGGCGCCAAGGCTTGAGCATCTCTACGCGAAGTATCCCGACCTCAATATCGACCTGATGCTCGAGGAACGCGTGCTCGACCTGCCGATGCGCGAGGCGGATGTCGCGATCCGCATGAAGGAGCCGTCCCAGGCCGATCTTATCCGCAAGCGGCTGATGACCGTCCGCATGCGCCTCTACGCCTCCCCGGCCTATATCGCGCAGCACGGCACGCCGGCCACACCGGACGACATGCAGCACCACCGGCTCATCTGCCAGGGCGCCAGCTCCACCCAGGTCGCCGCTGGCGCGGCCATGGTGCAATGGCTGCTCGGCCATGGCGTGACCTCGCGGCTCAACGTCAACAACTATTTTGGCGTGCTGCAGTGCGTCATAAACAATCTCGGCATCGGCGTCCTGCCGAATTACATCGTCGAGACCGCGCCGGACCTGATCCGCGTACTCCCGGAAGTCGAGAGCGCGGAAGTGCCTGTTTTCCTTGCCTATCCTGAGGAGCTGCGCCAATCCAAGCGCATCGCCGCCTTCCGCGATTTCGTCGTCGAGGAGATCCAGGCCGCGCGGCGGCGCAGCGATGAAGAGGGCGCCTGAGCCTTCCAAATTCGTTGCTCATGCAACACAGGCATGACCGCTATTCGCAGTTGCGGCGAAAATCGTCTTGATAAGAACGCCTCCAATTTCTACATCCTGACTATCGACGGACGGTTTTGTTCGTCTTTACCTCCCTGTTGGACTTGGGCCGAGACTTGTTCTCGGCCTTTTTTTGTGCGCTCAGGTCTGGATCGGGTGGAAAAGCGGCATTTGGAAAACCTCCGGCTTGGAATATGCTTCCCCTGATTTGACCGGAGGATTCCTATGCTTGTTCGCACTCTCGCTGTATCCGCACTGATCGCTCTCGCCGCTGTCGGCCCGGGCCGCGCCGCCAGTTGCGGTAACAACGCCTCCGGGTTCGAGGCCTGGAAACAGAGTTTCGCCCAGGAAGCCGCGAAGGCCGGCGTCGGCGCGCGCGGTCTGTCGGCACTCGCCCAGACGAGCTATTCTCAGGCCACGATCAACGCCGATCGCGGCCAGAAGAGCTTCAAATACAGCTACGAGAAGTTCTGCCAGGTGCGCGGCTGCAACGTCATCGTTGCCCAGGGGCGCCAACGCAAGGCTCAGAGCGCGGGCTTCTATGCCTCGCTCGAACAGGCCTATGGCGTGCCCGCCGGGGTGATTATCGCAATCCACGGCATGGAAACCGGCTTCGGCCGGTTCATGGGCGATTCCAACGTGCTCAACGCCACGACCACGCTGACCTATGATTGCCGCAGGCCGCAGTTCTTTGCGCCGCACCTGATCGGCGCGCTGAAGATGATCGACCGAGGGATGATGTCGCCCAACGCCATCGGCGCCAAGCACGGCGAACTCGGCCACACCCAGTTCCTGCCCGGCAACGCCTATGTCTATGGCCGCGACGGCAATGGCGATGGCCGGGTCGACCTCAACAACCAGGCCGACGCGCTCGCCTCCACAGCGTTCTACCTGCGCAAGAAGGGCTGGCGTCCGGGCGAGAGCTACCAGCCCGGCACGCATAATTTCAACGTGCTGAAGGAATGGAACGCCGCCTCGGTCTACCAGCAATCCCTCGCCGTGATGGGCGCCCAGATCGACGGGTGATCCGGGCGCCGCTCAGGTCTCAACGGGCGCGCGCAACCAGAGCATAGGGCCGCTCGCCACCCTCCCAGGGCGCGCCGGTCACTGCATCGCGCGCCGGGCCGCTCTCGAAACCGCAGGCTTCCAGTTCGGCCGCCAGACGGGCGGGCGCGAGATATTGCAGCCAGGCGAAGACCTCGCGCTGCCGCTCCGGCTCGACGATGAGGTAGCGATCGAGCGCCGCCAGCGCCTCGGGGTAGAGGAAGGTCGCGCGAAGCCCGACATAATCACCGGCGGCCCAGAAACCGTCGCCGAGCCTGCGACCGATCTCCGCCCCCTCCTCCCGCGCGTCGAAGCCCGCGGGCGGGAAAGCGTCGAGAACGAACCGACCGCCCGGCGGGAGCGTCTCGCGAACCCGCCCGAAGAGGCGATGCCGCGCCGCCTCCGGCATGGCGCAGACATCGCCATAGATCAGCGTCACGACATCAGCCTCCGGAAGCGGATCGTGAAGGTAGTCGCCTTCGACGAAGCGCCCCTCCGGACAGGCCACTTCCCGCGCATGGGCGAGCGAGGGCGCGGAGAGATCGAGCCCGGTCACCCGCGTGCCGGCGGCGTGAAACCGCCGCGCATAGAGGCCGGGGCCGCAGCCGAGATCGGTCAGGCGCGTGCCTGCAAGGCCGATCTCGGCGTCGATCCAGCGGCACATGGCATCGATCTCGGCATGCCGGCGGGAGGCGATGCCGTGCTCCGGCGCCAGGTGCAGTTTCAGCATTTGCTGCGCGACATGCGGATCTGCCCAGAGCGCGGCGGTATCGAAACCGGCAAAGAGCGCCGGGCGGGCGGTGAAATCGTTCAGGATGTCGAACATGGGAATGGTCCTTGTGGCCGGTAAAAGCCGGCCGTCTTACAAATCATGACCGGGCGAAGCGGCGCCTCACCTGCGGAACCGGGATGTCCCGGCATATGTGGCCTCGGTTTTTGTAAGTGCCCTGTGCCTACCATCCCTGCTGCGCTGCGGGGAATGCGACCGGTTGGCCTTGCCGAAGGCTCGGCTCTTCCCCTTTGTCGCCCCAGGGCCTAAAAGCGCAGCCGACATGAGGGGACAGCCATGCAAGAGCCAGCCATCACGCCGGAGATCATCGAAGCCCACGGCCTCAAGCCCGAGGAATATGCCGAGATCCTGCGGATCCTGAACCGCGACCCGAATTTCACCGAACTCGGCATCTTCTCGGCGATGTGGAACGAGCATTGTTCCTACAAATCCTCCAAGAAATGGCTCCGCACGCTGCCGACAACCGGACCGCAGGTCATCTGTGGCCCCGGCGAGAATGCCGGGATCGTCGATATCGGCGACGGTCAGGCGATCGTCTTCAAGATGGAGAGCCACAACCACCCCTCCTATATCGAGCCCTACCAGGGCGCGGCGACCGGCGTTGGCGGGATCCTGCGCGACGTCTTCACAATGGGCGCCCGCCCCATCGCGGCGATGAACTCCCTTTCCTTCGGCGTCCCGGAACACCCCAAGACCAAGTCGGTGGTCTCCGGCGTGGTGGCCGGCGTCGGCGGCTACGGCAACTGCTTCGGCGTGCCGACCATCGGCGG
The DNA here is from genome assembly GCF_004146235.1 of Tropicimonas sp. IMCC6043. Classification (GTDB taxonomy): domain Bacteria; phylum Pseudomonadota; class Alphaproteobacteria; order Rhodobacterales; family Rhodobacteraceae; genus Tropicimonas. The sequence goes on along the minus strand of NZ_SELO01000007.1, from coordinate 99,870 downwards.
CGAGGTCCGCTTCCACCCGGCCTATAACGGCAACTGCCTCGTCAACGCCTTCGCCGCCGGCCTCGCCCAGACCGATTCCATCTTCTACTCGGCTGCCTCCGGCGTCGGCATGCCGGTGGTCTATCTCGGCGCCAAGACCGGACGCGACGGGGTCGGCGGCGCAACCATGGCCTCGGCCGAATTCGACGAGACCATCGAGGAGAAGCGCCCGACCGTGCAGGTCGGCGACCCCTTCACCGAAAAGCGGCTGATGGAGGCCTGCCTCGAACTGATGGCCACCGGTGCCGTGATCTCGATCCAGGACATGGGAGCGGCGGGCCTCACCTGCTCCGCGGTCGAGATGGGCGACAAGGGGGACCTCGGGATCCGACTCGACCTCGACCGCGTGCCACAGCGCGAAGAGGCCATGACGGCCTATGAAATGATGCTCTCGGAGAGCCAGGAGCGCATGCTCATGGTGCTGCGACCAGAGAAGGAGGCCGAGGCCAAGGCCGTCTTCGAGAAATGGGAGCTCGATTTTGCCATCGTCGGCGAAACGATCCCCGAGGACCGCTTCCTCATCGAACACAAGGGGGCCGTGGTCGCCGACCTGCCACTCGCCACGCTCGCGGGCTCTGCGCCGGAATATGACCGCCCCTGGGTCGAGACCCCGCCCGCGCCGGAGATGGATCCGGTTCCCGAAGTGGACGCGATCGACGCGTTGAAGGCTTTGATCGGCTCGCCGAACTATGCCTGCAAGTCTTGGGTCTACGAACAGTACGACCAGTCGGTCATGGGAGATACGGTGCGCAGGCCGGGCGCCGGGGCCGGTATCGTGCGCGTCCACGGCACCCGCAAGGCCGTGGCCTTCACCTCCGACGTGACCCCGCGCTACGTGCGCGCAAACCCGCATCAGGGCGGCCGGCAGGCTGTGGCCGAGGCCTTCCGCAACCTCTGCGCGGTGGGCGCAACGCCACTGGCGGCGACCGACAACCTCAACTTCGGCAACCCCGAGAAACCCGAAATCATGGGCCAGTTCGTCGGCGCCATTCAGGGCATCGGCGAGGCCTGCGCCGCTCTGGACATGCCGATCGTCTCCGGCAACGTCTCGCTCTACAACGAGACGGACGGCGAGCCGATCCTGCCGACGCCGACGATCGGCGCGATCGGCCTGATCGAGGACCTGGACCACATGATCGGTCGCGACGCCCGCGAAGGTCATGTCCTCCTGCTCCTCGGCGAGACCAAAGGCCATCTTGGCCAGTCCGCCCTGCTCGCCGAGGTCTTCAACCGCGAAGACGGCGACGCGCCAGCTGTCGATCTTGTCGCCGAGCGGCGTCATGGCGAGTTCATCCACGACAACCGGGACTGGATCGACGGCTGCACCGACCTTTCCGATGGCGGCCTCGCCCTCGCGGCCTTCGAAATGGCCGAGAGCGCCGGCGTCGGCGTGATCCTCGATCCGGCCGACACGGCAACGCTCTTTGGCGAGGACCAGGGCCGCTACCTCATCACCTGCTCCTATGACAAGGCCGAGGCACTGATGGTCGCAGCCGGACAGGCCGGAGTGCCTCTTCGCACCGTCGGCCGCTTCGCCGGCGAGATGGTCCGGTTCGGCTCGTCGGAAGCCCCGCTTGCCGAGCTTACGGCGCTCTATCGCGGCGCTTTCGCAGCGTCGGTTGGTTGATGCTCCGCCCGGCAACAGAAGAGGATTTCGGTTTTATCCGCTCCGTTGCAGGGACTCCCGCTAATGCCCGCTTCATTGATGACGTGGATGAGGCCTGCCTTTCCGGCTATCTCGCCGATCCCGACTACGCGCTCGTGATCTGGGAACTGGGCAAGAAAGCTGAAGGGTTCGCGCTTTTCTGCGAACGCGGCAACCCTGCGAACCGGCTGGAACTGCGGCGCCTTGCGCTTGCGCATCCCGGAGACGGCAATGGGCTTCGTTTTGTCGAGGCGCTGCGGGACTACGGGTTTTCCGTGCTGGGTACCGATTGCCTCTGGCTCGATGTCGTCTCCGACAATCCCCGCGCCCGGCATCTTTATGAAAAGGCGGGTTTTTCTCATGAAGGGCGTTTGCGCGCCAGGTGGCGCCGCCCGGCGGGCGACGTCGCAGATCTCGATGTGCTCTCGATGCTGCGCTCCGAGTGGCACCCGCGCGCATGAAGTTTTGAAACCACCCCTATGGCAGGCTATAGCGAAAGAAACCTGGTGCATGGCCGGATTCGGCCTGCCACGCCCAGAGAAATGTAAGCGGAGGCCCCATGCAGCAGTATCACGACGCCCTGCGCACCATCCTCGAACACGGCCACGAGTCCACCGACCGGACGGGCACCGGAACGATCTCGCATTTCGGCATGCAATGCCGCTACCGGCTCTCCGACGGTTTCCCGCTCGTCACCACCAAGAAGCTGCACCTGCGATCGATCATCCATGAACTGCTGTGGTTCCTCGCCGGTGACACCAATATCGGCTACCTCAAGGAGAACGGCGTCTCGATCTGGGACGAATGGGCGGACGAGAACGGCGATCTCGGCCCGGTCTATGGCCACCAATGGCGTCATTTCCCCAAACTCGAGCCCGCCGGCGAGAGCCGCGACGGCCGCCCGCTCTTCTTTGCCGGCGAGGTCGACCAGATCGCCGAGCTGGTGGAGTCGATCCGCCGGACCCCGGATTCCCGCCGCCTCATCGTCTCCGCCTGGAACCCCGCCGACGTGCCCGACATGGCGCTTCCCCCGTGCCACACGCTCTGGCAGGTACGCATCCTTGCGGGCCGGCTCCATCTCCAGCTCTACCAGCGCTCGGCCGACATGTTCCTCGGCGTGCCCTTCAACATCGCCTCCTACTCCCTGCTCCTCGTCATGCTCGCCCATGTCACGGGCTACGCGCCGGGCGATTTCGTCCATACGATCGGCGATGCCCATATCTATTCCAACCACATGGAACAGGTGAAAACCCAGCTCGCGCGCAGCCCGAAACCGCTGCCCCAGCTTCGCCTGACCCGCGACGTGCCCTCGCTCTTCGATTTCCGTTACGAGGATTTCGAGATCACCGGCTACGACCCCGATCCGGCAATCCGCGCGCCGGTGGCCGTCTGATGCTGACATTGATCGTCGCCCGGGCGCGCGACGGCGCCATCGGCAAGGCGGGCACGATTCCCTGGCATGCCCCCGAGGACCTCGCCTTCTTCAAGCGCGAAACCCTCGGCGGGGCGCTTGTCATGGGAAGGCGGACCTGGCAGAGCCTACCGGTGCGGCCCCTGAAACACCGGCTGAACCTCGTGGTCTCGTCCCATCCGAAGATCGCCGAGCATGTCGTCACATCGCCCGAGGCCGCCGTCGCGCGCGCCTTCGCGGAAGGGTACCGGCGGGTCTACGGCATCGGCGGCGAAGCGATCTACCGCCGTCTCCTGCCACAGGCGGACCGGCTGCTGATCACCGAAGTCGCACTCGAGATCGACGGCGCGGACGCCTTTTTCCCCGAATTCGATCCCGCCGGCTGGCGCAGCCTCGCCACCGTGCCCCTCAGACTCGAGGCTCCGCGCTGCATCCTCCACGAACTGATCCGCCGCTGATTTCCCCGCGCGTCCGAGCATATGAGTCACAGCGCCGGGACGAGTTCGCCCGAGCGAACCTTGAATGTTGACAAAGAATCTTGCGTTTGCGCACGATTGGGCAAAACAACTCGAGGCAGAGCAGTTCAATGACCAAGAATCTGGCGCTACTCCTGGCGCTGTTCGGCATGCTTGCGGCATGCGGCGACGGCGATGGCACGAATCCGGTCAACCGACCGGGCGAGGAAGAAACGGACGGAGGGGGATCCGAAGAGGAAGAGACCGTTCTTCCCGGAACAAAGAACCCCACCTCAGACGGCAGCATCACCCGATACGAGGAACAGGACGACACCTCGGGCAACGGTTATGCGCAGAGCGTGTCCTACGACTCCTCCACCGACACGTTCTATGTCGATAACCTCGGTTTCGATGCGGCAAACGTCTACAAGCGCGACGATCAGGTGGCCTCGCTTGGGTCCTACCGGGTCTATGAGGCTTCCGACACCTTCTACGACTCGATGACCGGCAAGCCGATCTCGCAGCTTACGCCCTACAAGGCGATCCACGGCGTCTCCCGCACCGGCCAGACCCAGTTCGCCATCGTCCGCACCGGTGCCTATATCGATTACGGCTTCGGCGGCTTCCTCTATGCCCGGAACGGCTCCGTCACCCTGCCGACAGCGGGTCAGGCGACTTATGCGGGCGATTATGCCGGCTTGCGTGACTTCAAGGCACGCGGCGATCTCGAATACGTAACCGGCGACATGACCGTCGACATCGATTTCGAGGACTTCAACGACGGCGACGCCGTCAAGGGTAGGGTCTTCAACCGCCGGGTCTATGCCATGGACGGGACGGACATCACCGACCAGATCGTCGGGGCAATCGAAGGGGCCACTGCCCTGCCCTCGCTTGTATTCGAGATCGGCCCCGGTGTTACGACCGAGGCGGGCGAAATCTCCGGTGGAGTCACCTCGACCTACTACAATGACAAAGGTGCCTTGGAGCAATACGAGGGCGGAAACTACTATGCCATCGTCTCCGGCAAGAATGCCGAAGAGATTGTCGGTGTCATCGTCGTGGAATCCGAAGATCCGCGCTTCGAAGGCGTCACGGCCCGTGAAACCGGCGGCTTCATCCTTTATCGCTAGGCAGCCGGGAATGGTGCGCCGCCACCTGCTCAAACTCGCTCTGGGCGCCTCCCTGTTTCTGGGAGGCGCCCATTCCACTTGGGCCGAAAGCGTCACGCTCACGCCAGAGGAGATGCGCAACGCCGCGGCGCTCTCGCTCGACACTGCCAACCCGGCGCAGGCGCTCGCGCTGGCCGAGGCACTACTCGCCCGGGACCCCGAGGACATCGAGGCGCTCGTGCTCAAATCCCGCGCTCAGCGGGATCTTGGGGGCTATGACGCCGCGCTCGAAACCGCGAAGAAGGCCAATAGCCTCGCCGAGCGCGACGAGGAAACCTATGCCGCCGCCCTCGCCCGGGCCCAGGCCCTGTCGTCTCTCGGCGCGCGTACCCGTGCGCAATACTGGCTGCGCGTGGCGAGCCAGAACGCACCGAACGACGCCGCTCGCGACCGGGCCATCCGCGATTTCAAATATGTGCGCAGCCGCAACCCCTGGAACACCCAGTTGAGCTTCTCGGTCGCGCCCACGTCGAATGTCAATGACGGCTCGGTGCATGACAAGATCAGCTATGGCGGGCTCCAGGGGATCGTGCTCAGCGGATCCGCGCAGGCGCTCTCCGGCGTCTCCTGGTCCGGCGGCGTGACGACGCGCTACCGGTTCTCTGAAAGCGAAACCCATCAGACCGACATCGGCCTGCACCTTTTCGGTCAGACTTACACCCTTTCCGACGAGGCCAAGGAAATCGCGCCGGACGCAAAGGGCAGCGATTTCGCCTACAGCTCCGTCGCCGTCGGCCTGCGCCACCTCTGGCGGCCCGAAAGCTGGACCACGCCGCTCGAGGTCTCGCTTCTCTACGGTCGCGGATGGTATGGCGGCCAAGACTATTCGCGCTATACGCGCTCCGCGATCGCGCGTCCCTTCGTGCTCGGCGAGGACACGCAGCTCCGCTTCAGCGCCGGCGGCGAGCATTTCTATCGCATTACAGACGGCGCGACCCAACGGTCGCTCCACGCCGGTGCGACCCTGCTGCATGAGTTCGACAATGGCGCCGACCTGAGATTCTCGCTCGGGGTGAAGGACAGCAACTCCGAGACCGGCTCGCTCGACTACACCCGAGTGCTCGGCAATATCGGCTACACCCTGCCGCAGAAGATCGCGATGGCGCGGACAACGCTGGAACTCGGCCTCGAGAAGCAGACTTACGACAACTTCCCGACCCTCGATACCCGCGGCTTCTTTATCGTCTACACCGAAAAGGAGCGGGTCGACCTGAGCGGCTCGGTCGGCGTCCGCTTCGTCTTCGACGACGTGGACTATTACGGCTTCTCGCCCACGATGGCCGTCCTCTATTCCGAAACCCGCTCTACCGACGACCGCTACGACACGGTCGATGCCGGCGTGAACTTCGGTTTCCAGTCAAATTTCTGAGCCGCTGCGTGCGAAACAGGCGTTTCCCACCAGCGCGTTCGACGTTAGCCTGCGGCCAGACAATTGCGGGAGCTTGACCGAATGAAAGTAAAATATCTCCACACTATGGTCCGGGTGAAGGATCTCGACGCTTCGATCGCCTTCTACAAACTGCTCGGGCTCGAGGAAGTGCGCCGCCGCGACAGTGAAGGCGGCCGCTTCACGCTGGTCTTCATGGCGCCACCCGGCCAGCCGGAATGCCCGGTCGAGCTGACCTATAACTGGGACGGCGACGATGGCCTGCCATCGGACAGCCGCCATTTCGGGCACCTCGCCTACGCGGTCGAGGACATCTACGCGATGTGCCAGAAACTGATGGACAACGGCGTCACCATCAACCGGCCGCCGCGCGACGGGAACATGGCCTTCGTGCGCTCGCCGGACAACATTTCGGTCGAGCTTCTGCAGGACGGCGAGGCACTTCCGCCGGCCGAGCCCTGGGCGAGCATGGAGAACATTGGCCACTGGTAGGGTCATAAGGGGGCTGTCGCGGGCCGGCGCCCTCGCCTGGCTCCTCGCCGCAGCGCCGGTGTGGGCCGAGACGCCCTGCCGGCTGTCGCTGCAACTGGCGCTCGACGTCTCGGGCTCGGTCGATACCCGCGAATACCGGTTGCAACTCGACGGGCTCGCCGCGGCCCTCGAGGATCCCGAGGTGCGGACTGCGCTACTGGCGATGCCGGCGGCTCCGGTCGCGCTCAGCGTCTACGAGTGGAGCGGCCGCGATGCGCAACGGCTGCTTGGCGACTGGCAATTCATTCTTTCGGACGCGCACATCGCGGCGCTGGCCGGACGGCTGCGCGGAACCCAGCGGCAGGAGATGCCGGTCAGCACCGGCCTTGGCGCGGCGATGCTCTTCGCCGCGGCCCGCCACGCCACCGCCCCGCCCTGCGCGCGCCGAGTGCTCGACGTCTCGGGCGATGGAAAGAACAACGACGGCCCCCGCCCGCAGGATGTCGGCAGCGAGGCGCTTGGCAGCACGATCGTGAACGCTCTTGTGATCGCGACGCATCGCCCTGCTGCGCCGCAGTCGCAGAAGCGGGAAACTGACGAGCTCACTGGCTATTTCCGCGCCTATGTGCTGCGCGGCCCTGAGGCCTTCCTCGAGGTCGCTGATGGCTACGAGGATTACGCCACCGCGATGAAACGGAAGCTGCTGAAAGAACTGCAGGTCATCGTGCTGAGTGAGAACGCGCTGTAACGACAGTCCCAGTTCGCTGACCGCGCCATTTCCGGTTCAAGGTGCGTCCCAGAGGCTGAGAGGCGGCGCTGAATTTCATCGCTTCGCAGGCACGGTATTTCGACCCGCAGCTACGAATCCCGCGACGCCCCGGCCAATTTGCGCTCAGTAGATGTAGCGGATCTGGTCGGCCCAATAGCGCTCCATCCGGCGGAGCGCCGTGGTGATGTCCTCCAACCCCGCGAGCGTGATGATCTCGCGCTCGACCAACCCCTCGGCATGCCGCTCGAAGAGCTCGGCAACGATCCTGCGGATCTCCCGGCCCCGCTCCGTCAGACGCACCCGAACCGCGCGCCGGTCGATTTCGCAGCGTTGGTGATGCATGTATCCCGTCTCGACCAGCTTCTTGAGATTGTAGGACACGTTCGACCCCTGGTAATAGCCGCGCGATTTCAGCTCGCCCGCGGTCACTTCGTTTTCGCCGATATTGAACAGGAGAAGCGCCTGCACAGCGTTTATATCCAGGATTCCGATGCGCTCGAACTCGTCCTTGATCACGTCCAGAAGAAGTCGGTGAAGCCGCTCCACGAGAGCCAGGGTGTCGAGGTATCCCGCCATGAACCCGTGACCACGTCCGGGCGCGACACTGCTGTGAATGCTCATCCTGGCCTCCGTCTGCCTCCTGGGTCAGCGCAGTAGTAGGCCATAAAGTCCAAACAACCGGTAAAGCCGGCTGTGTTTCTTTTCCCCGGACCTTTCGGGGCGTCGTTCGTTACTGCGTGACCGCCAGACCGTCGGCCGAGAAGAAGAGCTGCCACTTCGGATCGAAGACAAGCCCCACGCGCTCGCCGGGCTGATGCCCGATCTCGGAGGAGACCCGCACTGTCACTTGTCCGAGCGGGCCGGCATCGATGATGAGATAGGTATCCGCGCCGAGATACTCGACCACGTCCACCACCCCGTCGCAGGCCCCCTCGCCCGCTGCACCGATGGCGATGTGCTCGGGCCGGACGCCGATATGCGCCGCCGGCGCGCCGAGCGCATACTCGCCGCCGCGCCCGCCCTCGAGATGGAATCGGCCGTCCGAGGTCGTGCAGGGCAGCACGTTCATTTTCGGCGAGCCGATGAACTGCGCGACAAAGAGGTTGCCGGGCTTCTCGTAGAGCTCCTTGGGCGAACCGATCTGGGCGATCTTCCCGGCCTCCAGCACCACGATCCGGTCGGCAAGCGTCATGGCCTCGACCTGATCGTGGGTCACGTAGATCATCGTCGTCGACAGCGTCTGGTGCAGCTTGGCAATCTCGTAGCGCATCTCGACCCGTAGCGCCGCGTCGAGATTGGAGAGCGGCTCGTCGAAGAGGAAGGCCGTCGGGTCACGCACGATCGAGCGGCCGATGGCCACGCGCTGGCGCTGGCCGCCCGAGAGGTCCTTCGGCCGCCGCTCGAGGAAGGGCCCGAGTTTCAGCACCCTTGCCGCCTCGTTCACCTTGGCTTCGATCTCGGCCTTCGGCGCGCCGGCGGTCTTGAGCGAGAAACCCATGTTCTCGGCCACGGACATATGCGGATAGAGTGCATAGGACTGGAACACCATCGTCAGGCCGCGCTTCGCCGGCGGGTGGTCGGTCACGTCCCCGCCATCGATCAGGATCTTGCCGCGCGACGTCTCCTCCAACCCGCCGATCATCCGCAGCAAGGTGGATTTTCCGCAGCCCGAGGGACCGACGAAGATGACGAATTCGCCGTCGCCGATTTCCAGGTCCACACCCTTGATGACCTGCACATCGCCAAACCATTTCTCGACCGCGTTCAACGTGATCGCACCCATCAGATCCCTCCCTCGGCCTGCGGCGAAGCCCAGGCCCGCCAGATTGCCGCTGTCCAGGTGAAATGCCCGCCGCCGGCCGCTGTGCCGTCGGTCGGGCTGAAATATTCGTGGAAACCGGCGCCCTCGATCAGCGCCCGCGTGTCGCGGCGAACCCGGTCCGCCAGCGCCCCGTGGCCGGCCTCGGCGAGCCCGATGCCGACCAGCGCGTTGACCACCGCCCAGACCGGGCCGCGCCAGTAGCGCAGCGGGTCGAATTCCGGGTGATCGGGGTCGAGCGAAGGCACCGTATACCGGACACGTCCGCAGATCCGCTCGAAATGCGCGCGCATCCTGTCGTTGTCGATCCCAGCATACCAGCACAGGAAGCCCGCATTGCCGAGCGCACCGACAAAGTCACCGCTGCGCAGGTCGCGCGAGTCGTAGTAACCGTCTGGATTCCAGTGGTTTCCCGCACCGGCCTGGAGCTTGGCGATCCAGCCGTCGATCTCCTCGGTCGGGCGGCCGAGCACGTCGGCCAGCGCCCTGAGGTCGCGACAGGCGCGCAGCAGGATGAAGGTCATGCCGACATCGGCGACGCGGAACGGACCGCGCTCGCGGATCGCCGCTTCATCCCAGCCAGACTCGCGGCCGAAATAGACCATGGCGAGGTAGCGGTCGTATTCGGCCTTGGTCGGGCGCTGCTCGGCCGCGACCTGTTCCAAGTCGCGCCGCTTGTATTCGGCGACGCCAGTGGTATCGACCGCCGCCATCGCCGCGTCCCAGTCAACCGCATTGTCGCGCCCGGTCTCCCAGGGGTGGGTGATGGCGACCATCCCGTCCTCGACCCGTTCGGTCATGAACCAGCGGTGCCAGCGCAACAACGGCTCGAAGAGGCGGTCGGCATGGGGATGCCCCTGCCCGGGATCCGCCTGGTAGACCGCCCGCACCATGGTGGCGGCGACGGGGGGCTGGGTGATGCCGGACGTGGGCGGCTCGCGGCCGGTGCCCCAGACGTCGGGACCGGGGAAGTAGCCCAGCGCCGCTTCGTGGAAGATCATATGCGGCACCATGCCGTTCTCCCACTGGGCGGCGAAGAGCGTCTCGAGTTCGACCCAGGCGCGCGGGATGTCAAAGCGCGAAAACCCCCAGGCGGCGAAGGCGCTGTCCCAGTTCCACTGGAACGGATAGAGGATGTCGGTGGGGACGGTGTAGCGGCCCCTGTCGTTGTCGCGCAGGACCTGTTCGGCGGCGCGGTCAAGCTCTTCCAGCGGCATGGCGTTACCCCTTCACCGAGCCGGCTGTCAGGCCGCGCGTCATGAACTTCTCCAGCCCGAGGAACAGCACCATGATCGGCACGGTGGCGATCACCGCGCCGGCCATCAGGTGCTGGCGCGGCACTTCGGAGGAGTTGAGCATCGCCACGCCGCGGGTCAGCGTGAACTTGGACGGATCGTCCAGCAACATGAAGGCCAGCAGGAACTCGTTCCAGGCGATCATGAAGACATAGAGAGACACCGAGGCGAGCGCCGGGAGCGACAGCGGCATGGTGATCTTCCAGATCACCTGCAGGCGCGAGAGCCCGTCCATCAGGCCTGCCTCCTCGACTTCTGCCGGAAGACCGCGGAAATAGCCCTGGAGCATGTAGAGCGCGACCGGGATGGTGGTGACCGGATAGATCAGGACGAGGCCGAAGAGCGTGTTCCGGAGGCCGGTCATCGAATAGACGATGTAGATCGGCAGGACGACGACGATCATCGGCACCATGTAGATCAGCAGGATCGAGCGCGAGAAGGCCGCGCGGCCCCTGAAGCGCAGTCGCGCCACCGCATAGGCTCCGGGGACCGAGAAGAGCAGCGTGATGAACACGGTGAGCACCGAGACGAAGAACGATGTCCAGAGATAGGTGCCGAAGTGGAAATCGCGGAAAAGCTCCGCGTAGCTGCGGAAGAGGCCCCAGCCCTGGGAAAGATCGATGGTGAAATCGAGCGGGTTGCCGAGCAGCGCCTGCTGGGATTTCAGCGAGGTCATCACCATCACGTAGAAGGGAATGATGACAATCGCGGTGAAGAAGACATAACCGAAGCCTGTGAGAAAACCGATCACCACTTCCTCGAATTCGTGCCGAGTCATCTCGCCCGCCGGATGACCGCCGAGCATGGAGGCAAGCGGCAATCCGACGCCGATGCCGAGCAGGAGCGATGCGATCAGGATGGACAGGATCGACACGCCCTCGCCAACCAGGACGGCGCCGGCTCCGATCAGCGTCAGCACGAAGGACGCGACGGCCGCTGCAGCGGCGAGGAGCCAGCGATTCGGCAGGCGCAGGGCGCCGTAGCCGATGCCCGCCCCGATCAGCACCGAGCCCGCGAGACCGGGCCGGAAGGCCGCGCCGGTGGCAAAGGACATCGCGACGGCAACCGTCGTGGCGATGACCAGGAGCCAGAGCAGGCCGATTACCGGCGCGATCACGGCGCCCTTGCGGATGGTATGCATGTCAGAGCCCCTCCTCGCGGCTGATGAAGCGGAAGAAGAAGACGGAGAAGACCAACAGGCAGAGGAACACCACCACCGCCACCGCCGCACCGGCGCCGATATTGGCAACCGCGAAGGCCTGTTCGTAGACATTGACGGTGAGCGTCCGCGTGCCGGCATTGCCACCTGTCAGCAGGAAGATGTCGTCGAACTTGTTGAAGGTCCAGATGAAGCGTAACAGGAACAGGATCGACAGGATCCCCAGCAGCATCGGCAGGCTGAGATACCAGAACTTCTGGAACGGGCTTGCGCCGTCCATGTCGGCCGCCTCGTACATGTCGCCATCGATCGCCTGAAGCCGGGCGAGGATGAAGAGGAAACTGAGCGGGAAATAGCGCCAGATCTCGAAGACGATCACCATGATCAGCGCCAGCGGCCGCTGGCCGAAGAAGTTGATCCCGCCCTCGGTCACGCCCATGCGCTGCAAGAGCTCGTTGATCGAACCCGAGGTCGGATCGAACAGAGTGACCCAGGTAAAGGCCACGGCGATGACCGGGGCGACATAGGGAAAGAGATAGAGCCCGCGCAGGACACCCTGGCCTCGGAAATCCTGGTTCAGCAGCATTGCCGCGAAGAGCCCGACGACCAGGGCGCCTATGGTGCCGAAGATCGTGTAGGTCAGCGTGACGCCAAAGACGAACCAGAACTCGGAGCCGTCGAAGATCCGGGCGAAATTCTCCATCGTGAAGGTGGCGTTGGTGAGCACGTTCGTAGCGGTGCCGGTCACCACCGGTTCGCTCTCCTCCGGGTCGCCTCCCCAATCGAAAAACGCCTGACCAAATTCGACATCGATGCGGAAGCGGTCATTGTATTTCGGGTCGATATCGCCGAAATCGCAGAAGAACTCGGTGCCGGTCAGTGAACAGGCCTCGGGCAGATCGCCGGTGACGGTGACGCCCGGCGGCCAGATATCGCTGAGCGTGACGCCGCGGATCTCCTCCTCCTGGCTGGAATTGCGCAACCGGTATTCGATCGTCGCGGCGTCGCCCGGCGCCTCGGGGGAGCCGCGCAGCTGCTCGCGCACCACCGGTATCGGCGGGCGCAGGTCTGCAAGGCCGATGGGTTTGAACGAGATCCAGAAGATCGCCATCAGCGGCAGGAGGATCACCATCGCGACGCTGAAAAGCGTGGGAGCCAGGAGGGACCAGGCCAGACGCGCCTCGCGCCTGGCGAGAGGACCCGTCCCCTTGGGCGGTACTGCGGTTGCCATTGTCATCTCCGCTGTTCGCCGGCATGCGGCGCCGGCCGGTGCGGCAGGAAAGGGCCCCGGTTGGGCGCCGGGGCCTCGGAGATCACTGGATCTTGGCCAGTTCGTCGTTCATCGCGGCGACGGTGGCAGCGGCATCCGCCCGCCCGTCGATATAGTCCCGCACGAGCCGGTTGATGGCCTGGCTGTTGATCATCTTGGACGCAAGCGCAAGCTGGCCTTCCTTCACGCCCCACCGCTGGGCCGCGTCGAGCCCGGAGACGATCTCGTCGATCATTTCGGGCGCATAGAGATCGGAGAGCGGCGCCTTACGGTCGACGCCGACGTCGAGCTTCGACCACGCATCGGCGAACTTGCTCGGATCGTCAGCGGTGCCCTTGCGCACCGGGAACTTGCCCTCGGGCGCGATGGCCAGCGTGTCCATATATCCCTCGTCCATCGAGAACTTGACGAACTCGACGGCCGAGTCGGTATCCGCATCCGCGGTGATCCCGAAGAGGTTGGTCGACGACCATGCGGCGCCGTCGGGATTGGACGGACCGGCGAAATTGGTGACGATCCCGGTCAGCGAGGCGAGTTCGCCCGAGGTCGGGTCATCGTTGATCGTCGGCGGCGCGTCGTCGCGCAGACCGGCCAGCTCGTCGAGGATGAAGGGCGACCAGATGATCATCGCCGCCTTGCCGTCGAAATAGAGCTCGCGGGACTGCTTCCAGTAGAGCTCGCCGGCCGGCGAGGCCTCGGCGATGGCCTTGTAGAAGTCGAGAACCTCTGTGGTCTTGGCCTCGTCAAGCGGCGCGAATCCGTTCTCGTCCACAGGCGAGACACCATTGGCGAGGAAGACATGCTCCAGCACCTGGCTCATGAAAGCCTCGTCCACCTTGGTGGCGGCGACGAAGCCATACATCTCCGGCGGGTTGTGCAGCGCCTCTACGGCGGCGAGCACGTTGGCATAGGTGTTCGGCGGCTCGAGTCCGGCCTCGTCGAACTTGTCCTTGCGGTAGACGATCATCTGGGTCCAGCCATCAGAAGGCACGCTGGCCCAGCCATCCTCCGTCCTGGCCATGTCGAGCGTGCCCGACGCGAAGGTGCCCGGATCGAGCGCCTCGATCACCTCGGTCGCCGCATAGGGGTCCAGGATCCCCGCCTCGACCCATGGCAGCGCATAGGAGAGCGGATGATAGATCACGTCGGGCAGGTCTCCGGCGGCAAAGGCAGCCGTGGCGCGCGTCCCGAGATCGGACTCGGTGACCGGGATTACCTCAACCTCGATGCCGGTCTCTTCCATGAAGGTCTTGGCCATCGCCTCCTGCCGCGCGAGGCGTTCGGGCTGTTCCTCAGTGGTCCAGAAACGAATCGAATCGGCATTTGCAGCAAGACCCGACAGCAGAAGCGCGAGTGCGGTTCCGGCAAGCAATCCGGGGTGACGAGACATATCTTCCCTCCCAATCGTGTCGTTTTTTGACGTCTACTGGTCGTTAGCAAACGCCTTCAAATCGTTTTGGGCAACAGGAAATCCTCGATCTGCCCGGTATTTCGGCAGTTCCGCGGGGTCAATCGCAATGTCGGAAATCAGCACTGGCGCAGCGTCAGTGTCAGGGGGAGGCCATCCCGCCACTGGCCCTGAGACGGGTCACGAGGTCGACCAGTTCGACCACCGACCGGACCTCGAGCTTCTCCAGGATGCGAGCACGGTGATGGTCGACTGTGCGCGGGCTGATGCCGAGGAAATTGCCGATCTCCTTGCTGGAGACCTCCGCCGGGTTGGCGAGCATCCGCGCGACGATCTCCTCCTCGCGCGCGGTCAGCCGATCGAATCGTGCCTTGATCCCGCGCCGCAACTCTCGCGCGGCACGCCTGGTTTCGGCGAGCTCCAGGGCGGTCTCGATCCGCTCCACGAGAACCGACTGACGGAACGGCTTCTCGAGGAAATCCACGGCACCGCCCCGCATCGCCTGCACCGATTCCGGCACCCCGCCATGGCCGGTGATGAAGACCAGCGCGAGCGGGCTGTCCTGCGCGTTGAGCAGCGCCTGTAAATCCAGGCCGGTCATTTCCGGCATGCCGTGATCGAGGACGAGGCAGGCCGCCTGCTCGCCGTCATAGGCGGCAAGGAAGGCTTCCGCCGAATCGTAGGCGATCACCTCGAAGCCGCGCTGACCAAGCGCCCGGGTCAGCGATGTGCGTATGTCCTGGTCATCGTCGACGACGAAGACCACCGGCATGCTATCAGTCATACAGGCCCACTCGTTCCACCCTCCCGACCGGCGCAACGGTATACTGTCTAAAAGGGCAGCACCATCGCAAGCTGCTGATTTCCCATAATTTCGTTTTGGGGGTGCCACCAATGTCATCGTCAAACCTAAAGATCGCATGAATTTTCGTCAAATTGGCCTATTTTGGCCGGCGCGAGACGTGCCTGGGATCATGCCCCAGAGGCGGTCAGCGTGAAGTGAAAACAGGCGCCGTGCGGCTCGACCGGCTCGTGCCAGAGCCGGCCGCCATTGGCCTCGACGATCGACTGGCAGATGGACAGCCCCAGCCCCATGCCGCCCGGCTTGGTGGTCTCGTATTGCGAGAAAAGTGTGATTCCGGGATCGACCCCCGGTCCTGTATCAATCACCGAGACGAGGACCGTGCCGTCCTCCCGACGCGCCCGGACCATCACCCGCCGCTCGGCGCGTATGGCCTCTCCCACAGATTCGATCGCGTTGCGCAGCAGGTTGACCAGCACCTGGGCGACCTGGATCCGGTTGGCGACAACCATCGGCAGGTCATCAAGTTCGCTGTCGATGCTGGCCCCGACAGCCCGCGCCTCGGCGGTGACCAGCCGTTTGGTCTGTTCGACCAGTTCCGCAAGGTCGAACTCGCTGCGTCCGCCGTCGTCGCGGCGGATGAAACTGCGCAGCGCCTTGATGATCTCGCCGGCCCGCAGCGACTGCGCAGCGATCTCGTCGAGGATCTCCCGCACCTCCGTGCTCTCGCCGGCCATCTGGTCGAGCGCATAGAGCGCGCTGTCGGCATTCTGGGCAATGGCCGTCAGTGGCTGGTTCAGTTCATGCGCGAGCCCCGCGGCCATCTGGCCCATCGTGTTGTCACGCGACAGGTTCGAGAGGTCCTTGCTCAGCTCGGCGATCTGCTCCTCTGTCTTCTTGGCCTGGGTGATGTCGTCGAGGGTCAGCACCACATGCAGCGGTTTGCCCTTCTGGTTGAAGATCATGATCGCGTTGACCGATGTCCAGATCACCTCGCCGCTGCTGCGCCGGCACCGCATCTCGTGGTTGATCTCGCGCGGAATGTCGCCATGCGTGCCGTCGAAAAGCATGGCCGGAGCGGCGTCGGGATGGGCGAGGTCCGAAAAGGTCATGCTTTTCAGCGCTTCTTCCGAATAGCCGGTGATCGAGCAGAACTTGTCGTTTACCCGCAGGAAACGCCCGCTGTCGGCGTCGATCTGCGCCATGCCGCGCGATGAGAGCGCGAAGGTCCGGCCGTACTCCAGTTCAGTGTCGCGCCGCGCCGCGATTTGCTGCATCAGCGTCTCGTTGGCGTTTTCCAGCTCCTGGTAGGTCTTGGGCAGCGGTTCGGACGGGTCAAGCTCGCCCTGCGAGATCAGCGCGGAGCGCACGGCGAAGGCGCGCACGGGCTTGTAGATGTAATTCGCCAGCACCAGGCCGAAGATCCCGGTGACTGCCGCCACCAACGCGGCGATCCAGATGTTCGTGCGCCGGTTCTGCTTGATCACCTGCGTGAAATCGCTCTCCGGAGCATAGGCGGCGATGGTCCAGGGCAGCTTGGCGCTTATCGGCGGCATGACCACCGAGACATAGGTCTCTCCCTCATAGGCGAACTGCCAGAGCGTCTCCTCCTCGACCGGCATCACCTGCATCTCCGAAAACTGCCGGAAGGCCGCCCGGGCGATCGGGTCCGGGAAATTCTGGATGTCGACGAACCGCAGCGTGCCGTCCTGATCCTTTGTCTTCAGAAGCGACTTGTCGGGATGAGCGATGACGTCGCCGTTCTCGTGGATAATGAGCGCCTTGCCGGTGCTGCCAATCCGGAGGCGCGCGAGAAAGTCCGAGATGTCGCTAATCTCGATATCGACGCCGACGATGCCACGCACGCCTCCGGCCCCATCCCTGACCGGTGAGGCAAGTGTGATACCGGGCTGCTGCGAGGAGAAGAAGATGTAGGGATCGGTCCAGATCGTCGTCATCTGGTCGCGGGCGCGGATATACCAGGGGCGGGTCCGTGGGTCGTAGACGTCTTCGGGGTCCATCCGGCGCTCGACCACCGAGAAGTCGTTGTTTCGCCAGATCAGCTCGGTGGTCCGCTGGTCGCCGTCGATCCGGATGATCTTGGTACGGAACGGGCCCGGCCCGTCCGACCGCATAACGTAGACGAAGCCGCCATCCTCGCTGCCGTGGAACACGCCGGCGAATTGCGGCGCGAGCTGGAGCTGCTGGAACAGGAGCTGTTCGAGCAGTTCAGGAACGTCGCTGGCGATGACCCTGTCCTGCGCCAGTCGGGCCGACAGCTCCGCGGCGCCGCGAGCGGGGCCGAGAAAGCCGCGGGAATGCTCGATCGTGTTGGTGCCGACATCGCTCAGCAGGTCACGCGCATGGTCCAGGAGGGCGCGCTCCGAAGTAACGTAAGAGGAGAAAACCACCGCCAGCACGGCAAGGAACTGCAACCCGGCAAGGCCGATCGCAAGCAATGCCCCGAGGGAATTCCGCATGCCGTCTCCTTTCGCCGCCGGGCAATTGCCGCCACGCCAACCCTCCCTGCATTCCATAATCGGCCGATCCGGGCAACTGCTCCGCGCAGGCGCCGGCATAGGCAATACTACGCAGGCAAACACACCAATTTCGCACCCTACACGGCTATGCGATGCTGATCTTGTCCTGGGGGGCGTGGCGAAGTCCCGACGTCGCGTTTCTGGACCATACGTGTTTCGAAAAGGCTTTTTCGTGGCGTGAGTGAGTGGAGCGCTAATACAGTAAATTTTTAAAAGGTATCGGCACCGGAGATCCCCCTCCGGTGCCGTTTTCTATTTGCGCTGCGGAATCGCTGGTAACACCTGCCCTTGCGTCCCCTGCAGAGCACTCTCAGCGCTTGCCGTATGGGAACTTCGGTCTACCATTCCAACGCAAGTTGGCTTGGCCTTGCGCCGACCGACAGGTTGAACAATCAACAGGAGACATCATGCGCCTTGCAACATCTCTTCTCGCCGCCGCAGTCGCCGCATCCACAGCGCATGCGGAAGACGTTCCCTACACGATCGACGGCGAGGCCTTCACCGGATACTGGGCCGAGGCCGCGTCCCCGAAAGGCCTGGTCCTGATCATCCATGACTGGGACGGCATGACCGACTACGAGCGCCAGCGCGCCGACATGCTGGCGGAGATGGGTTACAATGCCTTCGCCCTCGACATGTTCGGCAACGCGACGCCGACCGAAACGATGGACCACCGCATCGCCGCGACCGGCGCCCTTTACAAGGACCGGGACCGCATGCGGGCGTTAATCGCGGCCGGCGTCGAACAGGCACACGCGCTGTCCGACGTCGACGCCATGGTGGTCGCGGGCTATTGCTTCGGCGGTGCGGTGGCGCTGGAGATGGCACGGAGCGACATGGCGGAAACCGCCACGGGATTCGCAACCTTCCACGGCGGCCTGACGACGCCGGAGGGTCAGACATGGACCGGCGACGAGCCGCCGCTCCTCGTCCTGCACGGCGGCGCCGACACGGCCGTCAAGATGGAGGATGTCGCCGCGCTCGTCGGCGAACTGGAGACCGCCGGCAATTCCTATGAACTGGAAATCTATTCCGGTGCCCCGCATGCCTTCACGGTCTTCGGCTCCAACAGCTACCGCGAGGCCGCAGACATTGCGAGCTGGGACGCCTTCTCGACCTTCCTCGGCGCGCGTCTTGACGGATAAACGACAGCCGGCCGGTCCGCGCCTCCGATGGGCGCCTCCTCCGGACAAAAATGCGAGGCACTCACCGAGCGCCTCGCGTCTTGAGGTTTGAACGGCAGGATCGTTCCGCGCCCCCGGAGGGCGCGGAAGACGCTGTGCCTCAGTCGCTGGCTTTCAGCATGGCTTCTTCGAGCTTCTTCTTGTCGGCCTCCGTGAGCTGTGGCCGGTCGACCTTGATGGTCAGCTTGTCGAGCTTCGCCGTCAGCGGGAACGGCGGTTTGTAATCGGCGTCGTTGACGCCGGTCAGCGTGTCGGACCCGATATCGAAGCTCTCGTCCCATTGCAGGATGATCGGGATGGTCTTGTCCATCTTCTTGGTATCGACGACCGTGCCGTCCACCTTCAGCGTGCCCGTGCCCGACCGGCCGAGACCGCTCATGTTGTTGTAGGCGAGCGTGCCGAGACCGAGCCCGTCATAGGCGAAATCGAACTCCAGCGTGTGCTTGCCGGGCGCGAGCGCTTCCTTGCCTTCCCACTTGATCCGCTCCAGGTCGACAAGGTTCCACAGGAACACCGGCTTGCCCTCGAGCAGGTAGAAGCCGTAGCCGGCGAAGCGCCCGCCGGAGGTCAGGATCATGCCCTCTGCGCCGCCCGCCGGGACGTCGATTTCGGCCGTGATCGTGTATGACGTGTCGAGGATGCCCGGCGAGTCGCCCTGTGGCAGACCGACCATCGGCCGGACATACACGAACTCGTCGCGGCCCGCGGTGATGTTCGGCCGCGGCGCGATCACACGTTGGCCGACCGAGGCGTCGAGCGGGAAGACCTGATACTTTGTGGCCTCCATCACGAAGCGCTCGCGCAGCTTCTGAACCATTTCCGGATGATCCGCCGAGACATCCGTGGTCTGGGTCGGGTCGTCCTTCAGGTTGTAGAGCTGGAACACCTGGTTGTTCAGCGGATCGAGGTTTGGCGCGCTGAACGCTTCCCAGGGCGCGCGGTTGACCTTGGTGCTGAGGAACCAGTCATCGTGCCAGAGCGCCCACTGACCCATCATCTCGAAATACTGGGTGTCGCGCGGCGCGGGCTTGTCAGCGTTCTCCTTGTCAAAGAGATAGGCGAAGCTCTTGCCGTCCATCGGCGCCTGGGTGATGCCGTCGACGCTTTGCGGCGCCGGGATGCCGGAGACGTCCAGGATCGTCGGCACGAGGTCGATCACGTGCAGGAACTGGTCGCGCTTGCCACCCTTGTCGGTGATCTTCTTCGGCCAGGTCACGACCATGTTCTGCCGGATGCCGCCGAGCTGCGACGCGTTCTGCTTGAACCACGGGAACGGCGTATCGAAGGCCCAGGACCATCCGGCCGACATATGGTTGTAGGTTTCCTCGGTGCCCCAGACATCGTACCATTTCATCTGATCTTTGACCGGGATCATGTTGATCCCGTTGAAATAGGCTACCTCGTTCGGGGTGCCGAGGAGACCGCCCTCGGCGCTCGTGCCGTTGTCGCCGTTGATATAGATGATCAGGGTGTCGTCATATTCGCCGATATCCTTGAGGAACTGAACGACCCGGCCGACCTCGTGATCGGAATAGGCCGAGTAGGCCGCAAAGACCTCCACCTGCCGGATAAACAGCTTCTTGGGGTCGTCGTCGAGATCGTCCCACGCCTTGATGTAGTCGGTCGGCCAGGGCGTGATCTTGGTGTCCTCGGGGAACAGCCCCAGTTTCTTCTGGTTGGCAAAGATCGTTTCCTGCAGCTTGTTCCAGCCGTCGTCGAACAGATGCATATCGTGGATCTTGTCCACCCACTCCTTCGTCGGATGGTGCGGCGCATGCGTCGCGCCCGGCGCATATTGGATGAAGAAGGGCTTGGACGGATCGATCTGGTGCATCCGGCTGATCCAGTCGATGGCGTCGTCGGCCATCGCCGTCACAAGGTTCCACTCGGGCTTGCCGTCGAAGGGATATATCTGCGTCGTGTTGCGGAACAGGTTCGGCTGCCACTGGTTTGCGTCGCCGCCGACAAACCCGTAGAAATACTCGAAGCCCATGCCGGTGGGCCACTGGTCGAATGGCCCGGCCTGGCTGGCGTCGAAGGCCGGCACGTTATGATCCTTGCCGAACCAGGCGGTGTTGTAGCCGTTGTCGAGCAGGATCCGCCCGACGGTCGCCTTGTCCTCGGAGATGATGCTGTTGTAGCCCGGATAGCCGGTGGATTGCTCCGAGATGACGCCAAAGCCCACATTGTGGTGGTTGCGGCCGGTGATCATCGCCGCCCGCGTGGGCGAGCAGAGCGACGTCGAATGCATCGAGGTGAAGCTGATCCCTTCCTCGGCCAGAGCGTCCATCGTGGGCCAGGGAATGACGCCGCCGAAAGTGCTGGGGATGCCCCAGCCGGAATCGTCGATGAGGATCAAAAGGACGTTCGGAGCATCTTCGGGCGGCACCACGCGCGGCGGCCACCATGTCTGCGAATTGACAGCGTCCGTGGCGATCTCGCCGCCGAACGGAAGGGGCGGTGGCGGCAATTGCTTGCCGTCGAGCGTGATGGTCGCATCGGGCGCGCCAGTCGGCGACTGCGCAAGGCCCGGACCTGTCGCCTGAAGGACGAACAGGCAGCCAGCGCCGATTGCCGCAAACACGGATTTTGGCATCATCGTGACATTTCTCCATGAATTCATAAACTTACCGGCGCAACACAAGAAAATGCAAGGCTGGTCGATCTCTCGACTGCTCGCATCCGGCCCAAGCTTGTCTTGCCACAGCCTCCCTTCCTGACAAAGAAGATCTTCGATCGACGGCCCCACGATTTGACTTGCGGGGCCATGGCATGGGATGCTCGCCACGTATTCACAATGTCCTATGCCCTTCCTCTCATACGTGCGGCCGTAATCGCTCCGATTCGTCGATGGTTGTCGGAAGACGGCCGGGACCCGGGGCCGTTTCTGGCGCAAGCTGACCTTGCCTGGGTGCCGGACAACGACCCGTTCATGCTTATTCCGCTTCGGAATGCTGTTCGCCTTCTGGTCGCGATCGCGCGGTCTGAAGGGCCGGACGTCCCCTTTCGGATCGTCGGTCGTCACAGCGCCAGCGAGCTGGGACTGGTCAGCGCGGCGGCCCTGCGCGGCCCGACCCTGCGCGAAGGGCTCCTGCGGGTTCCGCGGGTGATGCCGCAGCACAGCACGCACGAGCTGTTCCGGGTGACCGAAGACGAGGCCGGGCTCTGGATCAGCGACGGCTGGGCGATCAAGTTCGGCGAGGAGGAGTCCCTTCACCTCACCCAGCAATACGTTACCGCCCTGGTCGGCGCGGTCTGCAGCGCGGCCGGCGGGGCCGGGCCTGCCCTGTCCCATGTCGCCATTCGGCCGCATCCCGAGGCCGGGCTGACGCATCTGAACCACTGGCTCGGCGACCGCGTCAGTGCGAGCGTCGACCGGACTCTGTTGATCCACGTGGACACCGCCTTCGCCGCAAGGGTCTTTCCGGCATCGATCCGCACAGCGGCAGCGGCGCAAGGTACGGTGTCCTGGCCGCAGCTGGACGGGGACAGGTCGCTCACAGACGACATCGCCGTTCTGGTGGCGAGCATCCTGCCGCACCGGCGGCCCACGCTCGACCAAATCGCAGCAGCGGTCGGGACGAGTTCGCGGAGCCTGAAGCGGCAGCTTCAGGCCGAAGGAAGCAGCTTTTCCGGCATCCTTGAGCGCACCCGTGCCGAAATCAGCCTGCAGAAGCTCAGCAGCGCCAATCCACCGACGTTGAAAGACCTCGCAACGGAGCTTGGATATTCGGACCAGGCAACGCTCACCCGGGCCGTTCGGCGCTGGACCGGACAGACGCCGAGCGGTCTAAAGGCTCGGCCCTGAGCTGTCGCAACTGGTACAGGAAATTGTCTGCCGCTTAAGCATCGACCGACGGGGTCTTCTTGCCAATGCGGGAGTCGCGAAGCGGATCCACTTTTTTTTCAGCCCAATTGCCAAGGGCACCGCTATCGGCCGAAACGGAATGGAGACCGTCTAGCAGAAAACGAGAATGGCGAGCCCCACCTCGGGGATTGTCCAGAGCCGGGGCGCGCTCAGGGGCATCGATACATGTGCCCCGGGAAAAGAGGCGCGCCGTGGCATTCCCCAATCAGAAGTAGCCGGCCACGAGAGACTGCGCGATCAGGGTCCAGCCATTGGCGATCGCGAAGAACGCGAGCTTGAACGGCAGCGACACCAGGGCCGGCGGGACCATCATCATTCCCATCGACATCAGGATCGCCGCGACGACGAGGTCGATGATGAGGAAGGGCAGGAAGATCAGGAAACCGACCTGAAAGGCATTCGTCATCTCGCTAAGAAGGAAGGCCGGCACGAGGATGGATTTGGGAGGGGCGGCCAGATCGACTGCTGCACCCGCGGTCGACACCCGCAGATCAGCCATCGCCTCAAGCGTGTCGGGATCCACGCGCGCCATCATGAACACCTGGAAGGGCTCGAAGACCCGGGCAAGGGCCTCGCTGGCCCCGAGGTCTTCGTGCAGGAAAGGCTGCACCCCGTTGGTCCAGGCTTCGAGAAAGACCGGGTCCATCACGTAGTAGGTCAGCACCAGCGCCACCGAAATGATCAGCATGTTCGGCGGTGACTGCTGCAGGCCGATCGCCTGCCGGAGGATCGAGAATACCGTCACGATGAACGGGAAGCAGGTCGCCATGATCAGCAGCCCCGGCGCAAACCCGAGAAGCGCGACGATCACGAACAGCTCGATGCTCAGACCGGTCAGGGACACGTCGTCGCCCAGAGCGACCGAGAGATCCTGTGCCTGGGCAGCCTCGCCGAGCCCGGCAAGCAGAAGCGCCAGCAACACGATCCGCCACAACATCGGCGCCATTGCGGGCTATCTCGTCCCGTCGTCGGCGGGACCGGCGATCTCGGTGAGGCGCACGGCGAGCTGGCCGGCCTGGTCTCCTTCCTGCTCGATCAGGTCGCCACGCGCGATGAGCTTGTCGCCCACATAAAGCTCCACGGGATCCTCGACCTTCCGGTCGAGGATCAGGACCGCGTTGCGCTCCAGCTTGAGCAGATCCGCGATCTTCGGTCGCGCACGCCCGACCGACACGGTGACCTCGACCGGGACCATGGAAAACGGATGTCCACCCTCGTTCCGCGCATCACCCATGGCGTGCCTCCAGATTTTCAGGAGTTTCGAAGAATTCATCTACGGCCTCCGAAAGGCCCTGAAGAACGGCTTCGAGGTCGATTTTCTGTTCGGAGTGGCCGAGCCGCAGGAATGCCTGCCCCTCCCCGAGCGTCGGCTCCGCGACCACCTCGAGCGGCGGCGCGATCATTCCCTCGAGGAGGGTACGGACGCGAGCAGTATTGGCTGGACTGACCACGACTTCGAACGCGATGTCGGCCGCCGTGGCGCTGGCCTCGAGAGCCCTTTCCACGATCATCTGGCCGAGCGAATGCTCCATCGTCCTGGGCAGGATGCTCGAAACCATGCCTTTCAGAATACCTTCCATCTCGCCGAGAACGGCGTTTCGGGCCTCGTGGTAGGTAAAGGACATCTCCTGGAGGTGCCCTGCCAGTTCCACCGATATCCGGTTCTGATCTTCGGCATGTGCCCTTGCCGCATCGTCCCAGCCGTCCTTGTATCCGGCGTCGAAGGCCTGAAGCCGCTCATCCTCTGTCAACGCCTCGACGGGCTGGGCGGCCGGTGATGAAACCGGGTCTGCCGTGTCGAAGCTGTCCAAGTCCCAAAGTCGGCTCATTTCACGCTTTCCTTGTCGTCTTCCATCCAGCTTTTCAGGACCTCGACCGTTTCCTGCTGTCGATCCCGAATCAATTGCCGCAGCCGGTCGACCGGATCGTTGCTTTCCATGGGCTGCATCGGCAGGCCGCCGGCCATGTTCCCGCCGAAGCCGCCGATATCCGGCAGACCATTCTCATCGTCGCCGCTGTCGATCTCACCGGTCAGTGCCGCATCGGGCGCATCCGCAGCCCCCTCGACTGCACTGGCTTTGGAGATCTTGGGCGGTTGCGCAAGCTCGAGCATTTGCGGCGCGCTCCTGTTGGTCATGATCGGCCTGACGACGAACAGACCGAGGATAAGCGCCACGACCGCCAGAACGGCGATCTGCGCCAGCGACAGGAGATCAAGGCCATCCAGCATACCGCCCGCCGGGCCGCTTCCACTCGGCGAAACCGGCTGGAATTCCAGCGAGCGGATCGTGACCCGGTCGCCCCTTGCCTCGTCGAAACCGACCGCCGCCTCGATCAGCGAGCGGAGGTCTGCGAGTTCTTCCTCGGAGCGCGGCGCGACCGTCGCCCCGCCGGCATCGCCGGTTTGCGGGACCGCATTCACAAGGACCGCGACAGTGATCCGCTTGACTGCCCCTGGCACGCGCAGGATCTCACGTTGAGTCTCGGAAACCTCGAAATTGACGCGCTCGAGGGTTTCGCTGTCCTGTTCCGCCTGCTGGCCGCCGCCAGAGCCGGCGTCACCGTCGGGGAGGTTGCTCGCGACGGTGACACCACCGCCACGCGCATCCCTCGACGAGGAACTGCGCTCCTCCGTCTCGGTGCTTATGGCGACGCGCCCCTCGGGATCGAACCGCGTCTCGACGATCGACTCTCGCTCGGTGACCGCTTCCAGGCTCACCTCGACGATCGCGTTGCCGGGGCCAACGCGTGCCTCCAGAAGCCGTTCGACGTTGTGCTTGAGCGCCGCCTCCCGCTTGGCGGACTCGACGGACGGCGTCTCCTCGCCACCGAGGACCACCCCGCTCTCGCCATCGATCACCGAGACATTCTCGGGCCTCAGGCCAGGTACGGCGGAAGCGACGAGGTAGCGCAGAGCGCGCCCGTTGGCCTCCGACAGCGGCACCCCGGCCGGTGTGACCACCACCGAGGCCGTCGCGCCGGCATCGCGGCGAAACCCGCTCGCGGGCGGAGTCGAAATATGCACCCTCGCGGCGCGGACCTGCGGGCTCGATTGGATGGTCCGGGCAAGTTCCCCTTCCTTGGCGCGCCAGTAGGCCGCGTCGAACATCTGGGCGGTTGTTCCGAAGCCGGTCAGCGTATCGAGCAGTTCGTAGCCGGCCGCGCCGTTGGCCGGCAAACCCTGGCTGGCGAGGACCATGCGAAGCGCGTCCCGCCGCGACGCGTCGACATAAATCGACGTGCCCCGAACCTCGTAGGCGACCCCTTCCTGTTCGAGCGCAGCAACGACCTCGCCGGCCGCACGGGTCTCGAGCCCGGCATAGAGCAGGTCCATCCGCGTCGACGTGACGATCTGGGACAGGGCGAGCACCGTGGCGAACATCGCCAGAGTGGCGGCGATCACGATCGCCTTGCGGCGCGTGTTCAGCCCTGCCCAGACACCCAGTACGTTCTGCACGCGAGATCCTCCTTGCGCCGGCCTCTTCTGAGCCACGCCGCATGTTTGAGAGATCCTGTTTAAGATCCGCCTAATGCCGATGCCCGATCCGCTTGAAACATAGTCCAAATCCTTCGCTTGCAGTTCCAGCGGCCCTTCAGGGCTTGCCGCAGGGGCACCGCGGGGATTGTTATTCGCTCCGGACTTCGCTACGCAGTCGGCTTCCCGGAAAGCGGGACATGCAGCCCCCGGCCACCTGACCGGCCGACCTGATACCGATCAAGGACAACAGACCATGTCGCGACCCTATCTCCCCGGCATCCTCGCCATGGCCGTTATCGTGGTGGCCTCCAACATCCTTGTGCAGCATCTGCTCGGCCAATGGCTGACCTGGGGCGCGCTCACCTACCCGTTCGCCTTCCTCGTCACGGACCTGATGAACCGTCTCTACGGTCCGGGTCCGGCCCGTCGCGTGGTTTTGACCGGCTTCCTCGTCGGCATCCTCTGCTCGCTGATCGGCAGCCAGATCCAGGGCGAGTTCGGGCCGCTGGTGACGCTGCGAGTCGCCATCGGGTCGGGCACGGCCTTCCTGGCAGCCCAGTTGATGGATATCGCGGTCTTCGACCGGCTGCGGCAAGGACGTTGGTGGCGGGCGCCGCTCATGTCGACGTTGATCGGCTCGTCGCTCGACACGCTGATCTTCTTCTCCATCGCCTTCTCCGCAACCTTCAACGGATTGGAATCCGGAAATATTCCGGCCTGGGCGCAGGACAGCCTGCCGCTCCTCGGCATTGGTCCGCAAGCCCCGCTCTGGGCCTCCCTGGCGCTGGCTGACTGGATGGTAAAGCTGGGACTGGCGCTCATTGCACTGATCCCCTTCCGCATCATCGTCACGCGGCTTTCCGCCCAGCCCGCGAAAATTCATTGACAGGCAACACTTCTGTGTCACGCTGAGCTCAACCGAAATCAGCGAAAGGAGGTGATCCAGTGTCGAGAGTCATGCTGGAGAGAGGTGTCAGGAGTATCAGGGCGGCTCGCCTCTAGGCAGCCCAAAGGGCTTTGCCACCTGACGGACTTATGGGTCCACGAGACCTCACCTCCACGATAGCTCGGAGGGCCGTTCCCAGGAAGGGGACGGCCCTTTTCGTTTGCAGGACCGCTCCGGGCATCGTCTGGCCCAGAGAGGAGGCCGGCGCAGCACGCATTCGCCGCCGCATCCTTCCGAATCGCGATCGGGGCGGCCGTCGCGGCTTCGATCCCCTCGCGACACGGTCGGGGCTGGTTCCGCCGTCGGGATTTCGGTAGCAAGACCCCGAAGGTGGCCGAAGATGATACGGATCGACGACAATACAAGCATCGAGGAATGGGAGCTCACCGAGCAGTTCACCCGGGCATCGGGCCCCGGCGGGCAGAATGTGAACAAGGTCTCGACCGCCGTCGAGCTGCGGTTCGAGGCGGCGCGCAGCCCGAACCTCCCTGCTCCGGTGAAGGCCCGCCTGAAACGCCTGGCCGGGCGGCGCTGGACCGCTGAGGGCGCGATCCTGTTGCGCGTGGAGGAAACCCGGAGCCAGGCCCGAAACCGGGAGATCGCGCGTGAACGGCTTGCCGAGCTGATCCGAAGGGCCCTCGTTGCGCCACGACGCCGCGTCGCCACCCGACCGACGCTGGCCTCGAAACGCCGGCGGCTGGACGCCAAAACCCATCGCGGCGCGGTCAAATCGCTCCGCGGCCGCGTGACCGACGAGGAGTGACGAGCTCCCGCGCGGACGCGGCCGTTATACCATCACGTCGATCGGCGTCTTCTCTCCGACGGAGAAGACCCGCTTGTAGCGCTCGATCTCCGCGGCCGGCCCCATCGACTTGTTGGGATTGTCCGAGAGCTTGACGGTCGGTCGGCCACCGGCAGACACCGCTTTGCAGACCAGCGAGAAGGGACGCAGCGCATCGTTCGGCACCAGACCGCGGAAGTCGTTGGTCAGAAGCGTTCCCCAACCGAAACTGGCCCGGACACGCCCGTGGAAGCGGTCGTGCAATGCGAGGATGTCATCGACATCGAGCCCATCGGAGAAGATCACCAGTTTCTTGGTCGGATCCTCGCCGCGCGCCTTCCACCAGGCGATCGCCGCCTCGGCGCCGGCGACAGGGTCGCCGCTGTCGATCCGGATCCCGGTCCAGCCGGCAAGCCAGTCGGGCGCGCGGGCAAGGAACTCGTCGGTCCCATAGGTGTCCGGCAGGATGATGCGCAGGTTGCCTTCGTGCTCTTCCTGCCAATCCTCGAGAACGCGGTAGGGCGCGCGGGCGAGTTCCGCGTCATTCTCCGCCAGAGCGGCGTAGACCATCGGCAACTCGTGCGCATTAGTCCCGATCGCCTCGACCTCCCGGCGCATGGCGATCAGGCAGTTCGACGTGCCGATGAAGCTCTCTCCCAGCCCCTCTATGAGGGCCTGATTGCACCAGTCCTGCCAGAGGAAGGAGTGCCGCCGCCGCGTCCCGAAATCGGCGATTCGCAATTCGGGCACCTCGCGCAGCCGTTCGACCTTCTCCCAGAGCTTGGTCGTCGCCCGCGCATAGAGGACCTGAAGCTCGAACTTCTCCATCCGGTTGAGGACGGCGCGGCCGCGCAATTCCATCAGGATGGTGAGCGCGGGGATTTCCCAGAGCATCACCTCCGGCCATTTGCCCTCGAAGGTCAGTTCATACTGCCCGTCGCGCTTCTCCAGGTTGTAGTCGGGCAGGCGCATCTGCTCGAACCACTCCATGAAATCGGGTCGGAACATCTGGCGCTTGCCGTAAAAGGTGTTTCCGCGCAGCCATGTGCTCTCGCCGCGCGTCAGCGACAACGAGCGGACATAGTCGAGATGCTCGCGCAATTCGCCCTCGTCGATCTGTTCGGCGAGGCGGATCTGTTTCGTCCGGTTGATCAGCGAAAAGGTAACGTTGGCGTCCGGCTTGTTGCGGAACACCGATTGGCACATCAGCAGCTTGTAGAAGTCCGTGTCGATCATCGACCGAACGATCGGGTCGATCTTCCACTTGTGATTCCAAACGCGCGTGGCGATGTCCACCATCTGCCGACCCTTCCTTCTGCAGCGGCGCGCAGGCTAGCGGGGCTGGTTCCGGAAGAAAAGGGCAGGCGCTCATCCGGTGTGCAGATCCGTCGTCGGGGCTTCGAACCACATGTGTGCGGTGCCGGTCGGATCATTTCGTGGCTGGTTCGATCTCAACGGGCAGGGTCGCTTTTGGCCCTACGGAATCTCGACGAGCCCCCTGCCCCTCGATCAGACGCCGGTCAGGGTGACACCGGCTTCGCGCATCGCGTCCAGCGCCGCGGCGAGCGAGCCATCGAGGTCGATCGCCCGGCAGGCGGCGAGGTCGACAGTCACCTCGAACCCCAGCCGCCCGGCGTCGACGGCAGAGAAATGGACGCAGAAGTCGGTGGCGAGTCCGACCATGGTGAGTGCCGTGACGCCGCGCGTGCGCAGGTAGCCCTCGAGCCCGGTTGGCGTCGTCCGGTCGTTCTCGAAGAAGGCCGAGTAGCTGTCGATGGCGCGGCGGAACCCCTTGCGGAGAATGAGGTCTGCGGGGTCGGTCTCGAGGCCAGTGTGGAAATTCGCGCCGGGGCTGCCTTGCACGCAGTGGTCGGGCCAGAGGACCTGCGGCCCGTAGGGCATCTCGACCATCCCGAAGGGCGCTTTTCCGGGGTGTTCGGAGGCGAAGGAGGAATGGCCAGCGGGATGCCAGTCCTGAGTGAAGACACGCACCGTGTAATCGGGCAGCAGGGTGTTGATGACGGGCACGACCTCGTCGCCGCCGGGCACGGCGAGCGCCCCGCCGGGGCAGAAATCGTTCTGGACGTCGATGACGATCAGGGCTTTGGACATGGGCCACCTCCTGCGTTATGGCTAGGCAAGCCGGCGGGCGGGGTCAATGGAGCCATCGAAGGCGCGGGATCGGCCGAAAGTCCCTGGAGCGCGCCCCCGGACACTGGACGCAGGAAATCGAATCAACATTTCCATGAAAACCGGCGGCATCTGCGGTAGAATTCCCTAACGTCATCGCACCCCGGGCGAACGTGGTGCGAAGCTGGGGAGACCTGCAATGAGCGACTATTCCCGATGCCCGAACCCGAAATTGCGCGGCGAGCCGCAATCCATCGACAGCATGTGCTGGTTCGCCGGCTACACGATGCTGTTCCGATGGCGCGGCATGGAGGAGAAGAAGATCCGAGAGCATGTCTGGAACACGCTCGACGGTGCCGGGATCGACATGCAGGATGCCCGGAGTACCGGCCTCAAGCTCAAGGACAACAAGAAGGCGGGCATGGCGCTCGGCCTGAAGGTCCGGGGCTACGGACAGCCGGTGACCGTCCACAACCTCCGGGAACTCGTCCGCCACAGCCCGGTCTGGGCGACCGGACGGTGGTTTGAGAACACCAACCACGTCTATGTCATCGTCGGCGTTTCGGATGACTGGGTGGAATACTACGACCCCTGGTACGAGTACAACCCGAACGAGGCCATGGAAATTCGGAAATCCTCCACCGAATGGATCCTGAGCGGCGACAGCAAGACGAGAAACGGGCTGGCGCACACCTTCCAGTGGTTTCCGCTGCAATATTTCGGCCGCTAGGGCGTGAACCCAGAGGAGGCCCTGCTGGCTCTTGACCATCGGAGAAACATGATCGCGGAAGATCGGTTCGATCTTGCCGTCATGAACGTCCAGCCAGGAGTGCCTGAGCGTCATCATGCACTGCCGTCACGGTGCTGATCCAGGCCCGTGGCCTTCGATTCCAGCGGTCAGGCGCGCGCGACCACCACGTTCGCGACATGCGGAAATTCGATCCCCACGCCGTCGAAGCATTCGCCCAGCCCCGCGAGAAAATCGTCGAAACAGGCGTCCACCGCTTCCCGCGGCATCCCGGCAATCTTGTCTCCGGTATGCATTCCGCCCATTGCGCCGGCCGCGTATACCCGGCCATCGGGATGGCTGAGCGTTAGAGATACCCTGTCGACCTCGACATCTTCGAAGCCGGCGTCTTCGAACAGCGCGCGGATCTCCTCCGTGTCGGACAGGCTACAGATGGCCCGCACCGCGGCCCCGGCCGCCTCGTCCACGTGCCGTTCCAGCGCATCGGCCTGGGACCGGAGCAAGGGGTTCTCTTCCAACCCGGTCGTGACACAGAACGCCACGGATGCGCCACCGACGAGTACGCGCCGCAACTCTTTCAAAGCCTGCGCGCGATCCGGAAAGAATTGCAGCGCCTGCTGACAATAGGCCGTGTCGAACTGATCATCCGGAAACGGAAGTTTCGCGGCATCCGCCTCGATCCAATTCACCTCGACACTCGCGGCGCGGGTCTTCGCGCGCGCCACGTCGAGCATGCCGGCGGCCATGTCGACACCCGTCATGGCTGTGGGAGAGACGCCGGTCGCCAGGACCTCCCGCGTGGCAGCACCCGTCCCGCAGGCGAGGTCGAGAAACCGCATCCCGTCCCGCGGCGGCACTCTGCGGATGAGTTCCCTGGCCCAGGGTTGGAAGATTACCGGAACGAGGACGGAATCGTAGGTCTCTGCGAAATCCATGTTGGAGTTCCTTCTGTTCGGGCGTTCCACGACGTTGAAGATACCACAGGTCACGCGCCGACAGGACGTGCTCGTGATTTCGCGGTACATGCCGACGGGTTTCCCGCGGTATCGCGAAGGGCAGGAACGCGGGAAGGTCCGGTTCCTGCACCTTGCATGCTCCGGTGAGGCAGGGCCGGAGCAGTTGACGCGCGCCCCGGTGAAGCTGATCCACCATGCGGGAAAGACCAAGCGGCCCTGACCATGACGATTGAGGATTGTCGAACGCTTGCCCTGCCCCGTCCGGGCGGCGTAGGAAACGCGTCATGCTGACCGTCGCCGCGCTCTATCATTTCACCCGCTTCGAGGACCCCGACGCCTTGCGCCCACCATTGCGCGCGCTCTGCGACGCCGAGGGCGTGAAAGGCTCGCTGCTCCTCGCGCGCGAGGGGATCAACGGCACGATTGCAGGACCGGTGGCGGGGATCGCCCGGGTCATCGGCCATCTCCGGGCGCTTCCGGGATGCGCCGGGTTGCAATGGAAGGAGAGCACGGCCGAGAAAATGCCCTTCGGGCGGATGAAGGTGCGGCTCAAGCGCGAGATCGTCACGATGGGCCGGCCCGAGGTGGACCCGACCGCCGCCGTGGGGCGCTATGTCGAACCGGCCGAGTGGAACGCGCTAATCTCCGCGCCGGATGTAGCGGTCATCGACACGCGCAACGATTACGAGGTCGCCATCGGCACTTTCGAGGGCGCAGTCGATCCCGGCATCGGCAGTTTCCGCGACTTCCCGGCCTGGTGGGAGGCCAATCGCGACCGGTTCCACAACAAGCGCGTCGCTATGTTCTGCACTGGCGGCATCCGCTGCGAGAAATCCACGAACTACCTGCTGGGGCTTGGAGAGGCCGAGGTCTTCCATCTCAAGGGCGGAATCCTGAAATACCTCGAAGAGATGCCGGAGGCGGAGTCGCTCTGGCGTGGCGAATGCTTTGTTTTCGACCAGCGCGTGGCGCTCACACACGGCCTTGAACAGGGCAGCCACACGCTGTGCCACGCCTGCCGTCGGCCGGTTTCACCGGATGACAGGGCTGCGGCCGAATACGAGGAGGGCGTGTCCTGCCCGCACTGTATCGGAGAATTCTCGGAGGACGACCGTGCGCGGTTCCGCGAGCGTCAGAAGCAAGTGGAGCTCGCCACGACACGCGGCCTGCGCCATCTCGGCGCGAACTGAGTCGGTCCGCCGAAGCACGTTGCATCGGGACGCCTGACCCGGCCGCGGTTCGAACGCAACCTGCCCTTTGACGGAGGTTGTGGCCCGTTCATCGAGCATAGCCGGCAGTGCGGCGTCCCGGCGGTCGTGCCCTACCGCGCCAGCGCGTTGATCGTCGAGTTCAGCAGGCCCGGCGTGATCTGCGAGATCGTCCGGTTCCAGCGCGTGACCGGCTGTTCGGAGACAAAGATCACGTCATCGGGGCGCAGTTCGAACCGCGCCGCAAGGAGTAAGGACGCCGCGTTGAGGGCGTCGAGCTTCCAGGCGGTGATCGAGGCGAAGTCCCGCGGATCGGTCGCGCCGCGCAGCACGTAGATCTCGCGGATATTGCCGGTGATAGTCGGAATGCCGCCCTCGGCATAGACCGCGTCTGCCAGCGTCGCGCGCTGATCGAAGGGCAGCGGGAAGCGCCGTTGCTTGGTGACCTCGCCTGCCAGGTAGACATAGTCGCGGTCGACCGCGTCGAGGTCGATCCGGTCGAGGAAGTTGTCCCGCTGCTCCTCGAGCTCGGCCCGCCGCAGTACGATCTCCGTCTCGAGCTCGGCGACCGCGTCGCGGCGCACGGCGCGGCGGGTCTCCGTGAGCTGAATCTGCTCGCGGAAATAGGCCTGCGCGCGCTCGAGGTCATAATCGGTATCGACAAAGACGCTGTCGCCGTCGTTCAGGCGGATGCGTTGCAGGCTACGCCTCGAATAGAGTTCGCTGAGCGGGATCTGGTAGAGTTCCCCGTCGCGGTAGATACGCACCGTCGTGTAGGGGTAGTCCTGCTCGGCAACCGTCGGACCACCGACCTGCGACAGTGCCTCGTCGAGATAGATCGGGCGCAGGTCCACCGGCAGGACGGCCGGGGTGCGAACGGCGCCGCCGATCGAGACGCGCTGCGAGTTGAACCCCGAGACCTCGAGACTGAAGGCCGGCTCGATCTGGTTCTCGACCAGCGCCTGAAAGACCATCTCGTTGGCCTCGTCCACCGTCTCGCCGGCAAGCATGATACGGCCGACATCGGGGATCGAGATCGCGCCGTCGTCCTGAACCACGTATTCCTGGCGCCGGTTCTGGGCTGCCAGCAGGCCGGACAACTCCTCGACGGAACTGCCGCCGGCAGGCGTCGCCAGCACCAGCACGTCGCCGATGCCGATGCGATAGGGCCGGACGGGTTGCTCGGGCGGCACGCGCATGGTCAGCGCGGCCGGCCGCTCCTGGCGGTCGACAGCCGGGTCGGGCAAGGCGCCTGCGCTGCGCAATCCGCCGCCGCTGCCGGCGCTCTGCGAGAACACTGCCGGAAGCGTGTCCGGCCGGTAGGGCGAGCGGTTTGCGGCAATCACCGTCTCGGCGGTGATCGGCACCACGCGGACCTTTGCGCCGCTGGCAATGCCCTCGGTCACCTGCGGGCTGTTGTAGATCACATCGCATGCCGAAAGGCTCAGCAACAGGCCCAGGGCGAGCGAAAGCAGGTTGCGTGTTTTCATCGACGGACCCCTCCCGGATCGGCTGCCCTAGGGCAGAAAGTGGTTCAGGCGCAGATATCCGATCTTCGGACCAATCCATTGCCGGGATTGCACCATTCTGCCCGATCCGTCCAGCCAATAGGAATTGGTGAAGGATTGAGTGGCATTGCCGCAGGACTCGTCGGTCCGCGCAGTGGCAAGGCTCCGGTCGCCCATTTGAATCTTGTCGCGCGCGGCTGCGGAGATCTCGCAGCGGTAGCCGCGGATGATGACGTCCTCGTTTCCGTCGACATAGCGATGCACGCGCTCGGAGAGCGCCGGCCGGCGGAGCGACCGCCAGTCCGTCGGCACTGCCGCCTCCACCGAAAAGAGATCGGGAGAAAGCGCCTGCGTGCCGTTGAGGACGCCCTCTCGCAGCGTGATCGTGGTGCCGCCGGCGTTTCGCCAGATCTCGTAGGCCCCGCGACGTGAGACCAGCGCGAGCGGTTCGCGCGCGCCCCTTGTCTCGAACGTCGCGATCATCCGAGGCTCCTCCACGGCCGCGATCCCGCCGGTCGCCGCGGGCTCGGGACCGGCGATCGGAACCAGATCGCCGCAGCCGGCGAGGGCCGGCAGCAGCGCGAGGCACAGAAGGCGAAAGGTCGCTCTCATCGCCAATACCCCGCCCAACGCTGTCGCAGTTCGGGATCCTGGAAATCCTTGACGATCTCGTAGAGCCGGTTGCGGACGTCGAGCCGCGCGCCGCCGTCGCCCTGCACCGGGCGGAAGGCCGCGGCATAGCCGTCGCGGGAGGGGATGCCGGCGACCCAGGCGAAGGGAATCTCGAAGAAGATCCCCTTGTCGTAGGAGCCCTCGCCGAAATCCTCGTAGCTGACATCGGTCCGCGTGGCGAAGGCGCCGAACCGAACGCCATTGGCGAACTCTCGGCTGAGATAGAGGCTGGCGCCATAGTCGCCGGCGAGATAGCGGCCGACATCGACCTGGGCGGCATAGCCCTCGCCGAAATCGTAATAGGCGCCAACGTGGCCGGTGACGACGTCGTAGTCGCGGAAGCCGAAGCCGCCGTCGAAATCCCGCTGGCGGGCGTAGTTGAGCTCGGCGCCAAAGGCCAGCGGGCCCTCGGTCGGTTTCCACAGGAGCTCGGTCGAGACGCCGCCATACATCCGCTCGAGATATCCGACGGTCGCCCGGCCATAGAGGTTCGGCCCGGGGCGGAAGAAGTATTCCGCAGTCAGGTAGCTGAGATAGGAGCGGCCGTCCTTCTCGTAACGCGTGATGTCGGAGCGGACATGCGGCAGGTCGGACCCGGAGTCATGGTCCCAGTCATCCTGGCTGCCGGCGAGCGTCTGCCGGTAGACGCCGGAGAAGACGAGACCCGGGGCCGGCGTGTAGCTCGCGCCGAAATCGAGGCCGACATTGACCTGAAGCGGCGCGTCGGAGACGAAATAGGGCGGCGCGATGAAGGGCCGGACCGACCATTCGTGCTGCGGGTAGGCGCCGGCGGTGAACTCGGCAAAGGCAAGGTCGCCGGCATCGGCGATGTCGGCGCGGACATAAGACTGCCAGATCCGGTCCGGAGCGAATTCGAGCTCTTCGAGATCGGAACGCGCAATGGTGATCGTGGAGGTCGGCATGCCATACACCAGCGGTTGCAGTTCGAAGGTCTCGACCTCGGGCGGGAGCGTCGCGGCCATTACTCGGGCAGCGCGCCCGAGCGCCTGGGTCTGGGCGTCGAAGCGGGTGTTGGTATAGGCGACGCGGGCCACGCTCCCGCGGATCTCGAGCCCGTCGAACCGCATCCCCTGCCCCTCCAGGCCGCGCGCGACAGCATCTCGGATCGACGCCGGCGCGCTGGCCGGGATCTGCCGGTCCGGTAGGTTCCAGGCCGAGAGGTCGACCGCGCTTCCGGCGCGCGGTGCCACCGGCGGCGGTGCCGGCTCGCGTGCGCCCTTGAACGGCAGGTCCGTGGGGTTCGCGGTGAAGGTTGCGGAGATGCCGAAGCTTGAGCCGTAGAGCGAATAGAGGCCGATATCGATGCCGGGCCGCGGGCGGTAGGTGAGGCCGAAGTTGAAGGGCGACTCGCGCTCGAAGCCGGTGCGCGCGACTTCCTCCTCGTAGGCATCGGACGAATATTCGAGGATTGCCGACACGCTTTCGCTGACCTTCCATTCCAGCCCGCCGAACGGCGCGGCCGGGCCGCGGAACCACTGGTCGGAGGCGGGTTGCCTGCGCTGCTCGACATCGAGACCGGACCGGGTTTCGTAGCTGTCTCCCAGGAAGGAAAGCGGATTGTCGAAGCCGCCAAAGCTGCCCATCCGGCCCCAGCCGATACCGCCGGTGAGCTTGAGCCTTTCGCCGATCGCCTTAGTCGCCACGACATATTCCGAGCCAAGAACGCTGGTGCCGGCGATATCAGTGATGCCGACGGTGACCGACGGTCGCCAACGCGTCTCGGGCAAGAGCCGGAGTGCAAAACCGAACGCACGGTCATGAAGATCGCTCTCGCCGCCGCTGGAATCGCCCCAAAACCCCTCGGAATAGGAATACTGATGCGAGAGGTAGAGCCAGGGCGTGAACTGGAACCCGAGCGTCGCGCGCCAGCGCCCGTCCTGCATCGAGAGAGCCAGCGCCGCGTCGCCGTCCGGAAGCATCTCGCCACTTGGCATGTCGATCATTCCCGGCATGCCGTAGAAGGACAGATGCGGCCGCGCGACCCATTCCGCGGCGAGGTCCTCGGCCGAAAGCGGCGGCGCCCCGGCAAGGATCAGAGCGCCCACCATGGCGGCCGTCAGGCGATAGAACCGCCGGGCCTTTCGCGGGCCACCCCTGACCGTCGCGGTGGCAGAACCGCTCTCCAGCACTCTTCGTCCCGTCTTTCCAGGCCGGATTCGCGGCCCCCCAAGGCAAAATCCGTCCCTACATACCGCCTGGGACCCCGTTCCGCAATTTGCTTACGCCCCGGAACGGGCGCGCACGCGGCTCAGCGCTTGCCGTAGTATTTGGCGCTATAGCCATATCCGCCGTAATAGCGCCCGTAGCCGTATTGGCGCATCTTTCTCTGGCTTACATGGGTGAGCACGAGGCCCGTGACCTTCAGGTCGACAGTCTCAAACGCGGCGAGGCCTTGTTCGACCTGTCGCGCGGTGGTGGCGTTCCATTTCACGCAGAAGACGAGCGCATCGGCATGCCGGGCGATCGAGCGCGCGTCGGGAACCACGAGCACGGGTGGCGAATCGATGACGATATGGTCGTAATGCGCGCGCAGGTCCTTCATGACCGCCGCGAAATGCTTCGAGGCAAAGAGATCCGCGGCGCTGACCCGCGAGGATTCGCCGCCGAGAATGTCGAAATCCAGCCGGTCGTCGCGTATCACGGCATCCTCGAAGGCCACCTCGCCGGAGATCACCGAAACCAGCCCCTTCCGGCCCTTCGTCGCGACGTATTGCTCGAAGACATTGCGGCGGATATCGCCTTCCAACAGGAGAACCTTGCGATTCAGTGCCGAGAAATGGTGCGCCAGCATGATCGCCGTGGTGGTCTTGCCCTCCCCGGGCACCGCGGAGCAGGACACGATGACAGCCGGCGGGTTGTCCACATTCGAAAGCTCGATCGACGTGCGAAGGTTGCGCGCCGATTCCGCCGCCTGCGAGGTCGGCTGTTCGAGAAGGTAGCTGATCAGCTTGCCGCGGCGGCGTATCGGAATCAGCGGGATCTGTCCGAGAACGGTATGGCCGGTGGCACGCTCAAGGTCGGGCGAAGTGCGGAAGCCGCGGTTGCGAAGCTCCATCAGCACCACGAAGACCGATCCCAGCATGACCCCCATGAAGCCCGCCATCAGGATGATGCGCGACTTGCGCGGCGCGGAGGGGAGCAGCGGCGTGACGGCGTGTGAGATCACCCGCGCGTCCGCGGTCTGGATCCCCTGCTGGATCGAGGTCTCGCGCAGTCGCACCAGGAAACTCTCGTAGATCAGCCGGTCCGCCTCCGCCTCGCGCTGCAATTGCTCGAGCGTGACGAGGTCGCGCGACTGCTTCTCGACCTGCGCTGAGATCTCCGCGACGCTGCGTTCGAGCGAGGCGACTTGCGTCTCGAGACGCTCCACACTCAGTCGTTGGCCCTGGCGGAGCTGATCCAGCCGGCCCGCAAAACTGTCCTCGACCGCGCGCCCGGTCTCGATATCGCTGGCGATGCGGCTCAGCCGGGGATCGTCCGCGACGGCAAGGATGTCCGACCGCACGCCGCTGTCGATTGCCGCCTCGAGCCGCTCCTGGTCGCTTCGCGCACCGGCCAGCGTGGTTTGGGCGGTCTGCAACCGCTCGCGCATGTCCTTGAGTTGGCGGTTGAGCGCGTCAAGCGTCTCGGCATTGATCAGGTCGATCGAGGCGTTGAACTCCTTGGCCGCGGATTCGGAGGCCTCGAGATCCTTGCGCAACTCGGCGACGCGCTGCGAGAGCCATTCGGTGGCCTGCGCCGTTGCGTCGAATTTCACCTGCAACTGGTCCTCGATATAGAGATCGGCCAGCGTGTTGGCGAGCAGCACCGACTTCTCCGGCGAATAGGTCGTCGCGTAGACGTTGAAGACGTAGCTCCAGGAATCGTTGCTGACCTCGAACCGATTTAGCGTACGGGTCACCACCCGGTCGAACCGCTCCGCCTCGCTGAGTTCGACCTTCTCCTCCTCCTCGATCCGCAGCACCGCCATCATGGCCGACCGCAGAAACTTCCTCAGGTTAAAAGCGGGTTCGTCGGACGTGTCCACGGCCGGGTTGAACTCTGGATCGTTCATCAGGTCGAGCCGCTCGACGAGGCGCTCGCCGAGGGTGCGCGAGGTCATCACCTCGATCTCGGTATTGACCGTCTCGGTACTGGCCGAGAGGCCGGAGACGACGCTCTCGACGCTGGTGACGTTACGCTCCGCCCGGTTGTCGAGCGCGATCACCGCATGGGCGGTGTAAACCGGGGAGGTCATTCGGAAGGAATAGAAGCCGCCGGCCAGCACCATAACCGCAGCGAAGACCGCGATGATCCACTTGCCGCGCCAGAGCGTCTGGAACAGCCCGACAAGGTCCAACTCGTCATCACCGGCCCGATCCGTGGCGCGAAGTTGCGGCTCGGTCGGAATTCGCTGAACAGAGCTCACGATGCTCCCCCCGTCTTCAGACG
Organism: Tropicimonas sp. IMCC6043; assembly: GCF_004146235.1. Lineage (GTDB taxonomy): Bacteria > Pseudomonadota > Alphaproteobacteria > Rhodobacterales > Rhodobacteraceae > Tropicimonas. The sequence continues at coordinate 60,297 of NZ_SELO01000007.1, read as the reverse complement.
CCGCCGAGGGCGGCCTCACTGCGCCCTCCGGGTCCGGCGAAGGCCGCGATCCTGCAGCACAGTCAGACGGCAAGGCGTTCCGACGGTGGTAGTCAGTTCGTCAGGACGCGGCAAGGTCGGAATACCTGGCCGGGCGGACCCCGTCGAACCGACCAACCGGCCTGCGGTACCTCCCGCGAACGCGGCCTGCGGCAGGAAACTCCACCGGATTTCCGGCAGGACGGATCAGCGGCTGCCGACTCCGGTTAGCATTACCTGAATCGTCCGCATCACAACGAAAAAGTCCAGCCGGGCGCTGCGCCGGCGTACGTAATAGCGGTCGTAACGTGCCTTTTTCCGGGTCGAATTCGCACAGGCAGCGTAGCCTTGGACGACCTGCGCGAGCCCGGTGATGCCGGGCTTGACCTCGAAGCGATCACGATAGCCATCGACGGTCCGGACATAGATCTGGGCCTGTTCGGTCGCGTCCGGCCGCGGGCCGATCACATTCATATCGCCGAGCAAGACATTGATAAAATTCGGCAATTCGTCGATGCGGAACTTGCGAAGCACCCTGCCGAGCCGAGTGATCCGGGTTTCGCTGGCCAGGATACTGGTGCTCGATCCCGCGGGCGCCACTGCCATGGTGCGGAACTTGTAGATGCGAAACACCCGCCCTCCCCGGCCGACGCGCTGCTGGACAAAGAACAGAGGCCCTGGATTGTAGCGCGGATTGAGGATCAGCAGCACGATCGTCGCCGCCAACAGGGTCGGCAGCGACAGCAAGGTGAAGACCCCGTTCACCGCCCCCACCCAGAGACAACGGGCCAGCCCCGATCCGCTCGGCACCGGTGAAACATCTGACAGGCCGAACGCCGCCGCGGCTGCGCCCGATACTGGCCTCGACGGGCTCAGTCTGTCTGCGATGTCGCTCATTCCAAACGTTCCACCGTCGAAATCTCTCCCGGATTCCTCACGACGCAGCATGGAAATGATTGCGGGATTCTTTCGCCCTAAACGACAGATCCGTTGCTGCCCGATACCGCCTCTCGCTCTGGCGCATTTTCGTGTCAAATTTTTGGATAAGTCAACCAAACGCCCGGTGGAACAATCGCGGAAGATCTGCCCTGCGGTCGAATTGCATCGGCGAGGTGGGCGGTCCGGTGGATCCGCCCTGCGGAGGCTATTTGGCACCCGCATTTTTGATAAATTTTACAATGATTTACGAAGGCGTCCGAAAGATCCGGAAAGACCACGCTCACTCCGTAAAGGACACCTCGCCCTCCGGTGACACCCGCGCGAGCGTCAACCGGCCCGTGGCGTAGGCCCCGGTGTCGATCGAGATGACGCCGTCGCGGGCGCGCGGTGCGTTGACGATTGTGTGGCCGTGCACGATCCACCGGCCGTCGGGGCGTGGCAGCGTGCCGAAATCCGGATGTCCCCAGACCATGGCGCGCCGGTCCTGCGCCTCCAGCGGCAGCAGCGGGTCGAGGCCGGCGTGAACGGCGGTGAGGGTTCCGCTGCTCCACAGCACCGGCAGGGTCTCCACCCAGGCGAAAAGGTCGAAGGAAAGCTTCGCCGGGACCGCCTCGGCGGCCTCGCGAAGCACTGCCTCGCTCGATGTCTCGGTGATGCCGCCGATGCCGAAGCTCGCCAGCGTCTGCAACCCGCCGAATCCGAGCCAGCTTCGGTTGGTGACCGGATCGCGCAGGAAATTGACGAACATCTCCTCGTGGTTGCCGCAAAGGCAGACCCAGTCGCCGGCGGCGCTGCGCGCATGGACCCGTTCGAGCACCTCGCGGCTCTGCGGGCCGCGATCCACGTAGTCCCCGAGAAGGACGCGCACCGCGCCGTCGGCAACCGGCGGTAGAGAATCGAGCAGGTCAGCACGGCCGTGGATGTCGCCCACCGCCTCTACCGGCAGGTCGGGCCGCGGTGCCTCGAACCCGGCCTGCGGTTGTCGCTTGCGAAAAAGTCGTGACAGCATCCGGTTGCTCCCGCTCTGGAGACGGCTTGTTGTAGCGTCCAGCCGCGCCCGGCACCAGTGCGGGCATGGACTCGCAAGGCGGCCTATGCTCTGAACGTCCGTCGAGGAGACAGGACAGGGCCGTGACTGCCGGGCAGAGCAAAATTGACGCTCAGATCGACGCCTTCCTGGCGTCCTTTCTCGCGGGCGCGCCGGTTCCGGCCGGGGCTCTTCGCTCCGAGGCGATCGTGGCGCGGGCCCGGTATCACGGCTTGCAGGGTCTTCTCGCCGAGAACCCGCATTTCGTCGAGGCTGCCCCCGTCGCGACTCGCGCCTTGTTCCGGGACGCGGCAGCGGATGCGATTTCAGATGTGCTCCGGCATGAGCTTCTCGGGGAAATCTGCTCTGCCTTTGCGGCAGCCGGGGTCGACATGGTGCTTCTCAAGGGCGCGGCACTGGCCTATCTCGTCTATGAGAAACCCGCTCTGCGGCCGCGTCTCGATACTGATATCATTGTCGCCCCGGAGCAAAAGGGCGCGGCGCGCGATGTGCTCGCGCAACTGGGATTCGCCGCGTCCCCGGTCCACGTCCCGCACTATCAGACGACATTCACACTCGAACGCAGCGGTATCCCATTTCCTGTAGATCTGCACTGGCGGGCGGCGAATTCGGACTTCCTCGCCCAGCTCTACACTTTCGAAACCCTGCGTGCCGGCGCACAACCCGTAACGCGGCTGCATCCACGGGCGGTCGCCCCCAGCGACGAGATGCTGCTTTCCTTCGCGATCACGCATCTGCTCTTCGATCGCGACTACCGCGCCGGAATGCGGTTCATCTGGCTCGTGGATCTGCGCGCCATCGCGGCGCGGATGGATCGCGCCGCCTGGGAGCGTTTCATCCTTTTGCAGGCCACTATCGGCGGCAGCGGCGCGGCGGCGTTGGCGCTTCGCGAGGCCGAGGCGAGGCTCGGGCGCTTCGTGCCGGAAACCGCGATTGAGCGCCTTGGCGCCGCGTCCGAGGGGCGGCTTTCGCGCTATCTCGCGGCCTCGGAGTTCGGCCGGATGCGGCGCGACCTGCTTTGCCGCAACCGGCGGCAGGCGCTGACCTATCTCGGCGGGGTGCTTTTCCCGCCGCGCGCGCGGCTGATGGAAATCTACGGGCCGGTGCCACGCTGGCAAGCGCCGCTGCTCTACCTGCACCGCGCGGCGACGGGAATCGTCAAGGCGAAGCGGCGGTCCGGCCGATGAGGCAGCTGCTCCTTGCCGCGCTCCGACCGAGGCTCTGGAAGATCCTGTTCGCGAGCCTTCTGGTGATCGCAGGCAGCCTGGTGACGCTGATCATCCCCTGGGCGCTCGGACAGATCGCCGGAGCGCTGGTTGACCGCGCCAGTGGAGTGCCGGTCGGCCTCCTGCTCGGATTGCTCCTGACCATCGCCGTGCAGAGCCTGCTTGCCCTAGCGAGTTCGGTGATCTCGCAGCGCGTCACCGCAGACGTGCTGGTCGACCTGAGGCGGGCGACTTTCAGCCATGTGCTCCGCCTGCCCTTGGCGTTCCACGAGAGCCATCCGCGCGGGAGCACGGTCGCGCTTCTGGGGCAGGACGTGGATTTCCTCGGCGAGTTCAGCGCCGGTTTCGTCACCCTGACCGCGCCGCGGCTGGTGACCCTGATCGGCGCGGCCGTGCTGATGATCCGGATCGATCCGCTTCTTGCTGCGCCAGTGCTGCTGACGCTGCCGGTGGCGATCGCGACCTTCCGGCTGCTGACCCGGCGGCTCCGGCCCTTAGGGCGCGACTACCGGGACCAGGAGGCACGGGTGATTTCGATCATCGACGAGAGCCTCGCCATGGTGCCGACGATGAAGCGCTTTGCCCGCGAACCGCAGGCAATCGAACGGTTCGAAAACGAGGTCGAGCGCGCGCGCGTGCTCTCGACCCGGCTTCACCTCGCCGCCGAGATCCTTCAGCCGGCGGTGCAGGTCCTGACAGGCATGGCGCTGCTTCTGGTCGTGGTGGTCCTGCAGAGCCGCCTCGACGCGCTCGCGCTGAGCACTGCGGAATGGACCAGCCTGCTGCTCTATGCCGGCATGATCGTGCGGCCGCTGGCGGGTCTGTCGCGCGCCTGGGGACAGCTCAACATCGCCCGTGGCGCGTTCCAGCGGTTGGCCGAAGCGATGCAGCTGGAGGCGGAGCCAGCGCCCGAACACAGCGCGTCGCGACGTGCGGAGACGCGCCGGGCGGGAGCTCTTCCAGTCGCGTTCGACGATGTCTGGTTCCGCTACGGGCCGGATCGCTGGGCGCTTGCGAGCATCGACCTGGTGATCGAGCCCGGCGAGCATGTCGGCCTGATCGGACCGAACGGCTCCGGCAAGAGCTCGGTGGTTCGGCTGCTCTCCGGGCTGCATATGCCGGAACGCGGCGAGGTGCGGGTCGGCGGGCGCGCCACATCGGCGCAGGATCTCGCAGCGCTGCGGCAGTCAGTTGCGGTTGTGCCGCAGGATGTTCAGCTCCTCGACGCAACGATCCGCGAAAACATTGCCTATGGCGCGCCGGGAGCGACCCAAGCGCAAGTCCGGCGGGCGGCGGAGGCAGCGCTGGCGGCCGGGTTCATCGACGCGCTGGACCGGGGCTATGACACGCTGGTGGGCGAGAACGGTATCTGGCTTTCGGGCGGGCAACGGCAACGCATCGCGCTGGCGCGGGCGCTGATCTGCAATCCCGGCTTGCTGATCCTGGACGAGGCGACGGCGATGTTCGACATCGACGGCGAGGCCGAATTCTTCGAACGCGCGCGTGAGGTCTTCACCGGCCGAACCGTGATCGTCGTCGCCCATACGCCGCAGGCGTTGGCCGCGGTGGACCGGATCGTCACGCTCGAGGGTGGGCGCGTCGTTTCCGACAGGCGGGCCCGACACGCCTGAAACAAGCCGCTGCCCGGCCTTCCAAATCCTTCATCCTGAGTGCGCAGGTCCGTCGCTCACCGCAACGCGCGTCGGTCTTCACGTAGTATCCGCCGCGGTTGAGTCCCACCAGGCAGACAAGGACATCCAATATGAGCTGGACCGCTTCCGTGAAGATCTTCCCCGAAAACGAACAGGATTTCCCCCACTACGCCAGCCCGGCGACGTTGCAGGTTGCGGCCGGCACAGGCGGCGTCGAGTTGCAGCACCGCGATCCGGCGGGCAACTGGGCAACCTTCGAAACGATCTCCGTCGCCGGCGTGCACAAGCTCGACGTGGCCAACATGCCGGCCATTCGCCTCGTCGCGACCGGCGACGCGCAATACCAGGTGACCTGGCAGATCGCCTGAGTCGCCCGGCCGCGCGAGCCAGGTGCCCGGTCGCCGCCGGAGACCGATCCGGTTTCGCGTTCCGGCCCGTCGGCACGCATCGACCAGACCAGACCGCCACCAAGAAAGAGGCAACCGCTTCATGAGCATCTTGCGTCCGATCCTGACCTCGTCGGTCCGCCCGGCGGCGCTGGCGTTTCCGGTCTCGGCCCCGACAGGGGAAGAGACGATTCTTTACCTGCTCGGCGCGGATGGCCAGCTAACATCGATCGACGCTGCGGCCCAGGCCGGAACGGTGCTGACGATCAGCGACCTCGGCGCAGCGCTCGCCCTCGAGACGACAGACGCTGCGGTTCTCGGCGAGACCACTTTCGCCGTCACACTCGAATTCGGAGACTGACATGACCCGCCAATTCACCCTGGTGAAGGACGAAGCCTTCACCGCGCTGAGCACCCGGCTTCCCGACGACTTGCCGACGCTCCTCGCTTCGACCGAGAGCTTCGCCACCGGCGACCGGATCCGCACGCTGGCCGAAGGCTTCGGCTACGAGGTCGTCGACAACGGCGAGGACCTGACGACGGCCGGCGGCGCCCGGCTGACGGTGCTTCCCGACAGCACGGGCACCTTTCCGGTCGACGCCTTCGGCACCGGTACAGCGGCACTGACCCATGCAATGGCCAGACCGAGCGTCACGCTGAGCGGCGCGGTCCCGGTCGTCGCCCCTGTCGTCGCGACGGACATCTTGGCGAAACTGACCGGCGCGGGCTGGCACCGCTACTCGGATGAACAGGCGAAAGCACCCGCCGGCGCATTGGTCGAAGCGACCGACGGCAGCGTCGTCGATCTGCTGACGATCCGCTCGACCGACCCCGGGTCGGGCGTAGCGACGGCCTTCCAGGGCCTCGCGCTCTCTGATTTCGGCCTGATCCACAGAGGAGCCGGCACGGGCCTCACAATCGACAACGCGACGCGAACGGAGATCCGCAATGTTCTGGTCGACTGCATGGACAGCGGCGCGACCGGCATCCGCCTCGCCAACGGATCCTTTTTCGCGCGGATCGAGGGTGTGGTGGTTCTGGCCTTCCAGGACACCGGACTTCTGATCGAAGGCATCGGCTCGCAGCATGTATTGCGGGATTGCCACGTTGCCTCGGGCGACTCGGCGGCGAACGCAACCGTGGGCGTCGAGCTCCGCGGCATCTTCGACTTCCATATCGACGGCGGGCAATACAACGTCCACCGCGGCGACGGGACCGGAATCGGTATCCTCGTCAACAACACCACGGCCGCCGGTATCGAAGGCGGGCTGATCGAAAACTGCCTCACCGAGGATGACACGGCGGTCAAGATCACCGGCGACACCTATCCGATGGCCGGCATCACGATCCGGAATCACCGGGTGATCCTGAGCCGCAGCGCGACGGCCTTTATCTTCGACCGGGCGTCGCAATGCCGCCTGATCGAACCCAGGGTAGACCATCCGACGGCCGGCGGGGTCCTGGCTCAGTTCACAGCCAATGCGGCCTATTGCACGATCGAGGGCAATCTGAGCGCCATGCAGGCGCCGCTCGACATCGATCCGGCGGCGGTCGGCATCGTGAAACGCTGCACGCAGCCGCTCAGCTACATCCAGCGCGACCTGATCACCACGGACCCGAATCTCACGGTGATCTGCGACCATGTCGAGTTCGTTGGCCGCTGCGTCCATAACGGGACCGCCTGGAACACGAGCTGGGTCTATCTCCTGGATGACACAGCCGCCACGTTCGACCTGCCGAATGCAGGCGGGATCGTCGAGATCATCCCGCGCAGCGAGGCCCGATACCGCCACGGCGCACTGTCCTATTCGACAAGCGGGAGCGCACCGCGAGCCGATGTCGGAAGCCAGTTTGAACGCCGGGACGCAGTGCTGACAGGCATCACCGGCACGGATGGCAAGATCTCGGCGGGGATCTCGGGCGGCAAGCTCCACGTCGAGAACCGCTCGGGCACGGCTGACAGCTTCATCATCCGGTTCCACGGCCGCGACGTGTTCTGACGCCGACGGCGCGCCGCCGTGCCAGTCGCGAGTGGCGCCGGACGCATGGCGGATCTGCGGAAAAGTTGACCGGCCGGGGTTTCGCCCGGCCGGTCGAAGCGTAGACTCCCACGCGAGGCCGGCCCGATGCCGGCACAGGGGAGTCGCATATGGCACGCACACGTATTCTGGGAGATCTGCTCTCATCGCTCTACGGTCGCTGGCCGCTTGGCGGTGGCGACAGGCGCTCGATGGCGGACCTTTGCACGGCACTGCTGTCGAGCGGCGGCGAGGTCTCGGGTCTGCGCCTCTCGGCCGCCATTCTCGGCCGATACCAGGGGATGGACGACGAACAGAAGCTCGCCTTCTTCACCTTTCTCAATGACAGCCTCGATATCGACGCGGCCCGGGTCGCGGGCCTCGCTCAGGCCTATTCCGAGACGCCCTCGACAGAAAACTTCGCCGCTCTCGTCGAGGCCGCCGAGCCGCGCCGCCAGGAACTTTTCCGGCGCCTGCACGAAGCCCCCCGCGCTACCGAGGCGCTGGTTGCGGCCCGGGTGGACCTGCTTGGCATGCTCCGGGAACACCCGGAACTGAAACGCACCGACATGGACCTCGTCCACCTGCTGCGCAGCTGGTTCAATCGCGGATTCCTGAGGATCGAGCAGATCGACTGGCACACGTCGGCAACGCTGCTGGAGAAGGTCGTGGCCTATGAGGCGGTGCACGAGATCCACGACTGGGACGATCTGCGCCGCCGCCTCCACCCGCGCGACCGCCGCTGCTTCGCCTTTTTCCACCCGGCCATGCCGGGCGAGCCGCTGATCTTCGTCGAGGTGGCGCTCACCAAGGGCGTACCGCGATCGATCCAGGGGCTGCTCGCCGAGGACCGCGAGGAACTCCCCGCAGAGGAAGCCAACACGGCGGTCTTCTATTCGATCTCCAACTGCCAGAAGGGCCTCAGGGGCATTTCCTTCGGCAACTTCCTGATCAAGCAGGTCGTCACCGGTCTGAGCCAGGAGCTGCCAGGCCTAAGCACCTTCGTCACACTTTCGCCGATCCCGGGGCTTAACGACTGGCTGAAGACCCTGGACGGCGACGCGAGGGCGGCACGGATGCTTGCGGGCGAGGCGACGCCGGCGGAAGCCGAGTCGCTCGCCGCGCGCTACCTGCTCGAGGCACGTCGCCCGGACGGGTTCCCGCGCGATCCGGTGGCCCGCTTCCATCTCGGCAACGGAGCCATCGTTCAGGACGTCCATGCCGGCGCCGACACCAGTGCCAACGGCATGGCTCAGTCGAGCGGGATGATGGTCAATTACCTCTATGACCTCGCGCAGACCGAACGGAACCACGAGGCCTTCACCGGCGAGAAGAAGATCTCCGCGAGCCGGACAGTGCGCGGCAAGATGCGGTCGGAGCGCGGCAACCCGACCTCCGCTCAGGAGCCGCAGGAGGTCTGACCCGCACGCCGCAGCGGCGAAGATTGCCGGCGCTGGTTATCAGATTTTTAGATCTTCGGTCGCAAGTATCGGCCATGCTCACGCGACGCGCTCCTTCAGGCTGGGCGGGCCAGCTTGCGGCCATGTTGGCGGGTCTCTGGCTCGCGTTCGGCCCGGCGCCGGGTCAGGCAGCCGCGGATTCGCTGCTCTGCGGCTTCCTGACCGGGCTCGGAGGAACCGAGCGGAGCCTTGGCGCTCTTGTGACATCGCCGAACGAAACCCAGGCCAGGGAACTCGCGCGCTCGGAGAGCATGAAACTGACGTTCAGCTTCGCGCGATTCACGAAGTGGTACCCGGAGATCGCCGGCAGGGTCAAACCCTATTACCGAAGCCGGCAGCGCCTCTATCGGATCCTTGCCGAAGAGGGCCGCACGGCCATGCTGCGTGCCTATGCGGCGCCGGCGAGCCGGCAACTGCTTGACGATATGGAGAAAAGGTTTGCCGAGAACGACTGCAAGAGCTGGATCGACAGAGAATCTCTGATGCACCAGGCAGACATTGCCTTGCGGGACGGGACGCGCGGCCGGCACATCGCATCTCCGACGTCTCGGCGCGCAGTCGACCTGTTGCTGGTCGCCGCGTTTTTCAGCATGTTCGGAATCGGCTACGCGATCTGGCGTGAGGCGCGCGCTCGCCACCTGGCGCGTCGTCATATCGTCCGGCTGCCGATCGAGATCGAGCACCTCGGCATGCGTCTTCCCGGCCGGGCAAACGATATTGGCCGGCGCGGCGCGCGGCTCTTCTTCGTCGACGGCCACATGCTCGAGCCGAAGCAATCCATCCGGGTTGTCTGGAAGGACATCTGGATCGACAGCCGGGTGCGATGGACCGGGCCGAATGTCGCCGGGGTGGAGTTTCGGTCGGCGCTGACACAGGAGCAGTTGATGCGGATGCTGGCGGCGAGTGAGCGAGAGACTCGCGTTCGCAGGCGCGCGCGAACGGCGGAAGAGCGGCGCCGTTTGGTTCCTTCGACGCCCTGACGCGCTGCGAGATCGTCGCACTTGTTTGCCGGGCGCGACGGCGGCGCGCGCGGAACCCACTTCAGCCATGACCTCGGTTGGGCAGTCTCCGGATTGGCGGATGCCGTTGCTTGACGGGGAAAACAGGTTTGTCTTCCGCGCCGCCTCCGGCTACGGGCTTTCCCTCGGTTTCGGAGGGAGCAGATGGGCGAGGCATTCATCCAGGGATTCGGGCTCGGCTTCAGCCTGATCCTCGCCATCGGTGCGCAGAACGCCTTCGTGCTGCGGCAGGGTCTCCGCGAGGAACATGTGCTCCCCGTGGTGCTGGCCTGCGCGCTCTCCGACGCGCTGCTGATCACGGCCGGCGTTTTTGCCTTTTCGACGCTTTCGGACCGGCTCCCCGCCCTCGTGCCACTGATGCGGTGGGGCGGCGCGGCCTTCCTCTTGGCTTATGGCGCGCTGAGCCTGCGCAACGCGTGGCGCGGCGGCGAGGCGCTCGAAGCGGGCGGCGGCGGCGCGCAGAGCCTGCGCGCGGTGCTCGCCACCACGCTCGCGCTGACCTGGCTCAACCCGCATGTCTATCTCGACACGCTGGCCCTGATCGGCTCGGTCTCGGCCGGCTTTCCGGGCCACGAATCCGCCTTTGCGACCGGCGCCGTCTCGGCCTCTTTCGTCTTTTTCTTCGCGCTCGGTTACGGCGCGCGCCTTTTGCAGCCCATATTTGCCCGCCCGCTTTCCTGGCGCCTGCTCGATCTCGCCATCGGCCTCGTCATGTGGTCCATCGCTGCCGGGCTGATGCAGGGCTGAGCGCTTTCGCTTGCCGCGACGCGGCGAATCCTGTCAGGTCGCCGGCATGAGCGCCGCCGCCGAACATCGCCCCCTGAGGGCCGTCCTCTGGATGCTGGTGACCGGAGTTTGCTTCGTCGGCGTGCAGGCGACCGTAAAGCATCTCGGCCCCGGCATCCCGCCCGCCGAATCCGCTTTCCTGCGCTATGTCCTCGGGCTGGTCCTGCTGCTGCCTGTCTGGCCCGAACTTCGCAGGACGCGGCTCTCCAGGCGCGCCTGGACGCTCTTCACCTTGCGCGGCGCAGCGCAGGCGATGGCCGTGATGGCCTGGTTCTACGCCATGACCCGGATCTCGCTCGCCGAGGTCACGGCGATGAACTACATGAACCCGATCTACGTCACCCTCGGCGCCGTGCTGTTTCTCGGCGAGCCGCTTGCGGCCCGTCGTCTCGCCGCGATCGGCTTCGCCTTTGTCGGCGCGCTGATCATCCTGCGGCCGGGGCTGCGGCCGCTCGAAACCGGACATGTGGCGATGATCTTTGCCGCCTTCGGTTTCTCCGCCGCCTATCTCATCGCCAAGCGGATGACCTTCGAGGCATCGCCCGGCGTCGTCGTCACCATGATGTCGATCATGGTGACGCTCTTCCTCTCCCCCTTCGCGCTTGCCGACTGGGTGCCGCCAGCTCCTGTCCAACTCGGCTGGCTCTTCCTTGTCGCCTGTTTCGCCACCGCTGGGCATTTCGCGATGACGCTTGCCTTCCGCGAGGCGCCGATGGCGGTGAGCCAGCCGGCGACCTTCCTCCAGCTCGTCTGGGCCAGCCTGCTCGGCGCGCTGGCCTTCGGCGAGCCGATAGACGGCTGGGTGGTTCTCGGCGGAGCGATCGTCATGGCCGCCGTGAGCTTCATTGCGTGGCGGGAGATGCGCCTGAAATCGCACCCCCCGGTGGTTCATACCTGAAACGGCCGACCGTCACCTGCGCAACCGGATGCTTGGTCGGCGACCGCCCTACTCCGCCGCCAGCGGCTGCGCGGCGGTTCGGCCGATCTCGATGATGTCTGCGATCACGCCGCGCAGGGTGGCGCGAAAATCCGAGAAACGCTGGCTCGGGCGGATGCGCGCCTCGTCCATGTAAAGCGCACGGTCGATCTCGACCTGCACGACATGCTGGCCATGCGCCGGCCGGCCGTATTGCTGTGCCACGAAGGCCCCGGCGAAGGGCGTGTTGCGCGTCACCCTCAGGCCGACGCCGGCAAAGGCCGCCTCGACGCGGTCCATGATCTCCGGCGCACAAGCGGCGCCGAACCTGTCGCCCAGAACCACCTCCGGCCGGGTGGAGGACCTCGGCGCGATGGAGCGCACCGCCTCATGCGGCATCGAATGACAGTCGATCAGGATCGCCTCGCCGAAGCTTGCCCGCGACTCGCCCACGAGACCGCGCAAGGCGTCGTGATAGGGATGCCAATAGCGGTCGAGCCGGGCCTGCGCCTCGGCCAGGTCGATCTTACCGCGATAGATTGCCCGCCCGCCGGCGACGACTCGCGGGATCACGCCCAGGCCGGAGGAGATTCGCGGATTGTGCGCACCCGGGCGCAGGCCACGGATCACGCTCGGGTCGAGCTCGTCGCAGGACCGGTTGAGATCGACGAAGGCGCGCGGCGCGAGCGCCGAGATCAGTGGCGCGCCGAGCCCGGGTGCGGCGTCGAAGAGCCGGTCCACGAAGGCATCCTCGGAGGAGCGGATGGCGTGTTCGTCCAGCATCGAACGGCGCAGGAAATCCAGCCCGTAATCGCGCCCGCTATGCGGCGAGGCGAAGATCACCGAACTGGTGCGGTCGCGCGGGAGATCGAGGCGATAGGGCGGGTTCAGCATGGGCATTCCTCCACCCCCCATATAGCGGCATTATTTCTCCGGCCAAAAGCCCTTGAACCCTCCTGACGGAGGCTTTATACGCGCTCCACCGACGCGGACTCGACCGCGTCCTTTTCCTTTGGAGAGGGGCGCATGGGAGGATCGGCGCCGGACGGGCGGTTAGCTCAGCGGTAGAGCACTACGTTGACATCGTAGGGGTCACTGGTTCGATCCCAGTACCGCCCACCATCGAATTCGGGCCGGCGACGGCCCGCTGGCGAAACCAACGGCGCCGGATCACGCGCCTGCGAAGAGGAAAGGGAAGACCATGAAGGTCCGCAACTCGCTCCGCTCGCTGAAATCGCGGCACCGGGATTGCCGTATCGTGCGCCGCAAGGGCCGCGTGTACGTCATCAACAAGACCCAGCGCCGCTTCAAGGCCCGTCAGGGCTGAGTCAGCAAGCTTCAAGACATTCGGAAATGGCCGCGCATCGCGCGGCCTTTTTCGTTGCGGGTCACCGCCCGGTCGCCGGGGCGGCAACGCGCCCCGGCCCCGCCGCTCAGGGGGTTTCGGAAACGGACGCCGCGAGCTCCCGCTCCTCGTCGGTCATCTCTTCGGCGATTCCCTCGAAGAGGAGCGTCGAGAGGTAGCGCTCTCCGGTGTCGGGCAGCATGCAGAGCAGGACCGATCCCGGCGGCGCGGACTCGGCGGTGCGGATTGCCGCGGCAAAGGTCGCCCCGCAGGAGATGCCGCAGAAGATCCCCTCCTCCGCGGCCAGCCGCCGCGCCCATCCGATGGCCTCCTCGCCGCCCACCGTCATCAGGGAATCGTAGAAACCCGAGTCCACCGCCTCCTGCAATACCAGCGGGATGAAATCCGGCGTCCACCCCTGGATAGGGTGCGGGGTAAAGGACGGGTGGCTCGACGCCGGCGCGCCGTGCTCGCCGCGCTCCTGAGCCGTGCCGCTGGTCAGGAGCGGCGCGTTGGTCGGTTCGGCGAGCACGATCTTCACGTCCGGCCGCTCCTTGCGCAGCACCCGGCCGACGCCGGTCACCGTCCCACCGGTGCCATAACCGGTCACGAAATAGTCCAGCCGCTCGCCCTCGAAATCCGCCATGATTTCGCACGCCGTGGTCGTCTCGTGAATGTCGGCATTGGCCGGTGTCTCGAACTGGCGGGCGAGGAACCAGCCATTGGCATGAGCCAGCGACTCGGCCAGCCGCACCATGCCGACCCCGCCCTTCGCCTTGGGTGTCAGAAGCACCTTGGCGCCCAGCATCCGCATCAGTCGCCGCCGCTCGACGGAGAAACCGTCATGCATGGTGATGACCAGCGGATAGCCCTTCTGCGCGCAGACCAGGGCGAGGCCAATCCCGGTATTGCCGGAGGTCGCCTCGACCACCGTCTGGCCGGGCCGAAGCGTGCCCGCGCGCTCGGCCGCCTCGATCATGTTCACCGCGAGCCGGTCCTTCACCGAGCCGCCCGGGTTGAACGCCTCGACCTTGACGTAGAGGGTCACGTGGTCGGGGGCGAGCCGGTTAATGCGGATGACCGGCGTGTCGCCGATCGTGTCGCAGACATTGTCGTAGCGTTTCCCGCGCCCGCCGGTCTGCCGGGTCCCTTGGTCGGCCATCATTCTCTCCTGTTCGCTCGGGTTTCCTCCCTTGATACCACGCCGCGCCCCTCGCAGCGAGCGCGACCGGTCACATCCGCGGGACATCGCGCCCGAAGCCGGCGGAATCGACGCCGCGCCTCTTGCCCGCCCCTTCCGGCTTTGCTTCACTCCGCGCCATGTCAGATCACGTCTTCCTGCCCTCCCGTCGCTGGCTCCTCGCGGGCCTGGCCGCCAGTGCCGCGGCCCCCGCGCTCGCAGCGCCGCCGACTCAATCGTTGCGGCCGGCGCCGCGCCCGGGCGGGCCGAAAGGCCGGCTCGCCCCGTCGGCCGAGACGCTGGTCGCGCGGGCAAGGCTCGGCAGCGCGAAGGTCGGCTTCGTCGTCGCCGATGCCGAGACCGGCGACGTGCTCGAGGTAATGAACCCCCTGCTGCCGCAACCGCCCGCCTCGGTTGCCAAGGCACTGACTGCGCTCTACGCGCTCGAGCTGCTCGGTCCGAACCACCGCTTCGCCACCCGCCTCGTCGCCACCGGCCCGGTCGAGGCCGGCGTGCTCAAGGGCGATCTCGTGCTGGTGGGCTCGGGCGACCCGACGCTTGACACCGACCGGCTCGCGGATCTCGCAAATGGTCTGAAGGCGGCGGGCGTCGGCCGCGTCGAGGGCGCGTTCCTCATCTGGGACGGCGCACTGCCGAGTCTCACCGAGATCAGCACGGAGCAGCCCGCCCCGGTCGGCTACAATCCCGGGATCTCCGGGTTGAACCTGAATTTCAACCGGGTGCATTTCGAATGGCGCCGTGCCGGGTCGGGCTGGGATGTCGCGATGGACGCACGTTCCGCCACGCGGCGTCCGGACGTGCGCGTTGCCCGGATGCAGGTGGTGCGGCGGAACTATCCGATCTACACCTACGAGGATGGCGGCGACAGCGATATGTGGACCGTCGCAAGTGGCGCGCTCGGGCAGGACGGCTCGCGCTGGCTGCCGGTGCGAAAGCCGACGGTCTACACCGCCGAGGTCTTCCAGGTTCTGGCGGGCGCGCTCGGCATCTCGCTGAGGGAAGCGGTCCCGGCTGACGCTCCGCTCGTGGGAACCGAGATCGCCCGGGTCGAGAGCGAAGACCTTCGCAGCATCATCCACGACATGCTGAAATACTCCACCAACGTGACGGCCGAAGCCCTCGGCCTCGCCGCGACGGGACGCGCCGGCGCCGTGCCAGAGACGCTTGCCGCCTCGGCGGGGCGGATGTCAGGCTGGATCGGCGAGGAGATCGGCAGCCCGCGCCCGGCGCTCGTCGATCACTCCGGCCTCGGCGGCGCGAGCCGTGTGTCCGCCCGTGACATGGTACGTTCCCTGGTTACGCTTGGCCCGCGGCACGACATCGAACCGCTGATGAAGCCGATCACAATGAAGGATGCCAAGGGACGGCCGGTCGAGGACCACCCCGTGCAGATCCGGGCGAAGACCGGAACGCTCAACTTCGTGTCGACGCTCGCCGGCTACGCGACGCTTCCCGGCGGCCGGCGGCTGGCCTTCGCGACCTTCGTCACGGACGTTCCGCGGCGCGACGCGATTCCGCTCGAACAGCGCGAGCGGCCGGAAGGTGTGAGGAGCTGGACGGCCCGGGCGCGAACCCTGCAGCTGCAACTGATCGACCGCTGGGGCGACGTCTACACGGTATGAGCCCGCAGGCGGTCGAGCGAGAGAAACCATCAAATTCGTGCCGATGGCGGCAGCTGGAGCACACGCCGGCGCGGCGGCGAATCCGCGGACGCGTCATGACCCAGTTTTCTGTCTGGCCGACCGTCCTAGACGGTCAGATGCCGCGCCCGCGCCCCGCGCTCGATGGCTGCCGCATGGAGCCGCGAGATGTTGAGCTGGTAGCGCATCTCCTGCAGCATCCGGAGTTCCTCCTCCGAGAGGCGCCCGTCCGCCGCCGCAACGTCGCAGCAAATCGCATAGGCGGTTTCGTGCAGATGCTCTGGCAGCGACTCGTCGACGAGGCCGAACAGCGCATCCAGCCCGTCCTCTTCCTCGAACAAGTCGAAGACAAGGTTGGCCATGGCACGGATATGATCGGTGTCATACTCGGCAAAGACTGGCAGATGGTCCACGATCCGCTCGATCGTGACCAGTTCGGAGGTGCGGATATTCTCGTCCGACACCGAGGTGGCGATCATCAGCGCGACGAGCGCGTCCTGCGGCGAAAGCGGCTGGTCATCCTGGGCCATAGATCTCTCCTGTCGGACATGTGGTTGTGGCAGATTTATTGACGCCGGACCCGCCCCGCAATAGGGAGAGCCCCGGTCCGCCGCAGGTGGCGGGCCGGGAGTGCGCGGCATGGGGCCGCGGCCCGAAAGCGAAGAGCGTTTCAATGTCCGAACTCCGAGAGCTTGCGATGTCATCCAAGGCCTGGCCCTTCGAGGAGGCCCGCCGGGTGCTGAAACGCTACGAGAAGGCGCCGCCCGAAAAGGGATACGTGCTCTTCGAGACCGGCTATGGCCCCTCCGGACTGCCGCATATCGGCACCTTCGGCGAGGTGCTGCGCACGACGATGATCCGCCACGCCTTCGAGCAGATCTCGGACATCCCGACCCGGCTCATCTGCTTCTCCGACGACATGGACGGGATGCGCAAGGTGCCGGGCAACGTGCCCAACCAGGAGATGCTGCGCGAGCATTTGCAGAAGCCGCTGACCGCCGTGCCGGACCCGTTCGGCGAGTTCCCGAGCTTCGGCGATCACAACAACGCCATGCTGCGGCGTTTCCTCGACACATTCGGCTTCGACTACGAGTTCTACTCGGCGACCGAGTTCTACGCCTCGGGCCAGTTTGACGAGATCCTGCTGCGCGCCGCCGAGCGCTACGACGCGATCATGAAGGTGATGCTGAAATCGCTCCGCGAAGAGCGCCAGCAGACCTATTCGATCTTCCTGCCGCTCCACCCGGAGACCGGCCGGGTGCTCTACGTGCCGATGAAGCACGTAGATGCCAAGGACGGCACGATCACCTTCGACGACGAGGATGGGCGCGAATGGACCCTTCCGGTCACGGGCGGCCAGGTGAAGCTGCAATGGAAGCCCGATTTCGGCGCCCGATGGGCGGCGCTCGGCGTCGATTTCGAAATGTATGGCAAGGACCATTCGACCAACACGCCGATCTACGATTCGATCTGCGAGATCCTTGGCGTGAAGGCGCCGGAGCATTTCACCTACGAGCTGTTCCTGGACGACAAGGGGCAGAAAATCTCGAAATCCTCCGGCAACGGCATCTCGATCGACGAGTGGCTGACCTATGCCGCGACCGAGTCGCTCAGCTACTTCATGTATCAGAAGCCGAAAACGGCGAAGCGGCTCTATTTCGACGTTATTCCCAAGGCGGTGGACGAATACCACCAGCAACTCCGCGCCTATCCCGACCAGGATCTGAAGTCGCAGCTCGCCAATCCGGTCTACCACATCCATGGCGGCGACGTTCCCGCCTCGGACATGGTGGTCAGCTTCGCGATGCTGCTCAACCTCGCCTCCGTCGCCGGCGCCGAGGACAAGGCGGCGCTCTGGGGCTTCATCCGCCGCTACGCGCCCGAGGCGGCGCCGGAGACGCATCCGCAGCTCGACGCCGCGGCCGGCCACGCGGTGCGCTACTACAACGACTTCGTGAAACCGGCGAAGGTCTTCCGCCTGCCCGACGACAAGGAACGTGCCGCGCTGGAGGATCTCGCCCAGCGGCTCCGGGACTGGGATGGCGGGCTGGAAGCCGAAGAGCTGCAATCTGTCGTCTTTGCCGTTGGCAAGGCGCATGAATTCGAGCCGCTGCGCGACTGGTTCAAGGCGATCTACGAAGTGCTGATGGGCGCCAGCCAGGGGCCGCGCTTCGGCGGCTTCATCGCGCTCTACGGTGTCGACGAGACGGTGGCGCTGATCGAGAAGGGACTGGCGGGAGAGCTGGCCGGGGGCTGAACGCCGCGGAACGCTGCAACTGCGGACAGGCGGAGCGACGGGTGCGTGGATTGCGGAGCGTCGGGCGGAGGCGTTGATCTTCGCCCGCCCGGCGCTACTCTTTCCCGAAGGAGGTCGCCATGTTCATCCGCAGAAGCCTTTTTGCCGCCGCCCTTGTCCTCGCCGCCTCAGCCAGCGCCGCGCAGCAGGCCGCATCCGACGCGATCCGCCTCGTCATCCGCGACCAGATCGCGCATTTCCAGAACGATGACTGGACGCAGGCGTTCGACTACGCCTCCCCCGCCATCCGTGACCTGTTCCGTACACCGGAGAATTTCGGCCGCATGGTCCGCGAGGGCTACCCGATGGTCTGGCGGCCCACTGACATGCGCTTCGGCACGCTCAACCCGCGTCCCGGCCGCAGCCTTCAGCGCGTCGTGCTATTCGATTCCGCCGGCGTGCCTCACGCGCTCGAATACGAGATGATCGAGACCGACTCCGGCTGGAAGATCAACGGCGTGCGTTTCCTTCAGGCGGAGGCCGGCGCCTGAACCCTCAGTAATGCGGGGGGCGTTCATCGGCAAAGACCGTCCCGCCCGTTTCCGCCGCCTCCTGTTCCGCGGCCCGCGCCATCAGCAGACGCAGGTGCCGCGCGAGCCGGTCGATCTCGTCGGCCTGGCGCGCCACGACATCCGACAGCTCCTCGGTCACCCGGCGCAGATGCGCCAGTTCCTCTTCGATCTTCTGGTCCGACATCGCCGGTTCCTTTCCTGCATACCGCATACGGCCCCCGCCCCGCTTGCGACCCGGCCGCCCTTGGGCTAGACGCGGGCGCGACGAGAGGACCGAGGATCACCGACATGGCGAAGGACAAGAAGCCCCGCCGGCCCCGGGCGGAGACGCCGAAGGGCTTTCGCGACTATTTTGGCGCGGAAGTGGCCGAACGCAACCTGATGCTGCGCCAGATCGCCGAGGTCTACCATCTCTACGGGTTTGATCCGCTGGAGACCGCCGCGGTCGAGACGGTCGAGGCGCTCGGCAAATACCTTCCCGACGTCGATCGTCCCAATGCCGGCGTCTTCGCCTGGGAGGAGGACGGCGACTGGCTAGCGCTCCGTTACGACCTGACCGCGCCGCTCGCCCGCGTCGCCGCGCAGTTCCGCAACGACCTGCCCGCGCCCTACCGGCGCTACGCGATGGGACCGGTCTGGCGCAACGAGAAACCGGGGCCTGGGCGGTTCCGGCAGTTTTATCAATGCGATGCGGATACAGTCGGGACGGCGAGCGTCGCCGCAGACGCCGAGATCTGCGCCATGCTCGCCGACACGCTGGAGCACGTCGGCATTCCGCGTGGCGACTACCTCGTGCGGATCAACAACCGCAAGGTGCTGAACGGGGTGCTGGATGTCGTTTTCGGGTTCACCGGGAGCGGTGACGACGCGGACCCTAGTGCGGTTTATGATCGTGAAACTCGAAAGGACGACATCCTTAGAACTGTCGACAAGTTTGACAAGGTTGGTCGGCAAGGCGTCCTTGATCTCCTGATGGGCGGCCGAATGGACCCGTCCGGCGATTTTACAAAGGGATGTGGGCTCAACGAGGATCAAGCCGGTGTTGTGTTGAGTTTTCTGGAAGCTCGACAGCAAGACAATGCGGCAACACTAAAGGTGCTCAGAGACCTCGTGGGCCATACGAAACGTGGAAGCGAGGGCGTGGACGAGTTGGAACAGATCTCAGAATTGCTTGTCGCTCAAGGATACTTCTCAGATCGCATCGTCATCGACCCCTCCGTCGTCCGTGGCCTCGGCTATTACACCGGCCCCGTCTTCGAGGCCGAGCTCACTTTCGAGATCACCGATGACAAGGGCCGCAAGCAGCAATTCGGCTCGGTGGCCGGCGGCGGGCGTTATGACGACCTCGTCAAGCGTTTCACCGGTCAGGCCGTGCCGGCCACAGGCGTTTCCATCGGCGTCGACCGCCTGCTGGCCGCGCTGCGCGCGAAGGGGCGGATGGACGGGGCGAGTGTCGGGCCGGTGGTGGTCACGGTGATGGACCGGACCCGGATGGCGGAGTATCAGGCGATGGTCGGCGAACTGCGGGCCGCAGGCATCCGCGCCGAGGTCTATCTCGGCAACCCGAAGAATTTCGGCAACCAGCTCAAATATGCCGACAAGCGGAACTCCCCGGTCGCGGTGATCCAGGGCGAGGACGAGGCGGCGCGCGGCGTCGTGCAGATCAAGGACCTCGTGCTGGGAGCCAAGATCGCCGAGAATGCGAGCCTCGAGGAATGGAAGTCGCAGCCGGCGCAGCGCGAGGTCGCGCGCGACGATCTGGTGGCCGAGATCCGCAGGATGCTGGAACAGGGAGCCTGAGTGCGATGCCCAGCAAGCAAGAGGTCCGCGCCGAGGCCGCCCGCCTCCAGGCGTTCTTTCGCGGCGCCGGCGTTCGCGAGATCGAGCCCGACGTGCTTCAGCCCGCCGAAACGCTTCTGGACCTCTATGGCGAGGATATCCGCGCCCGCGCCTATGTGACCGCCGACCCGCTCAAGGGCGAACAGATGATGCGGCCGGATTTCACCGTTCCGGTGGTGCTCTGGCATGTCGAGAGCGGTGCCGGCGAGGCGCGCTATTCCTATGCCGGAGAGGTCTTCCGGCGGCAGGAGCGGCCCGAGCCGGGACGGTCGAACGAGTATTTCCAGGTCGGGCTCGAGATCTTCGACGCCGCCGACCCGGCCGAGGCCGAGGCCGAGATCTTCGCCCGCTTCGCCGCGGCGCTGGTGCCGCTCGGGCTGCGGGCGGCGATGGGCGATATCGGACTGCTGACGGCGGCGGTGCAGGGCCTGGTGACCAGCGCACCGCGCCGCGCCGCGCTCATGCGGCATATCTGGCGGCCGCGCCGCTTCCGGGCGCTGCTCGACCGCTACGCGGGGCGTGCGAAGGTGCCGCACGCGCGCAAGCTGCTGCTGGCGGCGTTGGAACGGCAGGCGCCGGAAGAGATCATCTCCGATGCGGGCCTGATTGTCGGGCTGCGCGAGCCGGCTGAGATCGTCGCGCGGATGCGGCGGCTTCAGGAGGAGGCCGCGGAACCGCCGATCCCGGCCCACGCGGTCGAGATGATCGACGACCTGCTGGAAATCCGAGAGACGCCGTCGAACGCGCTCGACCGGCTGCGCGACATCGCGGTGGACCTGCCCGCGCTCGAACCGGCGGTAGAGCGGCTGGAGCGGCGGCTCGACGCGATGCGCGGCCACGGGGTGGATCTCGACTCGGTCGAGTTCGAGGCGAATTACGGGCGCACGACGATGGAGTATTACGACGGCTTCGTCTTCGGCTTCTATGCCGGCGGGCGGCCGCACCTGCCCCCCGTCGCCTCCGGCGGGCGCTACGACGCGCTGACGCGCGTTCTCGCCCGCGGCCGCGAGATCCCGGCCGTGGGCGGGATGATCCGGCCCGGTCTGGTGCTGGAACTGAGCCGGGAGGGCCTCTGATGGCGCTGAAGCTGGGCGTGCCGTCCAAGGGCCGGCTGATGGAGAAGACCTTCGACTGGTTCGGGGCACGCGGCCTCGAGATCCGCCGAACCGGGTCGGAACGCGAGTATTCCGGCTCGGTTGGGGGCGTCGAGGGCATCGACCTCGTGCTGCTCTCGGCGGGCGAGATCCCGCGCGAGCTGGCTGCGGGGCGGATCCATCTCGGCGTGACCGGCACCGATCTCGTGCGCGAGCGCATCCCCGACTGGGAGACGCGGGTCGAGGAGCTGGCGGCAATGGGCTTCGGCCAGGCCGACCTGATCATCGCCGTGCCGAAATGCTGGGTCGATGTCGACATCGTCGACGACCTCGATGCCGCGGCCGCGGCCTTCCGGATCGCGCATGGCCACCGGCTCAGGATCGCGACCAAGTATCACCGGCTGGTGCGAGAGTTCCTGCGCGAGGCGGGCGTCGCCGACTATCAGCTCGTCGACAGCCAGGGGGCGACGGAAGGCACGGTGAAGAACCTGACGGCGGAAGCGGTGGCTGACATCACTTCGACCGGCGAAACGCTTCGGGCCAACCACCTGAAGATCCTCTCCGACGGGTTGATCCATCGCAGCCAGGCGACGCTCTTCAAGTCGCGCCGCGCGCCCTGGGACGCGGCAGAGCGGCGAGCCTATGGCGAGCTGACCGGGCGGCTGGCGGAGTTCCGGTAGCGGAGGCCGCAGCGATCCGTTCGGGTCATGCCGCCGGCAGATGCTGTTCCAGAGAAGAGGGTGTCGGACGCGCCAGGTGTCAGTTGCGAGTGACGCCTCTGCCAAGACACTGAATCACTCGCCAAGCTTGGCCGCCATATGGTTCACATAGGCTTCGTGCAGGGGCGCCATGGCGGCGAGCTGATCCTCGGTGAATTCGCAGCGGCCCGCGAACCAGGAATCACTCACCGGCGTAGTGCGGAGAATGCCCATCACGGTCTTGACCATGTTCGGCTGCATCTGGGCGGCGCTCTCGGTGCCGAGACGCGTGTTCAGGTCAGCTTCGATCTCGGCAACCGGCCGGGACGCCCAGGCGACCTTGTCGCTGCAGGTTCCGTCGATCATCAGCTCCGGCGCAAGGTTCTGCGCTGCGGCCGGGGAATGAAGGAGGACGACGAGCGCGATCGCCGCGACATGACGCATGATGAAACTCCCGTTCAGCGAGCCCCCTTAGTCGACACCTCCGCGCGCTTGCGCAAGGCACGTCATCGCACGCCGATCTCGGCCAGGGCGGCGGTCAGAGCGGGCGGCAGCGCATCCTCGCTTGCGCGCGCCGCAGGCAGGTCGCGCGGGGCGTCCTCCGGCGCGAGGTAGCGCCAGCCCTGGAACGGGCGCTTCGGCACGCTCTCGGTGCGGTGGATCTCCGGATCGAGCACCAGCGCACAGCGGCTGATGCCGTCCGCACCAAGCGTCTCGTCGAGCCGCAACACCCGCTGGCGGGCAAGGATCAGCCCCTTGAACACCCAGTAAAGCGACCCGCCATTCAGCAGCTCCGCCTCTCGGCGCGGCCACATCCGGGTGACATGGCGCGGCAGCCCGTCGGGCATCGCGGCGCGCCGGCTTTCCTGCCAGGTCTCGAGGTCCTCGACCCGCTCAGCGCCGACGCAGAGCTTCAGGAGGTTGATATGTCCAAGGCTGGAATCGCTCATAAGCCAGACATAGCGGAGGCGAGCACGGAAGCAAATCTAGTGGCCATCACGAGAGCTTCACCCTAATATTGTTTCCTGCCCTCCGACCCCAAGGAAACACCCATGACCCGCTTTGCCGCCCCCATCGCCGAGTCCATCTGGGACATGAAATACCGCTTCAAACAGGCGGATGGAACAGCACTGGACCTCACTGTGGAGGACAGCTGGCGGCGCATCGCCCGGTCGCTGGCGGAAAACGAGGCGGAGCCGGCGCTCTGGGAGGAGCGGTTCTACGGGGCGCTGGAGGATTTCCGTTTCCTGCCGGCGGGTCGAATCACCGCCGGGGCGGGCACCGGCCGGTCGGTGACGCTGTTCAACTGTTTCGTCATGGGCACGATCCCCGACGACATGGGCGGCATCTTCGACATGCTGAAGGAGGCCGCGCTGACCATGCAGCAGGGCGGCGGCATCGGCTATGACTTCTCGACCATCCGGCCGCGCGGCGCGGATGTGAAGGGCGTGGCGGCCGACGCCTCCGGCCCCCTTTCCTTCATGGATGTCTGGGACGCGATGTGCCGGACGATCATGTCGGCCGGCTCGCGGCGCGGCGCGATGATGGCGGTGATGCGCTGCGACCACCCCGACATCGAGGATTTCATTTCCGCCAAGTCGGACCCGGCCCGCCTGCGGATGTTCAACATGTCCGTTCTGGTGACCGACGCTTTCATGGAGGCCGTTCGGGAGGACGGGCCCTGGGAGCTGCAATTCGGCGACAAGGTCTATCACACGGTCGAGGCGCGGGACCTGTGGAACCGGATCATGCGCGCGACTTACGACTACGCCGAGCCGGGAGTGATCTTCATCGACCGGATCAACGCGATGAACAACCTCCGGTATTGCGAGGAGATCGCCGCCACCAATCCCTGCGGCGAGCAGCCGCTGCCGCCCTACGGCGCCTGCCTCCTCGGCTCGATCAACCTCGCGCGGCTGGTCGCGGCGCCGTTCGAGGACAACGCGGCGCTCGACGAGACAGCGCTTGACCAGCTCGTCACCACAGCCGTGCGGATGATGGACAACGTGGTCGATCTCAGCCGCTTCCCGCTGCCCGAGCAGCGGGCGGAAGCGCAGGCCAAACGGCGGATCGGGCTCGGCGTCACGGGCCTTGCCGACGCGCTCCTGATGGTTGGCCTGCGCTACGGCTCGGAGGAGGCGGCGCGCCAGACCGAACGCTGGCTGCACCGGATCGCCCGCGCCGCCTACCTGGCGTCGGTGGAACTGGCAAAGGAGAAGGGTGCCTTCCCGCTCTTCGACGCGGAGAAATACCTCGCCAGCGGCACGCTGGCGCATATGGACGAGGATGTCCGCGCCGCGATTGCCGAACACGGCATCCGCAACGCCCTGCTGACCTCGATCGCGCCCACCGGCACGATCAGCCTCTATGCCGGCAACGTCTCCAGCGGCATCGAGCCGGTCTTTGCCTATGCCTATACCCGAAAAGTGCTGCAAAAGGACGGCTCGCGCACCGAGGAGGAGGTGGTCGACTACGCCGTGCAGCTCTGGCGCGAGAAGATGGGCGATGCCCCCCTGCCCGATCATTTCGTCAACGCACAGACGCTTTCGCCGGCCGACCACGTCCGCATGCAGGCCGCGGCGCAGAAATGGGTCGATTCCTCGATCTCGAAGACGATCAACTGCCCGGAGGACATCGCCTTCGACGATTTCAAGGACGTCTACATGCAGGCGTGGGATTCGGGCTGCAAGGGCTGCACGACCTACCGGCCGAATGATGTGACAGGGTCGGTTCTCTCGGTAAGCGAGAGCGGCGAGGAAAGCCCCGAGATCGACCATGGCGCGGACGTGATCTACCTCTCCGAGCCGCTCGACCGGCCGCAGGCACTCGAAGGCCATACCTACAAGGTCAAGTGGCCCGACAGCGAGCACGCAATCTACATCACCATCAACGACATCGTGCTGAACGGCGCGCGGCGCCCGTTCGAGGTGTTCATCAACTCCAAGAACATGGAGCATTTCGCCTGGACCGTGGCGCTCACGCGGATGATCTCGGCGGTGTTCCGGCGCGGCGGTGACGTCTCCTTCGTGGTCGAGGAGCTGAAGGCCGTGTTCGACCCGCGCGGCGGCGCCTGGATGAACGGCAAATATGTCCCCTCGATCCTCGCTGCGATCGGCGGGGTGATCGAGCGGCACATGGTCTCGATCGGCTTCCTCGAGGGCGAAGGGCTGGGGCTCAAAGCCGATCCCGAGGCGGAGCGGATGCAGGTGGGCGAGCGGCCGCGCGGGCCGGCCTGCCCGTCCTGCGGGCAATACGAGATGCGGATGGTCGAAGGCTGCCTGACCTGCATGAATTGCGGCCATTCGAAGTGCCAATAGGCGGGCGGCCCGAGAGAGCAACCCGGACAACGGGGCGCGGGGCGCGATAGCATTGCCGCCGGTGCCGTCCGCGAAGCGCGCGGCCCCGCGACCATTCCCCGATAGCACCCCTTCGCCCGGATCGTCGGCGGCCCGGGAAATCCGGACATTCCCTTGCGGAAACATGTGGTTGTGTCACGGGCCTGTCGCAAAGAGGCGGCAGAACGGGACCAGGTCAGTTTGGGTAGAAGAATGCGGTATTCTCTCGCCTTGTTTCTTTTCACCGCAATGACGAGCACGCCCGCCATTGCCGCCGACACCCAGGACGGCGACGCAGAATACGGCCAGAAGCTGTTTTCCGCGCTCTGCGTAACCTGCCACAAGGAGGATGCCAGGGGCGACGATCGGGCGCCGGACATCCGCGGCGCACCGGTCGCGGCGATCCGGCGAGGCACCTCCGGAATGGACTCGATGCAGGATTTCTACCTCGAGGAGGAGGATATCCTGGCCGTCCGCGCATATCTGGCCACTCTCGTCGAATAGTCATCGGCCGGCGCGGAGGTCCGCCCGAGGCGGCTCCGCGCCGGCCGCCCGATCAGTCCCAGTCGAGCCGGATGTCGTGGCTGTAGCGATACTCCTCGGGCAGCGTCGGAGCGGTGGCCTCGTCGATAGCGGCGTGGACGGTGGTGAGCGGGGTGACCGTCGCATCGCGGCCGAACAGGAAGCTCTGCTCGGCGACGATCACCCGGTAGGCCTTGTTGAGCATCAAGGCTCGTTCGACCGACGGCGTCAGCAACTCGTAGACCGTCTTGCCGGCGAGCCGGTCGGCGGCAACCGTCCCGTCGGGATTGAACCAGCGCGCGATCATCTCCGCGTTGGCGCGGAACTCGTCGCCGCCGCCGACTCGCGCGAGATAGGTCTCGATCTCGCCCTTCTCCTCGCCGAGATTGGAGACGTCGGTCATCGCGTTCAGGTCGATGTAGCGCCACCCGTCCGCGCCCGGCATCTTGCGCGGGAAGGCCCAGGTCTGGTCGATATTCGCGCCCACCGTCGCGTGGCAGCCGCGACAGAAGAACAGCTCCTCGTTGGTCTGGCGGCGCAGGCGGCCCTCTTCATCCTCGATCCAGGCCAGCATGGTCCAGCCAAAGCCGGTATCCATCCCCTTCGGCCCGAGATCGATATAGCGCGGCAGGTTCTCGTCGATCTTTTCCTGCCGCTCGTTGCCGTAGCGGCTGGCAATCTCCGGAATGGTCAGCTGGCGCGTCTTGATCATGTAGCGCAGTTCCTTCATCCGCCGCGCCGGCACGATCTCTTCGCCGTCGATGCCGACATAGCGCACGGAATGCAGGAACTCAGTGCCCTCCGGGTAGGACATGCGCTGCACCGCCTCGGGCGACGCCGCGCCGAGATAGCTGGCGCGCCGGAGGATATGACGGGTCCGGCCGATGCTGCCGTCGCCGTCGATATCGACGCCGATCGCTGCCTCGTCCACCTCCGGCAGGGATACGTCGTCGATATCCTGGAAGGCCATTTCCAGAAGCGCCAGATTGGCGAAATAGACATCGCGGGACGTTGCCCCGTCGGCAGTCGTGTAGAAACGCGCGGGAAGGCGAATCTGGACGTCATCGGTCGAACCGTTCGTCGGCCAGAAGGTCGACGGCTGCGGCTTGTAAGTAAAGGCGACCCACCAGGAGCCGTCCCTCGCGAGACCGTCCGCGTCGAAGGCATGCGCCGCGTCGGCATAGCCATCGAGGTCGGGGATCCACCCGGGGAAGCCCGCCGCAGACAGCCGGTCCTCGAGGTCGGAGTAATTGTCGCCGTCGATCCAGTCGAGAATCGCTTCGTCTGAGATCGCCGCGACCTCTGCCGACCGGTCAACGAAGAGATTCGTCCAGTGATTGGTCATCCCGGCATCCGAAAAGGCATAGGATTTTTGCAGGCTGCCATCCTGCATGAAATTCGGGCGCGACCCGTCGTTATTGTCCTGGTGGCAGACGTAGCAGGGGTTAAAGCGGCCCTCGATCCGCGTGTAGCACATGGCCGTCACCGGCGCTTCGGGGTTGTAGCGGCGGCCGGCGTCCGACAGAGCGACCGACCCGGGGCGCAGGCGCATGATTTCGGCCGTGTCGGCAGTGGCAAGATCCTGCGCAGAGAGTGGCGCGGCGCCTGCGGACAGCAGGGCAGGAAGGGCGAGGACGGCGAAGGCAGAAGGGCGCGGGGAGCGATCGGTCATCTGGTCTTTCCCTATGAGAGGCGGCGTGGCGAACCGGATCGGCGCCCGGATGCATCAGAGCGCGCCGGAAGCACGACCGGTGCGGCGGAATGTTGAAGGGGGGCGGCCCGGAAGCCGCCCCCCTCGCACAGGATGGGCCGGAGCCGCGCGATTACATCGCGGCCGGTTTCCAGAGCCAGATCATGTTGTTCTCGTGGTTGCCGGTATCCTCGCCGATCACGACGTCGCCGTTGTCGAGCACGGCAATGTTGTCCGGGTTCGAGATGTTGTCGAGCGCGCAGGAATTGGCCTCGGCGTTCTTGTCGTGGGGGCCGCCCACCACCGCCGGGTTCATCGCGGTGATGTTGTAGTTGGCGTCCATCGGCATCTGGTAGACGATGCCGCACTTGTTCTCCTCGACCTGGACGTCGCCCTCGCCGTCCGACATGCCCTTGGCAACCTCGGACATCGCCATGTAGGCATACATCTCGCCGGCGGCGAGCGCGTTGAAGTTGACGTTCACGCCTTCCATCTTACGGAACTCGGCGGAGGCGCCCTTCGCGGCAGCGGCCTTGCGGCTTTCGAGGAAGGCAACCCGGTCGTCGGCGGCGTCGCCGGCGGCCCAGGCGGCCACCTCTTCGTCGGAGATATAGGAGGTCTCGCCCGCCTTGTAGTCGTCCATGGTGATGCCGTCATACTCGGCGATCCAGCCAGCGATGTCGGCTTCCGTGCCATGCGCCAGCTCGATCCACTCGACGTCGAAACCCTGGTCGTCCCGCTGGGACACCTTGGCGGCAGAGAGCGTGCCGGCCGAGAGATCGCCAGCAGTGTCGGCGACGAACTTGAAGAACACGACATTGGTGCCGTCGTCGGAGAGATAGACGGTCTTCTGGTCGGGCATCACCACCGAGTTCTCATGCGAGAAGCGGCCCATGGCGAAATGCTTCACCGGGGTGGCCGCGCCGGCCGGATCGGTGATCTCGACAATATAACCGTAGCGGTAGGGGTTCGGGTACTCGCCCAGGTAGTCGACCAGGCCCTCGACATCCGAGATGTATTCATACTCGGCATTGTTCCAATCGGCGGTCTCGTCGAAATACAGCTCTTCCGAGCTCAGCGGGTTGCCCCAGGGGCTCAGAGTGCCGAAGCAGTTCACCCAGGTGCCGGCCACCGGCGAGAAGTCGAGCATCATCGCATCGGATTCGTCGACGCTGTAGGTGCCGTCGGCAGCTTGGATGAGATTCACGCGGGACATGCCGCCGGGGCGGTTTTCCCAGTTGGTGAAGAGATAGCCTTCATCGTCGCCGGTCGGCACGAAGGCGTTGAAATCCGGGTCGTTGGAGACGAACAGCTCGCCCTCGGCGTTGGCGATCGAGCCGATCGTTCCGAAATCGCCTTCCTGCACGAGGATCTGGTAATCGCCGAGCGATGTGGTCACCATCTTCATCGCGTCGCCTTCCGGAAGCGGAAGCACGTCGGCGGCGAAATTGGCGTTGGGAACCACACCGATCGTGGCCTTGGCCCATTCATTGCCGATGTCGTCGGACGGGTGCTGGACGTTGAAGAAAAGGTCGTCGCCCTTGACGAAGAGGCCGGTGACCTCGCCGCCGATGGTGACGGCGCCGATGCGGGTGAGGTCCTCGGCGAAGGCCGGAGCGGTGAGCGCCGTGGTCGCGAGAAGCGCGGTGAGCAGTCTGGTTTTCATGGGTCGGATCCCTGTTGGTTCTGAACTAGGCCGAGCCCGCAGTAGCTCGCCGTTGAAACGGCGGTGTTATGTTTGCATGACAGATACGTGACAAGGCGGCGCGGTTGGGCAAGCGCGAAACCTGCGTCGTCCGTCCGCTACCCTCGATGTCATGGATTCGGCCTTGCGGGCGGTATCCGCCTGGAATTCCTGGACTTGCCCGTCGATTCCCCTGTCGTCGGGACTGATAGAAACCGGAGTTGCCCTGGTTCAAAGGAGAGAGGGCCTGAGGGCGGCTCAGGACGCGGCAGGCCAGCCCGAGCACGGCAAGGTCGCGGCGAAATGAAGAGGCCGGCGCGCGGGGCACCGCGCGCCGGCCTCAACCATCAGGGGGCAGTCGATACGGTCAGAGGCCGAGATCGACTTCGTGCACCTCGGTCAGCTTCTCGAATTCGGCGATTGCCGCCTCCGTGGTCACGAAGGTTCCGA
Source organism: Tropicimonas sp. IMCC6043 (assembly GCF_004146235.1). GTDB lineage: Bacteria > Pseudomonadota > Alphaproteobacteria > Rhodobacterales > Rhodobacteraceae > Tropicimonas. The sequence goes on along the minus strand of NZ_SELO01000007.1, from coordinate 30,523 downwards.
GCGGGCGGTCGCTTGCATCTCGCAGTTCGGCCCTATCCTGGCCGAGCGTGACCACGGAGCCGACGACGCGCCCGTCGACCACCAGTTTCAGTGTGTCTGCCATCTGCGCGGTCTTCACGACGCTGATCATCTTGGATGGCTGCGGCATGTCGGGTCTCCCGGAAATCAGGGGTTAAGCGGCCTTTCGGGCGCCGGAGCGGCGGCGCTGGCGCTTCTTTCCGCTCGGCCGCGCCGAATTCGGCTTGCCCTGGCGGGCAGGCTCGGCGGAGCGGGGCGCCGCCCAGACGGTGCCGCCATGGACCGGAATGTCGCGCCCCATGGTCTTCTGAATCGCCCTCAGCTCGGACATCTCGGCCGGTGCGCAATAGGCAACGGCGCGGCCGTCGCGTCCCGCCCGCGCGGTGCGGCCGATCCGGTGGACATAGTTGTCCGGTACGTTGGGAAGATCGAAATTGTAGACATGGCGCACCCCGGGGATGTCGAGCCCCCGCGCGGCGACATCGGTCGCAACCAGCACCTTGAGCGTGCCGGCCCGGAACGCCTTGATCGCCCGCTCCCGCTGCCCCTGGGACTTGTTGCCGTGGATCGCACCGACCGCGAACCCCTCGCGCTCGAGCGCCTTCATCAGCCGGTCGGCGCCATGCTTGGTGCGGGTGAAGACCAGCGCGAGATCCTCGCGATGCGCATCCAGATGCTCGACCAGCAGCCGGGTCTTGCCGGCCTGCTCGACGAAATGCAGCGCCTGGGTGACCTTGTCGGCAGGTTTGCCCGGAGGCGAGACTTCGATGCGGATCGGGTCGGTGAGATAGGTCTTCGAGAGGTCCGCCATGAGCTTCGGCATGGTGGCCGAAAAGAGCATGGTCTGCCGGGTCTTCGGCAGCAGCGGCGCGATGCGGCGCAGGGCATGGATGAAACCCATGTCCAACATCTGGTCGGCCTCGTCGAGCACCAGGTAGCGGGCGAGATCGAGCCGGACCGCCTTGCGGTCGAGAAGGTCGATCAGCCGTCCCGGCGTGGCCACCAGCAGGTCGGTGCCGCGGTGCAGCCGGTTGATCTGGGCATTGATCGAGGCGCCGCCGACGACGAGCCCGATCTTCAGGTGCGTTCCCTGGGTATAGGCAGTCAGCGTGTCGCAGATCTGCTTGGCCAGTTCGCGGGTCGGCGCGAGTATGAGGCCGTTCACCGACTTCGGCTCGGGCGCGATGCCCAGCTTGAGCAGGTTATGGGCCATCGGCAGGCCGAAGGCGGCCGTCTTGCCGGTGCCGGTCTGGGCGATGCCCATCACGTCGCGCCCGGCCAGCGCCTGCGGGATCGCCTGCAGCTGGATCGGGGTCGGCTCGGTGATACCCTGTTCGGCGAGTTTGCGGACAAGGCGGGGCGACAGCCCCAGTGTTTCGAAAGTCATCTTTTCGCATCCAGTCTTGGCCGCGGCCCGAAGCCGCAGCCGAATTGAAGTGCCGCCGTCCCGGATGGACGGGCGGGCGCAGTCGGGTGGCACGATGCCCGGACCGGCAGGCCGCATTGCCCGTTCGGTCGTCACCGCGTCGGACCCCCGCGTGAATTGGGAACCTGGGAAATCGTCGACGTCCTGCGTCATCCGCTTCGGGAGACTGCCGTCTGCTCACGCGGCAGAGAACGTCTGCCACGGCCCATGACGGGTCACGGGCGACAAGTCAACAGCCCAGATCAATTCGGCGCAGGCCGGATCCGCACCGCACGGCCGCTTCTGACCATTGTGGCTCGCCCGGCCTTCGCCTAGGCTCGCCGCGGAAAAACGCGCGACAGGGAGGTATCCATGACAGATCCCCGCCAACTCGGCTTCGACACCCTGCAAATCCATGCAGGCGCCAGCCCCGACCCCGCCACCGGCGCCCGCCAGGTGCCGATCTACCAGACCACCGCCTATGTGTTCCGCGACGCCGACCACGCGGCGGCGCTCTTCAACCTCCAGGAGGTTGGCTACATCTATTCGCGGCTCACGAACCCGACGGTCGCGGCGCTGGCCGACCGGATCTGCGCGCTCGAGGGCGGCGCGGGGGCGGTCTGCTGCTCCTCGGGGCACGCGGCGCAGATCATGGCGCTCTTCCCGCTGATGGGGCCGGGCTGCAACATCGTCTCCTCGACCCGGCTCTACGGCGGCACGGTCACCCAGTTCTCCCAGACCATCAAGCGCTTCGGCTGGTCGGCGACATTCGTCGACACCGACGATCTCGACGCGGTGAAGGCCGCCATCGACGAGAACACCCGCGCGATCTTCTGCGAGAGCATCGCCAACCCGGGCGGCTACGTCACCGACATCCCCGCCATCGCCGCAATCGCCGAGGAAGCGGGCCTGCCGCTCATCGTCGACAACACCTCGGCCACGCCCTATCTCTGCAACCCGATCGCGCACGGGGCGACGCTGGTCGTCCACTCGACGACCAAATACCTCACCGGCAACGGCACGGTGACCGGCGGAGCAATCGTCGATTCGGGCAAGTTCGACTGGTCGGCCTCGGGCAAGTTCCCGTCGCTCAGCGAACCGGAACCGGCCTATCACGGGCTGGTCTTCCACGAGGCCCTCGGCCCGATGGCCTTCACCTTCCACTCCATCGCCGTCGGCCTCAGGGATCTCGGCATGACGATGAACCCGCAGGGCGCGCATTATACGCTGCTCGGGATCGAGACGCTCTCGCTCCGGATGCAGAAACATGTCGCGAACGCCGTCAAGGTCGCGGAATGGCTGGAGAACGATCCGCGCGTCGAGTCGGTGACCTATGCCGGCCTTCCCTCCTCGCCCTATTTCGACCGCGCGTCGAGGCTCTACCCCAAGGGCGCCGGTGCGCTCTTCACCTTCGCGGTCAAGGGCGGCTTCGATGCCTGTGTGAAGCTGGTGGACTCGCTGAAGCTGTTCAGCCATGTCGCCAACCTCGGCGACACCCGCTCGCTGATCATCCACTCCGCCTCGACCACCCACCGCCAGCTCTCGCCGGAGCAGCAGGAGGCGGCGGGCGCGGCGCCGAACATGGTTCGGGTGTCGATCGGCATCGAGGATCCCGACGACATCATCGCCGATCTCGACCAGGCGCTGGCGACGGCGACCGCATGACCGTACGGGCCCGGCGCTGCGCCGGGCCTCTTTCCCTTCCGGGGAGCAGGAGCTAGGTCTTGCGCCGACCGCCACCGGGAGGGCGCATGCTGATCGACGCACAGGACCTGACCAAGAGCTTTGCGACCGGCGACGGAATGCTGCCGGTTCTCTCAGGCGTCTCCCTCACTCTCGCGGCCGGCGAGACCCTCGCGCTGACCGGCGAATCCGGCTCGGGCAAATCCACCCTCCTGCACCTCCTCGCCGCTCTCGATGCGCCCGATTCCGGATCCATCCGCCTCGCGGAGACCGAGATCACCGGCCTCGGCGACCGCGACCGCGCCGCCATCCGCCGCGAGAAGATCGGGCTCGTCTTCCAGCAGTTCAACCTGATCCCGTCGCTAAACACGGCCGCCAATATCGCCTTCCAGGCCCGCCTCGCCGGCCGCCATGATCCCGACTGGTGCGCCACGCTGGCGCGGCGTCTTGGCCTCGCCGACATGCTCGACCGCTACCCCGAGCAGCTTTCCGGCGGCCAGCAGCAACGCGTCGCCATCGGCCGCGCGCTGGCGCCCCGTCCCGCCGTGCTGCTCGCCGACGAGCCCACCGGCAATCTCGACGAGGCCACCGCGGACGACGTGCTGGCCCTCGTGCTCGATCTCGTCGCCGAGACCGGCGCCGGCCTGCTGATGGTCACCCATTCCACCCGCCTCGCCACCCGCCTCTCGCGGCAGCTCCGGCTCTCCAAGGGCCGGGTGGCATGAGGCGCACCGCGCTCGCCGCGCTGGTCTCGCACTGGCGACGCCAGAAGCTGCAGCTCTTCGCGCTGCTGGCCGGACTGGCGCTCGCCACCGCGCTCTGGTCGGCAGTTCAGGCGATCAATGCCGAGGCGCGCCGCTCCTACGCCGCGGCGGCCGGCACGCTCGGCCTCGGCAGCTACGAGACGCTTGTCGACCCCGCCGGTCCGATCCCTGTCGAGAGCTTCGCCGCGTTGCGCCGCGCCGGCTGGCCGGTGACGCCGCTGGTCGAAGGGCGCGCGGAGATCGCCGGTCGTCGTATCCAGGTCATCGGCCTCGAGTTCCTCTCTGCGCCGCGCCGCAACCTGCCGGACACGCTGGCCGCCGACACGCTCTCGCCTGCCGAGATCTTCCTGCCCCCCGGCATCGGGTTCGCCGCCCCGGCCACGCTCCGCGCCCTCGCAGGCCAACCCGGCCTTCCGCGCCTTTTCGCCGACCCGGCGCTGCCGCCCGACCGCCTCTTCACCGACATCGCCGTCGCCGACCGTCTGCTCGAAGCAGGAAGCGGCATCGACCGTCTGCTGCTGTTGCCGGGCGCGCCCGACGGCCTGCCCGACGCCGTTGTCCCCGGCCTCCGCCGCCAGCCGGCGGAGAGCCAGGGCGACCTCACCCGTCTCACCGCCTCCTTCCACCTCAACCTCACCGCGTTCGGCTTTCTCAGCTTCGCCGTCGGCCTCTTCATCGTCCACGGCACGATCGGGCTCGCCTTCGAACAGCGCCGCGGCATGTTCCGGTCGCTGCGGGCGCTCGGCCTGCCGCTCCGAACACTTCTGGCACTGCTTCTCGCCGAGATCCTGGCGCTGGCGACAATTGCCGGCGGGCTCGGCATTGCGCTTGGCTATCTGATTGCCGGCGCCCTGTTGCCGGATGTCGCGGCGACCCTGCGCGGCCTCTACGGCGCGTCGCTGCCCGGAACGCTCGCCTTCGACCCGGCCTGGGCCGCCTCCGGCCTCGGCATCGCGCTCGCGGGCAGTCTCGTCGCCGCCGCCCACGGGCTCGACACGGTCCGCCGGATGCCGCTCCTGGCCTCCGCAAGGCCGCGCGCCTGGGCGATCGTCTCGGGCCGGCAGCTCCGCCGGCAGGCCGCCGCCGGCGGCGCGCTACTGGCCGCCGGCGCGCTCGCGCCGATCCTCGCGGACGGCCTGCTTGCCGGTTTCGCCCTTCTCGGCGGCCTGCTCCTCGGCGCGGCGCTACTGCTGCCGCTCCTGCTCTCCGCGGTTCTCGCCCTCGGTGCGGCCCATGCCCGGCGTCCGCTCGCGCAATGGTTCTGGGCCGACACCCGCCAGCAGCTTCCCGGCCTCAGCCTCGCGCTGATGGCGCTGCTCCTCGCGCTGGCGACCAATATCGGCGTCTCGACGATGGTCTCCTCCTTCCGGCAGACCTTCGTGGGCTGGCTCGACCAGCGCCTGGTCTCCGAGCTTTACGTGACCGCCCCGTCCGAAGCCGAGGCCGAGCGGCTGCGCGCCTGGCTCGCGCCGCGCGCCGAGGCGGTGTTGCCGATCTGGAAGGTCGACCTGCCGCTGATGGGAGCGCCGGGCGAGCTCTACGGCATCGTAGACAACCCGGTCTACCGGGAGCACTGGCCGCTCCTCGCCGCCACCGACGCGCCCTGGGAGGCGCTCTATGCAGGCCGCGCCGCGCTGGTCAACGAACAGCTCGCCCGCCGCAACGGCCTGCATCCCGGCGATCCCGTCAGCCTCGGCGCCGGCTGGCAGCTCCCGGTCGCCGCGATCTATTCCGACTACGGCAATCCCGCCGGTCAGGCCATCGTGGCGCTGCCCACGCTGCTCGAGCACCATCCGGAGGTGCCGAAGCTGCGCCACGGCATCCTGACCGACGATCCGCAGGCGCTGTCCCGCGCCCTCACCGAGGAATTCGGCCTGCCACCGGCCAATGTTACCGAGAATGGCCGCCTCAAGGCGGTCTCGCTCGAGGTGTTCGACCGCACCTTCACCGTGACGGCCGCGCTCAACATCCTCACCCTCTCGGTCGCCGGCTTCGCAATTCTCACGGCGTTGCTGACCCTCTCCTCCATGCGACTGCCACAGCTTGCGCCGCTCTGGGCGCTCGGGCTCACCCGCCGCCGCCTCGCCCGGCTGGAGATCCTGCGCGCGCTCGCACTGGCCGCACTCACTTTTGCCGCCGCACTGCCGGTCGGCCTCGCGCTCGCCTGGTGCCTGCTTGCGGTGGTCAATGTCGAGGCGTTCGGCTGGCGCCTGCCGATGACGCTCTTTCCCGACCAGTGGCTGCGCCTTCTCCTCCTCGCGCTGCTCGCTGCCCTCGTCGCCGCGGCGCTGCCGGTCCGGCGACTCGCCCGCACCGAGCCGTCGCAGTTCCTCAAGGTCTTCGCGGATGAACGGTAACCTCGCCGCCGCCTGCCTTCTGTGCCTGCCCACCATCGCCGACGCCCAGGGCTTCGCCGGGCTCGGCAGCGATGCGGTGGGATTTGCCCTGCCCGACCCGGCCCATCGCCTTACCTTCCCGGAGGATCACGGCGCCCACCCCGCCTTCCGCATCGAATGGTGGTATCTCACCGCCAACCTCACCGGCCCGGACGGCACCGACTACGGTATCCAGTGGACGCTCTTTCGCTCCGCCCTCGCGCCTTTCGAGGAAGCGGGCTGGGCCTCGCCGCAGATCTGGCTCGGCAATGCCGGACTGACCACGCCCACCACGCATTTCGCCGCCGAGAAACTGGCCCGCGGCGGCACCGGACAGGCCGGCGTCGAAACCGTCCCCTTCGCCGCCTGGATCGATGATTGGCGCATGGCGGGCACGGAGACGCTCGACCGTCTTACGCTGAGCGCTTCCGCCGAGGATTTCGGCTACGAGCTCACGCTCAACGCCACCGGCCCGCTGGTCCCGCAGGGTGAGGACGGCTATTCCGTCAAGTCCGCCGGCGGCCAGGCCAGCCACTACTATTCCCAACCCTTCTACGAGATCGCCGGCACGATCTCGCTGCCCGAGGGCGACATCCCCGTCACCGGGCAGGGCTGGCTCGATCGCGAATGGTCCTCGCAGCCGCTTGCGGACACTCAGGACGGATGGGACTGGATCTCGCTTCATTTCGACAGCGGCGCGAAGCTCATGGGCTTTCGCCTGCGCGACAGAAGCGGCCCGCCCTTCACCTCAGCCACCTGGATCTCCACCGACGGCACGCCCACGCCCTATTCGGACGGCGAACTGACGATGCGACCGCTCGCGACGACCGATATCGCCGGCGCCAAGATCCCCACGCGCTGGCAGATCGACCTGCCCGCGCAGGCGCTTTCGGTCGAAATCGACGCGATCAACCCAAACGCCTGGATGGACCTCTCCTTCCCATACTGGGAAGGGCCCGTCCGCATCACCGGCAACCAGCCGGGCCGCGGCTATCTCGAGATGACCGGCTACGCTGCCGAGTGAGGGATGCGCTTCGGCGAATCCGAACCCTCGCCCGCCCGAAGGGCAAGAGAGCACCGCGCGGCAGGCGCACGACTTCAAAGCCTCCCCGCCCTTCCCCTCCCGCCGGACAACGGCTAAACGGTCCCCCGACCCCTTCGAGGACCGATACCCATGCCGATGGAAAAGACATTCGACGCCGCAGAGGCCGAAACCCGCATCTCCGCCGCCTGGCAGGAAGCCGGCGCCTTCCGCGCCGGCGCCAATGCCAGCCGCTCCGAGACCTTCTGCATCATGATCCCGCCGCCCAACGTGACGGGCGTCCTCCATATGGGCCATGCGTTCAACAACACGCTGCAGGACATCCTGATCCGCTGGCACCGGATGCGCGGCTTCGACACGCTCTGGCAGCCCGGGCAGGACCATGCCGGCATCGCCACCCAGATGGTCGTCGAGCGCCAGCTCGCCGCCGACCAGCAGCCGTCGCGCCGCGAACTTGGCCGCGAAGCCTTCCTCGAAAAGGTCTGGGAGTGGAAGGGCCAGTCGGGCGGCACCATCATCGATCAGCTCAAGCGCCTGGGGTGCTCCTGCGACTGGGAGCGCAACGCCTTCACCATGGCCGGCGCCCCGAACGATCCGCGGGTGGGCCACGAGAACTCGCCCGATTTCCACGAGGCGGTCATCAAGGTCTTCGTCGACATGTACGAAAAGGGCCTGATCTATCGCGGCAAGCGCCTCGTCAACTGGGACCCGCATTTCGAGACCGCGATCTCCGACCTCGAGGTCGAGCAGATCGAGGTCAACGGCAACATGTGGCGCCTGCGTTACCCGCTGGAGAACGGCGAGAGCTACGAGCATGTCGAGAAGGACGCGGACGGCAACGAGATCTTCCGCGAGACGCGCAACTACCTCGTCGTCGCCACGACGCGCCCCGAGACCATGCTCGGCGACACGGGCGTCGCCGTTCACCCCCAAGACGAACGCTACAAGGGTCTCGTGGCGCGCGGCGCGACTGTCAAGCTGCCGCTCTGCGGTCGCTCCATACCGGTCGTCGCCGACGAATATGCCGACCCGACCAAGGGCACCGGCGCGGTCAAGATCACGCCCGCGCATGATTTCAACGACTGGGATGTCGGCCAGCGCTGCGGCCTGCCGGCGGTCAACATCCTGACCACGCGCGCGGCGATGTTCCTCAAGGGCAACGCCGAGTTCGAGGCCGGCTGCGATCCGGAGATGCTCGCCAAGACCATCGAGCGGCTCGACGGGCAAGACCGCTACGAGGCCCGCGACGCGATTGTCACCGAGGCGCAGGACAATGGCTGGCTCGACGGTATCGACACGGACCGCCACATGGTCCCGCATGGCGACCGCTCCAAGGTCGTCATCGAGCCCTACCTGACTGATCAGTGGTTCGTCGACACCGCCAAGATCGTCGGCCCGGCGCTCGACGCCGTCCGCGATGGCCGGGTCCGGATCATGCCGGAATCGGGCGAGAAGACCTATTACCACTGGCTGGAGAATATCGAGCCCTGGTGCATCTCGCGCCAGCTCTGGTGGGGGCATCAGGTGCCGGTCTGGTATGGGCCTGCGCTGATGGATCACGGCGACGATACGGAGGCGGTCTGGCGTCCGTTCTGCGCCGCGAGCCAAGATGAAGCGCTTAAGAAGATGTCGGAATATTACGGACACAGCGACTTCAAGATCGTCACCGAACGGAGCGAGGCCGAACAGTTGCTGACGGCGGCAGTCGGCCGGACCCGTACCGAAGGCCGCATCCGCTCGCCGCAGGAGCCCTCCGCCCTGCCCGTCTATCGCGACCCCGACGTCCTCGACACCTGGTTCTCCTCCGGCCTCTGGCCCATCGGCACGCTCGGCTGGCCGGAGCAGACTCCGGAGCTGGAGAAATACTTCCCAACCTCCGTCCTCGTCACCGGGCAGGACATCCTTTTCTTCTGGGTCGCCCGGATGATGATGATGCAGCTCGCCGTGGTCGACGAGGTCCCGTTCCACACCGTCTATCTCCATGGCCTCGTCCGCGACGCCAAGGGCAAGAAGATGTCGAAATCGACCGGCAACGTGGTCGACCCGCTGGAGATCGTCGACGAATACGGCGCGGACGCGCTGCGCTTCACCAATGCGGCGATGGCGAGCCTTGGCGGGGTGCTGAAGCTCGACATGGCAAGGATCGCCGGCTACCGGAATTTCGGCACCAAGATCTGGAATGCCGCCCGCTTCGCCGAGATGAATGGCGTGTTCGACGCCTCCGTCACGCCGATCGACCCGGAGTGCAAACCGTCCGCCACCGTCAACCGCTGGATCATCGGCGAGACGGCGATGGTACGCGAGGCGGTCGATGCCGCGCTGGCGGGCTATCTCTTCAACGATGCCGCCAACGCGCTCTACGCCTTTGTCTGGGGCAAGGTCTGCGACTGGTATGTCGAGTTCGCCAAGCCGCTCCTGCAAGGCGAGGACGAAGCACTCGCGGCCGAGACGCGTGCCACCATGCGGTGGGTTCTGGAGCAGAGCTTCACCCTCCTGCACCCGATCATGCCCTTCATCACCGAGGAGCTCTGGGGCTCGCTCGGCTGCGGCACCAAGATGCTGGTCCACACCGACTGGCCCACCTATCACGCCGCTGACCTGGTGGACCCGGCCGCGCATGCCGAAATGAGCTGGGTGATCGACCTCATCGACGGCGTCCGCTCCGCGCGCGCTCAGGTTCGCGTGCCGGCCGGCCTTCAGGTTCCGATGGTTCACACCGGGCTCTCGCCCGAGGCGCAGGCCGCGTGGGAGACCAACGAGGCGCTGATCACCCGCATCGCCCGCATCGCGTCCCTGCAAGGCTTCGACACGATGCCGAAGGGCTGCATCACCGTGCCCGTCGCCGGCGCCACCTTCGGCCTGCCGGTGGCCGACATCATCGACGTGGGCGAGGAGAAGGCGCGGCTGGAGAAGTCCATTGCCAAGCTCGACAAGGAGATCGGCGGGCTGGCCAAGCGTCTCGACAACCCGAAATTCGTCGAGAGCGCACCCGAGGACGTGGTCGAGGAAGTGCGGGACAACCTCGCGGCGCGAAGCTCGGAGCAGGACCGGCTGAAGGAGGCCCTGGACCGGCTGGCCGAGATCGGCTGAGTTCCGGCGTCGGGACGCGGAAGGGCCCGTGCGATCCGGCGGCGACACACACCCGCGCGCGGGTCTGGACTCGACGGGCCGCCGGACATCTCCGGCGGTTCAGCCGCCGAAAGCCGCGATCCGCTCCTGATAGGCCTGCATCACGCATTGCACATCGGCACCGCACCGGTCGCGATCGGCCAGCCAGGTTCGCTGATTTTCCTTGAGCTGTGCCCGCGCGGTGGAATCGAGCGCGTAGAGCCGTTCGAGGTAGACAGCCGTCAGGCGCATGTCGAGCGTGGCGAGCCGCGCGTCGCGGCAGATCACCACCTCGGTCGGTGTCTGTGCCTCCGGGCACCAGTTCGGGCGCAGTCCGGTCGGCGCGACGGGCGCGTAGACCTGCTGATTCTGCTGCGGCAGCGGCTGGACCGGCGCGGCGGCGGCCGCCGCCTCCTCCTCGAGCCGCGCGATCCGCTCCATCGCCAGCGCCGCGTAGGCCGTGCCCTGGTGGCGCTCGATGAAGAGCCGGAGCGCCGCCACCGAGGTCGTGTCCTTGAAATCCTTCCATTCCTCGGCGGCATTGGGCCGGGCGACCCGCGGCGTCGCGGTCTCCGGGGTCGGCTTGACCGGCGCGGTCACCGGCAGCGGCTCGACCGTCGCCCCGTTGCAGGTCCCCGCGATGCAGGCGGTGCCGATCACCTCGTCGTAATAGGCCGGGCGCTGCTGGTGGCCGACGCTGCGGGCGAGTTCATTGACCGAGGCTTGGGTCGCCTTGAAGGCGGTCTGCAACTCGTTGCTGCGCGCAAGTTCCTTCAGGAAAACGCGGGTAAAGACCGAATGCGCCTCGCCGTCGCTGTCCGAGAGCCGGTCGAGCGCCGTCTGCCCCTCGCCCGCCGAATAGGCAATGAAAGTGCCGGTGGGCGGCCGGATGCGCACGAGACCGCGGGCAAGGCCGCTCGAACGTGTCCCGGAATCGAAGGCGAAGGGGTTGTTGCGGCAGGCGTCGATCACCGCGACGGTGAGCGCGGGGCCGCGCGCTGCGATCTCGTCGATGATCCCGTTGACGCCATTCTTGAGCGGGAAGCTCTCGCGCTGGATCAGAGTCTCCGACCCGCTGTCGCGGATGTCGACGGGGACAAGGAAATTCTCCCGCCCGTTGCTCCAGCCATGACCGGAAAAGACGAAGAGCACCGTGTCCCCCGGCGCGATGGCGTCGAGGAAACGCGCGACGGCTTCGGTCATCCCGCGCCCGTCGAGATCGAGATGTAGAAAGACGTCATAGCCGCGTGCGGTGAAGAAATCGGCATAGCCCTGCGCGTCGCCGCGGGCCTTCTGGAGCTTCGAGACGTTCTGGTAGCTGTCATTGCCGACGATCAACGCCAGGTTGCGCGCCGCGGCCGGAAGCGCCGCGAGAAGGAAACAAACGGCAATGGCCAGGCGGGACAGCATGAGACCTTTCCTCTCGAGTCGTGGGGGTCCGACGCGGGCCAGCCTAGCCGCTTTCGTGCGGGCCGAGAAGGTCGGCGCCCGGGGCTTTTCAACCCCGCACCCCCATGCTACGGGCGGCGCCAAGCGAAACGCCGTCCAAGGAGATTTCCAATGGCCATCGAACGCACCCTCTCGATCATCAAGCCCGACGCCACTAGCCGCAACCTGACCGGCAAGATCAACGCCAAGTTCGAGGACGCCGGCCTGCGCATCATCGCGCAGAAGCGTATCCACCTGACCAAGGCGCAGGCCGGCGTCTTCTACGCCGTCCACAAGGAGCGCCCGTTCTACGACGAACTGACGAGCTTCATGTCCTCTGAGCCGGTCGTGGTGCAGGTGCTCGAGGGCGAGGACGCGATCACGCGCAACCGCGAGGTGATGGGCGCGACCAACCCGGCCGAGGCCGCCGAAGGCACGATCCGCCGCGAATTCGCGCTGTCGCTCGGCGAGAACTCTGTGCACGGCTCCGACGCGCCGGAAACCGCTGCCGTCGAGATCGCCTATTTCTTCTCGGGCCTCGAACTGGTCGGCTGACCTGCTTGTACGCTTGGCGCAGCCGCCGGCCCGTCCGGCCGCTGCAGCCTTGCGGCGAGCGCACATCCCCCTGACATCTGACGGTTTCTCGCGGGATCGCCCGCGCCGCGCAGCCCAGGCGCCCTGCGCGTGCTCTCACGGCGCCAGTGCCAGAAGCGCCGCGCCGGCGGCGATCAGCCCGATTCCCGCCCAGCCGACTGCAGACAGGCGCTCGCCCAGAAAGATCGCAGCGATCACCGCCACGAAGACGACGCTGAGCTTGTCGATCGGGGCCACGCGGGATGCGTCGCCGAGCTGCATCGCGCGGAAATAGCAGAGCCAGGACGCCCCGGTCGCCAGGCCGGAGAGCAGCAGGAAAAGCCAGGTTTGCGGCCGCAGCCGGCTCAACCCTTCTATTTTCCCCATCGCCCAGACCAGGCCGCCGAGCGCCACGAGCACGACGCAGGTGCGCACCAATGTGGCGGGGTCGGGGTCCACATCCTCGACCCCCAGCTTTGCAAAGATCGCCGTCAGGGCCGCGAACATGGCCGCAAGCAAGGCCCAGACCTGCCAGCTCGACGCGAAGCTCATCATCTCCATGAACCTCCGCTCTGCCGCGCCGCCGCGTCGATCACCCTGCCGGGCCGAAAATCGCCAGCCGCTGCGCCGCGATGACCCGGCCAAGGATCGGCTCCCGGAACTCGTAGCGCAAGGTGTCGGCGAACTCCGCCTTCGGTCGGGTGAATCCGGAGGCGGCCAGAGCGTCGGCCGCGTAGCTAAGCGAATGGGCATGCCGTCCGGAAGACAGGATCAGATGGCCTGCGGGCGGTGCGGCCTCGGTCGCATCCTCGATCGTGAAGATAAGCCAGCCGCCCGGCCTGAGCACCGAGGCCAGGTTGCCGAAAACTTCCGTGAGGTCCCCGAAATAGGTCAGGACATCGCCGCAAACGGCGAGGTCGAACGGGCCCGGGGGATAGGTCGCGCGGGTCAGCAGGTCGGTGCGGGTCAGCAAGTCGTAAAGTTGCTTTTCCTTGCACAGATCCAGCATCTTGGTCGAGACATCGCAGCCGTGGATACTTGCCGCGAAGGGCCTGAGATAGGGAGCGCAGAGCCCGGTGCCACAGCCCGCGTCGAGGATCCGCAGGTCAGCGCCCGGTGCGAAATCGAGCTGCGCCAGCATTTGCCCGATCATCTGCGGGCCGGCATTGCCGATCGCCTTGAGGTTCTCGTCATATCTTCGGGCGGCCTGGTCGAAGAGTCCCGTCGCGAGTTCCCGCTGGGACCATTCACCCGTCTCTCCGCGGAGATTGGCCAGAGAGGTCTCGAAGACGTCCCTGTCCTTTGCAAAGAGCGCCTCTCCGGCGAGAAGCACCTTCTCGCCATGCTCCCGATAGCCGAAATGCCCCAGGGCCTTGGCCAGCAGGAGGAGGTGCTCGGCCTGGTCCTTGGTTTGGTTTAGGAAGGGCTCCCAGATCTCCAGCAGCTTGTCCGGCTCGCCCCGCTTGAGCAGGACGTGCAGCAGGAGCACCTGCGGGCGCCCGTCGGTCGGGTCGATCTCGTTGGCGCGCAGAAGCATGTCCTCGGCCCGGTCGAACCGGCCAAGCTCCATCATCAGATGGCCGCAGAGGCCGAGCACGTTCGCGTCATCGGATTGGTCCGCTGCGGCCTTCTCGAGCCGCGCGATGGTCTTCGCTTCCAGTTCGTCGGCATCCGCCGTCTCGCCGAGCCCGCGCAGCAACTGGACAAGCCGCGTCGAATCCTCGAGATCGGGCCCGGCGGCAGCGGCCTTCCGGGCGAGCCTGATGGAACGCGTCGTCTTCCGTTCCTCAAAGGCCTCGATCGATTGCTCGGTAAGGCTGTGCGCCCTGGACGTCTTGGCACCTGAATCCGTCATCCTGAACGCCCTTTCGCTGACAATGCCAGCACAGGACTATCCGGCGTGGCTCTCCCGATCAAGGATCGCCACCCGTCCGGGCCTCAGCCCGCGTCGGACGCCGAGTCGTCTTCCGCCTCCGCCTGCTCCGCGATCCGGGCGACCGAGACCACCTCTTCGCCCTCGGCCGTGGAGAAGACCCGCACTCCGCCAGCGCCGCGCGAGCGGAAGGAGATGCCGTCCACCGGGCAGCGTATCGACTGGCCGGTCGAGGTCGCCAGCATGATCTGGTCATCCGGCTCGACCGGGAAGCAGGCGACAAGCGGACCGCCGCGCATCGCCCGGTCCATCGCCGCCACGCCCTGACCCCCGCGGCCCCGCACCGGGTAATCGTGGCTCGACGACGTCTTGCCCGCACCGCCCGCGGTGATGGTGAGGATCAGGTCCTCGGCCGCCGACATCTCGGCATAGCGCTCCTGCGAGAGCTGGCCCTCCTCGACGTCGAGTTCGTCCTCGTCGGGCTCGGCGTCGTCGGGCGCACCGGCCACCAGGCGACGCTGCTTGAGATAGGCGGCGCGCTCGTCGGGGCTGGCTTCGAAATGGCGGATGACGGACATCGAGACGACCTCGTCGCCCTCTGCCAGCCGAATGCCGCGCACCCCGAGCGAGGCGCGCGAGTTGAAGACGCGTACATCGGTGGTCGGGAAGCGGATCGCGCGACCCAGCCGGGTCACCAGCATCACGTCGTCGTCCTCCGAGCAGATGCGGGCGTTGATCAGCCGCGTGCCGACATCCTCGTCCTCGAATTTCATCGCGATCTTGCCGTTGCGCATGACATTAGTGAAATCCGACAGCCGGTTGCGGCGGACGGTGCCGGCCGAAGTCGCGAAGACGATCTGCAGGTCGCCCCAATCCTTTTCGTCGCGGTCGACCGGCATGATTGCGGCGATCGAGACGCCGGTCGGGATCGGCAGGATGTTGACGATGGCCTTGCCGCGCGCAGTGCGCCCGCCGAGCGGCAAGCGCCAGGTCTTGAGCTTGTAGGCCATTCCGTCGGTGGTGAAGAAGAGAAGCTGGGTATGGGTGTTGGCTACGAAGAGCGTCGTCACCACGTCGTCATCCTTCAGGTCGCCGCCCGAGAGACCCTTGCCGCCGCGCCGCTGAGCCCGGAAATCGCTGAGCGGCGTGCGCCGGATATAGCCGGACTGGGTGACCGTCACGACCATGTCCTCGCGCTCGATCAGGTCCTCGTCTTCCATGTCGCCGGACCAGTCGACGATCTCGGTGCGCCGCGGCACGGCGAACTGGTCGCGCACCTCGATCAGCTCGTCGGCGATGATCTTCATGATGCGATCGCGCGAGCGCAGGATGTCGAGGTAGTCGACGATGCTCTTGGCAAGCTCTTCAAGCTCGTCGGTGACCTCCCGGACACCCATCGCGGTCAGCCGCTGGAGCCGCAGATCGAGGATCGCGCGGGCCTGGGTCTCGGACAGGTTATAGGTCCCGTCCTCGTTCATCCGGTGGGTCGGATCGTCGATGAGGCGGATGTAGGCGGCGATGTCCTCGGCCGGCCAACGGCGGGTCATCAGCCTGTCACGGGCATCGGCGGGGTCGGCGGAGGCGCGGATCGTGGCCACCACCTCGTCGACATTGGAGACCGCGACGGCGAGGCCGCAGAGGATGTGGCTGCGTTCCCGCGCCTTGCGCAGCAGGAAGGCGGTGCGGCGGGCGACCACCTCCTCGCGGAAGTCGATGAAGGCGGTGAGGAACTGGCGCAGCGTCAGCTGCTCAGGCCGTCCGCCGTTGAGCGCCAGCATGTTGCAGCCAAAATGCGTCTGCATCGGCGTGAAGCGCCAGAGCTGGTTCAGCACCACATCCGGCGTCGCGTCCCGCTTCAGCTCGATGACCACGCGCACGCCGACCCGGTCGGATTCGTCGGCGACATGGGCCACGCCCTCGATCTTCTTGTCGCGCACCATCTCGGCGATCTTCTCGATCATCGAGGCCTTGTTGACCTGGTACGGAATCTCGTCGAGTACGATGGCGTAGCGATCCTTGCGAAGCTCCTCGATCCGCGTCTTCGCCCGCAGGATCACCGAGCCGCGCCCTTCCAGATAGGCCTTCCGCGCACCGGACCGACCGAGCATGATTCCGCCGGTCGGAAAATCCGGGCCGGGGATGTATTCGATCAGGTCCTCGGACGACAGGTCCGGGCTTTCGATCAGTGCCAGCGTGGCGTCGATCACTTCGCCGAGATTGTGCGGCGGGATATTGGTCGCCATGCCAACGGCGATGCCGCCCGCGCCATTGACCAGCATGTTGGGGAAACGCGCCGGAAGGACGGTCGGCTCGCGGTCCTTGCCGTCGTAGTTGTCCTGGAAGTCGACGGTGTCCTTCTCGATATCGGCCAGAAGGCTTGCCGCGGGCTTGTCCATGCGCACTTCGGTATATCGCATGGCGGCAGCGTTATCGCCATCCATGGAGCCGAAATTCCCCTGCCCGTCCAACAGCTTGAGCGACATCGAAAAGGGTTGCGCCATGCGCACCAGCGCATCGTAGATCGCGCTGTCGCCATGGGGATGGTATTTGCCCATCGTGTCGCCCACAGGTCGCGCCGACTTGCGGTATGGCTTGTCATGCGTATTCCCGGTCTCGTGCATCGCGTAGAGGATGCGCCGATGCACGGGCTTAAGCCCGTCGCGCAAGTCCGGAATCGCCCGGCTCACGATCACGCTCATCGCGTAATCGAGATAGGAGCCCTTCATTTCTGCCGCGATGTCGATCGTCGGGCCATCGTAGCCGGAACGTTCGGGGCGGTCTTCTTCTTGGTTTTCAGGGGGTTCCGGCGTATCGTTCATTCTCTGCCTGCATTCTGGGCGGACCGCTATATCTTGTTGGCGTATCTTACTCCATCCGCGAGATCAGGTGCAATGGCAGGCGCGGAAAACCTCTGTCAGCCACGGCAGAAGACTGCCAACAAACTGTTTTTCTTGAAAAATAACAAATGTGCAGGAAAATCGATCTGCGAGCCAATGACAAGGAGATGCGCGAATGAGCCGCGAAACGGAACTGATGCTGAAGGGCTACGGGCTGACCACCGCAGAGATGTTCTACCGGATGCCGGATTACCAAAACGTTCTCAACAGCTTCATCTGGCAGGATTACGACATCGCGCCGGATCACCCGCGGCTCTTCCGCTTCATCGAGTTCTGGCAGGAGAAGATCGAGGGCCCGCTGCACTCGGTCCGGTTCACCCACCGCAAGGAGATCTCGCCCGGCGAGTGGCGGCAGGTGAAGGGAGAGTTCTACCTGAACTGACCCCACCCGGCCCACCGCCGGAACCCGGCGCGCGGATGCGGTGCCTCAGTTCGCCGTGCCCTGCGCCTTGGCGTGATCGGAGATCCGCGCGAAGAGCAGCCTGTAGCGCTCCGGCACGGGGTCGAGCCCGGTGATCCAGCGCAGCAGGTCCTGGTCCATCTCGCCCAGCAGGTCTTCGTAGAGGTCGAGCTCGGCCGCATCCATCGTCGCCAGCATGTCGTCGGACCAGCGTCCGAGCACCAGGTCCATCTCCTTGATGCCGCGTCGCCAGGAGCGCATGTGAAGGCGCTTAAGCCGCATTTCGCGGGTCTCGTCGGTCATGTATCGGTCGCCTCCAGCAGGGCCGTTCTCAGGCGTTTTTCCACGCGCGCGAGTCGGTCGGCCGCATCGTCCATTTCGGCACGGATCTGGCGCAGTTCCAGGAGCAGCGACCGGATCTCGGGGACCGGCACCGACTCCTCCTCGGCCGGCCCGGTCAGCCCGTCCCCCTCGCCGTTCAGGAGCCACATGAGCGAGACGCCGAGCACGCCGGAGAGCATCTGCAACTTGTTGGCGCGTGGCTCGCTGAGGTCGTTCTCCCAGCCGCGCACTGTCTTCACCTTGACGCCGAGGCGCCGGGCGAGGTCGGTCTGGTCGAGCCCGAGGGCTTCGCGGGCGCCGGCGACGCGGTCGCCGAATGTCGCGGTGTCGGCGCCATACCAATCGGTCTTCTCATCCATCGGGCTCTCCATGGGCGTCGGTTAATCCTTGATCGGCCCCAAGCGCAAGCCTAAGAAGCGCGCGGACCTTTCCACAAAACAACATGACCGGAGGCCCCTCATGTCTTTTCTGTCCGCGACCCTCGACCGGGTAAAACCGTCGCCGACCATCGCCGTGTCGACCAAGGCGCGCGAACTGAAGGCCGCCGGGAAGGACGTTATCGGCCTCGGTGCCGGCGAGCCCGATTTCGACACGCCCGACAACATCAAGGCCGCGGCGAAAGCCGCGATCGACGCCGGCGACACGAAATACACCGCCCCCGACGGCACGCCGGCGCTGAAGCAGGCGATCTGCGCAAAGTTCAAGCGTGACAACGGGTTGGACTACACCCCCGCGCAGATTTCAGTCGGCACGGGCGGCAAGCAGATCCTCTACAACGCGCTGATGGCGACGCTGAACCCCGGCGACGAGGTGATCATCCCGGCGCCCTACTGGGTGTCCTATCCCGACATGGTCCTGCTTGCCGGCGGCGAGCCGGTGGTCGTCGAGGCCCGGGCCGAGACCGCCTACAAGCTGACGCCCGCGGCGCTGGAGGCGGCCATCACCGACAGGACCAAGTGGTTCATCTTCAACTCGCCCTCCAACCCGACGGGTGCGGCATATACCCGCGACGAGCTAAAGGCGCTGACTGACGTGCTGGTTAAATACCCGCATGTCTGGGTGATGACCGACGACATGTATGAACATCTCGTCTACGACGACTTCGAGTTCACCACCCCTGCCCAGGTCGAGCCCACGCTCTATGAGCGCACGCTGACCTGCAACGGCGTGTCGAAAGCCTATGCGATGACCGGCTGGCGGATCGGCTATGCGGGTGGTCCCGAGAAGCTCATCGCCGCAATGCGCAAGATCCAGTCGCAATCGACCTCGAACCCCTGCTCCATCAGCCAGGCCGCGGCAGTCGAGGCGCTGAACGGCACGCAGGACTTCATCCCGAAGAACAACGAGGTCTTCAAGCGACGCCGCGACATGGTGGTGGAGATGCTGAACGAGTGCGAGGGCATCTCCTGTCCGAAGCCGGAGGGAGCCTTCTACGTCTATCCCTCGATCGAGGGCTGCATCGGCAAGACCACGCCGGCCGGAACCAAGATCGAGAATGACGAGGTCTTTGCCACGGCGCTGCTGGAGGAAAAGGGCGTTGCGGTGGTGTTCGGCGCGGCGTTCGGGCTCGAGCCCTGCTTCCGCGTCTCCTACGCAACCTCGGACGAGAACCTCAGGGAAGCCTGCACCCGCATCAAAGCGTTCTGCGCCTCGCTGAGCTAGGATACGGCGAGCAAACACATTGCTGACGCGTCGGGGGGCCGTGCCCCCCGCGCCCGTTCCGAGCGCCCCTTGGGATGCTTTCAAGCAGAAGTACTCCCGGGCGCCCAAACCACCTTTGTCTGCTCCCGAGTATCCCCGCCGGAGGAACGATCCGCAGGACCGTTCGCTGTCTCGTCTGTCTTTACCCGTGCCATCGCAGAAACCGGAAGGCAGGCGGCAAGCGGATCAGGCGACGTCGAGTCGGTTCCAGTGGAGCATCTGCGATTCCACCACCCTGCGCGCGAAGGGGGCCATGCCGGCGGGTCCGGAGGCGCGGTCCTTGAGGTGGATCGAGAGGTCCGGACGGCGGGCAGCGATCACGCCGACGAGCTCGCCACGGATGCTGTCGTCGAGCCCTGCGCCCATGACCACGCAGCGGATGTTGGGCTCTGCCTCGAGCTGCGCGATCACCTCGGCGCGGTCATGCGCGCCGAGCCAGTGAATTGGAAGGTCCTCGAGTTCCCGGATCACGTTTTCCATGACGTCCGGAAGGCGGCCGATCAGAAGGACAACGGGTTTCATCTCTTCCTCCCTGCAGGTGCAATTGGGAAGATCGCCGCCTGGCGCGGCGGTCCAAGTCCAGCATAGCACAGGCGCAGCGGAAATTCTTCCCGCGCAACGACGGATGGACACGGGATCAGGCAGCAGCTAAGCGCGCGCCATGCCACGCTTTGCCTTGAAGATCGAATATGACGGCGCACCCTTTGCCGGCTGGCAGCGCCAGAAGAGCCTCCCCTCGGTTCAGCAGGCAGTCGAGACGGCGCTCGGCCGCCTGCAACAGCCCGCACCGACCATCGCAGCCGCGGGGCGGACCGATTCCGGCGTCCATGCGCTGGCGCAGGTTGCGCATGCCGACCTGACCCGCGACTGGGAGCCGTTCCGGCTCTCGGAGGCACTGAACTATCACCTCAAGCCTTACCCGATTGCCATTCTCGGCGTCGCGGTCGTTCCGGACGACTGGCATGCCCGTTTCTCGGCCCGGGAGCGGCGCTACCTGTTCCGGCTGCTCAACCGCCGCGCCCCCGCAGCCCTGGCCGCGGGCAAGGTCTGGCAGGTGGCCCATCCGCTCGACGTCGCGAGGATGCAGGTAGGCGCGGAGTTCCTCCTCGGGCGGCACGATTTCACCACCTTCCGCGCGTCCGAATGCCAGGCCGACAGCCCGGTCCGCACGCTCGACCAGCTTGACATCCAGACGATCGACACCCCGCTCGGCCCGGAGATCCATTTCCATGTCCGCGCCCGGTCCTTCCTGCACAATCAGGTGCGGAGCTTCGTCGGAACGCTCGAACGGGTGGGCGCCGGCGCCTGGGAACCGGAGGATGTCCGCACGGCACTGGAAGCGCGCGATCGCGCGGCCTGCGGGCCGGTCTGCCCGCCGCAGGGGCTCTATCTCGCGGGCGTGGGCTACCCTGAGGATCCCTTCGGCTGAGCGCCGGGCTTGGCACGTTTCGGGCGACGGGTCAGGACCTGTTGGGCGATCCCTGCGAAGAGCAGGTAGGCGGATGTCGCCACGAGACCGAATCGCGCCAGGCTCTCGGGATGGAACGACACCCAGGCCGCCCAAGCCGCGCAAACCGTCCAGAGCATTGCCACCGGCAGCGACAGCCAGCGCCAGCGGCGTGTCCGGACCGGGTGGATGAAACGCAGCGAGGTGAACATCGCCGCCGCCAGGGCCACGATCACGATCATGCACAGCCAGACCGGCGGCTTGAGCGCGAAGATCACCAGGACCACCATGTTCCAGCAGCCGGGGAACCCGGCGAAGGACTTGTCCTCGGTCTTCATCCGCGTGTCCGCGAAATAGAGCGCCGAAGTGAAGGTGATCCCGATCAACGCCGCCCAGCCGGTCCAGCCGGGCAGCAGACCGGAGGCAAAGAGCGCGAAGGCGGGGATGAAGACATAGGTCAGATAGTCGATGATCAGGTCGAGCAGCGCGCCGTCGACCTGCGGGGCATGCGCGATCACATCGTATTTGCGCGCCAGCGGACCGTCGATGCCGTCGACCATGAAGGCCGCGACCAGCCAGACGAACATCATCGGCCAGTCGTAGGAGACCGCCGAGATCAGCGCCAGCATGGCGAGGACCGCGCCGGTGGCGGTCAGCAGGTGAACGGAATAGGCGCGGTGCTGTGGCTTCATGCGGGGGCGGATTCTTCCCTCAGGCGATAGGAGGGGACCATAGTGCGGGGAGCCCCCCCTCCGCAACCGCCCGGCAGGCAGTTCCCGGGCACTCGGGAGAGATCGGACCACGTCACGCCAGCGGGTGCGCCTTGTCGTAGACCTCCATCAGACGTGCGGCATCGACCGCCGTATAGGCCTGGGTCGTCGAGAGCGAGGCGTGGCCCAGCAGTTCCTGGATCGACCGCAGGTCGCCGCCGGCGGCAAGCAGGTGGGTGGCGAAGCTGTGGCGCAACGCGTGCGGCGTGGCGGTCGCCGGCAAGCCAAGCTGCAGGCGTGTGCGCTCCATCGCCAGTGCGACGAGGCGCGGATTGAGCTGGCCGCCACGCTTTCCGCGGAAAAGCGGGCTGCCCGGCGCGAGATCGAAGGGGCAGAGCCGAACATATCCGGCGACCGCGGCGCGCGCGGCCGGCAGCACCGGGACCAGCCGCTCCTTGCCGCCCTTGCCGCGAATCCGCAGCACCTCGCCCATCGGCAGGACATCCGCCGCGAGCCCGAGCGCCTCGGAAATCCTGAGGCCGCACCCATAGAGAAGCGTCACCACCGCGACGTCGCGTGCCGCGATCCACGGTTCCTCGGATTGCAGTTCGATCGTGTCGATCACAGCCCGCGCGGCCTCCTCGGCGAGCGGCCGCGGCAGCTTGCGGCGATATTTCGGGGCGCGGGCGGCGAGGATGGCGGTGGCGTCGAACTCCTCGCGCTCGGCCATCCAGCCGGCGAAATTCTTCACCGCCGAGAGGGCGCGCGCCAGCGAGCGGGCAGACAGACCGCGGGCACGCTCATTTGCCATCCAGGCCCGCATGTCGGATGTCGTCAGCCGGGAGAGCGGCGCCGGCCCGAGGCTCTCGCCGAAATGCCCGGTCAGGAAGCCGAGGAAACCTGCAAGGTCGCGTTGGTAGGCGGCAAGCGTGTTGCCGGCCACGCCGTCGACCGCGCGGAGGTGGTCGAGCCAGCGGGACATCGCGTCGGTGAGCGCGTCGGAGATGCCTGTCAGCTCAGCCATCGGCGCATCTGGCGCTCGAACACGCCGCCGAAGAAGGCCAGCAGGTCGGTCGCCTGGTTGGGACGGAACTGGTGCGGGTCCTCGGAGCCGAGCGCCAGCATGCCGGGCAGCGTTCCGGGGCCGAAATCGAGCGTCAGGAGCGCCTCGGAATTGATCCAGTCGGCATCCGCGCCATAGAGCGCCTCGCTCTCGGGACGCAGCTGGCGCAGGGTGACGGCGCGAATCGGTGCACCCGCCCGACCCTGGGTGATGTAATCGGCGATGAATCCCGGGTGGACGACGCTCAAGACGTCGCCGAGCCGGCGCACCGCAATCTCGCCCTCGGCATTGGCCGAACTCTCCAGCACGAGGCGGATGGAATCGACCCTCAGAATCGCCGCGACCTCACCGCCGAGCCCCCGCAGGAAGGTCTCGAATCCGGTCGGATCGAGCATCGCGAGCACCGCGCGATGAATCTGGTTGGTGCCGGCGAGGTTGTCATAGGCCGCCGCGATCACCGAGCGATGCGTGTCCTCGAGCCGGTCGAGCCGGCTCTCCAGCCGCTCCATGGCGATGCCGCGCAGGTCTATGATATTGCCGCCGAGCGATTTTTCGTTCGCAGCGATCAGCGCCCGCATGATGTCACGGTCGTCGAGGATGACGTCGGGTTGCGAGATGATCTTGTCTCTCAGCTCTTCCAGGTCCACGGCCGTATCGCTCATGCTCGTCCCGTTACTTCAACTTCGCCCGGCAAGTGTATACCGGGAGGCAGAATTTCCCGAGAAGTTTTTGCACATGACGCGGCTCGGCCGTCCAGACCCTTGTCGTGGCGTCGGCGATTTGCGAAGGAAATGATCGCCACGGGTGGCGCGGCGGCCACAGGCAACCGGCCCCGAAGCGCCGGCGCAAGGCGCCGGTCGGGCGCTGCGGGAGACGGCATGACGGAGAGGGATTGGTTTGCGGAGGGCGAAACGGTTGCGGTTCAGACCACGCAGCCGCTCGACCGCTGCCTTGACTACGCCGCGCCCGAAGGCGGATGCGCGCGCGGCGCCTTCGTCGAGGTGCCGCTGGGGCCGCGGCTGGTGCTGGGTGTTGTCTGGGGTAAGGGCGCGGGCGGGTTCGACCGCGCCAAGCTGCGCGCGGTAAACAAGGTGCTCGACGTGCCGCCGATGCGGGACGAGATGCGCGCATTCCTGGCCCGTTGCAGCGACTACACGCTCACCCCGATGCAGGCGATGCTCCGCATGGCGACCCGCGTGCCGGGGCTGACCAATCCGCTCTCGATGCGGCAGGTCTACCGGCGCGGCACCAGGCATCCGGCGCGGATGACCGACGCGCGGCGGCGTGTTCTCGAGGTTCTGGAGGAGTATGGCGGGCTCGCCTTCACCCTGTCGGAGCTGGCCGGAACAGCGGGGGTTTCGACCGGCGTGGTCAAGGGGCTGGTGGCGCAGGGGGCGGTGCTCGAGGAGGCGAGCCCGCGCGACCTGCCCTGGCCGAAGCTCGACACAGCCCGGGCCGGGGTGCCGCTGAGCGAGGCTCAGGCGGCGGCGGCGGCGGCGCTCAGAGACGCCGTGCAGGCCGGGCGCTACGGCACCACGCTGCTGAAAGGCGTGACCGGATCCGGCAAGACTGAGGTTTACCTCGAGGCGGTGGCGGAGTGCCTTCGGGCCGGGCGGCAGGCGCTGGTGCTGCTGCCGGAGATTGCGCTGACCGGCGAGTTCCTCGCCCGCGTCGAGGCACGGTTCGGCGCGCGTCCGGCGGAATGGCATTCGGGCGTCACCATGACCGAGCGGCGGCGCTGCTGGAGAATGGTGGCCGAGGGCGGCGCGGAGCTGGTGGTAGGCGCGCGCTCGGCGCTCTTCCTGCCCTTCCGCGACCTCGGCCTCATCGTCGTCGACGAGGAGCATGACAGCTCCTACAAGCAGGAGGACATGGTCTTCTACAACGCCCGCGACATGGCCGTGCTGCGCGCATCGCTCTCGGACGCGCAGGTGGTGCTGGCTTCGGCGACGCCGTCGCTCGAAAGCTGGGCCAATGCGGAGGCGGGGAAATACGCCCGCCTCCAGCTCGGCACGCGCTTCGGGGCGGCGGAGATGCCGACCATGGAAGCCATCGACATGCGCAGCGAGGCGCTGCCGGCGACACGCTGGATCTCGGGCACGCTCGAGCGCGCGGTGGCCGCGCGGATCGAAGCGGGCGAGCAGGCGCTCCTCTTCCTCAACCGCCGCGGCTACGCGCCGGTCACGATCTGCCGGGCCTGCGGCCACCAGATCGGTTGCGACCATTGCGACGCGCGGATGGTCGAACACCGGTTCCAGAAGCGGCTGGTTTGCCACCAGTGCGGCGAGACAAAGCCGATGCCGGTTGCCTGCCCGAGTTGTGGCGTCGAGGGGCGGCTTGCGCCGGTTGGGCCCGGCGTGGAGCGGCTGGCCGAGGAGGTCGTCGGGCTCTTTCCGGACGCACGCGTAGCGGTTCTCTCATCGGACCTCTTCGGCTCGGCGCGGGCGCTGAAGGCCAAGATCGCCGAAATCGCCGCCGGTGGGTCGGATATCATCATCGGCACGCAACTCGTCGCCAAGGGTCACAACTTCCCGCTGCTGACGCTCGTCGGCGTCATCGACGCCGATCTGGGGCTACAGGGAACGGACCTGCGCGCGGCCGAGCGGACCTTCCAGCTTGTCCGCCAGGTCGCCGGCCGGGCCGGGCGGACAGCCGAACGGCAGGGCGTGGCGATGCTTCAAACCCACCAGCCGGAGCACCCGGTGATCCGGGCGATCCTCTCCGGCGACGAGGACGGGTTCTGGGCCGCCGAGGCCGCCGAGCGGCAGGCGGCGGGCATGCCGCCCTACGGACGGCTGGCGGGTATCATCCTCTCTTCACCCGATGTCGCGGAAGTGTTCGACTTCGCCGCCGCGCTGGCGCGGGCCGACGCGCCGCTCCGTGCGGTGGGTGCAGAGGTCTTCGGGCCGGCGCCGGCGCCGATCGCGCGGGTGCGCGGACGGCACCGGGTGCGCCTGCTGGTCAAGGCGGCCAAGGGCGTGCCGCTGCAGGGCGCGATCGCACGCTGGCTCGAACCGCACCGGCAGCCGGCGAACCTGCGGCTCAGCGTCGACATCGACCCGCAGAGCTTCTGGTGAGCACCGGACGAAAGGCGGCGCGACGACGATGCCGCGCCACGGGAATGCCCGCCAAGCGGACTGCGCAGCCGGCTCCAGGGACCCTATTCGTCACCGGCTGAAGGCGGTCGCGCTAACGACTTCGTGTGCGCTTTTGATCCTTCCGGACGCCGGGCGTGCTACGCTTCGTGCTATGGTTGCATCGAAGGCCGCCACTCATCGGCGCCCGCTTGGGCGGTCGACCAATGCTCTGCGGGCGCATGTGTCGGAGGCACCGAACAGATGACCAAGACAATCGGAAATCCTCTTTCCTGGTCCGCGCACGGGATCGGCGTCGCCGGGTCGGCCGTCGTCGACGGCGTGTCCCAGATCAGCGGCACCGAAGACGCGACGCCGGAGATCCGCGATATCGGCCTCGCCGATATCCGCGCCGCACTTCGCAAGGGCCGCTCCGACATGGTGGCGTTCCGCAGCGACGTCTTTTTCGCCATCGTGTTCTACCCTCTGGTTGCGATCCTGCTTGTGAGTATCGAGACCGACATGACCCTCTTACCGTTGCTCTTCCCGCTGCTCGCTGGCTGCGTCCTGCTCGGGCCACTGACGGCCGTCGGTCTCTACGAAATGAGTCGCCGCCGGGAGAGCGGGGAGCCGGTGAACTGGGGCGACGCGTTCGGAGTGCTGCGCTCGCCGTCACTTGTGCCGCTGGCGCTGCTGGGCGTCGCGCTTTTGGTTCTCTTCTTCTTTTGGGTCGGCGCGGCGGCGATCCTCTATGACGTAACGCTCGGGCCGGAGCCGCCGGCAAGCCTGGGCACATTTGCGACGGACGTGTTCGGAACCGCTGCGGGCTGGGCGATGCTGCTGCTGGGCTGCGGCATCGGCTTCGTCTTCGCCTGCGTGGTACTGGCGACCAGCGTTGTTTCCTTTCCACTACTGCTGGAGCGGAATGTCGGCTTGGTCCGCGCCGTGACGATCTCCGTTCAGGTCACCCGCCGGAACCCGCATACGATACTGGTCTGGGGATTCATCGTCGCGATTGCCCTGCTGGTCGGTGCATTGCCGCTCCTGCTCGGGCTGATCTTCGTCATGCCAATTCTTGGCCACTCGACCTGGTATCTCTACCGCGCCGCGGTGCGACTCGATCCGGCGCAGGGAGACGGCAGCGCGGAGACCTGATCGCAGTTCCCGCGTCAAGCTCCTGAAAGCCAGTAGCATGCCGGCGCGTGCCCGCCGCCACAAGTTCGACCCGGAATGAAAAGCCCCGGCGCGAAACGCCGGGGCTTGCGGTTATTCTCGCTCCGGGCGCCCTGCCCGGCCGCGCAATTATCAGATCAGCGAGCCCATCTTCACGGCCGTGTCGGCCATGCGGTTCGAGAAGCCCCACTCGTTGTCATACCAGGACAGCACCGAGCAAAGCGTGCCGTCCATGACCTTGGTCTGGTCGAGATGGAAGATCGACGAATGCGGGTCGTGGTTGAAGTCGATGGAGACGTTCTTGAACGCGGTGTAGCCGAGAACGCCCTTCATCGGACCGTCAGCCGCCGCCTTGACCGCTTCGTTGATCTCTTCGACCGAGGTCTCGCGCTTGGCGATGAACTTCAGGTCGACGACCGAGACGTTCGGGGTCGGCACTCGGATTGCGAACCCGTCGAGCTTGCCGGCGAGATCCGGCAGCACGAGGCCGACGGCCTTGGCGGCACCGGTCGAGGTCGGGATCATCGACATCGCCGCGGCGCGGCCGCGGTAGAGGTCCTTGTGCAGCGTGTCCAGCGTCGGCTGGTCGCCCGTGTAGGAGTGGATCGTCGTCATCATGCCCTTCTCGATGCCGATGGCGTCGTTGATCGCCTTGGCAAACGGGGAGAGGCAGTTGGTTGTGCAGGAGGCGTTGGAGACGACGAGATCGTCCTTGGTCAGCACGTCATCGTTGACGCCGAACACGATGGTCTTGTCGGCGCCTGCGCCGGGGGCGGAGATCAGCACGCGCTTGGAGCCGTTCTCCAGGTGCATCGCCGCTTTCTCGCGCGCGGTGAAGATGCCGGTGCATTCCATCGCGATGTCGACATCGCCCCAGGGCAGTTCCTTGGGATCGCGGATCGCGGTCACCTTGATCGGGCCGCGGCCGATGTCGATCGTGTCCTCGGTGGTAATCACTTCGCCCGGAAAACGGCCATGCACGGAATCGAAGCGGATGAGATGGGCATTGGTCTCGACCGGACCCAGATCGTTGATCGCAACGACTTCGATATCGTCACGGCCATTCTCCACGATGGCGCGGAGCACGTTCCGTCCGATGCGGCCGAAACCGTTAATGGCAACTTTCACTGTCATGGTCATTTCCTCATGTCTGAGCGGGATCATCTCGGCTGAATCGCGGGGCCGTCCCGCGGCGCCGGAATGGAACTACCAGAGCGTCGCGCCGGAGCGCGGCCCTTGGCCGTTTTCATACTCGGATCACCGGTCATGTCACCATTCAAATCCCGGAAGCCGGTGCACGCGGAACGCATGGCGGCCCGGCGATGCCTGCTTGGACGGGGGGCGACGACGGCCGGCCGGGGCGCCGCGGAGGACCGGCCGCAAGGCGGTCCGGACGCTACCCGCCACGCCCAGCAATTTGCACATGCAGAAAGATCGCACGTTGTTTTTCTTGGCGGATTTCTCCTCTACCCTTTGCTGACCACCGCCCCACGCTGCGCCGCAGAAAGACGTGGCGAGACGCCTGTATGGTGTCGTCGGAATCCAAATCGAGCCCGGAATCGTGGCCGCACGGGCGAAAACCGCCTGCGGTAGCGGTATCACTGGCGGCAATCTGCCACGCCCCCGCCCGGCGGCTCTCGCAACTTGCATCGACGCGACGCCACGCACTCTGCGGCGGATTGTTGAAAAACCACCGCGATTCTGGCACAAGAGGCAGGTCAGCGTCCGAACCGCAGAAAGATGGCGAGACGCACAGAAACGAGGCAGTGAAGATGAAGATCCTGACAACCACCGTCCTGGTGTTTGCCCTGGCTGCGCCGATGGGCATCGCCACCGCCCCCGCCGCTGAAGCCGGCTCGACCATCGAGCGGGCCTGCATGAAATCCAACCGTCGGACCGCTGCACCGTCGCTTTGCGGCTGCATCCAGCGTGTCGCCGATCAGATGCTGACGCGGCGCGACCAGAAAATGGCGGCGAAGTTCTTCAAGGATCCGCATCGCGCGCAGGAGGTCCGCCAATCCGACCGCGCATCCCATGAGGAATTCTGGAAGCGCTACAAGGCCTTCGGCCAGAGCGCCGGCAAGATCTGCGGCTGAAAAAAGGGCGGCAACGGCGGGCCCTGTCTACCTCTGGGCGGGGCTACATATCCATGACTAACGGCACCGCTGTCCTGCGTGCCGCGATCGGCGTTTCCGCTCGCTCTTTCTGAAACAAGTTGGCCGCGCGTCACCGCGCGCCGATCTCTCCCGACGCGATCTTCTCGAGCAAGCCTTCGGCTGCGTCCTCGATCATCGCGAGCACTGCCTCGAACCCGCCCTCGTAATAAGGATCGGGCACAGACCGCCGCCCGCTGCTTCCGTAGGAGAGGAACATCTCGACCGGCGTGGTATTGCCGCGCGGCCGCATCCGCTCCATCGCGCGCAGATTGTCCTCGTCCATTGCCAGGATCAGGTCGAACTCCGTGAAATCCCGCGGCTCCGCACGGCGTGCCCGCAGCCCCGAGATGTCGTAGCCCGCCGCACGCGCCTCCGCCTGCATCCGCCGATCTGGCGGCTCGCCGATATGCCAGGCACCGGTACCCGCGCCGTCGAATTCCGCCGCGATTCCGGCGCGCGCCGCGAGCGCCCGCGCCACTCCCTCCGCCGTGGGAGACCGGCAGATATTGCCGAGGCAGACGAAGAGAATGCGGGGCGCGTCGGATCCGGTCATGCCGCCTGACTGCCCGCCGCCGGCGGTGAGGTCAAGCCTGCGCGGCGCGACACATCCAAGGCTTGACCTCACCGCCGGAGCCGTTTTGGTGGTTCAGCGGGACGGGCGCGCGCCGCCCGGGACGGAACGAGGCGCGAAGAGGAACCGGCATGAAGAAGATCGTCATTCTCACCGGCGCGGGCATCTCTGCCGAGAGCGGGCTAGGAACCTTCCGGGACGCGGGCGGGATCTGGTCGCAATACGATCTCGAGAATGTCGCCACCCCCGCGGGTTTCGCGCGCAACCCATCGCTTGTGCACGGGTTTTACAACGCCCGTCGGGCGAATGCGCTGGCCGCGCGCCCCAACGCCGCCCACAGGGCACTCGCCCGGCTCGAACGCGACTGGCCGGGCGAGGTGATTCTCGTAACGCAGAATATCGACGACCTGCACGAGCGCGCCGGCCACGCCCGGGTGATCCACATGCATGGCGAGCTGATGGGGGCGACCTGCGCGGCCTGCGGCGCGCATTGGGAGGCCCCGCGCGAGATGCGCGCGGCCGATCCCTGTCCCGAATGCGGCGAGCCAAAGACGCGCCCCGACGTCGTCTGGTTCGGCGAGATGCCCTATGACCCCCAATTTCCCAAGTGATCCGACGATTTTGCTGCGCTGATGGCCGCATTTCTGTTATTCTTCAGAGAGTTGGGCGGCGTGAAGGTGGTGTTGGATGGCTCACCCATCGGGTGCAGGGTCGCGGGAC
>NZ_SELO01000079.1 GCF_004146235.1 Tropicimonas sp. IMCC6043 | reverse complement strand
TGTATGCCTCCTGCTCTACGACGTGGATCGTGCCGGCGGCCAGCGACGCCGAGGAGTCGAGACCGGCGAAGTATACACCAGGCACCGAAACGCAGCCCGTTTCAATTGGCTGTCCTCGATTGTCGAGTGCACCCGGAACTTTCAGCCAGGAGAAGTCGCCAATAAATCCCGTCGACCAGATGACGGTCGAAATGCCTTCAGCCTGCGGATCGAGTCGTAGGATCGGCGGATCAGGCAGTTCTGGCGCGAGTGTTTCGGCGGCATCCGGCGCGCCAGGTGGTGCGTCAATTCCGTTTTCTGCAATATAGGCATCTATTCCGTCACGAACTCTCTGCGCATTTTCATCGCCATATTCCACACTCTCGGCAAGGCTGTCAGTGAAGGTCAGTGTGCCGTCCGGCAGCACGGACTCGAAACGCCCCAGAAGCGTGATCCCCAATGCGCTGAGAGATTGCAACGAGATCGTGTGCGTCGCACCGAGCAGGGGGCGCCCACCGTCATGGGGCCGCGGTTGCGCCATTTGTCCATTTTCGACCAGCCACAGAATGACGTCCTTTCCACGGTATCTGCGGGGAACCCGGCCATTTCTGCTGGTGGACAGAAATACCTTCCGGCCAGCCAACGCGATATCTTCGGCAATCTGGCCGCCGGAGTTTCCGCAGCCGACCACCAAGACCGCGCCTTCGGCCAGAGCGCGCGTATCGCGATAGTCCGAGCCATCCATTTGGTTGATCTCCGGCGAAGGACCAGCCGCTCCGACAGGGCGTCTCGGAACATTTAGGTTGCCGGTTGCGGCCACCACATTATCAGCCGTTATCGTTCCTTCGTCGCTGGCGACAACGAAACCACCGTTTCGCCGTTCAACCGACTGAACCGCGGTTCGTGTGCGGACCGGAAGCGAATGGCGCCGGGCGAAACCCTCGACCATGTCCACGAATTCTTGGCATGTCATGAAGCCCTCGGGGTCGTCTCCCTGGTAACTGTCGCCCGGCATCACCGTCAGAACATTCGGCGTGTTCATACGGAACGCAGACCATCTTTGGGTGCGCCAAGTTTCACAGATCCGCGACCGCTCGAACACAATGTGGTTGAGGCCAGCTTCCTTCAAAGCGTAGCTCACGCCAATACCGGCCCATCCCCCGCCGATCACAACCACGTCGTAGTGAGTGCGTCCGTCCTTCATGTGCCCAGCTCCATGATCCGACGATCTCGGACAGCAGGATAGCACCTTTTCTCGTTCAATTGACGGGTAAGTGTTGCCTTCAAATGCGGGCACTTTCCCTTTGCAGGCGAGGGTGCCGAACTTTCGCTTGGGGCTCTTCACGGCCAATCGCCGCTCCGGGTAGGAATAGCGGCTTCCGGTTCAGACCATGATGCTGCACACGCGAAATACTCACGCGTCATGACCGGCAGCTCAGCGCAGGGAGCCGACCTGTAAGACAAGGGAGCGCCAGGTCTCGCCCAACGAGGCCACAAATGGCAGGTTTGCCGACTTTTCCGCCGTTCGCTGCAAGCGCGAGGGCTCAGGACGTTCGCACGTACCGGCGGTTAGAAAGGGCAAAAAGCCGACCTTCTCTGCAGGCGAACAACAGCAGCGTAATATACCAATTGTTGGCCACTACCCCGCTCGAACCTCGGCTGCGAATTCTGCTACGTGGCTCGTGGGATTGGGCGATTTCAAGCATGTGGAATCAGCGTCCCCAAGCCGCAAGATGATGGCACGAGATTATCTCGCGCTGATGTCCGACTGAAAGGCAAATCACCGAATTACCTTACAACGTTCCGCAGAAAATCGGTTGATTGCTCGCCCGCATCTGCATCGAAGCGCGTTCGAGGGAAGCAACCCGGGTAAAACTGAACATTTGACGCGATGCTGCTGATACGACACGGTTGCCATGAAGTGACCATGATCCGAATTCGATGCGTTGGGGAGGAACGATGGCTTTAATCTGGCGCGTTCTCGTCGCCATCATTGCAGTCAATCTCGTCACGCTGACCGTATTTGTTGGTCTCGCTACACTGCAATACAACGCCATCCTCTCCGGCCTCATCCGTGATCGGCTCGTCGTTCTGATTGAAAAGATCCGTGATCCTTTCGAGGCTGTCGCGGATATTGGCGTGCCTCTATCGACGGTTCGCAATGCAAACGCCATTCTAGAGCGCGCTCGGCTGAGTGACGACTCGATTCTCGGCATCTATGTGATCGATTCCCAGAACAACGTCGTACAGGTCGCTGCAGACCGCACGCTGCCGCTCGACACCCTGCTCGCCGGGCGGCCGGACGACGGCAGCGTGGCGTGGCAAGTCGAGACCCGTGGAAGCTTCGTGATTGGCACAATTATCCGAAGTTCATTCGGCGCCAATGCCGGGTCGATAGTCGTTGAATACTCAAAACGCGAGGCGAAAGTGCAGGTGCTTGCCATGGCCACACTTCTCGTTCTGCTCGCGGGCGGCGTATTGGCGGTGTCGGTCGTGATCGGCTGGCTCATATTGCGGCGTGTCCTCGCGGAACATGTCCGGGTATTCGAAGGGTTTCTGGAGAGTTTCGACGCCTTCGAAATGGGGTTCTGGCGTGGCTTGGGGAAAAGGACTGCGCCGGAAAACAACGTCAAGGCTCTCGGTCTGGACACCACCGAATTTCGCGAACTCCTTGAAACGTCAGAGGACCGCTACCGCCAGAAACGTGCGACCATGCGGGGACAGGAACCGGCGGGTAACAGTCCATGAGCCAGATGGATCAACCTGGGCGTGTTGCTGCGCGTAGAGTTATCCTCTGGGTTGCGCTCTACGTTTGTGTCTCGCTCCTTGCGCTGATGTTCGGCTCCTTGCGAATTTTCGACATCGCGATCCAGCCGGAACTGGACCGACGGTCACAGCTTATAGCCGAAACAATGCGCGACGGTTTTGAACGCGCAATGGAGGCGGGCATTCCTCTGGAATCCGTCTCTGGCGTCGATCGCTACATCACCGAAATCATGGATGAGTTCGAGGATGTACAACGCATCTCGCTGACAACCTCGGATGGAAACATCCTCGCCCTTGCCGAGCGACCCGAACCGACTTCGAGGTCCGTCGCGGAACGTTTCACCCCCGTGGGATCGCAACAGCAATCGGTCTTTGCTCTTCCAATCCTGGCCCGAAACATTCTCGTCGGCGAGATCCGGATCGAGGTCGATCCCGCCTTGGTGCGCACCCACCTGCAGGACGTCATGCTCGATGTCTTTGTCGTTGGGCTAATCTCGGTCCTCTTGGCCTTCGAATTGACAATCTCGGTCATGGCGGGCGCACTAGGCAAACCGCTCGACCGAATTCTGACACTACTGCACATGCAAGCCGCCGGTAGCTTTCGCCATGTCATTCCGGCGCCGGATTCGGGAGGTTTAAGGCGAATTGCACGGCGTGTCTCTGATCGCGCGCTTGATCTCGCCGAACGTACGTCTCGGCAGGTCGACCTGACCCGCCTGCCGCAGGCCTATTTCGTCGATGTCCGTTTGCCGCTGCTGATTTTCTCCGTTGCGACCGAGATCAGTGGCGCCTTTCTGCCGCTCTATGCTCGAGATGCCGGCGCCCCGGATTGGATGAGCTCGGACCTTGCCGCGACCGCCCCGCTGTTGGCCTATCTTGCGGCAATCGCCTTTCTTGCTCCCTTCAGCGGCTGGCTTGCGGAGGCGGTGGGCCCGCGCAAGCTGTTCCTGTCCTGCATACCGCTGACGGCTCTCGCGATGATCGGGGTCGGCGCCGGGCAATCGGCGCTGTGGATTGCTTTCTGGTTTGGAGCTATGGCGCTTGTTTATGCGGCGGCGACCATCGCGTGCCAGGAATACGCGATCCGCACGGCGCCGAAGGGCGAAGATGCCCAGGCCATCGGCAGCTACCTCTTTGTCATTCTCGGTGGCGCGTTTGCTGGCACGGCCTTGGGCGGAGTTCTGGCCGACCGGATAGGCGAAGGCCCGACCTTCTTCGTCGGCGCCGGTCTCGTCCTCTTGTCTGGCCTTCTCGGCGCGCTGACGATGTCGCGGCGTGTTCCGACGCGCGGTGAAAGCCGCCAAGCAGGGCGCGGAACCGCTAGCAGAAAAGCCATTCTTCTTAACCCGCGATTTGTTGCCCTTGTCGTCGGTTCAGCGGCCACAATGAACATCGGCATGTCAGTTTTCGTTTGGTATCTGACACCGCTGATGCTGGAAGCCGCAGGCGCGCGGCTGGCAGACATCGGACGGGTTATGATGGTGTTTTACCTTGTGCCCGTGATCACGGGGCCCGCGATCGCGCGATTTGCCGACCGGCGCTTCGGCTATGCGCCGCTACTCATCGCTGGCACGATGCTCTCAGGATTGGCGCTGGCATCGCTTGCGCTCTGGAGCGGTTTCTGGGCGATGTTCGTTGTGATCGCGCTTTTCGGTTTCGGCTACGCACTGAGCGATGCCACGCTCTATGCGCAGGTCATAAGGATCGCCGAGTCCAGCGGACATCCCGAGAGCCGCGGCACGGGCCTTGCGGCGGTTCGACTGATCGAGCGGTTGGCGGCGATTCTCGGCCTCGTCACCGGCGCGTTGCTCGCTTCGACCTTTGGCTACACCGCACTCGCCGTGATGATTGGCTTCCTTATGTTGGCCGGTTCGGCGCTGCTGTTGATCGTCGAGGGCGGCTGGTCTTTACTCGTTCGAAACAAACTAGAACAATTCTGACCTTTCCTGGTCGGCTACATAGGTTGGGAGGCCCTTGAGATGCCGCGCATTTTATCTGTTCTGGCGCTGATCACGGCTTGCATCGCGACCGTGGCCGCCGCCGAGACAAAAAAGATCTACGTGGTCACTTGGGAACATGAATGCGAACACTCATGTCAGGGATTCATCGAAACGATCGAAAACAGCGGGTTCGACGCGGAGGTGATCCTGCGGCTTTCCGAGCAAGACAAGTCGAAGTTTCCAGGGTTCATCGAGGAGGCGAGGTCCCTGAAAGCCGACCTTGTGGCGACCTATGGCACAAGTGTGACGTTGGGTATCGTCGGGCGAAAGGCGGATGATGGGAAGGGCACTCACATCGAGGGCATTCCCGCGGTCTTCTGGTATGTGGCCGATCCCTTCGGAACGGGGATCGCCGAGCGCTTCGAAGGCAGCGGAAGGTCACATGTCGCAGGCACCTACAACCGGGTTCCGGAGGCCGTGAACATTCGCACGATTCGGAGCATCAAGCCTGACTTCAGGCATTTGGGGATACTTTACAACGGCAACGAGCGGAACTCTCTGATTAAGGTCGAAGAGCATCGCGCGCTGTCCAAGGAACTCGGCTACGATTTTACCGCCATCGAAATCGATCCCGGCAATCCAGACGCTCCGGACCCTGCACTCATCCCGGAACGGATGAAGGCGTTGGCCGAGGCCGGTGTCGATTTCATCTACCTTGGCTCGAGTTCCTATCTACGTATTCACGCGGAGGTTTTCACCAGTTCAGCCGTCGAAAATGGACTGCCGGTTCTTAGCCCATACGAGGAACTCGTGCGCGAGAACCACGCGCTGGTCTCCATTGCCGCAAAGGCGCATGACGTGGGGCGCGTGGCGGCAGAACAGGTGCTGCGAATCCTCCGTGACCAGAAAAAGCCGAGTGAATTGCCGATCGCTCAGGTGACGGATTACGCTTACGTCGTGAACATGGATGTCGCCCGAAAGCTTGGTTTTTTTCCACCCGTGGAAATCCTTCAGGTCGCCGAGACAATCCACTGAGGAATGGGCCTTGGCACTGCAGACGGACTTGTGGGTCGGACTGGCAACGAAAGTCCGCTTGGGGCCGTACCCGACGTTAGAATGGATGCTGCACGTGCGATGTAGCAAGAGAAGGCCAAAGTCGACTTTGCGCAGGAAGCGGACATCTCTTTCGATCTCAGTCGCTACCGACCCTCGTCGACTTCTTCGATGAGGGAACGCATCGAGCGGAGAAGAGCAGACAGAGCCCGCCGCTCGGCGATGGCGTCGGCGGCGTAGAGGCCATTCTTGCGCGCATTGTCATTCCCGATCGGGGCGCCCGGAGATCTTCCCCCGTGCATTCGGCAGCGGCCGTTCGCCATCGCGGGAGACCGGCACGGGCTCCCGGACCGGGTCTTCGCCCCACAGCGGGGGCTCAGGTGCATGGGCAATCTGCTTTGCATGGGGTTGTTCCTCGATCTTGCTGTGATCCCCTCCCCCCGGTCGTTCGACGGTGCCGACCACGGCCTGTCCGCCGGCGTGGACGTGGACATGCTCGACCGTAACCTTCTGCTGCCCCTTGCCGCGATGCTTGTTCAGCGCGTCGAGCAGCGTCGCCCAGGTGCGGGAGAGCTTGTTCGCCTGGTTCAGGTTTTCCTTGCGCCCCTCGAAGGTCTGCTCGCCGATCATGGCGCGGCGGTAGCACTCCATGGCGGCGTTGTGGGCGGCGAGGAGTTGCGCTGCCATCATGCCCTCCAACTCGTCCCTCGGTGCGATC
Source organism: Tropicimonas sp. IMCC6043 (assembly GCF_004146235.1). Classification (GTDB taxonomy): domain Bacteria; phylum Pseudomonadota; class Alphaproteobacteria; order Rhodobacterales; family Rhodobacteraceae; genus Tropicimonas. Next base: position 4,052 of record NZ_SELO01000079.1, on the reverse strand, counting down.
CCGCGCAATCCCGCCACCATGGAACTCGCCAATCGGTCACGGTCTGCCGCGTCCGCGTTGCTCATCCAGAGCGACCCGGCCACCTGGTTAGTGAGCATGCTGTTCCAGTTGTCGGACAGCGACCCACCGAATTCCTTGAGTTTGCCCTTCCGGTCCTCCGGATCATTGGGATCAACGGTAATTGACTCGTTGCCCTTGGGTTTCCTGGTTTTCGTCATTCCACTGTCTCCCATTTCCGTGTCATCCCATTCCAGAGCCGGCCGTTCGGCCCATGGCGCTCCCACTCCGACAGCCGCCGCCAGGCTTCGAGCGAGACGACGCGGCCTGTCCAGGTGCGCGGCCGACTGTCAGTCGCAACGCCGGGATGGCGTTCTTCCGGTTGCCGTTCGAGATCCGGACGTTCGCCCTCGGATTTCCGGGTGCGTTCGGCCGCCGCGTCCCAAATGGCCTCGATCGCCTCGGGGGTCCGGGCAACGCCATCGTCCTGATCCGCGGTCGGACCGCTCGGACCACTCGGACCGCATTGTTCTGATTGGCATATTCCGGTCCGACTGGCTCCAAGGGAGGTCAGACCGCTCGGACCGCGGTCCGACTGGTCCGAGCGCATGGGGGCGGGGTCGGACCGGATTAGACGAACGATGTCAAAGCGGTCCGAGTGGTCCGACCGGTCCGAGCGGAATTGAGCCTGCTCAGTCATCTCCCGCTCCCAGGATCTCGCCGCTGACCACGTAGACGCGGGGTCGGTTTGGCACCGATCGCGGTGCTCGCTGGGCAAGGTTGTTGCCATCGCCCGGGGCGAGGTAGCCGGCATCCCGCACGTGGCGCGCGGCATCAACGGTGTCGGCACCGGAATGGATGTCGCGCCAGGCATCGGCGCTGATGTAGTAGGTCGTGCCGGAGCGCCAGCCCGCGCGGTTGAGAACGGGCCGCGCATCTTCTTCATCGAGATCTTCGAACCGCGATATCCCATGGGCCGAGATGAACGCACGCAGGCGCTGCAACGCCTCGCGCGCCTCCGTAGGTCCCGCACCACCGCGGCCAGCAAGCCAGAGCCCGAATACGTCGAGGGCCGCGTCACGTGCCGATCCCGCTGGCCAGCCGCTGATGCCCCAGGCAGTGGCGAGTTCGCCCGCCGCCGCGATCAGGCCGAGCCGGGCAAGCGCACGGCTGGTCTGGCCCTCGGAGACAAGATCGAACCGTTGCATGGCATGATCCTTGAACCCCGAGGCAAAAGCGCGGCTCTGCCGGGTGGCTTCCTCCATGTCGACGACAAGACGTTCGACGAATGCCGGTCCGGCCGTGCCATAGGCCGCCGCCGCCATGCGGGTCACCGCTTCCGAGAAGGCGGCCGCATCGGCGTGGTCGTGCAGGATGTCAAAGGCGCCGTAGAGCCGGCCGTCCGCCTGGATGTCCAGCAGCCGAACCTCCTGTCCGGCACGCACGCGCTGCCCTGCCTCCGCCAGCTTGTCGGCCAGCCGGATTTCACCACTCGACAGGATGGCGGTGCGCCACCGGGCCGCCGGTCGGGCTGTTCCCGCCCGCGTTGCACGTGCCTTGCCCTGGCCGTTCGCCAGCATGTAGGCGGTGGCTCCGGCCTCGCGTGCCGAGATCTCGCCCATCTCGTCCAGCGCGATCAGGCTTCCATTGCAGGCCGCGGCCGTGCCTTCCAACCCGTTCGATGTCGCCCGCCAGGACTGAAGGAACCTCGGGGAGCCCCAGACCGAAACCGCCGCTCGCAGGATGGTGGACTTGCCGCGTGAGGATGCTCCGCGCAGATGCAGACCGCCACCTTCGGTCTGCAGCGGTTCCAGCAGAGCCCCGGCGAAGGCCAGCGAGACGGCGACAATCATCAGGGGATTGCCAGTGCAGGCTGCGCCCACGCTATCCCGCCATTGTTCCAGTGTCCCGGAGCACCGCATCTCGGCCGCCGCTCCGGGCGCATGTTCGGACTGAAAGACGACGTTGTCATCTCCGATCACGCGGCCGGACCCGAGCACGAAGGCGGAGCAGGTCTCGTCTGCCCACCCCAGCCGCTCGGCGGTGGTCGCGCGGACCTCCGGTGTCCAGGTCTGAAGCAGATCCGAGAAGACCGCGCGGGCATTTCGCGAGGTGCTGAGACGGAGACCGAGCCTCATGCATTCCCGCCTGAGTTCGGTGCCGTCGCCGGCGAAGAGTTCTGCCGGCATCGCCCAGCGGTGCCGATTGCCATCCGGATCGACAATCTCGACCAGCCGTCCCCAGCCCTTGCCATCAGCGCCACGTGGCAGGGCCAGCACGCGGATGGGCGAGCAGAGCCAGCGCCATTCACTCTCGCCGTCCTTCTCCACTTCGTAATGGATGCCATCGGGCCGGAGACTGAAGCCGCGCGGAGGCGGGTTCGCAGAGTCCGCTTCCGCCTGGCTTGCCTCCTCCGCGGTCATCTCGAAGGGTCTGATCGCTAAAGCCATCACGCCGCCTCCTCTTGCAGGAGGTCGTTGAAGTCGAGGCCGTCACCTGGATCGGCGATGTGAACACTCCATCCCGCGGCAGTGGCGCGCCTGGCAACCCTCCGGCCGGCCATCCGGCCTGCATCCTCTCCATCGACCGCGACAACGAGGGCGCCCGCAGTGTCTGGCAGCCGAAGCGCCGCCATCCCGCTGGCGCTCAACGCCGCCCAGACCGGTCCCGCCGCCGGCAACAGGCCGCAGCGCAGGCTGAGCGCGGTCTCGATGCCCTCGGCGACAACCAGTGGACCGGCGCCCTCGGCAAACCGCACGGCGCCTCCCTTGACGCTGCCGAGCATGGCCTTGTCGGGCGACACACCGGCCTTGCCGCCGCCATCGGCGCGCAGGTAGGTGCGATGGACTGCGAACCTGTCAGCGCCATCGACGCGTGCAATCATCGCCGGCAACATCCGGGCGCTGGCGTGCCAGCAGGCCGGATGGAAGCGCAAGGTCTCGGGCAGGTCGCAGGTGATGCCGCGGCCCCGCAGGTAGCGCTCCGCGACCGTGCCGCCGATGGGCCGGGCCTCCCGCCACAGGGCGAGGGCCTGCCGCCGGCGTTTCTCGGCCTCGGCCCGCTGCTCAGCCTCGCGCTGCGCGATGACAGCCGGGTCCGGGCGTGCATAGCTGCCGGGGACGATGCCCGCGGCGGCCAGGATGTCCGCGAAGGCGCAGCCGGACTTCTTGCAATGGGCCAGCAGCCGCCCGTTGCCGCCATCGGCAAGCGTCAGGGCATCCTGGTCCTTCCGGCCTTCCGGCTGGCAGACGGGGCAAGGCGCGGTGCCGTAGCGGCCATGCCAATTGCCGCCGAGTGTGCGGGTGATGGAAGAAGCGTCCGTCATATCGCGCGCTCCCCATCGTTTACGGCCGCACAGGCGGGATTTTCGTCAGCCTCGACAGCGTCGGGTGTGGCGACACTTGTGCAGGCGGGTCCGGAAATTCCGGCGCCCTGACGCGCCAGATTGAACCCTTTCGGCACAGTGCCCATGCGCAGAGGCCAGAGCGGGCAATCGGTCCGGGAGCATTTGCGCACCTCTTTCGCGTCCATGGCGCAATCGAGGCATTTCGACCGGATGGCCTTGAGGCCGATCAGCAGGGGGTGACCGATCCAGTTAACGGCCGGGATCTCGCGCGGGTCGCGGCCAATCAGTTCGCCGCCATCGCTGGCGAACGGAGAGACCTGGAGCAACGGATTCAGGACGGCCACCTAAACACCCGTGCTTTGACGGCCGTTCATCCAGGCGAGAATGTCGCTTTCGCGCCACGCGACCGCGCGCTTGCCGAGCCGAACCGGCTTCGGGAAATCAGGGTCATGGTGCGGGCTGCGCGGGTCCATCTTGGCGTAGATGGAGGACCGGGAGAGGCCGGTCATCTGCTCAACCATTGGGCGCCGCTGGAAGCGGTCGTTCTGTTGGGGGTGGCTCGTCGGCATGTCGCATGTCCTTGTGTCAACGGCGGTGCGATTTCCTGCCAGAGGGCAGCACAAAATCCGGCCAGTTCCAGCGTGATCGGCGCCCCGGCAGACGCGCTCCCTATGTAGCTGGCGGTTGCCGGGGCGCCTTGGTCCGCGAG
>NZ_SELO01000078.1 GCF_004146235.1 Tropicimonas sp. IMCC6043 | reverse complement strand
CCCCCGGACCGTTTTCTGACCCGCCTCATTCCGACATCAGGTTTCGTGCCAAGCTGGTCTCCATCGCAGATACCAGCTTGAATCACGCCTACTGCCGAGTGTGAATCCCTTTTGTCAACACGACCTAGCCATAGGCAGGCAGGTTTTCTGTTTCGACACCGCCGCAGGATGACGACGCCTCACGGACGGCATTGCCTGCTGATCAAGACCGGTGCTCGCCTCGAGCGTCACGGTCGCCACGCCATCTTCCAGATGGCCGAGGCAGCACTTCCACGCGAGGTGTTCGCCGGCATCCTCTGCCTCATCAACACGCTGCGAGCACCGCAGGGCACTCTCAGGGCGAACGGACAAGTGCGTCCGAAAACCGGCGAAACGGTACCAAGCACGTCCGCCGCAACCCGCTTGGCCACTCTTCGTGCCCGGCTCCGAACATCCCACAACCAACCGAGGCAGAAAATGCTTGGAAGACCGTGTCAGGTGCCCGTAGGCTCATCTGACGCCGGCCAAATGGGAAATGTCGGGTGAAGTGTGGGGAGGGTGTGGCAATGCGTCGAGGCAGTAGTGGAAGTCGGCCGGCGCCTGAGTCGATGTGGTGCGCCAATTGCAATGCGCAGATCGGAAACTGGAAAGCAGCCTGTCCGGGTTGTGGCCATGAGCATGAAAGCTTCAGCGAAGTTCACACCCGCTTCAACCCGTCAGATGTGGTGAAAGAGGCGCTCGCGAGAGAGGACGCACAACGCGACGCAGCGCGCAGCGCTGCAATTGGCAGGCTAAAGGCGCGGCTTGAGACGCTCGAGGCTCGGGGGGCTTCAGGGATCTACGTACCGGGCACGTTCGCCAAGCTTTTCAGCGCCGAGCGCTACCGCTACAACTATGCCTTCATCGACGGGGAGCTAATGTTGGTGAATTGGACGCATCCGAATGCTGGCCGGCAGGGTTTGTCTTCCGGTGCCTATATCGGCGTGGCAAAGTTCTCCGAGAGGAAATATTCAGACATGAATTTCACGCCGACGCTCTTCGGAAATAAGGGCACGGTCGATCTGAAGACGCTTAAGCGGCTTTGATCGGGAGCTTGTGCCGTTGGAAGATTTCAGCGGCCCGCTCGATCATCTTACCCTCAACGTTTTCGTCTAGTCGGCCCTCCTCACCATTGACGTTTCAGGTTCCCGTTGGCGGCTGAATGGTGTCGAAGCGCCAGAGCTTGGAACCCGCCCCGGGCATGACGCGAAGCGGTGGCTGGTGAATTGGATGCGCGACAAGGACGTCACCTGCAAATGGAACGGTGACGTAACTCATGGACGAAAAGTCAGAATATGCTACGCCGATGGCGTGGACGTTGGGGCTGCCGTTATTGCCGCTGGTCATGCCCTCGAGTGCCCGCGTTTCTCCGGCGGCCGGTATTCCGGCTTGGAGACCCCGGCGGCCCGCTCACGCCTGCAGCGCGCAGGGTATTGCCGATGACAGGCCAAGGCTGTCCAGCTCTCCGTCCAAGGCGCCTATGATCGATGCCGCCACCGGCTGCTTTGCCGACCTTGCGGACATCTGAGTCAATCGGTCGACGGCTCCAGTGCCCGAAGCCGACGTTGCTGCCTCCATAGGAAAGTTCGGACAAAAGCGGCAGAGATCAGTTATTCTTGCACGATCAGACCGATGCTTTTCAGGGTGAGCGAGCGGTAGCAAATCGCCGTCTGCCGGAGCGACGCTGTTTCGGAAGGTACCTGCCCAGTGGCCAGTGACAACATCCAGCACGGCTTGCGCGAGAACATGGGCCAGGTCGCCCATCAACTCATCCAAGTAATGCTGGTTGGATTTGCCATCGGCATGACCCGGACAGTGGTTTCAGCGATGGCCGAAAGCGAGTTTGGGCTCGAGCGTGGTTCGTTCCTGCTCTTGGCCTCCTTTGTTGTGGCCTTCGGCGTGGTGAAGGCGGTGATGAACTTCGCCGCCGGTCGCTGGTCCGAGCGGATTGGGCGCAAGCGCGTGCTTTTCTCGGGCTGGATGGTTGCACTGCCGATTCCGGTGATGATCTGGTACGCGCCCGGTTGGGACTGGATCGTCGCCGCCACCGTGCTTCTCGGTGTCAATCAGGGCCTTTGCTGGTCGATGACGCAAACCGCGAAGCTCGACATCACGAAGGCCGAGGAACGCGGGCTCACAATGGGGCTGAACGAATTCTCTGGCTACGTCGGAGTGGCAATCGCAGGGGTACTTACCGCATATGCCGCTGAATGGTTGGGGGCGCGGACGGGACTGCTCGTCTTCGGAATGGTCGTGGTGCTGTTGGCACTGGTTCTTTCGGTGGTCTGGGTCAAGGACACACTTCCTTGGGCCCAAGCCGAGACAGCCGCACACAAGGCGACGCCCCCAACATCGCTGCCACGCTACCCTGATGGTGTTTCCGAGCATCCCGGCACAGGTGAGGTGTTTGCATTGATGAGCTGGCGTGACCGGCGCTTATTCGCGATCTCCCAAGCGGGACTCGTCGAGAAGTTCGTCGATGCGCTGGTATGGGCGCTCTTTCCGGTCTTTCTCGTGAGCCACGGTGCCAGCCTGACCGAGGTCGGTTGGATCGTCGGGGTCTACGGTTTCGTTTGGGGAGGTGCGCAACTCGTCACTGGAAGACTTTCGGACCACGTGGGTCGCTTCTGGCCAAATGTACTCGGCATGTGGATCTGCGGTGCAGGCGTGGCGATGGTGGTGCTGGGATCGGGTCCGCTCTGGTGGTCGATCTCATCCGGGGTGGCGGGCTTTGGTATGGCGCTTCTCTATCCGAACCTTTCGGCGGCGGTGGCCGACATCACGCCGCCCGCCTGGCGCGGTTCTGCCATCGGCATCTACCGCTTTTGGCGCGACCTGGGGTATGCAATCGGTGCGCTCGGACTTGGCCTCGCGGCTAGCCTTGTCGGAGCATCGGAGGCGGTATTCTGGTTTGTCTCGATCTCGATGTTTGTTTCCGGCGGGTTGTTATTCTGGCTCGCCGAAGAGACGCATCCCGTGCTGAACCCGACTGAAAATCCAGCACCCCGCCAGTAAGCGAAACACCACCACCCGAACCTACGGCGGCTAGGTCTGCACTCCAGACATTCGCGGAGATATTGCGAGCGGCAGCTTTTCGCAGGAAGCGGCCTTGTGGGTTGAAGCCGTCGCGCGCGATTTCAATTCTTCGCTCTAAGCAGCTTGTCCACCTCTTCTTGGTCGATGCCCAGCCCGTCTGCGGCCGTCCTGAGCATCCACGGCCCGCCATCCAGTTTCGAGAGTTCCAGCCGGTCGCGCCAGACATCTCTCGCCGAGGGCACAATGTCGTCGGGCAGCAGGTCATCCACGCTGCCGCGTTGTCTGCGTCGGGACATGATGGTTATTGTTCCCCATTTGTTCTATGGCAGGTATATTCTCAACCGATAGCCTTTCAAGTGACTTGACCCGTCTATGGGTGCCGAAAAAGGGAATGCCGATGCCCGGACCTGACCCCGAGGCCCTCTGGATAGACGAGGATGCAGACCGTCCGACCGTCACGTACCAAGCCTATTGCTGGACAGGGAACAACGGAAACCGTCGCAAGCGCGCCATTGCGATGCTGCGCCGTCTCGCTCGTGGCGACTGGGCGTGTCGCCGGTGCGGTGATGCTTTGCCGGATTGGCGGCACGTGGATGCACAGTATTGCTGCGAAGGATGCCGTAAGAGGGCGGCGCGATGGCGGCGGCAATCATGGAGTGCGAGATGACCGGCAAGGAACTTGCCGAAATACGCAAGGCCGCCGGCCTGTCGCAGACCGCGCTTGCCCGGCGCGTTGGCATCGGGCGACATGCGGTGTCCTATTGGGAGTGCAAGGTCGAGGTGGACCGCAGGTCATGGGCCGTCAAGCGAATGGCCTGCATTCTCGACCTGCCGTATTTTCTGCACCAGTATCGCGCGCGCACGGGGTGGGGTGATAGACTGAAATCCGAGGCACCTTCCCTCACAGCCCTCAGCAGATCCCAGGACGAGAAGCGAAAGAATGCCGAATCCGAGAAGGCGGTCAGGCGACGAGTTCGCTGTGGGGCGAAAACGCGCAGGGGCACGCCCTGCCGCGCATTGTCGGAACCGGGCAAGCGGCGTTGCAGGTTTCATGGGGGCATGTCTACCGGGGCGAGGACATCCGAGGGAATCGAGCGCATCCGCGAGGCGCAACGGCGGCGCTGGGAGCGCTGGCGAAATACACGGCGCGACTAACCTTGCGCGCGGCACGGCACGCCCCGCCATTCTGCAGCGGACACTTGAAAACGACGGCGCAGGTTTCATGGAGGCGAGGACGCCCGGGGGAAACGATCGTCTCGCCGTCTATCTTGCTCTACTTTAGATACGCAGAGGTTCCGGCGCTGAACGGTTGGTCACAGCGTCGAAACGACCATATCGGTTGGCCGTCCATTCCGAGGTTTTCCGGTGGGCTCCAGCTTTAGAAGGGGAAATTATTGGGGGAACGACAACATTTCGCCATCTGATTTTAATTATTTTTCAGATGTATAGCGATATTTAATGGCGCGCTGGGGAGGATTCGAACCCCCGACCCCTTGATTCGTAGTCTGCGGGTCAAATTCACCACAAAGCTTTGATCTACCAAAACGTTCGCTAACATAAGTTCATTTTCTCAATATATTAAGACTTCTTCACATCTCAGAACCCTTCACGACAGTGTTGCACTCTGCACACAAATGGGCCACATTTGTCTCGCCTCACGTCTCGTTCGACGAGATGCGCTAAATCCAATGCCATCAGACATCAGAGGAGACACGATGGGAGCCATCACGCGGAAAGACATTGATACCGCCATCGCCAAGGCACGGCAGAGCGGCAAGCGCGTGAACCTGCGGGATGTTGACGGATCCGGACGTCGCGACATGCCCGAGACGGGCCTTGTGCTGATCGCCGGTCCGACCGGCACCAGCCGATGGACCTATGCCTACAGGCAGCGGGGCACGACGGCCGATGGCAAACGGCACCCCCAGAAATGGGTCAACATTGGCCGTCCTGAGTTGATGCCAGTTGATGAGGCCAGAGCCGAGGTGCGCAGACTGAAAGCCGTCGTGGCGGAGGGGCGCAATCCACTGGCCGAACAGGAGGATGCGGAACGCCAGGCGGCCATTGAGGCCTCGCGGGCCTTGTCACTGTCGGAAGCAGCACGACGCTACCTCGAGAACAGGTCAACCGAATTGCGGCCCTCCAGCCTTAGCAGCGAGCGGATGCAAGTAAACCGGGCTGTCGCCGAACTGCAGTCGGTGGCAGGCCCGCCTCTCGCGCTTGGCGAGGTCACGAAGGCCATGGTCGCAAACGTCGTTGACCAGCATCGTACCAAGCCCGCTACGGCCCGGCACAGGCATGGCGCGATCCATCGATTGTTTGCCTTCGCCGTCGAACGGGACCTCGTCGAGGTGAACCCCGCCATGGGTGTCAAGACGCCCAAGCCGCCCGCGCCCAGGACATGGAAACCATCTGCCTCCGAGGTTGAGGCGCTGTGGCACGCGGCCGAAGAGATCGGCGGCACACGCGGAAGATTTCTGAAGGCCTTGATGCTCGTGCCACTCCGCCTCTCGGAAATGGCCGAACTATCGCCGAGCGAAGTTTCCGGTGAAGCCATCGAACTGCCCGGCATGCGCACCAAGAACGGCGATGCCTTCCGCATCCCGCTTCCAATTGACCATAGAGATATCTTCGTGTCGGACAATGAGGAGCGCGTCTTTCAACTGGCTCGGACCGGCCCGTTCTCAGCCCGAAAGGCTGTCGTCGCACAGATCAGGAAGACGTCAGGCGTCAGCGTCTTCCACTTCCATGCCCTCCGGAAGTTGTTCGTCAGTGAACTTGCCGAGCATGGGGTCGGTGACGTTGATCTGGTCGACGGTCTTCTGAACCACCGGCAAGCTGCCTCGCGCGGCGGCGTCATCGCCGCTTACCAGCAAAGCGGCAGGTGGGCGCAGAAATGCGAGGTCATGTCAGCCTGGGAACGCCTCGTTGCTTACGCCGTCGAGCATGGTCGCTGGCCGCGGGAAACGAAGACACCGAACAACGTCGTGGAGATGCGGTTGTGAGCAGGAAGATCACCGATATCCAGACCTTAAAGAAGTCGTTCATAGAGAACGATGGCTTGCCCGCCGTTGATATTGAGCTGAACAAGGTGGTCGTAACCGCCGCCGAGGTTGCGGACCTCTGGTGTGTGCTCGACTACCTCGACCGCCAGGGCACTCCAGCGCCGCGTCTCCACCAGATTTTCAACAAGCTCGCGGACAAACAGCACAAGCAATACTTTGGCTCGAATGCCATGTCGAACGAGGAAGTCCGACGCCGTGGCATCGCTATCGGCATTGTCGAGATAATGGATGCGGCCGGTGAAGCCGGTGCTCGCAAATTTGCAACTGAAGTTGTCGGCTGCAGCCGAGACGAACTGAGGAAGTGGATCAACGCGAGCAAGGACAGCGCGGTCCCGGAGAACCGCCTGTACCGGTTGTCCGTTCGTTCTGTCGCCGACAGGTTGCGGCACGACGTGAAAGCATTGCAGTGGAACGGCACCAAGCGAGAAGCGATCCTGCATGTACTTAAGAATGCTTGACCGTCCGGTCTGACCCGTCGAACCGGACGGTCGTGCCCCGCTCTACTGGTGATCAGAAAAGGAATCACCGTGGAGCGAAACATGCACGCAATCTTTGGAGCCCCCCGCTTAGCTGGTCATCTCGTCAGAGAGGAACGCCTCGCCGAGATCTTCGATGTTACAGTTGATGACCTGAGAGCGTGGCGAGAACTGAGCGTTGGACCAAGAGTCGTCATCCTTCCTAACGGCCAGAAAAGATATGTCGGCGATGACGCATTGGTAGCAATGACGCCGGAGGACGCGCCATGACCGCGCGGCTCCAGTCCACCTGGAAACCCGGGCAGCCTTTGCCCAAACGAGCAAACCGGCTCACCATCCAGTCCATCATCGAGCACGAGTACGGCGCTACTGTCGGCAGCCGCTTTGTGGAGATCCTCCCAGTGAAGCCGAAACTGATCGGCGGCCAGAACGTCTGGCCCGTTGATGCTGTCCTGAAGGCCGTCCGAACCCGGGCTGCCTGACGAAGACCAACTCCCAGGATCGAACTCCAACAACAGGCCGACATGACCTCGGCCTGCCCGAGAAGGAATTGACTCATGCTGTTTTCTGAGTCCCCCCGGCGCGGCCGCCATGTGGTCTCCCTCTTCGACCACTCCGGTTACGCAGTCCGGCCCTGGGCGGAAGCCGGTTACATCTGCCTCTGCTATGACATCCTGCACCCCGCTGAAGGACGAATCGAAAAGGTCGGCGCGGGAGAGATCCGCTTCATACATGCCGATCTGAACGCCGGCGCCAGTGGCTGGCCGCGCGTCCGCAACGACGTAGCCGGAGCGTCGGTCGCGATGCTCTTTGCATGGCCACCCCGCGATGATCTTGCCGTCAGTAGCGCACGGCACTTCGAGGTCAAGCGTCGCGAACTGGGTGCTGATTTCCAGGAACGTGCCGCCGCCCGCGCAACCGAGGTTGCCTGTCTCGGAGAGGAACTCGGCGTGCCCTGGATGGTCGAAAACCTGATCAGCGGGCTGAGCCGCCTTTGGCGCAAATACGATGTAATCTGGCATCCCTACGAGTTCGGTGGCTACCTGCCGGAGGGTGACGAGCACCCGAAATGGCCAAAATACACCGCGCCGAGGGAAGCCTACACCAAGAAGACCGGAGCCTGGACTGAAGGAGATTTCATCTTCCCCGAACGCAAACCGGTCGAGCCTGAAATCCTCGAGAACCCACCAACGAAGACCGGCAAGATCGTGCGTGGCTCCCGCCATTTCATGAAGCTCGGCGGCAAGTCGGCGGAGACCAAGGAGATCCGGAACCTCACGCCGCGTGGGTTTTCGCAGGCAGTCTTCGAGGCGAATGCTGGTCATCCTTCCATTTCGATGGAGGCAGCGGAATGACCAAGCGCGGCTCCATCCGTTTGACAGGTTCTTCGAAGAATCTCGTCGATACGCCGCCTGAGCCGGTCGAGCAGCTCGTTCGCTACCTCGACCCGCGCGATCCGATCTCGGAACCCTGTGCTGGATCTGGTGCGCTCTGTGACCTGTTGGAGGGACGGATGAAGCCCATCGACCATGCCCGCCAGTTCACCACTATGGGCATCCCCGTCTTCCCGGTGAGGGTGCAGAAGATCGGCAACAAGTGGCAGAAGTTCCCGCTGACCCTGCACGGACACATGGATGCCAGCCTTTACATCGACGCCCACGACTGGGAGGGCGGATGCAACGCCGTCGGTCTCCGCATGGGAAAGGGCTGGTACGCCCTCGACGTTGACGACGCCACAGAGGGATCTCCGGCCACCGAGTGGATCAGGCAGTACGTTCCCAACTACAAGGAGACGCGGGCTCACCGGACACCGTCTGGCGGCTACCACATTCTCTACCGGCTGCCCGCCGGATGGCACGATCTGGGCGGGCGTCAGAAGATCGTCCAAGATCTGGATAGCCGCGGAGCCGGTGGTTGGATCGCCTTCGGCGACATGTACGAGGTGGTCGCGGACAAGGAGCCACTGACGCTCTCCACGCGGGTCTGCGAGATCGTGCATGCGGGTAGTTCGAACGTGAAAGACGTACCCGTCGGCGAATACACCCCGCCCGGAAACGAGACCGAAGTAAACGAACGGCTGCTTCACCTCGTTGAAACCAACTGGCGGATCAACGCCCGCTGGCGCGGTGTCTCCTTGGGAATGCAGGACCAGACCCGCTCGGCGCACGACATGTCCCTGTCATGGCACCTCGCTGCCTTCGGCTTCGGGACCGACGAAATCGCCTACGTCCTGCTGAATCTCTACGAGCATGGACAGGCGCGCTTCCTTGCCCGCGGGGGCGAGCGCGCAGCCATGCGCTGCGCGGTGCGTGCCTCGGCCTCCGTCGATCAGGCTAGGGACGAAATGACCGGCTCCGAGAGCGTCAACGATATCCGCGCAGAGGACATCGCCGCAATGGACGAAATCATCGCCAACCTTCGCGAGGCGGAATAATGGTGGACGAACCTCGCAACGACGGCGACGAGAATCCACGCCGGGAAGACATACGCGACCTCCTCCAGATCGTCAGCGGGCAAGGTGAACAGCGCGTCGATATCGACCTCGGGACCCCCGACCTGGAGATGCTGATCCGACAGATGATCCCGACAATGGCGGCAAGCGGCATGTTCTATCGCTACGCCAACGGCGTCGCATGCATCGAGCGCTACGAAGCTCCGCCCAAGCTGCTCGTGAACAAGGAAGACGGGACAATCTCGACGGAGAAGGTTCACTTCACAGCGCCCGTAATCTGCGACAGCGACCTCCTGTGCGTGCGCCTGTGCAGGCTGTTCACCTTTTACATCGTCACGCGGGACGGCCCCCGGCCCAAGCCGCCGACCACCGCGTTTGCGAACAAGATCCTCGGGCTCAAGGGAAAGGGCCTGCCACCGCTAAAGGCGGTCGTCGATTACCCGGTAATAGGTATCGACGGAAACCTACTGAGCCAGGAGAACATCTACGATCCTGACTTATCGATTTATTTCGCCCCAGGGGAACAGATCGAGATCGAAAAGTTTAACGATCCACATGCCGCCTATCGCTTCCTGCGAATCGACTGGCTCGGTGAGTTCGACTTCAAGACCGAAGGCGATTTCTGGCGGGCGATTTGCTACGCAGCCTCGCTTCTCTGCCGCCGGACGGTGCTGTCGGAGGCAGGCGGAAACCCGATCTTCCTCTTCGTGGCGGCGCTGAGTTCGAGCGGGAAAACGGCCTTGGCGCAGGCGATTTACCTCGCCATCACCGGGCACACGCTGCCCGTCAGCCCTTCCGAGTTCCGGAATCAGGAGGAACTGAAGAAGTCGCTCTTCGCCATTGCGATGAGCAACGTGTCGGGCGTACTTTTCGACAACGCGCCGCGCGGAGTGCCGATCCGGTCGACGGCGCTCGAGGCCTACGCAACGTCGGACGAGTATACCGACCGGATCCTGGGCCTCTCAAAGAGCGCGACTACGTCTACCCTCGCGATCATCGCCATCACCGGCAATAACATCAGCCCGGGCGGGGACATGCCCAACCGTGCGCTGACAGTCAGGCTAGCACCCAAGACCGATGCCCCGGCCCTGCGGACGTATTCCAAGGACATCCGGTCATGGACCTACAGCCACCGCGGCAGGATCCTTGGAGCGCTGGAATGCCTCCTGAAGCAGGTGCCGCGCGATGGCTGCGACCTTCCCACCGGGCGGTTCCCGCTCTGGATGGATATAGTCGGAAAGCCCGTCACCGCCGCGGCCAGGATAAACGGATGCAAAGATCCGATCTTCGACCAATGGATGGATTCTGCAGAGGGCGAAGGCACCCGGAACGACGAGATCAATGCCCTCTGCGAGCGGATGATGAAGGGGCTGCAGGACGCGTATTTCATAGGCGAGCTGAGGGACCAGTTCCCGGAAGAACTGGCCGCCGTTCTGGGGATTGAAGGAGAAGACGGAAAAACCGCGGTGGAGGAGTTGGAGACGCTCAACAACGGATCCCTGACCCGGAAGATGAGCGTGTTCGAGGACGTGGTTACCGACCAGTTCTGCTTGACCGTGACCGAGAAACGGAACGAGAAGACCCGGAAACTCGTCCGCACATACCGGGCCGAACCGATGGATTGAGCCCCAATTTCCCAAGTGATCCGACGATTTTGCTGCGCTGATGGCCGCATTTCTGTTATTCTTCAGAGAGTTGGGCGGCGTGAAGGTGGTGTTGGATGGCTCACCCATCGGGTGCAGGGTCGCGGG
>NZ_SELO01000077.1 GCF_004146235.1 Tropicimonas sp. IMCC6043 | reverse complement strand
GAGACCTACACGGCCCTACCTGTCAGTTGAACGGACGAAGAACATGCGTGGCGACAGGGACGTCGCCGCGAAAGAACGCAAGGGCAGACGTGAGTGATGATGATCGAACGGAACCGCTGCCAGGACACCCCGAGGCGGTGTCTGGGCTTCAAAGCTCGCCCTTCTGATAGGAACCCGGCACGCGGACTTCATCAAGGCCAGCGGTCAATGGCACCGCGCGAACAGGCCGGACACATGACCGCAACCCGCGAAGATCGCCATCAGCTCAAATCAGCGCTTGCGAAAACGGAGCCAATGGTATGGACCCCGCCGCCCCGGCGGGGAGAGCCTTCGAACGCAACAGTGGAGAAAGAGGAGGTGCGCTGTGCAGATCGTTCGAATTGGCTTGGACCTGGCGAAATACGTCTTCGAGGTTCACGGGGTAGACGCGGAGGAGAAGGTCGTTCTCCGCAAGACATTGCGACGGGACGCTGTCGCTTCGTTCTTCGCCGAGCTGCCGACCTGTGTCGTCGGCATGGAGGCGTGCAGTGGCGCCCATTACTGGGCGAAGGTTCTGTCCGATCTCGGGCATGAAGTCCGTCTGATCTCGCCGCAGTTCGTGACGCCCTACGTGAAGTCGAACAAAAGCGACCGCAACGACGCCGAGGCGATCTGCGAGGCTGTCGGACGGCCCTCAATGCGGTTCGTTCCGCCGAAGTCGTCCGCGCAGCTTGCGCTGCAGGCGGTGCATCGCGTTCGTCAGCGCCTCGTCTCCGACCGAACGCGACTGGTGAACCAGATCCGCGGGCTACTGGCCGAGCATGGCATCGCGATCGCGCGCGACATCTCCCGCTTGAGGAGTGCTCTCTCGAAGATCGTGAATGGCGATGAGGCTGGTCTGAGCGAGCTGATCCTGGAACTCGTCCGCGATGCGCGCGAGGAGCTCGCCGAACTCGACCGACGCATCTCATCCTACAACCGGCGGCTCAGACATATCTTCCGAAATGACGAGATGTGTCGGCGCATCGGCAAGATCAAGGGCATCGGCCCGGTCACAGCCACCGCGCTGGTCGCGGCCGTGGGAGACCGGACCTGCTTCAAGAACGGTCGCGAGTTCGCCGCCTGGCTCGGGCTCGTCCCGAGGCAGCGATCGAGTGGCGGTAAGGCGCGACTGTTGGGGATATCCAAGCGCGGCGACCGATACATCCGGACGCTGATGATACACGGCGCCCGGGCCGTTCTCGGCAAGGCTGGCGGCAAACAGGACGCGCAAAGCCAATGGATAGGCCGGATGCGCGAGCGTCGACATCCGAACGTCGTGGCCGTCGCGCTCGCCAACAAGAACGCCAGGATCGTCTGGTCCATCCTGTCGCGAGGCGACGACTACCGGCCGGCTCAGGCCGCATCCGCAACCTGATCACACCGGCGAGGAAGCAGAAAAAGGGAGGGCTCGCCCCCAGACATTGCAGCGAACTGGCAGGAGATGGAGAAAGGGTCATGACCCGTCGCTTCGTGAGCCTGATGTGTGGACTGGCTCGGCACATGCCGATGCCTCGGAGCCATTGAGGACGAAGCACGCGGAAACCCATCGGGGCTTGCGGCGACGATGTATCGGGCCGCTTCAGAAAGCCGGATATACGTCAGCAATCGTGACGCCCGACCCGGAACCAGCCAAACCGTTGCAATCAGGCGGGGTCCATATACGTCCACACATGACACCGCCATCCAGGTCGATCCCCTCACGGGCAAATATCTGTGACTGACGGTAGAGCGGGAGATGGTCCGAATACTTGCTGACAAGGACATGCGCCAGCAATCCCGGACCGGGACGGCCACGATCAATCGGGCGAGACGGCAGCGGTGATTGGACAATCGCTTCACAGCAGGAGCAGGCCATGCGCGGACGGACGATCCGGTTCACGACGAAGCGTCCGGGGACATATTCCAGTTCCTCGGTCACATCCTCCCCGAGCGTCTTCAGGGTTCCACCGCAGTGGTGACATTCCTCGCCAGGCGACAGGATCTCGTCGTTTCGTTCCAGATGGTCGGGCAGCGGTTTGCGGCTGTGTCGACGCTCCGGTTTGTCCTCTTCGAAATCAGTGGCAGGTTAGGCCTGCGCTTCGGCGGCATCGGCAATCTGTTCCTTGGCGTCGCTGCCTTGGACCGGCCCTAGGTGTGCGACGCACCAGTATTATCAAGATTACGAAGGCAAAGCAGACAATACGCCATTCAGCGTACCACAGCATTCGGCGGCACCCGGGAGCTCCTTTTCCTTCGATTTGCACGAGGCGCATTGCCAATTTGCCGGAGCAATCGGACGCCAGCGGCAGCGGTTGCGATTCGCCGGGGTAACCGGGGCCAATTGGCCCCGGCTTCCATCTTGGTCCAGTTCAGTAGGCAGCACTCAGTCGCCGTAGAGCGGATCATCGTTGCCGCGCGCATTCTTGCCGTCGTTGTTGTCGCCAGCGGTGTCGGCAGCTTTGTCGTTGTCGCCGTGGGCCTTGTCGTGGCTGTCGGCGTCGATTGCCTGTCCCTGGAACTCTGGTCCGTATGGCTGGCCATTGAACAGAGCGAGCGAAGGTTGCGCATTCAAGGTCGCGAAGATGGCAGCAAAGAGAAATGCGGCCTTAGTTCGATTGGACCGGTTCGGGTCCTTGGCGGGATTTGCTTCATAGGTTTTCATTCCGGATCTTCCTTGTGTGTCGTGATGATTGGAGCAGTCAGGCGGGCTCGACGCTGATGTCGACCTGAGCGCCGTTCAGAATTGTGTTGAACACCGGGGAGAACTTGCTGAGGTCCTCCAGGCGCTTCAGATAGCGGGGTTCAGCGTCGACCGTGAACTTGACACGCAAGGCCGTGTAGCCGCGCGGAACGTCGTTCGCGAGGCCGAGATAACCGCGCAGGTCGATGTCGCCTTCGACAACCGATTCCACCGAGTTGATCGGAATTCCCCGCGATGCGGCGTGCGCCACCATGCTGGTGGTCACACATGCGGCGAGCGCGTGGAGAAGATGCTCGACGGGGTTGGCCGCAAGGTCGTTTCCGGCGAGGATCGGCGGTTCGTCCGCGTCCATCTCGAAGGCCTTCGCATGGGCGATGTCCTGCTTGGCGCCGTAGAACGAGGTCACGGTCGTCCGGTTGTGGTTGCCACCGATCCACCTGTTGGTGGCCCGGAACTGGCTGACGCCGAGATCCGGGTCCTCGCGGATCGCAGCGAGCGTTTTGCCGAGGGCATCGACATCGATTCCATTGACGACCGTCGGCTGGTCGATTTCCTGAACATTGGTTTCGTACATGTGGTTGTCACTTTCTCGATTTCTGGATTCGGGGACGGGGGAACTCGTTACGCCTGGGTCCACGTTCCGGCGGCTGTCACCGGCCGCTGAGAACCCGGATCTTCTGAGCGCTGCTCTGGAGGCTGTCGTCCCAGCCTCCGACATCGGAGCGGCTAAGCCCGATGTCGCGGAGCTGGTGGTCGCTGAGGCCGCGCAGCACCCGCAAATCCCGGGCCGCCTTTGAGCGGCACTTCCGCGTTGTCCAGAACCTACCGATACGGCCGCCTGCGGCGCCGGCGCCAGTTCGGCAGTTGTGCAGATGCTGTACGTGAAACGAGTCTTGAGTGAGAGCGGTCATTGCCACCTCCTGAGATGAGATTGGGCTGAAGAGCGATGCACACCTTCCGATCGGTCGAAAGGAAGGTCCGCGAGTTCGCGGGGCGACATTCTGCGAATGTCCGGATGAGACAGCGGATCCCGCCACCACGCGGGGTTGTCCCAGTGACGGGTCGTGGCGGCAGATCGTACCTTACGGTCCCGGAAGTATGTGATGAGGCCCATCTGGCTACACCCTGTTTAAAGTTCTGCAAACAAGATGCCTCGTGGAGACGTATATTTTTATCGATTTTCCATGAATCGTGTTTTAGATTTTCTATATGAAAAACTTAAATCGCATTAATCTTGGGGGGTTGCGGGCGATCGAAGCTGTGGCCCGGACAGGGAATCTGGCGGGCGCCGCAGAGGAAATGGGTGTGACGGTTGGCGCAGTCAGCCAGCAGTTGCAGAAGATCGAGGGTCTGCTGGGCCGCCCGATGTTTCTGCGGACCCCGCAGGGAATGCAACCGACTGAACGTTGCGAGAAACTTCTGCCGCGCCTCGCGCGCGGCATGTCGGACCTCTCTGCGGCGGTCGACATCGCGCGGCGAGAACACGCCGATGTTCTGACGATTTCCGCGCCTCCGGTGTTTGCCGCGAAATGGCTGGTCTGGCGGCTCGGCGAGTTCAGTTCCGAGCATCCCGATGTCAGGGTCAGGATCGATGCGTCTGCGACGATGGCAGACCTGAACACGTCGGACGTGGATGCCTGTATTCGGTTCGGCAAAGGAGATTGGAATGGCGTCAGGCTCGTTCGCCTGGTGGATCAGCGCATCTTCCCGGTTTGCAGTCCAGCACTCGCTGACGCGCTCAAGTCACCCAGAGACCTGTCGAAAGTTCAGATCATCCGCGACCGCGGGCAGATGTTCGACTGGTCAACATGGCTCGGACCCAACGGACTGACTGAGGAAATTCTCGGCGAAGGGCCAGTATTCTCGGATGCATCGCTCTGCCTGGACGCGGCGATTGCGGCACAGGGCGTATTCCTGGCATGGGAGACCCTCGCCTTCGATGCTCTGAAATCGGGGCGCCTGGTCGCTCCGTTCCCGGGCAGGTTCAGAACTGGCAACGCGTTCTGGCTGGTCGTTGGCGAAGATACCAAGCCCTCCAAGAGCCTTGCCAAGTTTGAAACCTGGCTGGTGAACCAAATGAACAGCGAGTGTTGCCCGGGACATTTTCTTTAAGTTTGAGATATGGCGAACTAGAGCGCGTCGCGGGCTTTGAGATTCAGGGTTCCCGGGTTTTGCGCGATATGATTCCCTGCTGCTGAGGCAGATATGGGGGTCGCAGATGGGCAAGCCGCATCCGATAGAGCTACGAACGCGGGTTGTTGCCTATGTCGATGAGGGTCACGGGCACCGCGAGGCGGCGCGGCACTTTCGTGTGTCGCCGAAGTTCGTCAACGATCTGGTGAAGCTGCGGCGCGAGACCGGATCTCTGGCGCCGCGGCGGCAGGGCAATGGCGGCGGACACGGCAAGCTGGCGGCCGTGACGGATTGGATCGAGGCGCGCGTGGCGGCCAGGGGCAAGATCACGCTTGATGAACTGGCCGCGGAACTGGCCGAGACCCATGGCCTCGTCGTCCACCGCGGCACCGTCTGGCGGGTCCTGCGCGGTCTGGGGATGACGCACAAAAAAAGACCTTCAGGCGCTTGAGCAGAAACGCAAGGACGTGGCCGACCTGCGCCATGTCTGGATCACAAAACGCCAACCCTTCATGGCAAACCATCTGGAACGACTGGCTTTCCTCGACGAGACTTCCGTCAAGACCAATCCGCACCCACCCGGATTGATCGTCATCATGGCGGCCTGAACCCGAAGCTGTAATCAAGGAGATCGAGGCAGCGCGCACCGCGTTCGGTGGAGTCATGGGGACCGACGGGCATGTTCCGGAAGAAGCCGAAAGAGAGCCGCGGCTCCGCCGGGCCATCGGGCTCTGGCTTCTCGTGCTCTACGGGCTCGGGGTCACCATCGGAGCCGGGATCTACGTTCTCATCGGTGAGACGGTGGAACGCGCCGGCACTTACGCGCCATTCGCCTTCATCCTCTCCGCCGTCGTCATGGGCTTCACCGCAGGCAGCTTCGCCGAACTGTCGGGCCGGATCCCCCGCGCCGCGGGAGAGGCCGTCTATGTCGAGGCCGCTTTCGGGCGAGCTTGGCTGACGCTGGCAGTCGGCGGAGCGATCGTTGTGGAAGCCGTCGTCGCGGCCGCCGCGATCGCGCTCGGCTCGGCAGGGTACGTGGCCGAGATCATTCCGCTGCCGGGAGTGGTATTGGTCGTCCCGATCATCGTCTTCATGACCTTGATCGCCGCCTGGGGCGTCCGTGAATCCGTGCTTGTTGCGGGCGTCATGACAATTGTGGAAGTCCTCGGGCTGTTGGCAATCATCGTCGCCGGTTTCGTCGTCGAACCGGAGGCGATCCAGCCGGGTGGCGCCCGCTTCGCCTTGCCGACCGGTCCGGCCGCCCTGTCCGGCGTGATGAGCGCCAGCCTTCTCGCGTTCTTTGCCTATATCGGTTTCGACGATATCGTTAATCTCGTCGAGGAGGCCCGCGACCCAACGCGAACCGTCCCCCGGGCCATTGCGATCACCCTCGCTATCGTGACCTTGCTCTACGCCCTCGTGGCCGTCGTGGCCGTCCGCTCTGTCCCTGCGGAAGTCCTGGCCGCCTCCGAAGCCCCGGTCAGCCTCCTCTTCGAACGACTGACGAACCTCTCCCCGCTCGGGATCACGCTCATCGCGATCCTCGCGACCATGAACGGCGTCATCATCATCCTGATCATGGCTGCGCGCGTGATCTACGGGCTCGCCCGGAAGGAACGGCTGCCCGCATGGCTGGGAGCAGTGTCGCCGCGCACCAAGACGCCGCTAAACGCTACGCTCCTCGTCTCGGCGGCCGTCCTCGTCCTCGCACTCATCGCGCCGCTGGACAGGCTAGCGGAGGTTTCCTCGCAGGTGATCCTCACAGTCTTCTGCCTGGCAAACCTGTCGCTTCTGCGAATGAAGACGCGCAGGGAGCCGCTTCCCAAAGGCTGCGTCAGGGTGCCCGCGCTGGTGCCGGCACTCGGCGCCTTGAGCTGCCTTGGCTTGCTCATCGGTGCCTCCCTAGGCGGCGGGTGACCGCCAAATGCGGAGCGACTTCCTCATCAAGACTTGTTTCGAAACGGCCCTTTTTGACGCTTGTCGTGGCAAAGATCGCGGCTGTCCGTCACCGGCGCCTGCCTCACGATCATGGGCGAGAAGAAGGACGAAAGAGGGAAAATACTGGCGGCAGGTCCACGGCATCAGGCGCCTATCCAGCTCCTGCATGCGCGACCTCACCCTGCAGTTCTAGATCGGCCCCGATACCGTGACAGCCGAGGCGTAGGACGACATCCTGACCGTTACCGTGTCGAATCCCGCCACCGAGAACTGGAGGTTCGATATCGGCAGGTCCGGAAGAACCGGCAGGGCGGCTCTTGCCTGGCCCGAAACCGCAAAATCCGTGGAAGCGGTAGTGTCCGCCAAGGCTATGTCGGGGGACCGGCTATGTTCCGTTCTCGCGCCCCGGTGCCGCCGACCCGGGGGGCGCTGGGATCAGCGTCGAATAGGCAAGAGCCGGTTCGGCCTCGGAAGCGTTCAGAACCAAGACCGGGCAACGCGCTGCCTCGATCAGATGCCGGAGTTGCTCGCGTCCGCGAAACGGGCCCGCTGCGAGATCGATAATTACCACCGCCGAATGCATGCGATTCACCAGGGCCAGAAGCTCGTCTTCGGAGCTGGCGACCTCGACACCCGAGGGCGGGCGACCTTGCGGCGCCAGTGCAAGGGTGACGACCTCCGTTTCAAGCCCGTCCGCGATCCTGCGGGCGATCTCGACCGCCTCAGGACAGGCGGCCGGAACAGTGTCCAGAAGCACGACGCGCCCAGCACGGCGGCGGGTTCTGTGACCGACGAGCAGCAGGTCCCAGCCGCCCGCAGCCTCGCAGAGACCGGCGATCAGGTCGCCGTGGCGACGCTCGAGGACGCATTTGACCGGAGAGGTCCGTGCCACGCCGGACAGCCCCATCCGGAAAGCACGCGCATCCCCCTCCATCTGCGCCGCGAGGCGTTGTCGGGAGGGCGCCTCGACCAGCCGCCCCGCACTTGTGACGACGCGCTGGACGGGAAGGCCTGCCGCCTCTGCGATCGCCTCGTCATCAACCAACAGGCCGCCCAGTTCGGCGATCAGCCCCGCAGCGAGCCGTTCGGCGAGGCGGATCGCTGCCGCAGCGTCGGCATAGCTGCCAGCGGCGATCAGGACACGTTTCTTGGCGGCCGGATCAATCACCGCTTGGTCTCCTCTTCACTTGACCGAAGCCTGCGGGCGAATTCCAGCCGCTTTCGGGCAAAGTCCCTCAGACGGTACTCGACCTTCGCGTAGACGCTCCCGGCGGCAAAAACGCCATCGTCCCCACGAGTCCCGGCCACCACGCCGGTCAATGCTTCGATCCCTTCCGAGACGGTCTCGACGGCGATAACGCGGAAGGTCCCCGCCTCCATCGCTGCAACGACCTTCGGGCGCAGAACCAGGTGCTCGACATTCGACGCCGGGATGAGGACCCCTTGCCGCCCATTCAGCCCCCGATCTTTGCAGATGTCGAAGAAGCCTTCGATCTTGTGGTTGACCCCTCCGATCGCCTGAACCTCGCCGGTCTGGTTGACGGACCCGGTCACGGCGAGTCCCTGATCGATCGGCAGTCCCGAGAGCGCCGAGAGAAGCGCGTAAAGCTCCGCCGAGGAGGCGCTGTCGCCCTCGACGCCGCCATAGCTCTGTTCGAAGACGAGACTGGCGTGGAGCGAGAACGGCACGTCCAGCGCGAAGGTGGAGGCGAGGTAGCTCGCGAGAATCATCACGCCCTTGGAGTGCAGCGGCCCGCCAAGCTCGACCTCACGCTCGATGTCGATCAACTTGCCCGACCCCATGCGAACGCGCGCGGTGATGCGCGAGGGACGGCCGAAGAAATAGTCGCCCAGCCCGATCACCGAGAGCCCGTTGACCTGGCCCACCTTTCGTCCGTCGGTGTCGATCAGGATGGTCCCCCGTGCGATCGCCTCCTGCATGCGGTCCCGAATCCGCGAGGCGCGTCTGTCCCGCGCCTCCACTGCGGTCTCGATATCCGCCGCGTCGATTTTCTCGGCGCCGCGCAGGCCGGCATAGTGGTCGGCCTCGCAGACGAGGTCAGTGAGGGCACTCACGCGAAGCGAGAACTTTCGGGAGTCCTCGGCCAACCGCACCGACTCGTCGAGCAGGCGGGCAATGCCGGCCGAGGTGAGCGGCCGCAGGTTCTCCCGCGCTACCTCGCTGGCAAGAAGCGCGGACATGCCGGCCGTGTTGTCCGAGTCCCGTTCGACATCCGTCTCGAAATCGGCCTGGATTTTAAAGAGTTCAGGGAAATCCGGGTCGTAGAGAACGAGCAGCGCGTGCAGCATCCTGTCGCCGACGAGAACAATGCGCACGGAGAGCGGAATCGGGTCCGGATCCAGCGTGATCGTCGATGCGAGGCTGACTCGTTCGGCCAGCGAGGTGATCGAGATCCGGCGGTGTTTCAGGCACCGTTTCAGGGCATCCCAGGCAAAGGGCTCGGACAGTACGCGCCGCGCATCGAGCACGAGATAGCCACCATTCGCCTGGTGAAGGACACCCGGTTTGATCATCGTGAAGTTCGTCAGCAGTGAACCCATGTGGGAGACGTGTTCGATGCGGCCCGTAAGGCGGTCGAGCGTGGGAAGATCCTCCTGCTCGACCGGCGCGCCGCGGGGTGCCTTCGCGTCATGCGAGACCATGACGTTAACGCTGTAGCGTCCGAATTTCGCATCGACATGCGGCTTGCGGATCGTTTCGGGAAAGGGACCGTCGTTCTCGTCCTCGGACGATTTCAGGAACAGCTCCGCATTGGCGATGATGTCGGTCTGGACCTCGTCGAGATATGCGGCGACAGCCTCGATTCCGCGCAGATCGTCCGGCACCTCGTCGATCCGCTCCTGAACGGCCCGCTCCGCCATCTCCGCGTTTAGGCGCTCGATCCGCTCCCGCCCCTGCCGCTCGAGCTTCGGCCCCTCTTGCATGACGGCGGCCAGCCGTTCCTGCAGCCGGGCGATCTTCTCATCGATTTCGGCCTGCTCCTCGGCGGAGAGTTTCTCGTAATTATCACGCTTGATCGGCTGCCCCTCCCGGATCGCCGTCAGCATGTAGCCCATCGGCGCACGCAGGAGCGCGATGTCTTCGTGCTTTGCCTGTTCAGCGAATTCGGCCATTGCGGTTTCGTGCGTCTGCTCGACCTCTTCCTCGATCATCCGTCGCTGCGACTGGTATTCGTCGGACTCGAAGATGGCCGGGATGTCGGCCGCCAGGTCGTCGATGAGCGTCTGCATGCAGTCGCGTAGCAGGATTGCTCGACCGGCTGGGAGCGCCAGCGCGCGGGGTTTCTGGGGGTCGCTGAAATTGTTCACATAGGCCCAGTCGGAGGGCACCGGACGTTTGGCTGCGCGGTCACCCAGGATACGGGACACTTCCGCATGCCGGCCACTTCCGGCCGGACCGGAGACGAACAGGTTGAACAGGTCGTGTTCGATGCTCGCCGAGAGGCGGATCGCGTCGCTGGCCCGATCCTGGCCGACGAGTTCGCCCGGTCCAAGTTTCTCTCCTGACGGGGACGCCTCGAACGCTCCCGGATCGTGTTTCCACTGCTGGATGTCGGCAATTGTGAGCTCGATCATCGGCAATCTCCTGGAAAGGACCATGGCGTTGCGCGCTCGACGCTCCATAGAATGCACGACCAACGATTATGGAGCGTTGATTTCAATCAAGGCAGTTCAGCACGTGTCCCCCGAGGGTCTGTACTCCAGGCTAAAACCGCTATCGGGGTGTGGCCTCTTCAAACATTGATGTGGCGTTGATGAAAAACGCGACATCAAAAACTTGATCGGCCGAAGACGATTTCAAGTCCCTGAGATTGTGTAGGATTTTTGGTTGCAGGGGCTGGATTTGACCTATGCCGAACATCGGGGACGCTCTCGCTCTAGGCCGCTGAAAAACTTCCTCGGCAGGGCTAGTCAACGCCAAACTGCCGTCTGCGGTAGCTCTCACGTTGAGCTTGAGAACGGCAGTGGAATAGTCGACCACGGTAGCGGCGGGGATGTTTCTCGCTGCGGGCGGAGCAAAAGTCGCCCAGTATCGGCCCTTTCTGTTCTGATTTCAGGGGGGCGGGAGCATTTTCACCG
>NZ_SELO01000076.1 GCF_004146235.1 Tropicimonas sp. IMCC6043 | reverse complement strand
TCGCCCGTTCCGCACTTCTGGCATTGGGGGCGCAACTCGAGCACATCGCCGAAGCGATCCGCAACATGGAACGGCAGTTGATGACCTGGCACCGGCAGAACGCCGCAAGCCAGCGGCTCGAGACGATTCCGGGCGTGGGCATCCTCACCGCCACGGCGCTCGCCGCCAGTGTCCCCGATCCTTCCGTCTTCAAGTCCGGCCGGCAGTTTGCAGCCTGGCTCGGGCTGGTGCCACGACAGCACTCGTCAGGTGGAAAGGAGCGGCTGGGAAGGGTCTCCAAGATGGGGAATGGCTATCTGCGCCGGCTGCTGGTCGTCGGCGCGACGTCGGTGACGCGCCGGGCCGAAACCAACCACACACGAACAGGGGCCTGGGTTCGAGCCATGCTGGAACGCAAGCCAACGCGGCTCGTAACCGTGGCAATCGCCAACAAGACCGCACGCACCGCATGGGCGTTGCTTGCCAACGGGGAGACCTACACGGCCCTACCTGTCAGTTGAACGGAAGAAAACATGCATGGCGACAGGGACGTCGCCGCGAAGGCGCTCTTCTGCCTCGGCGGATGGCGCGGGCTCGAGGCGCCCGGAAAGGCGCAGCAGAAGGCCAACTACCGGTTCCTCATCAACAACGGCCGGTCCAACCTCAACTGGCAGAACTGGTTCCTCGACCAGGACAACGACTTCGTGATCGACCGCTTCCCGCTGCCCTTCCTCCAGATCAATCCGGCAGATGCCGGTGAACTGGGGCTGGTGAACGGAGACATGGTCGAGGTCTACAACGACGTCGGCGCCACCCAGGCCATGGTCTACCTGGAGCCGACCGCGCGCCCGAACGAGACATTCATGCTGTTCGGCGCGCCCTCGGGCACCCAGGGCAACGTGATTAACGGCGGTGTCAACGAGTTGATCCTGCCGAACTACAAGCAGACATGGGCGAACATTCGCAAGATCGCGGATGCAAGCCCTGCGACGGCGAAGCTGAGCTTCAAGTCGTGGGAGGTCGAACTCGGATAGGAACGGCCACCCGATGCAGCCGCCGGATGGTTGTTCGTCCGGCGGCAAGCTGCTTTTCTGCATTCGTATCGGAGGTATCTGAACGATGAAAACTGGTCTCTTCAAGGCCAGGACGAGTGCCCCTTATGCCGAGCCGAGTTGACGCCACTCGGCGAGGGCGATGCGCGGTTCATCTTGAAATTGGACCGAAAGGCGAGGCTGCGCTCCGAGTTGAAATGGTCTTGGACCGAGGCGTGGACGGCGGCGAATAACTGTAGACGTCGCATCCGACGGAAGCGATGCATCGACTGCTCTCGTCGTCGGAATGGCAGGTGCGAGTTCTCCACCAGATTGTTCAGCCAGCGACCAGTTGCCCGGGCGGCGATCCGATTTCTCAAGCCACCCTTACCGTGACGAAACATGGGCAAATACACCTTCCAAAAAACTCGCAAACCGAACCGAAACGACCATCATCTGGAGAAAACCCTTTAGACGGGGCGAGCCAGGAAGTGCATCATGCGTTCTACCGAAATGCTCCAGTCCTTGGTTGGGACCTTCGCGAGCCTGCCCCTCCGAACGTCTTAACGCTGCGCGAGTTCCTGCGACGGCATGTCGCCCGATATCTCCAGGATGAGCTTGCGCAGGATGGCGTCGGCCAGGTCCTCTTCGCTGGTCGCCGTGACGACGAAGGCGCCGCGCCCGCCGATGATGCGCTCCTCGTAGATCTGGCCAAGATCGGGAAACCGCGCGGGTGTATCGCAGAAACGGCACAGGATCGGCAGGCCGTTGATAGTGATCCCGGCCGCCACGACCTCGTCCCGCGCGGCCGCAATCGTCGGGCCGGAATAGTTGTTCGGACTGTCGCCGGAGAAATCGATCACCTTGCGCCAGCCGTCGAAGTCGTTTCGCTCGATCATGCGCTTGGCATCAAGCAGGGCGGACCCGATGGCGTTGCGACCATAAGCCTGTCGCGCAGGCAAAACCAGCTTGCTCGCGAAATCCGCAGCACTGTCCGGTCCGTCGATCTTGATCCAGTCGACAACGACCGCCGTGTTCGACGCCCATTCGACATATGTGACCGCAATCGACCGGTAGGCCGTGTCGGAAATGGCCGCCAGCACGGATGGATCGGTCATTGCCTTCGCGTAGCCTTCCCGCTGGAACCTGATCTCGGCCTCGGAGATTGAACCTGATGCGTCGGCGAGCAGGACAAGCTCGAGTTCCACGTCCTGTGCCGGAGCGGCGGTGGCGATCAGGATTGAGAGAAGGAAAGGAAAGCGCATGTGAGTAGGATAGCTCATCTGCGTATCCGTTCCAGCTTTGGCTCAGGCAATTCGCCTCAAGAAGTTCATCACAGTCGACACGTGCCACCGCCCACCTCGCCTCGTCCGCATCCCGCGGGCATTGAGCTCGGCGGCAAATCCCCGAAGCGTGGTGTGGCCCTCGTCTTGCAGCTGCCGCACGACGTGCGCGAGCGCCTTCGCGTGCTCGTCGGAATTGGCTACGACCGGCTCGCGAAGCGCGTCTCCGCCTTTTGCGGCGCGTCGGAGAGCCGCTGCACCGTTGGGGTTACTCAACGTCACCGCCCAACTCTGCTCAAGCTTCATCGCCTTGACTCCACCCGGCGCAGAGCTCACCAAAATTGCGACACCGGGGTCGTGTCCTGGCGAGTTGCCGGGAAAATTTTGGTCACTCTTGCAAGAAAACACTCAACGCCGAACTGGAGAACCCTGCGAATTGGCCCGAAGCAGCGAACTGTCCGACAATGTGCCCGTCGCGATGTCGCCCGACCTGATTGCACTTGCCCAAGGGGGAAGCGGCGTTGCCGTTGCCTCGAGCGATAACCGCGGGGCGCCGATCCTCGGGCTCGCGGTGGGCTGTCGCGTCAAGCCGGACGGAAGCCTGCGCGTCCTTCTCGGCAGGCGCCCGAACGAGGCCCTGATAGCGGCGCTGGAGCGCGACCGCGCTGTGGCTGTCACGGTCACGGCGACGCGCGATCACACGTCCTTTCAGGTCAAGGCATCCCGCGCCCGTCTCTGTGCCGCCTGTTCGGACGATCTTCCTGAGATGGATCGGCAGATATCACTGTTCCGGGACGGTCTGGTGGAGATCGGGTATTCGCCGCGTCAGGCCGCAGGTTATTCCGTCTACGACCCGGATGATCTCGTTGCCGTCGAACTGGTCCCCGAGCGTGTTTTCACCCAGACACCCGGCCCGGGTGCTGGCACGGAACTCCCGCGGTGACGGCGCAGCGGATCGACGGGCTTCGGCGGGCGCTGGAAGGCGTCATGGCCTCAGTTCTCGCGACATGCGACGCCGACGGTGTTCCCAATGTCTCGATGATCAGCCAGGTCCACTATGTCGATCCCGAAAGGGTCGCGCTGTCCTACCAGTTCTTCAACAAGACGCGTAGAAACGTCATGGCGACGCAGCGGGCGGCGGTGCTGGTGACAGACCCGGGAACGCTTTCGCATTACCGGCTCGAGCTTGCCTTCGAGGAGACTCGCACCGGTGGGCCGCTCTTCGAGAGCATGAAGGCGAAGCTTGCCGGAATCGCCTCGCATCATGGCGTCGAGGATGTGTTTCGCCTGCTTGGCGCGGATATCTACCGCGTGCTGTCGATCGATCAGGTGCCTGGCCCGATCCTTCCTCCCGAGACCGACCGGCCCTCGCTGCTGGCCGCAACTCGGCGGACATTCGCGTCGCTCGATGCCTGCGGCGATCTCGATGACCTGCTCGACGGAGTCACGGCATGTCTCGAGCGGGAGTTCGGCATCGCCTGGTCGATGGTGCTCATGGCCGGCACCGAGGATGGGCGCCTCTATACCGTCGCCTCGCGCGGCTATTCCACCACTGGCGTCGGAGCGGAGGTTGCGCCCGGCGAAGGCGTGATCGGCGTCGCGGCGCAAGAAAACACACCAATCCGGATCGGCCACATGACACGGGAATACCGCTACGGTGCGGCGATCAGCGAGATCGCGCGGCGCAGCGGTGTTGTCTGCGACGCCCCGAGGCTGATCCCGTTCCCGGGGCTGGCCGCGCCGCGCAGCCAGATCGCCCTGCCGATCGCGGCGGAAGGTCAGGTGGTTGGCGTTCTCTTCGCCGAATCCGACGAGGTCATGCGCTTTGGCTACGAGGAAGAGGACGCACTCGCCCTGGTCGCAGCTCATCTCGGCGCACGAATGCTGCTGCTACGGAAGGAAGCGGCAGATGAGATTGCCGAAGACCCGGACGCGTCCCCGCCTTCCGGAGATCACGTGACGGTCCGCTTTTTCCGTGCCGACCAGAGCGTCTTTCTCGGAAACGACTATCTCATCAAGGGCGTCGCGGGCGCGATACTCTGGCGACTGCTGAACGAGCACCGCGACAGCGGGCGAACCGAGTTCACGACCCGCGAATTGCGACTCGACCCGTCGCTGAGGCTTCCGCTGCATTCAGAGAACCTCGACGCACGGTTGATCCTTTTGCGCAAGCGTCTCGAAGAGCGGGGAGGCTGCCTGCGGATCGAGAAATCCGGGCGCGGACGTTTCCGGTTGGTGGCGTCCTCCGCCATCACACTGGAGGAGCCGGATCTGCGCGAGGCTGGCAGTTAGCAAAAACTTAGCATTCGTGAGCATTTCGCGAGGGATCACTTAGCATGCGGGTTCCCGGCGGCTGATTTATCGGTTCGTGCCAGGAGACGGCCGGCGCGTGACACCGAAACATCCGCCGGCAAGCTCTTTCGATTGATCAACCTGCGGTGAGCCGCCGGCACAGCCGCCCGATGGCGGCCCGGCGCTATCAAACAAGAGATTGCGACTATGACATACGAAACTCTGAAAGCCCGCATTCGCGGGACCGTCATCACCATGTTCGACACCAGCTACGCCGAGGCGGCCGATGCGCTGGTCTGGAATGGCCGCAAGCCGGAACGCCAGGCCACCGTGATCGTCCGAGCGGCAAGCACGGAGGACGTGCAGGAGGCTGTGCGCTTCGCGGCGGAACAAGGTCTCAGCGTCTCTGCCCGCGGCGGCGGCCATCAGTTCACCGGCATCGCGGCGCGGGCCGGCATGGTGATCGATCTCGGCGCGCTCGACCTCCTGCGGATCGACGTTGCCGGGCGTTCCGCCACGGTTGGTCCTGCGGTGACCAACACGCGCCTTTCGGCCGCGCTCGACCGACACGGACTGGCCTTTCCGGTTGGTCATTGCGGCGACGTGACGGTCAGCGGTTACCTTCTTGGCGGTGGTGTTGGTTGGAACTCGGGGGAATGGGGCATTGCCTGTTTCTCGGTCCTCGCCGTCGATGTCGTGATGGCCGATGGAAGGATGCTGACGGCCACAGCTGAGGAACATTCCGACATCTTCTGGGCTGCCCGTGGCGCAGGGCCGGAGTTCTTTGGGATCGTCGTGGCCTACCGCGTCCGCCTCTACGAGGCGCCCCGCGCACTGACCTCGGTCGTCCGGGTCTATCCCGCGTCCGCTGCGGAGGCTGTCGCCGACTGGGCCGAACGTGCCGTTTCACGTGCGCCGGCTACGGTGGAGTTCACGGCCAAGATCGCCTGCACACCGGACGGACCGATCATCGCGGCCATTGCGAACGTCTTCGCGGCAGGCGAGGCCGAAGCGCTGGCAATTTGCTCCGAGTTCGGTCGCGATGCGCCCGATGGGGCGGTCGAGATCGCGGGTCCGATGCCAACTCCCCTGGCTGCGCTTTACGAGATGACGGGCGCCTCCACGCCGAAGGGCAGCCGATACGGTGTCGACAGCGTCTGGTCTGACGGAAGCTTCGCCGAAGCGCTGACCGCTATCCTGCACGGGATGGGGGCCGCCCCGTCACCACAGTCTTTCGGCCTTGTCGCCCTGCGATCGAATGCCCGTGCGGTTCCGACGGACGCGGCTTTTTCCCGCGTCGGCCGGGTCTTTTCGACGCTCTACGGAATCTGGACCGATGCGTCCGAGGACAGTGCGAACCTTGGCTGGCTGCATAACACCGTCGAAAGCTGTCGCAGTTTCGCGACCGGCAGCTATGTCGGCGAGTCCGATCTCGATCGGCCGACCGCACCGCTTCCGACTCTTTCCGCCGAGGCAGGCCAGAGGCTGCGCGCGCTGCGTGCAGAACACGACCCAAACGGACGCTTCGACGTTCGTGCGAAATCCGGCAGCAAGACTGCGGCCTGATTGCGTCCGTCGCGTTTAGCAGAACCATTTTCTCAGGAGACCAATGATGATGTCCCGTCCTGCCTTTCTCTTCGCCTCCCTTGTCCTCGTCACCGCCGGCATTCGTGCCGACGCCGATCCCGATCCGGTCGAACGAGGTGCCTATCTCGCCCGGATCATGGATTGCGCGGGCTGCCACATGCCGCGCGGAGCCGACGGCGTTCCCATTCTCGAAGCGGGTCTATCGGGCGGCAATGTCGGCTTCGAGATCCCGGGGCTCGGAGTTTTCTGGGCGCCCAACCTGACTCCAGCCGACACCGGGCTTGGGTCGTGGACCGAGACCGAGATTGCGGATGCCATCCGCCAGGGCATCCGCCCGGATGGTCGTATCCTCGCGCCGGCCATGCCCTGGCCGTCCTTCGCGGCCTTGAGCGACGAGGATGTCGAGGCGCTTGCTGCCTATCTTCAATCCCTTCCGCCGGTGGACGCGCCGCGCCTTGATCCTGTCGAGCAGGCCGACGCCGCCAGGGCACCGTTCTATCGGGTCATGCTTCCTACGAACTGACGCTCGACCTCGCGGCCGCCGGTTGCGCCGTGTCCCGTCCGGCGGCTGCCACCTCGAACTCAATGGAGACGACGATGTTCTGGAAACGTGATTGCAATCCCGACCGGCGTTACCGCAGAGAATTTCGCCGCGCGACCACTGACATGAGCGCACATCTTCTGCGTGACATCGGATTCGAGCCGTGGCCTCCGGCATGTCGGCAGCGATGAACCGGACGCCGCTGTCGCGCAGGGTGAGCAGGAAGGTGGCGTTGCGGCTGAGCCGGTCGAGTTTTGCAATGACCAAGGTCGCGCCGGTGAGCTTTGCCAGGGTGAGCGCCTTCTCCAGTTCCGGCCGGTCGTTCCGCCGCCCGCTCTCGACCTCGGTGAACCGCCCTGCCAGGTCGGCGCCGCGTTCGGCAACGAGGTTATCGATGGCCTTTCGCTGTGCCTCGAGCCCCAGGCCGGATCTGCCCTGCCGGGCCGTCGAGACCCGCTCGTAGGCGACAAGCTGCAGGGATGGGGCAGCGTCTCTTACCATGTACAGAACTGCGTAACGTTGGTTGCGCAGGTCTGTACGATACGGCGGCGCATTAGTGTAGTCGGTCTTCGGGATCAGAGCCGGCCGTCGATGGCGATGATGCCGGGGGCGTCTTCCTCGACGACATTGCCCTTCTGGTCCCGCATGGTTCCGTCCGGTTCCTGATAGACGATCCGGATCTCCATCGGCTCGTTCGGGACATCCGGCACAGTGCCTGCCACCCAGGAAACCTTCATGGCTTCTCGGACGGACCGGCACCTGTCGGAACTTGCCGGCCTCCGTGCCGCCCGGCTTGTTACTGTCGGCGAAACCGAAGCTGGCCGCGCCTGGGCCGAGAGCCGCATCAAGCAGATCACCGGCGGCGAGAAGATCCGGGCCAACTTCATGCGCCAGGACTTCTTCGAGTTCACGCCGCAGTTCAAGTTGCTCGTCGCCGGCAACCACCTTCCCACGCTCTCCGGCGTCGGCGAAGCGATGCGTCGACGCCTCCATCTCGTCCCGTTTACCGTGACCATCCCGCCGGAGAGGCGTGACCGTCACCTGCTCGAGAGGCTTCTCGAGGAGTCGGACGGCATCCTGGGCTGGATGCTCGAGGGCTGTGCTGAATGGCAGCGCATCGGTCTCTCGCCACCCGAATCCGTCCAGGCGGCGGCACACACCTACTTCGAAGACGAGGATCTGGTCGGCCAGTGGATCGAAGAGTGCTGCGCAATCGGGGAGGAACACCGCAGTTCCGCCAGGGCTCTGTTCGAAAACTGGTCAGGATGGGCAAACGCAACGGGGATCGAGCCCGGGTCGCAGAAAACGCTCGGGTCCACCTTGCGCAGCCGGGGTTTCAAGGTCTGCAAGGTCAATGGGGCTCGCGGCTGGCTCGGGATCGTTCCTCGCCGTGCGTCGGCCAGGATGGAGGCCGCGGAATGAACCCCCTGAACCCGAACCTCATGTCGCCGATGGAGCGGCGCGCCGCCCTTTGCGCGATCCTCGCCCTCGGCCTCATCCGCCTTCGCAAGCGGGATAGCGGGCAACTCAATGAAGGAAATGGAGAATTTCTGCTACACAACTCGCCCGACCAGAGCGGTCATGCAACCACCGAGAAACGGAGAA
Source organism: Tropicimonas sp. IMCC6043 (assembly GCF_004146235.1). Lineage (GTDB taxonomy): Bacteria > Pseudomonadota > Alphaproteobacteria > Rhodobacterales > Rhodobacteraceae > Tropicimonas. The sequence continues at coordinate 2,677 of NZ_SELO01000076.1, read as the reverse complement.
CGCCACGACCGACACCATCCCCGCGCGCCTGGGGGGCGTGCCGCCTTACGGCTACCGGGTCGAGAACCGCAAGCTGCTGGTGGATGAAGAACGCGCCGAGCACGTCCGCTGGATCTTCGCTCGCTTTCTCGAGATCGGCTCGGGCACCGAACTGGCGCGCGAGGTCGAGATACGCGGCATCCTCACGCCGAAAGGCAACCGGAGCGACAAGAAGTATCTCTACCGGATGCTGAACAACCGCGCCTATATCGGCGAGGCGGTCCACAAGGGCGACAGCTATCCCGGCGAGCACAAGGCCATCATCGATCGCGAGACATGGGACCGCGTTCACGCCATCCTGAAGGAAAGCCCCCGCAAGCGCGCCGCGCGCACCCGCGCCGAGACGCCGGCTCTGCTGAAGGGGCTGCTCCACGGCCCGGACGGCGCCGCTTTCTCACCGCCCCACACCCGCAAGGGCGGCAGGCTCTACCGCTACAATGTCAGCCAGACGGTGCTGAAGCACGGCGCGGGGGCTTGTCCGGTGGGCCGTGTCCCTGCTTGCAAGATCGAGGCCGCCATCATCGACCAGCTCCGCGCCGTGTTCCGCCAGCCGGAGATCGTCGCCGGCACTTGGAAAGCGGCAAGGGCGCAGGATGGCGAGATCGACGAGGCCGACGCCCGCGCCGCCCTGCAGCAACTCGATCCGCTCTGGGAGGAACTCTTTCCCGCCGAGCAGGCACGGATTGTCGCCCTGCTGGTCGAGCGGATCGACATCGGTACCGAGGGTCTGAACATTCAGCTCCGCGTGGACGGCCTCTCAGGTCTCGCGCGCGAGATGCTGGCCTGCAAACTGGGCGCCGCCGCATGAATGGCGGGGCGCCGATCCCCGAGACGGTGACGCTCCGCGTCCCGTTCTGTGTCGTGAAGCGCGGCGGCCGGAAGGAGATGCATCTGCCCGAAGGCGCCAGGCAACCGCGCAGGACCGACAGCGCTCTGACCAAGGCGCTGGCCCGCGCCTTCCGGTGGAAACGGATGCTGGAATTTGGCGAGTACGTCACCATCGCCGAGCTGGCCGAACGAGAGGGGATCGCGCCGTCCTACATGACACGCGTCCTGCGCCTGACGCTGCTCGCGCCCAACATTGTCGAAGCGATCTTGAACGGGAAGCAGGGGCCGGAGGTGACGCTGGCCCGGTTGCTCGAGCCGTTTCCCGAAGAGTGGCAGAAGCAGGCTGATCAGTACCGTTAAGGCCTGGATACCCGCTCGAGATGTAAGGCTTCCGCGAGGGTGCGCGTCTTTCCATCAACCGCTATCGGGTCGAGGGGCCAGTTGCGGTTGTCCTCCAGCACTTGTGCGGACTTCGAGCCTGCCTGTGCACTAATCAGACGGCGCGGATTTCTGGTCGAGCCGGAAGCCGAGCTTCACCCCCACCTGAAAATGGCCCATCGTACCGTCCGGTTGGATGTGACCACGAATATCAGTGACCTCGAACCACTCAAGAATCCGCAACGTCTTTTGCGCTGCAGCAACTGCCCGGCGGATCGCGTCATCGATCGACTCGCCCGACGAGCCGTAGATCTCGGTCACTGGGTAGACGTTGTCCATGGTTTCCTCCCTGGTTCGGTCTGCCATGCGACTTGGCACGGCACCCGATAGAGAGCGCAGTCTAGCAGCCGCAGCGTCGTCCCCCAATCGAAACTGGCAGGATCGGAGGGCTAGTCCGTCTCGATGACCTCGAAATCGTGGGTGATTGTCGCCGTCTTCGCCAGCATAGCCGAGGCCGAGCAATACTTCTCTACGGACAAATCGATCGCTCGCTCGACCTTGGCGCGGGAAAGCCCGCTGCCTCTCACAATGAAATGCAAGTGGATGCGAATGAAGACCCTAGGATCTTCGGTCGCGCGCTCGGCGTCGGCCTCGACAACGCAGTCCTCCACGGGTTCCCGACCCTTTTCAAGGATGTGCACGATATCCCAAGCCGAGCAACCAGCCGTTCCCATCAGCACAAGCTCCATTGGACTCGGACCCGGAGTCCTGCCATCGGGCCCATGGGATGTGCCAAGCACAAGCTTGTGACCGCTCCCAGATTCACCGACAAAAGTACGTTCCTCGACCCATTTCACACGCGCTTTCATCTGAGTTCCCCCAACACCACGACTCGCGGCTCATGCTGTGAGCTATTGCCTGTCGCCGCAACCGGTTCGAAACGAAGCACCTGCATTTCGTGCATCCTGCCAGAATTGCCGCCCCCACAGGACATCCTGAGCGCGATGCTGCACGGGTCATAGGCTGGAAGTGATTCCGGCGGTGCGGCTGGGGTCACTACCATCGTCCTGGGACTTTCGGGCATACCTCCAAGACCGTGCGTATGAAGACCGGACGTTTCGCGCACCCCGAAGCATTGGACGGCTTCGGGCTCCAGAGCCGCCGCCTACGCTCATCGCTGCAATCGGCACGAAGGGCGGACTTCGGACTTTCGCTGCTATCAATGCCGACGTCTGAATTGCGCAACTCAACGCAACTCTCCCTGATGTCGCAGGAAAACCCAGCCTGGCTCTTCCATGTTCATTCTGACCTGAGACCCGGCTTCCCTCCAGCCTTTGGGAGAATCCGTCGGTTGATTTCTGGCCTCATGCGGCCTTGGTTTCCAGTCTCGATTTCATTGCGAAATCCCGCGGCGTGAGATTGCCGAGGGATG
>NZ_SELO01000075.1 GCF_004146235.1 Tropicimonas sp. IMCC6043 | reverse complement strand
CACCGCGCCCCGCAGAAGCTTCTTCTGCAAGACGACAGCGCCACAGGCATCCACCCCGTGAAGCTGAAAGACAGACTTGGCCAAGTCGATCCCGAGTGTTGTAATTTCCATGTGGTCGGTTCCTTCCGTAGCTGGTTCCAAACAGCACCAGCTTGGCACATCGCGATGCCGTTCGGGTGGAGCCGTCCACACCATCAGAGCAAACTGGCTGGAGCGGGGCAGGGGGCATGCATAGCTATCTGTGATGACCAAGCGCAGCCCATTCCGCTATTTCAAGACATCGCCCGAGATCATCCGCCTTGCAGTCATGATGTACATCCGTTTCCCGCTTTCGCTCCGGAACGTTGAAGACCTGCTGCATGAGCGGGGTGTCGATATCAGCCACGAAACCGTCCGCTATTGGTGGCACCGGTTTGGGCCGTTGTTCGCTGCCGAAATTCGGAAACGTCGCATCGAGGGGATGCGGTCGAGCCACTGGCGTTGGAATCTCGACGAGATGTTCGTGAAGATCAACGGCGAGCGCCATCATCTTTGGCGCGCGGTCGATCACGAGGGCGAGGTTCTCGAGAGCTTCGTGACAAAGACTCGGGACAAGAAGGAGGCATTGAAATTCCTTAGGAAAACGTTAAAGCGCCACGGCCGGGCGGATGTCTTCGTGACCGATTGCCTGCAGTCCTACGGCGCTGCGATGAAAGTGATCGGAGTGGCAGACCGCCAGGAAACTGGCCGTTGGTTGAACAACCGGGCAGAGAACTCGCACCTGCCGTTTCGACGACGAGAGCGGGCGATGCAACGCTTCCGGCGGATGCGAAGTCTACGGATGTTCGCATCCGTCCACGCCTCGGTCCTAAACCATTTCAATTCGGAGCGCAGCCTCTTCTCCAGAGCCAACTTCAAGAAGAACCGTGCCGACGCTCTCGCCGAGTGGCGCGGTCTCTGTGCGGCATAAGGGACAGTCATCCTACCCTTGGTGAGACTGGTTCGAATTTGTCTGACACCTCCCTTCCGAGCGACTGGGTCGTGGACCTTCCAGACCTTCAACCGGTCGGCCCGAACTCTCGCGACCGGCCCGAAGCAGCCGAATACATGAAACTAGGAATTCTGCAGCGCAGAACTCCAATACGGACATTTTCGGTTCCGCCTCGAGATTCTTGAGGCGGACCTGGAGGTTCATAGGGTAACCTGCTGGGACGGAGAGCCAATCCAAAGACAACATGTGCCATTTCGAGATCGAACTCGACGGAAGGTTCGCTACCGGTTCCTTGCCTTCCAAGCGACATATCCGGCAAATGCCAGACCGACCGCAGCGACGGCAAAGACCTCCATCCCGTGGGGATGAACATGGGCAATCGAACCGGCATCATGCGCCACGGCGGGCAAGGCCGACAGCGGGACCAGAAGGGCACCAAGCATTTTCATCATTTAGCTCCGTTTTTTGTTTCGATCGGTGGATTTTCTCTGTGAATGCACAGTTCCGGCACTCCAAGAATACGGTCAGGGATGTGCTGGTCGTCATGAGCAAGCTTGGTCATGCCTCGCCCATCCCGCGACCGGAGAAGGCATTCGCCACATCTAGACGGATGCGGCTTCGGTCGGCATTCTCGCCGGCCAAGGCGAGGTCGTCGTTCTCTGGTTTAACAATCGTCGTACCATCCGGACGGACACTCAACTTTGCGCGGATTCGCATGCCATTGCTCTCGACCGTCACTTCTCGCCGAGGAAGCAGGAGTCGGTCTTCGCGATGCAGACGCATCCCGATCGTCGTCGTCTCGCCGAAACAGGCATGCGCCACGGCATCCGCGGCCTCTTCGCGACATATGACTTCCAACCGGAAGGCCGTTCTTCCCTTCTTGCCCTGAACGGCAAATTGCAGCACGTCCAGAACGTCAGGCCGGCCCCTCAGCCGATCAAGCGCCACGGCCAGGTCTTCTGGTATCTGGTCGTCGACATGGAAGGTGAGAATGGCCACCCTGTCCCGCTCCGGTTGCAGCGCATCCAATTGGAAGAATGACAGGCGCAGGCAGTTCGCCATGCCGTCAAGGGAGCGGTTCCCGAGCCCGTATCCGGCCTTTTGCAGGCGCATTTGCCCGAGCGGCCGCCGCGACGCAGGTTCGAGATGCGCGAGTATTGCCGCACCCGTCGGTGTGACCCTTTCGCCGGGGCGTCCATCGTCAATCGCGTCGCGCCCGCGAAGGAGCTCGAGGGTCGCTGGCGCCGGGACCGGCATCGTGCCGTGCTCGGTCTCGATCTGACCAGAGCCGAGAGGGATTGGCGAGGTGGAGGCGCTGACGATCCCAATCCGCTCCAGAACGAAAGACGTCAGCAGGATGTCGGCGATGGAATCCCAATCAGAGATCTCGTGGAAATGCACTTTGTCGAACGGGACGCCATGAACGGCTGCCTCGGCGTGAGCCAACCGTTCAAGAATGTCGAGCGCGCGGCCTGCGACGCCGGGATCGGGAGAGGTGGCTTGGAGTAGCGTCCTGTAGTCCGGAAGATGTCGCGGTCCGCGTTCGGTCGTCGGCAGGTCAAAGGCTATCCGCCGGCCCCGCAGCCCCTTGTCGCGCGCCTCCGTCAGCTTGAGCGAGATGCCGGGGCCGATTGTGGCGGCCAAGTCAGTGACCGGCTGTTCCAGGTCCGGGAACGCGTCGAGCAGGGCCGCCAGCATCATGTCGCCGGCGATGCCGCCCATCGGGTCGAGATGCAAATGGAGGCGATCACCCGTCACTGGCGACAACCTTCCAGAGCACGGCGGTGTCTTCCTCGCCAAGGCCAGCCTCCAGCGCGGCCTCGTTCAGCGCGGCGACGCTGGCCCCGACCTTCGGCTCCAGGCCGGCGGCGCGGGCCATCTCGAGGCCGAGACGGACATCCTTCTCCAGCAACCGCATGCTGAATGTGGCCTCGTCGTAGCGATCCTCTGACACTCGTTTCCCGAGTTCGCGATAGAGATTGCTGACGGTGGCGGCATTGGAGGCCATCATGATCTCGTAGAGCAGTGCCGGCGCCACGCCGAGCCGTTCCGAGACAGCCATCATCTCGGCTGTCATCGCATTGATCGCACCAAACATCATCTGGTTCAGCAACTTGACAACATGGCCAGAGCCAGCTTCCCCGATCTCGAAGAGGTTCGCGGCATAGCACTCAAGGACGGGGCGTGCAGCTTCAAGCGCGCCCTCTGTCTGCCCGATGGGCAGGGTCCACTTTCCCGCGACCTGCGGGCGGCCAAGGACCGGCGCGTCGATCCAGTGATGGCCCTGTGCCGTGGCGAGTTCGGCCATGTCGCGCGCGACCTCGGGATTCGCGGTGGAATGATCAACGATGGTGATTGGAGCCTTCGCCGTCGCCAGCAATCCGCCGGCACCGGACACGACCTGACGGATCTGGTCCGGGCCCGGCAGGAAAAGCAACACCAGACCGGGTCGGTCGGCAACCGCGCCGAGCGAAACGGCTTCGACGCCCATCTCGGCAGCAGCGGCCAGCGATGCCGGCGCAGGGTCGCTGACCCGCAACGCGTGCTCTGCATCGAGGAGAAGCCGCCCGGCCGCGCGGCCCATGACCCCAAAGCCGACAATGGTTACGTTTGCCATCGTCAGCCCTCCTTGAGATGCAGATGCGGCGCCGCGCCGCCGGAGAAGCATTCCGGCGTGCAGAGAATTCGGGGATTCTTACCAACATAGCGTTCGGCGTCCCGCATGGCGTCCTCGAACGTCGGGACCGGGGTCAGCCCGATTCCGCGCGCGTATTCCGGCTTCTTCGCACCGGCAATCAGCACCTTCTGGCAGCGCTTCGAGGGGATCGCCCCGCCCGACAACATCGACATGGCGTGGAACGGGTGATACGCGTAGAAGTTGGAATATGCGTAGCGGTATTCCGGGTGCATTGCCATTTCGCGCGCATCGTCCGAAGCCAGATAATCCTCGATCCGAGCGTATTTCTGAAGCTGTTGATAGGTCTCCTCGTATGAGGGGAACCAAGCCTTGTTGAACCACCCATCGCAGACCGAGACCGCGATCAGGACCGGGTCGGGCCGGAGTGCGTTCCAGCAGCGCGAGAGCTGGCCACCGAGTCCAAGCCCCATCAGGCAGGGATTGGTGCCCATACCTGGCCCGTAGTGGAAGTTGCGCGGCACACCGACAACAAGGATGTCGGCCGGGCCGTCCATATCCAGCGACACATTGGTACGCTCGGCGGCGAGCGGCCAACACTTCTCCTCGACGTAGTCCAGTGAACCCGCATGTACTGCAAGTACATCAGCAAACTGGCCGATGACGGCATCGACAGCGAAGAAGCGCTTGCCGATTCCGGCCTCCATCGCCTTGGCGATGGACTTGAACTGGTCGCGCATCTTGCCTTTCGGTGAGCCGCCGAGCCAGTCGTCGCGGTGCATCGTCTTGGGCGTATGATGCGAGGAGATGGAGCGCCAGCCTGTGATCCCGGTCGCCACCATCTTGTGGCCGCCGGAGAAGCCGCCATAGGGGTTTCCGGCACAGTGGCCGATCACGATGGCAATGTCGGCGGCAGCGACGAGGTGATTGCACTCGACATAGTTGCCCATCTCGTCATTGCCCAGATGGACCTGCTTCGGGTCTTCGGCGTCGTGGTTGACCAGGCGGTCTGGCCAGAACTCGTTGACAATTTCATTGCCAAGGTACTCGCGCCACTCCTCCACAGTGTTCTTGCGGTGCAGGCCCATTGCGCAGACAAGAGTGATGTTCTCGATCCGGGCCCCGCCCTTGAGCAGTTCTTCGACTACCAGTGGGATCGAGACTTTCCGGTGCGCCAGCGCATGGGCTCCCCCCTTTACCCGATCGGGAAATGCGATGACGATCTTCTTGTCCGGACCGGCCTGGTCTGCCAGCGGAGGCAACTCTCCCGGGGCCGCCAGCGCGGCGCGGGTCGCGGCGGTCGGGTCAACCTTGGGCGGGTCCGTGTACGTCTGCCCGTAGCGGACAATCGTCGCGCTGTCCGGCAGCTCGACTGGCATCTTCGTATCACCATAGTCCAGGAGTACGTCTTGCATTGTCCCGCGCCTCCTCGCGCCGAATCGAAATGAAACGTGTTACATTATTTTGCCATGCGTTTGCGGCTTTTGTCTATAGTTCGCGCCTGGCTCCAGGTAAGTACATAATAGTAATTAATAAATAGTGCTTCCAGATTCTGGGTTGCCTGATATAGAATGAAAATAGTTTCGGGAGCAGGTCTTGAGATCCAAGCTGAACATGCGCGAAGTGGCACAGAAGGCGAATGTTTCGCTGGCCACGGTCTCGCGGGCGATGCACAGCCCGGACAAGGTCTCTGCATCAACGGTTGAGCGCGTCAGGAAGGCGACCGAGGAGCTCGGATACGTCTACAACGCAACGGCCGGAGACATTCTCCGGGGGCGATCTACCGTCCTTGGCGTGCTGGTGCCGACCGCCAGCAACGCGCTTTTCGGCGAGACCTTGCACGGCATACAGACCATGACCGTTGGCGGGGGATATTCCGTACTCCAGGCCGCGACGCACTACGATGCCGACGGAGAGGAAGCCCTGATCGAGTCACTGCTGCAACGGCGGGTGCATGCACTGATTCTGACCGGCGTTACTTACGGGCTGGAGGAGCGGGTCGAGCAATTGGCGAGGGAGGCGCGAGTCCGGATCGTCGTGGTCTGGGAATTGCCCAAGCCGGACATGACGGCGAGTTATGTCGGGTTCGACAACATGGAAGCCGCGCGCAGGATGACCGAGTATCTCATCGAGCTCGGTCACCGGCGTATCGGTTTGATCGTGGGGCCATTCTCGAAGATCGCCCGTGCCCGGCATCGGCTGGAAGGGTATCGCATCGCGCTGGAGCGCGCGGGCATTCCGTTCGATGCGGACATCGTCAAGGAGCGATCGCCGGGCCTGCTGGAAGGGCGCGAAGCCATGGACCGGTTGATGCGGAATGAGGATCGTCCCACGGCCGTTTTCGCAGCGTCGGATCTTTTGGCTATCGGAGCGCTCAAGGCGGCGCGATCGATGGGGCTTTCCGTGCCGGGCGACGTTTCAGTGGCCGGCTTCGACGACATGGAAGTAGCCAGTTACCAGGATCCGCCACTGACCACGATCCGGGTGGACGCCTACAAGATCGGCCAGATCGCTGCACAGACCGCGATGGAGCCACTGGGCAGTCCCACCCGGAATTATTGCCTCGACGCCGATCTGGTGATCCGGGGAAGCACTGGTCCGATCAAGCCCGGAGGAGGCCGCTGACGGACAATTAAGTGGACCAAACTTCAATGGAGGAGGAAGACATGGTTTTTCACAGCAAGATCGGCAATCTCGCGATCGGTGCAGCGGTGTGCCTCGGGATTGCCAGCCCCGCTCTCGCCGAGACTGTTCTGAAAGTCGGCCTGATCGACCCGCCTGCCCACATCGACGTTGTCGCGACCGAGCGGATGGCCGAGAAAGTGGCCGAACTGACCGGCGGCGAGATCAAGATGGAGGTCTACCCGGCAGCGCAGCTAGGATTCGCCAACGACATGCTCTCGGGCATGAAACTTGGGACAATCGAGATGTTCGTCGGCGCCACCACGTGGCTCGGCGCCTTCGACACTGATTTCTGGGTCACCGGCACGCTCTACTTGTTCAACGATCAGGACCATGCCCGCGCCTTCCACGAAGGCGAGAGCTACCAGAAGATGGCCGACCGGCTGGCCGCCGAACACGGTATCCGCGTGCTGGTGCGCAACTGGGATCGCGGCCCGCGAAACTTCATCTCGACCCGGCCGGTGGAAACCATCGACGATCTGCAGGGCCTGAAAATTCGCGTTCCTCCACAGGAATCCTGGATCGTGAACTTCCAGCTTCCCGGCGCGGCGGCGACGCCGATGCCGCTCTCGGAAACCTTTACCGGGCTTCAGCAGGGTATCGTGGAAGCGACCGAGCAGGCATCAAACTGGCTCTATGCCAACAAATACCACACCATCGCCAAGAACCTCACCCGGACCAACCACAACTACGAAGAAACCGGCGTGATGATCTCCGAAGCGGTGTATCAGTCCCTGACCGAGGGACAGCGCGACGCGCTGGTCGCCGCGGCAAAGGAAATTGCGCCCTGGCACAATGAGCAGGTGGCAGTCCAGATCGAGGAAGCGGAAGCCAAGATGGCTGAGGAAGGCGTGACTATCCTCGACGTCGACAAGGCGGCCTGGCAGGAGCAGTTCCGCGCGATCTTTGATGAGTTGAGCGCGAAAGTGGGCTACTCTCCGGAACTGGTCGAAGAACTGAAAGCCGGCTGGAACTAAGCTCGGATGAACGCGATAGCCAACACTATTGCGCGCGGAGCGATCCTCGTTGCGGGGATCGCTCTCTTCGCCATACTCGCGGTGATAGGTGCTCAGATCGGGGCGCGGGTCTTTACGGGAAACTCGCTCTCCTGGTCCGATGAACTGGCAAGGCTGTTCTTTCTCTACCTCGTGTTCATCGGTGCCGCGGAAACTTCCGTACGCCACACCCATATCGCGGTGGACCTGAAGGACACGTTCCGCCTACCCGGCGAGATCGACAGGTTCCTGGATCTGGGCCGCATGGTGCTCTGCATCGCCGTCCTCGCCATTATCGCCGTGGGGGCCTGGAAGATCATCCCCGTGGTCGAGAACATGCAGCGCCCGGCAACTCGTCTGTCAACGGCCTGGATGTACTATCCGGTCCTGGTTGGTTCGGTGCTGATGATTGTCGCGACAGCAATCAATTTCATCGCCTGCATCGCCAGAACCAGCCCCTATCCACCCTTTGCCGATGACAACAAAGACAAATCGGATTCACGCTGATGGCCACTTTCATCCTCGTCGGCGGCTTGTTCGGGTTGCTCCTGCTCGGAATGCCGGTTGCATTCTCGCTCCTTCTGTCGAGCCTGGCGTTGATCCTCTACGAGGGGAAACTGCCGTTGCTGATCGTCGCTCAGCGGCTGGCGAACGCCCTCGACAGTTTCCCGCTTCTGGCAATCCCGCTTTTCATTCTCGCTGCCGAGATCATGAACAATTCGGGTGCCACGGAACGGATCTTCCGGCTTGCAAATACCATTCTCGGTCGCATTCGGGGTGGCCTGGGACATGTCAACATAGCCGCCTCGATGCTTTTTTCCGGAATGTCCGGTTCGGCGGTGGCCGATGCTGCCGGGCTTGGCGCCATCGAAATCCGGGCGATGAAGAAGGCCGGCTATGACAACGGTTTCGCCGCCGCGGTGACCGCCGCCTCTTCAACGATCGGTCCGATCATTCCACCCTCCGTGCCTATCGTTCTCTTCGGCGTGATTTCGGGTGCATCAATCGGCGATCTCTTCTTGGCCGGTTTTGTTCCCGGCATCCTGATGGGGCTGGCCATGATGGCTTATATTGCCGTGATTGCGAAACGGCGCAACTTTCCAAGGGACGAGGCATTCGCCGGCCTGCCGGCAATCTTCAGCGCTTTCATCGAAGCGTTCCCCTCGCTCCTTCTGCCGGTGATCATCCTTGGTGGGATCTGGGGAGGTATCATGAGCCCGACAGAGGCCGCCGCGGCCGCCGTGCTCTATTCGCTCTTTCTCGGTATCGTGGTACACCGCACAATGCGGATCCGCGATTTCATCGAGAGCATTCGCCTTGGCGCCCGGTCCACGGCGACGATCATGCTCATCGTCGCCTCCGCAAACATCTACGGATGGCTCGTCTCAACTCAACAGATCCCGCAGGCGGTGCAGGGTATGCTCATGACGGTGACCTCTGATCCGACCTGGCTCCTGATAATCATCGCGATCGTGCTCCTGATCATGGGAATGTTCATGGAACTGATCGCGATCCTCGCAATTGCGGTGCCCGTCTTCCTGCCGGTGGCGGTCGCCGCAGGTGTCGATGTGATCCATTTCGGAATCGTCACTGTGCTGACGTTGATGATCGGATTGCTGACGCCACCCTTCGGGCTTAACCTCTTCATCGTGCAGCAGGTCTCTGGAGCACCCTACGGCGCCATCCTCAAGGAGACATGGCCGTTCATCACCATCCTGATCCTGCTCTTGATTCCGGTCATCGTCTTTCCGTCGATCTCGCTCTTTCTGGTGGATGTGTTCTCGTCATGAGCCGCCCCGGCGACAACCCTATGGCTCGGCTGAAGGCTGTGCTGGCGCGCCATGACAGGCTCGTGCTGGCGGTCAGCGGCGGGGTGGACAGCATGACGCTGGCACATGCGGCGCATCGGCTGACGGAGCGTGACGGGGTCGATATCTGCCATGCGGTGTCGCCGGCGGTGCCGGCGGCTGCAACTGCGCGCGTGCGGGCGCATGCCGACCGCTTCGGATGGCGGCTCCGCGTGCTGGACGCTGGCGAGTTCACTGACCCTGATTACCTGCGCAACCCGGTGAACCGTTGCTACTTCTGCAAGTCGAACCTCTATACGCGAATCCGGCAGGCTGTTTCCGGCCCGGTCGCGTCGGGGGCCAATCTCGACGATCTGGGGGACTATCGGCCGGGGCTCGAGGCCGCGCGCGAGAAGGGGGTATGCCACCCGTTCATCGAGGCTGCCTGCACCAAGGCCGATGTCCGGGCGATGGCCCGGCAGTTCGGCCTCGACGACATCAGCGAATTGCCGGCGCAGCCATGCCTTGCCAGCCGGATCGAGACCGGGCTCCGGGTGGAACCGGAGGATCTCAGGTTCGTCGAGGTCACGGAAGCCGCGCTGACGCCGCACTCTGGAGCCGCGACACTTCGGGTTCGGGTTCTGCCGGCCGGTGTGCGGGTCGAGCTTTCGGACTGGAACACGCGGACAGACGAAGAACGCAGGATTTTCCGAGAGCGGGCCAAGCGGCTTTGTGCCGCTTCCGGCCGCCGCCTGTTGCAGGTTGCCGAATACCGTCGCGGCTCGGCCTTCCGCCATGACCTCTGAACGCCTCCCGCCCTATGACCCGCTGCGCTTCGACTGGGAGCGCGGAGCCCGCACGGGCGTCCACGAATGCGTGTTCTGCGACGGCAAGTCCGCGGAGCAGATCCGCCATATCCTCGCCACCGCACAGGCGCGCGGCGCGCAACTCTTGCTGACGCGGTTGTCGGCGGAGGCATTGGAGGCGCTCGGAGGCGAGTTCGAACTGGACTACTGCGCGCTGTCGCGCACCGCTGTCCTGGGGGGGCTTCCCGCGGCAGGGGAGCCATCGGAGGACATCGTTCTTGTCTGCGCCGGAACCTCGGACCTGCCGGTGATCGAAGAAGCACGCCGCACGCTGGCGTTCCACGGCATTGACGCACCGGTCTACGCAGATGTCGGCGTGGCCGGGCTCTGGCGGCTCATGTCGGTTGCGGAGGAACTGTCTCGGTTTCGTGTTTTGATCGTCGTTGCCGGGATGGAAGGAGCGCTGTTCTCCGCCATTGCTGGGCTCGTGCCCGGACTGGTCATCGCGGTCCCCTCACCCGTCGGATACGGCGTTTCAGAAAGAGGGAGCGCAGCGCTGAATTCCGCCTTGGCAAGCTGCGCGCCCGGGATCGTCACGGTGAATATCGGCAACGGGTTCGGGGCGGCGGCGGCTGCTCGCAAGGTCGTAGCGGCATACCACCCGGAAATTTCGCGCAGAGTAGATTAGCTTCTCTGACACCCAGCGAAGACGCCGCGGATGTTCGCCTGGGGACTTCCGCCGGTACGAACTCGCAACCTGTGATACGAGATCCGTCTGTTTGACTGCTGTTTGACGGATTCACAGGGCGACTCCAGTGCCTTAGGCTCCAGACTCATTGATCGTCAAAGCCAGAATATGACGGTTGCGGCGAGTGCAACGGCGGAAAGGAACACCTTTGGGCATCTGTCGTAGAGTGTGGCGATACGACGCCAGTCCTTCAGTCGACCGAACATGATCTCGATGCGGTTGCAGCCCTTGTATCTGTGCTTGTCGTATCGGACGGGCGTGCCGCGCGAATTTCGGCCAGGGATGCAGTGGCGTATCCCTTTGTCTTTCAAGGCATCGCGGAACCAGTCAGCGTCGTGGCCCCGATCAGCGATCATCCAATCAGCGGCCGGCAAGCTGCTCAGGAGTGCCCTGGCGCCTGTGTAATCACCTACCTGACCGGCGGTCATGCAGAAACGGATGGGGCGACCGGAGGCATCGGTAACAGTGTGCAGCTTCGTGTTCATGCCCCCCTTGGTTCGCCCAATCAGACGTCCACGCCCCCCTTTTTCAACCGCAGGCTCGACGCCGTGCGGTGGGCTTTCAGATAGGTCGCGTCAATCCGCTGTCAGGTAGACGAACCCTCGGGCCATGGGGATGTAGGTGATGTCCATGGCCCAGACCTGGTTGGGTCGTGTCACGGCGAGCTTGCGCAGAAGGTATGGATAGATCTTGTGGCCGGGCGCCGG
>NZ_SELO01000074.1 GCF_004146235.1 Tropicimonas sp. IMCC6043 | reverse complement strand
GAAACAGACCATCCGGAAACGCCGCTTGCAGCATCAGAACGCTGCCGCATAATCTCAAACGGAAACCGAACCGGAACTCTCGCTACGAGAAACCTCGCGATCTCCGAAATACTCTGACGACGGACAGCCAGAAAGAACGGAAGGCTTTCCTTCAGGTATTCCTCTATCGGCGTGTCCAGAAGCCTGCAGATCGTGAACATGGCTATCCCGACCGGTGGCGTCATGGAACCAAGCGTGACGATGGTCATCATCAGAATGCCGAAATGGACCGGGTGATGTTCTGGCGCGTCGACCGGCCACGTCACAGCACCTCGGCAAGTGCCTCCAGGAACTGATCGTTTTCGCGCGGAAGGCCGATGGAAACCCGGAGGAAGGCTTCGTATCCCGCCTGTTTCCACGGCTTCACGATCACGCCCTTTTCGATCAACGCATCTGCGACGTCGATGGCAGGGCGGACGACGTTCACGAACAGGAAATTCCCCTTCGACGGCAGCACCTCAAGCCCGCGCCCCGCGAGCACCGCGGCCACCCGGCTGCGCTCCGCCAACGTCTTGTCCACGGCCTCCTGCATCCGTCCCGGATAGCGCAGCACCGCAAGCGCCGCGGCCTGCGCGACGGCATTGACGTTGAACGGCGTGCGCACGAGATGCATTCCGCGCAGCAACTCGTCGCAATTGGAGAGGCCATAACCAATCCGCAAGCCCGCCAAGCCGTAGGCTTTGGAGAAGGTTCTTAAGACGAGGAGCGGTTTGTCGTGACCAGACAGCCGGTCCGTTCCCGGCAGGAAATCCGTGCCAAGCGCGTATTCGACGTAGGCTTCGTCAAGGCAGAGCAAGCATTCGGGATGTTGGGCAGCGAGCAGCCGGTCGATATCCTCCGGGGAGAGCCAGAGGCCCGCCGGACTCATCGGGTTCGCCAACAGGACCAACCGCACGGGGCGCGCCACTGAGGCAAGAAGCGCCTCGATATCAATTCGACGGTCTGGCGTCAGGTCGACCCGGGTCACCGTCGCGCCCATCATCTGCGCATAATCCTCGTGGAGCGGGAAGGAGGGGTAGAGCGTGACCATCTCGTCGCCCGGCCGCAGGGCGGCGCGTGCGAGGACGTTCAAGAGGTCTTCCGACCCGTCACCGAAAATCACTTTCTTCGCCGGAACGCCGGTCTGGCGCGATATGGCTTCTGCAAGGTCACGGGCACTCGGGTCCGGGTAAAGCTGGGTGTTCCGGATCGCATCCTCCATGGCGCGGAGGGCTTCTTCCGGCGGCCTGTAGGGGCTTTCGTTTGATCCGAGTTTGGCAATGGCCTTTCCACCGCATCGACTGGAGACATCTGCAAGTGTAAGGCCTGAATTGTAGGGCAGCAGCGCTGCCAGTTCGGGCCGCAGGGCAAATACCGGTGAGGTCATGACGATATCCCTTGCCAAGTCGCGGTCGAGACGGTGCGCATAGGTCCAGACATGTCAAGTCGATTGATCGGAAGAAGCATATGACCGAAGAACCCCTTGCGCCCCCTGATGTCACCTTCCGCTTCGACGGTAAGCGAGTGTTGGTGACGGGCGCAAGCCGAGGCATCGGGCAGGCGCTGGCGCTGGCTTTCGGCCGGAGCGGCGCCGACCTGATCCTGACTGCCCGAACCGTGGAAGCGCTTGAACCCACGGCGGCCGCCCTCGGGGAGATAGGTTGCGGCGTCCAGTGCGTGGCCGTCGATCAGCGTGACGTGGGCGAGATCCGCGCCAAGCTCGGCGCGCTGGCGAAAGTCGACGCCCTGATCAACAACGCCGGTGTCGAAGAGGTGCGGGATGCACTCGAGATCGACGAGGCGCTTTGGGACAAGATCGTCGACACCAACCTCAAGGGGGCGTTTTTTGTCGCCCAGGCGGTGGCGTCGGGCATGGCCGGAGAGGGCGGCGGGGCTATCGTGAACCTCGCGTCTCTCACCTCCTATGTCGGTGTGCCGACTGCGGTACCCTACGGCGCATCCAAGACCGGCATTCTCGGAATGACGCGCGCACTCGCGGCGGAATGGGCCTCGAAGGGTATCCGGGTCAACGCAATTGCGCCCGGCTATTTCAGGACGGACCTTACCGACCAGTTTTACCGGGACGCGGCCTGGGTTGAGGCAATGACAGCCCGGGTTCCGATGGGACGCCTTGGACGTCTCGACGATCTCACCGGCGCAGCGATGTTTCTCGCATCCAGCGCTTCGGCGTATATTGCAGGTCAGTGCATGGTCATCGACGGGGGATTCCTGGCGAAAATCTAGGCATTGTTGGTCGCATGACGGCGTTGCGTGGAGCTAATCGCAAAAAGCCTGTCGCAACTCGAAAGGAAGCCTCACGTCTTGGCCGGCCAGACGAGGCTCGAAGGAAGAAGTCGGAATGAAGCAAGGCGCGCCAGCCGAAACATCGCGGGAGAAAAGTGAGATCAAGCGACCCGTGGCGGTTCGCGCCCGCGACCTCACGATGGATTTCGGAGACGGTGCGCCGGCAGTGGACCGGGCGAGTTTCGACCTGGAAACGGGAAGGTTCCTGACGATCCTCGGCCCCTCCGGCTCCGGGAAGACAACGCTCCTGCGCATGATCGCCGGGTTCCAGAAGCCGACCAGCGGCGAGATCACTGTCAACGGCCATGCAGTCGACGCCACGCCGCCGCATCGGCGCTCCGTCGGCATGGTCTTTCAGCGGCTCGCGCTCTTCCCGCATATGACCGCGGCTGAGAACGTCGCCTTCCCGCTGAAGATGCGCCGATACGATCCCCGCAGTGTTCCAGGGCGAGTGCGCGACTTCCTCGACCTAGTGAAACTCGGGGATTACGGCGAACGCCGGATCAATGAACTCTCGGGAGGACAGCAGCAGCGCGTTGCGATCGCACGCGCACTGGTCTTCGAGCCGGAACTCCTGCTGCTCGACGAGCCACTGGCGGCATTGGACCGCAAACTCCGCGAAGAGATGCAGCTCGAATTCCGCCGTATCCAGCACGAGCTAGGCGTAACCACGATCAACGTCACACACGATCAGCGCGAAGCGCTGGTGGTTTCCGACGACATCATCGTGATGGACGGCGGTCGGATCCAGCAGCACGCCAGGCCGGTGGAACTCTACCGCATGCCGGAAAACACCTTCGTCGCGGGTTTCCTCGGCGTGTCGACCTTCGTTGCCGGCACCGCGTTTCCGGGAGGCCTGAAATCCGGCGACCTGCATCTGAGCGGGACCCATGCCGGCGAGATTGCCGAGGGAACGCCGGTTCGCGGCGCGATCCGGGCCGAGCAGATCCGCATTGTCGCCGCGCCGGACTCTCTCGCAACATGCGACACGGCCTTCCCTAGCCGGATCCTCGATGTGATATTCGAGGGAGAAAGACTGCTCTACGTTGCCGAGTCCGACCGCCTGCCGGGGGTTGCGTTTCAAGTTTATCACCACGACACAGAAGCATTCGACCTCTATGAGATCGGCGCCCAGGTCACGATCGGCTGGAACGCGCGCGACATGAAGATCTTCAAATCCACCGCCTGAGAAACCGGCGAAACCACCAGCAGAGGAGAGACTAACAATGACGAGCAAGCATACCCGCCGGGGCGTATTGCGCGCCGGGATGGCGACGAGCGGCGCCGCCCTTCTGTCCGCCATGCCCGCCGGGCGCCTCCTTGCGCAGGAACCCGAGAAACCCTCCGAGATCATCGTGCGCGCCTGGGGCGGCGAATGGGTGGACGCGCTCAAGGCGGGCGTGTCCGATCCTTTCACCGAGATGACCGGCATCGCGGTGCGCCACGACCTGACCGAAGACAACGAGATCCAGCCGAAAGTCTGGGCCGCGGTGGCGCAGGGCCGCGTGCCGCCGATCCACATCAACTGGGACACCACCACCAACGCCACCAAGTCTGCGCTGCGCGGCGTGACCGAGGACCTGTCGGATCTCAGCAACCTCGCCAACACAACTGAACTTGCAAAGCCCGTCGGGCTCGACGGCTACCCGCTCATCAACACCTACGGCTATGTCTACGTTCTGGCCTATCGGCCGGAGGCCTTCCCGGATGGCCCGCCGACATCCTGGCGCGACCTCCTCGATCCCAGGTTCAAGGGCCGCATCGCGCTCTACAATGACGGCATCGGCTTCCACTTTCCTGCCCAGGTCGCCGGCGGCGGGTCGCTGGACGACATTCCGGACAACATGGAACCCTGCTGGAACTTCGTCCGCGAGATCAAGGAACAGAACCCGCTGCTCGGCGAGGACCCGGATTTCACCACCTGGTTCCAGAACGACGAAATCGACGCCGCCTGCACGATTTCGACCAACGCTCTCGGAGCCAAGCGCAACGGCGTGGAGCTTGCCTGGACGGTCCCGGAAGAGGGCTGCAAGTTCGACACCGACTGCCTGTGGATTCCGAAGAACCTGCCCGAGAACGAGCTCTACTGGGCCAAGCAATACATCAATCTCGCGCTCTCCCAGGAGTCTCAACAGGTCTGGCTCGACGGTCTTGGCCTGCCGGGCGTCGTGCCGGGCCTCACGCCGCCGGCCGGTCTTGAGAACGACCCCTCCTATCCGACCAAGCCGGAGGATTTCGAGCATCTCATCCGCATTTCCTCTGCCGTCCAGGTCCAGAACGAAAGCGACTGGTTCGCGCGGTTCAAGGAAATCATGCAAGGCTAAATGATCCCAGGGCGCGCCGTCACCGGGCGGCGCGCCCTCTGAATTCGACTGGCGTCCACGGCGCGACCCGACCTTGCGGTGCTTACAGCCGGACGTCGCCTCACACGGCGGAATGACTTGCGATATGCCTGAGCAAAGCGACGACCAGCAGTTCCGGTATCCGCTCAGGTGGCGGGTTATGGACGCGCTCGAAGCGGCACTTGACATGATCTGGCCGAGGCGGCTTGCACGCTACTCGGGCTGGGCGATGATCGCGCCGGCAATACTGCTGGTCGGCATCCTCGTGCTGGGCCTCGTGCAAATCGCTGAAGGATCGCTTCACACCCTCGATCGGTCGACCTTCCTGCCCTCCGAGGAATACACGCTCGCCAACTACCAGACGATCATCGACAGCACGACCTATTGGCGCGTGCTCTGGCGCTCACTTCTGGGCGCCGGGCTCACGGTGTTCTTCACGCTGCTGCTGGCGTTGCCCTATTCCTACATCATGGTCCGCACCTCGAGTGCGACGATCCGCAAGAGCCTCCTCGTGGTTCTCTTCCTTCCGTTCTTCATCGGCCAGGTCGTCCGCGCCTACGGAATCCTGATCGTTCTGGGCACGTCCGGCGCGGTGAACGACGTGCTGGGCCTCTTCGGCGTCGAACCCTTGCGGCTTCTCTTCAACTTTCCGGCCGTGGTCTTCGGGCTTGTGCAATACATGCTGCCCTTTTCCGTTCTGCTGCTGGCGCCAGCGCTCACGGCCATCCCGCGCGAGACCGAGACCGCCGCCAGCTCGCTCGGAGCCAACTGGCTCCAGTCGTTCTGGCACGTGGTCATCCCGATGGCCAAGCCTGGGCTGGTCGGCGCAGGGCTGGTCGTGGGAACGCTCTCGCTCACCGATTTCGCGATGCCCGCGATGCTTGGAGGCGGCTCGCAGGATTTCATTGCCAACGCGATCTACGACCAGTTTTTCCGAACGGCGGACCAGGGCCTCGGCGCGGCGCTGGCGCTCCTGCTCGTCGCGCTCGGATCGGTGATCGCCGGCGTCGTCATTGCGATCTTCGGGGCCGGAACACTCGGAATGGGAGGGCGGAAATGATCAGCCGCACGCAGCGCATCCTGTTCTGGGCCATCGTCTGGTTCTCCATCGTGATCCTTTCGGTGCCGACGCTCATCGTCGTCGGTGCCTCACTCACCGCGGGCAACATCATCTCCTTCCCGCCCGAGGGGCTCTCGCTCAAATGGTATGGAGAAATCGCCATGGCGCGCGATCTGCGGGGCGCCTTCGGCCGCTCGATCATCGTGTCGTTGATCTGCCTCGCCGTCTCGGTCCCGGTCGGAACGCTGGCCGGGCTGGCGCTGACGCGCTTCCGCCTGCGTTTCACCAATGCAATTCAGGTCTACCTGCTGCTGCCCTTCACCATCCCGCTCATCGGCTCGGGCATCGGGATGATGCTGGTGTTCGGCAGCTGGCGGATCCTCGGCAATGTCTGGCCCGTGGGCGTCGCTCTCGCCGCAATAAACATCCCCTTCATCATTTGGTCGGTATCCTCCTCGGCTGCCTCTCTGGACGGCGACCTCGAACTCGCCGCCGCCAATTGCGGAGCAGGACGGGTCGAGACCTTCCTGCATGTGACCCTTCCGGGCGTCATGCCCGGTGTCATCACTGGCGGGCTGTTGATGTTCGTGCTGGCGATGACCGAGTTCCTCGTGAGCCTCCTGCTCACCGACGCGCGGACCGTCACCCTGCCGGTCCAGATCTACAACAACATCCGTTCCATCATCACGCCGGACCTCGCCGCGGTTTCCTCAGTCTTCGTCGTGATCGCACTATTCGCGGTCTGGCTGCTCGACCGGCTGGTGGGATTGGAAATCTTCCTCAAGTCGAAGTGACAGACGGATCCGTGGCAGAAGCCGCGGCGCCGAGCAGAAAGGAACAGACATGTCGGACGTCAACGTTCAGCGCCTCAAGGGTCTTTCACCGATTGCGCGTGCCGCCCTCGTTCAACGGTCGGAAGCGGACCTGTCCTTCTTCCTCGAGAAGGTCGAGCCGATCATCGAGGCCGTCCGCACCGAGGGCGACGAGGCACTGGTCCACTTCGGCCGCGAGTTTGACAAGGCCGAACCGCTGACCAAGGATGCGCTGAAGGCGACAGAGGCGGATTTCGACGAAGCTTTCGCGCTGGTCGAGAACGAGGTTATCGAGGCGATCCGCTTTGGCATCGACAATATCCGCAGCTTCCACGAGGAGCAGGCGCCGGAGCCAATGTGGCTCAAGGAGATCCGCCCCGGCGCCTTTGCCGGCGACCGGTTCACGCCAATCTCCTCGGTCGCCCTATACGTGCCGCGCGGCAAGGGCTCCTTCCCGTCGGTCACGATGATGACCTCGGTCCCCGGCGTTGTCGCCGGCGTGCCGGACCTCGCCATCGTCACTCCGCCGGGGCCGGACGGAAAGGTGGACGCGGCGACGCTGGTCGCCGCTCGGATCGCCGGCGTCGAGACGGTCTACAAAGTCGGCGGGGCACAGGCCGTGGCCGCCGTGGCGCTCGGCACAGAGACAGTGAAGAAAGCGCAGAAGATTGTCGGCCCAGGCAGCCCCTGGGTGGTGGCCGCCAAACGTTTGCTGGCGGGCGTCATCGATCCGGGCCTGCCCGCCGGTCCCTCCGAGAGCATCATCCTCACCGATGACACGGTCCATGGTGGGCTGGCCGCGATGGACCTGCTGATCGAGGCCGAGCACGGGCCGGACAGCTCGGCCTGGCTGGTGACGGACTCCGAGCGCGTCGTCGAGCAGGCGCTCGAAGCGCTGCCGGATCTCTGGAGGCGGATGACCGAACAGCGGGTCGAGTTCTCTCGCACCGTTCTGACGGGGACGTCTGGCGGCATTGTGCTGGCCGAGTCGATGGACGATGCCTGCGCCTTCGTGAATGAATACGCACCGGAGCATCTCGAGATCCTCTCGACCAAGCCCTTCGAGTATCTCGGCGAGATCCGCAACGCGGCAGAGATTCTCTTGGGACCGCACACGCCGGTCTCGATTGCCAATTTCGCGCTCGGCCCGAACGCGGTCCTGCCCACCTCGATGGGCGCCACCACCTATGGCCCGCTGTCGGTCACCGACTTCCTGCGCCGAAGCTCCGTGGGCTACGTGACCGCGAAGGGGTATCCGGATCTGGCGAAGGCGGCCGGAACGCTCGCGGAATACGAAGGCTTCTCCTCGCACGCGGTCGCGGTGAGTGCGTTGCGCCAGACCTACCTGAAGGGCTGAGCGATGCAGGCAGTCAGGCTGCACGCCAAGCAGGACCTGCGGATCGAAAGCATCGCCCCGCCAATGCCGCCGAAGGCAGACGAGGTGACCCTTGCCGTCACCGCCGCCGGGATCTGCGGCTCCGATCTGCACAACTACCGCACCGGCGCGTGGATCACCCGGACGCCCTCGGTCGCCGGCCACGAATTCTCCGGCATCGTCACGGCGACGGGAAAGGGCGTCACCCATGTGTCGGCAGGCCAGCGCGTGATCGTCGACAGCCGATACATCTGCGGCGACTGCCCCGCCTGCCGAGAAGGTCACGGGCAGGTCTGCGACAGGCTCGGCTTTATCGGCGAGGCGATCGACGGTGGCTTCGCCGATGCAGTCACGCTTCCGGCGCGCAACGTGATCTCCGCGCCTGAAGGCGTGCCGGACCGCCATCTCGCCATGGCCGAACCGCTCGCTGTCGCGCTGCATGCGCTCAGGCGGCTCGCAGCACCTGAAGGCACAGAAATCCTCGTGACGGGATGCGGTCCAATTGGTGGGCTGGTCGCGCTGCTGGCACGCCGGCAATGCAATGCTGTGAAGCTGGTCGAACGAAACGCTGCCCGCGCCGCCTGTGTCGCGGAAGCGACCGGCGCGGAGGTGATCGAGCTCGAAGACCTTGCGGATCTGCGATTGTTCTACGCGGTCGAGACCACTGGCAACGACGCAGTGATTGACGCGCTCGTCCACGGCATCGCCGGCTGTGGCGCCATCGCGCTCGTCGGGATCGGTCGCGCCGTCCCGCTCATCGACCCGGTAACGCTGGTGGAGCGGGAGATTACCCTTCACGGCTGTCACGCCTTCACAGATCAGGACCTTCGCGACATCGCTGACATGCTTCCCGATCTGACGGCAATGTTGGACCCGTTCATCGGCGCGCAGATTCCGCTGGACGATGTACCCGCGGCCTATGAACGGCATATCGCGGGCGAGGTCGCGGGATTGAAGACGATCATCTGCTGCGGAGGCGCCTGAAATGGGCGCAGCGCCACTTTCGCGGACGGGCGAGATCCGGGCCATAGCACGGACGGACAGCGCGCGCGCCGAGGCCATGCTGCGCGATCTGGTTACGGAGCTCTTCGCGATTCCCGTGGAGAATCTCAGGATCAATCGCGACCAGTATTCGCTCAACTCGCTCAACGGCTTCTTCGACTCCGATGGTGCGGGCTTCTTTTTCAAATTCCACCAGGAGGAAGGCGAGGAACAGATGCGCGGGGAGTATTACCGCGCCGACATCCTCGCGCAGGCGGGCCTGCCCATAACCCAGCCAGTGCACATGTCCACCCTGCCGGGCGAGCAATTGCTGGTCTATGCCCGCCGCTCCGATCCGCGCTTCTCGGACGTGCTCTTCGAACTGGAGCGGTCCCCGGACCCCGCGGCGATCGCCCGGGCCGTTGCCGCCGAAGCCGAACTGAACGATCGTCTCCTGGCCTGCGCGCGAGAAACGCTCGCCCCGATCACGCTCGAACAATCCGCCGCCGAGCCTATCCACCGGCTGTTCCACGAACGCCTCATCGACCCTGCCAGCGGCGCCTATCCCGGCGGCCGGTTGGCGCGGTTTTATTTCGGTAAGCGCTTCGACTTCCCAGGCGGTGTGTCAGTCCGTTGGGAGGATCTCGCGAGGGCGCGACCAGTGATAAACGGGAAGGAATATACCCGTTCTCTCGGCGAATTGTTCGACCTCGCCCATGCGCGCTACGCGCCCGAACGACAGGCGGATGCCGGCGGCATTGTCGCCCATGGTGACGCCCATAACGCGAATGTCTGGTACGAACGCGGCGAGGCGGCCGATCATCTGTCCTTCTTTGACCCCGCCTTCGCGGGGGCTCGGTTACCGTCCCTTCTGGCTGAAGTGAAATCGACCTTTCACAACGTCTTCGCCCACCCGTTCTGGCTGTATACACCGGAACTGGCCGCCGAACGCTTCACAGCGCGTGTCGAAGTCGCCGAGGGCCGGCTGCGGATCGACACTGACTGGCAAGTAAGCAGCCTGCGCCGCCAGCTTCTGCGGGTGAAGGCCGAGCGGTTCTGGGCACCCTGGATTGCCACCCTAGAAGAGCGGGGATTGTTGCCGACGGACTGGGAGGACGTGATCCGCCTCGGTTTCTTCCTCTGCCCGACCCTGGTGATGAACCTCAACGCGGGCGAAGGTGCCGACCGGCACAACCCCCTTTCCTCGGCCATCGGCCTTTCGGTAGCGCTCGCAGCCGGAGCGCGCCCGGTCTCCGGCGAAGATATTTTCACCGACTTCTTTTCTGGAATTGACCACGTAGGAAATTCTCTGAACTTACCTTCGCGGAGGTGAACACTTGCAGCTTTTGTCGGGGTGATGTCAGGGGAACTTTTCTTGCGGTTGGGCGGGGGGCTGAACAGTTACCCGGAATGCCGAAACCTGACCCGTTCAAATACTTCAAGACGAGCCGCGAGATCATCCGCCTGGCGGTGATGTTGTACGTCCGTTTCCCACTCTCACTGCGGAACGTCGAGGACCTGCTGCACGAGCGCGGGATTGAGATCAGCCATGAATCCGTCCGGTTTTGGTGGAACCGGTTCGGCCCGATGTTCGCTTCCGAAATCCGCAAGAAACGCGCCGAGCGTTTGCGTTCCGGGCCGCAGTGGCGGTGGCATTTGGATGAGAGTGTGCCGCGAGGCTCCTGCACCTGATGCGGGTGCCGAGCTGCACGAAAGATGAGGGTAGGCCCCTCGGAGCCGGCCGTCAGGGGCAGGCTTCAAGCCACTGCAAGCTGCGACGGTAAAGAGCCGTGGTGGTGAGCGTTGCTGAAAAGGCGGGCTTCGAGCCCGTCAGGTACGGTCTGGAGAGACGAGCGCAAGCGAACCGCTGATGACGTGTCGAAAAGTGCAAGATGATGTCGAAACCGGGGGGAACTCGTTAACCCGGGACGAGTCTGGGAGGCGACCTGATTTCTGCCCAGATGGCATCCGGCATGAAGGCGGCGTGACTCTGGATCAGGCTTTCGTGTGGAACGCGGGAACCTGTCGCCACGATGACAAGGAAGAAACCCAAGCAGGCGGTCCCTGTGAGGGTGAGAGTACCGATGCGCGGCACAGGGGCGGAGCAACCCGTAGTAGTGATGAAGGTCCTGTAATGGGGCTGGAGCGAAGGGGTTGCGTTGTTCAGCTCTGGTGCGGGGACAACCGGCGACGGGAGGATCCTCGTGGATAGGGCAAAGCCATATGCTATTCCGAAAAGGGAGGTATGGAACGCCTACAAGCGGGTTAGAGCCAACCAGGGAGCGGCTGGCGTTGACGGCCAGACGATTGCGGACTTCGAGGCTGATCTTTCGAACAATCTCTCCAAGCTCTGGAATCGGCTGTCATCGGGCAGTTACTTTCCGCCGCCGGTGCGGCGGGTCGATATACTCAAGAGCGATGGCAAAACACGGCCGCTGGGCATACCCACGGTCGCGGATCGCATCGCGCAGATGGTGGTCAAACAACATCTGGAACCGAGGGTGGAGCCGAGATTCCATCCGAATTCCTATGGATACCGGCCCGGCAAATCGGCACTCGATGCAGTCGGCGTGGCGCGGCAGCGATGCTGGCGTTACGACTGGGTTCTTGATC
>NZ_SELO01000073.1 GCF_004146235.1 Tropicimonas sp. IMCC6043 | reverse complement strand
CCTCGCGGACCAAGGCGCCCCGGCAACCGCCAGCTACATAGGGAGCGCGTCTGCCGGGGCGCCGATCACGCTGGAACTGGCCGGATTTTGTGCTGCCCTCTGGCAGGAAATCGCACCGCCGTTGACAACACCGGCGTCATCCCGAGAAACAGCGCCATGAAGACCCAGCGGAAGACCTGTCGGTTGATGACTTGCATCGTCTCCACGCCCACGGTGCCGGTGGTCAGCGACAGGGATCGCATGATGAAGTCGGAAAAGGCGAGGAACACGCCGCCGAGGAATGCATAGGCCAGGATTGCGGCCTGCATCAGGTAGGTAAAGAACGGGGACATTCGGTGAGTCTCCTCCTGAATTCGAGAACGTGGCGGAAAGCTATCCCCCCACCACATACGCTGTTTCATGCCGAGGTCATGCGACCGCCGTCGGTTGCAGAGGTGGAGGTCCACAGCCTGCGGCGGAAGGCGGCCAGGCAGAGGGCAGCGATCACGAGTTCGATGGCCAGCGCCGAAAGGATGCTGCCCGAGGGCATGCCATCGACGGCCAGGCCGACAAGGCGGCCGGCCGGGAAGGCGAGGAACACCGTCAGGGCGGCCACCATGGCGACCCCGCTCCACGCCTGACGGGCGATTCCGGCCAGCATGAGGACCCCCAGCACCGCGAGGCCGGCGGCTGGCGCGCGCAACTCGCTCAGCAGGTTCACATCCGTGCCCAACGAGATGCCGTAACTCGCATAGAACACGCGCGGCTCTGCCAGGATGAAGCCGCCAATTCCGAGGGCGGTGACACCCGATACGCAAAGAGCAGTCTTTTCGAAACGGGTCAGTGTCATGGCTCGTCCTTTCTGAATGGTGTGGGATGCAGTTCAGGCAACAGCCGACCACTTACCTGACCGGGCGGCGGTGATGGCAAAGTCCGAAAAGTCCCTTGGTGACCGGCCCAAGGCCCGCTGCACACCGTTCGTCACGTGTGCATTGCGCCCGTCCAGCGTCTCGCGCGCGATGGCGGTAAAGACATCGGCCACGAACTCGCCTCCGGCCCTGGCGATCTCGGCATGGAAATCCTCAAAGGTGATCGGGATGTGTCGGATCGGATGGCCCATGGCGGTCGACAGAGCATCGGCCATGTCTGCAAAGGTCATCAGGCGCGGTCCCGTCACTTCGTAGAGTTCGCCCTTGTGTCCCGGTTCGGTCAGCGCCGCCACCACGACGTCGGCAATGTCGTCAATATCGATGATCGGTTCCGCCACCGTGCCGCCGGGCATCGGCAACACACCTGCCAGGATCGGATCGCGCAAGTATCCTTCGGAAAAGTTCTGCGCGAACCAGGCGGCGCGAACGATGGTGAAGTCCACACCCGAGTTGCGCACGACGTCCTCGCCCAGCCGCGCGTGATGTTCGCCGCGCCCGGACAGCAGAACGAGGTGATCCACGCCCGCGTCCTTGGCGGTTTCGCAAAGCGACTCGAGCTTCTCCACGGCCCCTGGGAAGGCCAGATCGGGGAAGTAGGTGACGTAAGCGGCGCCGATGCCAGCCAGCGCCGCGGCCCAGGTTTCGGGCGCCTCCCAGTCGAAGGGGGTAGAAGAATGCCGCGAGCCACGGCGCACCGGCAGGCCCTTGGCCTCAAGCTTCGCGGCGACGCGGCTGCCCGTCTTGCCGGTGGCGCCAATGACGAGGATGGGTTTCGCTTGCATGCAATATCTCCTTGGTTCGGGTTCGTGACCAAGGGATAGGACGCACAGGCAGGCACGGTATTAACCGCACCCGCCAGCGTTTTGACAGCTGCCGCCAAGGCGCCTATCGCCGCATACGGTCCCTGCGGTAGCTTGCCGGCGTCGTGCCAATCCAGCGTTTGAAGGCACGGGTGAAGGAGCTCTGCTCGGAGAACCCGGTCAGGAAGGCGATTTCGGCGAGGGAGTGATTGTTGTCGCGCAATAAACCCTCGGCCAGTTCGCGGCGCGTATCCTCCGTTAGGGTCTGGTAGCTCATTCCACTCTCGGCCAGCCGCCGATGAAATGAACGAGCACTCAGACCAAAGCCGCGCGCGATGTCGTCCATTTTCGGCACGCCTTCGCTCAGCGCCTGCGCGATCGCATCCTTGGCCTGTGTCACAAGCGTCGCCTCGCTCTCGATCTCAGACAACTCGGCATCGAGATGCGAGATCAGGTAGCGGGAAATGCCCTCGTCGCCGAGGATGTTGGGCTGCGCCAGCGTCTCGGGCGAGAAAAGCACCGCGTCGAGATCGGCATCGAACCGGACCGGGCAACCAAACCACTCTTGGTGAGCGCAGGTGGTCGGAGGAGCCGCATGCCCGACCAGCACTTCGAGCGGCGTTACCGGCTTTGGGCTTACCTGGCGGGCGAGCGACACCGCGCTGGCCAGCGTCGCCTCGTTGGATAGCCTGAGGCCAAGCCTCCGTTCGCCGGACCTATGGAGAATGAAGAGTGTGCCGCGCGGATCGGGGCGAAGTTCATACTCAACGACGCTGGTCCAGAGCCGCGCGTAGCGCTCGACCCGGGCATAGGACCTGCCCAATGTCGTCGCCGCCTTGAACGCCAGCCCCAGCGCACCGTATTCGTCGAGCTGCATCGAGGCCCCGGTACGGAGCGGAAGGTCGGTAACATCGATCTGCACCGCGATACGCTCGAGAAGATCGTAATAATCCGCGGCGGGAAGCATTACCTTCGGGTCCCAGGCTCCGTCCGGATCGAGTCCGACCGAGGTAAGCAGCGCATGCGCGTCGATCTCCGCACCTGCTGCGGCCACCATCTTCCTGGCGAACAAGGACGTGACATAGCCCATCAACGCCAGTTTACGTTGCCGGACGCAAAGCTCAAAGCGCCGAGATGCGCTTCAAAGTTCGTGGTCAGGTCGCTCCATCGGTGGCTGAAATGGCAGGTGTCGACCTTCCCCCACAATCAGGGCCGGCGCGATCCAGAATTTTCCGGTTGGGTTTGAGTGTTGAGCGGCAGCGCGGAGACCACAAGAGTCTCAGGCGCTTATGCGGCGGTGGTCATCAGGAACTCCATTGGCGACAGGTAGCCGAGCGCCGAGTGGGGGCGCTCGGTATTGTAATGGCGGCGCCAGCTTTCGATCTCCTCGCGGGCGTGACGGAGCGAGCGAAACCGGGGCAGGTTCAGGCATTCGTCCCTGAGCTTGTCGTTCAGGCTCTCGACGAAGGCGTTCTGGACCGGCTTGCCCGGTTCGATGAACCGCAGGCGCACGCCGGTCCGTTCCGACCAGTCGAACATCGCCTTGCTGGTCCCCTCGGCCCCCCTCTCCTCGGGAAGACCGGTGCGCAACGCCAGCGCGTCGAGGAACCGTGTGATCCGGGCGCCGGAGATCGAGATGTCGACGATCTGGCCGGGAAAGATCCGGCTGCAATCGTCAACGATGTTCAGGATCCGGAACCGACGGTAATCCGCCAACTAGTCGCTCACGAAATCGAGTGACCACCTCTGTATCGGCCGCTCCGGCACCTGCGGCGCCACACGGTCCCGGCGCGGCAGCTTCCGCCGCTTCTTCGTGCGGACCTGAAGGCCCTCGGCGGTGTAGAGCAGGTATCTCCGCTTGGGATTCAGCGCCAGGCCTTCGCGGCGGAGCATTGCGTGCAGCCGGAGATAGCCGGAGCGCCGGTTCTCCGACGCCAGCGCCTTCATCCGGGCGACCACGGCCTCGTCGTTCTTCGCCACCGGCCGGTACAGCTGCACCGATCGCGCCAGCCCGACGATCCGGCATGCCCGACGCTCGCTGAGCCACTTCTCGGCCATTAGAAAGCCCACGGCCTTGCGCTTCGCCATGGGCCTACCAGTGTTTTTCCAGCAGCTCCTTCATCTCGGACATGTCCGGCACCTGGCCGGCCACGATCCGCTTCAGCCGGGCGTTCTCGGCCTCCAGCTCGCGAAGCCGCATGGCCTCGGACGCGTCCATGCCTCCGTACTTCTTTCGCCAGGCGTAGACTGTCGCCGTGCTGATCCCGTGGCGTCGGCAGAGATCGTCGACCTTCGCGCCGGCCTCGCTCTCCTTCAGCACGCCGATGACCTGTCCTTCAGCAAACCGCTTCCGCTTCATGGGTCTTCCTCCTTCGTCAAGTCAAAGGTGGAAAGTTCCAGCTCGCAATGGCTCTGATCGCAGGGGGAAGGTCAAATTGAAGCAAAGAGCGGCCACCATCCTTTCAACGGCCCTCGAACTTCGATTCACTGAAAATCCATCTCAAGAAGCAATTCACTTCCAGATGCGCGGCCCCCGCGATCCTTCGCGATGCTGGCCCTTGCCGGGCCGTCCTGGTGGCGACATCATCGCCATCGCGCCGCGGATGCAGGCGAGCGGGTAGCCTTGTGTTATCAACGCGCTCTCAGTGCGCCAACACAAGATCTCGTCGATCAGGCGTGCCTTCGTGTCGGCCTGCGCAGGATCGCTCCAGAGGTTGTCCAGTTCCAGCGGGTCGGTGGCGAGGTTGAAAAGTTGGCCCTCGTCGGAATCGACGAAATGCACCAGCTTGAGGTCGCCTTCGCGCACCATAGTCACCATTCGGGTGCCTTCGAGCAGAGCGTCGTTGGAATGCTCACAGAAGACGCGCGGCCGATCCTCCGCCTCGCCACGCATGAGCGGCCGCAACGAGCGGGCTTCCATCCAGTCGGGGACGGCCACGCCGGCCATCTCGAGGATCGTCGGGCCAAAATCGAACAGCGACACCAGCGAGTCAATCCGCCTTCCGCCGTCGGTCACGCCAGGCCACGCGACGATGGCTGGGACGTGGACGGTGCTTTCATACATGTTCCACTTCTGCGAGTGGCCGTGGTCGGTAAGGCAATCGCCGTGGTCGGAGGTGAAGATCACCACCGTCTCCTCGAGCACGCCGCGCGCCTCCAGAGCGTCGAGGATCTCGCCGACCTGGGTGTCGATCATCGTCACGTTGGCGTAATAGTGCCTCCGCTGGCGGTCGGCCTGGGCGGGGCTCGGGTCGGTCAGGTGGACGATCCCGTCGGCGTCGTCGTCGAGATGGTGCTGGCGCAACATCCGGTAGGCCCTTGGCTGCTCGGCGATGTCTTCGGCCGGGATCGGCGCGGGCAGCTCGCGCCCCTCAAATTTGTCGAGATATTCCTGCGTGGGGTCGTAGGGCGGGTGCGGCCCCGGAATGCCGACCTGCAGGAAGAACGGCTCCTCGCCCGGGTATCGCTCGATCCACCACTTCGCCATCTGCGGCACCAGCACGTCCGGGTGCAGGATATCTTCGTCCTCCCAGACCCAGGCGCCGAGAAGCGTCTCGTAGTCCTGCCGCCTGCGCTGCGTGACCCGGCTCGGCTTTTCCTTGCCGCGGGCGAAATAGGCCTTGTCCCAATTGTCGAGGTAGAAGGGCAGCGAGGGATGGTCGCGATCCTTGTTCTCGGTGACGTGGCGCTCGTGAAAGCCGAAGGCACCCTCCACCGGCCAGGTGTGCATCTTGCCAATGTTGACTGTGTGATAGCCGGCCTCGGCGAGGTCTTTCACCCAGCAATAGCTCCATTCCTCGTCGTTGCGGAATACGCCGTTGGTGTGAGGGTAGGTGCCGGTGAAGAGCGAGGCGCGCGAGGGCGCACAGGAGGGCGAGGTGATATACATCTTCTCGAACACCGCGCCGCGGGCAGCGAGGCGGTCGAGGTTGGGCGTTATCATGTGATCGAAACCGAGCGCGGCGATGGTGTCATAGCGTTGCTGGTCGGTGATGATGAAGACGATGTTCGGACGCTTGCCCATGGCTTCAACCCTTCACGGCACCGCCCATGGATTGGACGATGTACTTGTTGGCAAAGACGATGACCGGCACCGTGGGCAGGGTCAGCACGATGCTGGCGATGGCGATACTGCCCCAGTCGACGCTCGCATATGAGACGAAGTTCATGATCGCAACCGGCGCCGTCACGGTGTCGGACCGGGTGATGATGAGGGCGAAGAAGAAGTCGTTCCATGACAGCAGGAAAGCGAGGACCGACGTGGCGACCAGGCCCGGACGGGCGGCTGGAATCACCACCCTGCGCAGGGTCTGGCCCATCGTGGCGCCATCAAGCAGCGCGGCCTCGATCAACTCGTCGGGGATCTGTGACAGCGAAGTCCAGGACGACCACACCACAAGCGGCAGCGTCAGCACCATGTAGGCGCCGATCAGACCCCACCAGGTGTCGAGAAAGCCGATTTTGAGATAGAGGATGAAGAGCGGGATGACGAAGCCCACGGGCGGCGCCATCCGCAGCAGCAGCAGCGCCCAGGACGCGAGAAACTTGCGGCTCGAGCGCCCCTTGGCGAGCGCGAAACCGCCCGGCACGCCGATCACAACCGCGAGCGCCGTGGAGACAGAGGCAGTGACGAAGGAATTGAACAGCGCCTTCGGGAAACCGGAATCGGCGAGCTTGGGTATGTTGGACAGGGTCAGCGCGGTGGGCGACTCCCAGATCGGCTCGAACAGGCGGTTCTCCGGCCGGAGCGCGAGAATGAAGGCCCAGATGATCGGCAGCAGCGCGAAGACCAGAAAGACCAGCATCATCGTCACGCCGGCGGCCTGCTTCCACGAGAACGCGTTCTTTCTCTTCGGTTTACGCATCCGACAGCCTTGAATTCATGCGCGCCACCCAGAAGCTGATGATCGCAGCAAAGATGAACAGGAAGACGGCGATGGCCGCCCCGTAGGAGACCTTCGAGTTCTGGAAGGTCTGGATGAAGGCATAGTAGTTCGTCGCCTGTGTGGCGCGGCCCGGTCCGCCATTGGTCATCACGTAGATCAGCGGGAAATGCTTGATGGTTTCGATGAACCGAAACAGCGCGACCATGAGCAGCGCGGGTTTCAGGAGCGGCAGGGTGATGCGCCAGAACACCTGCATCTTGGATGCTCCGTCGATTGAGGCCGCCTCGTCGAGATCGGTGGATATCCCCTGCAACGCGGCGAGGATGAGCAGCATCACGAATGGGAAACTCGCCCAAGTGTCGGCGATGACGATGGCGCTGATCGCGCCCCAGCGTGTCGTGAGAAAGGCCGGGACGGTGATGCCGAAAAGGTCGAAGAAGGCGTTGATCGGGCTGAGCGTCGGCGTGAAGAGTGAAAGCCAGATGAGCGCCACCGCCACATGCGGCACGACGAACGGGACCACGAAGATACCGCGCACATGGCGCCAGCGCGGAATGATTTTTTCGAGTCCGACGGCAATCAGCGTGCCAGCGGTCACCTGGGCGACCACGCCGAAGCCGGAAAGCGCCAGCATGACCCAGACCGAGCCGATGAACCGCCGGTCGTCCGCGAGACGGGTGAAGTTCTCGAGCGTCAGTCCGGTGTCCCAGCCCTTCACCAGGTCGAACCCGGTAAAGGAGAGCCAAAACATTCCCATGAGCGGAAGTACCGCGAATACCAGCACCGCAATCACCGCGGGCATCAGCATCAGCCGATAGGAACGTTGCAGGACGGGCTGAACCCCGGACACCTGTGCCATCATCTGTCTCGCTTCGGTTTTAGGTCGCCGGCGGCCAGGGAGGGAGCCGCCGGCGGGTCCTGGCGCGACTACTCGGCCAGGAGTTCGGCCATTTCGGCTTCGGCGGCAGCGAGCGCCTCTTCCGGGCTTTCGAGCCCGTTCACCGCGGCGTTGATATGCTCGCCCACCGCGGCGCCGATCTGCGGCCATTGCGGCAGCAGCGGCCGGTAGTGGCCGATCGCGTCGTTGAGCATCTCGACGCGCAAGTTGAGGAAGTCCGGGTTGATCGATTCATACTTGGCAATCACCTCCGGGTTCGCGGCGACGGAGGCGCGGGTGAAGTCTGGGAAGGGCTGCGCCAGCGCGATCTTGGCCAGGGTCTCCTCCGATGTCGCCCATTCGATGAACTTGAACGACACCTCCGGGTCCGGCGCGTCCGCCGGAATGCCGAGCCCGTGCACGGCGATGGCCGGCGAACGGCCTGCCGGGCCTTCCGGCACCGCGGCGATCGCCATGTGCTCGAGGACCTGACTCTTCTCGGGGTCGAGCGACTGCGCCACGATCGAGGTGCCGTCGACGAACATCGCGATCTTGCCGGCCTGCATCGCCGCGGCGACTTCCGAGAAGTTAAAGTTGCCGGCGCCCGGCGGTCCGTAGTTGTTGATGAGGTCGATGTAGAGGTTCAGCGCCTCCAGCGTCTCGGGCGAATTGATCGCCGGCGTGAGATCGTTCGGGTAGTCGGCGAAGAACTTGCCGCCATAGGCGCGCATGATCATCGGGAAGACGAACATGTTGAAGCCCTGCCCCGGGGCCGCGCGCATCGCGAAGGCGGCGACATCGTCGCTGTTGACGGCCTTGGCGACTTCGAGCAGCTCGGCCCAGGTCGTCGGCGCATGGTCGTATCCGGCGTTGGCAAGGACATCCTTGCGATAGCTCATCATCCCGGTCTCGGCGAAGAACGGCAGTGCCCAGTAGTCACCCTTGACGAGGTAGGCGTCCAGCGGCCCGGCGAGAATGTCGTCCTTCGTGTCCATGCCATTCACGCCGTCGGTGACGGGGTGCAGCCAGCCGGCTTCGACCCAGCGCTGAACCTGGATGACCGGGGTGTGCACGACGTCGATGTCGCCGGTCTTGCCGGTGAAGCTGAGCGTGATGCGGTTTTCGAAAACGTCCTGACCGACCACCTCGATATTTGCAGTCAGGCCCGTAGCCGCTTCGAAATCGTCTTCAAGCTCGGCCAGCCCGTATGTGTATGGCATGCCGAACAGGATGACGTTCAGGTCTTCCGCGTAGGCAGGCACCGTCGTGAGGATCGTTGCCATGGCCGCCGTCGCGAGACGGGCTCTGATAGTGAATTTCATCGTGTCTCCTCCACGTGTTTCAGGCACAACCAGGCGTCAGCCCAGACCTGCCATTTTGGCGGGGCGAAGTATCTCCGCCGCGCGCCGTTCCTCCTCCATCACCGCCGTCAGCCGGGCGCGCGCGCCCTCCAGAACGTGGCGATAGCTTGCGATCCGCGCTTCCTGGTCCGCCATCGGCGTTGCCGCTTCAGCCAACGTCAGAAAGTGCAGAAAATTTCCGTCGAGATCTTCGACAACCAGCGCGAAGCGTCGGAGCCCAACCCGGTTGCCCTCGAGGTCGTAGTCGAAATCCTTGCCCATGGTCGCCTCGATCAGAGCGCGGGCGCGCTCCGGCGCGTGCGGGCGCAGGGCGGGGCTATTGTCGTGGAAAGTGGCGATGTTGAACTGGTATTCGATCCAGTCCCAGCCGAGCCGCGCCATGTAGAGCCTGCTCATGGCGTCGAGTTCATAAAGGGGCCGGCGGAACCCGGCCTTGGCGCGAATCGCCACAGGCGGCGGATCGAGATCGGTGCGCGAGTGCCAGTAGAGGTCCTGCCCGGTCACCACCACGGCCTCGGAGTAGACCCCGTGCTGGGCGGTGATCTCTTCCATGATCTCGTCGAGGGCTTCGAGGTAGACCTCCGACATCGGGACGTTTTTGATGAGGCGGAAGTTCGGCACCACGAACCGCTGCGAGGTCCGGAATACGTAACCGCGATCGTAGAGCACCTTCATGATCCGGTTGAGAGTCGCCGGCGAAATATCGAGGTCGCGTGCAATGTCGACCTGCTTCACCGGCGCGTCGCCGGCAGCCATCAGGTATTCCATCACACTCAACAGTCGATCGTTCGGGTTCACGAAAAAGCCTCTAGAAAAATTCCACTATTGGAATTATGATGCATCATATATGGAATTTGTCAACCGGCGAAGCTGCCGCTGCGCAAAGGG
Source organism: Tropicimonas sp. IMCC6043 (assembly GCF_004146235.1). Classification (GTDB taxonomy): domain Bacteria; phylum Pseudomonadota; class Alphaproteobacteria; order Rhodobacterales; family Rhodobacteraceae; genus Tropicimonas. The sequence goes on along the minus strand of NZ_SELO01000073.1, from coordinate 1,830 downwards.
ATCGAGAGGCACATGACCCAGGTCACACTCGAACACATCACCAAGTCGTTTGGTTCGGTCCATGTCATCAAGGACGTGTCGATCGAGATTGACGACGGTGAGTTCGTTGCCCTCGTGGGGCCTTCCGGCAGCGGCAAATCGACGATCCTGCGGATGATTGCAGGGCTCGAGGACCCGACGGGCGGCATCGTCCGGATCGGCGAGCGGGTGGTGAACGACCTGATGCCCAAGGACCGCGACATCGCCATGGTGTTCCAGTCCTACGCACTCTACCCGCACATGAGCGTGCGCGAGAACATGTCGTTCTCGCTCGAGCTCGCCGGCCGGCCCAAGGCCGAGCGCGACGCGGCCGTGGCCGAGGCGGCCGAGATACTCGGTCTCAGCGATCTTCTCGACCGGAAGCCGAAGGCGCTCTCGGGCGGCCAACGCCAGCGGGTGGCGATGGGGCGGGCGATCGTGCGCAAGCCGGAAGTGTTCTTGTTCGACGAACCGCTCTCGAATCTCGACGCCAAGCTTCGCACGGCGATGCGAAAGGAGGTGAAGCTTCTCCATCAGCGCCTGACCTCGACCTCGATCTACGTCACCCATGACCAGACCGAGGCAATGACGATGGCCGACAAGATCGTCGTGTTGAACAACGGAATGGTCGAGCAGATCGGCTCGCCGACCGAGCTCTATTCCGCGCCTGACAATCTCTTCGTCGCCGGCTTCATCGGCACGCCGCAGATGAATTTCATAGAAGGCATCGTGTCAGAAGACGGCACCGTTACTCCCGACGGAAACGCCGGTCTTCCCGGCCTCCAGGTCGATCCCGGCCTCCCGCTTGCTGCGGGCGACGCGGTGGTCGTCGGTATCCGCCCCGAGCGCATCGAGTTCGTGCCGGACGGGCCCTACTCCGCCAACGTTGAACTTGTCGAACCGATGGGGAGCGAAGCGCTGGTCACCTGCACCTTCGGCCCCTACGAACTCAGGGTCCAGGACCGGTCGATGGAGACAGTGGCACAGGGCGCGGACGTCCACTTCATCTACGATCCGGCGCTTGCGTTGGTCTTTGCCCGGGACAGCGGAAAGCGTGTCGCCAGAGCCGGGTGAGGCACGCGCACTGCACACGAGTTCGTCCACGTGCGACAGGACTGAATGCCCGAGCAGAGTTCCTATGGGTTATCTGATCGGACAGCTCTGCCAGGAAGGTCCAAAAGCCGGCCAGTGAGTTTCCGCGATGCGTCGGTGCCTAGGTGTTTGATCCCAAGGTTTGATGGTGCGATCCATTCGTTGGATTGGAAGGACGCCCTATCCTCAGCCGCGAGCAGCGCCCGGCCTTGGGCAATTCGCAATATCGAACTGGTTGCGGAACCTGCGCATCGTGGAAACGGCAGGGGTCTGCACCTAGTCGGATGTCAATTGTCTCAGATCGCCATCGCCCGGCGAGTTTCCACGTAGTGATTTCGAAGTCCCTTTGCGAATTCACCCGGAGTGCCGTCGCCAATGGTTGCATCGTCGATCTTCACGACCGGCACCACGAAATTCGTGGCAGACGTGATAAATGCCTCCCTTGCCTGGAGAGCTTGCTCGGGAGAGTACGCCCGTTCCTCGACGGTCATTCCGCGGGCCCTTGCAAGCTCCATAACGGAGGCGCGGGTAACACCAGCCAACAACGCGCGAGGCAGATCCCGTGTCACAAGTCGACCGTCAGCAGTAACGATTGGTCTGCCCCCTGAAAAGTGGTCCTCCCTGAAGTAGGCTTTCGAGCCAGTTGGAGGACAGAGGAATGCCCCAGAAGAAGCATAAGCCCGAGGAGATCGTTGCGAAGCTCCGGCAGGTCGAGGTTTT
>NZ_SELO01000072.1 GCF_004146235.1 Tropicimonas sp. IMCC6043 | reverse complement strand
GCACCATGAAGCTTGCCACAACCAGCAGGTAAAGCAGCCTGCGGCCCGGAAAGTTCAGCTGCGACAGCGCATAGGCGCACATCATGCCGAAGAGCAGCACGACAAAGGTGATGATGACCGAGGTGCCAACAGAATTGATATACCAGAGCGGCAGCTTCGAGTTCGACAGGACCTCGATATAGGCTTTGAAGTTCAACTCGTCGATCAACACACCCGCATCGGTAACAACACGTTCTTCGCTGCGAAGTGATGTTGTCAGCGCCCAGTAGAGAGGAAAGATCCAGATGCTGGCCGCGATCAGGACGATGCCGGAAAAGGCAATGTTGCGTGCGCGTTTCACGGTCATTTGCGGCCTCCCATCCTTAGGAGCTGGAACTGTAGCACCGAGACGATGACGATCGTCAGGAACAGAACCATGGCGATGGCGGATGCGTAGCCGCCGTGATTGAGCTGGAACGCCTCACGGTACATCTGCAGGAGGACTACATAGGACTGATTGAACGGCCCCCCATTCGACAGCAAGTACACCTGGTCGAAGAGCTTAAGCTGCAAGATCATTTGTAGCGTCAGAACCAGCGCCGTCACCGGCCACAAGAGCGGCCAGGTCACACGCCGGAAGCGCTGCCAATTGGTTGCCCCATCGAGCGCCGCCGCCTCATAGAGATCCGGAGAAATGTTCCGCAGCCCGGCAATGAACAGCAAAACGTTGAAGCCGTTGGTCCACCAGATCGTAACTACCGCGATCATCGGCATCACCCAGTGCGGATCCTTGAATACGGCGACCGGGCGGCCGATGAAGAATTCGATCATCGGTTGCAGAATGCCGAACTGGAAATCGAGCATCCATGACCAGATCAGGGTCACCACGGAGACCGGCAGGACATAGGGCAGAAAGAACAGCGTCAGCACCAGTGCCTGCACGCGCCCTTTCAGATGGTCCACCGCGAGCGCGATCAACAGAGCGATCACGGTCGTCGGGATGACCGTCAGAAGCACGAAATAGAAGTTGTTCCAGATCGAGGTATAGAACAACCTGTCGCTCAGCAGCTTGACGTAGTTGTCGAAGCCGATCCACTCGCCCTCGCCAATCAGCGGCGCGTTGGTGAAACTGAGCGTGATGACCTTGAGGGTCGGGTAGAAGAAGAACACAGTAAATACGAAAAGAAAGGGCGCGACGAGCATTGCCGCCGAGCGCAATTCACGACGTCTGCGCTGGTTCTGCATTATCCCGATCCTCCTCCGGCCGTTTTTGCGCGCCGGGGCCAAACACGTGGCCCCGGCGGCTGTCATGATCAGTCAAGCAGCGCCTGAAGCTGTTCCTTCATCTGCTGCGCGGCATCTGCGGGTTCGAGGAAACCGTGCACGGCCGGTGCGATCAGGTTGTCGACAGCGTCGTAGATCGGCGAGGCAACACCTGCGATCTTTGAGCGCGGGTCGAAGGCCGCGTTGCCGGCGAGCGAGGCATAGGTCGCGTTCGGCTCAAGCGCCTTGTACTCGTCGCTCTCGACCGTCGGGACATAGGCCGGGATATGGCCGGCGCCAGCCCATGCCAGCGATTCCTTCTCCATCCAGCCGATAACCGTCAGGACGGCATCCCGCATCTCCGCGGACATGTCTGGGTCGTTCGGGATGGCAAAGGCGTGGGAGTCGGCCCAGGTCGCGGGCATGTCGAGAAGCTGCGGCACTTCCACGGCGAACCAGTCGAAGCCCAGGGTGCCCGCTTCTGCGGAGTCCTTGAAGGTCGGAACTTCCCAGACGCCATTGATGTGCAGCACGGCCTTCTTGCCGGAGAAGAGCGCCACGGAGGCTTCGTATGCGGCCTGCTCGGGGATCAGACCGGCCAAACGCCAGTCCGCGAGGATCTGGATCGCATTGGTGGCCTTCTCGAGGTTATCGCCCGCAAGCACTTCGCCATCGCTCAGGATATCACCATCCTGCTGCTTGAACAGCGTGTAGAACATCCGCCAGGTTCCGCCGCCGCCTTCACTCTGGAAGCTGAGCGGATCGGAGAAACCATTCTCCTTTGCCCAGGTCAACAGCGCGGTCATGTCCTCGACCGAGTTGATGCCGGTCAGCAATCCGTTCTCGTCGAGCCATTCGGTGCCTTCAAGCGCCGACTTGTTGTAGTAGGTGACGATCGCGTGAATGTCGAACGGGAAAGCCATGAGCTGGCCGTCATCGGTCGATGCGGCTTCGATGGCGGCCGGGAAGAACTCGTCTTTCGACAATTCTGCCTTGGCGAGGTCCTCGTCCGTGATCGGCGACAGGACATCTTCTTCGAGCGCCAGCGGCATACGCGACAGGTGATAGGTCATGATGTCGGGTCCTTGCCCGACGGCAACCGATGTGCGCACCTTAGTATAGAACGGAAGGCCCCACTCGAGCGTGGTGCCGTTGATCTGGATATCGGGGTGCTCCTCGTTGAACCGATCGATCAGCGCCTTCATCCGCACGCCGTCGCCGCCGGCGAGGAAGTCCCACCATTCAACCTCGACCTGCGCCAGGGCGGGTCCCGACAGGCCGATGGCCAAGGCGGCCGTGGCCGCGAGTTGAGCGAGTTTGGTCTTCATGTTGTCTCTCCTCCAGATGACAAGATTGGTTCCAGGGGTCAGCGAAGGCGATCGCCCTCACGATCGAAAGCAAAGATGTTGCCCGGTTCAGGCACAACGGTCTGCACGGTGCCCCGCAGTCCGTGCCGGGCGCCGGACTGCTGGAAAATCACGGCATCGCCCCCCTCCAGCGTGCCATGCTGATAGGACATGCCACCGAGTTCCTCGGCGACATCCACCGTTACCCGAAGCCCCGGACCGTCGGTCAGGGCCAGATGCTCGGGACGGATTCCGACAACGATCTCCGCTCCGACCTCGAGTGCTTGCGACAGCCGCACCTCGAGACCGAGATCGGGCTGCCCGTCGAGCCTGGCGGAAATGCCGTCCGCAGTGTGTCCGGCGATGGTTGCGTTGAAGAAGTTCATCGACGGCGAGCCAATGAAGCCCGCGACAAATCGATTGGACGGGTCCTCGTAGAGCTCCAGCGGTTCGCCCCATTGCTGGACGTAGCCGCCCTGCAGGACAAAGATCTTGTCCGCCAGCGTCATCGCCTCGACCTGGTCATGGGTGACATAGATCATCGTCACGCCGAGCGCCTTGTGCAGGCGCGCGAGTTCCAGCCGCATCTGCACCCGAAGCTCGGCATCGAGGTTGGACAGCGGCTCGTCGAAGAGGAACACGTCTGGCGCGCGCACGATGGCGCGCCCGATGGCCACGCGCTGACGCTGGCCACCGGAAAGCTCGGAGGGCTTCTTTTCAAGCTGCTCGGTCAGCTTGAGGATCTCAGCGGCCTCGTGAACCTTTTGCATGATCTCGGCTTTCGGCCGGCGGGCGAGGCGCAGGCTGAAGGCCATGTTCTCGAACACGGTCAGGTGCGGATAGAGCGCGTAGGACTGGAATACCATGGCGACGCCGCGCTTGGCGGGGTCCTCGTTGGTCACGTCGCGTTCACCGATCCGGATCTTGCCCGAAGTCGTTTCCTCGAGACCTGCGATCATTCGCAGGAGCGTTGACTTGCCGCAGCCCGAGGGGCCAACAAACACCGCGAACTCGCCCTTGTTGATTTCCATGTCGACGCCACGGATGACGTCGACTATCCCGAAGGTCTTGGTTACCGCATCGAGATTGACGCCGGTGCCCTCCATGCTTGCTGTCCTCCCGTTCAATTGCGCCCGTGTTCCTGTCAGTCCAGTGCCAGCCGGATCATGTTGTACGAGAACGCCGGGAGTTCTCCCTTGACCGCTCCGTCAACGACGTCAAGCTTCTCGCCCTTGCGCGGCTTGATCCGGTTCGGATCGGCGCTGGTGTTCGCAACGCGTGCTTCGTTTGCATTTCCGCCGAGGACCTGGTGATCGATCAGCCGGGCATTTCCGAAACCATGCAGGGCCATGTCGACCGACATGGTCTCGTCCAGGCTCCGGTTGACCGCGAAAATCGTCATCGAGCGACCATCTTTCGCCAGCACCGCAGAAACGTCGAGATACTTGACGTCCTGTGCCGCTTCCTCGTCGTAGCGCGGGCAGTCCACCGCCACGTTCAACGCGGTGCCACGGCCATAAAGGCTCGCGAACTGGTAGGGGAAGTAGATCGAAGTGGCCCAGGCCTTCCCGCCCTTCTCGGCCCGGATCGGCGCAATGACGTTTACGAGCTGGGCAATGCAGGCGATCTTCACCCGGTCCGAGCGGCGAATGAATTCGTTCAGCAGGCAGCCGATGAAGATGGCGTCTTCGAGGTTGTAGTCCTCTTCGAGCAACGCCGGTGCTTCGGGCCAGTCCCATTCGGACCAGTTTTTGCTGTCCTGTTCGCGGTTGTGATACCAGACGTTCCATTCATCGAAGCAGATGAAGACGTCGTTCTTTGCCCGTTTCTTGGCCTTGACGAAGTCGATAGCGCCGGCGACCGACTGGATGTAGCGCCCCGTCCGCTCGACCTTGGCAAAGAAATTCAGGCTGTTGCGACTGTTGTTGCCATAATAGTTGTGCAGCGAGATATAATTGACGTTCTCGTAACATTCCTCAAGGACCTGCCGTTCCCAGTCGGGATAAGTCGGCATCTCGTCATTCGAGGACCCGCAGACGACGGTCTCTATATCCTTGCCGAACGCCCTGACCGCCTTGGCGGTCTCGTTGGCCAGGTGGCCATATTCCCGGGCCGTTTTCTGGCCGGTCTGCCAGGGGCCATCCATCTCGTTGCCAAGGCACCACATTTTCACGTCGTGGGGTTGCTCAGCACCGTGGCTCCGGCGGAGGTCGCTCCAGTATGTACCGGACGGGAAGTTGCAATACTCAACGAAATTGCGAGCGTCCTCGATGCTGCGTGTACCGAGGTTCACGGCCAGCATCATCTCGATATCGGCATCCTTTGCCCACCGGGCGAATTCGTTGATTCCGACCTGGTTTGTCTCCTTCGACCGCCAGGCAAGGTCCAGACGGACCGGACGGTCCTCTTTCGGCCCGACACCGTCTTCCCACTTGTAGGCGGAAACGAAATTGCCGCCCGGGTAGCGGATGGCTGGGATCTTCAGGTCGCGGACCAGCTCCAGCACGTCCTTGCGGAAACCGTCTGCATTCGCGGTGGGATGGTGGGGCTCGTAGATACCCGTGTAGATCGCCCTTCCCATATGCTCGATGAACGCGGAGTAGAGGCGGTCATCAATGGAGGCAATGGTAAAGTCCCGATGTATGGTCGCGTGGCCCTGCACAGTTTCCTCCCTCTGCGAATCTGCCTTTTGCCGTACAGTAAGGAGAGAAAGGGTTGTCGATCAATTTACGATATTCGGATTTTTGTTAACAAAAGTGATAACTCACCTCACACCGCCAGCCGTTGGTGAATGAGCCTTATAAGTCGTTCCGCCGCAGCCGACATGATTTGATCGCGCGGACGCAAAAGGTAATATGGTTCGATGTCGATCACCTGATCCATCGGCAGGAGTGTCAAATCGGCACTAAAGGGCGGCGACAGTAGAAGTTCGGCGACCTCGCGCGTCACCACAGCGACAACGTCAGAGTCACGCAGAAGCGCCATGATCGTCACCACGGAGGACGTCTTGATCAAGTTGGACGGCAGGTGGACGCCCGCGTCGTGGAACGCAGACTCGACCGCGTGGCGAAGGGGCGCACCCCGGTCCTGCATGGTCCAGGGATAGTCCGCAAGTTGTTCCAGCGAGACCCGGTCAACATTGGCCAGCGGGTGGATTCGATTGACCATCAGCTGTACGTTCTCGTTGCCGGCTCGGGCAATTTCGAAATCCTGCGTGACCGTCTCCGCGCCGGGCCGGCAGAGCGCAAAGTCGTACGTGCCGCGTTCGAGTTCTTCCATGAGATGTGTGGAAGAGGAAACCTCCAGCGAGACTTCTACCAGAGGCGCGTTATGCTTGAGTTCAAGGATGGCTGGAATGACGGCGGACAGCGCCCCGCCTGTCACAGCGCCAACCCGGACAGAACCGCCAAGCCCTTCCAGATGCGCGGTCAGTTCCTGCGCCATCTGGTCGACATCGTGCACCAGTTTACGGGCGTGCCGGGAGAGCAGTTGCCCCGCTGGCGTCAGCCGCATCCCCTTGGCGGTACGTTCGAACAGCGACACGCCCAGATGGGCCTCCATGGATGCCAGCATGCGCGATGCGGCAGGGAGCGACATGCTGCACATGTCGGCAGCGAGGCTCAACTGGCCATGACGGGCGATCGCTGCCACCAACCGCATCTGCACCGGACGCAGGGATCTGAGATAGGGATTCATTGCCATGGCCTATTGATGGCACACTGCAGGATGGCCGTCACGGCAACGAAGTGAACCGTCTTCCCGGTTGGCCTCCGGCCATTTGTGCGGTCGACCCAATTCACCATGCCCCGCCTTCAGGGCCGGCGAATGATGAAATCCGGCACGATCCCGGCCGCTTCCACAGCGTGGTGCGGGTCGGACCCTGCAAAGAAACCGTAATCCGCCACCAGCGCCGAGGCGACCCCGGCGGTCTGCGCGCCAAGTATATCCGTGTGGAGACTGTCGCCGACCATCAGGATCCTGTCGCGGCGTATTTCGCTGCCTAGCCGGGCAAAGACGAGATCGTAGATATTCGCGAATGGTTTGCCGTAGAACCGCGGCGCTATACCGGTCGTCTCGGCCAGCCGATGGGCGAAATAGCCGGGTTCGAGCGAAAACCCCGTTTCCCGCGGGGCAACGATATCCGGGTTGCCAACCCAGACCTCGCGCGGGTTGGCGCGCAGGGCGTCCTCCAGCATGGAATGGCGTTCCTCTGTCCACGCTGCGGAACCGATCAGCAGGAAGGCTTCGGCATTAGCATAGGCGGCGGGATCTTCCGCAAGGTAGGTGATATCGAGATCTTCCAGATCTTCCCGGCCGAGGGATTCCGTCGCCATGACGCCCCATCGGCGTGATGCCTCCGATTGGACACCTGAAAGCAGCGCCTTGCGGCTGGTGATCACGTCTTCCGGTGCAAAATCATACCCGAGCCCGGCATATTTCTGTATCAGGAAAGAATGGGGAAAGCCCGCCGCGTTCGAGACCACCAGCACGCGTTTGCCCGCTTCCTTGAGATCCAAAACCCGCTCCGGCGAGCCGGCAATGGCCGTTTCCCCGATATTCAACACGCCGAACGCGTCCAGAAGAAACACGTCGAAATCATCCTCGATCTCGGCCAGTGTTTCGGCGTGGCGCGATGTGGCTTTGCTTGCCGGTTGGGGCAGTCTGGCCCGCGCCGCTTCGTAGGAGGCAAAGGCCTGTTCGGTTGTGATGGACATGAAATCGCCTTTTCTGGTTTCGCCGAGACCTATTCCCGGATCGTGGCGAAGGCAACTTTTGCCAGCGGTCTCCCGTTATGACGCGGCAAACAGGCCCAACTCGGAGCCGTGCGGCCGGGAATCCCTGTAAATTCCATCTCCGGTGCCGTATCGCATGACTCGACAGCGGACCGTGTTTTCCGGGACCTCGTTTGCGGGGTCTATCTTAGCCAACCGCAGCCGTTCACAGTAGAAAAACCGGATGGAGGACAGGCATAATGACATCCTGGCGCGCACAAATCAACTCACTGATCACGCCGGCCGTGGCACGCTCCAGCGTCACGAAGGAGGTTCTGATCGGGCATGGAACCCTGTCGGCGGCAGGGGATGTCGCGGCGAAATTCGCGCAATCGCGCAAGGCGCTGGTCATGGCCGACGAGGCGGGTTTCGGCGCCGCCGGCCCGGCAACGATGGCTGCCTTTGAAGGCGCCGGTTTTACCGTGCGAACGGCGATCAAGCCCTGCGATCCTCTTCCGAAAGCCTCGGTCGAGGAAGCCGAGCCTTTCCGTGCCGCGCTCGCAGCAGACCCGGACCTGTTTCCGGTTTCGGTGGGTTCCGGCGTCATCAACGATCTCGTCAAGTTCGCGGCCTTCGAAACCGAGCGTCCGTACCTGACCGTCGCAACGGCGGCCTCCATGGACGGCTACACAAGCGCCGGCGCCCCCTTGGCGCGCGACGGCTTCAAGATCACGGTCCCGACGCGCGCGCCCATCGCCATGATCGCCGATCTGGACGTGCTCGCCGCCGCGCCTGCCGAGATGAATGGCTGGGGTTATGCGGACCTCGCCGGGAAATCTCCCACGGGCGGCGACTGGATTCTGGCCGATCTGGTCGGTGCCGAACCGCTCGACGATCTCACCTTCCCGCTCGTGCAGGATAACCTGAAAGGCTGGCTCGCCGGTTCCGAAGGGATTGCCTCGGGCGACGCCGACAGCCTGGCGCGGCTCTTCGTGGGTCTTACGGCGGTCGGCTTCGCGATGGAGTTCCACGCCTCCTCGCGTCCGGCCTCGGGCGCGGAACACCAGTTCGCGCATTTGTGGGAAATGGAAGGCCTGTACCATCAGGGGCGCAAGGTTTCCCACGGTGCGGCCGTGGCGGTCGGGTGCCTGACGACACTGGGGCTCTATGACTGGCTGATCGCGCAGGACCTCACCCAGCTCGACGTGGACGCGGTCATCGCTGCCGCACCATCGCTGGAGGAGCGTCTTGTCGCCCTCGACGCCGCCATTGCCGATGCGCGCATTGCCGAACGCGCCCGAGTTGAACTGGAAGCCAAACACGCGCCTCCCGATTTGCACGCCGAGCGCATAGCGGCAGTCAAGCAGGGTTGGAATGAAGCGCGCGCCCAGCTTCAGGCCCGGCTCTATCGCCGCGAGGAGATGGCGGCGATGCTGCGGGCTGCCGGAGCACCGGCCTCCGCGGCCGAGATCGGCGTCAGCGACGCGCACCTGCGTCGCTCCGCCAATGCTGCCCCGTTCATTCGTCGCCGTTACACGATCTTCGATTTCCTGCACGAAACCGGCATGTGGGAAGCGGCGCTGGAGGCTACGCAGAAACACAGCCAGTAGCGCTGCCAAGAAAAAAAATTCGAACCAGTTTCCGAATTGACCGTGAGACCGCTCCTTATTCCGCGCCACGTTGTAGCTTCGTGCCGGAGCCTACCTGCATATTGGACGCTCTGCGCGACAATTCGGCAGACGACCGATGCAATACGTAACTGGCGGGAAATTAGGGATGAGTGAGGATGTAGGTGACGAAATTCTCGTGACAATCCAAAACGCTGAGATTGATGGATTCGCCGGTGGCGCGGCTGAGACGGCCCAAAACGAGGTCCGCCACGCGTAGAATGTCGGTCAGACCGGGCATAGAACGGGCGCAAAGGCTGAAGAGCTTCAGCGCCAGTTGGTAATTCTCGGTTTCGGGATCCTGATCGACACAGCCATATTAGAAGTAGCGCTTCAGCTTGATCCCTTAAGTCCAGTCCGGCATCTTATTCATCGCGTGCGTTTCGGCCCTTAAGCAGGTTGCTGAAATAGTCGCCGAGCCAGAACATTTCTCCTTCTGCGTGGTCGGCGTCATGTTCTTGGCCACGGAAGGCCAGTGTGTCTTGCGGCATTTCTGATCGTCGTCAGCCAGAAGCCGGGACGGTCTGGCGAGGTTGTTGGCGGCCATCGTCAGGATGAAGCGGGAGCGCAAGCGTTCGACGCCTCGATAGACGGTTTGAGCCATACCGCCGACAGTTTTTGCCCATCCGAACGCATCCTCGATCCGTTTGCGGTGCCTGATGGACTGGGCGTAGCCCTTGTGCCGGGTGGTGCGACCGTCGATTGCTGAATATCTCGATTTCTGGGCGAAATGGGGCGTTACGAAAGCTTGCCGAAGGTCGGCTACAAATCCGGCGGAGTCGAAGCCCTTGTCGGCGCCCAGGATTATTTGCCGGGTCGATCCCGGGGAATGGCGGTGGATCATGTCGAGCGCCGCTCGCCGTTCAGCATGGCCGTCAGCTTGGGTGAGGTCTCCCTGCACGGTCAGGCCGGAGCGGTTCTCCATCAGCGCATGGCCGATGAAGCACAGCATTGCCCCGGTGCCAGGCGACTTCTTGTAAAGGCGTGCGTCCGGGTCGGTCGTGGACACATGGGTGGGATTCGACCGCTTCTCGCCCCGGAAGCCAACCTCGGCATTGCGGTTCGAGTGGCTGGGGCAAGGCATTGGGGCGGTCTCGGGTTCGGTCGGTTCGGGCTGGTGTTCGGGGATAACATCGGGTCCTGTCGGGTCGTCCGGATCGTCGTCGGGCGGCCTGTCACCCGCCTTGGACTGGAAACACTTCATCTAGGCCAAGGCCTTCACCGAGGTGCCGTCCACCGAGAAAGTCTCATCCGACAGCAGCGGCGCGACCTCGCGATGGGCCAGTATCGCGGCCATCACCTTACGCGACATGTCGCTCGTCAGCAGCCGGTCGCGGTTCTTGGTAAAAACGGTCGGGACTCAGACGGGATCGTCGATGCCGAGCCCCACGAACCAGCTGAACTTGAGGTTATACTGGATCTACTCCATCAATTGCCGCTCGGAGCGCACCGAGATCAGGATTTGGGTCAGGCTCGCCCGGATCAGCCGTTCCGGTACAATCGAGGGACGGCCGAAGTTGGTGTGGAGCACCTCGAACTCGGCATCCAGGCTGGCAAGCGCCTCGTTCAGCCCGCATAAAAGAAGCCATCGCTCGCAGTTGACCGTTGTAGTGGTCAAAAACTGCGAGTGAGCGGTCTATTTCGCCATCGAGCGGTTTCCCTGTCCTGTATGATGGTCTCGCCGGCCTGCACGTCAGTTATTCGTACCGAGAACGAAGGGAATTTCATCTGATGGTGTGGACGGCTCCACCCGAACGGCATCGCATTGTGCCATGTTGGTATTGTGTGAAAGCCAACAAAGGAGAGGAGCCGACCACATGGAGATTACAACGCTCGGGATCGATCTTGCCAAGTCCGTATTCCAGCTTTACGGGGTGGATGCTGATGGCACTGTGGTTTTGCAGAAGAAACTGCGGCGGGGCGCGGTGCTCGATTTTCTCGGCAAGCTCGAGCGCTGCTTGATCGGCATGGAAGCATGTCCGACGTCACACTTCTGGGCGCGGGAAATCGCGGCCCTCGGGCATGACGTGCGGCTGATCCCGCCCGCGTATGTGAAGCCTTACGTGAAGCGGCAGAAGAATGATGCGGCGGATGCCGAGGCGATCTGCGAGGCCGTGACGCGGCCGAACATGCGCTTCGTGCCCGCCAAAACCGAAGAGCAGCAGAGCGTCCTGGTCCTGCATCGATCGCGCGATCTGCTGATGCGGCAGCGGACGATGATCCTTAATGCGATCCGGGCCCAGCTTGCGGAGTTCGGGATCATTGCGGCGCAGGGACCTCGAAAAGTAACCGAACTACTACGGCGGCTGAACGGGCCGGATAGCTTCGGATTACCGGCGCTCGCCCGTTCCGCACTTCTGGCATTGGGGGCGCAACTCGAGCACATCGCCGAAGCGATCCGCAACACGGAACGGCAGTTGATGACCTGGCATCGGCAGAACGCCGCAAGCCAGCGGCTCGAGACGATCCCGGGCGTGGGCATCATCACCGCCACGGCGCTCGCAGTCAGCGTTCCGGATCCCTCCGTATTCCGTTCGGGCCGGCAGTTCGCGGCCTGGCTGGGGCTCGTGCCACGACAGAACTCATCCGGTGGAAAGGAGCGGCTGGGGCGGGTGTCGAAGATGGGCAACGGCTACTTGCGTCGCCTGCTGGTCGTTGGCGCCACGTAGGTGACGCGGCGGGCTGAAACCACCCAGACACGAACCGGGGCCTGGGTCCGATCCCTGCTGGAACGCAAGCCAACGAGGCTCGTCACGGTGGCAATCGCCAACAAGACCGCCCGAACCGCATGGGCC
>NZ_SELO01000071.1 GCF_004146235.1 Tropicimonas sp. IMCC6043 | reverse complement strand
CGAGGCGAGTCTTTCCGAGAGGAATATGTGGCGATAGAACCTTCTGAAGGCTGGCAAGAGCGTGGACTTCCAAGGGACCGTTCCTTTGGCGAGGTCGAGTCCCTCATCAGAATCGCTCACGCCGGTCTCAGCCACACCCAATTTACCCGCGTCGTGTAGTGTGGAAACACCCCCGTCGCAGTCGCCAATGCTCTGTTGTATATGCAAAAAACCCAGATCAAGACAGCGAAATCAGCGGATTACTTGGGGAATGCGGGAGCAAAGGCGACGTTCGATGAGTGGAAGAGTTACAAACCTGAAAAACGTTCTGGGCCAGGTCCACGAGAATCATCGTACCCTTCATGCTCCGTCCTCTCCTGCACTCGTGGCCGCATAACCACGATCTTGGCACTTTGCGGTGCCGTCCGGGGAGGACGGCAACCACCCCATATCCCCAAACGGGAACGTCGCGCGCCGAACGCGCTTGAAGAACTCCGAGGCAACAGCTACCAAGCGTCAAACACTGAACACTGGAGCGTTCACTAGCCAGGTGTGCCTTCGCTGGGGATGGACGGTGCGTCCCAAGTCCGGAAGAAATGTGGGGTTGCGTTCCGGCAATCCACACGACAAATGAAGTCGCCCGTGGGGAAGCTGGGCAACAGGTATCGAATCTGGAGCTAATTCATGTCAGGAAAGAAAAAGGCGCTTGTTACCGGAGTGACCGGGCAGGACGGCGCCTACCTCTGCCAATTGTTATTGTCGCAGGGGTATGAGGTCCACGGCTTGGTCCGCCGTAGTGCCTCTGCCGACGTCATCGATTCTCGCCTCCGCTGGTTGAATATCGTCTCCGATATTCAGGTTCACGACGGCAATCTGACCGATATTTCGGGGCTAATTCGCGTTGTTCGGGAAGTGGAACCAGACGAGGTTTACAACTTGGCTGCGCAGTCCTTCGTGAAGTCCTCCTGGCAGCAACCACTGCTCACAGGCAACGTGACCGGTCTCGGGGCGGTCAACATGCTGGAGGCAGTGCGGCTGGAAGCGGCAGACGCTCGTTTCTACCAGGCCTCGTCTTCCGAGATGTATGGAGCGATTCAATCGCCGATCCAAAATGAGAATACACCGTTCTATCCCCGCTCGCCCTACGCGGCGGCAAAGCTCTACGCCCACTCGATGACGGTGAACTACCGCGAGAGTTTCGGGATGCATGCCTCATCGGGAATCCTGTTCAACCATGAATCGCCACTGCGCGGGATCGAGTTCGTGACGCGGAAGATCACGGACGGCGTCGCCCGCATCAAGCTCGGGCTTCAGCACAAGATTGCGCTCGGTAATCTCGATGCCACTCGCGATTGGGGTCATGCGCGCGACTATGTCCGCGCCATGTGGTTGATGCTGCAGCAGGAAAAGGCCGACGACTACGTCGTGGCGACTGGGCGGACGACCTCGGTGCGCGACTTCTGCCGCCTTGCCTTCGATCATGTCGGCCTGAACTTCGAGGATCACGTCGTGGTCGATCCACGTTTCTTTCGTCCGGCGGAAGTCGACGTGCTGCTGGGCGACCCGTCCAAGGCCCGAGAGAAGCTGGGTTGGGAGTCGGAGTGCCCGCTGGAACAACTCGTGTCCGAGATGGTCGAAGCGGATCTCGAGCGCATCGGCAACCGGACCGGGCGCTGACGGCCGTGTCCGTGCCGTACCGGATCCTGATCCTAGGCGCAGGCGGTTTCGTCGGGGGCTACCTGAGGCACGCACTTGAGGCGCGGTTCGCCGGTGATGCCGAGGTCGTCGCTACCTCGCACGCGGGAAATGCCGCAGGAGGTACCCGATCGCTTGACCTGACCGACGAGGCGGCACTCGACGCGGCGCTGGCTGACATTCGCCCGACGCACGTGATCAACCTCGCGGGCATCGCCTCGCCCGTGTCGGCGAGCAAGGCGCTGGCTCAGGCGTGGTTGCTGCATGCCACGGCGCCGGAGGCGCTGGGGAGGTTGGTTCTCCGGGCCAATCCGGAAACATGGCTGTTTCATGTTTCCTCCGGCCTCGTCTATGGGCGCAGCGCGCTTTCCGGCAAGGCCCTGACGGAAGAGATGGTGCTGGCGCCGATGGATCCGTATGCCGTGACCAAGGCCGCGGGCGATCTGGCGATCGGGGCGCTTGCGGGCGAAGGGTTGAAGTGCTTGCGCCTTCGGCCCTTCAATCACATCGGTCCTGGACAATCCGAGGATTTCGTAGTGCCAGCCTTCGCGGCGCAACTCGCCCGAATCGCCTCTGGTAAGCAGGATCCTGTGCTTCGCGTCGGAAACCTAGAGGCTGAGCGCGACTTACTCGATGTGCGCGACGTGGCGGAAGCCTATGCGACGCTGGTGGAGCAGTCGGATGCGCTGGTCCCGGGCGAAATCTTCAATATTTCGTCCGACAAGGCGACGCTGATTCGTAGCGTTCTCGATGCGCTGATCGATATCTCCGGCCTCGATGTGAAGGTCGAACTGGACCCCGCTCGTCAGCGTCCGAGCGATCTGCCGAGCATTCGCGGATCTTCGGAGAAGCTTTCTTCGATTACCGGGTGGTTCCCGCGTTATTCCATATGGGACAGCCTGCGAGATGTCTACTTGGAGTTGAGTTCTTGATTGGTTCGTTCGAAGCAGAATCGTCATGACCTCGAGCACGAAGCGCCACAGCACTTGCGGGAAGACACTGCTTTTTTACGGAAAGCCATCTGGTTCCGAAAGTTGTCGGCTGATACCGGCAACTGTGTCGGAAGCAAGGAAGTGAGGGTGAAGAATGATTGATCGGGATGAGGTGATCTGGGCCTACCGCGAATTGCTCGGCCGCGAGCCGGAGAGCGCCGACAGGATCGAACAGATGAACTGGCGGTGTCACGGCAACTCGGGGTGGTCGGCAGCACCTTCCGAAGGCGGCCTCAGGCCGCAATGATCTCACGCCAGTCGGCAGATGCCCTGGCGCGGAGGGTCTTCAGCGTGCGGCGGGAAATCAGATGGCGTTGGACGTTGAAGTGGTTTGTGATGGCGGCGTGGGAAGAGAGGATTCGCTGTGCCGATCCGGGGGACTTGAACCGAATTTGCTGCCGCTCTCGGCGCCGGGTCGGCTGATGCGAAACCTCTGCTCGGTTGTTGGAACGCCCGCCGGTGACGTGCCGGTCGGCCAGATCCAACTAGCGCAAGGCGGCGCCGTAGGACCGAAGATGGTCCGTCACGATCGCATCAGGGGCGTAGCCTTGCCGCTTCAGCAATTTCCTCAGTAATTTCAGGGCTGCTCTTCGATCCCGCTTTGATTGAACGAGCACATCGAGGACCTCTCCCTCGTCATCGACGGCGCGCCAGAGATAGACGATCTTGCCGCCGATCTTGAGAAAGACTTCATCCAGGTGCCAACGACCAGTAGGTCGTGGCCGGCGCCGGCGGATCCGCTCGGCGTAGATACCGCCAAACTTCAGCGCCCATCGCCGAACGGTCTCGTAGGACACATCGATTCCCCGTTCGGCGAGCATGTCCTCGACATCGCGATAGCTCAGCGCAAACCGGAAGTGGAGCCAGACGGCATGCTGGATGATCGCCGGCGGGAACCGGTGGCGGGCGTAGGAAAGTTGGCGCATGCAAGCCCATATAGTCAGGCTTGCTCGATCGCCAACCGGTTAATGTGACAGCGCCGGCTGGCCCGAAGTTCCGACGACGACCGTTGTCGGTGGAGGGGCCGGGAATCTGAGACTTTTCGTCGACGCAGAGCACCACAGCTCGCTCCGGCGGATCGAGGTAGAACCCGACGATATCGGTGACCTTCTCTTCGAACATCGGATCGTTGGAGACCTTGAAGCCCTTCGTCAGGTGCGGTTTCAGACCCGCCTCAGCCCATATGCGGCCGACGCTCGACGGCGAGATGCCAACCGCCTCGGCCATGGTGGAGCGGCTCCAATGCGTAGCGTTCGGAGGGGGCTCCTGCACCGTCTTGGCGATCACCTTCAGGCGCGTTTCCCGAGGCAGCGGCGGCACCCGCGACGGCCTGGTCTTGTCGCGCCTGAGGCCGTCCACGCCTTCGTCCAGGTACCGCTCCTGCCAGCGCCAGACCGTGGGCTTCGAAGTCTTTGCGCGCCGCATGATCTAAAATGTGCCATGGCCGGCCGCTGTCGCCAGAACGATCTCAGCTCGCCACACCAACTTGCGCGCCGTGTTGCGGTCGGTGACCAAGGATTGAAGTTCGGCTCGGTCATCAGGGCTCAGGTACAGGCAGATGTCATCGCGTCTCATGCCCCAACACTGACGCAGATCACAACCGATGGGAATCTTTCGTCAGGTGGCGAACACTAGCGACCAATTGCAGGAAACAGAAAAAGATCAGTCAGTATACCTCAGTCATTAACAGATGCTTTGCCCTCGTCTATAGCTCAGTTATAAACTGAGGATGAGGCTCATGCTTGAATACGACCACATCGCTGAAAAAGCGGAGGTTATCTACCATCTGGCAGCAGTGGTGAATGCTGCTCTGCTCTCAGAAGACATCGGTGTTGATCGCGCGCTCTCGGCCGCAGAGGCGTTCAGAGCAATTGGGGTCATGGCCTATTCCTGCGCGACTACCATCAGATTCATCATGTATGCCGAAACAAGCCAGAATGAGCCGCCCGAAGCCCAATAGGCCACATACCAGCCTTCGAACGAGACGCAAATGAAGACACTGAGACATTCGGATTGGGGCGATGCCCTCGGGGTAACGCGGGCGGACACAGAAAACTGGATCCGGCGCCCGGAAGTCACCCTCCGCACGAGGCTCTTGCCGACCGTTCCCGGCAGAGCACGGGTGTATACGAAAGACAATGTGACCGAGTTTGCTCTCATCGGAGCCCTGTCCAAGATCGGCTGCCCTATCGATGATGGGGCAGCCTGGGCGGAAGTGATCATGGATGAAGCACGCCGACCGTCCGGAGGGCAGGGGGAATACCTTGTTTTCCCCGCAAAGGACTTTGGCAATGGTGGAGTAGTGAATGAACTGGTTCCGAACCAACTTTCCGCGCTTCACGACGCTTCGCCCAACTTGGCAATTGTCAGCATCAGGGTCGGCGCAATACTCCGTAAGGTGGATCAGCTGTTCCAGGATGCAGGAACGAAGACAGGAAATTGATTGAAAGTGGCGTTCCGATGACCGAACTAGAGAGGTCCATCTTTCTTGAATTCTGCGATGAATGGGCCGCGAGAACCCGCAAGGTTCAGCGCGCCACCGGAATGTCTCGCAGCGCGATAGAAAAGGCCATGAAGAATGGCGAATTTCCGCTTCCCGTCATGGAAATGAACGGCATGCCATACTGGCGGCTTGGCGACCTTGTGCGCCATGATCTCGGGTGGGCCTAAGACATGAGACGTCTGCGCCCCGCAATCCGTAAGTCCGACCTGTCGCCCGCCTTCGAGGCCGCAAAGGCTGCAGGGTATGACCATGTGTCCATCAAAGTGGAAGGTTGCGACGGCCTCCGGTACGAGATCACAGCAAAATCCGTCGGCGCCATTGCGAATGCCGACCCGACCCCGCTGGACAAGTGGAGGGCTACCCGTGCCGCAACCTGACCTACCCAAGGGGGTGCATCGCGTCCGCCGGAGGCTGGCGAGCGGTAAGAGCCGCTATCACTTCTACGCATGGCGTGGCGGCCCCAAATTTTGGGAAGATGGCCACCGGAAACCGCGCGATCCGGCATTCTACCAGGCGTTCGCGGAAGCCACCGCGCGCCCTCAGCCGGCCGACTACATGACTCCCCAGATGGTGGACGACTTTCTTTCTAGCACCGCCATGCCCAAAGGCGAACGGTCGAAGTCTGACATCAGGAAATGGGGGCTGCGCTTCGCGGAACACTTTAGAGATGCGCCCGCCATTATCTTCGAGGAGCGCGGCGCGCGCGGTGAGGTGAACGCATGGCGGGCACTCTGGAAGCACTCGCCAAAGCAGCATGACATGGCAGGCACCCACGCCGTCCGCATCCTCAATTGGGCGGTAGAGGAGGGCAAGCTGTCCGAACATCATTGCCACAAGCTCCACCGGCTCTATGAGGTGGACCGCTCGGAAATCGTCTGGACCCAGGCTGACCGGGAAGCCTTCAACGCGGTTTCCCCGGAATGGGTGCAGCGCATTCTCTGTGCCGCCTGCGAAACCGGCCTTCGCCCGGCTGACCTCATCAAGCTAACACCGGCACATGTCGAGCAGACCCCTCGCGGCCGCCGCCTGCGCGTCAGGACGAACAAGCGCAAGCGGCTGGCTCATATTCCTATCACGCCCGCCCTGGCTGAGGTGATCGACGCAACACCGCCCGACCGGATGCTGATCCTCACGAATGCTACCGGCAATCCCCTGACCCCGCACCGAGCGTCCGAAGGCGTCCGCCAGTGGCGGGATAAGGCCAAGCTGTCTGATGATCTGCGCCTATACGACGCTCGCGGGACGGCTGCAACGCGGCTGCTGAATGCGGGCCTGTCCCTTGCGGAAATTGCCAATCACATGGGCTGGTCTATCCGCTATGCGGCGAACGTGATCGAGCACTATGCCCGTGTCTCGCCCGACGAAACCGACGCAGTTCTGCTCAAATTGGCCCAAGCGAAAGGGGGCGCAGCATGAACATAACTGTAAACGCACATGTAAACGGTGAAACCCGCGCAAGCACGGGTGACGCGCAAGTCATTGAAAACATGTGGAGGCGAGTACCGGAATCGAACCGGTGTACACGGATTTTCAAGCCGCACACAAAACAAAAAATATAGTGAAAACAACAATATATCATATCAAAGAAATACTGTGCATAAAAATGTGCACAAACATACTCGAACGCACTGGCTTACTCCAATCGACGCTCCGCCTTGCCCTTACGAAAGAGGAGGGTATGCTTCGTCGAAGCAGAGGCTAGGGGCGCATCCAAGGATCGCTTGCTTGCAGAAACGACAGAATCTCTCCCAGCGCTCACTTTTGGATGGTCTAAGGAATGTACAAAAGCCTTCAAGTTTCTCTAATACCTGTTGAGCGGCGCGGCGAAGCCTTCTTTACGGACCCTCTTTGGGCGGTGGATTTAAATGCCAGTATTGAGCAGCGTGGAGGAATGCATCTGATCTGTCCAGTTCGCGAGCCTACGGATAGTGGTCTAACCAAAATTGATCCTAGGGCTGGCATTACAAGTATCGAAGATTTGGAGGATGGCAAGCTGCGCCAGCTCCTGGAGCATTCTGATATCCTTGAGATTCCAGGAAACTTTGGATGGACTACATCTTCAGTATCGCGGCGCGCCCTAAGGTACTCTAAGAAATATGGCAAGGTTTCAGTGCTTGGGATATCTTCAAACCGTGCTAAAACAAGCATAATGAACGCCGCGAGGAGCAGCATACTTGCTCAGGTAAAGGCGCGCCTTAGGGCTTTAGATATTCGTCTCACGCAAATTTTTCTTGCACGGAATTGTTCTGGCGTAAGGGTTGTCGGAAAAGGATTGGTATCACTTGTTGAGGGGCATGCAACCTCCCTGCTCGTCGAAACTGCAAGTTGGGTTTCTAAAAAAAACTTTGAGATAGAAAGGCCGCGAGAGCACGAGCCGCCGAGAGTTTCGCTAATATCTCGATTGGAGCCAATGAAAGGTGTAGACATTGGAGTGCGAGCGGCGGCGAAGATGTTGAGGGGTGGAGAAAAAATTGAGCTTCGGATAGCTGGAGATGGTCCAGACCGCCATAGATTGGAGGCGCTAGTGGGTGACTTGGAGATCTCCGAAAGCGTTCATTTTCTGGGGTGGCTTTCATATCCTAATGATTATTTTTCCTTGATGCGTGATACAGATGTTGTTGCCCTCACTAACCTCAATGACGAGCAGCCAAGATTGATCTTTGACGCGATTTCACGAGGGGCGATACCTATTTGTCCAAATACCAACGCCTATTCTGGAATCGGCTTGGCTCCCGAATTGCTTTATAAGCAGGGCGACGTTGATTCGCTTCATGATGCTCTTCAAAAAGCGATTTCCATGAGTGCCGATGCAAAGCAAGACCTGCGAGATTCTTTGGCGTCTATGGCGGATAGTTATACGATTGAGGAAATGCACTTAAGGAGGGATGAGTGGTATAAATCATTACTTAAGCGTACGTAAGGTGGGGATTCTGAAATGTGTCTGGATCTAGAATGTTGATTGAGTTCGAAGAGTATGTACTGGATATCGCTATGGAAGTCTCCAGATCTTTGGGGGATACTCTTGAGGTGTCATCGACGCGTTGGATCAGTCGTCCGATTGGCAAGGGGCGAGTTAAGGATGCAACTTTGGCGTTCTACGTAGATGGCAAGAGACGCAGTGATGACATTGTTCTCTTGATCTCGAACCCGTCGTTTCCCAGTGTTGTCCAAGCTGATGTTGCCCAAGCTCGCGAGATCGCGGTGCGGGTTAGTCATCGTGTTGGCTGTCACATTGCCATGCCCGTTGTAGAAGGAAGGTTTGGGAAACAAACGTACGCTGCATTTACTAGGCTAAGCCCGCTCTCAGACTTTCGCTTGGTGAAAGCTTTCCAGAGGCGTAGGGCGGGAAGCGTAATCCTTCCCTGGATAGTTGAGTTGGCGAAGGAAACGAGGCAGTATCCTAGTACGCCTTCAGATATTGAACGCTATTTTGTGCAGCCTCTTGTATCACTGCGCGATGATGAAGCCTTATCAGGCAGGGTGAGAGATCGTGCAACTGAGTATCTTGGGGTTGTGCGCGGTGAGAGAGTGAGCCTGTTTACCGCTGCTCAGCACGGTGATTTCTGGATTGGCAATGTGTTCTTTGTTAGGAGGGCGTTTCCGAGGATTAACCCCGTTTTGGGGGACTTTACAGTAATTGATTGGCGGGGATCCCGTATGAATGGCTATCCTTGCGTTGACTGGATGAGGCTGTGCTCATCCCTGTTCAAGGTGGGGTCGAGTAGTAACGATAGGCTTATCTCAGCATATCAGAGTGCTTTGGGGATTTCGGCGCTTGAATTTCAAGTGTACTGTTTTCTGGCGCTGGGAAGGCTTGGTGAGGAGTTGGATCAGTTTCCGAAAGAGAGATACATTGCCATGTGCGACAAGGCATTGGCATTTATTGATGCGCACTCTCGTTCGGAATGAGCGGCGAAATGGACTCTCTCCAAGAGGGGTGCGTGCGGTCCCTATCGCAAAGTGGAGAGTCGGCAAGTGGGCGGTGAAGAAGCCGCTCGCTTTGACGGGTGGGTTAGCTTATTGATCTCAAGTGCAATCTGCTGTCGAAGTCCTCAAATGAGCTCGATTGCATTCCGTAACTTGTTCTCGTTGAGGTCGATATAGCGCATGGTTGTGTTCAGATGCTTGTGGCGCGCAAGGGCCTGGATGACGCGAGCGTTGACGCCCTTGTCAGCCAGCTCCGTCAGGAACTGACGGCGCCCGCTGTGCGAGCTAGCACCCTTGATGCCTGCAAGCGTGTAGAACCGTGCGAACAGGTTGACGATGGTCTGGGCGCTGAAGCCGCCGCGCTTGGCACTGAAAAAGAGTGGGGCATCTCGCTTGCTGGTATGGCGGGGGTATGCTGCTGCGTAGACCGCGAGCGCTTTGCTGAGCTTCTTGCTCACCAGCACCGTGTTCGCTTCGTCGCCCTTGGTCTGGCCTGCCGTCAAGAAGATCGTGTCGCGCACCTGCCCATCTGCTCCATACACATCGCCCACTTTGAGCGCGGCGATCTCGCATGCGCGGAGGCCAGCAAAAAAGCTGAGAGCGAAGATTGCATGGTTTCGTGCACTGTAACGGTGGGCGTCGATGAGCGCGCTGACACGCTTCTGCTCCGCCTGGGCTAGTAGCTTGGCCTGTTTCATGTCTCACCTGAAATGTGTGGTTCTGTCAGAAGTCATTATAAATCCGCACATTTTGCAAAACGATCGAAAAAGGCCATCAAGCTAAGTTGTTGCAATCCAAGGAGATTCAGCCAAGATGTTATGGTCTACTGATTTCCTAACATCTTTGCCACCACTGTTTCCGTCTCTGCCACCGCCGCAATCCTGTGCTGCTCAAGCAGATGCTCTTCAAGCATGCTTCTGACCTCGCTCAGTATGCGAATATCGCTGTCCACCAAGTTGCCAAGCTTTTTGCGCTTGAGGTGCGCCATGGCGATCTTCACCTTGACTGCGTTCAGGCAGTTGATTGCGACTGGAATAGAAAAGTCACCTTTCTTGTTCTTCTGGACCGCAAACCAGCTCTTGCTGCGCCAGCACCAATCCCTGCTGAACTCTTCTGCGGTTTCCACAAGCGAATGCTCATGTAGTTGGTCATAGACCTTCTCCATCAATGTCATCATGGATCTCCTTAATTGTCTTCTTGGTTGACTGTCTTCGCCGACCTTCGTATGCCGCTGCTTCGCATCAGCAGCTGCCATCGCAAATCACTTCGCTGTCGCTTCGCATTTGCTCGACAGCAATTTTTCAGAGTTCTGGCTAAATCCTATAAATTGATCTAGGGTTTTACGCAGAGCCAATAGATCACGCCTATCTTGCGGCGTGATCTATCAGTTAGCTTTACGCGTCGCTTATAGGCTACACTCACCAAACCACATGGGAAGAGCAGGTTTTGCTATCATCTCTATTACAGGGGCATCATACGCACGTGCTGGAGCTGGTGTAGCGAAGCTTGATCCAGCACGATGACGGGTACTGCTGAGCAGCGTGTCGTTCCGTCTCACAATTTTCTCATTTTCACGCATCACTGCGCTACAACCTTTACGACAACAGTAAGCACGGTTCCGCATAGGCGGTGTGCTTTGGGCATCCTGCGCGCGGTGGCAGGGTAGACTGTTGAAGCGCATAACTGACAATGCGTTGCTTACCGTCTCACATCAGAACGGGTTCACAGCACGATAACAACTGGCGTGCCAACCTTGTGGTCAGTTTGTCTTA
This sequence comes from Tropicimonas sp. IMCC6043, assembly GCF_004146235.1. GTDB lineage: Bacteria > Pseudomonadota > Alphaproteobacteria > Rhodobacterales > Rhodobacteraceae > Tropicimonas. The sequence goes on along the minus strand of NZ_SELO01000071.1, from coordinate 1,117 downwards.
GCAGGTGGCAGAAGCCTTAGCCTGCAAATTTATTTATCTCCTTGCCGCGGATGGTGCGTGGTTCCCTGAGTACTTGGGCTTTCTTGGTTTTGACGGCTCTGCGACACGAACAGGTTTCACTGGTGGCTTTGGATCAACTTCAGTTTCGCGGCGCTGTGCCTGTCGCCGTGCGGCTGTACTGTCTTCTCTCAGCTGTTCGTGCAAATGGCTAATCTGCTCGCTTAGTGCCGTGAGTAACAAGTTGGCGGTCTCAAGGCGTTCGCGGCGACTATAGCGCAGACTATCAGTTGAAAGTCTATTTAGGCTGTTTTCAAGTTTCCGCAGGCTCATTGTCTTCTCCTGCCATTATTTAGCATGAGCGGGCTAAGGAGTATTTCGAAGGCACTGATGCTAGGCGGCCAATGAGGTGTCTGTTAACAGACATTCCAGGCGGAGGAGCGGTCTACTTGCTGCGAAGCGGGAAGTGGCCGTTGCCGACATTCTCCACGTAATCGTTGGCGGCTGATAGGTATCTATTGAATGCCATGATCTGCCGCCTGCGCACCTCTTGCTGAACATCACTGTACGGCAGGTCTGCGCGCTTAAGGCTTTCGATGGTTTCGCCGTTTACGACCCTGTTCACGTAGATTCCTGCAAGCTCTGCCTGCTCATACTTTTTCTTGCGATGTTTGTGTTCGCTCCAAGTGTCCCAAACGGCCAGCGTCTGGTGCAGTGTCGACAAACGAACGCTGGCGGCAACAGGATATAGTGCGCGGCTCTTATTGCGTGCGGCTGATACCTTGTCCTTATGATCTTCCAGGAGTGCACGTAGGCTCTTTATGAGTTGCGGCGAGCGGACTTCCAAGGGAATTGACACATTTAGTGGCCTGCCCCAATAGGGTGGTCCGGTTTCAGTCTTAGTGCATGACGGGTCTGGGCGCTACGGCTGGTGTGGCCGGCGTAGCTGCGCCGGATGGCGAAGCCGGCCACTGCACGACCTTTGGAGCCGGGGGGCGATATCCCAGCGATGAGTGCGGGCGCTTCGTGTTGTAGTGATGCCGCCAACTCTCGATGACGATCTTCGCCTCGGCGAGGCTGTAGAAGATCTCGCCGTTGAGAAGCTCGTCCCGCAGCTTCG
>NZ_SELO01000294.1 GCF_004146235.1 Tropicimonas sp. IMCC6043 | reverse complement strand
AATTACAACACTCGGGATCGACTTGGCCAAGTCTGTCTTTCAGCTTCACGGGGTGGATGCCTGTGGCGCTGTCGTCTTGCAGAAGAAGCTTCGGCGGGGCGCGGTGCTCGATTTCCTCGACAAGATCGAGCCCTGCCTGATCGGCATGGAAGCCTGCCCCAGCTCACACTTCTGGGCGCGGGAGATCGCGGCACTTGGCCA
>NZ_SELO01000293.1 GCF_004146235.1 Tropicimonas sp. IMCC6043 | reverse complement strand
ACCAAATGACCGAACAGACCAACCGCTACAACGCCGCCCTCGACTTGGCGCGGGCTGTCATCATGGGCGACGGCAAGCGCGCCGAGGCCGTGGGGGCCCTCGTCGAGCAGCACGGCCTCACTGAGGAGAAAGCGCATCAGTTCGTCACCGCCGCCCAGAACGGCTATCTGCGCCAGATCCAGATCCGCAACCCGGAGGCGTG
>NZ_SELO01000070.1 GCF_004146235.1 Tropicimonas sp. IMCC6043 | reverse complement strand
ATGAAGACAGCGCCGCCCTTCAAGCCCGAACGAACAAGGCTCGGCCAGTGTGCCCACGGCATGCAATCTGTGGGCATCTGGAGCCTCACGACAGGCGGCCGAGGCCCCAATCGCGGCTATCGCCCGGCACGATGGGCATGCGAAGGCTGCCTCCGGTCCCAAAGCCTTGTCAGGAGGCGATCCGGACGGCACCATGACGTACAACGAGGAACACTTGGGAAAGATCGGTTAGAATCTCTTCAATGCACACTCTAATTTTGTTCAGGCAGCTTGAGGCGTCCACCCAGAACAGCTGAAATGCAGTTTCAATGTGATCGGAGACTGGCTTAGGGACGTGTTCGCCGATTGCAAAAATCGGCTTAAAGCGCTTTCAGGCGCACGCAAATTTCCCCGCCGATTTAGACGAATAAGCTGGGATGAGGGTGCCCAATATGAGCTTGATATCGTCTATTTCGACCATGTCTCTCGAACTATAGTCGCTCTCGAAGTGAAGAGGGGCTCAATGGTGCCGGGGACCTCAAGCGGTTCGCGAAGGACACACACTTGATGCACGTTGAGATGTGTTTTGCGCCTGAGGCGCTAGACGCGCCCGCTGTACACCGCCAGTGTCAGATTCTTCTACGCGCCAGATCTATCGTGAACATCGAACACAAAATCCGAAAGTGCGCCCGATGCGCTCGGTTGCGCCCGGTAATTCCACTGCTCATGGATTAGATTTCGGCTCGCGTAGGGAGAATTACCGTTCAGTACGGTTTTGCCTATCCTGACATAAGCTTAGCCGTCGGCGGACGTCTGGTTCGGGCCGGTCACGAAGGTCGGAAACGATGCTGCGCGTGCAAGGTGCCGCGCCCAGCCAACGGCAGGACTGCGCAGTTTGCGGCTATCAAAGGCCGAGCATTCACCCGGCCAAGTGCTTCGAGCTTCACCAAGTCTCACACCGTCTCGTCACGACCGATTCGCCTGCACATTGATCCACGCGGCGCAATTGGCGCTATCGCGTCCGGCGGACGGGCGATTTGGTGAGCAAGTGGTGAGCAAGAAAAAACAGCTTACGAGCGCCGTTGCAGGCGCGTCCGTAAATGTCTGTTTTTACGGTTATTTTTGGTTGCGGGGGTAGGATTTGAACCTACGACCTTCAGGTTATGAGTCTGAAGGTCGATGATCGTGACTACCGCCGAGGCCGCTCCCGATTCCGTTCCCGGCGCTCGATCCGGAGCGGATGGTCCCGCGGCAGAGCCCGCCAGAAACCGTTGCCCTTTGACCAGTTGAGAAACTGGCTGAAGCTGTCGACCTGGTCGTCGTTGCGCCCTCGGGGAAAGCCCAGCAACTCGCGCTTGAACGCGGGCAGCCAGGGCGCCTCGCGCGGCAGGAAGACCTTTCCCGCTTCCACCGGCGCACAGGCCGCCGCGAAACGGATCTCCTTGTCCTTCTCGGGCGTAACACTATTGAAGCGCTTGTCATCCTGGAACAACTCGTGGAGAAGCGGTCGGCCAGTGGCTGCATCCTCTATCAGGACCTTGTCCGGATCCCAGAGGGCGACCAGTGCCATCACCTTCGCCTTGAGTTGAGGATAAACTAGTCTCCCACGCCAGACATCGAGCAGATACCAGTTTCCGTTCCGGAAACCCCAGGTCGTGCAGACCGAGAAATCCGACCGCGGATCGGCCGACGTCCCCGTGTCCCAGCTCTGGATGATCAGCTGATACCAGCGCCGGTCTTCGACTTTCTCATAGGTGCCGAACCATTCCCAGCGAAGGGGCGACCCGTCCGGCGCGATCGGGTTCTGCTGATACTGGCAGTTGAAGACGGCGGATCCCATCTCGCTGCGCATGCGGTCGAGCGTGTCCCGATCGAGTCGCTCGGGAAACAGGAGATCGCCGGGCCGACGGCGATGAACCTTGCCGCGCCCGATCGGGACGACCTCGTTTTCCTCTGCAATCGCCGGCAGGTTGAGATGCCGATAGGTCCCCTTGTCGAGCAGGTACCCTGGCGGATCCAGTTCATGGAGCCGTTGCGCGATCATCACCACGCGGCCTTCGGCCTGGTTGTTGAACCGGGAAAGCAGAGATCCCTCGATGAACTCCTGCGCCCGAGCGAGCTCCGCTTCCGAGTTCGCATCCCCGGCCTTCAGCAGATCGTCGATGATGATGTAGTCTGCTCCGTGGCCGGTGACCGAACTGCCGATCGAGACGGCCTTGCGGCTGCCATCTTTCGTTGTCCGGATTTCCTCGGCAGTGTTGCCCTTCTTCGCGAGCCGGGTCGCGGGAAACATCTGCTGATACCATCTGGAGGACATGACGCGCCGACAATCGTCGGAATGCTTTCGTGCGAGATCGAGGCCGTAGCTCGCAACGATGATCTTGGCTTCGGGGTGGTGTCCCAGGATATAGGCGACATAGGCAACAGCCACGGTAACCGATTTCAGACAACGCGGAGGGATATTGATCACCAGCCGCTTGTTCTCTCCGGTACGCACAGTGTCGAGCTCGTGACACATGGCCTGGACGTGCCACGCCGGTTCAAACCGATCGTTCGGCCCGTTGTGGAGGGTGTCGAACACCCTCCACACGAACGAAAAGAAGTTGTCCCGGCTGATCTGCAGCGCGGCCAGACGAACTTGTTGGGGATCAGGAGTCTTCATCATCGGCCTCCCGAACTTCACCACACTCGTCGTCGCCGAGATCCGTAGCGAACAAATGGCGAAGGATGTCGTAGTCGACCGGCTCGGCGGTGTCGGACAGAGCAGCGTCCTCGGCGTCGGAGTCGAGCCGACCGGACAGATCGGCATCGAAACGCGCGAGCATCGTCAGGGCTTTCATGTCCCCCTTCAGGGCCGTCGCGACAAGGCGCTTGGCTGCGGCCTCAGCCTTGGAAATCTTGATCTCACGATTGCCTTCGCGGACGGTGACCTTGGTTTCCAGTTCGCGCTGCAAACTGGCGTTGAACCCCTTGGCTCCTTTCGGCCGCCCTTTCGGATTGCCCGACTGACCCTTCTTGAACTGCGTGGCTTTCGGAGGCCGGCCGTAGCCGACCTCGTAGTCTTTCTCGGGATCAGACATTGTCGGCCTCCATCGGGTTGGCAGCACCGACGGCTGCGGCACGGTCGTTGAACGTCCCACCCGTCGTGGCGTGCACCGCCGTCTTCCCGGACATCTCCTGCCAGCGGCGGATGGCAACATCGACATAGGCCGGTTCGAGTTCGATCAGCCGCGCCCGACGACCGGTTTTCTCGGCGGCGAGGAGCGTCGCGCCAGAGCCGCCGAAGGCATCCAGCACTACATTGCCGCGGTCGCTCACATCCATGATTGCATCGACAACAAGGGCGGTCGGTTTGACGGTCGGGTGATCGGCGAGATCCGCCTCGCGACCTTTGCCGAAGCTGTTGACGCCGGCATAGTCCCAGACATTGGTCCGGTTGCGACCGTGCTTGCCCAGCTCGACATTGTTGATGTGCGGCGCCCCAGGTTTCTTGAAGACGCAGACCATCTCGTGCTTGGAACGGTAGAGGCTGCCCATGCCGCCATTGGTCTTGTTCCAGACGCAGAGGTTGATCAGCTCGAAGCCGCAGGACTTGCCGGTCGTGATTAGTTCATCAAGATGACGCCAGTCCATGCAGACCATGGCAACGGCGCCCTCGGCCATCTTGTCCCGGGTCTCGGTCAGGAACGCCGCCAGGAAGCTGCGGAACTCGGCTTCAGTCATCTCGCCCGAGGCCATGGCGAACTCGCGGTGGTTCCCGCCGTTGCCCGAGCGCACATGACCGTTCACCGGGACGTTGTAGGGCGGGTCTGTGAAAACCATCCCGGCCATCTCACCATCGAGAACCCGGGCGTAGCTCGTTTCTTCAAGCGAATTGCTACACAGAATGCGATGATTGCCGAGGATCCAGAGATCGCCGGGCCGCGTGATGACAGGTTTCGCCGGATCGGGCTCTTCGACGGTTTCCGGAGGCGCCGCCTCGGCTTCACCGGCCCCGCCAATGAGCAGGTCGATTTCCACCGTCTCGAAGCCGGTGATATCCAGGTCCAGGTCGAGTTCACCATCGAGCCTCAGGTCCATCAACTCGGCGAACTCGATCTGCAGCGCCTCCTGGTTCCAGTCGGAGAGTTCGGCAAGCTTGTTGTCGGCGATCCGCAGCGCCCGCACCTCTGCGGAGCTCAGGTGGTCCGCCACGACGGTCGGAACCGTCGTGAGACCGAGCGCCTTGGCAGCTTCCAGGCGACCGTGGCCAGCAATGATGACGCCGTCGGAATCCACCAGGATCGGAGCGACGAAGCCAAACTTGGCCACCGAAGCTTTCAGCTTGCCGATGTTCGTCGCCGTGTGGATACGGTTGTTGTTGGCATAGGGTTTGAGGTCGGTGACCCGGGTCTGGGTGACCTTGTCAGTCATCCAGATAGCCTTGGTCGATGCCGGGGCAGCGGGTTTTTTAGGACGGGCACGCATTTACGTCTCCATTCATAGATGCCGTGGGAACGGCGAAGGTCAGAATGGATCGCGTCGGGGATACGGAGAGAGCATACACAGCAACTCCCCGGACCGATGGATCCGGTTTGTTGCCGCTTCGAATGCTCTCTGCTGGGCATGGTGCCCATGTGAGTGCTGCCAGGGTGGCGATTTAGCCCCCGTAATGAAGCAGGCAGGAGGATGCCTAGCATTGCGCAGGTGCTGCCGTCAAGAAAAAACTATCTTAACAAATTGTTAATAAACAAAAATCATGGGCCTGATATATACCCACACCCAAAGGGGTACGACAAGGATCAGGGCTTGGTGGAATATGGGGCACCCCGATCGGAAGGGATCGGAGCGACAGTTGTTGGACGAATAGGACAAGATCCAGAACATTCGCCATTGCGCAAGTTCCGCTGGACTGCTGCCGCGAACAGAGCGTCACTGACATCACGCCCGAAGACATCGGGCTCTCCTCGGTACCGGGGCTGGCATTTCGCCGGCCCGCTACCTGAGGAGAAGACCAATGACCAAGCGCAAGCAGACCAAGACCGACAAGGTGCGTGCGATGCTCGCTCGCCCTGAGGGCACGAGCCTTGAGGCGATCTGCAAGTCCACCGGCTGGCAGCCGCATTCCGCTCGCGCGGTCCTGAGCGGGTTGCGCAAGGCCGGCTACACAGTCAAGCGGCAGGCGGCCCACGAAAAGGGCGGTCCGTCCCTCTACCGGATCACGGCCGAGCCCGAGGCGTCCGAATGATCCGCGTCGCCGATCTCGAAACTATGGACCGGGCCGCGTTGATCGCGGCCTGGACGGACGTTTTCGGAACACCGGTGCCGAAAGGGCTGAGCCGGTCCTTCCTGCGCCGTTTCCTGGCCACCGAGATCCAGACCCGCAGATCCGGTGGCCTGCCCGCCCGGGTCCGGAAGGTGCTGGCGCAGAACAATGATCGTGGACAACGTTCGAGGTCGGCCACCCTCGCGCCGGGCAGCCGGTTGCTTCGGGAATGGAATGGCATCACCCATGTTGTCGAGGTCACCGAGGACGGGTTCCTCTGGAACGGCCGGAGCTGGCGCTCGCTCTCGGTCATCGCGCGAGAGATCACCGGCGCCCATTGGTCGGGTCCCCGGTTCTTCGGCCTGAACGGAAAGGCCCGGTCATGAGCAAGCCCCGGATCCGCTGCGCCATCTACACCCGGAAATCCTCCGACGAGGGGCTCGACCAGGACTTCAACTCGCTCGACGCCCAGCACGAGGCCTGTGCCGCCTATATCGCCAGCCAGCGCCACGAGGGCTGGAAGATGCTGCCTGCCCGCTACGACGATGGCGGCATCTCCGGTGGCACGCTCGACCGCCCGGGCCTGCAACGGCTGCTCGCCGATATCGACGCCGGCCGCATCGACATGGTCGTGGTCTACAAGATCGACCGGCTGACGCGGTCGCTCGCCGACTTCGCCAAGCTGGTCGAGCGTCTTGAAGAGAAGGACTGCTCCTTCGTCTCCGTCACTCAGGCCTTCAACACTTCCTCGTCGATGGGCCGGCTGACGCTGAACGTGTTGCTCTCCTTCGCCCAGTTCGAACGCGAGGTCACCGCTGAGCGGATCCGCGACAAGATCGCCGCCTCGAAGAAGAAGGGCCTTTGGATGGGCGGTGTTCCGCCACTCGGCTACGACCCGCATCCCGACCCGATGCGCCGGGAATTGGTGGTCAATGAAGCCGAGGCCGAAGTGGTCCGACAGCTCTTCACCCTCTATGCCACACACAGATGCTTGAACCTCGTCACCCAAAAGGCCGAGGGTCTCGGCCTGCGCTCCAAGCGCCATGTCTTCTCGACTGGCCGCGAGCAAGGTGGCAATGTTCTGAGCCGGGGCCAGATCCACAAGATCCTCACCAACCCGGTCTATCTCGGGCAGATCCGGCACAAGGAAAAGGCCTTCCCAGGAAAACATCCGGCCATCATCGACCAGCCACTATGGGATCAGGTGCAGAACCAGTTGCAGGCCGCCAGCGCCCGGCGGCGCGGCGTTCCAGCCGGACAGCCCAGCAGTGATGCTGCTCCGCTGAAAGGAAAGTTCCAAGACGAGTCCGGGGATTTTCTGACCCCGACCCATGCCCGGAAGAACGGTAAACAGCTGCGCTACTATATCTCCAACCGGCTGGTCTCCGGCGGTACCGATCCGACCGGATGGCGCCTGCCGGCACCAGGCTTCGAGACCAGTGTCGCATCTCTCATCGCCGATCACCTCGCGGAACATGCGAGCCGCCATGCCGTTCTCTGCTGCAATGACGCTCTGCAATCTGTCGCTGCGTCGGAAGCTGTGGAGAGACTCGCGCACAAGATCCGGTCCGATGGAATCCGCGACGCGACCACACTGATCACCGATGGGTCCCTTGGAAACGGACGCATCACGATCGAACTTGATGCCGATGCCATCGCCCTCTCGACCGGTCTGTCGGCAGACGACCTGAACCGGAACCTGCTGAAGATCGACCGGCCCTTCACCTGCCGCCGTCGCGGTGTCGAGATGAAGATCCTTGCCGGCAACATCGCCCCAGCGCCCGATGCCGCGATGATCCGTGCGCTGCGCAACGCCCACCGCTGGTCCGAGTCCCTCAAGGCCGGCACGCCGCTGAACCACCTCGCCGCAGAAGTGAATACCTCTGAACGCTACCTCGCCCGGGTCACCGCACTCGCTGGCCTCTCGCCGAAGATCCAGGTCGCGATCGTGAATGGCACCCAGCCGGTCGATCTGACATTGAAGCGCCTCCTTCGCAACAGCTTGCCGCTGGAGTGGAATGCCCAGGAACACGCTCTCGGATTCGGCGTCTGAACCGCTTCCCTGATCGCCGAGCAGGCTTCCCTGTTCCGTCAAGAAACATTCCCTGTTCCATTCTGAAAATACCCTGTTCGGTCGCGCAGGGAATTCGGCATCAATGCATTGATATTGCTCCCACAAACAGCACGCTTTCGAACCGAAATCGCTGCAAATAATCAAAATACGCTGTAAATCGCGCCGGATCAGGGAAAGCCGCTCAAAAGCGGACCGGCTCTTTTGGCCGACTGAGACACCTCGAGTTTTGCTACGGGAACAGCCTGGAAAGGTGCGTCTCAGGTCATGAGCGCACCGCCTAAACAGCGGGAAACACGCCGCAATTCGGCGCGATATGGACATGGGGAATCGAGACGATTGTCGGTGGCGGAGAGACAGGGATTCGAACCCTCGAAACGCCTTCTCCAATTTTCCGCTGGTCTAGCCCTTGTACCTTGAGCAGTGCCTGAGTTCGCCTGGCGTTTTGTCGAGCGCGAAGAGAGCCTGTGACATGCTGTCGACCTGGTCGTCGTATGTTGCGTTGGGAAATCCGGCGCATTCGGCGACAAAGCCCTCCTTCCAGGACGCGCATTGTGGCAACCGCACAAATCGGTTCTCAAGCTTCGGGGACTGAATGGACATCCGTTCCACCTTGTTCAGTCTGGGAGTGTTCGGGCGCACGCCCCTCCGATGTTGCCGCCGCAAGTGGTCATAGATCCCCCTGCCTGCCCCCACGGCTTCGACAATCAGAAGGTTCGGATTCCACATTTTGCGCAGCTTCTCGGCAACCCTGAGCAAGTCGGGCTGAAGGTGTTGCTCCCGATGAACATCCAGCAGATCGATGTGGTTCCCGATGAGCCCCCAGGTCGTGCAGACTGAGTAGTCGTTGGACTCACCCGGCACTCCCGCCGGATCCCAACTCTGAATCACCGCCTCGTAGTCGGAACGGCGAAGATCCGGCGGGATCGTCTCAAACCATTCCGGCCGAATGATGTTGCCGCCTGCCGGTGTCGGTGCCTGCTGGTATTGCGCCTCGAATGCGCGCATGCCCATCTCCCGGCGCTTTGCCTCCAGCGCTTCCAGATCCATGTGTTCCGGTAGGAGCACCTCGCCGACCAGCCTCGTCCAGACTGCATTTGAACCCAGAGCGACCTCACGCTCCTGCGTCTCGATGGCCGGAAGTTCCAGTACATCCCAGTCGCCCGTCGCGATCAGCCGACCGGGCAGGTCGTCCTCATGGAGTCGCTGGGCAGTGACAATGACCGCGCCCGACTTGGGATTATCTAGGCGCGTCATCGCCGTTCCTGTGAACCACTCCCAGATCGCATCCCGCCTCGTCTCGGATGAGACATCCTCCGCCTTGCTTGGATCGTCGAGGATCAGGAGATCGGAACCCTTTCCGGTAAGCGGGCCGCCAATGGATGTCGTCATTCGATATCCATTGAGAGTGGTCCGCCACTCTCCAACGGCCAAGCGCAGTGGATCCAGGATCAGTTCGGGAAAGGTTGCACGGGTCCAGCCCGCCTGGACCAGACGCCTCGACTCCCGGCTGAAGGTCTCGGCAAGATCCATCCCGTAGCTCATGCAGATGATCCTGCGGGATGGATCCCGACCAAGTGCCCAGACCGGGAAGGCCACACTCACGCAATGCGACTTCAGATGCCTTGGCGGCAACAGGATCAACAACCGTTTCACCTCGCCCCTCTCGACCTGCTGCAGCTTGTGGCAGATCGCGCGGATGTGGTGTCCATAGTGGAAAGGAACGCCGGGCCGAAGCTCGGAAAACGCACGCATCACGAAACAGAAGAGGTGGAGCCGGTACAGCGCCCTGAGCGTATCTGTCACTTTAGCTGGTGCCGTCATCCTCACCTCCACAGATATCGGGGTTGGGTGGGTCCATTTCGGCAGCTTCGGCCGTCGCCTGTTCGAGAAGTGCAACCCAGTCAGCATGGGTTTGAAGGACTTCGAGATCGGCCTCGCTCGTTTCAAGGGCGATTGGAGCTGCAGCGACCTCCTGATCCTGACCAAGTTCCTTCGCAAGGATCCTGAAGAACTGCGGGTTGCCGCTCTGGGCCTTCACGAAGGCAGTGTACAAAGCTGCCTCCCAATTACTCATCGCGACCATCTGGCCGTTCTTCTTGACCACGATCTCTTCCCCGGCAACTTTCATCAGCTTGGCACGGAGCGACTCCTCCTTTTTCTTCTTGCCACTCGGGTTCCCGGACTGCCCCTTCTGCCACTGCGTGCGTTTTGGCGGCTTGGAGAACCCGATGTCGTAGTCGCCCTTCTTCTCGTATTTCTTCGACATCAGAAGTCCTCCGCGTTGCCGGCCGGAGCAGCCGGCGTGCCGCCCCGCTCGTCACCGGTTGAGACGTCATCGAAGCTCTGACCGGTGGCAGCGAGCACCGCGTGCCCGCCGGTCATGTCCTGCCAGCGCCGGATGGCGACATCGACGTAGTAGGGGTCGATCTCCACGCCGACGCACCGGCGCCGCGTCCGCTCCGCGGCGAGCAGCGTCGTTCCGGACCCGAGAAATGGATCGAGGACGAGATCACCCGATGTCGTCACATCCAGGAGCGCATCCATGACCATGCGGATCGGCTTCACCGTCGGATGGACGTTGAAGTCGTCGTCGGCATCCTTCCGCCCGCCGGTCGCACCGGCGTATTGCCAGACATTCGACCGGTTCCGTCCGTACTTGCCGAGATGGACGTTGTTGCGGTGGCTTGCCCCTGCACGCCTGGCGACGAAGACGAATTCATGCTGGCTGCGGTAAAGGCTCCCCATGCCCGGGGCGCTCTTCACCCAGACACAGATGTTGAGCAGTTCCAGGCCGATCGCTTCGAGCGTGGCGGTCATCTCCCTGACATGGCGCCAGTCAATGCAGGAAAACAGGACGCCACCCGGCTTGAGTTTCGAGGCCGCATGTCCCAGGGTCTCGCTCAAGAACGTGACAAATTCGGATCTCGTCATTTCGCCGGAGGCTTCCGCGAACTCGGCAAACCCAGCCGACGCGTCGCGCACATGGCCGTTGATCTTCACGTTGTAGGGTGGGTCGGTGAAGACGGCGTCGGCGGCCTGTCCGTCGAGGATTGGAGACAGCGCACCTCCGTCCCGCGCCGAACCGCAGACGATCCGATGATCACCGAGGATCCAGAGATCGCCCTCCAAGCTAACAGCTGGAGCATCGGGTGAAGCGAACTCCTCCAGATCATCCGCCGGATCGGGTTCGTTCGCTTCCGATGCACCGAACTGGATCGCCTCGATCTCCTGCAGGTCGAAACCCGGGATCTCAATTTCGCCGCTGATCTCGATGAGCTCGTTGATCTCCAGCCGGAGCGTCTCGGCATCCCAGGAACCAGTCTCCTGCAGCTTATTCAGGGAGAGTGTGAGGCGGCGGATGTCGAAATCCGAGAGATCATCAACAGGGATGCACGGAACCTTTTCCGCAGCCAGGGTGCGGGCGGCGGCGAGCCGGCTGTGCCCGTCGATGACTTCGTATCGCTCACCGCCGGATTTGGTCCGGACAAGGATCGGAATGCGGAAGCCGAAGTCCTTGATGGATTGCGCAACGGCAGCCACCTGTTTCTCGAGCGCCGGCCGCACCCGTCGCGGCGCCGCGTCGATGAGATCCAGAGTCAACCAGATAACAGCAATATCCCGGAACAGGTCGTTCTGGCCGCGCTGCACGCCGGAAGCCTGCCCGGCCGAAGCGACTTCCGCGCAAGGCATGTCTGTTTGTCCGTTGCGCGCGTCGTCATTGACGCACGTCTCTGCTGATTTCTGATTTGGCTTTGATTGATGAGCCACAACTGGCCTCCTTTGATTTAGGTCGAGGAGGCGGCTGTGGGACTGAATGCCTGCGCAGATCAGGAGGCAACCAGCCGAACATCCGCGCATCCCCGACGGGATCCGTGTTCAGCAATAGTCGCTAGCCTCCTGCTGCGAACTGTGCGCTCTACGCCTACATCACAAGAAACCACGGCGCAATAGAAATTCATCATAAGCAATTGAAATCAGGTGATAATTGCTCCGATGGGGAACAACTTTGTCGACCGTATGAATGGTCTGGACTTGTCTCGCGAACAGAGCGTCACTGTGTCCACGCCCGGTTCGCATTCCGGGCTCTCCCCGGTGACGGGGGCGCGTCCTGCCTCCCCGCGCAACCAGGGAGATACGCATGCCCAATGCACCTCAGACCAAGCCCAAAGAGACCAAGTCGGCCATCGTCCGACGGCTGCTTTCGCGCAAGGCCGGCGCCGATATCGGCACCCTGCAGAAGGCCACCGGCTGGCAGCCGCATTCGGTCCGAGCCGCCCTCAGCACGCTGCGGAAAGCCGGATACACGATCGACAAGATGCCGCCGAAATCCGACGGTGGCGTGCCGAGCTACCGGATCATCGGTGTGCCGGAGCAGGCATGAGGCTCACGGTCGCCGAAATCGAGACCATGGACCGGGCGGCGCTGATCGCCGCCTGGGACCATCTCTTCGACACGCCGGTTCCGAAGGGGCTGAGCCAGTCCTTCCTGCGCCGTTTCATTGCCTTCGAAGTCCAGGCCCGCCAGCGCGGCGGCCTGCCGCGCGGCTTCGTCACTGAGCTACAGAAGAAGATGGCCGGCGATGTTGGGAACTCTGTCCCCGACCTCAAGCCCGGCGGTCGTCTGCTGCGCGAGTGGAATGGAACGACTCACTCGGTCGAGGTGACCGAGGCAGGCTACCGGTGGAACAAGGAGACCTATCCCTCGCTCTCCGCGGTCGCCCGCGCCATCACCGGCGCCCGCTGGTCCGGGCCCCGCTTCTTCGGATTGAAGGAGACCCGCTGATGGCAGCGCCGAAGATCCGCTGCGCGATCTACACGCGGAAGTCCTCCGAAGAAGGGCTCGACCAGGGGTTCAATTCCCTCGACGCCCAGTTTGAGGCCTGCGCTGCCTATATCGCCAGCCAGAAGCACGAGGGCTGGGTTCTGGCACGCGACCGTTTCGACGATGGCGGCGTCTCGGGCGGAACGCTGGAACGCCCTGCCCTGCAACATCTGCTTGCCGAGATCGACGCCGGCCGCATCGGCATGGTCGTGGTCTACAAGATCGACCGCCTCACCCGGTCGCTCGCCGATTTCGCCAAGCTCGTCGAGCGCTTGGACGCCTCTGGCTGTTCCTTCGTCTCCGTCACCCAGGCCTTCAACACCG
>NZ_SELO01000292.1 GCF_004146235.1 Tropicimonas sp. IMCC6043 | reverse complement strand
CTGAAACACAGTCTTGGCCAGATCCAGGCCGATCCTAACGATATCCATGGCATGTCTCCTCTCTCATCCTGTGGATGTCGAAGTGTCACCGCCGCCGGGCGGCGGGGTCCATACCATTGCTCCGTTTTCGCAAGCGCTGATTTGAGCTGATGGCGATCTTCGCGGGTTGCGGTCATGTGTCCGGCCTGTTCGCGCGGTGCCAT
>NZ_SELO01000291.1 GCF_004146235.1 Tropicimonas sp. IMCC6043 | reverse complement strand
CTCCTCTCCTTTGTTGGCTTTCACACAGTACCAACATGGCACAATGCGATGCCGTTCGGGTGGGGCCGTCCACACCATCAGACAGATTCGAACCAGTCTACGCAAGGGCAGGACCGCTGTCCCTTATGCCGCACCAAGTTGACGCCACTCGGCGAGAGCAGCGGCGCGGTTCTTCTTGAAGTTGGCTCTGGGGGAGAAGCTGCG
>NZ_SELO01000290.1 GCF_004146235.1 Tropicimonas sp. IMCC6043 | reverse complement strand
ATGCCGCTGACAAGCTGGTCAGGGGGATCAAGCGGAAGACCCGCAAGCATTACTCGGCCGAGGAGAAGATCCGCATCGTGCTGGCCGGACTCCGAGGCGAGGAGCGCATCGCCGCGCTGTGCCGCCGCGACGGGATCGGCGAGAGCCTCTTCTACCCCTGGTCGAAAGGGTTCCTCGAGGCCGGCAAGAAACGCCTGGCTGGAGACACTGCCC
>NZ_SELO01000289.1 GCF_004146235.1 Tropicimonas sp. IMCC6043 | reverse complement strand
GCCTCTTTCAAAGCTTCGAGGCACGGTTCCGTCTCCAGCGTGACCGAGAGCCGCCAGGCCAGCACCTTTCGGCTGAACCAGTCCACGACCGCTGTCAGGTAGACGAACCCTCGGGCCATGGGGATGTAGGTGATGTCCATGGCCCAGACCTGGTTGGGTCGTGTCACGGCGAGCTTGCGCAGAAGGTATGGATAGATCTTGTGGCCGGGCGCC
>NZ_SELO01000288.1 GCF_004146235.1 Tropicimonas sp. IMCC6043 | reverse complement strand
CTTTGAAGCCCTGACACCGCCTCGGGGTGTCCTGGCAACGGTTCCGTTCGATCATCATCACTCACGTCTGCACTTGCGCTTTTTTCTTGGCGAGTCCCTGTCGCCACGCATGTTCTTCGTCCGTTCAACTGACAGGTAGGGCCGTGTAGGTCTCCCCCTTGGCAAGCAACGCCCATGCGGTGCGTGCGGTCTTGTTGGCGATTGCCACGGTTACGAGCCG
>NZ_SELO01000287.1 GCF_004146235.1 Tropicimonas sp. IMCC6043 | reverse complement strand
ACGAAAGATGAGGGTAGGCCCCTCGGAGCCGGCCGTCAGGGGCAGGCTTCAAGCCACTGCAAGCTGCGACGGTAAAGAGCCGTGGTGGTGAGCGTTGCTGAAAAGGCGGGCTTCGAGCCCGTCAGGTACGGTCTGGAGAGACGAGCGCAAGCGAACCGCTGATGACGTGTCGAAAAGTGCAAGATGATGTCGAAACCGGGGGGAACTCGTTAACCCGGGACGAGTC
>NZ_SELO01000286.1 GCF_004146235.1 Tropicimonas sp. IMCC6043 | reverse complement strand
GGGACGAACTCTTGAACGAAACCCTGTTCTCATCGCTGGCGGAGGCCCGCGAGAAAATCACAGCCTGGAAGGAGGACTACAACCGCAACAGGCCCCACTCATCCCTCGGCAATCTCACGCCGCGGGAATTCGCAATGAAATCGAGACTGGAAACCAAGGCCGCATGAGGCCAGAAATCAACCGACGGATTCTCCCAAAGGCTGGAGGGAAGCCGGGTCTCAGGTCACTGCC
>NZ_SELO01000285.1 GCF_004146235.1 Tropicimonas sp. IMCC6043 | reverse complement strand
CAGCAGAGGGCTGATTACCCCACCCTGCGGTGTGCCTCGTTCCCTTCCGACGATACTTCCGTCCGGCATCTGCACCGGCGCCTTCAGCCATCTTTCGATGTACAAAAGCACCCATGGGCAATTGGTGTGCTGACGCACTGCCCGCATCAGAAGGTCCGGCTCGATGCTGTCGAAGAAAGCCTTGATGTCGAGATCAAGAACCCAGTCGTAACGCCAGCATCGCTGCCGCGCCA
>NZ_SELO01000284.1 GCF_004146235.1 Tropicimonas sp. IMCC6043 | reverse complement strand
GCATGTTCGGCCGCGTCACGGCCTCGCAGATCGCCTCGGCATCCGCCGCATCATTCTTCTGCCGCTTCACGTAAGGCTTCACATACGCGGGCGGGATCAGCCGGACCTCGTGGCCAAGTGCCGCGATCTCCCGCGCCCAGAAGTGTGAGCTGGGGCAGGCTTCCATGCCGATCAGGCAGGGCTCGATCTTGTCGAGGAAATCGAGCACCGCGCCCCGCAGAAGCTTCTTCTGCAAGA
>NZ_SELO01000283.1 GCF_004146235.1 Tropicimonas sp. IMCC6043 | reverse complement strand
CCGGTCTTTCCCAAGTTGGGCTTCGTTGAGGGCCATGGTGCCGCCTGCACCACGCCATGACAACGTTTTTCGAACGGAAACGCCTTGGGTGAACAGCCGATGCCCCGGACGGGGCCCTTGTCGGACGCCATTGGCAGCCAGATGCCCATCGACCGCAGGCCGCAGACGCAATGGTCGAGCCGAGTTTCTTCGATCTTGATGGTAAGCGCAGTCAGCATGTCGCCGCCGGAGGCGACC
>NZ_SELO01000006.1 GCF_004146235.1 Tropicimonas sp. IMCC6043 | reverse complement strand
CTCGTCCTCGAGCGCCTTCAGCTTCCGGGCATCCGAAACCTCGAGCCCACCGAACTTCGCCTTCCATTTGTAAAACGTCGCCGAGCTGATCCCGTGCTCGCGGCACACATCCGCCGTCGCCACGCCGCTCTCCTGGCTCTTCAGGATCGCGATGATCTGTTCTTCGCTGAACCGTGATCTCTTCATTCCGTTCGTCTCCTCGTTTGGGACGGACTCTACTTCAAACCGGAGGAAGAGACGGGTCTCAGGTCAGCCAACATGACCTACGAGTTGCATTTATTTCTGGCAAAACTCTCCTTTACCGGAAAGGGGTTTCGCTCTCGAATGCGTGTTGCTGCCGATAAGCGGCGGAGACAATGCTATACCAGCGAATTGTGACGCCGTTTTCCTTGAGTCGGGACTCATAACCAATAGATGACGCTCGCTGCGCCAGCGATCGCGGAGAGGAAGGCCTTGGTGCAGCGGTGGCGGTGGGTTGCGACGCGCCGCCAACCGTGGCGACTGTCGAACATGATCACGATTCGGTAGCGGCTCTTTTATCGGCGCGTGTCGCGCCACCGCTTCGAACGGTAGTAGAGCGTCCTGTGCGGGACGATTTCCGCAGGCGGATCACGCCAACGTAAGCCAATACGATTGATGAAGGTTCGTGGCGAAACGATACGCTGGATCGCTTTCTGATCCTCCTCACTCCCACTCAGGACATGTCGGTCATCAACATGAACCTTTCTGTGGGACATCGGAAGATTTGGCTCCAGACACGTCAACTGCGCGCCCCTCGGCCCGATATGATCACAGATGCCGTCACTCATTTGGCAGTCGTGACTCACATCCTCAATGCCAGATCAATGGGTCCTGATCGTAAAGGGGTCGTACTGCTGCAACGCCGTGTGGGATCTCCAAGGATGAGCGGCGTCGGTGCTGGCTTTCGTGCTCCTTTCATCTGGCGGCGTACGCGCAGGCCCCTGCCGGCGACGCTACAAAGTTGTTTCGAGGCGATGCACTCATAACCCCCGGTCCAATTGCCCACTCGAGGCGCATTCGGGCGACGGCGCCCAGGAGAGCCGCCGCCCGCGCAGGTTACAGGCTGTCAGCGGCCTTGTGATGAATTGAGGGCCAGGTTTCTTCGGCCTTGCGCAGTGTTTCCTCGGGGTTCTCCTTGTATTTGGCGAATACCGCCGCGTTCACGAAGAGATACAGCTTGCCGTCGACGATGTCGGCATAGCGCGGGTCGCCGTCGAGCTTCTTGCCGATGGCAACCGCAAAGGCGCAGAAGCCGCCATATTGCGGAATGTAGGCGTCCGGGTCGGCGGTGAACTTCTCCGCCGTGATCTCGGAAGCGAAGTAATAGGCCACGCCGTCATGCTCCACGACATGCGCGGCGTCGCCTTCTGCGACAGCGTTCAGCGTCGACAGGGCGACCGCGTCCACGCCGCGCAGGGCGAGAGGAGCGCCTTCGAGCGAGAAGCCGGTGGAGACGTTGTACTCGTCCTCGGCGAGGCTCGGCGCGGCGAGGCCGGCGGTTGCGATGGCGGCGAGGAGTAGGGTGGTCTTGAGGGTCATGTTTTCAGTCCTTGGATGTTGCCAATGGCTGGCGGTTGCCCGGAGCGGAATGCCGACGGGCTCTGGTCTCCCGGGACGACCTGCAGGATCAGGTCATCCGGGAAATCGATGAAATGAGGCAGAGAGCCCGACCCCGGCGGGGACAGTGCCCCGGGGGGGATTGTCCGGGGGCGGGCAGGGCGGCCGACGCCTCCCTGGGGACGACGGGCAAGCAGGGTCGGCCGCTGGACGGTTCGGCGCGGGAGCGACGCCGACCGTCCGGGTTACCTATCTTGAGCTGGCTTGATGGCGCGCGAGGCGGTCTCGGTCGCGTCCACGGTGCCGGCTGTCATCCGAACCTTGGTGCGCGCGACGGTGTCGCCTGAGAACACAACAGCGCCGAATCGGGGTGTCGGCGGAACGCGATGGGCCGGTGTCGTCCTCGCCGAGGCCGCACCGCTGCCCAGCCCGACGATCGCGGAACTGGCAACGATGGCCATCCCGGCGCCCAGCAGGGCGGTTGCGAGGCTGACCGCAAGTTGGTTTCTCGAATTGTTCATCTCTATGTCCTCACTCAGGTCTGACGACGTGTTTCAAGCGACGGGTGAGCCGGACGCTGCCGGCGTTCCATCCGATCGGGCCATTGGGTCATGTGTCGGGTGACCGGTTGGCAAGCTCGGCTTCCAGGGCAGCGATGCGGGCGTCGCGCTTGGCCAGCATGGTCGCGACCCGCGCCAGGTCGATGCGCCGCGGGATATGCTGGGGGCAGTTCACGTCCCAGGCGACAAGATCGAAGAGGATCGCCCGCTCGGCCCGGCCGGCAAAGCCCGCGGGGCGAAGACGATCCAGCAGGGCCGGGTCGTCCTCGACCACCTGGGCGGTGCCCCAGAGCTTCACACGCCGGGCCTGCTCGTAGTCGATCAGGAACAGGAAGGCGTGCGGGTTTTCCGAAAGATTTCCCAAGGTGATGAATTGCCTGTTGCCGGCCAAATCGGCAAAGCCGAGCCGCCGCTCACCCAACACCTTCAGGAAGCCCGGTTGACCGCCCCGATGCTGGATATAGGGCTGGCCCGCGGCTCTCGCGGTGCCGAGGAAGACGCTGGTCAGCGTGCCGATGAATTGCGCGAGATCAGGCGAGATCCGGTCCGACCAGGGGTGCTTCGCCTCCACCTTCGCGTAGAGCGCGCGCGATCCCTTCGCCGCCTGCACGGCCTTGACCGCGGGCGAAAAGGCGATGTCGCTGGGGGTCCGGATGGTCATCTCAGAGCCCCAGGTCGCTCAGCGAGGGGTGGTCATCCGGCCGGCGGCCCTGTGGCCAGTGAAACAGCCGCTCGGACTCGTCGATGGCGAGATCGTTGATGCTCGCATGGCGCTCGGCCATCAGCCCGCCCGCGTCGAACTCCCAGTTCTCGTTCCCATAGGAGCGGATCCACTGGCCGGCCGGCCCGCGCCATTCATAGGCAAAGCGGACGGCAATCCGGTTGCCCTCGAAGGCCCAGAGTTCCTTGATCAGGCGATATTCCTGCTCCTTGCTCCATTTCTCGGCCAGGAAGGCAACGATCTCGTCGCGGCCGGTCAGGAAGGTGCTGCGGTTGCGCCAGCGGCTGTCCGGCGTGTAGGCGCGCGAGACGGCCGCCGGGTCGCGGCTGTTCCAGGCGTCCTCGGCCAGACGCACCTTCTGCGCGGCGGTCTCGGCGGTGAAGGGGGAAGCGGGGGGCGGGGCAACGTGTCGGCTCCT
The DNA here is from genome assembly GCF_004146235.1 of Tropicimonas sp. IMCC6043. Taxonomy (GTDB): domain Bacteria; phylum Pseudomonadota; class Alphaproteobacteria; order Rhodobacterales; family Rhodobacteraceae; genus Tropicimonas. Next base: position 199,726 of record NZ_SELO01000006.1, on the reverse strand, counting down.
CTTTGCAAAAGAAATCGGCGGCAGGCGTGAGCCTGCCGCCGTCCGGAGGTCAGGCGGCAACACCGTCTGCGACGGGGAAGTCGATATCGGTCTTGGCAACCTCGTTGAGGTAGTTGGTCCAGATGTTCAGCGCGACATGCTGCACGATCTCGATGATCTGGGCATCGTCATACCCGGCGTTGCGAACCGCGAAGAGGTCGCCATTGCTGACGTGGCCGCGGGTCTCGGCCACCTGGACCGCAAACCGAACGGCCGCGTCGGCCCTTTCATCGGTCGAACCGCCGCGCCGGTTCGCTGCGATTTCCTCGGGCGAGAGCTTGGCGAGGTTGCGTCCCAGATAGGTGTGGGCCGAGAGGCAATAGCCGCAGCCGTTGAATTCGGCGATGGCGAGCGCGATGCGTTCGCGGGTTGCCGCGGGAAGGCGGCCTTTGCCGAGCGCACCGAAGAGGCCGAGATAGCCTTCGAGCGCCGCGGGGCTGTTGGCGGCGAGGCGGAACAGGTTCGGCGCGCTGCCGAGTTGTTTGGTGACTTGCTCGAGCAGGGGACGGGACGCTTCGGGGGCGTCCTCGATCGAGGCGGGTATTGCGATGCGGGACATCAGGGGTCTCCTTGAGTTGCTGTGACGAGACCAAGATAGATGTTTCAAATTTTGGAAGTAGACGGCATTATCAAGAAGTATCCTCTCGAAAAGTGGAAATATGACCGACCGCCTCGACTCCATGTCCATCCTTGTCGCCGCTGTGGATGCCGGCAGCCTCTCATCCGCGGCGCGCCAGCTCGGACTGCCACTGGCGACCGTCAGCCGGCGGGTGGCCGAGTTGGAGACACGGCTTGGGACTACAATTCTCCGTCGGTCGGCGCGCGGCCTGACGCCGACCGACATGGGTGTGGCCTATGTCGCAGCCTGCCGCCGCATTCTGGAGGACGTGGCCGAGGCCGAACGGGCGGCCGCGGGGGAATACAGCGCCCCGGTGGGGCTGTTGACGCTGACCGCCCCGATCGTCTTCGGACGGTTGCACGTCCTGCCCGTCGTTGCGGCCTTCCTGAGGGCCTACCCGGAAGTCGACGTCCGGCTGGAGTTGACGGACCGTCCGGTCAGCCTCCAGGAGGAAAGGATCGACGCGGCGATCCGCATCGGCCAGCTTCCCGACAGCAGCCTCCGCGCGCGCCGGATCGGGCAAGTGCGCAGGGTGATTTGTGCAAGCCCGGCCTACCTCGCCACACGCGACCGACCCGAGAGCCCCGAAGATCTGGCCGGGCACGATTGCATCACCTTCGAGAACCTGATGCCCTCCGATCGCTGGTCTTTTGGTGACCGACAGGATCGGCGTCAGATCCGCATCCGGTCGCGCATGATCGTCAACACGGCCGAAGCCGCCATCGATGCCGCGGTGGCCGGGCTGGGTGTCACGCGGGTTCTGTCCTACCAGACCGCGGCGGCGGTCGCGGAAGGGCGCCTCGAGATTCTTCTCCGCAGCAGCGAGCCGGAGCCGTGGCCGGTGAGCATCCTCTATCGCGGCGGACTCGTCGCCCGAAAGGTCCGCGCCTTCGTCGACTTTGCCGCGCCGCGCCTGGAGGTCGCGTTGTAGGGAACGCCGGCCGGCCGCGGCCCGCGTTGCATCCGAACGACACTGTCAGTGCTGCCTCACCCCTCGTATCCCTGAGCGCTTAAAGCGATGCCGTTACGGCATTTTGGGGCAAGTGGCGGAGGGGACGGGACTGGGGTCGAACGTTCTTTTGTGGATGCCGCTCGGTTTGCAGGGAATTTCTGATCGTCGGGACATGTGATCGAGTGCGTTCTTTTGTCAGGCCTGTTCAGTGCGGCTGACATGGCGCCGCTGGCCGGGATGGTGATGCGCGGACCGGGGCCAAATCTCCAACAGCGAGCTCGAGGCTCGGAGAACGTTACTGGTTTGCCCGACCCGGATCGTTTCAATCATGTGTCCATTCGGATCATGCCTTCCTCACAACTCGGTGGCCCCGGCGTCTGCCCCACGCCGGATCAGGCGCCGATCAATACCGGGCCACGATAGCTCTCGCCACGGGTCAGCATCGCCCAGATCCCGCGCGCCATTTTGTTCGCCAGCGCCACCGCCACGACCGGGATCGGCTTACGCTCGAGCATCCGCGCCAGCCACGACCCCTTTGGCGCCCCTCGCCGCGAGGCCCAGCGGATCACGGCGGTCGCCCCGATCACGAGCAGCCTTCGGATATCCCGTTGCCCCATCTTCGAGGTCTTCCCCAGCCTCTGCCTGCCGCCGGTGGAATGTTGCTTCGGAACGAGGCCGAGCCAGGCCGCGAAATCCCTCCCGCGGCGGAACTGCTCCATCGGCGGCGCGAAGGTCTCGACCGCGAGCGCGGTGATCGGCCCGACACCCGGCATCGTCTGCAACTGGCGCGGCAACTCCGCTTCGTTCGACCGCGCCGCGATCCAGGCCTTCAGGGCGTCGATCCGGTCAGTGAGATGAGCGATCTGCTCAATGAGCATGCGGCAGATGTCCCGGGCTAACTCGGGTATATCCGTGTCAGGATCATCGACGACTTTCGCGAGGCGCGGGACGTAGCCGATCCCCTCGGGCGCGACATGGCCGAACTCGTAGAGATGAGACCGCAGCGCGTTTACTGCCTCGGTGCGCTGCTTCACGAACTGCTCCCGTGTCCGGAACACGACGGCACGTGCCTGCTGGTCGGCGGTCTTGGGCTCGACGAACCGCATGGTCGGTCGCAGCGCCGCCTCCACGATGGCCTCTGCGTCGGCTGCGTCGTTCTTCTGCCGCTTGAGGAACGGCTTGACGTAATGCGGCGCGATCAGGCGGACGTCATGCCCGTGCCGCGCCATTTCACGTGCCCAGTGATGCGCGCTGGCGCAGGCCTCCATAGCCACGCGGCATGGCGGCTGCTCCGCCATGAACCGGGCGAACTGCGGCCGCGACAGCTTCTTGCGGAACAGCACGGTCCCGTCCGCCGCAGCGCCGTGCACCTGGAACACGTTCTTTGCGAGATCGACGCCGATGATGGTAACCTCTCCCATGGATGCCCTCTCTTTCAGCTTGTGTGTTGACACCGCAAGCTTGGCACATCGCGATGCCGTCAGGGGAGAGCGGCATCCATCCCATCTCCCCTGCCAAGGTGCCGAAATCATTAACACCACGCTCCTGCGAGGCGGAGCGCTTCCGCAACGACCGTATCTCAGATGACAACATCGGGCCGAACCAAAGCTACCAGAACGGGACGGATTTGTGGCTGATTTCGCTCCCGCACTCGCTCAGCAGTTCCTCGACGTTCCGGGGCGACAGGGGGAGCGCCTTGCTTCCTTTTCCTTTAGGAGCCAGGGCCCCAGACGTGAGACGAGCAGGGCAAAGGCCACCGTCCAACAGATCGCGGCTAGCACGATCCCGTCGACGCCCGGCCAGAACTCCATTGGTCCCGCAATGCGGGTCACGGTCGCAGCGAGGACCAGCGCGAAGGCCGTCGTCAGCACGGGCCCGGAAACCAGTTCGCGACCTGTGTGCCCCAGGGTTGCTCGCATCATCACCGCCACGGTCATGCCTCCGATTGCGCCAATTCCAAACAGATGCGCCGGAACGCTGTTGCCAACCAAGCCCACCGAGGCGGTGGCCACTCCGGCAAATCCCACCGGTATCAGCAGGTAGGCGACATGCAGCATCAACAGCAAAGGTGATCGCCAGGTAGCGGGCCCACGCCAGCGGAGAAGCCGCGCCACGTGCAGTGCGGCGGCCAGCATGGCGACGGCGCCCGTCGCCGCCGTTTCCGGTGCGAGACTCCAGGACAGCAGCGCGGCGGCCCCACCCGCGATACAGAGTGTGTCGAAACGATTGGGGGGTATTGGAAGCCGCGCGCTCTCTGCCTTGGCCAGCCAGTTCCGGGTGAAGCTGGGAATGATGCGGCCACCGATAAGCATGATCAGGAAAACCAGTATGGCGATCCCGAGCCGTCGGGCGACGTCCGTGGTCCCCCCAGCCATCACTTGAACGTGGAACGCGACGTTCGTCGCCCAAAGCAGCATCACCGGGACGATGACCCTGAGATTGCGCCAGTTCTTACCAGCGACGATCTCTCGCGCCACCATTGAGGCGACGGCAAGCAGGAAGGCCTGGTCGACGAGGAACACGCCGAAATCCGGCATCCCAAGCGCTCCCCAAAGTGCGAGCCGCCCGGCCAGCCACAAGGCGAGCAACAATGCAAGCGGCCAGCCGCGTGTCGGCATGTTCCCGGTCCAGTTCGGCACCGCCGTGAAGAGGAAGCCGGCCAGCACCGCGGCGCCATAACCGAAGATCATCTCGTGGACATGCCAGTCGATGACGTCAAACGTCCCGTCGAAGGCGACGGTGCCGCGCCACACAAAAAACCAGACCGGCACCACGCCGAGCCCGAAGAGCATCGCGGCGAGAAAGAACGGCCGGAAGCCACCTGAAAACAGGGCCGGCCCACTATAGTCAATGCGTTGCGTCATCTTTGCCTCCGACAGGGAAACGCGTTGTCACGGTCGCTGCCCCCCACAAGCTTGTGTCAGCCCAGTTGTGCCGGTTCATTCGACCTGCGCGAACAGATCCGCCATACGGCCCTTTGCCTTGCCGCGTTGTTTCATGGCCTTCGCCTCATCCAGGTTCACCGGTGTCCCGACCTCGATCAGCGCGACCATGCCCATGCCGTAGTGCGGCGTGCACTTTACGCCATAGACACCTTCCTGGCCGACCGTCAGGTCGAAGTCTTCGCTTGGCTTGGATTTGAAGGGTTCAATTCCATCGGGAATCATTCCCTCGATGCTCTCAACGTTGTGTCCCTTGTCGACCGACACGAAATGGACCACGTCGCCCGGTTCGGCCTTGATGAAGGCCGGCTCGAACACCATCGTTCCGGCCTCGCCCTTGTTGAGCATGTGCACCTCGTGGGTTGCCGCTTGGGCGCCCCCCGCGGCAAACATCAGCGCGGCGGCAATCATAAGTGGTGTCCTCATTGAAGGTTCCTTTCGTTTGCGTCCTGTCTTTCGGTTCGCCCCGGTTTTGCGTTAGAAGCATCGGGCGAACGTTGCTCTTGCTCAAACTTCCGGACAGGTCTTGCCGAAACTCGACGAAAGCCTCCTGACGGGCCTGCCGCCCTTCTCGCGTCTCGACCGCCAGCAGATTCGCGAGATTCTCAATCAGGCGACGTCGCGGCGCTACGAGGAGGGCGCGGAAATCTTCCGAGAAGGGCACGATGCCGAGCGTTTCTTCCTGCTGCTCGACGGCTATCTCAGGGTGATCCGCACGACACCCGGCGGTGACCAGATCATCGTCTTGCACATCTCGCCCGGCCAACTCTTCGGCATCGCGCCGGCTCTTCAGCGCACGACCTATCCGGCGACGGCGGTAGCGGCGGCGGAGTCCATCGCTCTCTCCTGGCCGGTGCGCCTGTGGCATCCGTTCATAACGACATACGAAGGCTTTGCGACCGAAAGCTACAAGACGCTGGGTCGACGACTGGGCGAGATACAGACGACTCTGACAGAGATGGCGACGCAGGCAGTCGAGCAGCGGGTGGCGGCAGTGCTCCTGCGCATGGTCAACCAGAGTGGGCAGAAGACCGGGGAGGGCATCGCGATCGGCTTTCCCGTCACCCGAAACAACATCTCGGAAATGACAGGCACAACGCTGCACACGGTCAGCCGGCTGCTGTCGGCCTGGGAGAAGGACGGCATCGTTCGCTCGACTCGCAAGCGGATCGTGGTGACCGACCCGCACCGTCTGGTCATGATCGGAGAGCCGAGGGGCTGACTCATCCCCGCCCGCAGCGAAGTGCCGAACCAATCGAAGCTTTCGCGACCGCCCAGAAACTTCGTGGAAAGGGGAATGAGGGGAGCCAGCGCGTTAGGCAGACCGAACCGCCTGAGCCAAGACGGCGCGGAACTCGACCTCATCCAGCCCATATACCTCGCAGACATCAGCGATGGTGTGAAACGGCGCGATGGGGCAGCCGGGGCAGAGCATGTGCCGCTCCCAGAACTCCGGAGCCAGGCCGGGCCATTCAGCGAACAGCGTGGCCAGCGGCAGATCCGGGTCGTCGAGATCGGAGTGTCGCATGGGATCTCCGTTGAGGCCCGTGCCCTGACAGGCGGCTTTCGTCTCCTTTGCCTCAGCCCGGAAACTCAAGGCCGACATCGAGCCGATTCAGGAGCGCAAGCTGACGGTCGTTCATCACGATCGCCGCGGTTGATGCTGCGTCGGCAACGGCGGCGCTCTCGTGGAACGCTGTTACCGGCGTTCCACGCAACTGGCCGGCTGTTCCCGATGGATCGAAGATATGACCGACTTGCCGGGTCGGGTCGACCATGGTTCCGAAGAGCGCCGACGTGGCAACTGCGCTGTTTTCCAATCGGCACACGCGCCCGCCCGGCAGCCGAACCGGCCAGCCGCGGGCTTCATCATTGCTGCCTGTTGCGCGGATCTCGCCCGCGTTCACCATCACGTCCCGCAGCCCTGCCATGCGCAGAAGATCCGCGAGCCGGTCGGTAGCGAATCCCTGGGCGATCCCGTTCAAGGTCATCGCCATGCCGGGGCGATCGAAACGCACCGACGTGGTGTCGAACGAGACATGGCCGAGTCCGACACGTCGGCGGGCCTCGCGCAGCGCATCGGGGTCTACGGCTCGGCCGGTCGCGGCGGCCTCGGCATGGAGCGCGAAGATCGGCTGCACCGTGGGATCGAAGGCGCCTTCGGTCGCCTGATGGACCGACCGCGCCAGCGACAGCAGGTGCAGCATGTCGGGGTCCGCATCGGGCAAGGCGCCATCGCGGTTCAAATGCATGAGTGCACTGTCGGTCCGGTAGAGCGAGAAGAGCCGGTCGATGCGGGCAAGCTCGGCCTCCACCGCGTGAAAGACCGGCGCAGCATCCTCCCGGTCGAGCCCCGCGAGTCGCAGTTCGGCGCCCGTGCCGAGAGCCTGGCCGCGCCAGACGGCTGTGGGTGTCGCGGCGGTGACTTGCGTAGCCGCGCAGGTCGCCGCCGAGAGCAGCAGGAAACGGCGTCTGGAAAGGGGTGGTGACATCAGTTCATTCCCCCGTCCATGGAATCCGCGCTCATCACGTCCATCTGCGGGTGTGCGTAGGCTGTCGGAACCTCGGAGAAACCGACAATCCGCCCACCGTGGTCGTGGACGAATGCCTCGGCCACCGAAGGATCGGAAAACGGTATCGCCTCCGGCAGTCCCATGCCGCCCGGCTGGTCACTCTCGATCACCAACCGCACCGCGTCCGCTGCGGCCCAGTTGTCGGCGCCCGGGACCGCCCAGTTCTCCGCGAGGCCCATGTCGGAGACATAGATCGCGGCAATCTCGCCATCCCGCTCGGGGTCGTGGACATAGGCCACCGCATCGGTCACCTGGCTGAACCAAAGCGGCGCATCATAACCCTTCAGGTGGATCTGCGCCTTGGGACCGGGGTGGTCGGCCACGAACATTTGGCAGTAATGACCGAGCGCCTCATCAGTCATCCGGGTTGGCGTGGGCACGGCAGCGGTGTCCTCCCTGCACCCGGCGAGCGCCAGTGCGAGGATCAGGGATATGGCGATGCGGTTCATGGGACGATCCTTTTCGTGCGGGCTATGCCGAGGCTGACCGTCGTCACGAGCCAGAGCGCGAGCGCGCCGATGGCGGCGCCGGGCGGGAATGGCAGGGTGCGAGCGAGCCCGTCGATGCCGGCCACCGGGACGGAGTCGAGGGATGCGAGGTTGTAGAGACGGAAGGCGTCGGCCGGGTTGGCGATCACCAGCCAGGGGAAGACGTGGGACGCGAAGGTGCCCTCGCCCGACGCCATGATGGCGCCGAGGAGTGCGAGGTCGTAGAGGACGACGAGCACGAGCCAGGTGCCGATGGCGAGGGCGGCGGCACGGGCGGTGCGACTGGAGAGCGCCGAGAGCGCGAGGCCGACTGCAACGAACACAGCCCCGAGCAAAACCGAGGAGGCGATGAGGCGCAGCCAGGCGGCAATGCCTTCCGGGCCAGCGCCATAGAGCGGCAGGACGGCAAAACCGGTAATCGCGTAGGCCAGCATGATGGAGACGCCGACTGCAGCGCCTTGGGCCAGGAACTTGGCGACAAACACCTCCCATCGGCGAACCGGTGTGGCAAGGGTGAGCGCCAGCGCACCGCGCTCGATCTCACCGGCAAAGGAATCGTAGGACATCAGTAGTGCGATGAGCGGGATCAGGTAGACCGAGAGCGTCGCGAGGCTTGCAGAGGTGAGGGTGAGAATGTCGGCGTCCAGAGCAACGCCCTGACCGGCGCCGAAGAAGGCCAGCGCGAGAGCGAAGAGGGCGAGGACGATCGTGGCCAGCAGCACCCAGAGGTTTCGGCGGGCCAGGCTGAACTCTTGGATGAAGATCGTAGCGATGCGGGCGGTCATGTGCGCTCCTCCATATCGCTGGAACGCGAGTGGTGGCGGTAGATGTCGTCGAGGCCTGGGGCGGTCACGTCGATGTCCTCAAGCACGTCGCGGTGGGCACCAAGGCGTGCCAACAGGGCGAGCTTGGCCTCGGGCGTGCAGTCGATCTCCAGCCGGCAACCGTTGATGCGGCGGCCGCCGAGCTCGGACTGAAGCCGGTCAGCCTCGCCCTGCAACGCCGTCACCCGGATCGTGGTCGGCAGGGCCGCCTGCCGGGCGAGGTCTTCCATCGTGCCCACGGCCCGGAGCGCGCCCCTGGAAAGGATTGCCACACGATCGGTGCGGCTCTGGATCTCCTCCAACCCGTGCGAGGAAAGCAGCACCGCGGCGCCGCGAGCGGCGGCCTCGGCAATCACCTCATAGAAGTCGTGACGGGAGACCGGATCGAGTCCGCTGGTCGGTTCGTCGAGCAACAGGAGCCGTGGCGCGCCAATCAGCGCCTGCGCGAGACCGAGCCGCTGCCGCATACCCTTGGAATACGTTCCGACGGGCCTGTCGGCAGCCTCGGTGAGCCCGACTCGGTCGAGAAGGTCGAATATGCCCGTCCTTGTCGCGCTCCTGAGTCCGGAGAAATAGGCCAACACCTCGCGCCCGGTGAGGCTCCGCGGGAAAGCGACGACCTCGGGCAAGTAGGTGATGGCGATCCGCGCGGCATCAGTGCCAGGGGGGTGCCCGGCGATCGAGACCGAGCCCGTCTCCGGGGTGAGAAACCCCAGCACCGCCTTGAAGAGCGTCGATTTTCCTGCGCCGTTGTGGCCGATGAGCGCCAGCCGCTCGCCGGCTGCCACCGTCAGCGAAATGTCGTCAAGAGCGTAAAGCTTGCCGAACGAAACGGAGAGGTTGCGGATATCGAGAATGGGGTCGGTCATGACCGTTCTTCCTCTGCCGGTACGCCGGCGCCTTCGGGCGACACAAGCGGGTGGTTGTCGATCACGCCGCCGGGCAGCAGCCCCGGAAAGCGCGACTGCGACCAGCGTATGAGTTGCATGGCCGGAGCGCCCATCAGGAGCTTTGCCATGGGTTGTGACCAGACGAGCCGGTCAATGCTGTCGTTCGGTCGGTACGGGCTGTCGGCCGTTCCGTCGCCGTTCACGTCGAAGGCGACGTGGTCCGACCAGTAGTTGCCGCGCTCCCCGTCAGACCATTCGAGCCACCGGGTGCCGACGTATTTCACCTGCGTCCGGTTGCCGACGAAGGCGTTGCCAGTCAGCACATTGCCCTGACTGCCGGCGGTGAAATGCACGCCGATGCCGCAGCCCTCGAAGCGGTTGGCTTCGAAGAGGTTGTTGTTCGAGTTGTAGATGAAGAGACACTTCTCGCCGCCGTTCCGCACCTCGTTGCGCCTCATCTCCGCCTTGTTGGCAAAGTTCATGAAGAATCCGTGGTTGGCGTCGCCGTCGGAGAGATTGCGCTCGACCTTGAGACGGGTCGAATACATGAAGGCAAAACCCATGTCGTTGCCGCGGCTCACATTGTCGGTCACTTCGATCCGGTTGGCGTACATCGAGTGGAAGGCGAAGCGGAGGTCGGTGAAGGTGTTGCGGCGGTAGACGGCCTCGTCGGAGGTGGTGATGAAGACCCCGTCACGACCCTTCGAAATATGGTTGTCTTCCACGACCAGCCCGGGGGCGTTCCAGACGTAGATGCCGGGTCCGCGCTCGGCCACGCGCAGGTCGTTGCGACCCTGGATGCTGTTGCCGCGGAGGGTGACATGCTTCGCCCCGTGGACGTCGATGCCGATCAGATTGCCGTCGAGGGTGACCCCCTCCACGCTTGATCCGTTGGCGCCCTTCATCAGGCGGATGCCGCTATCGAGCTTGTCGAGCCGCGCGCCGGCGCCGGCGATGGTAACGCCGGCGATGGTCACGTCCGGCGCGGTGACGGTAAGAACAGACCCCTCGCCCGGACCAACGATCCGGGCAAGGGGGCCCGTGAGTGTGAGGGACTTGTCGATAACTGCCGGCCCGGCGTACCGGCCTTCGTGGAGGATCAGTTCATCGCCGGGACGGGCGGCAGAGATGGCCCGTGCAAGCGCCTCCGGCCCAGGCCGCACATGGATGGTCTCCGCCTGAAGTGTCAGCGGACCCACCAGCAGGAACAGGGCGAGAGCCGGAAGTCGCATCGTCGGCCCCTCCCTCAGGCGACTGGCTTGACCAGCATCCGGCCGCGCATCTCCATGTGGAGCGCGTGGCAGAACCACTGGCAGTAATACCAATGCACGCCCGGGCGGTCGGCGGTGAAGGTGACCGAAGCCGTAGCCTGTGGGCCGATCTCCATCGCAACGCCGTGGTTGCCCAGAGTGAAGCCATGGGTAAGGTCGTCGACCTCATCCATGTTCGAGATGTAGATCGTCACCTCGTCGCCCTGGTTGACCTCGAAACTCTCGAGACTGAAGGCCGGCGCGACCGAATACATGTAGACCCGCACCTTGTTGCCGTCGCGGATAACGTCCTCGCCCCAGTCGAGATCCACACCGTCGGACTCGGCCTGTTTGCGGGCCTCTTCCCAAATCGGATCGCCGCGATCGTAGACCGAAACCGGGTTCACGATGTCGGCGCGCACGAGGATGCAGTCGTGCGGTTCGGCAAAGGTCGGCCCGTCGTGGACCAGCGCCATCCCATCGCCCGAAATGTCGATGAGCTGATCGTTCTCCGGCTTCAGCGGGCCAACGTTCAGGAACCGATCCTTGGAGAACTTGTTAAGCGATATGAGCCACTTGCCATCGGCCTCCAGGGTCTCGCCCATGGTGGTGTGGTTGTGGCCCGGTTGGTAGTGGACGTCGATCTTCTCGATGATCGGATCGGCATTCTCGCCGGCATAGGCGCGCACCGCGTCCTCGATGTTCCACTTGACCATCTGGCTGTCGAGGAAGAGCGTGGTAAAGGCGTTGCCCCGCCCATCGAAGGCGGTGTGAAGCGGACCGAGACCCAGTTCCGGCTCCGCCACGACAGCAGATCGCGGTTCGGCGCCGCCGAACACGTCCGGCAGCTTGGTCACGTCCACCACGGTGACGGTGGGTGAGAGTTTGCCGTTGATGCACAGATGCCGCTTGTCGGGCGCCATGTTGCAGCCGTGCGGCGAGTTGGAGACCGGGATATAGGAGGTGTATTTGGAGCCATGCCGGCCATCCAGCACCTTGACGCCCTTGTACTCCTTGTAGTCTCCGGCCTTGATGCCTGCCTCGATCGCCTCGATGCTGAAGACGACGACCCAGTCCTGCTCTTTGGCCGTCATGTCGGCGAGTGTCACGCCCTCCTCGGAGTTGTAGCAGGTCGAGAAGGCCCACTTGCCCTCGTAGTCGGCGTCGCAGTTGTCGAGGTTGCCGTCGACGATCACCTGCCAGGCGATTTCCATCGTGTCACCGTCGATGGCGGTGAAGATCGAGTGATACTGGGTCGGATCGTCCAGCACCGAGCCGTCGTTGGGCAGCGGGATCCGGTGCTCGCCGTTGGCGAAGACGTAACCGGTGCGCGGGTATTTCTGCGGGCGCAGGCCATGGATGTCCGACGTGTTGGGAATCTCGATGATCTTGTCGGTCTTCATGATGTCGCAGCGGATCCGCGCGACACGGGTATTGGCCTTGTCGTTGGCAAACAAGTAGCGCCCGTCATAGGTTCCTTCGGTAAAGGACATGTGCGGGTGGTGCAGGTCGCCATTGTCGTAGGTCACGCGGCCGCGTTTTGCGAGAAACTCCTTGGTTTCTGGCAGCAGCCCTTCGGTGAGAACCTTCAAGCTTTCGTTGGTGGAGCCCCAACCGGTTGCAGAACAGCGGTTGAAAACCGGAATGCGCATGAACTCCCGCATCGACGGCACGCCCATGATCCGGATCTCGCCCGTCTGCCCCGAAGACCAGAAGCCGTAATAGTCGTCGAGCTGACCCGGGGCGACTTCGATTGCCGTGGCTGCGGCTGCCTTGCGCGGCGCCCCCACCAGTCCGAGCCCACCGCTCGTGCCTGCCACGGCTGCCATGGCTGCGGCACCTGCAGTGCCTTTGAAAAGGCCTCTGCGAGTCATGTCGTTGGTATTGTCTGTCATTGGATTTCCCTCCGTTGTTTCTCTCGTGCGATCTGGTTGGGGTGGCCCAGATTTGGGCGTTCGGAATGAGTGGCGAGCGAGGCAACTGACGCCGCGGCTTGGGCCCGCCGCCTGTCGGTCTTGATGACGACGGGACAGCGGGCATGGTCCTGATAGAGCACCTGGCAATTCAGGCAGGAGATGCACTCGTTGGGATTGATCTCGCCAGTCGGATGGATGGCACCGACCGGACAGTCGGTGGCGCAGAGCTGACACGGGTTGCCGCATTCCTTGTACCGCTTTAGCCACTGGAACATGTGGAGCCGCGCAGGTATCGCGAGGCCACCGCCGAGCGGGCAGACGTACCGGCAGTAGAAACGCTCGATGAAGAGACCGGGCAGCAGGCAGGCAAGCGCCAACAGCACGTAGGGCAAGGGGCGCGCGAACTTCAGGATGATCGCAGTCTTGAAGGGCTCGATCTCCGCCAGGCGCTCGGCGAGCTCGAACGAGTACAGCGATACGCCGAACAGGCCGAGAAAGAGCATGTACTTTACCGCCCAGAGCCGCTCGTGCAGGCCCCAGGGCAGTGTCACCTGCGGCACCTTGAAATACCGCGCGATCTTGTTCGTCAGTTCCTGCAGTGCGCCGAACGGGCAGAGCCAGCCGCAGTACGCGCCTCGGGCCCAGAAGAGCAGGGCAGCGGCGACCGCAAACCAGAGGATGAAGATCAACGGGTCCATCAGGAAGGTTTCCCACCGGAAGTCGCTGAACAGCGCATTGGCCACCGCCAGAACGTTCACCACCGAAAGTTGCGCGTTGGCGATCCAACCGACGAAGATCAGCGTGAAGACGAGGTAGCCGGTGCGCAGGATGTCGAAGATGCGAGCATTCCTCGTCGCGAACGACTGGAAGAAGAAGATGCCGGTGAGCAGACCGAGGGCGGCGGCGAGGACGACGACTTCGGTGCGCTTGGTCTGCCAGATTCGTTGCCAGAGGGCGTCGCGGGCCTGAGAATCCGTCGCGGCGGCAGTGGGCTCCGCCACGGGCGGTGGCGCGATGTTGCGGGTGTAGGTGTCAGGCAGTTCGTAACCGAGGTCATAGGTCAGGAAGATCTTCTCGATCGGCCCGACGGCACGGCTGACAAGAAACTGAAGGCGGAAGGGCTCGGCCGGATCGAAGCCGGCCGCGGCCGGAACGATGAAAAGGTCCATTTCCGGAAAGGTCGGCGCATCCGCGGCGGCGATTCGGACGATGCGGGTGTGGTTGCGGTCGCGGAAACGGAAGGAAGTTTCGCCCTGGATCAGGTGGAAACGGTCAAAGATGCCGCCGCGCACGTAGCCCGAACCCTTGAAGGACCAGCGGCCGCCGCCGAAGACGGCAATGGCCTCGTCGCCCGGTTCGAGGCGCTTCTCCAGATTGGCATAGGCGGCATCGCCGAGGAGCGAGCGGCCGATTGCGGGCTGGCTGACCAGGGCGGTCCAGACGTCAACGACAGGGTCCGAGTCCGGACCAGGCTCGGCGTGCTTCTCGCTGCGCGTGTCGCCGAGGGCGGCGAAGTCGGCGTTGATGGTGGCGACGTCGAGCGAGAGGTGCCGGAGCGCGCCGTTTCCGGCAAGCGTCTTCCAGTCGGTCACAGAACCCGCCTCCCAGTCGACTTCGCGTCGTGGCCCGACCGCCTCAACATCGGCAAAACCAGCCAGACTCAGGCTCCGCGCCACCTTGACCCCGGCACGCAGGATGGAATCGTCGATCACCATGATGGTAACCGTCGCTCCTGAAACGATTTCCAGATCCCCTGCCTCGCGCGGCCCGGACACATCGTGCAGATCGAAGCCGGTGTAGTGCTGGATCACCTTGAGGATTTCGCTCTCGGGTATACCGACCAGCACGATGGGCTCGGAGTGTTTGACGAGTTTGGCTCCGGTCAGAACCGCGTCGGGCGAGATGCCCGCCACGATGTGGATTGGCTTGCCGGAATAGCCTGTGGTTGGCACGAAGTCGGATGTCAGGAACGCCCAGCCCACGACGTCATCAGCCGCCAGCACCGGCACCAACCCGTTCTCGGTCACCTCCCCAAAAGCTGTCGCGCCAGAGACAATCTCGGAGGGTGAGACGGCGTCGAGGAATTTGCCGATCAGAGGCTCGGCATGGGCCGGAGCCACGAGCCACAACAGGAGCAACAGGTACTCGATGGTGTTCAAACAGGCTCGGATCATCGTTCCTTCCGCCGGACATGCCCGATATGGGCGCTTGGCAAAAGGGAATAGCCGTCCTCGCCCAGCGGAAGTTTGCGCTTGCGCAATGAACGCGGCGATTGCTGCGCCAATCTTCCGTTCATCGCGAAAGTGCTGGCAGTCCAACTCGAACGCGTCTTCGGAAATTGGATCAAATTCGTGATGTCGTTGAAGCGGATTGTACGCTCTGGCGACTGGTTCTTGAGAGGAACCGATCGAAAGCAGCGAAACTGCGGAGCCTATCCGGCATGACCTTTGCCTGATTGGCTGGCGGTGGGAAACGGCGGATCTCATGGCCCGCGAACTGTTGCTCGAGGCGTTTCACCGCGTGCGGGTGGAGTGACCGACATGGGATGAAGGGCAAAGGGAATGGGCGATCGAAGCGGGAACCCTGATCGACCCGAGCCGGCGCCGCGATGCCCGCTATTGTTCGCGAGCCTGCCATGGCCCTCACTGCTACGCCGGCACGCGGACCTGCCAGTGGTGCGGCTCGACCTTTCGGGCGGTGAACAAGGAACAGCGGTGTTGCTCGATCTCCTGCGGGCAGAAGTTGAAGAACGCGAAGGGCGCTGCGCCGGACAGGTGAGAATTCTCGATTTCGCAGAACATGTTGCATGTCGCGCCTTATGGGCGCAGGAAGCACCTATGCCTGAGGAAAACATTCATTGCGTAATTGGCCTTCGTCTAGTGAAGGTGCGCCAAGGATTCTCCGACCTAGACCAAAAGGCTTGGGCAGAGAAACAGGGGTTTCAGCGCTCGCAATACGGATCATGGGAACGCGGGTTTCGCCGCATCCCGATCGAAGCGGCGGAGCGTCTCTGTGACAGCTACGGTCTGACACTGGATTACATTTATCGGGGCAGGCTCGACGGGTTGTCCGAGGATGCGCGAAACGCAATCATTCGGCGCAATTTACCTGACGAACAACGCGGGCGCCAACCACGCCCTGAGCACCACTATCAACGAAGAGCTGGAAAGGGCCAGACGACTCGCAGATGATTTCGACCGAGTCGCCTTGGGTGCATTTCCGGCGTGTTGGCTTTGATGGTTGGCGGGAATTCTCACTTCCCGAATTTCTTTTCAAAACCACAATTTTATGAGAGTGTCTGGCGGAGAGACAGGGATTCGAACCCTGGGAGGACTTGCGCCCTCAACGGTTTTCGAGACCGCCCCGTTCGACCACTCCGGCACCTCTCCGCGCTCCCGTGGTCGGGGTGGGCGCGGTGTAGTGATCTTGGCCGGAGCGTGCAAGGGGTTTCTCAGGCCCGCGGCGGAAATCTTCGGACATTCTTGAGGCTTTCCTTGCTATCGTCCGGGCGGATCGGGATTCGCCGGTCGCGGGATCTGTCGCGGCCGGCCGGTTGGAGTAATCGATGCTGAAAAGATCGCTATCGGCTTTCTGCGCGCTGATGCTGTTTGCCGCGGCGGCTTCTGCTGAGCCCGTTTCGGACCCGATGCGGGCGCGCATCGAGCCGCTGGCCCGGGCGCTCGCCTTGGACGAACTGATGGAGGTCATCCGGCTCGAGGGGCTGGCGCACGGGGCGACCCTCGGCGAGGAGATGTTTCCCGGCCGTGGCCGAAGCCGTTGGCCCGAAATCGTCGCCGGACTCTACCGGACCGAGCGCATGTCGCGGATCGTACTCGATGAAATGGCCGCCGGCATGGAGCCGTGGCAGATCGATCCGATGCTCGACTTCTTCGAAAGCGACCTCGGGCGCCGCATCGTGTCGCTGGAGGTCGCGGCACGCCGGGCGATGCTGGACCCCTCGGTCGAAGCGGCTGGCCGGGCCCATCTCGCGGAGCTCGAAGCCGAGGACGGGCGGCGGCTTGCTCTGCTGGAAGAGTTCGTCGAGGTGAACGACCTTCTCGACTCCAATGTTACGGCAGCCCTCAACGCGACCTATGCCTTCTATATCGGGCTGAACGGTGCCGGTAGTCCTGATCGGTTTCGCGGCGAGGAGGACATGCTCCGGGATATCTGGCGTCAGGAACCGTCGATTCGGCGCGAGACCGGCGAATGGCTCATGTCCTATCTTGCGCTCGCCTACCAGCCGCTTACCGAGTCCGAACTCTCGGCCTATGTCGATTTCTCCCGCAGCGACGCGGGGCAGCAGTTGAACTCCCGGCTTCTCGCCGCTTTCGATGCGCTGTTCCAGACGATCTCGACCGAACTGGGCCGCGCGGCAGCGCAATTCATCGGCGGCGAGGAGCTTTGAGCCGGGAAATCGTCGTTTCCTGCGGGCAGGGCCGGGAAAACCGGGGCCAACGGGACCGCAACCGCTTGACGTGGAGCGCCTTCTCGCGCATATGCAGCACTCTGCCGTCGGATCCGCCGCGGTAGGAAAGAAGCAATACGCCCGCACGAAGGGCGCGCAGTCCGAGGTGCCGAAGGATCGGCCGAACGCCCGAGAGGGGACCGAAGCGACGCGACGGAGAAAAGGAAAGACCCATGTTTGCGGTCCTCAAGACCGGCGGCAAGCAATATCGCGTCGTGAAGGGCGATGTTCTGCGCGTCGAGAAACTGGCGGCCTCCGCCGGTGAAACCGTTCAATTCAACGACGTTCTGATGGTTGGCGCCACGGTCGGCGCACCACTGGTCGAAGGCGCGGCCGTGCAGGCCGAAGTCATTGACCAGATCAAGGACGCCAAGAAGATCACCTTCGTCAAGCGCCGCCGCAAGCACGGCTCGCAGCGCACCCGTGGCCACCGCCAGCAGCTCACGCTGCTCCGGGTGACCGAGATCCTCGAATCCGGCGCGGCCGAAAGCGGCGTGAAACCCGCCGTCGGCGCAGCCGCGGCTCAGGCCGCGGCCGAGTAACAGGAGACAAGCGATATGGCACACAAGAAAGCAGGCGGTTCCTCCCGCAACGGTCGCGACTCCATTGGTCGTCGCCTCGGTGTGAAGAAATACGGCGGCGAGGCGGTGATCCCCGGCAACATCATCGTCCGTCAGCGCGGCAACAAGTGGTGGCCGGGCGAGGGCGTGGGCCAGGGCAAGGATCACACGATCTTCGCCACGGTCGAAGGTGCCGTGACCTTCCACAAGGGCCTCAAGGGCCGCACGTTCATCTCGGTACTTCCGACGCAGGAGGCCGCCGAGTAAGCCGATACCCGGGCATTGAAGCATTTTCACGGGGGGATCGGCGAGCGAGCCGGTCCCCCCGGCGATTCCGGGAGACGCGCCAAGAGGGCAGACCATGTATGATTGCATCCGCCTCCGCAGACAGACCTGGCAGGCCGCGACGGGACGCTGCGGCCTGCGCGTGTTTGCCTTGGCGCTGTTCTGGGCATCGCTCGCGCATCTGAGCTGGTTGGCCTTCCGCCTGTCGCAGGAACGGCTGCAACCCGATGCCATTGCCATGGGCGTTCCGGGCTTCCTGTTTCGCCTTGTGATCCGGCCCGCGGAATGGGCGATGCAGAGTTTCCACGGTGTCGCTCCGGCGCCGCTGGTCTTGCAGGTCGCCATATTGATGGCCATTTGTTTTGTCATCGTCGCCCGACCGAGGGCGCGCCTGCTCGGGGAGGAGCGGGTCGAGATCGTGGATCTGCGGTAGACGGTCTTTCCCGGGAGGAGGGATACGACATGGAATTGAGATCGATCACCGGACAGCCGGTCATCCGTTCCGAACGCGTCACGCTCCGGCCGCTGCAGCGCTCCGATCAGGGCCTGCTCGAGCTTTATGCGGGCGACGAACGCGTGGCGCGCGGCACCCGGTCGATCCCGCATCCGCTGCCGCCCGGCGCCTCGGAGGCCTTCGTCTCGCGCCACATCGCAGGGACCGGGGCAGAAGATGTCTGGGCGCTCGATGGCAGTTCCGGCGGCCTCGGGGAACTCGTGGGCGTGATTTCGTTGAAGCGGATGGAAGATGCGCCGCATCAGTCCGAAATCGGCTACTGGGTGGCGCCGGCGCTCTGGCATACCGGTCTGGCCTCGGAAGCGGTTGGCGCGCTGCTGGCGGCCAACCCGCAGGATTGCGCGACGATTTTCGCCGAAGTCTTCCAGGACAATCCCTATTCCGCGCGAATCCTGACCAATGCCGGATTCCAGTATCTCGGCGACGCGGAGACCTTTTCGGTCGCCCGCGGTGCCACGGTGCCGACCTGGACCTATCTGAAAAAACTCTGACAACGCACTGAAAGCGGGAATATATTCCTGCGCGACCCGGTTCGGTGTCGGCGGGCCGGAGAGCTTGAGCCCCGGCCCGTTTCGCGCTATCGCCTGAACCGCTCCAGCTTCGAGGCCCGCCGATGAAATTTCTCGATCTCGCGAAGGTCTATATCCGGTCCGGCGCCGGCGGCGGTGGAGCGGTCTCGTTCCGGCGGGAGAAATTCATCGAGTTCGGCGGGCCCGATGGCGGTGACGGCGGACGCGGTGGTGACGTGGTGGTGGAAGCCGTCGAAGGGCTCAACACGCTGATCGATTTCCGCTACCAGCAGCATTTCTTCGCCAAGAACGGCCAGCCCGGCATGGGGCGGCAGCGTACCGGGGCGGATGGCAAGGACATTGTGCTGAAGGTGCCGGCCGGTACCGAGATCCTCGACGAGGAGGAAGACGAGGTTCTGGCCGATCTTGCCAAGGTGGGCGACCGCGTGGTGCTGGCCAAGGGCGGCAATGGCGGTTTCGGGAACCTGCATTTCAAGACCTCGACCAACCAGGCGCCGCGCCGCGCCAACCCGGGCCAACCGGGCATTGAACGAACGATCTGGCTGAGGCTCAAGCTCATCGCCGACGCCGGGCTGCTCGGACTGCCCAATGCCGGCAAGTCGACCTTCCTCGCCGCGACATCGAATGCGCGGCCGAAGATCGCCGAGTATCCCTTCACCACGCTGCATCCCAATCTGGGTGTTGTCGGTATCGACAATGCCGAATTCGTCATGGCCGACATCCCCGGCCTGATCGAGGGAGCGCATGAGGGGCGGGGCATCGGCGACCGCTTCCTCGGCCATGTCGAGCGCTGCGCGGTGCTCTTGCATCTGGTCGACGGCACGGCGGAGGACGTCGCGGCCGATTACCAGACGATCATTGGCGAGCTTGAAGCATACGGCGGGGCGTTGGCAGGGAAGCCGCGTGTGACGGCCCTCAACAAGATCGACGCGCTCGACGACGAAGAGCGCGCGGAACGGATCGCGGCGCTGGAAGAGGCTTCGGGCGGACGGGTCTATGCGATGTCGGGCGTGAGCCGCGAAGGTCTCACGCAGGTGCTTCGGGCGCTGCGCTCGGAGATCGAGGCGCGGCGTCGTGCCGAGGCCGCGCCGGCGGAAGAGGAGGAAGGGCCATGGCAGCCGTGAGCGCGGCCCATCCCCAGATCGCGGCGGCGCGGCGGGTGGTGGTCAAGATCGGCTCGGCCCTGCTGGTGGACCGCCAGACCGGCCTGCTCAAGACCGACTGGCTGGAGATGCTGGCGCTGGACGTCGCCGATATCCAGTCGCGGGGGGCGGACGTGATCCTGGTCTCCTCGGGCTCGATCGCGCTTGGACGCGCCTCGCTCAGCCTGCCGGCAGGCGATCTGCCGCTCGAACAGTCGCAGGCCGCTGCCGCGGTGGGCCAGATCGAGCTTGCCCGTGCCTATCGTCACGCGCTCGAGCCGCATGGCATCCGGGCGGCGCAGGTTCTGGTGACGCTCGAGGATTCCGAGGACCGCCGGCGCTATCTCAACACGCGGGCGACACTCGAGACGTTGGTCGGCCTCGGCGTCGTGCCGATCGTCAACGAGAACGATACCATCGCCACCGACGAGATCCGGTTCGGCGACAACGACCGGCTCGCCGCGCAGATTGCGGTGACCGTCGGCGCCGACCAGCTCGTGCTCCTCTCGGATGTCGATGGCTTCTACACCGCCAGCCCGGCACAGGACCCCAATGCGCAGCGCTTCGACGTGATCGAGAGCATCACGCCGGAGATCGAGGCGATGGCAGGCGATGCCGGCTCGGGGCTTTCCAAGGGCGGCATGAAGACCAAGCTCATGGCTGCCAAGACCGCGACCAAGGCGGGCTGCGCGATGGTGATAACCGAAGGCTCGGTGATGCGTCCGTTGCAGGCGCTCGATCTCGGCGCGCCGGCAACTTGGTTCGTCGCCGAGGGCGATCCGCATGTTGCCCGCAAGCGCTGGATCGCCTCGATGAAGCCGCATGGCAGCGTCGCGGTCGATGCCGGCGCGGCGCGGGCGCTGGCATCGGGCAAGTCGCTGCTTCCGGCCGGCGTGACATTGGTCGACGGCAGTTTCGGGCGCGGCGAGCCGGTGGAGATCCTCGGCCCGCGGGGGCGGCTTGGGCAGGGGCTCTGCCGCTACACCAGCTCCGAGGCGCGGATCATCGCCGGCCACCGCTCGGGCGAGATCGCGGAGCTTCTGGGATATCCCGGCCGCGCCGCCCTGATTCACCGGGACGACATGGCGTTGTGAGACGCACGTTCCTGTTGCTATAGACGTCCGGACCCGACTCCCGGGGGAGACCATGGAAAACATGACCGACATTCCCGCCCTGATGGCCGAAATCGGCCAGAATGCCCGCGCCGCCGCCGCGGAACTGGCCTTCGCCACCGCCGAACGGAAGCATGCCGCGCTGATTGCGGCGGCCGATTCCGTCTGGTCACGGCGCGCCGGGATCATCGAGGCGAACGCGAAGGACATGGCGTTCGGCCGCGACAAGGGGCTGACGAATGCGATGATGGACCGGCTGAAGCTCGACGAGGACCGCATCCGCGGCATCGTCGACGGTCTCCGGGCGGTGGCAGAGCAGAAGGACCCGGTGGGCGAGACCATCGCCGAGTGGGACATGCCCTCGGGTCTGCATATCCGCCGCGTGCGCACGCCGCTCGGCGTCGTCGGCGTGATCTACGAGAGCCGCCCCAACGTCACGGCGGATGCCGGCGCGCTCTGCCTCAAGGCCGGGAACGCGGTGATCCTGCGCGGCGGCTCCGAGAGCTTCCATTCCTCCGGTGCGATCCATGCCTGCCTCGTCGAGGGGCTGCGCGCGGCGAACCTGCCCGAGATGGCAATCCAGCGCGTGCCGACGCGGGACCGCGAGGCGGTGCGCGAGATGTTGACGATGACGGAGACGATCGACGTGATCGTGCCGCGCGGCGGCAAGGGGCTCGTCGGGCTGGTGCAGCGCGAGGCGCGGGTGCCGGTCTTCGCCCATCTCGAGGGAATCTGCCATGTCTATGTCGACAAGGCCGCCGATCCTGACAAGGCGCGAGCGGTGGTGCTCAACGCCAAGACCCGGCGGACCGGGATATGCGGCGCGGCGGAATGCCTGCTCGTGCATGCCGATGTCGCCGAGACGCTCGGCCAGCAGATCGTGGACGACCTGATGGCGGCAGGTGTCGAGGTTCGGGCGCGCGGGCTGAACGGCAGCGTCGAGGCCACCGACGACGATTTCGGCACCGAGTTCCTCGACATGAAGATAGCCGCCAAGGTGGTTGACGACATCGACGCCGCGATCGCGCATATCCGCGAATTCGGCTCCAGCCATACCGAGGCGATCCTAACCGAGGACGACGCTGCGGCGGAGCGCTTCTTCCAGCGGATCGACTCGGCGATCCTGATGCGCAATGCCTCGACGCAATTTGCCGATGGCGGCGAGTTCGGCATGGGCGCCGAGATCGGCATCGCCACGGGCAAGATGCATGCCCGCGGGCCGGTGGGTGCGGAACAGCTCACGAGCTTCAAGTATCTCGTCGAGGGCGACGGAACGTTGCGGCCCTAGACGGCCAGGCCGTTCAGAAGCTGAGCGTGATGCACGCCTCGTCCGAATGCAGGGTGATGCGTCGGCCGAGGCGGCAGACGGCATCGGGCAGCAGGGCGAAATGCACGGTCTTGGGGGCGAGTCCTTCCGGCGCGCTGCCAGTGAGGACCGACCAGATCTGCGGATCGTATTTCAGCTTCTTGCTGCGGCCGGTCAGGTGCCAGATCCCGTTTGCGCGGCTTACCGCGATCTCGCCGCCATAGGGCAGCGCGTTTTCCAGGCATTGCAGGGCGAGGAAGACGGCCTTGACCTCCTGACGGCGGCAATCGGCGCCCACGCCCCAGTCGATCCGGAGCCGCGTGCCGCCATAGACATCCTTGAGGATGCCGAGGATCTCGGAGCGCGCAAGGCCCTGGTCCGGCGACGCGAGGCCGAAGGCGACGCGGAAGAAACGAATGCGCGCGTTGGCATTGGCGACCGAGTCGGAGATCAGTGCGATCTCCGCGCTGCCGCCGCCCGACATCGAGAACAGTTCCAGCCCGTTGCCGATCGCGCCGATCGGGCTGATCAGGTCGTGGCAGATGCGTGAGCCGACAAGGGCAGCAATATCCGGGGTGTCCTGCGGATCGTCACTGGACATGAATGGTCTTTCCTGAAGGTACTGTCGTCATGATTGATATGAACGCCTTTCTCGAACCGGGAATGCTGGTGCGCCATCCCGACCGGCCCGACTGGGGTCTGGGGCAGGTTCAGTCCCGCGCCGAACACAGGATCACGGTCAATTTCGAACATGCCGGCAAGGTGGTCCTGGACGGTCGCGTGATTGGTCTCCTCCTGGACGACGGGTGAGAGGTCCCGGCCCCCATCAAACCATTTGTTTCCCATGAGGAAACTGGCGCAACCTTACGAATGGATTAACTCGGGTCAACCCGCCGGATCTGGGGAGTGTGGACAAGGCAGCGCGCTTTGCCTAAAGACCCCGGAACCCCTCAAAGGAAAGAGTTCCCACCGCTCATGGCGATCGACGACCAGAATCTCGAGATCAGGCTGGCCAGGACGGAGGAGGATATGCTGGGAGCACAGAGGTTGCGCTACCGCGTCTTCGTGGAGGAACTGTCCGGTGACGGGGCGCTGGTCGACCATGAGCGCCGGCTTGAGCGTGATCGATACGACCCCTTCTATGACCACCTGATCCTTGTCGACCGCCGGCGCGATGCGACCGCACTTGACCATGTGGTCGGCGTCTACCGGTTGCTGCCGGGCGACCGCGCGCCGGCGGCGGGTGGCTTCTACTGCGCCGGCGAGTACGACCTGACGCCCCTGGAGCGCAGCGGGCGGCGGCTTCTGGAGCTCGGCCGCTCCTGCGTGCATCCGGATTTCCGCGGCGGCGCGGCCCTGTTCCACCTCTGGAACGGGCTTGGCGACTACGTGCTGGAGCGGGATATCGAACTGCTTTTCGGTGTGGCGAGCTTCCACGGGACCGATGTGGCGGCGTTGGCGCAGCCGCTCTCCTATCTCCACCATCACCATCTCGCACCTCCCGATCTCAGGGTGCGGGCGCTCGATGAAGCCTTCACGCCAATGGATATCCTGCCCGAGGACGCGGTCGACCGTGTCCGCGCCGTGCGCGAGATCCCGCAGCTCATAAAGAGCTACCTCAGGCTTGGTGGCTTCGTGGGCGAGGGGGCCTTTGTCGATCGCCCCTTCAACACCACCGACATCTGCCTCGTGATGGACATGGAGCGAATTTCCCAGACGCAGCGGGCGCGCTACACGGGCGGTCGGGGATGAGTTCGGAAGCGACGTGGCGGTCGGAGGACGAGCCCCCGATGCACGCGCCGGCAGGCGCCGGCGACTGGCTGCGCGTGCTGCGACGCGGGGTTCCGTTGTTGGTCGTCATCTTCGGTTGCTTGGCGCTTCTGCTGATTATCCGGCTGGTGGAGCGCCCGCTCTTCGAGGAGAACCGCCCCTGGACGCCGTCGATCACGCGGTTCGTCTGCCGAACCGCCTTTGTCCTTCTGGGTATCCGCCGCGTCGTCCATGGCGAGCCGATGACCGGTCCGGGGGCGCAGGTCTCGAACCATGTGAGCTGGCTCGACATCTTCGCCCTCAACGCCTCGGACCTGATCTATTTCGTCTCCAAGTCGGAAGTGGCGAGGTGGCCGGGGATCGGCTGGCTGGCCCGGGCGACCGGCACGCTCTTCATCGACCGCAACCGGAACCAGGCACAGGAGCAGGCGATGCAGGTCGAGGCGCGGCTCGCCGCGGGCCACCGGTTGCTCCTCTTCCCCGAGGGCACGAGCACCGATGGGCGCAGGGTGCTGCCGTTCAAGCCGACGCTGTTCCAGCCGTTCTTTTCCGGCAGCCTGCCGGAAGATCTCAGGGTGCAGCCGGTGAGCCTCGTCTACCACGCGCCCGAGGGAGAGGATGCTCGCTTCTATGGCTGGTGGGGCGACATGGATTTCGGCTCGCATTGCCTCAAGGTGCTGCGGCAGAAGCGGCAGGGCTCGGTCGAGGTGCAGTATCACCCGCCGATCGCAGTTGCCTTTGTAGCCGGGCGCAAGGTTTTGGCGGCCGAATGCGGCGCGGTTGTGCGCCGGGGCGTGCTCTCCGCACTGACGGCGGAGACGGAGCCTGCCGGAGCCTGACGAAGCGCGGTCAGGCGGCGTCACGCCCGTGGGATGTCGAAGTCCGGCGGCGCGAGAGTGAAGCCCTCGAAGCGGAAACCGGGCGAGACAGTGCAGCCGACGAGCGACCAGTCGCCCGCAGAACGCGCGGATTGCCAGTGGAGCTCCGGCACGATGATCTGCGGCGACTGGCTGGCCGCGAGATTTGCGCCGAGCAGGTGGTCGCGGGCCGGGCCGGATTCGGTCTCGCTGATCGACAGGATCAGCGGATCGCCCGCATAGAAATGCCAGATCTCGGTCGCGTCGACTTTGTGCCAGTGGCTGCGGTCGTTTCTGTCGAGCAGGTAGAAGATACAGGTGCCCGAAGGCCGTTCACCGGACGCAGGCCCGACCCATGTCTCGCGATACCAACCGCCCTCCGGGTGCCTCTTCAGGCCGAGAAGCGCGATAATCTGAGCTGGAAACATAGCAAGATCCCCTGTTGCAGCGTCAACAGGATAGAGCAACCGGCATCACGACGCTTTGGAAATTGGGAACGTCAGGTGAACCAGGTCGTCGCAAATCGCGGAATGGCTACGTTACACAACAGCTCTCGTCCCTGTGGCAGTCTTGCAACGTAGCGATGGCCAGATGCCCAGCGGGCGTGGTGTCCGCCCAAGCGCGGCGAATTGCATCAGGATATCGCTATTCGATCGGCAGCCCGTGCATTCGAAGGAAGGATAGCTTGTCCCAATACCCACGCTGGAACGCAATTCGCTCGTCGCGAATGGTGAAGAAGCCGCAGCCCCGCAGGCCGAGAGGATCGCGCCATTCCAGAGCGACGACCTCTCCGGCGTCGTGGATGGCCTCGACGATGCAAACCATTTCGGCGGCCGCGAATTCCCGTTCGAACATGGCGCGGATATTGTCCCGGCCGGTGATCGCCTCCTGCGTGACCTGATGGTTCACGGCATCCGCGTGATAGAGCTCCGCCAAACCGGCCGCATCGCCGGAATTGAAGCGCTCCACCCAATGGGCAACCAACTCTTTCGGTGTCATTGCCTGAACTCCTGTGTTGGCCGGTCGATACGCCCGAGGTGCGATGCCCGCAACAACCGATGCGGAAGACCCGGAACGAAAAGCAGCCGGTCAATCGGAGGCTTCACAAAGAAAACGCCCCGCGCATCATCAGCGCGGGGCATCAAAGATCGTCGGTTACAGCGGAAGTCGCGTTATTTCAGGATCGACGTCCCTGCGTAGAGCGCGGATTCGCCCAGCATTTCCTCGATGCGGATCAACTGGTTGTATTTCGCCATCCGGTCGGAGCGCGACATCGAGCCGGTCTTGATCTGGCCGCAGTTCGTGGCGACGGCGAGGTCGGCGATGGTGGCGTCCTCGGTCTCGCCCGAGCGGTGCGACATGACGTTGGTGTATTTCGCGCGGTGCGCCATTTCGACGGCGGCCAGCGTTTCGGTCAGGGAGCCGATCTGGTTCACCTTGACGAGGAGCGAGTTGGCCACGCCTTCGGCAATACCACGCGACAGGCGGGCCGGGTTGGTGACGAAGAGGTCGTCGCCGACGAGCTGAACCTTGGCGCCCAGGGCGTCGGTCAGCAGTTTCCAGCCGTCCCAGTCATCCTCGGCGCAGCCATCCTCGATCGAGAAGATCGGGTAGTCGGCAACCAGCGCCTCGAGATACTTGACGTTTTCCGCGGACGTCAGAGACAGGCCCTCGCCCGCAAGCTCGTATTTGCCGTCCTTGTAGTATTCGGTCGAGGCGGCATCGAGCGCGAGATAGACGTCCTCGCCCGGCTTGTAGCCGGCGGACTCGATGGATTTCAAAACGAAGTCCAGCGCGCCGCGGGTCGACGACAGTGCCGGCGCGAAACCGCCCTCGTCGCCGATGCCGGTGTTGTAGCCGGCCGCTGAGAGCTCCTTCTTGAGCGTGTGGAAGATCTCTGATCCCATCCGGACCGCGTCGTGGATCGACGTGGCCGAGACCGGCATGATCATGAATTCCTGGAAGTCGATCGGGTTGTCGGCATGTTCGCCGCCGTTGATGATGTTCATCATCGGCACGGGGAGGACGCGCGCGGCGGTGCCGCCGACATAGCGGTAGAGCGGTTGGGCGGTATACTCCGCGGCGGCCTTGGCGGTGGCCAGCGACACGCCGAGGATGGCGTTGGCGCCGAGACGGCCCTTGTTCTCGGTGCCGTCGAGTTCGATCATGGTGCTGTCGAGGCCGACCTGGTCGGTGGCGTCGAAGCCGAGGAGCGCCTCGGCGATCTCGCCGTTGACGGCTGCGACGGCCTGGCTCACGCCTTTGCCGCCGAACTTGGACTTGTCGCCGTCGCGCTTCTCGACGGCCTCGTGGACGCCGGTGGAGGCGCCGGAGGGCACCGCGGCTCGGCCCATGGTGCCGTCTTCGAGGGTGACGTCCACCTCGACGGTCGGGTTGCCCCGGCTGTCCAGGATTTCGCGTCCGTGAATGTCGATGATTGTGCTCATTGCGACGGTCCTTTCCGGTCGGTCATGAAACATGGGGACCTCTTACCCTTGTCGGGCCCCCGAGAAAAGTGCGCGTTCCCGCGCAAGCGCGTAGAGACCGGAGGCGACGATCAGCGCGGCCCCGGCCAGGGTGAAGCTATCGGGCCGCTCGCCGAGGACGAAGACGGCGAGCAGCAGGGCGAAGACGATCCGCGCGTAGCGGAACGGGGCGACGGCGGAGATCTCCGAGATCCGGATCGCCTGTATGATCGTGTAGTAGCCGGCAACTCCCACCAGGATCGCGATCGTGAGCAGACCGTAGGAGGCGAGCGGGGCGGACGGCAGAGTGGCGGTATCGGCGGTGAGGGTCATTGTCAGCCCCGCCACGAGCATCATCAGGTAGCCCCATTGGCCGATCTGCGCCGAGCTCATGGCCGGCGGCGCGATGCGAGTCGCCAGGTCCCGCAGTCCAAGGGCGAGGACGGCGACCACGGCAAGGAGCGTCGCCGGCTCGAACCCGTGCGTCCCGGGCCGGACAATCAGAAGCACGCCGAGGAATCCCACAGAGATCGCCGACCACCGCCGCCAGCCGACAGGTTCGCCGAGAAACAGCGCGGCCATCAACGTGACGGCAAGCGGAAGCGCCTGGATGATGGCGGAAACCGCGGCGAGATCGGCCAGCGCGAGGGCCGAGATGAAGGCGAAGGCGCCGACCACCTCGCCGGCGTTTCGAAGCAGCATCGCCCGGCGGAACAGCTCGCGCGGCAAAAGTGACTGGCGCCGGGCGCGCACGAACCCGGCAAAGATGAGCGCGCCCAGACAGCCCATCGCCGTGAGGATCGCGCCCGGGGGCAGGGTGGCGGAGGCCTTCTTGATGAACAGGTCCTGGAAGGCGAACATCCCCATCGAGAGGATCATCAGGAGCGCGCCATGCAGGTTGTTCATGCGCAGGACCAAGCTCCTTGAGGGTCAAAAACGGCTTTCGCCCTCGTCTAGACCGGATTTGGGGCGATAACAAAGCGCCAAACCGACGCTGCCCGCGCTCTTTCGCGAAAAGCCGGAATGCGTGCGGCGCAGACGTCGCCGCGGTCGCCGGCTAGGCCGGTCAGGATTTCGGCCGCGCGAACGCCGCGCTCGGTTCAGCGCTTCTTCTGCGGCACCCCGTAGAGTTCCAGGCGGTGCCCCTTGAGCCGGTAGCCCAGACGCTCGGCGATCTTCTCCTGCAGCGCCTCGATCTCGGGGTCGCAGAACTCAATCACCTCGCCGGAATTGATGTCGATCAGGTGGTCGTGATGGTCGCGGTCGGCATCCTCGTAGCGCGCGCGTCCGTCGCCGAATTCGAGCCGGTCGATAATGCCCGCTTCCTCGAAGAGCTTCACCGTTCGGTAGACGGTCGCAATGGAGATCTTCGGATCGTGTCCTGAGGCGCGGTTGTAGAGCTCTTCGACATCCGGATGGTCGGTCGACTCGCCCAGAACCTCGGCGATCACCCGCCGCTGCCCGGTCATCCGCAGTCCCTTGGCTTCAAGGCGCTCCAGGATTGTCCCGCTCATATCCGCGTCCTCGTAATTGGAGGCGGAGACTAGCGTATCGTCATGGCGAACGGAACCCTCAGCCGCGCGGATCGGACGGCGCGAGGAGGCTGCGAAAGCGTCGCAGCGGTCCCCGTTTCAGCATCGTCATACAATGTATTGACCCGATGTCAGATTTCACCCAGACCATGCGAGTCTGAACCGGGATGGCAGCGCCGAGCGAGCGGGCGTAACACCTGTCGGCAAATGCGCGCAAATCCATGAAGACGCGCTCTTCTGCCTGGCTCAGCGTCCGCGCCGCGCCATGAAGGCCAGACGCTCGAAGAGATGCACGTCCTGCTCGTTTTTCAGCAGCGCACCATGCAGCCGCGGCAGCGCCTCTGTCGCGCCGCGCCGAAGGTCTTCGGCCTGAAGATCTTCGGCCAGCAGCAGCTTGAGCCAGTCCAGAACCTCCGAGGTCGAGGGCTTCTTCTTCAGACCCTGCTGCTCGCGGATCTCGTAGAACTGGGTGAGCGCGGCGGTGAGCAGCGACTGCTTGATGCCGGGGTGATGGACCTCGACGATCTCCTTCATCGTCTCCATGTCCGGAAAGCGGATGTAGTGGAAGAAGCAGCGCCGCAGGAAGGCGTCGGGCAGTTCCTTTTCGTTGTTCGACGTGATGATGACAATGGGGCGGTGCACCGCGCGGACCGTCTCGCCGGTCTCGTAGACGTGGAACTCCATCCGGTCGAGCTCCTGCAGCAAGTCGTTGGGGAACTCGATATCCGCCTTGTCGATCTCGTCGATCAGCAACACCACCTTTCCGGAGGCGGCGAAAGCCTCCCAGAGCTTTCCCGGACGGATGTAATTGGCGACGTCATGGACCCGTTCGTCGCCGAGCTGGCTGTCGCGCAAACGGCTCACTGCGTCGTATTCATAGAGCCCCTGCTGGGCACGCGTGGTAGACTTGATGTGCCATTCGATCATCGGCAGATCGAGGGCTGTGGCGACCTGGCGGGCGAGTTCGGTCTTGCCGGTGCCGGGCTCGCCCTTGACCAGCAGCGGGCGTTCGAGCGTGACTGCGGCATTGACGGCAACCTTCAGGTCGTCGGTCGCGACGTAGGAATCTGTTCCCGAAAATTTCATTTGCTATTCCTAGCCTTGGGTCTCGTTCTTGAAGCCGGGTCCGAGCCCGTTGCATGACCAGCCTGCCTTTGCTTTTTGTAAGTGACAACCCGCTATCCTTCGAGTAAGCACCGCGCCAAGGGAGAGACGATGCCTGTGACAGACGACCGGATGGACGAAGAATTGCCCGAAAACGGTGACCGGCACTTGACGCAGGCTGAAATGCGAGAGGGAGCAGGGGTGAAACAGGAAACCTTTCTACCGGAAGACTACCGTCCCGCTGAAGACGAGCCGTTCATGAACGAGCGGCAGTTGGAATATTTCCGGCGCAAGCTCACCGCCTGGAAAGAGGATCTGCTGGCCGACAGCCGCGACACGATCGAGGGGCTTCAGGAGAGCACGCGCAACATTCCCGATGTCGCCGACCGCGCCAGCGAGGAAACCGACCGGGCGCTCGAACTCCGCACGCGGGACCGTCAGCGCAAGCTCGTCGGCAAGATCGACGCGGCGCTGCGGCGGATCGGCGACGGCGAATACGGCTACTGCGAGGAAACCGGTGAGCCGATCTCGCTCAAGCGGCTGGACGCGCGCCCGATCGCCACGCTGAGCCTCGAGGCGCAGGAACGCCACGAGCGCCGCGAGAAGGTGCATCGCGACGACTGATCGCGCCCCGCATGCTCGTGTGGGAGTGACAGATGAGATATCAGGCGCCGGGATGTTCTCCCGGCGCCTTTCGTTTTGAAGCGTCCATCCGGAGGCTGGCATGAATCTGATCGGTCAGGAAATCACCGTTCTCGGCGCGGGAATCGCCGGGCTCGCCACGGCTCGGGCGCTGGCGATGCGCGGCGCGCAGGTCACCGTCCTCGAACAGGCGCCGGAGATCACCGAGGTGGGGGCGGGGCTCCAGATCTCGCCCAATGCCGGCGTGGTGCTGGAAGCGCTCGGGCTCGGCCGTGCCTTCGAGGCGATCTCGCTGGCCTCGCGGGGTGCGGTGCTGCGGGACTACGCTCGCGGCGCCGAAGTGCTGCGGCTCGACCTTTCTCGATTCGGCCGGTTTGGCCTGGTCCACCGGGCCGACCTTGTAGCGCTGCTCGCCGACGGGGCGCGCGAGCTGGGCGTCGCGATCGAGACCGGTCAGCGGGTCGAGAAGCTGTGCCTCGAAGGCGCGCATCCGGTGCTGGAGATCGCCGGCGGTGGCCGGCGCGAGGTGCCGTTCCTGGTGGCCGCCGACGGGGTTCGCTCGCGGGTGCGCGCGGCGCTGCTGGGAGACGAGGCGCCGGCCTTCACCGGTCACCTGGCTTGGCGCGCGCTGGTGCCTGTCACGCCCGGCGAGGTGCCGCAGGAGGCGCAGGTCTTCATGGGCCCGGGCCGGCATCTCGTGGCCTATCCGCTGCGGGACGGGCGGCTGTTGAACCTCGTCGGCGTCGAGGAAACCGGACACTGGGCCGCCGAGGGCTGGAACCATGCCGGCGATCCGGTGGCGTTTCGCCGGGTCTTCGGCGGTTTCGGCGCGCCGGTGCGCGGCTGGCTCGAACGGGTTGAGGAGGTAATGGTCTGGGGACTCTTCGCCCATGCGGTCGCGCCGCGCTGGAGTGGCGACGGGGTGGTGCTGACGGGCGATGCTGCGCATCCGACATTGCCCTTCCTGGCCCAAGGGGCCTGTATGGCGCTCGAGGATGCCTGGGTGCTGGCCGAAAGCCTTGCCGGGGCGGACAGCCGCGCGGCAGCACTGGCCGAATACGAGCGGCGCCGCGCCCCGCGCTGCCGAAGGATCGTCGACGCCGCGACGGCCAATGCCCGGAACTATCACCTGAGCAGCGCGCCGGTGCGTGGCATTGCGCATCTCGGGCTCCGGATGATCGGACGGGCCGCGCCGGGCCTCATGCCGGACCGGTTCGGCTGGCTCTATGCACATGACGTGACCCGCGCAGGCTGAGCCGGCGCGGCGCTCCCGTCAGGATTTCGCCAGCGGATGATGCTTCAGCACGAGGTCCCGAAGCCGCTCCTCGAGCACATGGGTATAGATCTCGGTGGTCGAGATATCGGCGTGGCCGAGCAGCATCTGGATCGACCTAAGATCCGCTCCGCC
The DNA here is from genome assembly GCF_004146235.1 of Tropicimonas sp. IMCC6043. Classification (GTDB taxonomy): domain Bacteria; phylum Pseudomonadota; class Alphaproteobacteria; order Rhodobacterales; family Rhodobacteraceae; genus Tropicimonas. The sequence continues at coordinate 167,538 of NZ_SELO01000006.1, read as the reverse complement.
GGCCAGCAGATGCGTTGCAAAGGCATGGCGCAGCCGGTGCGGCGTCACCTTTGCCGGGCTGATCCCGGCCGACACGGCGATCTCCTTGATCAGCGCGTGGAAGCGGTGCCGGGTCAGGTGGCCAGCCTTTCCGGTGGAGGGAAAGAGAAAACGGGAGGGCGCCGCGCCCTCGGCACGGGCCGCGTCCTCGCGCGCGTCGCGCTCCGCGAGCCAGTCTGCCAGCGCAAGCCGGGCGGGCGGCGAGAGCGGGACGAGGCGCTCCTTGTCGCCCTTGCCGCGCACCAGCAGCATGCGCGGGTCGCCGCGGGCGGCGGAGACCGGCAACGAGACCAGTTCGCTCACTCGCATTCCGGTGGCGTAGAGGAGCTGCATCAAGCAGCGGTTGCGCAGCCGGTCGGCGGGGTTGCGGCCCTGATCCTCGGCGGCGGCGAGCAGGGCGGTGACGTCCTCCTGGCTCAGCGTCTTTGGCAGCCGGGCCTCCCGCCCCGGACTGCGGATTCGGATCGCCGGGTTGTCACCCCGCCACCCTTCTTCATAGGCGAAGCGGTAGAATTGCCGGATCGAGGAGAGCCGCCGGGCGCGGGTGGTGCGCGCGAGCCCCTGCGCATCGCAGAAGACCAGGTAGCGCTCGATATCCTCGCGGCTGGCCTCGGCGGGGCTTGAGCCTGCACGCGCCAGCCAATCGAGGAAATCCTTCAGGTCGCGACCATAGGCAAGCTGGGTGTTGCGCGCCGCGCCGAGCTCGGCGGCGTGGGCGTCGAGGAAGCCGGAGATCCACATTCCCGGGCTGGCAGGCCCGCTCATGAAGGGCGCTCGAGCAGCAGGATCTGAAGCGCGGCGCGACGGGCGATGTCCTCGAGCCCGAAGGCGCGCAGAAAGGCGATCGCGCCGCCAATATCGGAGGGATCGGCCGCGGCACCCGGCGCGAGCGCGCCGAGCGCCAGCAGCAGCGCCTCGCCGGCGCGGCCCTCCGCCAGCGGGCGGGCGAGCCCGTCGGGCAGGGCAGGGGCGGGGCTGACGAAACCTGCGGAGACCGCCTCCGCGAGCGGCGACGCCGGTGGCGCACCGGGTTCGCCGCGGGCGATGGCGGCGAGAAACGCGGCTTCCGGATCGTCCGGATCGGCGTCGAGCGCGACCGACTCATAGGCATCCGACAGCAAGCCGATCCGGAAGACGAGATCGGCGGGCTCGGCCTCGAGCGTCACCAGCGCGGGGCCGAAGGCACGGGCGAAGGGCAGGGCGAGCCCGGCCGCCCGCATCTGGTCCCAGGCATCAGGCAGATCCTCCGAGATCACCTCGCGATCGCCGATTTCGAGCGCGCGCCCGAGCGCCTGCACCGAAGCGACCCGGTCCCAGACCCCGCCGGAGGCAGCCGGTGCGCGCTCGCCATAGATCGCCACCAGCACGCCGGGCGGGATCGCGCCTGCGCGTGCGAGCCGTTCGGCCGCCTCGACGCGCGGCTTCCAGCCGGCGGTGGGGCGCAGGTCGGAATGCGCGAAGGCGAGCGGCAGCGTCGCCGTGGGCATCGGTGCGCCGATCGCCTCGAGCATCCGGAAGGTGAGCGGGCTCGGCCGCGTCGGGCGGGCGGTGGGCGGCAGGAGTTCCGAGAGTTCGGGGTCGAGAAACTGCGCCAGCAGCGCGTCTTCCTCGGGCGAAAGCTGTCCGAGCGCCTTGGCCGATTCCAGCGTCAGTGCCGCTGCGTTCCAGTCGCCGGTCCTTGCCAGGCAGAAGATGCGCACCGGGAAGGACGGCGCGAGGCCCGGCACCGCGCGCATGTGGGCGCAGGCGGATTGTTCGCGGCCCGTCAGAAGGCCCACGTCGAAGGCGCGGCGGAACAGTTCGGGCGCGTCCGAGGCGGCGCGCTGGAGCAGCGCTTCGGCCTCCTCTACCGCGCCGCGGGCCAGCAGGGCGTCGATCCGCGCCTGAAGCAGCGGCGCGCGCAGGGTCGAGCCCAGGGGCGGGTCGAGTTCGGCCAGCATCACCCGGCGGAACTGGTCCTGCACAGCCGGCAGCGGCTCTGCCGGAAAACCGGCGATGAGCCGGACCAGCGTGTCGAGATCGGAACTGCCCCAGAGATCGGCCGGCAGCCCCGTCACCGAGCGCGCGAGCAAGCCGACGCCATCCGGTGAGGGCATGTCGAGCGGTTGCACCGAGATCGGCTCTGTGACGATTCCCTGCGTCACCGGCGCCTCGCCCGGCGCCAGGGCGGCGGGTTGTGCGAGGCTGTGCGAGAGCCAGTCGATGGCCGAAATCGGGGCCGCCTGCTCGGTCTGGGCAACTGCGCCTGTCGCCGGCAGGACGAGGGCGATGGCGGCGATCAGGGCACGCATCGGCTCACTCCGGGTTGAGGGTGACCGGCTCGACCACGCGACGCTGGTCCGGCGTGAGGTCCGCCAGATAGGCGTATCCCACCAGCCCGATGCCCCCGAGCACCGCGAGATACAGCAGAAGTTTGATAAGTCGCCACATGGCCTGCCCGCCTTCCGTGTCGGCCGGTTTTCCCGAACCTTCTGCAGATTTTATACATGGCATCCCGGGCGAATTCACGCCATTGAGGGACAAATTTTTTTGTCTCGGCGGCGGGCTGCCGGCGACGGCGCGCGTGGAGGGGCGTTTGGCGGGCAGGCTGAAGAAGACGGTGGTGATGGTGGGGATGATGGGCTCCGGCAAGACCGCGGTCGGCACCGCGCTCGCCGGCCGGCTCGGCGTGCCGTTTCGCGACAGCGATGCCGAGATCGAACTCGCTGCGCAGATGACCATCGCCGAGATCTTCGAGCGCGATGGCGAGACCTTCTTCCGGGCCCGCGAGTCCGAGGTGATCTCCCGCCTGATGGACGGTCGCCCTGCGGTTCTGTCGACCGGCGGCGGTGCGTTTCTGGCGGAGCGCAACCGGCAGATGATCCGCGAGCGCGGCGTCTCGGTGCTGCTCGACGCCGATCTCGAGCTGTTGTGGAATCGCGTGCGTCACAAGGACTCGCGACCGCTGTTGCGCACGTCCGATCCGCGTGCGACGCTTGAACGGATCTATGCGGCCCGGGCGCCGATCTATGCCAAGGCCGAGCTCGCCGTGAAGGTGCGCCCCGACTACGCCGTCGCCGATACGGTCGGCAAGGTGATCGAGGCGCTCCGCACCCGGCCCGACGTTCTGGAGGCATGACGCATCATGGAAATCGTGCAGGTTCCGCTGGGCGCGCGCAGCTACGAGATTGGCATCGGCTCAGGGATCCTGACGCGCGCCGGCTACCGGCTGGCGCCGCTGCTGAAGCGTCCGCTGGTGGCGGTGGTGACCGACGAGAAGGTCGCCGCGCTGCATCTGCCGAAACTGCGCGAGGCGCTGGCCGCCGAGGGCATCGAGATGGCCGCGCTGGTTCTGCCGTCGGGCGAGGCGACGAAATCCTGGCCGCATTTCGAGCGCTGCGTGGAATGGCTTCTGGAGCACCGGATCGAACGCTCCGACCTGATCGTCGCCTTCGGCGGCGGGGTGATCGGTGACCTCGTGGGCTTCGCGGCCGCGGTGGTGCGCCGCGGCGTGCGCTTCGTGCAAATCCCGACGACGCTTCTGGCACAGGTCGACAGTTCGGTCGGCGGCAAGACGGCGATCAACTCGACCGCCGGCAAGAACCTGATCGGCGCCTTCTATCAGCCGAGCCTCGTGCTGGCCGATGTCGATCTGCTCGAGACGCTCGACAGGCGCGACTTCCTCGCCGGCTATGGCGAGGTGGTCAAATATGGGCTGCTCGGCGATCTTTCCTTCTTCGAATGGCTCGAGAAGACCGGTCCGGCGCTTGCTGAGGGCAATACCGGGGCGCGGATCGCGGCGGTGAAACTGTCCTGCCGGATGAAGGCCGACATCGTCACCCGCGACGAGACCGAGCAGGGCGACCGCGCGCTTCTGAACCTCGGGCACACCTTCGCGCATGCGCTGGAGGCGGCCACCGGCTATTCCGACCGGCTGCTCCACGGCGAGGCGGTTGCGATCGGCTGTGCGCTGGCGGTCGAGCTCTCGGCCCGGCTGGGCTATTGCTCGCAGGAGGATCCGAGCCGGGTCCGGGCGCATCTGCGGCACATGGGGATGAAGGTCGATCTCGGCGACATCCCGGGCGAGTTGCCCGATGCCGGGGCGCTGCTCCGCCTGATGGAGCAGGACAAGAAGGTCGTCGCCGGTCGGATGCACTACGTTCTGACCCGCGGTATCGGCCGCGCCTTTGTCACGAGCGAGGTGCCGGCCCAGGAGGTGCTTGGGCTTCTGCGCCGGGAACTGGAGCAGACCGGCTGATTCGTCTGCGTGCCGGTCGCGTGGGATGACAGACGCTCCCGCGCTGCGGATCGCACTGATTCCATGTCTTCGACATCCCGGTTCCGGCGACGCGTGAGCTCAACGGCAGGTCAGGCGCGTGCATCGCAGTGCCGCTCGAAGGCCCGTGAAGCGAGGAATCACTGCCGGAAACGGTGCCTTCGTAGCGGTGTGGCACTGGGGCGCGGCAGTCCGGCACGCAGAGAAATGCTTCGAAACCAGGCGCGGCATGAACGAAATGGCAGCGCGATAGTCCATGTATTTGACCGGATGCCGCCTTCCATTTTGCGCGTCCTGTGCGAGAATACCCTTGGAGGACGGAACATATCTGTTTCGGACCCTGCGGTGCAGGGCGCGCGACGGAGGAGGATCAGTCAGGTAATCCGCAAGCTTTTCTCTGCTGGCCCGCTGGGCCGGCCGAGGGTGATGTGCTGCCGACCGCAGCGACGTCGAGGCTCAACGAAGACCTGACTCCAAGCCCGGAGCAATCCCGCATCGCGTCTCATCAATCTTGGCGCAATCCCGCGCCATTACGGGAGGTTACACCATGGGAATCGGAAACTGGGCCTCGACTGTCGCGTCCGGCGCGCTGGCCCTCGCTCTCGGCCTCGGCCTGGCGGCCACGCCGAGCTTTGCGCAGGACAAGGGCTTTGTAGGCATCGCCATGCCGACGAAATCGTCGTCGCGCTGGATCTCGGACGGCGAGAGCATGGTCGAGCAGTTCCAGGCGGCCGGCTACGAGACCGACCTGCAATATGCCGAGGACGACATCGCCAACCAGCTTCAGCAGATCGAGACGATGATGCTGAAGGGCGTGAACGTGCTGGTCATCGCCGCGATCGACGGCACCACGCTTTCGGCCGCGCTCGAGAATGCCGCAGCGTCGGGCATCAAGGTCATCGCCTATGACCGGCTGATCCGCGATTCCGGCAATGTCGACTACTACTCGACCTTCGACAACTTCCAGGTCGGCGTGCTTCAGGCAACCTCGCTGGTCGACGGGCTCCAGGAACGGTTCCCCGACGCGGAGTCGTGGAATGTTGAACTCTTCGGCGGCAGCCCGGACGACAACAACGCCTATTTCTTCTACAACGGCGCGATGTCGGTCCTCCAGCCGCTGATCGACGAAGGCAAGATCAACGTCGTTTCCGGCCAGTTCGGCATGGACACCGTCGGCACCCTCCGCTGGGACGGCGCCGTGGCCCAGGCCCGCATGGACAACCTGCTGTCGGCCAACTACACCGACGCGCAGCTGCACGGCGTTCTCTCGCCCTATGATGGCCTCTCCATCGGCATCCTCTCCTCGGTCAAAGGCGTGGGCTACGGCTCGGGCGATCTGCCGATGCCCATCGTCACCGGCCAGGACGCCGAGATCCAGTCGATCAAGTCGATCATCGCCGGCGAGCAGTATTCCACCGTCTACAAGGACACCCGCGAGCTTGCCCGCGTGACCGTCGGCATGGTGGACGCGCTGCTTCAGGGCAGCGAGCCGGAGATCAACGACACCGAGACCTATGACAACGGCGTCAAGGTCGTGCCCTCCTATCTCCTGAAGCCGGTCCCGGTCGATGCGTCGAACTGGGAAGAGCTGCTGATCGGCTCGGGCTACTACACCATGGACCAGATCAAGTAAGGTCCTCCCCCCCGGGGCGGCGCGCAGGCCGCGCTGCCCCACCCAATCGGGCAATACCAATCAGGACCTCCGCTGGCCGGAGAAGAGAAAAATGAACGCCATCCTGGAAATGCGCAATATCACCAAGACGTTCCCGGGCGTGAAGGCGCTCGACGACGTCAACCTCCGGGTGGAGGAAGGTGAGATTCACGCGCTCGTCGGCGAGAACGGTGCCGGCAAGTCGACGCTGATGAAGGTGTTGAGCGGCGTCTACACCCACAACGAATACGAAGGCGAAATCCTCTATCGCGGAGAGCCGCAGAAATTCTCGCGTATCGCGGACAGCGAGGAGAAGGGGATCATCATCATCCACCAGGAGCTGGCGCTGGTGCCGCTTCTGTCGATCGCCGAGAATATCTTCCTCGGCAACGAGACAGCCAAGAATGGCGTGATCGACTGGCACGAGGCGCATCGCCGGGCCAAAGAGGTACTTGCCAAGGTTGGCCTCTCCGAGCCGACCACGACCAAGATCACCAACCTTGGCACCGGCAAGCAGCAACTGGTCGAGATTGCCAAGGCGCTCTCCAAGCGGGTGGAGCTGCTGATCCTCGACGAACCGACCTCGTCTCTCAACGAGAACGACTCCACGGCGCTGCTGGAACTGCTCCGCGAGTTCAAGAACCAGGGGATCACCTCGATCATCATCTCGCACAAGCTCAACGAGGTCGCCTATGTCGCCGACACGATCACCGTGCTGCGCGACGGCCAGACGGTGAGCAGCTTCCCCTGCGAGCATGGGCCCGAGATCGAGAACCGGATCATCAAGGAGATGGTCGGGCGCGAGCTCACCAACCGCTTCCCGCCACGCACGGCGCATATCGGCGACATGCTGATGGAGGTGAAGGACTGGACCGTCTACCACCCCCTCCATTCCGACCGGAAGGTGATCGACCATGTCGACATCAACGTGCGCGCCGGCGAGATCGTCGGCATCGCCGGGCTGATGGGCGCCGGGCGCACCGAGCTCGCCATGTCGGTCTTCGGTCGCTCCTACGGCCAGAAGATCTCGGGCGAGGTCAGGCTGCGCGGCCAGCCGGTCGATGTCTCCGACATCAACAAGGCCGTGGCGCTCGGCATCGCCTATGTCACCGAGGACCGGAAGGAATACGGCCTCGTTCTCGAGAACACGATCAAGAACAACATCACGCTGGCCAATCTCGAGGGCGTGGCCAAGGGCAACGTGCTCGACGAGAATGCCGAGCGGCGCGTGGGTCGGGAATATATCGAGAAGCTCAACATCCGCTGCTCCTCGATGCTCCAGCAGGTGGTGAACCTGTCGGGCGGCAACCAGCAGAAGGTGGTGCTCGGCAAGTGGCTCTTCGCCAACCCGGACGTGCTGATCCTCGACGAGCCCACCCGCGGCATCGACGTCAACGCCAAGTTCGAGATCTATTCGATCATCAACGAACTGGCGGCGCAGGGAAAGGCGATTGTCTTCATCTCCTCCGAGATGCCGGAGCTCCTGGGCATGTGCGACCGCATCTATGTCATGAACGAGGGCCGTATCGCCGGTGAACTGCCGGGGTCCGAGGCCACACAGGAAAAGATCATGCGAATGATCGTCAAGAACGATGGGTGATACCATGCAACAGGTCACGACCGCCGCCACGATGGACAGCGGCGAGAACAAGAACTCGATCGGCAGCTACATCAAGTCGAACATGCGCGAATACGGCCTGCTGCTAGCGCTGATCGTGGTCATGGTTTCCTTCCAGATCATGACCGACGGCATCCTGATGAAGCCGCTCAACATCACCAATCTGGTGCTGCAGAACAGCTATATCGTGATCATGGCCATCGGCATGCTGCTGGTCATCGTCGCCGGTCATATCGACCTGTCGGTCGGGTCGGTCGTCGGTTTCATCGGCGCGCTCGCCGCCGTGCTCATGGTGACCTATGAGCTGCCGGTTCTCGTCTCCGTCATCATCTGTCTCGTCGCCGGCGTGGTCATCGGTGCGGTCCAGGGCTACTGGGTCGCCTATCACAAGATCCCGGCCTTTATCGTGACGCTGGCCGGCATGCTCGTCTTCCGTGGCCTGACGCTGGCGCTGCTCGCCGGCCAGTCGATCGGCCCCTTCCCGGTGACCTTCCAGCGGCTCTCCTCGGGGTTCATCCCCGACCTTCTGGGCTCCGGCAAGCCGCACATGCTGACACTGGCGCTCGGTGCCGCGATCAGCCTCTTCCTCGTCTACACCAATTTCAGTGCCCGCATGGCGCAGCAGCGGATTGCCAAGGCAGAAGAGCCGGTCTCCGTCTTCGTCCTGCGCAACGGCCTGATCCTCTTCGCGATCAACTACTTCACCTGGCTGATGGCCGGCTACCGGGGGCTCCCCAACGTGCTCATCGTCATGGCCATCCTGATCGCGCTCTATGGCTTCTTCACCTCGAGGACCACGACGGGCCGGCGCATCTACGCGCTTGGCGGCAACGAGAAGGCCGCGCGGCTCTCGGGCGTCAACACGCAGAAGCTGGTGTTCCTTGCCTTCGCCAATATGGGGTTCCTCGCCGCGCTGGCCGGTCTCGTCTTTGCCGCGCGCCTCAACTCCGCGTCGCCGAAAGCCGGCGTCGCCTTCGAGCTTGACGTCATCGCCGCGGTCTTCATTGGCGGCGCCTCGATGTCGGGCGGCGTGGGCACCGTGGTCGGCGCGGTGATCGGCGCCTTCCTGATGGGGGTGATGAACAACGGCATGTCCATCATGTCGGTCGGCATCGACTACCAGCAGGTCATCAAGGGCCTGGTGCTGCTCGCCGCCGTCATCTTCGATGTCTACAACAAGAAGAAGGCCGGCTGACCCTCTTCTTCGAATGCCGCGGGTCCCGACCTCCTCCTTGCCCGCGGACACCCAGGAGCCGGCGACCCTCCCCCTCTCCGGTCGCCGGCTCCGATCCGCCCCGAACCACTGCGGCGACAGCGCCGCCACCGGACAAGGAAATGCAGACATGCTTCCGGAGCTTCGCAAACGGGTCCTCGACGCCAATCTCGAACTCAACCGTCGCGGCGTGGTGATCTATACCTGGGGCAATGTAAGCGGCATCGACCGCGAGAGCGGTCTGGTGGTCATCAAGCCCTCGGGCGTTTCCTATGACGAGATGACCGTCGACGACATGGTCGTCGTCAACCTCGAGAACGAGACCGTCTGGGGCTCGAAAAAGCCCTCCTCCGACACCAGGACCCATACCTGCCTCTACCGCAACTTCCCCGACATCGGCGGCGTGGTGCACACCCACTCGCCCCATGCCGTGGGCTGGGCGCAGGCGCGGATGGAGATCCCCTGCCTCGGCACCACCCAGGCCGATTACTGTTCGGGCCCGATCCCCTGCACCGCGCCACTGACGCCGGAGCAGGTGGCGCGCGATTACGAGGGCGAGACAGGCGAGACCATTGTCCGCACCTTCGAGGGCAGGGACCCGATGGCGCAGCCGATGGTGCTGCTCGCCGGCCACGGCCCCTTTGCCTGGGGCAGGACGCCCGACGATGCGGTGCACAACGCGGTTGTGCTCGAGAAATGCGCCGAGATGGCGACGATCACCCGGATCGCCTGCGGCGGGCTGCCGCCGCTGGAAGACTACGTGCTCGACTACCACTACCAGCGCAAGCACGGCGCGAACGCCTGGTATGGCCAGAAGTGATTGACGGACAGGGCCGTGAACGGGCCCGGGATACGGAAAGGCAAGAAACATGATCGGACTGAAACCGCTGAAGATCTGGTTCATCTGCGGCTCGCAACATCTCTACGGCCCCGAAGCGCTGGCACAGGTCGAGGAGAACGCCCGCAAGGTCGTCGCGGGGCTCGACGGCAGCGGCAAGCTCGTCCTCCCTGTGGAATATGCGGGTCTCGCTAAAACCTCCGACGAGGTCGCCGATCTCTGCCGTCGCGCCTCTGCCGATCCGGAATGCGGCGGTGTCATCCTCTGGATGCACACCTTCTCGCCGGCCAAGATGTGGATCCGCGGCCTGAGCCAGCTCACCAAGCCGGTGCTGCACCTGCACACCCAGTTCTTCGCCGAGCTGCCCTGGGACAGCATCGACATGGACTACATGAACCTGCACCAGGCCGCACATGGAGACCGCGAGGCGGGCTTCATGCAGACGCGCCTGCGGCTCGGCCGCAAGGTGGTGGTCGGCCACTGGTCCGACGAGGAAGTGCAGGCACGGATCGACAGCTGGATGCGCGCCGCCCGCGCCTGGGACGACTGGCAGGGCGCCCGCTTCTGTCGCTTCGGCGACAACATGCGCGACGTGGCGGTGACCGAGGGTGACAAGGTCGGCGCCGAGATGGCCTTTGGTTTCGCGGTGGACGGCTGGGGCGTGGGCGATCTCGTGGCCCGCATGTCGGAATTCTCCGAAGGGGAGGTGGCCGCGCTGGCCGCCGAATACGACGAGCTCTACGAGGTGGTGCCCGCGCTCGGCCCCGGCGGAGAGCGCCGCGCCTCGCTGCTCGACGCCGCGCGCCAGGAACTCGGCATCCGGGCCTTCCTTGAGGCGGGCGGCTACAAGGGCTTCACCCACACCTTCCAAGACCTGCACGGGCTCAACCAGTTGCCCGGCCTCGCGCCGCAGCGGCTGATGGGAATGGGCTACGGCTTCGCCGGCGAGGGCGACTGGAAGACCCCGGCGCTTCTCCGGGCGATGAAGGTGATGGGCGAGGGGCTCTCGGGTGCCTGCTCCTTCATGGAGGATTACACCTACGACCTGGTCCCCGGCGCCGAGCGCGTCCTCGGCGCCCATATGCTCGAGATCTGCCCGACCATCGCGTCCGGAAAGCCACGGCTGGAGATCCACCCGCTCGGCATCGGCGGCAAGGCGGACCCGGTGCGAATGGTGTTCAACGCGGTGAAGGGCCCGGCGGTCAACGCCAGCCTCGTCGATCTCGGCAACCGTTTCCGGCTTGTCGCCAACGCGGTCACCGCGATCGACCATCCCGACCTGCCGAAACTGCCGGTCGCCCGCGCCGTCTGGTCCTGCGCGCCGGACTTCAAGACCGCGGCCCGCGCCTGGATCCTTGCCGGCGGTGCCCACCACACGGCCTACAGCTACGACGTCACGCGCGAGATGCTGGACGACTTCGCCACCATCGCCGGTATCGAGCTGGCCTATATCGGCGCCGGCACGACGATCGACCGCTTCCGTCAGGATCTCAGGATGAACGAGGTCTACTGGCACATCGCCGGCGGGTTCCGGGCCTGAGGCGGGTCTGTCGTCTGACATCTGGGCCGGGCGGCGACGCCCGGCCCTTTTCCGTTCTAGGGTGCGGCCTGGCCGGCCATGCGGAAACTGCATCTCGAATATGTCCATTTGACCGAGGCAATTGATCGCGTGGACGACGGTTGCGTCTGCCGGCGATCTGCTGAGAATCGAAACCGGGAAATCACCGGGACTCAGAGCGGGCCGGCTCGCGTTCGAAAAGGAGCAGGGCAGAAACATGATTGACCGTTCCACAGCCAACCCTCACCGGATGGCCAGGTTCCGCCTTTCGGGCGCCCTTGCCGCCGCCATCCTCGCCGCGTCGCCGGCCTCGGCGGAGCTGGTCCTCTCCTTCTATCTCGGTGCGAACCAGTCGCCGGATTCGACTGTCGACTACAATTTCAACCGCGGCGCGGGCGACCAGTCGACCGATGTGAGCTGGGACGGCGAGGCGTTCAAGATGCCGCCCTATTTCGGCCTCCGGGCGATCTGGTGGCTGGAGGAGCATCCCAACTGGGGCTTCGGCATCGACAACGTCCATGCAAAGGTCGCCGCCGACCCGATGCCCGACGATTTCAAGGTGCTGGAATTCACCGACGGGGTGAACATGATCTCCGGCAACGTCCAGTATCGCTGGCTCAACGAGAGCCGCTTCACCCCCTATGCCGGGCTCGGCCTCGGCATCACCACGCCGCATGTCGAGGTGACGAACAAGGCCGGCGACAGCGAGACCTTCTGGTACCAGTTCGGAGGCGCCTCGGCGCAGGCGCTGCTCGGTCTGGACTACAAGATCAACGAGCACTGGAGCGTCTTCACCGAACTCAAGCTGGCGAAGTTCTGGATCGACGTCGACCTGCAATATGGTGGCGAGCTGCAATCGGGGATTCTGAGCAAGCAGGTCGCGGTCGGCGTGAGCTATTCGTTCGACAAGCTGCCCTGGAAGCGCTGAGCGGATGGGCGCGCGAGAGATCCCGGCGATGCTCTGCCTGCTCGTGCTCGCAGCCTGTGCGCCGACTGTTCCGGGGACGGGGACGGATACCGGGCCGGCGCTTGCGGCGGAGGTGTCGCGCGCCAATGGCCGCGACCTCTTCTGGGCCGGCGGCTGCGCTTCCTGCCATGCCGGCGAGGGTCGGCTCTCGACGGCGGCGCCGCGTCTCGGCGGTGGCAGGCCGATCGTCACCGGCCACGGCATCGTTCACGCGACGAATATCTCGTCCGACCCGGTGGCGGGCATCGGCGCCTGGAGCCTCGAGGATTTCGACCGGGCGATGCGGCAGGGGCTCGCACCGGACGGTCGCGCCTATCTGCCCGCCTTTCCCTATCCCTCCTACGCGCGCATGTCCGAGGCCGACATCGCCGATCTTTACGCCTATCTCTCGACGTTGCCCGGCGTCCCGGATGCCAACATCGCGGACCGGCTGCCCTTTCCGGTGAACCTTCCCGGCGCGGCAGAGGCCTGGCGGGGTCTCTACCTGCGCCCCGGCCCGGTGGTCGACCTGCCCGGTGCGGATGCCGAGGTCGCGCGCGGGCAGTATCTCGTCGAGGGGCCGGGCCATTGCGGTGCCTGCCACACCGCGCGCACGCCGCTCGGCGGTCCGCGCCTCGGCCAGTGGCTGGCGGGGGCGGAGGTTCCCGACGGGTCCGGTTTCGCGGCCAACCTCACGCCGCACGAAGAGGGGCTTGCCGGCTGGAGCGCCGAGGAGATCGTTGACGCCCTGCGGCCCACCCGCGGGTCGTACGAGGGGATGGAGGCGGCGCGCTACGATCTTGCGCAGCTCCCGGAGAGCGACCTTTACGCCATCGCCGCTTATCTCCAGGCGCTGCCGGCGAGGCCGATCCCCGAGTCTGAACTCGAGTGATCCGGACTCTGGTTGACCGGACTGGGCGATGCTTGACGTTGATCCGGATCAGGGCTCCGAGCAAGGAACCGTGGCGCTGTGCAAAACCCGAAGGCCGCCGCGCAATCGACGAGCCGCCCCCACGGCCCGGCGATACGTTGACGCCAGCGCATCGTGCCGTTCATTTTGGGACTCCTCACCATAAAGCGCTCCGACCATCTGTCGGATCACCGCGCCGCGGCCCGTCGATGGCGCAGCTCCGCACCCGGCCCCGGCGGACAAGTGAACAAGCGACCGTCTGGCACAGCGATCAGAAAACGCTTGGCGCGGCGCGGCCGAGGCGCTAGGACGGCGTCATGAAGACCCGCAGCGTCATCATCTGCATCTGCATTATCCGCTGACATCGTCAGGCGGGCAGGTTCCTTCATTCCCTTTCCAGATCGAAGTTGCTAGACCCGCCGGGCGCCGCACCCGAGAGGATTTCTCATGGCCGATATCAGGCTCTGGAACACCAAGACCCGCCGCAAGGAGCGGCTGGATCCGATCGATTCGGGGAACGTGCGGATGTATGTCTGCGGGCCCACGGTCTATGACCGCGCGCATATGGGCAACGCCCGCCCGGTGATCGTCTTCGACACGCTGTTCCGCCTCCTGCGCCATGTCTACGGGGCGGACCACGTCACCTATGTGCGCAACTTCACCGATGTGGACGACAAGATCATCCGCCGCGCCGAGGAGAGCGGGCGGCCGATCGGGGCGATCACCGAGGAGACGATCCGCTGGTATCACGAGGACATGGGCGCGCTGGGGGTGCTGACGCCGACGCATGAACCGCGCGCGACCGCCTTTATCGGCGAGATGATCGCGATGATCGCGGGGCTGGTGGCCGACGGTTTCGCCTACGAAGCCGAGGGCCATGTGCTCTTCGCGGTGGAGAAATACGCCGAATACGGAGCGCTCTCCGGCCGCTCGGTCGAGGACATGATCGCCGGCGCCCGCGTGGAGGTCGCCCCGTACAAGCGCAACCCGATGGACTTCGTGCTCTGGAAGCCGTCGACGGACGACCTTCCTGGCTGGGACAGCCCCTGGGGCCGCGGCCGTCCGGGCTGGCATATCGAGTGCTCGGCGATGTCTCTGGCGCTGCTCGGCGAGAGCTTCGACATCCATGGCGGCGGCAACGACCTGATGTTCCCGCACCACGAGAACGAGATCGCGCAAAGCCGGTGCGCGCATCCGGAGGGCGAGTTTGCCCGGATCTGGATGCACAACGAGATGCTGCAGGTCGAGGGGAAGAAGATGTCGAAAAGCCTCGGCAACTTCTTCACCGTGCATGACGTGCTGGAACAGGGCGTGCCGGGCGAGGTGATCCGGTTCGTGTATCTCTCGACGCATTATCGGAAGCCGATGGACTGGACGGCGGAGAAGGCGCGGCAGGCAGAAAAGACGCTCAGGAAATGGTACGCCCAAGCGGCGCAGGGAGCTGCCGAGGGGAAGCCCTATGTTGGAGTAGTCAACGCCCTGTCAGACGACCTGAACACGGCGAAAGCGATTGCCGAATGCCACCAACTCTCATTGGCCGACGACGTTTCGACACTGCGCTATACTCTTCAACTTCTCGGGTTGATGGAAGACGAAGTGCCTGAATGGGCAAAATCGCCGGACGTGGATCTCTCCGAGCATGAGGCACGGCTAGCTGCAGCGCGCGCTGCGGCGATGGAGAACAAGGATTTCTCCGAGGTCGACCGGCTTAAGGCAGCTTATCTTGCGGCCGGTGTCGAGGTGCGCATGAGCAAGGGGGGGGTTGAGCTTGTTCCCGGCGACGATTTTGACGCGGCGAAGCTGGAGGCGTCAATATGAGCAGCGAGTTCTGGATTACTACTGTTGCGATAGTGTTGGGGCCAATTCTCGCGGTTCTTATATCCCGCCAACTTCAAGTAAGGGACCGTGAACGCGAACGGAAATTATATGTTCTGCGATCACTCTTAAGCACGAGAAAAGCCCAGCTTAGCCAAGACAGAGTAATGGCATTGAATCTGATTGAGATCGAGTTTGCCGGAAAGAAAAAGATCTTGGAAAAGTTCAACGATTTAATGCAGACTTACTCGGATCGGCAGAAGTGGGAAAGTGGGAATGCGAATGTTCTGAATGCGGTGAACGAGGAAGTTGACAGGAAGAGCGTACTCCTTATCGACGAGATAGCACGGGATCTTGGGTATAAGTTCGATCAGATAAAAATCCTTTCGGGCGGCTACTACCCAAAGGGACTTGGAGTCGCGGAAGAGCAACAGCAGATAATCCGCGAGTTTCTTGTTGGGTTGCGTCAAGGGAAGCTCCTTCTTCCTGTTGGCGTTGTTGATTTCGTTCAGACCTCCGGAACGGGGGACAGCAACGGACAAGAAGCCTCCGAAAACGAAGGACCTTCGGCATGAGCAAGGAACGGCTCTACCTGTTCGACACCACCCTGCGCGACGGACAGCAGTCGCAGGGCGTGCAGTTCAGCCTCGAGGACAAGCGGGAGATCGCGGCAGCGCTCGACGGGCTCGGCATCGACTACATCGAGGGCGGCTGGCCCGGCGCCAACCCGACCGACAGCGAGTTCTTCGACAGCCGGCCCGAGTTCCGGCACGCGACCTTCCTCGCCTTCGGGATGACCAAGCGCGTCGGGCGCTCGGCGGCCAATGACGAGGTGCTCGCGGCGGTGATGAATGCCGGCACGGAAGCGGTCTGCCTCGTCGGCAAGAGCCACGATTTCCAAGTCACGACCGCGCTCGGCGTGACGCTCGAGGAGAATGTCGCGGCGATCGCGGATTCGGTGAGCCACATCGTCGGCGAGGGCCGCGAGGCGCTCTATGACGCCGAGCATTTCTTCGATGGCTACAAGGCCAACCCGGACTACGCCATCGCCTGCCTACGGGCCGCGCTCGAGGCTGGCGCGCGCTGGGTGGTGCTCTGCGACACCAATGGCGGCACGCTGCCGGCGGAGATCTACGACATCACCAGCGCGGTGATCGCGGCCGGCATCCCGGGCGAGAAGCTCGGCATCCACACCCATAACGACACCGAGAACGCCGTCGCCGGCTCTCTGGCGGCGGTGGATGCCGGGGCGCGGCAGATCCAGGGGACATTGAACGGGCTCGGCGAGCGTTGCGGCAACGCCAACCTGATCTCGCTGATCCCGACATTGTCGTTGAAGGAGCCCTACCGGAGCCGGTTCGAGACCGGCGTCACGGAGGAGGGTCTGGAGAGCCTGACCCGGCTCAGCCGGATGATGGACGACATCCTCAACCGCGTGCCTGCGCGCGCCGCCCCCTATGTCGGCGCCTCGGCCTTCGCGCACAAGGCGGGTCTGCACGCCTCGGCAATGCTCAAGGACCCGTCGACATACGAACATATCGACCCCGCCCTTGTCGGCAACGAGCGGATCATCCCGATGTCGAACCAGGCCGGCCAGTCGAACCTGCGCCGGCGCCTGACCGAGGCCGGGCTCATGGTCGAGAAGGGTGATCCGGCGCTCGGGCGCATCCTCGACCTCGTCAAGGCGCGGGAGGCGGCGGGATACACCTACGACACCGCGCAGGCGAGCTTCGAACTTCTCGCGCGGCGCGAGCTGGGCCTCCTGCCGAGTTTCTTCAAGATCGACCGCTACCGGGTCACGGTCGAGCGCCGCAAGAACCGGCTCGGCGAGACGATATCGCTCTCCGAGGCGGTCGTCGTGCTTCATATCGACGGCGAGAAGCGGCTCTCGGTCTCGGAATCGCTCGACCCCGACGGCTCCGACCGCGGCCCGGTCAACGCGCTGTCGCGGGCGCTGGCCAAGGATCTCGGACCGCTCCAGCCCTATATCGCCGACATGAAGCTCGTGGACTTCAAGGTTCGCATCACCAATGGCGGCGTCGAGGCGGTGACCCGCGTCATCATCGACAGCGAGGACGAAGCCGGGCGGCGCTGGTCGACGATGGGGGTGTCGCCCAATATCGTCGACGCGTCCTTCGAGGCGCTGCTGGAGGCGATCCAGTGGAAGCTCCTGCGCGACGGGGCACCGGCGATTGGAGCGTGATCGATGGATTGGGACGCCTTCTTCACCCTTCACCGGGACCTGCCGCGGGAAGGGCCGGGGGGGCCGGAAGATGTGGCCTGGGCGCTCGCGACGGCCGGGACGCGCGGCGCGGTGCGGGTCTGCGACGCGGGCTGCGGGCCCGGCGCGGATACCGAGACACTGGCCGAGGCGCTGCCGGAGGCGGAGATCGAGGCGATCGAGCTGCACGCGCCCTTTGCCGCGGCCGCCGCTGCGCGCTGTGCGCGGTTCGGGCCGCGGGTGACCGCGCGGGCGGGCTCGATGGCGGAGCTCGAAGGGCCCTATGACCTCATCTGGTGTGCCGGCGCGCTCTATTTCCTCGGCGTGACCGAGGGGCTCACGGCCTGGCGGCCGGCCCTGGCGCCGGGCGGGCGGGTGGCCTTTTCCGAACCGGTTCTGCTCGGCGGGCCCGAGCCACAAGCGGTGCGTGATTTCTGGGAAGAGTATCCCGCGATCACAGACGAGGCCGGCATCCGGGAGCGGATTGCTGCGGCGGGCTACCGAATCCTTGGCACGCGGGTCATCACCGGCGCGGCCTGGGAGGCCTATTACGCGCCGATGGAGGCGCGGATCGCGGATCTGCGCGGCGGCGAGGTGACGCCGGCGCCGGAGGCGGCCTTGCGGGACGGCGAGCGGGAGATCGCCGCATGGCGCGCGGCGCCGGACAGGATCGCCTATCTGCTGGCGGTCGTGGCGCCGGAATGAGCCGCCGATGAGCATCGCGGATTGCGCAGCGATCACCGAAAAGGGGGATCCGGACCGTTTCCTGGCGACGATGACGGCGCCGGTGCCCGCCCGCGCTGCGCTCTTTCCGCTCTATGCCTTCAATGTCGAAGTCACCCGCGCGCCCTGGGTGAGCGCCGAGCCGATGATCTGCGAGATGCGGCTGCAATGGTGGCACGACGTTCTGGGCGAGATCGCGGCGGGCGCGCCGCTGCGGGCGCATGAGGTCGCCATTCCGCTGACCGAGCTGCTGCGGGACCGGGGATTGCCGGTCGAGCCGTTGCAGGCGCTGGTTGCCGCGCGGCGGTGGGACATCTACCGCGCGCCCTTCGAGACCACAGGGCAGTTCGACGCGTATATCGAGGCGACGTCGGCGGGGCTGATGTGGCTGGCGGCGCAGGCGCTCGGCGCGCCGGAGGAGTGCGAGGCGGCGATCCGCGCCGTCGGCTGGGCCGGCGGACTTGCCGGTTTCCTGCGCGCGGTTCCGGAACTCCGGGCGCGCGGGCGGCAGCCGCTTGTCGATGCCGAGCCTGCGGCGATCGGGGCGCTGGCGCAGGATGGGCTGGAGCGGCTTGCCCGGGCGCGTCGCGCCGGACTGCCGGCGAATCTGACCCCGGCGCTGCGCGCGGCCTGGCGGGCCGAACCGACGCTCCGGCGCGCTGCGACGGCGCCGGAACGCGTGCTCGCGGGTGAGTTGGAGGAGAGCGGCGTCGCGCGGCGGCTGAGGCTTCTGCGGATCAGCGTTACCGGGAGTTGGTAGCCGGGGCACGCTGCGCGCGCGATTTCCCGCACCGCGCGGATTTCCTTTTGCGACGATACCGATGACGGCGTATCTGGCCTCATGAACACCGATATCCCGAACGCCCTGGCCGACCACCCGCGCCGCTACGAGACCGCCAACGAACTGCATGCGCGGCCTTTCCCGTCGCTGACGGTGCCGTCGCATGCGCTGTTTCTGGCGCTGAAGGTGCCGAAGGACGCCGCCGCGCGCGACCGCGACCGCGACCGGGCGCACCTGATTTCCATGCTCGACCGGTTCGGCGCGCCGCATCCGAAGCCCGGCGCGACGCATTGGTTCGGCGAGATCGGCCTGCACAAGCTGAAATGGGAATGCCACACCGAGTTCACGACCTACACGCTGTTCATCGACGGGCTCGAGAAACGCCCGTTCGACCCGGCCGAATACGAGCTTCTGCCGCAGGACTGGCTTGCGGAGGCGCCGGGCATGCGGATGACCTCGGCGCTGATCCGGATCGAGACCCTGTCGGAGGGCGAAGATGCGCCGATGACGGAAAAGATCTCCGACTGGTTCGTGGCCGAAAGCATCGCCGCGTCCTGGGTTCTCGAGGAAGCGGCGATCGTGTCGGGAGATTTCCGGATCGACACGTCGGGGCATATCCGGATGGCAGTCTTCGTGCGGCCGGGAACCAGCAACCGCCGGATCGGGCGGATCGTCCAGCGCCTGACGGAGATCGAGATCTACAAGACGATGTCGCTGCTCGGCCTGCCGAGGGCGCGCGAGCTGAGTGAGCGGATGGGCGAGATCGACGGGCGGCTCACGCATCTGATGGGCGATCTCACCGGCGAGCGGCGTCCGTCCGAGGAAGCGCTTGATCAGCTTCTGGCGATCTCGGCCGAGCTTGAGACGCTGCTGGCGACCTCCGCTTTCCGGCTGAGCGCGACAGCAGCATACGAAGCGATCCTGCATGACCGGATCAGGGTTCTGCGCGAGGCGCGGTTCGGCGAGCGGCAGACCTTCGAAGAGTTCATGAGCCGGCGCTACGACCCGGCGATGCGGACGATCCGGTCGACGGAGGCGAGGCTGAAGGCGATGGCCGACCGGGCCGCGCGGGCAGGCGACCTCCTGCGGACACGGGTCGATGTCGAGCGGCAGGCGCAGAACCAGCGGCTGCTGGCAAGCATGGACCGGCGCGCCGATCTGGCGCTGCGCTTGCAGGAGACGGTCGAGGGGCTCTCGGTGGTCGCGATCAGCTACTACGCGGTGAGCCTTGCGGGCTACGCGGTCTACCCGGTGCTGGAGCCACTGGGGGTCTCCAAGGGGCTGGCGCTGTCGCTGCTCACGCCGGTCGTGGTGCTCCTTGTGTTCCTGATGGTCCGGCAGATCCGCAAGCGGATGCACTGAGCGCGCTCCGCAGACGCCCCTCGCGGAGGCTGCGCGCAGGCGCGATGTCTCAGGGTGTCAACGCCCGAAGCTGTAGTTCAGCCCGAGCGAGAAACTGTGGAAATCCGGTGTGACCTTGGTGGAGTACCCGCCGGCCCCCTCGAGTTCCTCGCTGCCAAAGTTCGAATACTGATACTCGCCGCGCAACGACCAGGTCTCGTTCAGCGCACGCTCGACGCCGACCCCGCCGATATAGCCGGTCCGGCTGAAGCTGTCGTCGATCTCGCCGCCGCCGGTGCGCGACAGCTCGTAGTCGAAACTGCCGAGCGTCGCACCGGCGAACCCGTAGAACAGCGTGTCGCTGCGCGCCTCCCAGCCGAGCTCGCCGCGCAGCGAGAGCGCGCCCGTGAGCTCGTTCGAGCCTTCGCCGGCATCGGTGTCGAAATCGGCCGAGATATTGCCCAGGCGCGCCGATGCCTCCACCCCGAGGAGCACCGTGTCGAGATCCCAGCGGTAGCCCACCTGGAGCGCGAACCCGGCGCCGCCAAGGCCGAGCTCGCCGATATCCTCGGTGCCCGCGATGCCGGGGCCCGAGATGCCGACCTCGTCGTTGCCTGGAGCGGCGAAACCGAGCGAGACACCGGCATGGGCGCCGATGAAACGGTCCACCATCAGCGGCGGTTCGCGGAAGGGGGCCACCGAGGCCGGGATGAGTTCGTCGGCCACCGCCTGGCCACAGAGAAGGGTAAGCACGCACGCGGTTGCGAAATGCGTCTGTGTCATGAGGGTGCCTGTCGTTTCGTCCTGCTCGGGCCCCGTTGTTTTTTTCTCGGGTGCCTCTCTCCGATCTAGGCCCTGCGAATCAACTCCCGCAAGCGTCCCGGAGGCGGCGGGGTGCGGGTGGGGCGGAGTGTTGCCGAAACCCCGCAGCACCGGACGAACCGCCCGCCGGGCGGAAATTTGGTTGGATTCTTCTGCCTTTGTGTCCGGCGCGACGCGCCTATTCGGCAGCACGGAGCGGCGAATGCGGCGGGGGAACGTCCTTCCCGGTCGGCTCCGGCCTGTCCGCGGCAGGCGGCGCTTCGATGCCTGCGGGCGCGGCCGCTTGCGCCGCAGGGGCGGCCGCCTGTTCGACCTCGGGATCGGGCACCCAGATCAGTTCCGGGTTGCGGGCGTGCCGGGCCGCGCGGTTGAGCGCGACGTCGCGCGCGACGCGCGAATTGCGGCCGAAGGTCAGCGCGCCCAGGGTGCGGACAGAGCGATAGGCGCCTTCCCAGAACCACACCCGCGCGGCAAGCATCGCCGGCGTCAGCACCAGGGTCAGGACGGTCGCGATGCCGAGGCCGAAGACGACGGCGGTGGCGAGCTGCTTCCACCAGAGCGCGGTCGGGCTGTCGAGCGTGTAGCCGCCGTTGAAGAAATCGAGACTGATCCCGAGCATCATCGGCGCGAGGCCGGCGATGGTGGTCGAGGTGGTGAGCAGCACAGGGCGCAGCCGCTGTTCCGCGGTGCGGATGATCGCCTCGATCTTCGGCATGTAGCCGGAGAATTCCTGATAGGTGTCGATCAGAACGATGTTGTTGTTCACCACGATGCCGGCGAGCGCGACGATGCCGGTGCCGGTCATGATGATCGAGAAGGTCTGGTCCATCACCAGCATGCCGATCAGCACGCCCGAGGTGGACAGCACCACGGCGAGCAGAACCAGGACGGAATTGTAGATCGAGTTAAACTGCGTCAGCAGGATGATGAACATCAGGCCCAGGGCGGCGCCGAAAGCCTTGGCGAGGAAGGCCTGGCTGTCCTGCTGCTCTTCTTCGTCGCCGGTCCATTGCCAGCCGATATCGGGGCCGAAGGGTTCTTCAGTCTCCATCCAGTCGGTCAGCAGCGCGATGCGTTCTGAGGCGGTGACTGGCACCTTGGTCAGGCCTTCGGCGCGGATGCGCTCCGCCGCGGGCCCCTCGGCCGCCGCGGCGGTGACGGTCTCGACGGCGTCGCCATCGGCATTGACGAGGGCGACGAGACCCGAGGCAACGTCGGCCTTCAGGTCGTAATAGCGCGCGCTGTCGACCCGGTCGATCCGCGCGACCTTGGGAACCGGCTTGCGGGTGACAAAGTTGGAGAGCGGCACCAACCCGTCGGCGGTGCGCACCTTGAGGCTGTCGAGGGTGGACAGCAGCCGATCCTCCTCGGGCAGCCGCACGCGGATGTCGATTTCCTCGTCGGAACTGTCGACCCGCATCGTGTCGAGCAGGATCCCGCGGGTGACGAGTTGCACCATGGCGCCGACGGTGGACACATTGGCGCCGTAGCGGCCGGCCTTCTCCACGTCGACGTTGATCTGCCAGTCGATGCCGGGCAGGGGCAGCGTGTCCTCGATATCGGTCAGCCCCGGAACCGAGGCGAATTTGGCCCGCGCCGTTTCGACCGCGGCGCGCAGGCTCTCCCAGTCGTCGCCGGTGAGCCGCAGATGCACCGGCTTGCCCGAACCCGGGCCCATCGCGAGGTCGAGCGTCTCGACATAGATGCCGGGAATATTCGCGGTCTTCTCCTGCAGCCGTTCCAGCACGAGATCGCCGTCGAGCTCGGGTCGGTCCTTGCGGTTCTCCCAGCGGATCAGTTCGATCTGCACCTGGCCGATGGTGTCGCGCGGGCTCTGTGCGCCACCGGTATTGGCGTTGAGCCCTCCCTCACCGGCAAAGGAGAACACCGACTCGACGCCCGGTTCGGCACGTGCGACCTCCTCGACCTGGCGGACGAGCGCGTCCTTCTCCTCGACCGAGAGGTTGCCGCGGGCGCGGACATACATGATCGCCTGTTCCGGCTCGTTCTCGACGAAGAATTCGGTACCGTTGTTGTGTTCGCCGAAATAGCCGAAGGTCGCGACGACGAAAAAGCCGACCGCGCCGATCGTCACCAGCGGCATGATCGGGTTGGCGACCAGGAACTTGATGAAATGGCCGAAAGCTGTCCTCTGGTAGCCCGCCTTCACGCGCTTCCTGCGCCAGTGCGGCTTGGCGGCGTCGGCGGTGATCGAAGTGGCGAAGGCGCCGAAGAAGAGCACGAAGACGCCGAAGCCACGGCCGGCCATCGTCGGGGTGCCGGGGGGCAGGATGTAGCTCGGGTTCAGAACCTGCATGGCGCCGAGGAAGATCAGGTAGAGCGACGGCAGCACGAGGGCCGCCTTGACCACCCAGGGCAGGCGGTTCAGCGCCTCTGCGATATGGTGGAAATGCCGCGCGAGGCGGCCCGTAATTCCGCCGATGACCGGCAGGAAAACCAGCGCCACGACCAGCGAGGCCGAGAGTACGAAGATCAGCGTGATCGGCAGCATCTTCATGAACTCGCCGGAGACCCCCGGCCAGAACAGCATCGGAAGGAAGGCGCAGAGCGTGGTCGCGGTCGAGGAGACGATCGGCCAGAACATCCGCTTGGCCGCCTCGACATAGGCATGCATCGGCCCGGTGCCCTGCTGGATGCGCTTGTCGGCATATTCGACCACGACGATGGCGCCGTCGACCAGCATGCCGACGGCGAGGATCAGGCCGAACATGACCATGTTGGAGATCGTCACCTCCATCGCCGCGAGGAAGCCGAAGCAGAGCAGGAAGGAGGTCGGGATGGCGAAGCCGACGAGCAGTGACGGGCGCGGGCCGAGCGCTGCGAGGACGACGATCATCACGAGGCCGATCGCGGTCAGCACCGAGCCCTCGAGCTGGCGCACCATGCTCTCGACCTGAACCGACTGGTCGTTCGAGGTGCCGACGACGATGGCGTCCTGCAGCTCGGGCGGCCATTTGGCGCGCTCCACCTGGATCGTTTCACGCACCAGCGCGGCGGTGTCGATGATGTTGTAGCCCTTGCGCTTCACCACCTGAAGCGCCACCGTCGTCTCGCCGTTGAACCGCGCCGTGCCGACCTGATCCTCGAAGGTGAGAGAAATACTTGCGAGATCGCCCAGCGTGATGACGGAATCCCCGTTCACCTTCACCGGCAGCCCGTAGATGTCGGAAGTGGATTCGAAGGAGGAGGGGATCTTGACCGAGAAGGCCCCGGACGCGCGATCGATCTCGCCCGCGGCGATCAGCTGGTTGTTGTTGACCACGGCGCTGATGAGTTCGCTGGCGGTGACGTTGTAGGCTTCGAGCTTCAACGGGTCGATGACCACCTCGACCATCTCGTCACGATGGCCGGTCAGCGCGGCCTCCAGCACCGGCTCGAGCGATTCAAGCTTGTCCTGGAGGTCCTTGGCGACGCGCAGCAGGGTCCGTTCGGGCAGCGCGCCGGTCAGGTTGACGATGATGATCGGGAATTCGGAGAAGTTGAACTCCTCCACCGTGTAGTTCTCGGCCCCTTCGGGGAAACTCGCCTCGGCCTTGTTCATCGCTGCGCGCACATCGGCGAGCGTGGCCGACTTGTCCCAGCCGAAATCGAACTCCATCACCAGGTTGGCATAACCCTCGACGGCGGTTCCGGTCATCCGGTCCAGCCCGTCGAGATCGGCCATCTCGGTTTCCATCGGCTTCACGAGCAGCTTCTCGGCATCCTCGGCCGAGATGCCGGGGAAGGGGACCGAGATGAAGACGGCCGGGATCTCGATATCCGGCTCGCCCTCCTTGGGCAGGCCGATATAGGTCTGCGCGCCGACGACCAGCGCCAGCAGGATGATGCCCACTGCCATGCGGGTGTGGTGGGAGGCCCAGTCGACGATGCCCGTCATGGGCCCTCTCCCCCGGCGCGTGTCATTGACCGAGCTCCGTTCCGCGGAAGGTGAGATCGATGGGCACGCCTTCGGTCACGTATTCCTGCCCCACGACGATCACGTCCGCCGTCGCCGGCAGGCCGGCGACATAGACGCCGTCGGGCGTATCGCGCAGGAACTGCACCGGCCGGAAGGCCGCGACGGGGCCGTCATCGCCCGGGACGGCCACGCGCACGCCGAGTGCGCCGTGATCGTCGAGCGTCAGGGACGAGCCGGGCAGCAGATGCGCCATCTGGCCCGCCGCCTCGATGGCGATTTCCACGGTCTGGCCGTCGCGGATCGAGAGATCCCGGTTGGGTACCTCGACCTCGACGCGGAAGGTGCGGGTCAGCGGGTCGGCCGACCGGGCGAGAAAGGTGACCTCGCCGAGCAGTTCCCGGCCGCTCACCAGCCTTGCGCCGGCCCGCGCGCCGAGCCGGACCTTCTCGACCTGGGTCTCCGGCACGAAGCCCACGAGCTTCATCGGGTCGAGCTGGATCACCGTGGCGCAGACCGATCCCGGCTGCATCAACGCGCCGAGTTCGGCTGTATCGGTCTCCAGGATTCCAGCGAATGGCGCCTCCATGGTGATCCGGTCGAGTTCCTTCTGCGCCAGCGCCACGGCCGCCTCGGCGGCCTCGACGGCGGAGCGCGCGGATTCCAGGCCCGACCGGGCCGATTCGACATTGGCGAGCGCCGAGGAGACGCCGGCCCTGGTCGAGGCAAGCTTGGTCTCGGAGGCAAAGCCCCGCTCGATCAGCTTGGCGGAGGCGCGGTTGTTGATCTCCGCTTCGTCCAGAAGGGCCTCGGCCTCGCGCACCCGCGCCTCGGACACCGGAAGCCCGGCCTTCGCCGAGGCCAGCTTCGCCCGCGCTTCGGCAAGTGAGGCCTCGCGTGTGCCGGTGTCGATGGCGCAGAGCAGCTGGCCGGTCTCGACCATGGTTCCCTTGCGCAGCGGCGCGGAGGTGATGGGCCCCGAGGTCTCGGCCTTCACCGTCACCTGCCGCGCGGCCTCGGTCCGGCCGCGGAGAACCACCGCACTGTCGATCTCATGCGCCACCGAGCTTTCGACCACGACGGAGACGCGCTTCGTCGCGTCCTCCGCCACCGCGCTGGCCATGTCCTCGATCGCTTCGGTCTCCTGTGCTGCCGGCCCGTCCGTCACACCCGCAAAGCGGAACACCGCTTCCCGTTCCATGATGAACATGTACACGATTGCCGCCACGATCGCGGCAATCAGGAAGGAAAACCACTTCATTTGCCCGGGCCTTTCGGGAACCTGTGCGCAGGCGCGTTCGGGGGAACACATGTATCCAAAGCGCTACGATGGCAAGAGCGGAGGCTCGGAATCGGGCCGGGATGCCCCGATATGGTGGATTTCCCTACCCGTAACGACGCGCCTGGCGGAAACCGCAGCGGGTCTTGGCATTTGCAAGGCCTTCGGGGTAAGAGGGGGCGGTTTCGGCAGGGTTCCCGGCATTGCGGGGGTGGCCGATGGAATTTAAGGCACGGGCGGGGACCTATGAGCGAGTCCGACAGTTTTATCGACGAGGTGAACGAGGAGGTTCGCCGCGAGAGGCTTTTCCGGACCTTCCGCAAATACGGCTGGATCGCGATCCTGGCGGTGGTGCTGATCGTCGCCGGGGCGAGCTGGAACGAATACCGCAAGGCGCGGGAAACGGCCGCGGCGCAGGCGCTCGGCGACGATATCATGTCGGCGCTGCAGCTCCCCGGGCCGCTGGTCCGGGTCGATGCGCTGAAGGAGCTTCCTGTCTCGGGCGACATGGCCGGCGTGATCGCGCTGCTTGCATCGGCCGAGCAGCTCGCCGCCGAAGAGCCCGAGGCCGCTGTGGCGACGCTCGAGCCGCTGGCCGCGCGCACCGACCTGCCCGCCGCCTACACCGATCTTGCCGCGTTCAAGATGGTCCTGATCGGCGGCGACGCGGTCTCGCCCGACCTGCGCGCGCAGCTTCTCGAACGGCTGGCCACGCCCGGCGCGCCCTACCGGCCGCTGGCGCTGGAACAGCAGGTACTGGACCTCGCCGCGGCGGGTGACACCGAGGCTGCGATCGCGGCGGCGCAGGCGCTGCTGCAGGAACCGCAACTGACCCAGGGCCTGCTTCAGCGTGTCTCTCAATTGCTGTTGGCGCTCGGCGCCGATATCGGGGATGCTGCGGGTCAGGGCTGAGGCCAGGGCACTGGGCGCATTTGCAAGGTGACGGGAGAACATGCGGTGAAGGCACGGGTATCTGCGGCGGGATGGGCGATGATCGCCCTGATGCTGGCCGGCTGCGGCGGTGATCCGCCGCTTCCCGGCGAACGCTTTGATGTGCGCACGCCGCTGGAAGTGATCGAGGCCGGAGACGTCAGCCCGGTAGAAGTCGGGATACCGCCAGTCGGAGCGCCGGTGGCGGGCGACGTCGCCTTTGGCGCCTCGGCCCAGGTCAACCATTCCGAATGGACCCATCGCGGCGGCAGCGCCACGCACCGTATCCAGCACCCGGCGCTCGGCGCCAATCTGACGCCGGTCTGGTCGACCTCGATCGGCAGCGGCGACAGCCGCAAGGCGCATATCACGGCCGACCCGGTGGTGGGCGCCGGGCGCATCTTCACGCTCGATTCCCGCAGCCAGGTCATGGCCCATTCGCTGGGCGGCGCGACGCAGTGGTCGCGCGACCTGACGCCGGCCTCCGACAATAACAGCGACGGTTCGGGCGGCGGTCTGGCATATGGCGATGGCCGGCTCTTCGTCACCACCGGGTTCGGCCGTCTCCATGCGCTCGACCCGGCAACCGGACAGACGCTCTGGGTCCAGGGCTTCGACGCGCCGGTCGCCGGCGCGCCGACGGTGCGGGACGGCATGGTCTATGTCGCCAGCCGCGACAACCGCGCCTTCGCCGTGCGGGCCGATAACGGCCGGCTGGCCTGGGATCTTCCCGCCGTACCGTCGCCCACGGCGACTGTGAATGGCGCCGGGCCGGCAGTCGATTCCCGCCTCGCGATCTTCCCCTTCGGCTCGGCCGAACTCGTCGGCGCCCAGAGGGATGGCCAGCGCAGCTGGGCGACCACGCTCGCCGGGCGTCGCCGCGGCCGCGCCTATTCGCTGATCTCCGACATCTCCTCTGATCCGGTGATCGTCGGCGACAGGGTCTATGTCGGCTCGCCCTCCGGCCGGATCGCCGCGCTCGACCTGGCAACCGGCGGGCGCATCTGGACCGCCACCGAGGGCGCGATGAGCCCGGTCTGGGTCGATGGCGGATCGGTTTTCGCGGTGACCGACCTGGAGCAGCTGGTCCGGCTCAACGCCTCGACCGGCGAGGTGATCTGGGCGGTGGACCTGCCGGGCTTCAAGTCGCAGCGGCCGCGCCGTTATCGCGACGTCTACGCCCATTACGGCCCCGTCCTTGCCGGCAACCGGCTGATCGTGGCCTCGGATGACGGCTATATCCGCAGCTTCAATCCGCGCGATGGAAGCCTGATTTCGGCCGTGGAGATCCCCGGAGGCGCGACGACCAACCCCGTGGTGGTGAATCGCACGCTCTATCTGGTGACGACGAAGGGCCAACTGGTCGCCTATCGCTGAGCGGGGACGACCGCGCCCCGGCAAGGGGGAAGGGCCGCCTCCGGTGCCCCGGCAGAGGCGCGTCCAATGCCAGCAGGCGCAGACAAACCAATAGGAGACGCAGATGGAACGGGAATACCCGAATTACGGCCGCATTGACGGGCCGATCGTCCTCATCGGCTTCGGCTCCATCGGCAAGGGCACGCTGCCGCTGATCGAGCGCCATTTCGACTATGACGCCGCGAAGCTCACGATCATCGAGCCCGACCCGACGAAGGCCGGCTTCCTGCGTCAGCACAATCTCAACCACCTGCAGGTGGAGCTGACGAAGGAGACCTACCGCGAGGTCCTGGGCACGCTCTTTGCCGAGGGGCGCGGCTTTTGCGTCAACCTCTCTGTCGACACGTCCTCGCTCGACATCATGAAATTCATGCGCGAGCTCGGCGTGCTCTATATCGACACCGTGGTCGAGCCCTGGGCGGGGTATTACTTCGGCACCACCGACAACGCCGCCCGCACCAACTATGCGTTGCGCCAGGTGGTGCGGGACGAGAAGGCGCGAAACCCGGGCGGGACGACGGCCGTCAGCTGCTGCGGCGCGAACCCTGGCATGGTCAGCTGGTTCGTCAAGGAGGCGCTGATGACGCTTGCGGGCGATCTCGGGCGCGATGTTCCGATGCCCACCGATCGCGCGGGCTGGGCCGGGCTCATGCAGTCCCTTGGCGTCAAGGGCGTGCATATCGCCGAGCGGGACACGCAGGCACGCCGGGTGCCGCGGGCGCGTGGCCTTTTCGTCAATACCTGGTCGGTCGAGGGCTTCATCTCGGAGGGGTTCCAGCCGGCCGAGCTTGGCTGGGGCACGCATGAGACCTGGTTTCCGGAGAACGGCCACAGGCACGAGACGGGCTGCCAGGCGGCGATCTGGCTCGAACGGCCGGGCGCGATCACCCGGGTGCACAGCTGGTGCCCGACGCCGGGGCCGCAATTCGGCTTCCTCGTGACCCATAACGAGGCGATCTCGATCGCTGACTATTATACGGTCGGCGACGCCGCCGCGCCGGAGTTCCGCCCGACCTGCCACTATGCCTATCACCCCTGCGACGATGCGGTGCTGAGCCTGCACGAGATGTTCGGCTCGGGCCGCCAGCAGGAGCGGCACCACATCCTCGCCGAGGACGAGATCGTCGAGGGCATCGACGAGTTGGGCGTGCTTCTCTACGGCCACGCGAAGAATGCGCTCTGGTACGGCTCGCGGCTTTCCAACGAGGAGGCGCGCGAACTTGCGCCCTACCAGAACGCGACCGGGCTACAGGTTACCTCGGCGGTGCTGGCGGGGATGGTCTGGGCGCTGGAGAACCCCGAGGCCGGGATCGTCGAGACCGACGAGATGGACCATGTCCGCTGCCTCGAGGTGCAGCGCCCCTATCTCGGCCCGGTGGAGGCGCATTACACCGACTGGACACCGCTCCAGGACCGCTGGGCGCAGTTTCCCGAAGACATCGACGAGAGCGATCCCTGGCTGTTCCGGAACGTGCTGGCGAGCTGAGGCCGATACGAGCTTCGGTAGTCGAAGACCTTCTTGCCGAGAGCAGGTGCGAAGCAGCGGCCGTCAGGCCGCCGCGCCATCGTCGGGCCGCCCCCACGACCCCGCGATACCTCGCCGTCAGCGCATCGCGACGAGCTTTTTCGGAGTCCTCACCATAAACCGCCCCGACCCACCGCCGGATCGCCGCGCCGCGGCCCGTCGATGGCGCGGCTCCGCACTCGGAAGCCGCCTCACTCCCCCGGCAGGTCCAGTGACCGGACCACGGCCGCGCGGGTCTTCTCGCCGTCGGGTAGAACGTCGCCGTGCCGGTCCCGGAACCGCCGCGGGCTCATGTCCGTGTGCCGGCGGAAGACGCGCGAGAAATAGAGCGCGTCGTCATAGCCCACCATCTGCGAGATCGACTTGATCGGCATGTTGGTGATCCTGAGGAGCTGCATGGCAAACTGCACCCGCTGCGCGTCGCGCCATTGCACCACGCCGGTGCCCATGTATTTCCGGAAGAGATGCGACAGCCGCGACGGCGAGAGGCAGACATGCTCGGCCACTTCCTGCACGCCCATCGGCTTGGCGAGGTTCTGCGAGATCAGCGTGCAGGCCGCCAGCACCCGCTCGTCCACCACCACCGGCGAGTTCCGCGCGTCCCTGTCCTGCCGGGCGCAGGAGAGCAGGATGTGCTCGAGCCGGTTGAAGGCGAGGTCGAGCGACAGCGCGTCGGCCCGCTGCGACCAGGTGTCGACCTCGACGAAGAGCCGGAACAGCTCGCTGAACTTGGCCTCGTCACGGTGGCGCAGCACATGCACCCCGTCGATCTTCTGGTTCCAGTCCAGCCAGGGTTTCCAGAAAGCCCGCGGCTGGAAGTAGATCCAGCGGTGCCACCATTTCGAGGCTTCTTCGGCACGGCCGTAGTAATGCGGCACGCCGGGCGGGAAGAGCAGCAAGTCGCCGGGCGAGACGGTGAAGCCATGCGCCCCCTCGAAGACCTGGCCCGTGCCCTCGACCGTCAGGTTGACGATCCAGCCGCGCATACCGTTCGGCCGGTCGATGAAAAAGTCCAGCGGCCCGTCCTTCTCGATCGGCGTGATCCCGGCAACGAGGCGCACGTCGAACCGGAAGCCCGGGAACAGCGAGGCCATCCGGGTATCGTCCGGCGAGGGCGTCTCGCCGTGGTTGAGCCTGGAAATGAGACGCTGGACCTGCGGGTCCTGTGAGGGATCGAGCGAAGTGGAATTGTCCATGTCTGTAGCGGGATGAGATATTGAGGTCGCGCGGTACGATTTTTAATCTACACCCTGACGACGGGGATTGGAAGGAAACCCCGTCCGGGAGGTCAAGTAGAATTGTCCATGCAAATGGGGTCCGTCGGCGACGACCGGCTCCGTTGGAGTGGGGCATTCTCGCGCAGCGGAGGAGATTCAGCGATGCAGGCGACCAGCAACACCCACGTGCTCGGTCTCGATTTCGGTTCCGATTCGGTGCGCGCCGTCGTCGTGCGCGCTACCGACGGTGCGGAGATTGCTTCGGGCGTGGCCGAGTATCCCCGCTGGATGGAAGGGCGCTTCTGCAACCCGGCGCGTCAGCAGTATCGCCAGCACCCCGCCGACTACATGGAGGCGATGGTCGCCGCCGTGCGCGACGCGATCGCCGGTTGTGACGGCACGCCCGAGATCGTCGGGATCGGCGTCGACACGACCGGCTCCTCGCCGCTTCCGGTGGCCGATGACGGCGCCGCCCTGGCGCTGAAGGAGGGGTTCACCACCGATCCGGACGCGATGTGCATCCTCTGGAAGGACCACACCTCGACCCGCGAGGCCGAGGAGATCAACGCGCTCTGCGCCGAGGAAGGGGTCACCGACTATATCCGCTATGTCGGCGGGATCTATTCCTCCGAATGGTACTGGGCAAAGATCCTGAATGTCGGCCGGAGCAACTCCAAGGTCTTCCGTGCCGCCGCCAACTGGGTCGAGCTCTGCGACTACATCCCCGCGCTGCTGACCGGTGTCGACAGCGCCTCGAAGGTCGTCCGCTCCCGCTGCGCGGCCGGTCACAAGGCGCTCTGGCATCCAGATTGGGGCGGCTTGCCCGATCGCGACTGGCTCACACGGCTCGACCCTGTGCTCGGCAACTTGACGACGCCGCTCTTCACCGAGACCCGCACCTCAGACCAGGTCGCAGGCATGCTGACACCGGAATGGGCCGGCCGTTTCGGCATCCCGAGCGGCATCCCCGTCGCCGTCGGCGCCTTCGACTGCCACATGGGCGCGGTCGGCGCCGGCATCGAGCCCTATTCGCTGGTGCGCGTCATGGGCACCTCGACCTGCGACATCCTCGTGGCGCCACCCGAGGAGGTCGGCGACACGCTGGTCCACGGCATCTGCGGCCAGGTGCCGGGCAGCGTCATGCCGGGCCAGATCGGGTTCGAGGCCGGGCAGTCCTCCTTCGGCGACGTCTTCGCCTGGTTCGAGAGCCTGCTCTCCTGGGGCCGCTCCGAGCGCGGCAGCAAGGGCTCGCTCTTGCCGGCGCTCGAGAAGGAGGCTGCCGCGCTGCCGCCGGGTGCGTTCGGCGAGCGCGCGCTCGACTGGCTCAACGGCCGGCGCACGCCGGATGCCGACCAGACGGTGCGGGCGATGATCGGCGGGCTGCACCTCGGCTCCACCGCGCCCTCGGTCTATCGGGCGCTGGTCGAGGCCACGGCCTTCGGCTCCCGCGCCATTGTCGAGCGTTTCGAGAGCGAGGGCATCCCGGTCAAGAAGATCGTCGCCATCGGCGGCATCGCCCGCAAGTCGGACCTCATCAGCCAAGTCTGCGCCGACGTGATGAATCGCGAGATCCATGTCGTGGAATCCGACCAGGCCTGCGCCCGCGGCGCGGCGATCTTCGCGGCGACGGCGGCCGGCGCGCATGACGGCATCGAGGCGGCCAAGGCGGCGATGCTGAGCCCGATCGAGAAGACCTTCACGCCGAACGCCGAGGCCCATGCGGCCTACGAGGCGATCTATGCCGACTACCAGGCGCTCGGCGCGTTCGCGAATGCGAATCTGAAGGGGTAGGCGAGTCAACGAGCTCGGTGCCACGGCGCGAAGCTGCGGCCGCAGGCCGCCGCGCCGTCGCCGGGCCGCCCCCACGGCCCGGCGATACGGTGGAACCAGCGCATCGTCCTAATCTTATTCGGAATCCTCGCAATAAAGCGCGTCGGCCCACCGTCGGACCGCCACGCCGCGGCCCGGCAACGGCGCGGCTCCGCACCCAGTCGAGGCCGATTTCCCGCCATTCAGCGAACGGAACAACCGGTGATTGTCTGAGCAGGGGATTGGTAGGCCCGGCAGGACTTGAACCCGCAACCAAAGCGTTATGAGCGCTCTGCTCTAACCAATTGAGCTACAGGCCCCTCGGCCCATGTGAATAGGAGCGCGGCGGGGCGGGGTCAAGCGCCGGTCGGCACCTGCGTGGACCTTCCCCGCGGCTTGCGCTATGCGGGGCCAAAATCAGCGGGAGTCGCCATGGCGGAGCGGAAGAACGGCCTCACCTATGCCCAGGCGGGCGTGGATATCGATGCGGGCAACGCGCTCGTCGAGCGGATCAAGCCGGCGGCGAAATCAACCGACCGGGCGGGCGTCATGGCCGGGCTCGGCGGCTTCGGAGGGCTCTTCGACCTGAAGGCGGCGGGCTATGTGGATCCGGTGCTGGTGGCCGCGACCGACGGCGTCGGCACCAAGCTCAAGATTGCCATCGACACAGGCTTCGTCTCCGGCGTCGGCATCGACCTCGTCGCCATGTGCGTCAACGACCTCGTCTGCCAGGGCGCCGAACCTCTCTTCTTCCTCGACTATTTCGCCTGCGGCGCGCTCGACGTGGAGCGCGCGGCGCAGGTGGTCGAGGGCATCGCCGAAGGCTGTCGGCAGTCCGGTTCGGCGCTGATCGGCGGCGAGACGGCGGAGATGCCGGGCATGTATGCGGCGGAGGATTTCGACCTCGCGGGCTTCTCGGTCGGCGCGATGGAGCGCGGCGCGGCGCTTCCGGCAGGAGTGGCCGAGGGCGACGTGCTGCTGGGGCTCGCCTCGAGCGGCGTCCATTCCAACGGCTATTCGCTGGTCCGCAGGATCGTCGAACGCGAAGGGCTCGCCTGGGACGCGCCCGCGCCCTTCGCCGACGGTCCGCTCGGCGCGGCGCTTCTCGCGCCGACCCGGATCTATGTCCGCCCGGCGCTTGCCGCGATCCGGGCCGGCGGGGTGCACGGGCTGGCGCATATCACCGGCGGCGGGCTGACCGAGAACCTGCCGAGGGTTCTGCCCGAGGGGCTGGGCACCGCGGTCGACCTCTCGTCCTGGACGCTGCCGCCGGTCTTCCGCTGGCTGGCGGAGGCGGGCGGGCTGGAGCGTGCCGAGCTACTCAAGACCTTCAATGCCGGCATCGGCATGGTGCTCGTCGTGGAGCCCTCTCGCGCCGATGCGCTGGCGGCGCTTCTGGCGGAGGAAGGCGAGACGGTGCACCGGATCGGGACAGTGGTGCCCGGCGCGGGCGTCTCCTATAGCGGGGCGCTCTCTTGAGGCGCGTCGCCATTCTTATTTCCGGCAGCGGTTCCAACATGCTGGCGCTGCTCGACTCGATGGAAGAGCCGGGCCACCCGGCCATGCCCTGCCTTGTTGCCTCGAATGACCCGGAGGCCGTCGGTCTGGCCAAGGCGGCGGCCCGCGGCGTGCCCACGGCCGCGCTGAGCCATCGCCCCTTCGGCAAGGACC
This sequence comes from Tropicimonas sp. IMCC6043, assembly GCF_004146235.1. GTDB lineage: Bacteria > Pseudomonadota > Alphaproteobacteria > Rhodobacterales > Rhodobacteraceae > Tropicimonas. Next base: position 133,044 of record NZ_SELO01000006.1, on the reverse strand, counting down.
GCCCGGCCTTCGAGGCAGCGCTGCAGGACATCATCCTGGGCCACGGCGCCGACATGATCTGCCTCGCCGGTTTCATGCGGGTGCTGACCGCGGGCTTCGTCGGCCAATGGCAGGGGCGGATGCTCAACATCCACCCCTCGCTGCTGCCGAAATATCGCGGCCTGCACACCCATGCCCGGGCGCTCGAGGCGGGCGATACCGAGCATGGCTGCACCGTCCACGAGGTCACGCCCGAACTCGACGACGGCCCGATCCTCGGCCAGGCCCGTGTGCCCGTCGAGCCCGGCGACACGCCCGAGAGCCTCGCCGCCCGCGTGCTCACCATGGAGCACAGGCTCTACCCGGCGGTTCTGCGGCGATACGCGGCGGGAGACCGGCGGCCGGTCTGGTTGCCCTGAGCTTTCAAACCGCGCTCGAAGCGGCTATGAGACCGGAACGGGCAGTCAGGCCATCCGGGCCAAGCAGAACAAGAGACGATTGCATGCGGACATTGACGACGACCGAGGATCTCGCGGCCTTCTGCGAGGCGGCGATGGCCGGATCCTACGTGACGCTGGACACCGAGTTTCTCCGCGAGCGGACCTATTACAGCAAGCTCTGCCTGATCCAGGCCGCGCTGCCGGGCGACGGCGAGGCGGTGCTGATCGACCCGATCGAGGCGGGCGAGGCGCTGTCACTGGAACCGCTCTATGCGCTCTTCCGCGATACCTCCGTGGTCAAGGTCTTCCACGCCGCCCGGCAGGATCTGGAGATCTTCTTCCATGATGCCGGCGTCTTCCCCGAGCCGCTCTTCGACACCCAGGTCGCGGCGATGGTCTGCGGCTTCGGCGAGCAGGTCGGATACGAGACACTGGTGCGCAAGATCGCGCGCGGCACGGTCGACAAGACCTCGCGCTTCACCGACTGGTCGCGCCGGCCGCTCTCTGACGCTCAGAAGAGCTATGCGCTGGCCGATGTCACCCATCTTCGGGTGATCTACGAATATCTTGCGGCGGAGCTCGAAAAGACCGGCAGAACCCACTGGCTGGCCGAGGAGCTGTCGGTCCTGACCCACCCGGAGACTTACATCGTTTCGCCCGACGAGGCCTGGCGTCGGGTCAAGACGCGCACCAACTCTGGCCGCTTCCTCGCCATCGTGCGGGAACTGGCGCGGTTCCGCGAGGTCCATGCGCAGGAGCGCAATATCCCGCGCAACCGGGTGTTCAAGGACGACGCGATGCTCGAACTCGCCTCGACCAAGCCGAAGAGCGTCCAGGATCTCGGCAAGTCGCGGCTCTTGCTGCGCGAGGCGCGCAAGGGGCCGGTTGCCGATGGCATCCTGGCGGCGATCGAAGCCGGGTTGGAGACCGATCCGGCCGATTTCCCGGAGCCCGACATGTCGCGCGACGCCATGCAGGTGAACCCGGCACTGGCGGATTTGTTGCGGGTGCTTCTGAAGGCCAAGTCCGAGACGTCCTCGGTGGCGCAGAAGCTGATCGCGACCTCGGCCGATCTCGACATGATCGCTGCGGGGCGTCGAGACGTGCCGGCGCTGAAGGGCTGGCGTCAGGAAGTCTTCGGGGCGGACGCGCTGCGGCTCTGCGAGGGCAAGGTGGCGCTGGCGGCACAGGGATCGAGCGTGCGGGTGATCGAGCTCTGAGGCCCGGAAACCCGTCGGCTCAGCGGTTCGATGTCCGCTGGTTGTTCTGGCCGATGACGGTGATCCGGCGCACCCCGGCCAGCGTCTGGTTGGACAGGTAGATGCCCGCACTGACCTCGCGCGACGCCTCGTTGATGACATTCTGCGGCTTGGCGGGGGGCAGGATGCGGAATTCCAGCTCGATCACCCCGTCCTTCGCGGCGATCCTTCCCGCCTCCGACTCGTAGCGCGAGACCAGGCCGGCGGCCCACCAGCCCTGCGTGGGCGGCAGCCCCACAGCGGTCACCACCGCACCCTCGGGCACCCGGTCGACCTGCATCGAGACGACCTGGCTCACCAGCGGGCGCGGGTCGACATCGGACGGGAAGCCGCCGCGCGGCGCCAGGCTCGCCTCCGAGCGGCTGCCGCCGAACCAACTCCAGTTGACCGGATTGTAGCGGGACGAGCAGCCGGCCAGGACCAGGACCGCCAGGCTGATGGCAACGATTTGTGTTTTCATGGTTTGTCCTCGCCAACCCGCTGTCTCGGCCTACGGCTTAGCGAAAAGCAAGAGGCTTGAAAAGCCTGCGCGGGGCCGGCCGGGAGCAGGCTGGACGAATGGCCGGCCCCGCCCTAGAACGAGGGGCCAGCAAGGGAGTGACCGCCATGGCGCAGGATGCCTTCGAGGAAATCGTCGAAACCTTCGACTTCCTGGACGACTGGGAGGAGCGCTACCGGCATGTGATCGACCTCGGCAAGGCGATGCAGCCGCTGGAGGAGTCGCTGCGGGTTCCGGCGACCCGGGTCGAGGGCTGCGCCAGCCAGGTCTGGCTGGTGCCGGAGATCGACGGGCAGGGGGCCGACGCGCTCTTCACCTTCCGCGGCGACAGCGACGCGATGATCGTCCGCGGGTTAATCGCGATCCTGAGGGCGCTCTATTCGGGATTGTCGGTGGCCGATGTCCTGAAGGTCGATGCCCCGGCCGAACTCGCGCGGCTGGGGCTCGACGAACATCTGTCCTCTCAGCGCTCCAACGGGCTCCGGGCGATGGTGGAACGGGTCCGGCTCCTGTCGGAAAAGGCTATAGGCTGAGAAAGCAGGTGCCGGCGCCGGGGTCGGTCCATACCCCGGCGCCGACGCCAGGGCGTCTCAACCGCCCATGGACACGACCTTGGTCACTTCGCTCGACTCGGGGTCGACGAGGCGCAGCAACTTTGCGACGGGAGTGAGGTAGTCGTCCTGGTTCGGGCAGGTCGAAAATCCGTGCTGCGAGGCGATCGACACCCGGCCGGTCGCCCAGATCGACAGGCCCATTGAGGTCGCCGAGGCCGAGGTGGCCGACGCGATGTCCACATTGCCATCGACGACCATCGTCAGGTTCGACATCACGAATTCGGCCGGTACGTTGACGTCGGAGAGCGCCATGACCCAGGTCCGCTCGCCTGCGCCGCAGGACAGAGAGGGGTCGGCCACGGTCACAGAAGAGCCGGATGTCACCGTCGCGGTGGCAAGCTCCCGCGTCGTCACGATGACCGACCCGATCAGCCGCGAGCCGTCCTGGAAGTCGAGGCTGCAATTGGTGACCAGGGCGACCTTCTCCATCTGCGCGGTCGTGCCGTTGAATGTCAGCCGGGTCTTCTCGCCGTTGCCGCCGGGCGAGCACTGCACGTTGTAGACCAGGCCATTGGGCAGGCGCTCCAGGCCGTGGAACTGGTCCGGGGTGAGGTTGATCACGGTGCCGACGGGAGGAGCGGTTTCGGTCGGGCCGATGATCCCGTCATCTCTCAACTCTTGCACATCTCCCAGGGCCACATCCTTGAAGAACTCGGTCTTCGCGGCCGAGCTCGCGCTGTTGAAATCGGCATAGGTGTCGAGGACCCACTGGCGAAGGTCAGGCAGGATCTGGTGGCTTTCGATCGGGTTGATGCCCGGGTTCGCCGATTCAACACATTTGTCTTCGCAAAGAGCGAGGTTGGGCATCGAGACCCAGGTGTTCTGTTCGAACTCGTTCTGCTGCGGCAGCCAGACATAGGACTCGGAGTGGAGGCAATAGCCCTCTCCGATCCTCGCCTGGGTCGTCAGCGTGACCTTGCCCCTGGCGTAGATGCCCTCGGTCGGCTTGCACTTGGCGTTGATGTCGAAGACCGCGACGCTGAGCGCTTCGGTCTCGAAAGCGCCGAGCCCGGCAAACTTGAGCAGGAAGGTATACATCGGGTTCTGGCGATCGCGCGATCGTTCGAGCCAGACCACGACAGCGTTGGGATCGACTGCGCTGTTATTGTCGAATTTCCGTGAGTAGGGGTCGTAATGGGCAAGCGCAACGTCGGTGCTGGTGTCGAGAACCTTGCCGAAGATGCCTCTGGGCAGATTGTCCTCGACTGCCTCCTGGACTGCGAGCTTCACCTCCGGCAGGCCGCCTCCCTTGGCAAGGGCGACCGCGCCCGCATGGGCGCCGATGTCGCTCGTGGCGGTGATCCGTGTCCGGTTCAGCCATGCATTGGTGGGGTCGAGCATGATCCCCAGAAGGGCGATGAAGGTCACGAGAGCGTAGATCGAGAAAATGGTTCCGCCGCCGAACTCGCTGCGGAGGAAGCGCCGAAGCAGAAGGCCGAAGCGGTGCATCAGATTGGCTCCATGGCATGGGTGACCGTGACGGTGATGTCATTGGACATGGCAAAGTCGAGCAGGCCGAACGGCGCCATTGCGGCAAGCGGCATGGTCATCTCGACCTGGACCTTGGCCGACGCGAAGGAAACGTCGACCGTGGGGACGGTCGCCTGCATGGTGGCGAGTTTCGCGGCATAGGCTTCGGCCGTGAGCTCGTCCATGCCGTAACGGGACACGATTCGCGCCGTCTCGCGGGACACCTGCCACATCCGGCTCTGGTTCATGAATGCCATCGTGGCATCGCCTGCAAGAACAAGCAGGAAAGCAAAGACAGGCAACCACATAACGAATTCGATGGAGAGAGACCCGGTCTCGTCTCTCCGGAACATCTGAAACCTGTTCATTTCTGTGACCTCGACTTGTGTTGAAGGAGGCAATTCCTTGTCTTCGCAGACAACCGAGGCGGGAAAGTGGCGGAGTTGCGTCACTTTTCAGGGAATCGCGCCAAACCGGGAAGGCGCGTCGCCATTGGCCAGGCTGCGCCGCCCGGTCACGCGCCCGCGGGCCGCTCGCCGGTAGACGGGCCGTTACTCTTCGGACGCGAGAACGCAGGTCACTTCGGTCCCGTCCGGATCAGGGCCGCGATAGCGCGCCGTGTCGCCCTTCATCCAGATCGAGCGGCCGAAGCTGCCCTCGTATTTCGCGCCCGACGCCGTGCGCACCAGCGTTCCGCTGTCGACGGACTCGCCGCTTTCGAAGCGCAGGCTCGGCAGCGTGGTGTCGAAGAACACCGTCACCACCTTCTCGGGTGGGGTGTCGCCGCAGGTCCAGACGGCCGTGCCGGTCGGCGCCTCGAGCATCCATTGCGTCACGAGCTCCGCCTCGCGGCGGAGATAGGAAGCCTCCACGCAGTCGCGCAGGTCCGTGGCCTGCCAGCAGGCGTCGCGGCCCTTGATCCAGCCACGCTGGACGGCGCGCAACTCGTCCGCCGCTGCCCCGTCGCCCGCCGCCGCTCGCGCGGCGGCATAGCGCCCGGCGACGCGCCGGTCCAGCGCGGCCAGGCCGTCATCGGAACAAATGAGTGTCTCGGTGGAGCTTCCGGCCTTCGTGCAGTCAAAGGAGGGTCCCTCCTGGGCCGCAGCGGCAGAGGCCGTCAGGAGAGCGAGAGCGATCGTCAGGGGCAGATGCATGGCGGACCTCGAAAATATTTTCTTTTCAGTATGATAACGACAGGATTTCTGCGCCGGTCCGGTTCATCCGGCCACTCCGGCCAGCGCCGGTTCGAGATCGCCATAGCCGGTCAGCCGGCGCTCATAGGCGAGCCCCAGCCGGTCGGCACAGGCCCGCGCCGTCGCGTCGAGCGCCGGGTCGTCTGTCTGCGCGAGATAGACCAGCCGGCGGTAATGCTTGAAATAGGTGTCGCGCAGTTCGGGGTAACGGTCGAGGCCGAGCGGCCGCCAGACGAAAGCGTCGAACTGCCGTGCGAGAAAATCGGTGAGATAGAAGCAGTCGATCTCGTCGCCGGTGCGGGCGGCAAAGGCGTCATTGCCCTCGAAGAAGGAATAGCAATGCGGGCCGGCGATCATCTCCACGCCATGGCGCGCGCAGGTCTCCGCAAGCTGCCCGCCGGTGCCGCAATCGGCATAGGCGACGAAGATCGTGCCATACTCGGCGCGCTTCGCCTCGATCAGCGCCGCGACCGCCGGGGCGATCTTCTCGGGGTGGTTGTGGTAGATCGCAGGCAGGCAGGTGAGGTCGAGATGGTCCCAGCCATTCGCATGCCGCAGCGCGAGGATCTCGCGCGCGATGGCGCCGCACCCGATGACGAGCACGCGGCCGGCCTGCCGCGTGGCAAGCGTCATGCCCTGATGGGTGAGTGTCGAATCGTCGGGTGTCACCGGGCGAGGATGCCGGTCGGCGCGGTCCGGCTCAAGGGGCGGTGCCACGGCGCACCGTGCCGCAGGAGCGCTGTCCCCGAGTTGGCCAGGTGAAGACCGGCGCCTTCCGGCTGCACTCACCGGCCGTCCCGGGGCGCGGCGCGGCACGATGCGCCGATCCCGCCCGGTCTCTCCTTGTCATTGCCGGCCCGCGCACATAGGTTCCGCGCAATTCCGAGGGCCCGCACGGGCCTGCATCCGACTCGAGGGGTATCTTTCCATGTTCGCAACGCCTGCCTACGCACAGGCCGCCGGAGGCGGCGCTGGTGGCGCCATCATGCAGTTCCTGCCGCTGATCCTGATCTTCGCGATCATGTATCTGCTGCTGATCCGTCCGCAGCAGAAAAAGGTGAAGGAGCACCAGAAGATGGTCTCCGAACTGCGCCGGGGCGACCAGATCGTGACCCAGGGTGGCATCATCGCCAAGGTCTCGAAGGTCAAGGACGATGGCGAACTGGAAGTCGAGATCGCCGACGGCACCAAGGTGCGCATCGTGCGCAACACCGTCGCCCAGGTGCTGAGCAAGACCGAGCCCGCCTCCGAGGGCTGAGGCCCGCTTCACGCTGAAGGGTCTTCCCTCACATGCTTCAGATTTCCACCTGGAAACGCGTCGTGATCTGGGGGTTCACCGCCCTCATCCTATTCATGGCGGTTCCGAACCTCTTCTACGGCCGGGTCGAGAGCCACAACGACGCGATCAAGCAGATCGACGCTGCAGGCGAGACGCCGGAGCTCGCGGCAGCCGCCGCCGGCTGGCCCTCCTGGATGCCGTCTGGTCTCGTCAATCTCGGTCTCGACCTGCGCGGCGGCGCCTATCTGCTCGCTGACGTCCAGGTCGCGGATGTCTATGCAGACCGGATGAACGGCTACTGGCCGGAGGTCCGCGACGTGCTGCGCGAGAAGCGCGACACGGTGGGCTCGATCCGCCGCGTCGATGGCCCGGCCGACGAGCTGCATGTGCGCATTGCCAATCCCGAGGCGATGGCCGAGGCGATCGCGGCGGTCCGCGAGATCTCCCGCCCGATCGTGAGCATCGCCGGCGCGGGGTCGAACGACATCGAGGTCCGGGGGCAGGGGGACGTCCTCATCGTCTCCCTTTCGGACGCGGAAAAGACCGCAACCGACGACCGCACCCTGCGCCAGTCGCTTGAGATCGTCCGCCGCCGGGTCGACGAGGCGGGCACCCGCGAGCCCTCGATCCAGCGCCAGGGCGAGACGCGGATCATCATCCAGGTGCCCGGCCTCGGCTCGGCGCAGGAGCTCAAGGACCTGATCGGCCAGACCGCGAAGCTCACCTTCCACGGCGTCGTGTCTCGCACGTCCGATGCCACGGCCGAGCCCGGCCCGCGCAACTTCATCGCCCCGTCGATGAACGAGGCGGGCACCTACTACATTCTCGAGTCGGACTACGTCGTCTCCGGCGAGGACCTGACCGACGCCCAGCCGAGCTTCGACCAGAACGGCCGGCCGGCGGTGAGTTTCCGCTTCGACCCAACCGGCGCGCGCAAGTTCGGCGACTATACCGCCGAGAATATCGGCTCGCCCTTCGCCATCGTGCTCGACAACGAGGTGATCTCGGCGCCGACGATCCAGGACCACATCGCCGGCGGCTCGGGCATCATCACCGGCAATTTCACCATCGAGGAATCGACACAGCTTGCCGTGCTGCTGCGCGCCGGCGCGCTGCCCGCCGAGATGACCTTCCTTCAGGAACGGACCATCGGGCCGGAACTCGGCCAGGACAGCATCGAGGCCGGGCGCGTCGCCACCCTCGTCGCCTTCGTCGCGGTGCTGGTCTTCATGGCGCTCTCCTACGGGCTCTTCGGCCTCTTCGCCAATATCGCGCTGATCATCAACGTTGGGCTGATCTTCGGCCTCCTGTCGATCATCGGCGCCACGCTGACCCTGCCCGGCATCGCCGGCATCGTGCTCACCATCGGTATGGCCGTCGACGCCAACGTGCTGGTCTTCGAGCGCATCCGCGAGGAGCTCAAGACCGCCCGCGGTCCGTCGCGGGCGATCGAGCTCGGCTACGAGAAGGCGCTCTCGGCGATCCTCGACGCCAACATCACCACCTTCATCACCGCCGCGATCCTGTTCGCGCTCGGCTCGGGTCCCGTCCGCGGATTCGCCGTCACCCTCGGCCTCGGCATCCTCACCTCGGTCTTCTGCGCGATCTACATCACGCGGCTCCTGATCGTGAGCTGGTTCGAGCGCCGGCGCCCGAAAACCATCGAGGTCTGAGATGCGACTGAAACTCGTCCCCAGCGAAACCAACTGGGATTTCTTCAAGCGCTGGCACCTCACCTTCGGCGCCTCGGCGCTGGCGATGGTCGCCTCGGTGGTGCTGTTCTTCGCCGTCGGGCTCAATTTCGGCATCGACTTTCTCGGCGGCACGACGATCCGGACCGAGTCGACCCAGGCTGTCGATGTCGGCGCCTACCGGCAGGCGATCGCGCCGCTCGATCTCGGCGACGTCTCGATCACCGAGGTGTTCGACGCGTCGTTCGACGCCGACCAGCACGTGGCACAGATCCGCATCCAGCAGCAGGAAGGCCACGAGGCGATCACCGAGGAGACGATTTCGGCGCTCGAATCCGCCCTTAAGGCGATCGACCCGGCAATCACCTTTCCCTCGGTCGAAAGCGTCGGCCCGAAGGTCTCCGGCGAGCTGATCCGGACCGCCATAGAGGCGGTAGTGCTCGCCATCGCGGCGGTGCTCTTCTACATCTGGCTCCGCTTCGAGTGGCAGTTCTCGATCGGCGCGGTGGCGGCCCTCATCCATGACGTGACCCTGACGATCGGCATCTTCTGCCTGCTTCAGATCCGCTTCGACCTGACGATCATCGCCGCGCTGCTGACCATCGTCGGCTATTCGATCAACGACACCGTGATCGTCTTCGACCGGGTGCGGGAGAACCTGCGGCGCTACAAGCAGAAAGCTTTGACGGACGTGCTCAACATCTCGATCAACGAGACCATGAGCCGGACGGTCATGACCTCGGGCACCACGCTCCTGGCGCTCGTCGCGCTCTACGTGCTCGGCGGCGACGTGATCCGCGGCTTCGTCTTCGCGATGATCTGGGGCATCGTGGTCGGCACCTATTCCTCGATCTTCGTCGCCTCGCCGATCCTGCTCTGGCTCGGCGTCAAGCGCGACTGGTCCAAGCCCAGCCAGGGTGGCGGCACGCAATACGCAAATATCGATGCTTGATCGCGGCTGAGCTCCGGGAGGGGCCATGGATCTCGAACAGGTCACCTATGAGGACGGCACGCCGTTCGACAGCTACGGCCCCGGCTTCTTCCGCCTCGGTGGCGAAGTCCATTCGGGCAGCCTCGTCGTCTCGCGCTCCGGCATCCATGCCTGGGGCGGGTTCGCGGATGTCGATGCGATCATGGCGCTGGCCGGCGAGATCGATTTCGTCCTGATCGGCACCGGCCCGGAAATGGTCCCGATCCCGACTGCGATGCGGACGGCGCTCGAAAGCGCCGGGATCGGCGTCGAGCTGATGTCCACCGCCTCCGCCTGCCGCACCTACAACGTGCTGCTCGCGGAGAGCCGGCGTCTCGCCGCGGCGGTGCTGGCGCTGCCGGTGGAGGGAGCGGGGCCCGATACGGGCTCCGGTTGATCTGTCCCGAAGAAGGTTGCCATTGGCCCGGAGCAAGTGTTCGAGCCTCTCACCTGGGCGCGAAGAAGTGGCCGTAGGCCGCCGCGCCATCGTCGCGCCGCGGCCCGGCGATGGCGCGGCTCCGCACTCTGCCGCGGACCTCGGTCGGCTGAAGGGACAAGGTCGAAAAGACCGCAGTTTCGTGGGTAAAGGAGAAAGCGCATGCGCCTTCCGGATCATCCATCCGCCTCGTCCGGGGAATGGGCTGCGGTGGACGCCTATTTCACGGACGTCCTGGCGCGCGTGACCGTCGCTTGAGAACGCCCTTTCGGCTTTCCCGCCCCCGGTGCCTGCGCTAGACCGGCCGTCATGGAAATGAATGTGACCGATCTGGCCTGCACCCGCGGCGGCATGCGCGTCCTCGAAGGGGTGAGTTTCGACGTCCCCTCCGGCCGGGCTCTGGTACTGCGCGGCCCCAACGGGATCGGCAAGACGACGCTCCTGAGGACGCTCGCCGGGTTGCAGCCGGCCGATGCGGGAAGCGTCACGCCCGGGCCGGAGGCGATAGCCTATGCCAGCCATGCCGACGGCAACAAGGCGGTACTGACGGTGGCCGAGAACCTTACCTTCTGGGCGCGGCTGCACGGGACGTCCGACATCCGGCCGGCGCTCCGCGACTTCAACCTCGAGGCGCTGGAGACCCGCCCCGCGGGCAGCCTCTCGGCCGGGCAGAAGCGGCGGCTGGGCCTGGCGCGGATGGCGGTGACCGGGCGGCCGATCTGGCTGTTCGACGAACCGACCGTGTCGCTCGACACCGACTCGGTGGCGCTTTTCGCCGCCGCCGTCGACCGTCATCTCGGGGCCGGGGGCAGCGCCATCGTCGCCACCCATATCGACCTCGGGCTGGAAGGCGAGACCCTCGAACTTGCGCCCTTCCGGGCCGAGGCGCCAGAGGATCACCACGACGCCTTCCACGAGGCTTTCCTGTGATCGCGCTGCTGAAGCGTGACCTCGCGCTGTCGGTGCGCGCCGGCGGCGGCTTCGGCCTGGCGCTCGCCTTCTTCCTGATCGTGGTGACACTGACACCCTTCGCCGTCGGCCCCGATTCCGGCACGCTGTCGCCCATCGCCGCCGGCATCCTCTGGCTCGGCGCGCTGCTCTCCTGCCTCCTCTCCCTCGACCGGATCCTCGCGCTCGATTTCGAGGACGGTGCGCTGGAACTGCTCGCCACCGCCCCGATCCCGCTCGAAGGCGTGGCGACCGTGAAGGCGCTGGCGCACTGGCTGACCACCGGTCTGCCGCTCACCCTCGCCGCGCCAGCGCTCGGTGTCCTGCTGAACCTGCCCGAGCCGGGTTTCAAATGGCTGACGCTGTCGCTGGCCATCGGCACGCCGGCGCTCTCGGTCATCGGCACGTTCGGCGCGGCGCTGACGGTCGGGCTCAAGCGCGGCGGGCTGCTCCTGTCGCTGATCGTTCTGCCGCTCTATGTGCCGACGCTGATCTTCGGCGCGGAAGTCGCCCGCCGCGGCGCGCAGGGAATGCCGCTCGAAACGCCGCTGGCGCTGCTCGGCGGCATCACGCTGGCCACGCTGGCGCTGCTGCCTTTCGCCTCGGCTGCGGCAATCCGCATCAACCTGCGCTGACATTCGGCAACCGAGATACGTTGAGCGCGCCGCAAGGAACGATTACCTTCCCCGCCATGTCTGAAAAGCTGCCTCGCCCCAGCTCGCTCTGGGAATATGCCAATCCCCGCCGTTTCATGGCGCTCTCGGGCGCCACGCTGCCCTTCGTGGCGGCCGGCACCACCGTGGCGTTGATCGTCGGGCTGGCCTGGGGATTCTTCTTCACGCCGGACGACTACCGCCAGGGCTCGACGGTGAAGATCATCTATCTCCACGTCCCCTCGGCGATGGTCGCGATCAATGCCTGGTTGATGATGCTTGTGGCCTCGCTGATCTGGCTTATCCGGCGGCACCACGTCTCGGCGCTCGCCGCCAAGGCCGCCGCGCCCGTGGGGGCGACGATGACGATGATCGCGCTGGCCACCGGCGCGATCTGGGGCCAACCGATGTGGGGCGCCTGGTGGGCCTGGGATCCGCGGCTCACCTCCTTCCTCGTCCTCTTCCTGTTCTATCTCGGCTACATGGCGCTCTGGGCGGCGATCGAGAACGACGACACCGCGGCGGATCTCACCGCCGTTCTCTGCATCGTCGGGTCTGTCTTCGCGGTGCTCTCGCGCTACGCGCTGGTGTTCTGGAACCAGGGGCTGCACCAGGGGGCGTCGCTCTCGCTCGACAAGGAAGAGAACGTGTCGGACGTGTTCTACTGGCCGCTCCTGATCTGCCTCGCCGGCTTCGTCGGCTTCTTCGTGCTGCTGATCCTGATCCGCACCCGGACGGAGGTGCGCGCGCGCCGGATGAAGGCGCTGCAGGCGCGGGAGCGGATGACATGATGCCCGATCTCGGCAAATACGCCGTCGAGGTGCTCTCGGCCTATGCGGTCACGATCGCGTTGATGCTCGCGCTTCTGCTTCTCTCGCTGCGTCAGTCTGCTAAAACCCGTTCTGCCCTGCGTGAGGTCGAGGCGGCCCGGCAGGCGAAAGCGACCGCGAAAGGCAAGGCCGATGGCTGAGGCGAAAAAGAAGATCTCCTTCATGTTGATCCTGCCGCCGCTGATATTTCTCAGCGTGGCGGCGCTGTTCTTCCTCGGAATGCAACGGGACGATCCGAACGCGCTTCCCTCCGAGTTCATCGGCAAGCCGGCGCCTGCGCTGGATCTGGTGGAATTCGCGGGCAGGCCGATGCTGACCGACGAAGCGCTGCGCACGGGCGAGGTCACCCTGGTGAATTTCTGGGCGAGCTGGTGCGCGCCCTGCCGGGCCGAGCACCCGCAGTTGATGAAGCTCGCCGAGGAGGGAATCGCGCTCCACGGCGTGAACTACAAGGATACCGAAGAGAAAGGGCGCGCCTTCCTCGACGGTCTCGGCGATCCCTTCACGCTCTCGGGTGCGGACCCGACGGGCCGGACGGGGATCGACTGGGGAGTCTATGGCAGCCCCGAAACCTTCGTGATCGACGGGCAGGGGCGGATCGTGCTGCGCTTCGCCGGCCCGATCACGACATCGGTTCTGGAAAGCAAGATCCGACCGGCAATCGCGAAAGCGGCCGCGGGCAGCTGAGGCAGGGGGCCGCGAAGGCGATCGCGGCGGCGTTCCCCGCCGCGCCGCCTCCCTGATCCGGCTTAGTCCGACCCGCGGGTCAGCGCGGCGACGCCGGTCCGGGCGATCTCGACGAGACCCAGCGGGCGCATCAGCTCGGCAAAGGCGTCGATCTTCTCCGGCGCCCCGGCAATCGAGAAGATGAAACTCTCCAGCGTCGAATCCACCGCATTGGCCCGGAAGATATCCGCAAGCCGCAGCGCCTCGACCCGCTTCTCGCCCGAGCCCGCGACCTTCAGCAGCGCCAGCTCGCGCTCGACCGAGGGCCCCTCGATCGTCAGGTCGTGGACCTCGTAGACCGGCACCATCCGTCCAAGCTGCGCCTTGATCTGCTCGATCACCTCGGGCGTGCCGGTGGTGACGATGGTGATCCGCGAGCGGTGACCGGTATGGTCGACCTCGGCCACGGTGAGGCTCTCGATATTGTAGCCGCGCCCCGAGAAAAGCCCGATCACGCGCGCCAATACACCGGCCTCGTTGTCCACCACCACGGCAAGCGTGTGGGTCTCGATGACCTCCGCATTCGGGTTGCGCAGATCATAGGCCGAATGTTTCGACGAGCCTTGCTCGATCTTGAGGGCGGACATGGGCATTCCTCGTTCTTGGCGCGCGAATTCGCGATTGCGCCGCCTTGCATACAACACCCCGCCGGGCCGGGAAAGGATAATTCCGCCGCAGGCGGCAGGGCCACACCGGCCCCCTGTCCGCGCCGCTTCCGCCCGCCGGGGCCTCATGCAAGTGATGCCTTCCCTCGCCCGGCAACACCGCGCGCCACATCCGGCACGAAAAGGGGCCCCGCACAGTCCTGCGGGGCCCCGTGTACGTCGTCCCGGGATCCGGGCGGGAAAGGATCAGGCCTTGCCCTTGTAGATGTCGATCAGGTTGGAGAAGAGCTTCAGGGCGTCTTCGCGCGAGCGCTGGAAGGCGTTCCGGCCGAGGATCGAACCGTTGCCGCCGCCGTCGCGGATCGCGCGGGCGTCGTCATAGACGGCGTCGGAGCCCTTGGCGGCACCGCCGGAGAAGATCACGATGCGCTTGCCGGCAAAGCAGGCGTCGACGCAATGCTTGACGCGGGCGGCCTGGGTCGAGATGTCGACACCGGTCTGCTCGATCACCTTGCGCGCCTCGTCCTGCATGATGTGGTCGGTCGGCAGCTTGATCTTGACGATATGGGCGCCGAGCAGGCAGGCCATGTGGGCGGCGTAGCTGTCCACGTCGATCGCGGTTTCGCCCTCCTTCGTGATGCCTTCGCCGCGCGGGTAGGACCAGATCACGGTCGGCAGGCCCTTGGAGGCGGCTTCCTTGCGCATCTCCACGATCTCTTCGAACATGTCGAACATCGCGTCCGAGCCCGGGTAGATCGTGAAGCCGATGGCCGATGCGCCAATGCGCAGCGCGTCGTCCACGGAGGCGGTCACGGCCTGGTCCTTGGCGGCGGTGCCGGACATCAGCGAGTTGGCGGAGTTCATCTTGCAGATCGTCGGGATCTGGCCGGCAAAGGTGTCCGATCCGGCTTCGAGCGAGGCGAGCGGCGCGGCATAGGCGTTCAGCCCGGCGTCGATGGCGAGCTGGTAGTGGTAATGCGGGTCATAGCCGGCGGGGTTCGGGCCGAACGAGCGCAGAGCGCCATGCTCGAAGCCCTGGTCGACGGGCAGGACGATCATCTTGCCGGTTCCGCCGAGCTTGCCGGTCATCAGCATGCGGCAGAGGTTGGCCTTCACGCCGGGAGTCTCGCCTTCGTAATTGGCGAGGATCTTTTGAACGGCACGTGTGGCTTTCATGGAATCGATCCCTGTGATTGTGGATTGTGCCTGCGGGTTAGGAAAGCACGCCCCTCCACGCAAGCGGGATTGCCGAAAAAGGACGCCAAGTCGCAGTGTGAGCGCTTTGAAACGGCGTTTGAGAGCGATATTTCGCTGTTTTGGGCGGATGACGCGGCTCGGGTATTCCGCAAGCGCATGGCCGTGGCATGTGGGGGGCCGATACGGAGTCCGGTTGATCCGTTCCGATATCGGACAAGTCGTTGCCGTCCGGCTGAACTCCACCAACGCCGGGTGCGGAGCCGCGCCATCGACGGGCCGCGGCGCGGCGATCCGGCGGTGGGATGAAGCGGTTTATCGTGCGGTTTCCGAAAAAGCTCGGAATGATGCGCTGGCTGCACCGTATCGCCGGGCCGTGGGGGCGGCCCGGCGATGGCGCGGCGGCCTTGCGGCCGCTGCCCCGCGCCATGGAGCCAGGCTCGAACCCCTGCCTAGAGCCGATGCCGGCCTGTTTTGGAACCGATCAGCCGGAGTCTGTGTCACTCGTCGCCGTCGCGCGCCGCCAGTGCCGCGATGATCTCCTGCCGCAGCCGGGTCGCCTTTTCGTGCCGGTAAGCCATATGCGCCGGATCATAGACCCGCAGCGCCGCCTCGACATGCCCGAGCGCCGCCTGCAAATGTGCGCGCGGTGCCGCCACCGTCTCGTTCTCGGCCAGCGCCTTTTCTGCGATCGCCATGTTCTCCTGTGTCATCGCCCAACTCACCGGATGCGCCGCCTCGGTGAAGACGCGCAATGCCGCGCGATAAGTCGCAACTGCCTCGGCGATCCACTGTGCGCCGTCCTCACCGCGGATCCGGTTTCCGTGAGCAGCGAGGGCGTTGGCGAGGTTGTTCTGCGTCATCGCCCAGTCCACCGAATGCGCCGCTTCGGTGCGGACGCGCAACGCCGCGCGATAGGTCGCGATCGCTTCAGCGAGCAAACGCAAGCCCGTCTCCCCGCCGGTGCGGCTTCCCTGTTGGCGGAGAGCGTTGGCGAGGTTGTTCTTCGTCGTCGCCGAGAGCACCGGATGCGAAGCCTCGGTGTGGACGCGCAGCGCTGCGCGAATGGCCGCGACCGCCTCGTCGAGCAGCCGCGCGCTGTCCTCCCCGCCCGTACGGTTGCCCAGATCTTGCAGTGAAATGGCCAGTGCGTTTTGAGCATGAGCACAAAGCTCCCGCTCCTCCGCTTCTGGGCAGGCCGCGATCACCCAACGGGCCATTCGTGCCGCGAACGCCATCCCCGGCCCGCCATAGCGCAGCCCGTGATCATAGAGCACCTTCACGTAAAGCAGCCGCCGCCGCGCCGGTTCCAGTGGATCGACCGGTCGGAATGAGTCCGCCGCCGCCGAGAGCAGCTCGAACGCCTGTTCCACCCGCCCACGCAGCAGCGCGTTGTCGGCCCGAAGCTCGGCCGAGCGTGCCGCCTCGTCCAGCTCGATCGCATGCGCCGCCGAAAGCAGTTCCTCGACCTCGTCGAACCGCAACGCCTCCGCCGCTGCTTGCGCCGCCGCCTTGATATTGGAGAGCCGCTGATACTGCCCCGGTAGCGCGTCGATCTCCGCCTTCAGTCGCCGATGCTCCTCCGCCTTCAACGTCAGCAGCTCACGCAGTTCGGCGTCCTTCAGCGCATGCGGACGCTCGATCTCGAAGACCAGCGCGAGGGTCACCAGATCGCTCCGCCGCAGCTCCCGCAGTTCGTCCAGCGACTTTGCGAGAGAGCCATAGGTTTCCGACAGATGCGCGAGGCTTTCCGCCGTCTCCCTTAGCTGCGCCAGCACCGCCCGCTGAAAGGCCGGGGCCAGTTGCCCGCTCAGCGCCGGGTCGTCCAGCAACTCGTCGAGGATCGGAGTGACGATGTCGCGGAAGGCGTCCCGGTTGGCGGGCAGCCGGTGTTCCCGGTCCGTGAGCCGCCCGAGCATGGCCTCGACCAGGTCCCCGGCCTCCATCCCTCTGTCGATGATCTCCCTCGGCGCGGGCATGCTGGCCTCGATCATCTGCGGCAGCAGTGCGCGAACGTCGTCGCTCAGCTCAGGCGATTCCAAAGCTTCCTTCAGCCGTGTCTCGACGCGCGCTGCGATAGGCCGCGCTTCCTTCGGCAATTGCCGGATCAGTTCGCGCAGCGACAGGTAGCCGGTTGCCGCGGCGCCAACTCCCGCCAACACGCCGGTCGGCATTGCCAGCGTTCTGAGGCTGACCAGCACAGTCGCCGCATGTGCAATCTTGTCGGAACCGGCCAGCATCGCGCCTCACCCCTTAACCCACGGCAAGGGTAGTCGCAAAATCGGTCGAAACCATAGGCCGAACCGACCGGAAAAGCGGTCGAGACTGCCGTTTCAGCCGACAGGCGGCCTCCAGAACATGTGAAACGACCGGATTTCCGGTCGTTTCATACGCATTTTGGGTCGATGCCGACCCCGGTTTCGGTCAATAGGACCGGAAATCAGGGGATGATCCGGCGATATTTCGTCCCGCCCAGCGTCGCGCCCGCGATCAGCCCCGCCTGGGCAAAGACCAGCGCAATCACCGGCTCGAGCGTCGTGAGCGTCTCGGCCGAGAGGTTGCCGCCCTGGTCCACCAGCGCGTATTCCGCGTCCGCCCCGACCGACCAGCCATGCGAGGTCCGGAAGCTCTCCAGCGCCTCGGGGGTCATGAAAAACAGGGCGTGGGCGTATTGCTGCGCGCCGATCTGCAACCCGACATTGGCCTGCAGGGCCTCGTAATAGTCCACCGTCGTGTTGTTGATCCGGAGCGCCCCGGTGCCGTAGCTGCCGCCGACCCAGAACCCTGCCTTGGTGATCAGCGGCATGTAGAGCACGCCCGCGGCCTTCTGCTCAAGCTCGGCGGTTCCCGGATAAGTCGAGAAAAGGAAGCTGCGCGTCGCGTCGACCCGCTGGTCGATCCTGTAGCCGCCGCTGGAATTGACCCCGTTGGCGCAGCCCGCGAGCGCGGCCGTGCCGGCGGTGACGAGAAAACCGCGGCGGGTGAAGTTGGAAATCTGGTCCATGAGTCTGCCCCTGGAATTGCCTGTAACGCCTCGTGCCCGGCGCTCTTCGGCCGGTTGCGACACAACATACGCTGTTCTTCGGAAGGTGTCACGCAATCGCTTGCCCTGTTCGGTCCGACCGGCGGGGCGCCGCCACAGTCCGGACCGGCCCGCATCGCGCAGGCCGCGGTTGCCAAGACCGGGGAAATTTGCGCAGGTTGCCTCACGTTGGGTTTATGGAATTTGAAACGAATGAATCGCGCAGGACGAGGCAGGACCAGATGTCAGCGGACCCGGTGAAGGCACTTCTGCGGCAGGTTTCGGCGCATCGCGGCCGAAGGGTCGTGCGCGAGCTTCATGACCGTTTCTTTGGGCGTCCGTTCGGGCCCGGAGCCGGCCGGCGGCTGCTGATCCTGTTCGAACAGAGCCGGATCGCCTATGCCTCGGTCTATCCCTTCCTGTCGTATTCCCGCCTGTTCCGGGAGCGTCACGGCGTCGAAATCCGGCTTCTAAGCACCGACCAAGCCATCGCCTCCGGCCCGCCCGCTGGCTTGTCCGACTGCACCCATGTTCTCGCACAATCCTGGCTGACAGATCCGCCGGAACGGCATGCCAGCCTCGCGCAGCTGCTCGCCGGGCTGCCGGCAGAGACCGTTACCGCCTATCTCGACAGCTCGGCCAATATCGACATCCGGCTTGCCGCGACCTTTCCCGATGTCGATTTCTACTTCAAGAAATCGCTGCTAGCCGATCCGGCCGAGCACCTGCGCGCGACCTACGGCCACACCAACCTCACCGAGTACTACGGCCGGCTCCACGACTGCCCGCAGGAGCCGACCGACTGGTACATCCCGGACGCGATCCTGCCGCGGCTGCGTCTCGCTCCGAATTTCCTGACCGCGCCATATCTGGAGGCGTTGCTGCTCGATACACAGCCACCGGGGCAGGGCAAACGGGACATCGACATCCACGCAAGGCTCGGCGGCGTGCAGAAGAAGGGCTGGTACGGAGAGATGCGCCGGCATGGTATGGCGGCGGTGGAACGGCTCGGGCCTCTCGCCGTCGCCAGTGGGACGGGGATCTCCTCACGGGCTTTCATGTCCGAGCTGCGGCGCTCGAAGATCTGTTTCAGCCCGTTCGGCTACGGAGAGATCGCGTGGCGGGACATCGAGGCGATTGCCGCCGGCGCGGTGCTGCTGAAGCCCGACATGTCGCATCTGCGAACCGCCCCCGACCTGTTCCGGGACGACGAGAGCTATGTCGCCTGCCGCTGGGATTTCTCGGATCTTCCCGAGGTCGTGGGCGCCCTTCTCGACGATGCGCCGCGGCGCGACCGGATAGCGCGGCGTGCCTGGCAGATCGCGCATGATTATCTCGCCAGCGGCGGACCGGTGGACACCTATGGCGAGATTTTCTCGCCGCGTCCCGCTAAGGAGCAAGGTTCCCGTTCCGGCTAGCCGTGGCGAATTGGTGCGGGCGTGATGCCATTGGCGTTTTGCACGTCGTTCTGATCGGCGGCCGGATCCGTCCCGTCTGAGATGTCCCGTTGCCCTGGTCAGCCCGGGAAAGCGACGTGCTGATCCCATCGCGCATTGGTCTGAGCCGGGTCGACATCGGTGGCATTGGGGTAGAGCGAGGTGTCCGCGGCCGCGCTGAGGCCGAGATTTGCAGTGCACCAGAGGCCGACATTGACCCAGATATCCGGGCCCGGGCAGGATTGCGCCTTGCCACGCCGGCCGTTCTGGTCAGGCGCCTGTATCTGGCCGTGCGGATAGATGTGGCCGAGATTGGGCAGGATTCCTCCCGCCAGCCACTTGATCAGCATCCGCGCGGAATTGATCGCCTGCGGCTCAAGCCGCAACCCGGCGGACGATGTCCCGTGGTTCCAGCGCCCGCAGAACTCGATGTCGATGCCGTTGCTGCCGCCAGCGCTGTTTATGATGTATCGCATGTCGTGGGTGTGGATGACCTGGCCGCTTTGCAGGACAAGGAAATGGCAGGAGATCCGGTCTACACGCAGGTCGTGGGCGGGGTCGCTGTCGCGCGACGTGTCGGCGAGACGCCTCGCCTGGCGACCGGTGTCGAACGTGGCGCCGGCGGTCTGATGAAGAACCACCGCCCGGATACGGCTCAAGTCCCGGTCGAAGCGCGGCGCCCTCGATGCGCCGTGGGACCGGGCCGCGGACCCCCTGCCGTAGATCGGGGAATAGTCGAGGTCGGCGGGTCGCGGGCTCCCCGCCTGCCGTGCCGCCACCACGCGCGCCTGAGATTCGCCCGTCAACTGGACGGAATCGACTTCCTCCGACGCCGCGCGCCGCCGGTCGCGGATCCAAGTCGGTAAAATATAGGTCATCGCGGACCTCCGAAAGTTCCGCTACCCCAATATTTTATCAGAAATCCGTCGATTCGGCGAGCGGGTCGCCGCGCGGGCGACCGATGGTGCGCTTCCCGGGAGAGCGGTTCAGCCCGCCTGGAGCCTTCCGGCCACGCGCGGCGCGAAATAGGTCAGGATGCCGTCGCAGCCCGCCCGCTTGAAGGCTGTCAGGCTTTCCAGCATCGCCGCCTCGCCGTCGATCCAGCCATTGCGCGCGGCCGCCTCGATCATCGCGTATTCTCCCGAGACCTGATAGGCGAAGGTCGGCGCGCCGAAGGTCTCCTTCACACGGGTGCAGATGTCGAGATAGGGCAGGCCGGGCTTGACCATCACCATGTCGGCGCCCTCGGCGAGATCGCGCGCGACCAGCCGGATCGCCTCGTCGCTGTTGGCCGGGTTCATCTGATAGGTCTTCTTGTCGCCCTTGAGCGCGCCGCTCGCGCCGACCGCGTCACGGAAGGGGCCATAGAAGGCCGAGGCGTATTTCGCGGCATAGGACATGATCGTCACGTCCTTCTTCCCGGCCGCTTCGAGCGCGGTCCGGATGGCGCCGATGCGTCCGTCCATCATGTCCGACGGGCCGAGAATGTCGGCGCCCGCTTCGGCCTGCGCCAGGGCCATTTTCACGAGCGCCTCGACGGTCTCGTCATTGACGATCTCGCCATCGACCACATAGCCGTCATGGCCGTTGATGTTGTAGGGGTCGAGCGCGATGTCGGTCATGACCGCGATCCCCGTAACTTCTGCCTTGATCGCGCGGATGGCGCGGTTGGAGAGGTTCTCCGGGTTCCAGGCCTCTTCGCAGCGCTCGGTCTTGAACGCGGGATCGGTATAGGGAAAGAGGCAGATCGCCGGGATGCCGAGATCCGCCGCCTCCGCCGCCGCCTCTACGATCAGGTCCACCGACCGCCGCTCGACGCCGGGCATCGAGGGCACCTCTTCGCGCAGCCCCACGCCGTCACGGACGAAGACAGGCCAGATCAGGTCGTCCACAGTGAGCGTGGTTTCCCGCACCAGCGCGCGCAGCGGCGCGGTTCGGCGCAGGCGGCGTGGGCGCGCGGCGGGGAATGAGGCTTGGGTCGGCAGCATCTGTCGGGTCTTCCATTGTGGTTTTTCGGTCGCAATCGCGGCCAGCTTGCACGGATCGGCCCGCATCTCAAGGGCGACAAAAGGCGCGCTGGCCGAGCGGCTTGCACAGTCCGAAAAGGACGGCTAGGTCAGGCGGTGCCGCGGGATGAGCCCGGGCAACGCGGAGCAGGAGCAAGCCGGGTGCAGGACTGGTATCTGACAGCGTTCGAACTGATCGATATGAGATCGTTCTCGAACCTGTGGTATTGGATCGCGCTGGCGGTGGTCTGGTCCAGTTCGAGCCACTGGGTGCTCGGTGTGCCTTTCGACATGGTCACCCGAGCCCGCCGCCATGGCGGCGAGGCGGAGATGGACCTGCACGACATCGTGCGGGTCAATGTGAACCGGATCCTCTTCATCACCGACTTTACCGGGATCTGGATCATCGGCTTCGGCAGCTTCGGACTGACTGCTCTGGTCCTGCTGGGGTTTGTGTACGAGGTGGAATTCGCCCAGGCGGTGTTCCTGCTGGCAGCGCCGATGTCGCTGGTGTTCTGGCTCTCGGTGCGCACCGCGCACGGTATTCGCGAGGCCGACGGCGCCGACCTCTATCGCCGGCTGCACCGCCACCGCTTCATCACCCAGGTGATCGGCATGATCTCGATCTTCATCACCGCGTTCTGGGGCATGTGGCAGAACATGTCGCACGGGGTTCTCTGACCGATGGATGGCGACCGATCCGGCTGCGCGCCGCATGAGGAACGATTGGACATCGTTCTGGACGCTGCGGCGCTCGAGGCGCTGATGGCGGACGTCTTTCCGCAGGTGGCGGAGGATTTCGCGGTCGATGCGCTCACCGGGGACGGCCTCCGGCTCCGTCTCAAGGTGGCCGAGAAGCATCTCCGGCCGGGAGGCACGGTGTCCGGCCCGTCGATCTTCGCGCTGGCCGATTGCGCGATGTATCTCGCCGTGCTGAGCCGGATCGGTCCGGTGCCGCTCGCGGTCACGACGAACTGCTCAATCGATTTTCTGCGCAAGCCGACCGCGGGCCGCGACCTGCTCTGCGAGTTGCGCCTGCTGAAGCTCGGCCGCAGGCTGGCCGTGGGTGATGCGTTGATCTTCTCAGATGGCACTGCGGCACCTGTCGCCCGCGCCACGGCCACCTATTCCATCCCGCCGGACCGGCCGTCGCCGACCTGTTGAGCGGCGGCTGTCCGACCGGCCGGACGCGGGCATCCGTTCCTCATTGCGACGGAAGTGCAATCTATTCGGTCATTTGGACTGGTCGGCGGCCGATGCTTCCCCGGAGCTGCCGAAGAGTCCGGTCAGGGCGCGTTTGACGATCCGTGAGACCGAGGGGCGCGCGAGCCGCACGAAGGGCAGGGGGCGGCAGACCTCGATGGCCGCGACCCCGACCCGCGCTGTGAGCGCGCCGTTCACCACGCCCTCGCCGAAGCGGCGCGAGAGACGGCTGAGCAGGCCGCCACCTGCCACCGACTGGATCATGTCGTCGCCGACGGCCACCGCGCCGGTTGCCACCAGATGGGTCAGGACGGCGCGGGTGAGACGCAGCGAGCCGAGCGTGCCGGCCCGCCCGCCATAGATCTCGCCGATCCGGCGGATCATCCGCATCGTCGAGAGCGCCGCCGTGGCGACGTCGGCAAGCGCCAGCGGCACGATGGCGGTGACGGTGGCCACCTGCCGTGCCGCCCGTTCGACCTCGGCCCGCGCGGCGGCGTCGAGCGGCGCCATCAGTTCCGCCTCGGCGAGGCCGAGCAACGCGTCGGCATCGAACTGTTCGCCGGCGCGCGCGGCGACGCGGCCGCGCGGCAGTTCCAGCTCCTTGCGCGCGGAATAAAGGCTCTCGAGTCGGTCGACGACGTTCCGGGCGGCGGCAAGTTCTGCCGTGGCGGTCGCGGCGACGGCGTCGCGGTGGATCCGGTCGAGCCGGGACAGGCGGAAATAGCCCGCGGCCTCGCGGAGCACGAAGAGCAGGACGGCCAACAGCACCGCGCCTAGAAGGCCGAGCGCGAGGAACCCGAGGAAGGAGTTCCGCGCGAACATGGAGGTCACGAAGTCCCAGGCCGCGACGGTGGCGGCAAAGGTAACGAAACCGCCGAAGGCGCTCCAGAAGAACCGCCCGATCCGCGCGCCGCGCCCTGCGCCGAAGACGACGACCGACTGCATCGCCCGTCCCTGCGGCAGGTCGGACGCGGCCTCGGGGATCGGCGGGGCGTCGGCGGGGCCGGGGACAGGGGCGCCGTCGGTCTCGTCGATTTCGATCAGGACCGGGCCCCTCGGTGTCTCGCTCATGGGTGGCTCCATTCCAGTCGGTTGTACAGCGGATTGCGGTCCGTGCCCGAGCCGAAGCCGGCGGGGGAGCGGTTAAGGCGCGCTCTACCGTGCCGGGCACTCATCTCAACCGGTCTCCGAAGAGGAACTCCGCCGCCCGGTCGAGCCGGATATGCGGCGGGCCCTCGCCGGGCTTGAGCGTGCCGGCGGCCGGGGCGAATTTCATTACCGAGTAGTCGCCGTCGAGCCAGCGCTCGGCACCCTCGCGGGCAGGCACCAGGAGGCGCGACGGGTCCTCGGGCAGGGTGCCGGGGTAGAGCACTGCCTGCTTGCCCGAGTCCAGCCTGCCGCGGACCATGCCGAGTTCGCGGCCGTCGACCTCGCGCATCTCCTCGGTCGTGGCGCGCAGGGAGGCGATGGCCATGGCGCGAGTCTCGGCACCGGCGAAGTCGGCACGGTCGCGGGCCTGGCGCAGCATTGCCTCCATAATCGCTGTCATCGCCGGATGCTGGCTGTGGTGGATATGGTCCGCCTTGGTCGCGGCAAACAGGATGCGCTCGACGCGTCGCTGGCCGAGCAGCCGGGACAGCCAAGCGTTTCGGCCCGGGCGAAAGGCTCCGAGGATGTCGTTCATCGCTCGGCCGAGATCCTCGACGGCCCCAGGGCCGGCATGGATCGCGCCCAGCAAGTCGGTGAGCACGATCTGTCGGTCGATACGGGAGAAGTGGTCCCGGAAGAAAGGGGCGGCGACGCGGGCCTTGTAGGCGTCGTAGCGCCGCTCCATCTCGCGGCGGAGTGACCCGCGCGGCGCGCGTTCGGCAAGCTTCGGCATCGGCGCGAAGGTAAGCGCGGGGGAGCCCGCCATCTCGCCGGGCATCAGGAAGCGGCCCGGCGTGCAGTCGGAATAGCCGGCGGCGCGGGCAGCGGAGAGATAGGCGGAGTAGGCTGCTGCGAGCGCCTGCGCCGCGGGTTCGGTGAGCTCGGCCAGCGGATCGGCAGCGGCGAGCGTGGCAAGGAACCCGGCCGCCGAGGGGCGGGTCTCGGCCCGCGCAAGTGTCTCGGTGGACCAGTCGTCATATGAGCGGTCCATCAGCTCGAGATCGAGCAGCCACTCTCCCGGATAGTCGATGATGTCGAGATGGACATTGCGCGGCCCGCCGAGGCTGCCGAGAAAGCCGCGCGGCTGGACGCGGAGCGACAGGCGCAGCTCGGAGATCGCGGCTGTGGGCTCGGGCCAGCGCGGCGCCGGGCCGGTGAGCGCCGCGAGATGGGTCTCGTAGGCAAAGCGCGGTATCGTGTCGTCCGGCTGCGGCTGAAGCCAGGCGCCGGTGATGGCGCCCTCTGCCGCCGCCGCGAGTCCGGGCATGCGGCCGCGGTCCATCAGGTTGGCGACCAGCGAGGTGATGAAGACGGTCTTGCCGGCGCGGGCGAAGCCGGTCACGCCGAGCCGGATGACCGGTTCGAACAGGGTCTCCGATAGCGCGGCGCCGGCCTCCTCGACCCCCTGCGCGATGCCGTCCACGATCCGCCCGATGACCACTCGAACCCCATTCCCTCTGCCTGCGGCTACACATATGGGCCGCGGGTGCGAATGCCTAGGGGCCCGGTGGCCAGTGGCCGTGCGGCGGCGTGCCGCGAGAACAAGGGGGAATGGTGCGGCGGGCCACCAGTGTCCCCAGACCCCGGTGCGGATGCCACACTCCGGGCAGCCTCTTTCCCGTTTCGGGCGTTGCCGCTTGCCATGCGCCGGGGGCGCCGGCAAATGTGACCCGGGGAGGATGTAGATGCGCGCCATCGTGATCGGGGCGGGTCCGGCCGGGTTGGCCTCGGCCGCCTGCCTCAAGCGCCGAGGTTTTGAGGTCGAAATGCTGGAACGCGCGGGCGCAATCGGCGCGCGCTGGCGGCAGCATTACGAGTCGTTGCGTCTGCACACGTCCCGCGCCCGCTCCAGCCTGCCGGGCCTCAAGATGCCGCGGCAATGGCCGCGCTATGTCAGCCGCGCCCAGCTTGTCGACTATCTCGACGACTACGCCGCGCATTTCGACCTCCATCCGACCTTCGGCGCGGAGGTTCGCCGTGTGAGCCGCGAGCTGGGGGGCTGGTGCGTCGCAGGCTCGATGGGCGAGCGGGAGGCCGAAGTCGTGGTCTTCGCCTCCGGCGTCAATGACCGGCCACGGCGGCCCGAGATCGCCGGACTCGAGAGCTTCCCCGGTACTGTGCTGCATTCCTCTGACTATCGCCGGCCCGCGGATCTGCCGGGCCAGCGCGTGCTGATCCTCGGCTTCGGCAATTCGGCGGGCGATATCGCGCTCGACATGCTGGGCGACGGGCGCGACGTCGCCATGGTGGTCCGCTCTCCGGTGAATATCGCGCCGCGAGAACTGCTCGGCATTCCCATCACCTCCTTCGAACTCCTGACCCGGCTGCTACCCTATCGCCTGGCGGACCGCCTCACCGCGCCGATCCTGCGCGCCGCGATCGGCAGTCCGGAAGAGTACGGGCTCGTGTCGCGCGACAAGGGGCCGGCGGCGCAGGTGATCGAGGACGGGCGGATCCCGCTCATCGACATGGGGATCCTGGCCGAGATCCGCGCCGGCCGCGTGACGTTACGCCCGGCGCTGCGAGAACTGGAGGGCAGCGTCGCACGCTTCGCCGACGGGACAGGATACGAGATCGACGCGCTGCTGCTTGCAACCGGCTATCAGCTCGACCTGCGCCCGCTCCTGCCTGGTATTGGCGACGTGCTCGACGCAGTCGGCCGGCCGCTGGTGAGTGGCGGCCGGACCGCGGCAACCGGGCTCTATTTCTGCTCCTACGTGGTCAGCGCCAATGGCCAGCTTCGGCAGATGAGCCGCGAGGCGGAGGCGATCGCAAGGGACGCTGCGCAGGTCTTCCGACCCTGACCTGGCCGAGCATGGCCTATGGATTCAGCCGGTCGCGCCGCGACGCCTAGCAAGCGGTCCAGCCCAACCCAGTCGAGGGCCAACTGCGCGCGGACTCGCAAAAGCCTTGACCTGACGCAACGACAGGAAGCCGCTCAGCGAGATAATGTAACATGTGCGAATTTTGAGGGGGGGAGACGATGATTCGAGCACTCATTTTTGCGAGCGCGGCACTTTCACTGAGCGCAAGTACTGGTTTGGCCCAGGACAGGATCATCGACACCGGCAGGCAGGAATACATGATCGCCTGCGCCGGATGTCACGGAGAGAGCGGCATGGGAACGGGTCCGATTGCCGAGCTTTTGTCCATCGAGACGCCGAATCTGACGACGATCACGCAACGTACGGGTGGCGGAGACTTCCCGTACCGGAACACTGCGCTGGTGATCGATGGCAGGAACAACATCCGGGCGCATGGCGGGGCGATGCCCGTCTGGGGCGATCGGTTTGTGGCTGCCGTTCGGTCGAATGACGCTGGTTGGGTGTCGCCCGAAGCGGCCGAACTCCAGGCAAGCGGGCGCATCCTTGCCCTCGTGCGCTATCTCGAGTCGATTCAGGAGTGAGATCGGGTTGGCGCAACGCGATGGCGACAGCCTGCGCGCCGGCAGTGGCAGATGAGTAAGGGTCCGGACGCCAGCGAGGCCGGTTTCGACCGTAGGAAACGCTTTCCGCGGCGCGTTCAGGCTCAGGCCGGCACGGGCGATCCGCGCCGCTGGTCGACGAGGAAATCGGTCGCGACCGCGCCGATCCACATGCAGGTGAGCGCCAGCCAGGCGGTGCCGACGAAGATCGAGGTGCCGGTGACGCCGGCGCCGATCGCGCAGCCGCCGGCCAACATGCCGCCGAACCCCATCGCCGCCGCGCCGATCATCGCGCGCTGCATGTTGCCCGCGCCCTCGAAGCCCTGGAACTTCAACTCGCGCTTGAGCGCGGCGGAGAGGAAGGCGCCGAGGAAGACACCGGGCACCAGGCCGATGTCGAATTTCAGCACCGTTTCGGGCACGAGGAAGAACATAAGCGTGTTGGCCGAGGGGCCGGTGAAGGTGGCGCTCTCGATCTGGACTGGCTCGAAGGCGACCTGGGAGAGGCCATAGGTCAGAACCCAGCCGACCGCGACCGCGAAGCCGACACCGGAGGCCATGAAGAGCTTGGTCACGCCGAGTTCGTTGCGGACCGAAAGGACGATCGCGAGCGCCGCAAGCGCGAGCCCGAGCACCAGCCCCGACGCCTCCGGCAGATGCAGCGCGGCGAGCAGGTCGAGATTGCGTCCGCCCGCGGTGACCCAGATCCCTGAGAGCGCGTCGCGCAGCGGCGAGAGCGCGCCATGCAGCGACATCTGCGCGACGACGGCGAAGACCAGCCCGGAAATCACCGAGCGCAGGTTGCCCGTCGCCGCCAGCACCAAGAGCCGGCCGGAACAGCCACGCGCCAGTACCATCCCCATGCCGAAGAGCAGCCCGCCGATCACCGCGCCGGACCATGTGCCCGGCACCGCCATCATTCGCGCATCCTCGCTGCGCATCAGTCCCAGCAACTGCGCGCCCTGCACCCAGACCATTGCCGTGGAAAAGGTCAGCAGCCAGATCGACATCCGCGGACCGAGCCGGCCGCGTGCGAATTCCACCGTCGCAGCGCGCAGGCAGAAATCGGATCTCTGCGCCGCGATGCCAAAGAGCATGCCGGTGATCAGCCCGAAGAGGGCTGCCGTCGGTGCTTCGCCGATCCGCTCGACAATAGCCAGGATGTCCATGTCCGTTCCCTGTGCGAATGACTACTCAGAACTGGACGGCAAACTGCCGCAAGGAAAGCGCGGCCGCCTTGATTCAGATCAGGCAGGGTCGCGCGCCTTCCGCCGGGCGCCGACCGGCGGCTCAGATCCCCATTTCCATGCGCTTGCGAGT
Organism: Tropicimonas sp. IMCC6043; assembly: GCF_004146235.1. Taxonomy (GTDB): domain Bacteria; phylum Pseudomonadota; class Alphaproteobacteria; order Rhodobacterales; family Rhodobacteraceae; genus Tropicimonas. Next base: position 104,698 of record NZ_SELO01000006.1, on the reverse strand, counting down.
CTTGCTGAATTTCATGCCGGGTTCCGTCAGCTTATCGCCCGGACCCACCCATGCATAGGCCAGCAGGCAGGGGTCGTCCGTGCCCGTGGTGATCCGGTGCTCGTGCCCGGGCTTGTTCAGTATCAGTGACCCCGGCGCAAAGACCGCGAACTCGTTCTCGGACCAGGCGCCCGATACCGAGATGTAGCTCTCCTCGATCTCGGCATGGCTGTGCTGCGGATAGGTCGTGCGGGGCGCGAAGAGCACGAAACCGAGGGTCAGACGCTCCGAAAGGACCGGTCCACGCGGCCCGAGGATCTCGCAATAGGCATATTTCTCGGCAAGATGCGGCGGCACGCGCGTGTAGCCGTATTCCCAGCTCAGCTCGGCCGCGGCACGTTCCAGCGCCCGGCCCAGGCCGGCCATCGATCCGCGGGCGGCCAAGTCGAAGGCGCGCGGAAGATGCCGTGTTACCGGTTTGTCCGTCGGTGGCCGCGGGATCACGGCCGGGTTGGCATTGATGACGACGGAGAGCGAGGCGCGCACCTTGCGGCGGTGCGACCGGATTGCCTTGCTTCCACCGGCCGATCCCCGGCTGTAGATCTCCTGGAATTCCCGGAGCAGATAGATCCATGTCGGATGCGCCCGCAGCCGCGCTTGTTCGCTGTCCGGCCCGCCGACCTCGTCTGGGCGCGTCGTCTCACTCATGGCCAGCCTCCGAGAGGCGCCGGATCTGCCGGTCGCGGAGGGCCGGCGCGAGGGGAAATGTCAGGGATCCTTGACCATCGGACGGACGCGACCCATCCTCGATGCTGCCCGCCTCTAGGCGTGCACGGGCGGCGCGTCCTGATCTGCTGCATGCGTGACCGATCCATCCTGTTCACTCCGCGTCCTGTCAAGCCTAGGCCGAAGCAGGCTCGACTGACCAGCCCCGACACCGGTCAACACCGCGCGCGGCTCGCTCGCGCGATCGGGAGAACCGCCTTCTACCACGCCGCACCTGCGCGGGCCGGTCCGAACGGCGCCCCTGCATCGCTGCACATGCAAGGCTCTTTCCAATCCGACGCGCGGCGTCTATGGGCGTCGCATGCGCAGTCTTTCCCTTTCCGAGGCGCGGGAACTGCCTTTCTGGAGGCAACCTGTCACGCTGCTGTTCGTCATGGCCGCGGCCATGCCGATCTCCTTTGCCACCTGGTCGGCGCTGCTGAACAACTTCGTCATCGAGGTCGCGCATTTCGACGGCTCCGACATTGGCCTGCTGCATTCTGTGCGCGAGATCCCGGGCTTCCTGGCGATTGGCGTGATCGCGCTGATCATGGTGATCCGCGAACAGGTGCTCGGCCTGATGTCGTTGCTGCTCCTGGGCGTCGCCACGGCCTTCACCGCCTGGTTTCCGTCGCTCGGCGGCATCCTGACCATCACCATGCTGAGCTCGATCGGCTTTCACTATTACGAGACGGTCAACCAGTCCCTGCAGCTCCAGTGGCTGCCCCGCGACCGCGCACCGAAGGTGCTTGGCTGGCTGCTCGCCACTGGCTCGGCGGCCACCTTCGTCGCCTACGGGCTGATCGTGACGACATGGAAGGTCTTCGATCTCGACTACAACACCGTCTACATGGCCGCGGGCTTCACGACGGCGGTGATCGCGTTGCTCTGCCTTGTGGTCTACCCGCAATTCGAGAGCCCGACGCCGCAGGTGAAGAGCTTCGTGCTGCGCCGCCGCTACTGGCTCTACTACGCGCTCCAGTTCATGGCCGGCGCGCGGCGGCAGATTTTCGTCGTCTTCGCCGGGTTCATGATGGTCGAACGCTTCGGTTTCGAGGTTCATCAGGTCACCGGCGTCTTCATGTTCACGCTGGTCGCCAACATGGTGGCCGCGCCGCTCATCGGCTGGGCTGTGAGCCGCTTTGGCGAGAGGCGGGCGCTGAACTTCGAGTATTCCGGGCTGGTCCTGATCTTCTCGCTCTATGGCGGCATCTACCTGTTCGGCTGGGGCGTGACGCTTGCGGTCGCGCTCTACGTGCTCGACCACATCTTCTTCGGCCTCGCGCTGGCGCTGAAGACCTACTTCCAGAAGATCGGCGATCCCGGCGACATGGCGCCCACCGCCGCCGTCGCCTTCACGATCAACCATATCGCCGCGGTCTTTCTCCCGGTGGTGCTGGGCCTGCTCTGGCTCTCATCTCCGGCGGCCGTCTTCGTGCTGGCAGCGACGATGGCGGCGACTTCCCTGGCTCTGTCTCTCCTGATCCCGCGCCACCCGGCGCCGGGGAACGAGACGATCTTTGCGCGGCTACGTCGACCGGCAGTCGCCGAATAGGCATGGCGGCGCCCGGCTGTCCGGCCCTGGCGCGTATCTGACGGATGTCGCGGGGTCGTGACCACCGGCGCCATCGCCGGGCGGCATCAGACGTGGACGCCGCGCCCGGGCGTCCCCATATTGACCCAATCCCATCAGGAGACGCGCGATGTTTACGTTCAGCCAAGCCAAGACCCGCATGATCCGCCCCGAGGCCGCGTTGCCCGGTCGCTCCGAGCCGATCCCGACCGCCGCGACGCATTTCGTCTCCGGCCGACTGCTCACCAGCGATGTTCCCGAGGGCATGGAGGCCGTGCTCTTCGGCATGGGGTGTTTCTGGGGCGCCGAGCGGCTGTTCTGGCAACTGCCGGGCGTCTGGCTCACCATGGTGGGCTATTCGGGAGGCGTGACACCCAACCCGACCTATGAGGAGACCTGCACGGGCAAGACCGGCCATGCCGAGATCGTCCGCGTCGTGTTCGACCCGAAGGAGCTTTCCTTCGAGACCCTTCTCAAGACCTTCTGGGAGAGCCACGACCCGACCCAGGGCATGCGGCAGGGCAACGATATCGGCACGCAATACCGCTCGGCAATCTACGCCACCACGCCGGCGCAACTCGAATCGGCGCGCGCCAGTCGGGCGGCCTATGCCGGAGCGCTTTCCGCCGCCGGACGGGGCCAGATCACGACCGAGATCGATAATGCACAAGATTTCTACTTCGCAGAGGCATATCATCAGCAATATCTGGCAAAGAACCCATCGGGCTATTGCGGAATCGGCGGAACCGGGGTCAGTTGTCCGGTGGGGAGGTCAGACGGGACAACGATCTGACTGACGGGAGTGCAATGGCGGGAAACCGCATCCACATCTTCGGCGCCAGCGGGGTCGGGACCACCACCCTCGGCCGCGCGCTGGCGTCTGCGCTCGAAACCCAGCATTTCGACACGGATGACTTCTACTGGTATCCGACGGACCCGCCATTCCGGAACAAGCGCCCTGTGGGGGAACGCCGCCGGCTTATGGAGCAGGTCTTCCTTCCGCGGCGCGACTGGGTACTGTCCGGCTCGATCGACAGCTGGTCCGAAGGGATCGACCACCGGTTTACCTTCGCAGTCTACCTCACGCTCGACACCCGACGCCGCATCCGGCGGCTGCGCGCCCGCGAGGGCTGGCGCCTGCAGGACCCGGCGGAACGTCCGAAGATGGAGGCCTTTCTCGAATGGGCGGCCGCCTATGACGACGGGCTGCTGCCGGGGCGCAACCGCGCCCGCCACCTCGCCTGGGCCGACACGCTCGACTGCCCGGTGATGACGCTGAACTCCGGCCGCCCGGTTTCGATCCTCGTGCATGACGTGATCGACACCCTTGACCAGGCCCGCGCGCTGGCCTAGCGCGGCACGACGGCCGCGCCCGCGGCATGCCCGCAGAGGAGCCCGCTCATGCCCACCTTCACCGCCCTGACGACGCTTCGCGGCAAGGAGCCGGCCGAGGCCCTTGGCGAGGCCATGGAACAGCTTGACCCGGCGCCCACCGGTGTCGGAACCTTCGAGATCGAGGATGGCTCCGGCCTCTGGGAGGTCGGCGGTTACTTTACCGAAGAGCCCGACGCGGTGGCGCTGGCGCTGCTCGCGGCGGCGCATGGGGCGCGGGATTTCGCGATCTCGGAACTTCCCGAGACCGACTGGGTCGCGAAGGTCAAACGGGAACTCGCGCCGATCCGCGCCGGCCGGTTCTTTCTCTATGGCAGCCATGATGCGGACAGCGTGCCGGCGGATGTCGAGCCGCTGTTGATCGAGGCCGCGATGGCCTTCGGCACCGGCCATCACGGCACCACGCTTGGCTGCCTGCGTGCGCTCGACCGGCTCGCGGAGGCCGGAGAGGTGCTCGTTCCGGTCGCCGATATCGGATGTGGTACCGCCGTGCTCGCCATGGCCGCCGCCCGGCTCTGGCCTGGCAGCGTGATCGCGTCCGACATCGACCCGGTGGCGGTCGAGGTGGCTCAGGCCAATGCGCGGGCCAACGGCCTTGCCGACCGGCTGCACTGCATCGAGGCCGCCGGCTTCGATCATCCCGATCTCGCGGCCGCCGCGCCCTACGGCCTCATTTTCGCCAATATCCTTAAAGCGCCGTTGGTCGCGCTCGCGCCGGAGATCGCGGCCAATCTCCGCCCTCAGGGCGTTGCGATTCTCAGCGGAATCCTCAACGAGCAATCCGACGAAGTCGCCGCCGCTTATGTCTCGCACGGGATGATTGTCCACGACCGGGAAGAAATCGGCGATTGGACGACGCTCTGTCTCCGCAAAGCCTGACGAAGCCATCCAATTTCGGCCACATTTCCGCCGTAAACTCGAAACCTGATCGGGGGCGCGAACAGGACGAGGAATGATCTATGTTGGATCCGAACAGACATGAATTCTCCGGCCGTTTGCGCCGGATCGAGAAAATCCATCGCCGCGGTGGCGGGTTCGAAGCGGTCGGCACGCTCGGCCAATCCCATTACACGCGCATGCGAATGCGCAGCGGGCGCCGCCCGCTTCTGCGGTCCGCGATCATCCTGGTGGTGTCGATCGTGCTTCTCAAGGGGCTGCTGCTCGCCGGGCTCGGCGAGGCGGCTTATGCCGAGAAGCTCGCGCAGCTCTCGACCGGCGGCGTGATCGACCGGGTCGGCGGCTACATAATGGCGCTCGATCCGTTCTCCTCGATCGTCGCGAAGCTCTTGGCACCGATTTTCGGCTGAAGCTCTAGCCGGCTTGTGACGGAGGGCGGGAAGCGTTCCCCCACCACGCTTTATCCCGCTTGCAAGAGGCCCGGCCACGCGCCGGGCCGTTTGCTCTTTCACCACGCGCGGCTGGTCCGCCGCCAGATCATCGTTGCGGCGGTGGCCCCGGGCATGGCATGGCTGCGCCTGACCAGAACAATATGCGAAGGAGTGGGCCGATGTTCGATCTCACGGGGAAGACTGCACTTGTGACCGGGGCCTCGGGCGGAATCGGCGGCGCTATCGCCAGAGCGCTCCATGGCGCGGGTGCGACGGTCGGCCTCTCGGGCACGCGGGTCGAGCCGCTTGAGGCGCTCGCCGCGGACCTCGGCGAGCGCGCCCATGTCCTGCCCTGCAATCTTGGTGACCCGGAGGCTGTCGATGCGCTGCCGAAACAGGCCATCGAGGCGATGGGCGGACTGGACATCCTCGTCAACAATGCCGGCATCACTCGCGACCAGATCTTCATGCGGATGTCGGACGAAGACTGGGCGAAGGTGATCGAGGTCAACCTCACCTCGACCATGCGCCTCTGTCGCGCCGTCATGCGGCCGATGATGAAGAAGCGCTGGGGGCGGATCATAAACATCTCCTCCATCGTCGGCGCAACCGGCAACCCCGGCCAGGCGAACTATGCCGCCTCCAAGGCCGGTATGATCGGGCTCACGAAATCCATCGCCTATGAGGTCGCGAGCCGCGGCATCACGGCCAATGCGGTCGCGCCGGGGTTCATCGCCACGCCGATGACCGACTCGCTCACCGACGACCAGAAGGCCGCGATCGACGCCAAGATCCCGGCCGCCCGCATGGGCACCCCGGAGGAAATCGCTGCGGCGGTGCTCTATCTCGCCAGCCCCGAGGCGGGCTATGTCACGGGCGCGACGCTACATGTGAATGGCGGCATGGCGATGCTCTGAGCGGGGAGCTCAGAGCGATACGGAATCAGGAACGAGAGCCGCCCCGTCCCCACGGGGCGGCGCTGTGCCATCCGCGCGCAACATCCCGAGCGTTCTCGGATCTGGCTGGCATCGAGCGCGACGTTCGGCTGTTGCTGCGCGGCGTCCCGGCCTTCAGCCCCGCCGCGCTTCGCGGAACTCGCTTGGTGTCTGGCCGGTGCGGTGATGGAAGGCGCGGGTGAAATAGGCCGCCGAGTTGTAGCCCAGCATTTCCGCCACACGCTTGACCGGTAAGGCCGTATCGAGCAGCAGGCGGCGGGCCTCGAAGGTCAGCCGGTCGGCGAGGATATCGGAGGCGGGCCGGCCGCAGGTCTGGTTGCAGACCCGGCTGAGATGTGTCGGGGTGACGCCGAGCGCCTCGGCATAGTCGCCCACCGACTGCCCGGTATAGAGCTGCTCCTCGATTGCCTCGGTATAGCGGCGCACCAGCGCCCGGGCCGAACTGTCCTCGGGGCGATCCGAGGCGGCGATCCGTTGGCGGTCGAGCCAGACCGAGAGCAGGCCGCCGAGATGGGCGATGGCGCGATCCTTGAGCGGCCGCTCGCCGTCGAGCTCGCGCTGCATGCTCTCCAGGAGGCCGGTGATCTCGCCTTGGGACCGGGCGTCGCGCACGCGCAGATGGAAGGGCTCCGAGGCAAGGTCCAGCCCCGCGGACTGGTTGAAGAAGGCCGCCGTTCCGAAGACCTGGCCGGTGACCTCGAACCCATGCATCACGCCGGCAGGGATGAAGACGGCATTATGGGCACCGTAGCCCCGGGTGAGTCCGGCGACGGTGATCCGTCCCTGGCCGCGGGTGAACCAGAGGAGCAGCGGCATCCGGTAGGAGCGCATCGCCTCGGTGCGCCAGCGTCCGCCGATTGTGAGCCGTTGTATGGGCACGAGCCGAAGCGCACCAATCGGCGCGGCGGGAATGACGGACATGGGACCCTCTGGCAGCTGGGGTTCGATTATTCGCTTTCTGCCGCGTTAACGAAAGTGAATCAAGGGACGCAGGGTTCGGAAAGTGCTCGTCGGCGGGAACGCCTGCCGATTATAGCGCCGCCTCAGCGGATCGCCGCCGACGAGTCATCCGGCCGGGCTGAGTGTCGTCCACCCCTTCATCCGGGCACGGAACCAGGTCCGCTGCCGCTTGGCATATTGGCGGGTGGCGATGCAGGCAGCGTCACGCGCGGCCTCGAGCGGCATCTCTCCCCTGAGATATGCGATCAGTTCCGCTGCGCCGATGGCGCGGGAGGAGGGCAGGGACGGGTCCCAGCCGGCGAGGTTGACCCGCGCCTCCTCGAGCGCCCCGCCGTCCAGCATCTGGTCGAAACGGCGCTCGATCCGAGGGGTGAGCCAGTCCTTTGGCGCCTCGACCACGAAAGCTTGCGCCCGTGCCAGCGGCAGCAGCGGCGGCGGCGTTTCCGCCTGCCATTGGCTAAGCCCGCGGCCGGTCGCCGCCTGCACTTCCCAGGCGCGCTGCACCCGCGCGCGGTTGGCGCAATCGATCTGCGCCGCTGTCGCCGCGTCGATCTCCGCCAGCATCTCTTCCCGGTCCATACGATCGGCGCGCGCTCGAATTCCCGCCGGGACCGGCGGGATCTGCGCCAGCCCTTCGGTCAGGGCCGAGAAATATAGCCCGGTCCCGCCGACGATGATCGGGCGCATCCCGCCGGCCAGCAGCGGTGCCACCTCGCGCAGCCAATGGCCGACGGAGTAGTCCTGATCCCGGCTCACATGGCCGTAGAGCCGGTGTTCCGCCTGCGCAAGTTCCTCCGGACCGGGCCGCGCCGTCAGCACTTGCCAGTTGCTGAAGACCTGCAGCGCATCGGCATTGACGATTGCGCCACCCTGCGCCGCTGCAATCTCGAGCGCCAGCGCCGACTTGCCGCAGGCTGTCGGACCGGCAATGAGAACGGGGCGGTCGGGATCGATTTCGCGGAGAGAGGCAAGCATGAGTGCCTTGACGGTTGAAGCCGGCGCGGATTTCGGACAGAAGGCGCCAGAGCCTGATCAGGGGGACTTTGATATGCGCGACGAGAGCCAGGATCAACCGACACCGGCCTACAAGCGGGTCCTCCTGAAAATCTCCGGCGAGGCCCTGATGGGCGACCAGGGCTTCGGCCTCCATCCGCCCACCGTTCAGCGCATCGCCGAAGAGGTCAAGTCGGTCCATGACCTGGGGGTCGAGATCTGCATGGTGATCGGCGGTGGCAACATCTTCCGCGGGCTCCAGGGCTCGGCGCAGGGGATGGAGCGGACCACGGCCGATTACATGGGGATGCTGGCCACGGTGATGAACGCGCTGGCCATGCAGTCGGCGCTGGAGGGGATCGGCGTCTTCACCCGGGTCATCTCGGCGATCCGGATGGACGAGGTTTGCGAGCCCTATATCCGCCGCCGCGCTGTGCGCCACCTCGAGAAGAAGCGGGTCTGCATCTTCGCCGCTGGCACCGGAAACCCCTATTTCACCACCGACACCGCCGCCACGCTGCGCGCCAACGAGATGGCCTGCGAGGCGATCTTCAAGGGCACGAAGGTCGACGGCGTCTATGACAAGGACCCGGTGAAATTCCCCGATGCCACCCGTTTCGACGCGATCAGCTACGATGATGTGCTGACCAAACACCTGAAGGTGATGGACGCCTCGGCAATCGCGCTGGCGCGCGATAACAATCTGCCGATCATCGTCTTCTCGCTCGATGAGCCGGGCGGATTCCGCGGCATCCTTGCGGGCGAAGGGACCTATACGCGGGTGCATGGCTGAGCTCACCCCGGCCCGCGCAGTTTCGCTGAGACATGAGCCGTTAGGCCGTTGCTTCCGCGTCGGTCAGCCCGTTCTATTGACAGCTTAGGCAGTATAGGCATTGTCCAGAGGTGGCATTGGGGCGTTTGAGCGTCGGCGCGCAGCGTTCAAAGAGCTTTTTTCGGGGACGAGATGCATTTCAGAGCAGCGATGGGCGTGATCGCCCTGTCTTTCGTATTTGCCTTGGTCTATCGGGTCTTCCCGCTCTTTTCCGGGCCCGATGCGATCTCGGAATTCTTCGTGACCGAAGACGGGTACCTGATGCTGACGGTTTCCCGCAACTTCGCCATCGGGAACGGACTTTCGGTTTCCGATGGCCTGATTGCGACCAACGGCGTGCAGCCGCTCGCAACTTTCCTGTATTCGATTCCCTTCGTATTGTCGGCCGGAGTCAAGCTTGCCGCCCTGAAAGGGTTCCTTGCCATCATGACCGCGGTCTCGGTTGTCGCGGCGCTGGTCATCGGCGGCTACGCGCGGCACGTCCTGCGACACTAGACGCAGGAACCGGTCTGGCCGTGGCTTGTCGCCGCGCTCTGGTTCGTCGGTCCGCTGCTGCTCTTTCACAGCATGAACGCGTTGGAGACGGGGCTCTATACTGCTTTCGAGGTTTCGACTTTCTGGTATTTCGGGCACCTGACTTCCCGGACGGAGCCGCCCTCGACCGCGGAGCAACTTCTGCTCGGGCTCCTCTGCGGCCTGACATTTCTTGCCCGAAACGACGCGGTCTTTGTCATCGCGGCCCTCTTTGTGGTGCGCTTTCTCCACGTGCAGATCGTCGGACGGGCGAGCCTTCCCGTCGCACTGCGCGAGGCACTCACGACGGGCGTCGCCTGTCTGGCCGTCGCGCTTCCCTGGCTTGCCTACAACAAGATCTGCTTCGGTTCCTTCATGCCGATCAGCGGCAAGTCGCAATCCGTTTCCGCGGCACTCGGAAGCAATCTCGAGTTCATACCGGCGCGTCTCTTCTAGACGATGTTTCCGATGCTTCGTTTCCGATGCTTCCGGTCCCCGGCAGTCTCGAGACGATGGCCCCGGTCATGGTCGTGTCCGTCATCGTCGTCATAGCGGTGCTCGCGCGTTTCCTCTGGCTGGTCTTCCGGGCCAGGAATCCGTATCGCCTGTCGATCCTCGCTTATACGATCTTCGGTTGTCTCGTGGTCTTCTACTACGGGCTCTTATTCGGTGCGGCCCACTTCATCAGCCGGTACCTGGCCCCGCTGACCCCGCTCCTGATCCTTGCCGCGGTTACGGTGTTGATCGACCTAGCCCGGAGGCTCGGACACCGTGGTCCCGCGGTTGCAAGCTATCTTGGCTCGAGCGCATTGGTGCTCTCCATGCTGCTGCTGCTGCGCTTCGTCATTCCCGATCTGCACCCCCATTTGCATTTCCAGGTGGTCGATTGGGTCGAGGAGAACCTGGACAAGGAAACTTGGGTCGGCGCGATTCAGACCGGCACCGTCGGTTTCTGGCACGACCGCACGATCAATCTTGACGGAAAGACCAACCCGGAAGCGCTTCGGACGCGCTTGGAGGACGGGGATGTGCTGGATTACGTCGTCGATAGCGACATCGTTTATCTCGCGGATTGGGTCGTGATCGTTGGCTGGACCGACATGGGCAACCAGCGGTTCTCCTCGAATTTCGAGGTGCTGGTGGAGGATCGGGACAACAATCTCGGGGTGCTGCGCCGTATCGGGAGCGGCCGTCCACCTGCCGCCGAGTAATCCGTTCGCGTCGGGAGCTCCAAGAGTAGAAGAATGCGACCGCAAGGATCCGTGCGACCGGTCCCGCGGGGCCGGTCCGAAGGCAATGTCGCCTATACATTGCGGCATCGCGGCGCTAGAACCGTCTCGACAACGAGATGCTTGGGAGGGAACAGGCACATGTCCGCAGACTACGAAGAGCCGGATGTCGACGACCTGAAACATCGAATGGATGGCGCGCTCAAGGCGCTGAAGAGCGAGTTCCTGACGCTGCGCACCGGGCGGGCCTCGGCCTCGATGCTGGACCCGATCCAGGTCGACGCCTATGGCGCGATGACGCCGCTGAACCAGATCGGCACGGTGAACGTGCCCGAGCCACGGATGATTACGATCAACATCTGGGACAAGTCCCTGGTTTCCAAGGCCGAGAAGGCGCTGCGCGAGAGCGGGCTGGGGATCAACCCGGTGGTCGACGGTACGATCATCCGCCTGCCGATTCCCGAACTTAATGAGGAGCGGCGCCGTGAGTTGACTAAGGTCGCCGCCTCCTATGCCGAGAACGCTCGTATCGCCATCCGCAATGTCCGGCAGGACGGGATGCACCAGCTCAAGCGCGCGAAGAACGACGGCATGCCGGAAGACGAGGAAAAGATCTGGCACGACGATATCCAGGAGATGACCGACACGCACATCAAGCAGGTCGATGCCGCACTGGAGCACAAGCAGGAGGAGATCATGCAGGTCTGACCTGCTGCTCTCCGCGAACCGAATCGGAAAGGGGGCCGCATGCCCGCCGCAGACATGGGACCGCAGGCCCCCGAACATGTTGCCATAATAATGGACGGCAACGGTCGCTGGGCCACCGCCCGCGGCCGTCCACGGCTCTTCGGCCACCAGGCCGGGGCGCGGCGGGTGAGCGAGATCGTCGCTGCCTGCCCGGAGCTCGGCGTGCGCTATCTCACGATCTTCGCCTTTTCGACCGAGAACTGGAAACGCACCCAGGCAGAGGTCTCCGGACTGATGACGCTGTTTCGCCGCTACATCATCAAGGAGGCGCAGCGGCTGCTGGCCAATGGTGTGCGCGTGCGCTTCATCGGGGACCGCGACCGGCTCGATCCCAAGCTGGTCAGGATGATGGACGATCTCGAGGAACTGACGCGCGTCAATGACCTCGTGCACCTGACCATCGCGATCAACTACGGCGGGCGCGACGAGGTGACTCGGGCCACCCGACGGCTGGCGCGCGAGGTGGCGGCCGGGCGGATCGACGCCGAGTCCGTCGATGCCGAGACGCTGAGCCGCTTCCTCGACACGCATACGCTGCCCGATCCGGACCTGGTGATCCGTACCAGCGGAGAGGCGCGGATCTCCAACTTCCTGCTCTGGCAGTCGGCCTATTCGGAGTATGAATTCGTCGACACGCTCTGGCCCGATTTCACCGCCGAGGATTTCGCTCGGGTGCTCGCCGGCTTTGGCAAGCGGGAGCGGCGCTTCGGAGCGGTTCTTGCCTGACACACCCCAGATGCAATCACCCCGGCGGTGGGAGGACCTGAACGCCCGCACCTGGACCGGGCTCGCGATGGTTGTCATCGGCATTGTGGCGATCCGCCTCGGCGGGGTCTGGTTCCAGATGCTGGTGGTCTTTGCCTGTTCGGTGATGATCTGGGAGCTGGCGCGGATGATCCGCCCCGGTTGGGACGTGGGCGCGATGCTCCTGGCAGCCTTCTCGGCCTCGGTGATCTCCGGCCTGATGACGCAATCGCCCGACTGGCACTTGCTGCTGCTGCTTGTTCCGGCCACTGTCGGAACCTCCGCCATGCCGAGGGAAAGGCTTACCTTCTTCCTCTTCGCCTTTGGCATCACGGTGGCCGGCTGGGGCCTCGTCGAGGCGCGGGAAACCTATGGCGGCACCTGGCTCTTCTGGATGGTGATCTGTGTCGTGGTGACCGACGTGGCGGGCTATTTCGCCGGGCGGCGCATCGGCGGTCCGAAATTCTGGCCCGCGGTCAGCCCCAAGAAGACCTGGTCCGGCACGGTGGCCGGCTGGATCGGGGCCGGGCTTGTCGGCGCACTCTTTCTCACCTTCACCAATGCCGGGCGCGACACCGTCTGGCTCTCGATGTTGCTGTCGCTGGCCGCGCAGATGGGCGACATCGCCGAGAGTGCGCTCAAGCGGCGCATGGGCGTCAAGGATTCCTCGTCGCTGATCCCCGGCCATGGCGGACTCTTCGACCGGTTCGACGGGTTGCTCGGCGCGTCGCTCTTCATGTTGCTGCTGGCGCTCATCGTCGACGTGCCGGAGGTGCGGATATGAGGCGGGTCTCGATCTTCGGGGCGACCGGATCCGTTGGCGTGAGTACGATCGACCTGATCGCGCGAGATCCAGAGAAATACAAGGTCGTGGCGCTGACCGGCGGGCGCAACGTGGCGCGGCTGGCAGAGCAGGCCAGGGCGCTCGACGCAGAACTCGCCGTGACCTGTTTTCCGGAGTTGAAAGAGGAGCTTGCGGACCGGCTCTCAGGCTCCGGGATCGCGGTCGAGGCGGGGCCGGAGGCTGTCGTGGAGGCCGCGAACCGGCCGGCGGACTGGGTCATGTCGGCCATCGTCGGCGCCGCCGGGTTGCTGCCGGGGCTCAAGGCGCTGGAACAGGGCGCGACGCTGGCGCTGGCCAACAAGGAATCGCTTGTTTGCGCCGGCGAGATCCTGATGCGCACGGCGCATCGCCACGGCGCGGATGTCCTGCCCGTCGACAGCGAACACAGCGCCGTCTGGCAAGCCCTTGTCGGCGAGGACATTTCCGACGTCGAAAGGGTCATCATCACGGCCTCGGGCGGGGCCTTCCGGGACTGGCCGCTTGAGGACCTGCCGAAGGCGACGCCGGAGCAGGCCTGCACGCATCCGAACTGGTCCATGGGGCAGCGGATCACGGTCGATTCCGCGTCGATGTTCAACAAGGGGCTGGAACTCATTGAGACGCGGGAGTTCTTCGGGTTTCAGCCGGCCCAGATCGAGGTCGTCGTGCATCCGCAGTCGCTGGTCCACGCGCTTGTCGGCTTCCGTGACGGCGCGTTGATGGCACATGTCGGCCCGCCGGACATGCGCCACGCCATCGGCTATGCGCTCAACTATCCGCAGCGGCGGTCTCTGCCGGTCGAACGGCTGGATCTCGTAGAGATCGGTGCCCTGGAATTCCGCGCGCCTTGCGAGATCCGTTGGCCGGCCCTCCGGCTGGCCCGGGAGGTGATGGAAATCCGCGGTCTCGCCGGGGCAGCGTTCAACGGCGCCAAGGAGCGCGCGCTCGACCTGTTCCTCGCCGGTCGCATCGGCTTCACCGACATGGCGGCGGTGGTCGAATCCGTCCTGGAGGCGATGCAGGCGGAAGACGCCCTGAAATGTGACCGCATGCGCCTTGAAGATGTCATCGAGACCGATCATTTCGCCCGAAAGCGCGCGGATGAGGCCGCCCGACGGATCAACAAGGATAGCTGACCCCCCATGGATATCGCTTCGCTGATCCCCCAATTCGGGGGAATACTCTGGACCGTTGCCGCCTTCGTTGTCGCGCTGAGCGTGATCGTTTTCGTGCATGAATACGGCCATTACATCATCGGGCGTCTGTCGGGCATCCGGGCGGAAGTGTTCTCCATCGGCTTCGGCCCGGTGCTGCTGAAACGCCGCGACCGGCATGGCACGCAATGGCAGGTGGCGGCGTTGCCATTCGGCGGCTACGTGAAGTTCCTTGGCGATGCCAGCGCAGCCTCCGACAAGGCCTCCGAAGAGTTCGAGGCGTTCGACGAGGAGACGAAGCGGCACACCATGCATGGCGCGCCGCTCTGGGCGCGGGCGGCGACCGTGGCGGCGGGGCCGGTGTTCAATTTCATCCTGTCGATTCTGGTGTTTGCCGCCGTGATTCTGGCGCAGGGCACCGCCAAGGACCCGGTGGAGATCGCGGTGCTTCGGGACATGCCGGAGGCGGATCTGGTGCTGGCGCCCGGCGACCGCATCCTCGCGGTGAACGGTGCGGCGACGCCCGACTACGTGGGCTTCTTCGACGTGGTTCGCGATCTCGATGTCGGCGAGAGCGTCCGCTACGATCTCGAGCGCGGCGGCCTTGCGGTGAGCGTCGAAGGGCCGTTTCCCTTCCCGCCGCTGGTCGAGGGGCTGCAGGCCGGATCGGCCGCGATGGAGGCCGGACTCAAAGTGGGCGACCTGATCACTGCCATCGACGGCGTCCCGATCACCGCCTTCAGCGAACTCCAGGACACGGTCAGCAACTCCGATGGGCGGGCGCTGGCGCTTGATGTCTGGCGCGATGGAGCAACCTTCCAGGTGACCCTGTCACCGAAGCGGATGGACATTCCACTCGGCGACGGCGGATTCGAGACGCGCTGGTTGATCGGCGTCACCGGCGGGCTGCTCTTCACGCCGGCGACGGAGACGCCGGGGCTGTTTGAGGCGATCGGCTACGGCGCAGAGCAGACCTGGTTCATCGTCCAGAGCTCGCTCTCGGGCCTCTGGCACATGGTCACTGGGGCGATCTCGTCGTGCAACCTTCGCGGACCCATCGGCATCGCGGAGACCTCCGGTGCCGCGGCCAGCCAGGGAGCGGGGAGCTTCATATGGTTTATCGCCGTGCTTTCGACCGCCGTGGGACTGCTGAATCTCTTCCCGATTCCGGTGCTCGACGGCGGTCACCTGGCGTTTCACGCCTGGGAGGCGATGACCGGCCGGCCGCCAAGCGACCGCGCCTTGCGCGTCCTGATGGGCGTGGGCCTGACGCTGATGCTGACCCTGATGGCTTTCGCGCTGACCAACGACCTCTTCTGCCCATGAACGCCGCAGAGACGCCAAAATCTGACCACAATCCTTCTCTAGCCTGATTTTGAACCAGGATTTTCAGTCAGGGGGCGACTCATGCAGACCATGACAGCCGGATACAACAGCTTGGGCCTGCTTCTGCGGCTCAACTGGGACAGGTTCTTCTATATCGGGGCCATCGGGGCCGCGCTATTGGCGGGCGCCGCGATCGGGACGCTCGTGACCGGCTGAAACCCGCGCATCGGGTGAGGCGGTCCGACCCTCGTGAGTCATGTGAAAGAGACAGGTAAAGGGCGACGCGACAGCGACGCCCTTTGTCGTTTTGACAAGACATGCGAAGGTCGCTAGCAAAGGCATGAAATAACAGAACCTCGCGCCGGGGGGCAACGGCATGAAGAAACGAACAACGGGCGGCAGCACATTGAACGCCCGGAAGCGCGGTAAACGATCCGGATTGACTCAGGTCTCTGCCTTGGCCCTCTCGGGGCTCCTTCTGGTGTCGAATGGTGCGCTGGACGGCCTGGCCGAGGCGCAGAGCTACCAGTTCAGCAGTATCGACGTTCAGGGCAACCAGCGCGTCGATGCCAGCACGATCGCCAGCTATGCCGGAATCGGCCGTGGCGAAACGATCAGCGCGGCGCAGCTCAACGACGCCTACCAGGGAATCGCAGGCTCGGGCCTCTTCCAATCGGTGGAGCTGATTCCGCGCGGCAACACGCTTGTCATCCAGGTCGAGGAATTCCCGACGATCAACGTCATCGCCTTCGAGGGGAACCGGCGGATCAACGACGAGAACCTCGACGAGATCATCGATTCGCGTTCGCGTCGCGTCTATTCGCCCGCCCAGGCGGAGGCCGACGCCGCGATGATCGCCGAAGCATACCGGCAGGGCGGTCGAGTCGCCGCGACCGTGAGCCCCAAGATCATCCCGCGCTCGGACAATCGCGTCGATCTCGTCTTCGAGATCCAGGAAGGACGAGTCAGCGAGATCGAGCGGCTCTCCTTCGTCGGCAACCGCAATTTCTCGGACCGCCGCCTGCGGCGAGTGCTGGAGACAAAGCAGGCGGGCCTTTTCCGCACCTTCGTCACCCGCGATACGCTGGTCGAGGACCGGCTTGAATTCGACAAGCAACTGCTGCGCGACTTCTACAACAACCGCGGTTTCATCGACATGCAGGTGTTGAGCACCAGCGCCGAGATCGACCGCAACCGCCGCGGGTTCATCCTCACTTTCAACGTCGCCGAAGGCCAGCAGTTCCGGATCGGCAACGTGTCGGTCTCCTCCGAGGTCGCCGGTGTCGACATCGACGCGTTCCGCAGGGCGGCGCGGCTGCGTTCGGGCCGGACCTATTCGCCCGTTCCGGTGGACACCGACATCGCCCGCATGGAGAAACTCGCCACGCGGATGGGGCTCGACTTCATCCGTGTCGAGCCGCGTGTGACGCGCAACGACCGCGACCTGACGCTGGATATCGAATATGTCATCAGCCGCGGACCGCGGATCTTCATCGAGCGGATCGACATCGAGGGCAACACGACCACGCTCGACCGCGTGGTGCGTCGCCAGTTCGACTCGGTGGAGGGCGACCCGTTCAACCCGCGCGAAATCCGCGCTGGCGCGGACCGGATCCGGGCGCTCGGCTTCTTCAGGGACACCGAGGTCGAAGCGATCGCCGGGTCGAGATCCGATCTCGTCGTGGTCGACGTCAACGTCGAGGAAGCGCCCACCGGCTCGCTCGGATTCGGGGCGAGCTACGGCACGAATACCGGCCTCGGCTTCAACCTGTCCTTCTCGGAGCGTAACTTCCTCGGCCGTGGCCAGGCACTGAGTGCGAGCCTCGGCCTGACCAACTCCTCGCAGGTGTTCAGCTTCAATTTCGTCGAGCCGGCCTTCCTCGGGCGCGATGTTGCCTTTGGCCTGTCCGCCTTCTACCGCACGACGGAGCAGGACTACGCCTATTACAACACCGATCTCGGCGGGTTCGAACCGTCCTTCACCTTCCCGCTGGCCGACTATTCCCGGTTCGGACTGCGCTTCACCTACGATTACGGCAAGGTGTATGACGTCAACGAAGACTCTTCCTACATTCTCGTGACCGAAGAAGAGATGGGCGGGCTGAGTTCCTTCTCGGCGGGCTACTCCTTCTTCTACGACACGCTCAACGACGGACCGGATCCGCGCGGAGGCATCCTGCTGCGCTTCCGGCAGGACTTCGGCGGTCGCGAGGACGGCGCGAGCTTCGTCCGGACCGAGGCCCTCGTCCGCGCCAAGCGACTGGTCTTCAACGAGGACGTGACACTCCGGGCGGAACTCGAGGGCGGCGCCGTTATGTTCTCGGGCGGTAACAGCCGGATCATCGAACGCTACCAGCTTTCCAACAAGATCCGCGGATTTGAGCCCAACGGCGTCGGCCCGCGCGACCTGAACGTGGAGAACGAGGACGTTCTTGGCGGCAACTACTTCGCAGTTGCGCGCTTCGAGGCCGATTTCCCGATCGGTCTGCCGGAAGAATACGGCATCAAGGGCGGCCTCTTCTGGGATATCGGCTCCGTCTGGGACCTCAACGACATCAACGGCGGCCCGACCGGGAACGATCCGGTGGACGATGGATTCCATCTGCGCTCGGCGGCCGGCGTCTCGGTCTTCTGGGAATCCCCGCTCGGGCCGCTGCGCCTGAACTTCTCGCAGCCGCTTATCATGGAAGACTACGACCAGGAGCAGAATTTCGAGTTCACCGTCGCGACGACCTTCTGATGGCGTGGCGCAGGCGGCTCGGCTCGGCGATCTTCATTGCCGCCGTCGCGCTGCCGACGGCGCCGGTTCCGGCGCAGGTGTTTTCTCCCACGGCGTCTTTGGTGCTGACCCTCGATCAGGACAAGCTCTATGCCGAGACGCTATTCGGAAAGCGGATTCAGGCCGAGATTGCCGATGCCTCTCAGGAGCTGGCCGAACGCAACCGGGTGCTGAGCGAACAGCTCACAACCGAGGAGAAGGCACTGACCGAGAAGCGCAAGGAGGTCGCGCCGGAAGAGTTCCGGGCGCTCGCGGATGCCTTTGACGAGAAGGTCGTGAAGCTCCGCGAGGAGCAGGACGCGAAGATCGAGGCGTTGCAGCGGCGGCGCGATCTCGAGCGCCGCGTCTTTACCGGTCGGATCCTGCCGATCCTGTCGGAGATTGTGCAGTCGAGCGGCGCGGTGGCCATTCTCGACGACCGCGCGGTGATCCTGTCGGCGGATTCCATCGACATCACGGACCGGGCGATTCGAAGGATCGACGAGGTTCTGGGCGACGGCTCGGCATTGGAAGACCAAGGCAGCGACGCGCCGGCATCGGATCAGAGCGCGGATTAGCGCGTTTCGACCTTTCCCATTTCAACGCAGTTTATGGAAGCGCACTTCACTCGCGGCGGCGCGCGCCCGCGATCAGATCAGCGCCGCGCTCACCGCGCTCTCGGGCAGTTCCTCGTCGAAGCAGCGCTGGTAGAACTCGGCCACGGTTTGCCGCTCCAACTCGTCGCATTTGTTGAGGAAGGTCAGCCGGAAGGCGTAGCCCACCGAGTGGAAGATCCGCGCATTCTGCGCCCAGTTGATGACGGTCCGCGGCGACATGACGGTCGACAGCTCGCCGTTCATGAAGGCGGTGCGCGTGAGGTCGGCCACCGTCACCATCTGGCTGACGATCTTGCGGCCCTTCTCGTTGTTGTAATGCGGCGCCTTGGAGAGGACGATGGTCGTCTCGGCGTCGTGGCTGAGATAGTTCAGCGTGGCCACGAGAGACCAACGGTCCATCTGCGCCTGGTTGATCTGCTGCACGCCGTGATAGAGGCCCGTCGTATCGCCGAGGCCGACCGTGTTGGCGGTCGCGAAGAGGCGGAAACTCGGGTGCGGTGTGATGATCTCGTTCTGGTCGAGCAGCGTCAGCTTGCCGTCATGCTCGAGCACCCGCTGGATGACAAACATCACGTCGGCGCGGCCGGCATCGTATTCGTCAAAGCAGATGGCGACCGGGTTGCGCAACGCCCAGGGCAGGATGCCCTCGTGGAACTCGGTCACCTGCTTGCCGTCGCGCAGCTTGATCGCATCCTTGCCGATGAGGTCGATCCGGCTGATGTGGCTGTCGAGGTTGACCCGGGCGGCCGGCCAGTTCAGCCGCGCCGCGACCTGTTCGATATGGGTCGACTTGCCGGTGCCGTGATAGCCCTGGATCATCACCCGGCGGTTGTGGCTGAAGCCAGCGAGGATGGCGAGCGTGGTATCGGGGTCGAACTTGTAGGTCGTGTCGAGCTCCGGGACCCGGTCCGTCTTCTCGGCGAACCCCTTGACCACCATGTCGGTGTCGATCCCGAAGACGTCGCGGACCTGGATGTCCTCGGTGGGCTTGGCGTTCGGGTCGGTGCTGGTGGTGACCATGGTTCGGATCCTCGCGTAGTCGTGGCCCCACATCGGGCGGAGCCGCCGACGGGGATGCACCATTCTGGGAAGGGGTGCAAGCGAAAGGACGGCGGCGCGGGCGTCGGTGTCCGCGCCGATTTTGCGGCATGGCGACCACAGTTTCCGCGCCGGCTTTGCCGGCAGGCCCCGCGACGCTCAGCGGCCGCTTCCTTTGCCTTCGCATCCGCGCGATCCACGCTATGCTGTACCCGGCGCCAGACGAGGAGGAGTGGATGAACCACATGGACGAAACAGGGCACGCGCGCTCGGCGCGGCCGGCCGTCGCTTTGTGCATGGCTCTGCTCGGGGCGCTCTTCTTTGCTGCCATGCTGGTGCAGGATATGGGGGCGATGAGCCAGGTGGAGCTGAAGGACCTGCCCTCGGGCCTCGTATTCCGATATGTCGTCGCGATGGCGCTCGGCGGCGCGGCGGCGGGCTGGTCGTTGGCCGGGTTGTTCGGTCGACACGGCGCGGTGGGCTGGCTGCTGAGCTTCCTGGGCGGCGTGCTGGTCGCGCTCGTCGCCGGCATGGTTGGCGCGGCTGCGGGACTCGCGCCCGACCTGCTGGCTGATGGTTGGCAGAGCAAGGACATGGTGCCGATCCTGTTCGGTCTTGTCGTGATCCCTTCGGCGCTTGCCGGTCAGCCGATCCTCCTTCTGGTCTGGGCGGCGCTGATCGCGCTGGCGCATTGGCTGGCCCGCCGCGCGCGCGGCTGAGGCGCGGGTCTCGCACCGGATGGGCGTCACCCTGCGCGGAACATCTTGTGATATTTCGGCAGGAAGAGCTCGCGCCCCTTGAGAAGCCGCGTCGGCCCGGCGCCCACCAGCCCGGCGACAGGCAGGATCGACTGGCCCATGCGCGGCCCCAGCGGCACCAGGATCGGCGGACTGGGCCAGGGCGCATAGGCCGGTGTGCGGTCAAGCCTACGGCCGGCGAGCAGTCCGCCGAGAGCGCGGATCAGCCAGGAGACCTGACGCGTGGCACCGACGATTGTCATCGGATCGCCGATATCGGCCACGTCGCCGGCTGCGAAGAGATTGGGGAGGTCGGAGGGCCGCATCCAGCGGTCACAGAGCACCCGCCCATCCGGTCCCTTGCGGAGGCCCGGCAAGGGGTCGAGCAGCGCGGTGTCGGGCCGGGAGCCGAGCGCGGGGATCACGAGGTCGACATCGACACTGCTGCCGTCCTCGAGCCTGACCGGCCCGGAGAATGGCTCGTTGTGGCTGACCAGGTCCACCGCCTTCGGTCCGATGCGGAGCTGGACCCCGAGCGCGCCGAGCTGGCGTGCGAGGCCCTGACCGAGCTTGGGCGGATAGCCGTCGAGCAGCGGGCGGTCGGAGATCAGCGTGACCTGCGTGTCGGGGAGGGCGGCGCGGATCTCGCCCGCGAGTTCCACGCCGAGCGCGCCGCCGCCGAGGATCGCGATCCGTCTGGCCGCGGCGACCTCTGACTGAAGCGCGCGGTTCGCTTCCCTGAGCGCGCCGACCGCGCCGCCATTGGTCTTGAAGGCCGCGCCATGCTGCGATCCGGTGGCGACGACGACGGCGTCGGCCGGGCGCCGGCTGCCGTCGTCGAGCGTCACGCTTTCGCCATCGACGGCGATCGCGCGCGCGCGCACGACCTCGCCCCTCCGCAACAGGCCGTCATAGGGAATGAGCGCCTTGTCGACGAGGTCGGGCTGCACAAGGGCCCGGATCATCGCCGGGGAATGGCAGAACGCCTCGCGGGGCTCGACCAGCGTCACCTGCGCGCGGGTATCCATTGCCCGGGCCAGTTCGCTTCCGAGATAGCCGCCACCGACAATGACAAGTCGTCCGGTCATGAATGCGCGCCTCCGTTGCTCGGGAAGAGGTGGCGCGCCTGTCCGCCCCGGTCAAGGCGAAAGGGTCAGCCGCGCCAGATCCAGCCGCCGCCGAAGATCCGGCTGCCGCCGGTCTCGTAGAACACGCAGGCCTGCCCGGGCGACACGCCTTCCTCCTGCGAGAGCAGTTCGACCTCGCCGCTGTCCGGTCCGGTCGGCCTGAGGATCGCCTCGCGCGGCGGGCGGGTCGAGCGGACCTTGACCGAGAGCGGCCATTCGGGGCGCGAGTGAAGCGGCGCGTCGCCGAGCCAGTTGATCTCGCGCACCGGCACGATCCGGGTCGAGAGTGCCTCCTTGGGCCCGACCACGACCTGCCGCGCCTCGGGATCGAGCCGCACGACATAGAGCGGCTCCGAAAGGCCGCCGATACCGAGGCCGCGCCGCTGACCGATCGTGTAGTGGATCACTCCCTCGTGGCGCGCCAGCACCCGCCCGTCGAGATGCACGATCTCGCCCGGCTCGCCGGCACCCGGGCGGAGCTTCTCGATGACCGCGGCATAGTTGCCGTCCGGCACGAAGCAGATGTCCTGGCTGTCGGGCTTGTCGGCGACAACGAGCCCGTGCTTCGCCGCCAGCGCCCGCGTCTCGTCCTTGCTGGAGAGGTGTCCGAGCGGGAAGCGCAGGTATTCAAGCTGCTCCGGCGTCGTGGAGAACAGGAAGTAGGACTGGTCGCGGCGCGGGTCCGCGCCTGCGTGGAGCTCCGGGCCGCGCGGGCCCGACTTGCGCTGGATGTAATGCCCTGTGGCCATGCAATCGGCATCGAGGTCGCGCGCGGTTTCCAGCAGGTCCTTGAATTTCACCCGTTCGTTGCACCGGATGCAGGGAACCGGCGTGGCGCCCGCGAGATAACTGTCGGCGAATTCGTCGATGACCGTCTCGCGAAAGACGTTTTCGTAATCGAGCACGTAATGCGGAAACCGCATGGCCTCGGCCACGCGCCGTGCATCGTGAATATCTGCCCCGGCACAGCAGGCCCCCTTCTTCGCCAGCGCTGCACCGTGATCGTAGAGCTGTAGCGTCACACCGACCACGTCATAGCCTTCGGCGGCCAGCTCAGCCGCCACCACAGACGAGTCGACCCCGCCCGACATCGCGACGACCACACGGGTCTCGCCTGGAGGCTTCGGAAAGCCGAGAGAATTCAGTCTTGTATCGGTCATCTGTGGCATTCGGGGAAAGCTCGGATTTGGCGGCGCGTGGGGCCGTCGCGAGAGGCAGGATGTGGCGGTCCGGCGCGGATCTGTCAAGGCAGCCCAACCGATCAAGCAGTCTATCGGCCAAGAAAGCCTAGATTTGAAACCATTTTCTGTGGTCCGGAGGAGGTCGGCTTAACTCATTCTGTACGGCATGCTTTCAGCATTGGCACAAGGCGACGGCAAGGAGCAGCACGCTCCGGAAACCGGAGAACCGGTTTCCGTCGGGCTTCGAGAGACCCAAGATCAACTGTTTCCCGTAGGTGTCAGACATGTTCATCAAGAAAATCGACGGTCCCCGCGCGGTCACCCTGCCGGACGGAACGATCATGACGCGGGCAGACCCGCCGCCGCGTGACACCCGCCGTTGGGTGGCGAGCCGCAAGGCCGCCGTCGTCAGGGCGGTCCGCGGCGGGCTGATCACGATCGACGAGGCGCGGAAATGGTATGAGATTTCCAACGAGGAGTTCGAAAGCTGGGCCACCGCCGTTATGACCCATGGCGAGGCCGCTCTGAAGACGACCCGGCTTCAGCAGTTCCGTACTCCCCCAAAATAGCGAGGTTAACACTTTCTCCGTTTGTGCAACCTTTAATTGAATTCAGCCGGACCCGCCCTCGGTAATCGCGGATTAACCAAATGGGGTCATGGTTGTGTCAACGAGGGATTGAAGCGGAGAGAGAGAATGCGCGTCCTGCTCGTCGAAGACGACCCGGCAACATCGAAAAGCATCGAAATGATGCTGACCCATGCCAATCTCAACGTCTACTCGACCGACCTTGGCGAAGAAGCGATCGATCTGGCGAAGCTCTACGACTACGACCTGATCCTGCTGGATCTGGGCTTGCCGGACATGACCGGCCACGAAGTACTGCGCCAGTTGCGCCTCGCCAGAATCGAGACGCCGACGCTGATCCTCTCGGGCGCGGACGATACAGACAACAAGATCAAGGGGTTCGGCTTCGGCGCGGACGATTACCTGACCAAGCCGTTCCACCGCGAAGAACTCGTCGCGCGGATCCACGCGATCATCCGCCGCTCGAAGGGGCATTCGCAGTCGAAAATCCGCACCGGCAAGGTCACGGTCAATCTCGACGCCAAGACCGTCGAGGTGGACAGCAAGGGCGTGCATCTCACGGGCAAGGAATACCAAATGCTCGAGCTGCTGAGCCTGCGCAAGGGAACGACCCTGACCAAGGAAATGTTCCTCAACCACCTCTATGGCGGAATGGACGAGCCCGAACTGAAGATCATCGACGTGTTTATCTGCAAGCTCCGCAAGAAACTCAGCCAGGCGACCGGTGGCGAGAATTACATCGAAACCGTGTGGGGGCGCGGCTATGTCCTGCGCGACCCGGACGCTGAGGGCATGGACCGCCGCGTGGCGCTCGGCGCCTGATACTATCCACTCGCGAACGCTCCCGGCCGGCATCGCGTCGGCCGGGACCAACAATTCTCCCTGACGGTAGTGTATCTCGGGGCGGTTCATGGTGACATGGCCGCCCGCTTTTTTTGTACGGCGCCTAACCGGTTTCCGCCCCTGTGGTCTCTGGACCCGCCGGCACGGGCCTCCTATCAATCGGAAACCCGACGGTCGGAGGTGGCAATGGCGGAAACGAAACCGGTGGAGCATCTGAGCATCGAGGAGGCGACGGAGGAACTCGCGCAACTCGCCGGGCGCCTCGCGGCCGCCAACACGGCCTATCACCGGGACGACTCGCCGCTGATGAGCGATGCGGAATACGACGCGCTCCGCACCCGCAATGCTGCGATCGAGGCGCGTTTTCCGGAGCTCATCCGCGCTGACAGCCCGTCCGACCAGGTCGGTGCAGCGCCGGCCGAGGGGTTTTCAAAGATCACCCATCGCCTCCGGATGCTCTCGCTCGCCAACGCCTTCGATGCCGACGACATCCGGGAGTTCGACCGCGCGATTCGCAGCTTCCTCGGTCTCGCGGAAGCCGACCCGCTCGCCTATACGGCCGAACCAAAGATCGACGGACTCTCGCTCTCGCTGCGCTACGAGGCCGGCCGGCTGGTCCAGGCCGCCACGCGCGGCGACGGCACGACCGGCGAGAACGTGACCGCGAATGCCCGCACCATCGATGACATCCCGCAGCGCATCGACGACGCGCCGGAGATCCTCGAGGTCCGCGGCGAGGTCTACATGCGTCACGCGGAATTCGAGGCGCTTAATGAGCGCCTCCGCGACGAGGCCGTACGCGCCGACCGCCCCGCCCGAAGCTTCGCCAATCCCCGCAACGCCGCCGCCGGCTCGCTGCGCCAACTCGACCCGGAGATCACCCGCGCCCGCCCGCTGCATTTCTTCGCCTATGCCTGGGGCGAGACTTCCGAGCCGCTGGCTGCGACCCAGATGGCGGCGATCGAGCAGCTTGCGTTACTCGGGTTCAAGACCAATCCATTGACGCGGCTCTGTGACAGCGCGGAGGCGCTTCTCGAGCACTACCGAACCATCGAGGCGCAGCGGGCGACGCTCGGCTACGATATCGACGGGGTGGTCTACAAGGTGAACGACCTC
Organism: Tropicimonas sp. IMCC6043; assembly: GCF_004146235.1. Lineage (GTDB taxonomy): Bacteria > Pseudomonadota > Alphaproteobacteria > Rhodobacterales > Rhodobacteraceae > Tropicimonas. The sequence goes on along the minus strand of NZ_SELO01000006.1, from coordinate 79,380 downwards.
GCACTTCAGGCGCGACTCGGCTTCCGTTCGACAACGCCGCGATGGGCGATCGCGCACAAGTTTCCCGCCGAACTGGCCTGGACCCGGCTCGAGGGCATCGACATCCAGGTCGGCCGCACCGGTGCGCTGAGCCCGGTGGCGCGGCTGGCGCCGGTGACGGTCGGCGGCGTGGTAGTCTCCAATGCCACGCTGCACAACGAGGACTACATTGCCGGGCGCGACAATGCCGGCGCCGAGATCCGGGGCGGGCGCGACATCCGCGTCGGCGACTGGGTTCAGGTCTACCGCGCCGGGGACGTTATCCCGAAGATCGCCGATGTCGACCTGTCGAAGCGGCCCGTCGAGGCGGAACCCTACGCATTCCCGCATCTCTGCCCGGTCTGCGGCTCGCAGGCGATCCGCGAGGAAGGCGATTCCGTCCGCCGCTGTTCGGGGGGCATGATCTGTGCTGCACAGGCGGTTGAAAAGCTGAAGCATTTCGTCTCGCGCGCCGCCTTCGACATCGAGGGCCTCGGGGCGAAGCAGGTCGAGCAGTTCTACGCCGACGGGTGGATCAATACCCCTGCGGACATATTCGATCTCAAAGAGAAATACGGCTCCGGCTTGCAGCAACTCCAGAACCGGGAGGGCTGGGGCGAGAAATCGGCCAACAACCTCTTCCGGGCCATCGATGAACGCCGCCGCATTCCACTCAACCGCTTCCTCTTCGCGCTCGGCATCCGGCACCTCGGCGAGGTTGCCGCGGCAACACTGGCACGGCATTTCGGCAGCTGGGAGCGTCTGCGCGCGGCTGTCGACAGCGCCGCGGAAGAGCCAGCGGCAAAGGCGAACGACGCGAAGGCCCGGAAGGCGGCCTTGGCGGAGAGCCCCAACTGGGAGGAACTGGTATCGGTCGACGGGATCGGCGACACGCTCGTGCAGTCGCTGGTGGCCGCCATGCACCAGCCGGCGGAGCGGGAGGTGATCGACGCGCTGGCCGAACGGTTGGAGATCGAGGACGTGGCGGCGCCCGACAGCTCCGGAAGCCCGGTCGCCGGAAAGACTGTGGTCTTCACCGGCACCCTGGAGAAGATGACCCGCGCCGAGGCCAAGGCACGGGCGGAGGCGCTCGGCGCCAAGGTGTCGGGATCGGTCTCGGCGAAAACCGACCTTGTCGTCGCCGGCCCGGGGGCAGGCTCCAAGGCGAAGAAGGCTGCCGAGCTTGGCATCGAGACGCTGGACGAGGACGGCTGGCTGTCGCTGATCGGGTCGGCATGAGCGGCCGTCCCCCGGTCCTCTTCCCGCTCTTCGCCGAGCTCGAGACGCTGGAGGGCGTCGGGCCGAAGACCGCGAAACACCTCGCTCAGATCGATATAACCCGGCCGCGCGACCTGCTCTTCACCCTGCCGCACGGCGTTGTCGACCGCCGCCGGGTGCCGACCGTGCAGGGACTGGACCTGCCGCGGACGGCAACGCTCGAGGTTCGCGTGGGCCGGCACCGGCCAGCGACCCGGCGTGGCGGACCCTATCGCGTTCAGGTGGAGGATGCGCAAACCAGCTTCGATCTTGTCTTCTTCCATTCCCACTCGGACTACCTTCAGAAGCAGTTGCCGACCGGGCAGACCCGGCTCGTCTCCGGTCGGATCGAGCTCTTCGATGGTGTGGCGCAGATGGTCCACCCCGACCATATCCTGCGTCCCGGGGAGGATGGCGATATCCCGGATTTCGAACCGGTCTACCCGCTGACGTCGGGGGTGACGCAAAAACTCATGGCCCGCGCCGCCCGCTCTGCGCTGGCGCGGATGCCGGAATTGCCGGAATGGAGCGATCCGGGGCTGGTCGACCGGGAGGGGTGGCCGGCCTGGCATTTGGCCGTCGCGGCGGCGCACGCGCCGGAAGGGGCGGCCGACGTCTCGCCCGATTCCGCGCAGCGCCGGCGTCTCGCCTATGACGAGTTTTTCGCGCACCAGGTCACGCTGGCACTGGCGCGCCGGATCGAGCGGCGCGGCAAGGGGCGGGCCTCGGTGGCGACGGGAAAGCTGCAATCACGGGTGCTCGACGCGCTGCCCTACCGTCCGACCGGGGCGCAGGAGCGGGCCATCCGCGAGATCTCGGAGGACATGGCGAGCCCGCGGCGGATGTCGCGTCTGCTCCAGGGCGATGTCGGCTCGGGCAAGACGCTGGTCGCGGTGATGGCGCTTCTGGTGGCCGTCGAGTCGGGTGGGCAGGGGGTGATGATGGCGCCGACCGAGATCCTGGCGCGCCAGCATCTCGAGTCCATCCGGCCACTCGCCGAGAGCGCCGGCGTGGTGATCGAGCTGCTGACCGGCCGCGACAAGGGCGCGGAGCGGCAGGCCAAGCTCGCCGCTCTGGCGAAGGGTGACATCCAGATCCTCGTCGGCACCCATGCCGTTTTCCAGAAAGACGTGCATTTCCATGATCTTCGCCTCGCCATCGTCGACGAGCAGCACCGGTTCGGTGTTGCTCAACGGATGGAGCTTGGGGCCAAGGGGCACGCGGTCGACGTGCTGGTGATGACCGCCACGCCAATCCCGCGCAGCCTGGCGTTGGCGCAATATGGCGACATGGACCTCTCGGTGCTGGACGAGAAACCGCCCGGGCGGACACCGGTGCAGACGGCGCTGGTCTCGGCGGGGCGGATCGACGAGGTGGTGGGGCGGCTCGGCCGAGCCATCGCCGAGGGGCGGCAGGCCTATTGGGTCTGCCCACTGGTCGAGGAGAGCGAGGTTGTGGAGATGACCGCCGCCGAGGAACGGTTCCGCGCCCTGCGCGCGGCGCTCGGCGAGGGTCGGGTCGGCCTCGTCCATGGCCAGATGCCGCCTGCAGAGAAGGACGCGGCGATGGCTCGGTTCGTCGCCGGCGAGACTTCGGTGCTGGTGGCGACAACAGTGATCGAAGTCGGCGTAAACGTGCCCAACGCCTCGATCATGGTGATCGAACAGGCAGAGAGCTTCGGTCTGGCGCAGCTTCACCAGCTGCGCGGCAGGGTCGGGCGCGGTGCGGCCGCCTCGACCTGTCTCCTGATGTATCAGCCGCCGCTCGGAGAGGCGGCGCGCAAGCGGCTGGAGATCCTCCGGGAGACCGAGGACGGGTTCCGCATTGCCGAGGAGGATCTCGTCCTGCGCGGGGCGGGGGACCTCATCGGTACTGCGCAATCCGGCCTGCCGAAATTCCGGATTGCCGACATGGAGCGGCAGGCCGGCCTCATGCAGGTCGCCCAGCAGGACGCGCGCCGGCTGCTCGACGCCGACCCGACTCTGGATAGCCCACGCGGTGCCGCCGTCCGGATGCTGCTCTGGCTCATGGAACAGGACAAGGCGATCCGCCTGATTTCAGTAGGTTAGGGGGGCAATCCCCGTTCGTTCACGAATGTTCTTAAAAAGTTCTTTACTTTCATCCCCGGAAGTGAGAACAAAGGTGCAACAAACACAGCGCGACAGCCGACAGGATTTGCACCATGTTTTCAGATCTGAAGCAGATCATCGACCGCTCCGAAGCCACGCTTCTTGCCGATGCGCTCGGCGCGGTGGCGCTGATGGTGATCCTAGTGGCCGGGCTGCACCTTCCCGCGCTCGTCTGACCCTTTGAGTTTCTGCCTGCGATCTGCCGTCCGGCGGCGTCCTGCCTCGTCCCCAACGAAGTGACGCCACTGCCTGTCCCCAACAGCCCCGGGGTGCCTTCCCCGATCAGCCGGCTTGCCAGATTCGCGACTTCCCGCCGCCATCCTGCCCGGATGTGCGGCGGTTTTTTTTGAGGAGGGCACCATTGCTCGGGGCCGTGCGATTTCATTAACGGCAATGGCACCCAGTGCCCGACCCGGTCGACAGTATCACGCGCCCTTGACGAAGGCCGCGAAGGCCTCGGCAAAGTCCGGATGCCAGCGCGACAGCGCCGGACGGTTCTCGATGATGTCGCCCGCCGCCCAGGCGATGCGCTTCTCGTCGAGTTCCCGTGGCACGTCATTGTCCGGGCAGAGGATATAGAAATCGCCGGCCCGGAGCGCCTCCATCGCGAAGGCGGCGGTCTGTTCCGGGGTCCAGGCGCCGGCAGGTTTTTCGGTCCGCCCGCGTGCCGTGAGCCCGGTATAGACGAAGCCGGGTATCAACAGATGCGCGCTCAGATGCGCGCCGTCACCGCTCCTGAGCTCATGCGCCAGCGCCTCCGTGTAGGCCTTCACGCCGGCCTTGGCGACGTTGTAGGCCGGGTCCCCCGGCGGCGTTGTGATGCCCTGTTTGGAGCCGGTGTTGACCACCATGCCCGGCCGGCCGCGTGCAATCATCCCCGGCACGAAGGCGCGGGTGCCATTGATGACGCCCCAGAGGTTGGTCGCCAGAACGTCGTGCCAGGCGCCGGCGTCGCCGAACAGCGCACTGCCAGGCTGGATCGCGGCGTTGTTGACGAGGATGTCGGTGCCACCGAACCGCTGCGTGACCTCCTGTTCCAGCCGTTCCAGCGCCGCGGCATCGGCAACGTTTGCGGCGGCCGTCATCACCTCGGCTGCGCCCGCGTCGCGCAGCACCGATTCCGCTGCCTCGAGCGCGCCGTCGCGGATGTCGACGGCGACGATCCGCATCCCGAGCGCGGCGAATTCCTGCGCCAGCGCAAGTCCGATTCCGCTCGCCGCCCCGGTGACGACGGCAACGGCGTCTGGTCTGAAAACAGTGTTAGTCATGTTGGCCTCCCGATCGACTCGCGGCAACGCTAGCGAGCGCAGAGCGGGCTCCGCAAGGGGGGCGCGACGTCACACCAGGGCGAGGCGCCGGACGCCGGGGAAATCGGCCAGCAGCGTGGCCGAGAGGTCTTCGGCCTCCGCCTCTGCGACGAGCGCCACGACTGCGCCGCCGAAACCACCGCCGGTTTGCCGCGCCCCGAGCGCGCCCGCCTCCAGCGCCGCGGCAACCAGCGCGTCCGTCTCCGGCACGGTGATCGCGTAGTCGTCGCGCTGCGAGGCGTGGCTCTCGGTCATCAGCCGTCCGAACGCGGCCGGGTCGCCGGCCTTCAGCGCCGCGAGCCCGTCCAGCACCCGCTGGTTGTCGGTCAGGACATGCCGGGTGCGGCGGGCAAGCAGTTCGGGAAGCTCGTCAAGCCGGTCGAGATCGCCGGAGCCGAGATCGCTCAGCATCTCCACGCCGAGCGCCTCGCAGGCGGCGGTGCATTCGGCAACGCGGTTGGCGTAGCCGTCCTGGGTCAACTGGTGGCTGACGCCGGAATGCAGGATCAGGAAACGGTGGCTCTCGGGCAGCGGCGCCGGCGCGTATTCGAGCGTGCGCGTGTTCAGGAACAGCGCATTGCCCGGTTTACCGACCGCCGAGGCAAACTGGTCCATGATTCCGCAGGGCATTCCGACAAAATCATTCTCCACCGCCCGTGCCGCAACGGCAATATCGACCGGTGACGTCTCCTTGCCGAAAAGCGTGGTTGCGGCGCGCAGGGTCGCCACCTCCAGCGCCGCGGAACTCGATAGCCCGGCGCCCATCGGCAGGGTGGTGATCAACGCGATGCGCAGGCCGGTTTCGCGGATCTCGGAGGTCGCGACGGCCTTGAGACAGCCCAGAACGTAGTCGGACCATCGGCCTTCGCGGCCCTGCTCGATATTGCGGCGCTCGGCTTCGTGGAACGTGTCGGAATAGGCTTCGATTGCGCCCGGCGCCGGACCGTGGCCTATCGCGATGGCAACCCCGAGGCCTTCGAGCGGCATCGGCAGCACGTAGCCGCCATTGTAGTCGGTGTGCTCACCCAGCAGGTTCACCCGGCCGGGGGCAAAGGTCGTCACCTCGGGCGGTCTGCCGAAATGCTGCGCATAGGCCGCGGCGACATCGGCGGCGATCTCGGTCGGCGGCAGGGTCATCTTTCCTGTCCCTTCGATTTGAAATGCAGCTCGGGCAGGCTGCGCAACCGCTCGGCGGCCTGTTCGGCGGTGAGGTCGCGCTGCGCCTCCGAAAGCATCTCGTAGCCGACCATGAACTTGCGCACCGTCGCCGAGCGCAGCAATGGCGGGTAGAAATGTGCGTGCAACTGCCAGTGGTCCCAGAGGCCGGCGCGGGTCGGCGCGCCGTGCCAGCCCATCGTGTAGGGGAACTCGGTCTCGAAGAGGTTGTCATACCGGGTGCAGAGCCGTTTGAGCAGGTCGGCAAGCCCGTCCCGCTCCGGCCCGGTCAGGTCTGGCAGGCGCAGGACGTGACGGCGCGGCAGCACCAATGTCTCGAAGGGCCAGACAGCCCACCAGGGCACGACGGCCAGCCAGTCGTCGTTCTCCACCACGATCCGCTCGCGCTTCGATGCCTCGGCCGCGGCATAGGACAGCAGCAGCACCTCGCCGGTCTCGGCGAGGTGGCGGGCCTGACAGGCGTCCTCGCGCGTGACTTCGTTGGGCAGGAAGTCAGAGGCCCAGATCTGGCCATGCGGATGCGGCTGCGAACAGCCCATCACCGCGCCCTTGTTCTCGAAGACCGCGACCCAGTCGTAGCGCGCGCCGAGATCCTCGATCTGCTCGGCCCAGACATCGACCACCTTGCGGATCTCGCTCACGGGCAGTTCCGGCAAGGTCAGGTCGTGGCGTTCCGAGAAGCACATGACACGGGCGGTGCCGCGGACATTCTCGGCGCGGAACAGCGGGTCGCCCGTGGTGCCGCCCTCGGGGCTGTCGGTCAGCAGCGCCGGGAAATCGTTGTCGAAGACCCAAGGGCCTTCGTAGTCGTCATTAGTGACACCGTTGTTGCGCGTGTTGCCGGGGCAGAGATAGCAGCCGGGATCGAAGCGCGGCTTCACCTCGGCCGAGGCCGCCTCCTGCTGGCCCGACCAGGGGCGCTTGTTGCGATGCGGGGAGACGAGTACCCACTCGCCCTTGAGCAGGTTGAAGCGCCGGTGCGGGGCGTCGCTGGAGACGCAGCTGGAGGACATGGGTCCATCCCTCTCTGAGCGTGGGGCATGGTCCATGGCTATCACGGCCAACCTCTGGCGGCAAGTAAATTGCGTGCCGGCGTGGTTCCAAGGCGTTGAATTGGCAGCTAATATTCCACTAATAGAAAACGCCCGCCGAAGCGGGCGCATTCCAATTCAAGAGCTTGCGAGCGGGATCAGCCGAAGATCCCGTTGAGCGTGGCAGAGGGCCGCATGACCGCGGCGGTCTTGGCCGGATCGGTGTGGTAATACCCGCCGAGATCCGCAGGCGCGCCCTGAACGGCGGCAAGCTCGGCGAGGATCGCCGCTTCGCCCTCGGCCAGCGCCTTTGCGATCGGCGCGAAATGCGCCGCAAGCTCCGCGTCGTCCTCTTGCGCGGCCAGCGCCTCGGCCCAATAGCGGGCGAACCAGTAGTGGCTGTCACGGTTGTCCGGCTCTCCGACCTTGCGCGAGGGCGAGCGGTCGTTGTCCAGGATGCCCTGGGTCGCGGCCTCGGCTGCGCGCCCCAGCACGCCGGCCCGGGCATTGCCGGTGCCGTCGGCAAGGAAGTTCAGGCTCTCACCGAGGGCGCAGAACTCGCCCATCGAGTCCCACCGCAGGTGGTTCTCGGCGACAAGCTGCTGGACGTGTTTCGGAGCCGACCCGCCCGCGCCGGTCTCGAACAGGCCACCGCCCTGCATCAGCTTGACGATGGAAAGCATCTTGGCCGACGTGCCGAGCTCGAGGATCGGGAAGAGGTCGGTCAGGTAGTCCCTGAGCACGTTGCCGGTGATGGCGATGCTGTCCTTGCCCGCGGTGATCGTCTCGAGCGATTGGCGGGTCGCTTCGCGCGGTGCCATGATCTTGAATTTGTCTGCGACGCCGGCCTCTTCGAGGGCAGGCTTCACGTATTTGATGAGCTCGGAGTCATGCGCGCGGTTCTCGTCCAGCCAGAAGATCGCTTCCGAGCCGGTGAGCCGCTGCCGGTCCAGTGCGAGTTGGATCCAGTTCTCGATCGGCAGCTTCTTGACGGTGCAGGCGCGCCAGATGTCGCCCGCCTCGACCTGATGCGCGTGCAGCACGTCGCCATTGGCCAGAACAACGCGGATCACGCCGTCGGCCGCAGCCTCGAAGGTCGTCGGGTGCGAGCCGTATTCCTCGGCCTTCTGCGCCATCAGCCCGACATTGGCGACCGCCCCTGCGGTTGCCGGGTCGAGCGCGCCGTTCTCCTTGAAGAAATTGATGGCCTCGTCGTAGACCGGCGCGTAGCAGCGGTCGGGGATGACGCAGTTGGTGTCGCCCTTGGCGCCCGTCTGGTCCCAGCCCTTGCCGCCGGCGCGGATCACCGCGGGCATCGACGCGTCGATGATGACGTCCGAGGGGACGTGCAGGTTGGTGATGCCACGGTCAGAATCGACCATGTAGATCGACGGGCGCAGCGCCGTGACGGTCTCGATCGCCTCCATGATCTCGGCATCGTCCTTGACCCGCTCCAGCAGGTCGCCCATCCCGGAATTCGGGTTCACGCCGAGGCTCTGCAGCCGGGGCTCGAACTTCTTGAACACCGGCGCCAGCCAGGCCCTGACCGCGTGGCCGAAGATGATCGGGTCGGAGACCTTCATCATCGTTGCCTTCAGGTGCAGCGAGAACATCGTGCCGTCGGCCTTGGTGTCCTCGATCGCCTCGGCGAGGAAGGCGTCGAGCGCCTTCGCGGACAGGAAAGTGGCGTCGACGATCGTGCCCGGCTCGAGCTGCCAGCCATCCTTCAGGATCTCGGTCGAGCCATCGGCGGTGGTGATTTCGATGCGCGCGGGGCCGGCCTGGTCCTCGGTGATGGTGGCGGATTTCTCGTTGGCGTAGAAATCGCCATCCGACATCGACGAGACCTTGGTCTTGCTCGAGGCGGACCAGGCGCCCATGGAATGGGGGTTCTGCTGCGCGTAGTTCTTCACCGCCTTCGCGGCACGGCGGTCGGAGTTGCCCTCGCGTAGGACCGGGTTCACGGCGGAGCCCTTGATTGCATCATATTTGGCGCGGACCGCCTTTTCCTCGTCGCTCGCCGGCTCCTCCGGGCAATTCGGAATTGCGAACCCCTGGGCTTGCAGCTCGGCGATAGCCGCGGTCAGCTGCGGCACCGAGGCAGAGATGTTGGGGAGCTTGATGACATTGGCGCCCGGCGTCTTCACCAGTTCGCCCAACTCGGCGAGGTGGTCAGGGACGCGCTGCTCTTCCTTCAGGTATTCCGGGAAGCTGGCCAGGATGCGTCCGGCGACCGAGATGTCTTTGGTCCCCACTTCGATACCGGCGGCCGCGGCGAAGCTGCGGATGATCGGCAGAAGCGAGGCCGAGGCGAGCTCGGGGGCTTCGTCGACCTTCGTGTAGATGATGTCGGGCGTGTTCGATTCGGCCATGTGTGCCTCCCTTTCGGAAAATGCGGTTGGTCCTGTCTGTGGCTGTGGCGGTGGGTTTGGTCAATGGCAAGATGGAGCATCGCGCGGGTTCTTCCCTTTCGGGACGGGCGAGAAGGTCCCCGCGAGATATCGTGGAGAAAGCCGCACAAGTCGCGTGGACCTCACGGATCTGCCGCTTTAGGGCCTCGGAAAACGTTTTCGTGGTCACGATCCGGCGTCGGACGAGACGCTGATACTGCTGCGCCGATCATCGAGCACTTTCGGTATGCGACAGTATGCAGCAGCCGCCTCGAAGGCGTTTGTGGCGGCTTCGCGGGTCAGGCGGGCTCGACCCGAACCGCTGAAAACTTGAACTCCGGAATCTTGCCATAGGGGTCGAGCGCGGGGTTGGTCAGAAGGTTCGCCGCTGCTTCGACATAGGCGAAGGGGACGAAGACCATGTCGGGAGAGACGTTGCGATCGGCCCGCGCCATGATCTCGATCGTGCCGCGGCGGGTCGTCAGGCGCACCATCCCGCCGGGTTCGACGCCCAGCCGGTGCAGCGTCGCCGGGTGGAGCGAGCAGTTGGCCTCCGGCTCCACGGCGTCGAGCACCGAGGCGCGCCGGGTCATCGAGCCGGTATGCCAGTGTTCGAGCTGCCGGCCGGTTGTCATGATCATCGGATACTCCGCATCGGGCGCCTCGTCCGGCGGGACAATGGCGGCCGGCGCGAAGCGGGCGCGGCCGCCCTCACGCGGGAAGCCCTCGCCAAAGACGACCGACTGGCCGGGATCATCCTCCGACAGCGACGGGTAGGTGACGCTTTCGCGTTCGAGCCGGTCCCAAGTAATGTTGTCGAGGCTCGCCATGCCGCGCTTCATCTCCACAAAGACGTCACTCGGATGGGAGAAGCGCCAGTCAAGCCCGAGACGCCGGGCGAGATCCTGCGTGATTTCCCAGTCAGGTCGCGCCGTGCCAGGCGGTGCGAGGGCAGGGCGGACCATCTGCACCTGCCGGTTGGTGTTGGAGACCGTTCCCGCCTTCTCGTAGAGCGCTGCGGCTGGCAGGATCACGTCGGCGAAACTCGCCGTTTCTGTGGGGAAGATGTCCTGCATCACGAGGTGATCGAGCTTGGCCAGCGCGGCGCGGGCATGCTCCACGTCGGGGTCCGACATCGCCGGGTTCTCGCCGAGGACATACATCCCGCGGATCTGCCCGGCATGGACCGCGTCGAGGATTTCGGTCACCGTCAGCCCCTTCTCGGCGCTGAAATCGCCGCTGCCCCAGATGTCGGAGAAATGATGCCGAATGCCGGCATCGGTCACGCTCTGGTAGTCGGGCAGGAACATCGGGATGAGCCCGGCGTCGGATGCGCCCTGCACGTTGTTCTGGCCCCGGAGCGGATGCAGCCCGGTGCCCGGCCGGCCGACATGGCCGCACATGAGGGCCAGTGAGATGAGGCAGCGCGAGTTGTCGGTACCGTGGACATGCTGGCTCACGCCCATGCCCCAGAAGATCATCGCTGCCTTGGCAGTGGCGAAGCTGAGGGCGACCTCGCGCAGCGTTGCGGCGTCGATGCCGCAGATATCGGCCATCTTGTCCGGCGGGAAATCCGCCAGATGCGCCTTCTCGGCCTCCCAGTTCTCGGTGAAACCGGCGACGTATTGCGCGTCGTAGAGCCCTTCCTCGACGATCACATGCATGATCGCGTTGAGCATCGCGACGTCGGTGCCCGGGCGGAATTGCAGCATGTGGGAGGCGAAGCGGGAAAGGCTCTGGCCGCGCGGGTCCATCACGATGAGCTTGCCGCCGCGGCGTACGAACTGCTTGAAGTAGGTGGCGGCGACCGGGTGGTTCTCGGCCGGGTTGGCGCCGATGACGATGGCGACATCGGCATTCTCGATCTCGTTGAAAGTTGCCGTCACCGCGCCGGAGCCGACGTTCTCAATGAGGGCCGCGACCGAGGAGGCGTGGCAGAGCCGGGTGCAATGGTCGACGTTGTTGTGCCCGAACCCCTCGCGGATCAGCCGCTGGAAGAGATACGCCTCCTCGTTGGTGCATTTGGCCGAGCCGAAGCCCGCGACCGCCGCGCCACCGTGGGTGTCGCGCAGCCGGGCCAGACCGGACGCGGCAGCCTCCAGAGCCTCCTCCCAGCTTGCCTCGCGGAAATGGGTCGAGAGGTCCGACGGATCGAGGTTTAGCCCCTTTTCCGGTGCGTCCGCGCGGCGGATGAGTGGCTTCGTCAGGCGGTGCCCATGGTGGACGTAATCGAAGCCGAAGCGGCCCTTGACGCAGAGCCGCCCCTCGTTGGCCGGCCCGTTCACCCCCTCGACATGGGCGATGCGGCCGTCCCGGACCTTGAGGTTGACGAGGCAGCCCACGCCGCAGAACGGGCAGACCGTCCGTGTCTCGCTGTCCGCCGCCGCGCTGTCCCCGTGCCCGGCATCGTCAAGCACCGAGGCCGGCATCAGCGCGCCGGTCGGGCAGGCCTGAACGCACTCGCCGCAGGCGACGCAGGTGGACTCGCCCATCGGGTCCGCCTGGTCGAAGACCGGAAAGGCGGCGTGGCCGCGGCCGGCCATGCCGATCACGTCATTGACCTGCACCTCGCGGCAGGCGCGCACGCACAGGCCGCACTGGATGCAGGCGTCGAGATTGACCCGCATGGCGATGTGGCTGGCATCCAGAATCGGGACGTGGTCGGGCGCCAGCGGCGGGAAGCGGCTGGTCGTGGTGCCATTTTCCGCGACGATCTGCCAGAAATGGCTCGAGCGGTCGTGCGCCGCCTCGCGCGGTGGCTGGTCGGCCACGAGCAGTTCCAGCACCATCTCGCGCGCCTTCCGCGCGCGGGCGGAGGCAGTGGTCACCACCATGCCATCACTTGGCTCGCGGATGCAGGAGGCGGCGAGGCTGCGCTCGCCCTCGATCTCCACCATGCAGGCACGGCAATTGCCGTCCGGCCTGTATCCCGGTGCCGGCTTGTGGCAGAGATGCGGGAGCGTCAGCCCCCGGCCGTGGGCAACCTCCCATATCGTCTGGCCCGGATGGGCTTCGACCGGAGCGCCATCGAGGGTGAATCGGGTGGTGTCGGTCATCACAGCTCCTCCGGGAAATGCTTTATTGCCAGCAGGAACGGGTTCGGCGCCGCCTGACCGAGACCGCAGATCGAGGCGTCGGTCATCACCTGGGCCAGTTCCTCGAGCAGTCCGCGGTCCCAATGCTCCGCCTGCATCAGCTTCACGGCCTTCTCGCAGCCCACCCGGCAGGGCGCGCATTGCCCGCAGCTTTCGTCCTCGAAGAAGCGGAGCATGGTAAGCGCCGCCTCGCGGATGCTGTCCTGATCGGAGAGGACGACGATGGCGGCGGAGCCGATGAAGCTGTCATGCTCCTGCAGCGTGTCGAAATCGAGCGGCACGTCGGAGAGCGTTGCCGGCAGGATACCGGAGGAGGGGCCGCCGGGCTGGAACGCCTTGAAGACATGCCCCTCTGCCATGCCGCCGGCGGCGGCAATGATCTCGGTGATGGTGGATCCCGCGGGCAGCAAGTACACGCCCGGTTGCCGCACGCGGCCGGAGACCGAATAGGTGCGAAGCCCGGTGCGGCCGTTCCGCTCGACCGTGTTCATGATCTCGGGGCCGAAGCGGGCGATGCGGGCGACCCAGTAGAGCGTTTCGACATTGTGGACCAGCGTCGGCCGGCCGAAGAGCCCGACCTGCGCGACATAGGGCGGCCGGTGGCGCGGCAGGCCGCGCTTGCCCTCGATCGACTCGATCATCGCGCTTTCCTCGCCGCAGATATAGGCGCCGGCGCCACGGCGGAGTTCGACGAAGCCTGGCGCGACAAGGCCCGCCGCCTCCAACGCGGCAATCTCCCGGCGCAGGATCTCCAGCACGGCGGGGTATTCGTCGCGCATGTAGATGTAGCAACGCGCTGCCTCGATCGCCCAGGCGGCGATCAGCATGCCCTCAAGGAACATGTGCGGCTCGCGTTCGAGATGGTGGCGGTCCTTGAAGGTGCCTGGCTCTCCCTCGTCGCCGTTGACGGCGAGATAGCGCGGCGCGGCGCCGGCGCGGACGAAGCTCCATTTCTTTCCGGATGGGAAGCCCGCCCCGCCGAGTCCGCGCAACCCCGCGGCGGCGATGTCGGCTTGCACCGCCTCCCAGTCGCCCGCCTCGCGCAAGCGTGCAAGTGTCCGATAGCCGCCCTGGGCGCGGTATTCGGGCAGGGTCTGCCAGTCGGGCAGGCGCGGCGTGAATTCGCCGGCCTCGAGCGCGGCGAGTACCTTTCCGGCGGTGGCGTTCTCGACATGGTTGTGACCGAGTTCGGCCGCGGGCGCGCGGTTGCAGCGGCCCATGCAGGGCGCGCGCAGCACGCGGACCTCCGCCGAGTCGGTGCCCGCCATGAGCGCCGCCTTCAGGGCCTCTGCGCCGGCAATCTCGCAAGAGAGCGAGTCGCAGACCCGGATGGTGACAGGTGGCGGCGGGGTCTCGCCCTCGCGGACCAGGTCGAAATGCGCATAGAAGCTCGCCACCTCGTAGATCTCCGCCTCGGCGAGGCGCATCTCTTCGGCAAGCGCGCGGATATGGGCGGCGGACAGGTGGCTGTGGCAATCCTGGATCAGGTGCAGGAACTCGATCAGCAGGTCACGGCGCCGTGGCCGGTCGCCGAGCAGCCCGCGGATCTCGGCCAGCGCCGCCTCGTCGAGCTGCCGCCCCTTGGGCGTGCGCCGCCCCTTACCGCGCCCCGATTTCCAGATGCCGGGCTCCTTGCCCGCCTGATTCCCGTCCATGGCTCCCCTCCCGGCGCAGTCCGCTCCGATACAAGCGCCATCGCGCCCTTGATGCCAGTATTGCCGAAAACCGCGCCGCCCTGAAAGCGACAGGCGATGACAGCTCCGCGACCGCAGGGGAACGGGACGATGGAGAAGAAGGGAATACGGCGCTGCGGGTATCGCAGGCACCGATGCAGGCGGTCAGGATCGGCCCCGCTCCGCCGCCCGGCGGCATTTCGCCTCGTAGGCCGCGGGCCAATGGTCGTAGCGGCCCATCCTCAGCTGCTGCTGGCGGATGACCTCGACGAATTCGACCCGCTGCACGGACTGTTTCAGTCCGTTAAAGAGCCGTTTCTGTGCCTGGGTCATGGAACAGCCCTGGCAGTGCCCGCGCCGAGAATACCGACAGATGTCGATACATGGAGACGGTATGAGGGCGGGGTCGGCACACATAGTCACTCGTACCTCTTCGGGTCATGGACCCGCCGTCCTCCCGGCGACGGGCTCCCCGCCCGTCATGCCATCATTTCGTGAGGATTAGCTTACCGGCCTTCGTTATCCTGAGCGTGTAGACCTTGTCGTCCAGGGTGATCTCCGCCAGCCCGTCCGCTCCGGTCATGCTGCGGGCGTCAAAGCTCGGGCGGGCGGCCGGAGTGGTGTCGGTGAGGGCGATCTCTCGCAAAAGGCTCATGGTTGTGTCTCGATCCTGTCCAGGAGGGTTTCAATTCCGAGAGGCAGCACCGGAAGCACGCCGAACGCCCAGACGACGCTCTGTGCCAGAGTGCGGGCCGGTGCCGGTTCGAGAGAACACGGGGTCGCGGGGTGCATGGGTCTCTCCATCGTTTCCGAGAGAAACCTTAGTAAAATACTTTCTGGAGTCAATTCCGATTGTTTTAATCGGAAATCTTTTCGCCTCCGTCGGGCGGGATTTCCAACCAGATCGTCACCGGCCCGTCATTGATCAGGCCAACCTTCATGTCGGCGCCAAAGCGTCCGGTCTCGACGCGCGGTCCGAGGCTGGCGAGATGGGCGGCGAAATGCTCGTAGAGTTGCGCGCCCAGGTCCGGTGCGGCGGCCGTCGAGAAACCGGGGCGGTTGCCGCGGGTCGTGTCGGCGGCCAGCGTGAACTGGCTGACCACCAGCGCTGCGCCGCCCGTGTCGAGCAGCGCCCGGTTCATCTTGCCCGCCGTGTCCCCGAAGATGCGCAGCTTGGCGAGTTTTTCGGCCAGCTTCTCAGCCTCGCGCGTGCTGTCGCCCTGCATCGCACAGACCAGCACCAGCACGCCCACGCCGATCTCGCCGATCACCGTGCCGTCCACGGTGACAGAGGCCTCGCTCACGCGCTGGACCAGTGCCCTCACAGGTCGAGTTCGGCGGCGGTGGGCGGGTTGGCGCCTGCGCGGCTGACGGTAATTGCGGCGGCGCGGGCACCGAGGTCGAGCGCCACAGCGATCTCTTCGTCCATGAGCCCGGGAACCGCGGATTTCGCCAACTTCCCGGCCCGCGCCAGCCCGGCCAGAACCCCGGCGTTGAAGGTGTCGCCGGCGCCGACCGTGTCGACCACTTCGACGGGCGTCGAGGCCACCTCGACCGGCGCGCCGTCGCGGAAGGCCGTCACCCCGTCCTTGCCGCGGGTAACGCAGACCAGCACTGGCCCCATCGCGCGGAGCTTCTCGGCTTGCGCGGCGAGTGTGCCGGGCCCGACGATCCACTCGAGGTCCTCGTCGGAGACCTTGACGATGTCGGCCACCGCCAGCATCCGCCCGATCCGGGCGCGGTAGGCGGCCTCGTCGCGGATGAAGGAGGGGCGGATATTCGGATCGAGCATCACCAGCTTGCCGGCCGCCTCGCGCAGCGCTAGCGCCTCGTAGGCCGAGGCACAGGGCTCGACCACCAGCGAGATTCCACCGAAGAACAGCGCCGCGACATCGTGCAGCGCCGCCGGCGCGGGCAGGTCGGCGGGCGCCAGCATCCGGCCGGCGGTGTTCTCGTCATAGAAGGCGTATTTGGCGTGGCCGTCGACCAGTTCGACGAAAGCCAACGTCGTCGGCCGGTCCGCGCGTGCCGCCAGCGCAGCATCGACGCCGCTTTCGGCCAGCGCGGCTTCGAGCCTCATGCCGAAAAGATCGGTCGAGAGCCCGGTGAAGAAACGCACCGGCGTACCGAGCCGGCCGAGCGCGATGGCAGTGTTGAACACGGAACCGCCCGCGACAGGCGCGAAAGCCGGTTCATTCGCCTGCGACAGACGCGGCAACATGTCGATCAGGGCTTCGCCGGCACAAAGGATCATCGTTTTGCTCCCATGGAAGATGCGCATCTTCGTTCCTATGCCGAGGGTGGTGAAAGGTCCATCTCTCCTCGTGTCGCGGCCCTTTGTCGGGGCGCGGGGGCGCGCGCGTTCAGGCGTCGGTTTTCTTTCCAACGGACCTGAGCCGCTCCTTCTCCGTCTCGAGCACGAGCGCGGCCTCGGCATGGTCGAGCGCGTGATCGGATAGCGCACGGGCCGCCTCGTTGATTGCCACGTTCGGCGACTGGGCCAGTGTCAGCAGCGCGCGGCGCAACTCCATGGCAACCTCGATCACGCCAGCGCCGTCGCGGGCGATGGCTCCGAAAGCCGCCTCGATGAGCCTGTCTGCGCCCGGCACCGGCAGGAAGACGCGGGTGGCGCGCGGTGGTTTGGCCGGCGCGTCGTCCCGCGCGTAATCCCAGAGCAGCGTTTGCAGCCGCTCGATCGCCTCGATCGCCGTGCCGGGATCGTTAACCCCGGGCGAGAGCGCGCGAGAGGCCGTCTCCGAAAGTGTCATGATGCCGAATTCGGGGTCCTGCTCACTGGTCCGGATCTGGCCGGTGACGAAGCAGTCGGCGATTCCCCGCAGCGCCGCGTCCCCAATCTGGCCCGAGACCAGCGCCAGCGGTTGTCCGGCCAGAACGTGGCGGCCGGGCGCGCGGGTCACATAGGCGCGCGAGACGCCGGGCAGGCAGGCTTCGATGGCCGCCACGTCGATGAACTGGACATAACCCGAATCGCGAGCCGGGACTGGCGTGACACTGCCGGGCAGGACAACGTCGTCGGTCAGCGGCACGGCCCGGAGCGCCGGCTGTCGTGCATGGTTGGCAAGGCTCGTGCGGGCGTCCTCGGTGGCGATGCGCATGCTCTCGTCGAGGCTTCCGAGCCAGCTCAGGTGCTCGATCCAGCGCAGCATTGCCACGACGACGAGAACGACCACCGCGATCGTCACGCCCATGACCAGCACCGCCACCTCGTCCGGGTAGAGACCGGTCCGGAACATCAGGATGGCGGTCAGCGCATAGACGAAGGCGCCGACGAAGGCGGCGAGAACCGATTGCGTGGTCCGGTCCGCCAGCATCAGCCGGTGGATTCGCGGAGTCGCCCGGTCGGATGCACCGTTCTGGGCAGAGACCATCACGCCCAGCGAAAAGGTCGAGACCGCCAGCATCGAGCTCGCGAGGATGTCGAGCACGGGCATCACCGCCTCGGGCTTGATTAGGCCGGTGAAAGCGGCGGGCATGACCGGTGCGATCAGCGCCCCGGCCAGCGCGACAGCGACGGCGAGCGCCGCGTAAAGCGCTACGCGGAGCCCGAGCCGGCGAAATTGGCGACGAAGCCCGACCAGGAGCCTGCGGAGTATCCCCATCATCACGCCTCTCCCGTCATCCTCCGGCCAACCGGCCGCTATTGCATCCCGCTCAGATAGAGCAGCCCGCCGACGACCACGAGCCCCGCGAGGACCGCCACCGCGATCTTCCATGCGGACCATGGCCGCTCGCCCTTCACCTCGCCGGTGCGGGCATTGACCACGAAACGGTAGGATGTTCCGCGGAACTTGTAGGCCGCCATCCAGACCGGCAGCAGGATATGCTTGAAGGTCACCGCGGATACATCGGTGTCGACGCTCGCGATCTTCTGCCGGTCGCCGCCGATGTCGCGCCGGATGTCGGCGGCGATGACCCGGTCCATCTTCTGCCGCGCGATGCCGAAACCGGGCTCGACCTCGACCGAATA
The DNA here is from genome assembly GCF_004146235.1 of Tropicimonas sp. IMCC6043. Classification (GTDB taxonomy): domain Bacteria; phylum Pseudomonadota; class Alphaproteobacteria; order Rhodobacterales; family Rhodobacteraceae; genus Tropicimonas. Next base: position 61,316 of record NZ_SELO01000006.1, on the reverse strand, counting down.
TCCTTCGGCGGCATAGCCGGCGAGGTAGCGCGGCTCGTAGGGAACGAGCTCGCCGAGATCCCAGGGCTCCAGCGCGTCGGTATAGCTACGCGGCAGGCTGTCGGAGGCCAGCACGAGCACGTCGTCGAATTTCCGCGCAACCCGCCCCGAAACCCGCCGCCACCGCGTCTTCTTCACTCGCCGGGTCTTGGTCTCGCCGTCAGAGCGATAGGTCTCGGTGGTCCAATAGTCGTCACCGCGCATGCCGGAATACCGGCTCCTGGTGTCGGCGTCATAGGTCCAGTAGGGAACATAGATGCCGGTCAGCTTCCGCCCCTTGCGGGCGTATTCCTTGAGCCCGTTCGGCGCGAACCAGAGTCGGCCGAGCCATGCGGTCATCTTTGCCCGCGCCGTCTTCTCGTCGAGTGCGAAGGGAAGCAGCGCCTGCGGTTTCAGCATCCGGTGGGCGCCGGTGTCGGTGACAATGGGCGAGGCGCAAAAGGGGCATTCCTTGGCTTGTTCGAGCTGGCTCATCTCGATCTCGGCGCCGCAGCTGTCGCAATGGACGGTGCGGACTTCGATGATCTCGGCTGCCGGCACCTCCTGGCGCAGCGCCGCCTCGTAGTCGAGCTCGCGCAGCGCCTGTTTCCACGCCGCGCGGCCGGTCGCGGCGACATGCTCGACATGGCCGCAATGGTCGCAGACGAGATCGCCCGCATCGGCCGAGAAACGCAGGTCCGAACCGCAGGCGGGGCAGGGAAAGCGGTGTTTCTCGGCCTCGGCTTCTGCTTCGGGTGGCAGTCCGGCGGCGTCATCGCCCATGGGAGGCGGCGTCGGGTCCGGGCGACCGGCCGATCGTGGCACTTTCGGGATGTCACTCATAACGTTCTCCCCGCTCAAGAGGCGCGACGGGCGTGGGCCGGTCTCGGGGGGAGTCATCGCGTGCCGGGCCGGTGCGGTCAAGCGTCGGCCTTCATAGCCCCAGCACGACCAGACCGGCCATCCGGGTCTGAATGACGTGGATCATGGCGCCTCTCGTAACGTCACCCTAGACTGACAGCGCGCCCCATCCGGCGTGGCCGCCCGGGGCGCCGACAGGAAGGGGAGGAAGTCATGTATGCAGGAAACCGGATCTTGTCCGTGCTGGCGCTCGCTTTTGTCGCGTCGCTGTCGGCGACGGCTTCGAGCGCGCAAAGCAGCGGTTTTGTCGTCGAGGATGCCTACGCGGCCGTGTCGGCCGGGGACATAGCGGCCGCGGTCGAATTCCTGACTGAGGACGCGATGTTCGCCGTCGTCCCCGCCTCGAGCCGAATGACGGCACCGGCCCTGGTTGGCAGGGAGGAGATCGGCGCCTGGTGGACCGGCACCCACGCCGATGGCGGCCGGGTTGAATTCGCCGATCTCAGGATGGACGGCGACCGCGCCACGTTCACCTGCCTCTACTACGGAAACAAGCTGGAGAGCCTCGGGGTCTCGCCGGCCGAGTTCGATGGCGTTGCCATCCTGCGCGACGGCAGGATTCGCGTGCTGGTCTGGAGCTATTCGGCCGAATACGAGCCGAGGCTGAAGGCGGCGCTCGCCAAGCTCAGCCAATGAGGTGGTGAGTCATGCCGGGGCAGGGTGCCGAGCCGTAATTTGGTGCCAATCGCTAACGCTTGCTCCGCCCGAGTGGCAACCGGGTTCGGACGCCACCAAACGGATCTCGCGTCAGACGCCCGGTGGCGGAGGAGGGGGCAGGATGGTGAAGAGTTGCGCCAGTTCCTGCACGTCTCCGGCAGTCTTCCAGCCGTCCTGACCCGGGGTCCAGACATGGGTGTCGCGCGTGAGCGCGCCCTCGGCCGCCATGCGGCCCATGTCGGCTTTGGAGAAGGGGCCGGTGGTCTGTCCGGCCTTGGCGATATGCCAGACATGTTCGACCGGCGGGGGCGGCGGTGCAGGCTGGGCCGCGGCCGGTGCCTGCATCGGTTGTTGCGGGCCGGCACCCCACGGCCCCTGTGCTGCGCCCCAGGGGCCTTGCGGCTGGGCCATCTGGTTGGCCATCGCCATGCCCATCCCCATGCCGAGACCGGCGCCCATCCCGCCGCCACCTGCGGGGTTCTGCGCTGCCGCCGTCATCGCCTCGGCGGCGGAATACTGGGTGAACTTGCCGAGGTCGCCTGCGAGGCCCATCGATGTCCGCTTGTCCAGCGCCGCTTCCACCGCGGGCGGCAGGGAAATGTTCTCGATGTAGAATTCGGGCATGATCAGCCCGTATGCCTTGAGAACCTCGGAGACCGTGGTCGCGATGAGCTTGCCCATGTCGCCTGTGTTGGCCGCCATGTCGAGCACCGGGATGCCCGAGCCCGCCATAACCCGGGAGCTTTCCTGCACGATGATGTTGCGGATCTGGAAAGTGATCTCGTCGGTGGTGAACTCGCCATCGGTGCCGACGATCTCGGTCATGAACGTCGCCGGGTCGGTAACGCGGATGGAGTAGGTTCCGAAGGCGCGGATGCGGGTCGGGCCGAATTCCGGGTCGCGCAGCATCACCGGGTTCTTGGTGCCCCATTTCAGGTCGGTGAAACGCGTGGTGTTGACGAAATAGATCTCGCTTTTGAACGGCGACTGGAAGCCGTGATCCCAGTGCTGGAGCGAGGTCATGATCGGCATGTTGTTGGTCTCGAGCATGTAGAGACCGGGTGTGAAGACATCGGCCATCTGGCCTTCGTGGATGAACACCGCCGCCTGGCCCTCGCGCACCGTGAGCTTGGCGCCATACTTGATCTCGTGGCCCTCGCGCTCGAAGCGCCAGACCAGCGTGTCCCGCGTGTCGTCGGTCCAGTGAATGACGTCGATGAACTGGCCAGAAAGGAAATCCAGAATACCCATGTGCCGATCCTCGCAAAAATGGTCGCCGCGACTATAGGCGAGGCGTCGCGTGCCTCCAACGGCGGAATTTGCCCGGTCTCAACTCTCCCCGCCAAGCAACTCACCGGCGATCACCTCGACGATCGGCTGTGCCTCCTCGACGGTCATCCCCGCCCTGAGGCGGCGGTCGTAGAGGATCCGAAGCATCAGTTCGTCCTGCGTCGTCAGCAGCGCGAACTCCTCATCGTCGTTGAAGATCGAGGGCCGCGCCATGGGGCTGTCATTGGCCAGTCCCAGCCCCTGTGCCACCTCCTCGTGGAAACAGGAGAGCCGCAGCAGGTCCGGGTGCTCGGCGCGGATAACCGCGATGGCGCGGGTATAGGCCGGATCGTTGCCGCGCGAGAAGGCGAAGACGAGGCAGAAGGTTGTGCGCGGCATGGTTTCGATTGTCCGCACCGCGGTATCGCCGATGCCGGGGACCAACTGGCGCAGCTCCTCTCCATAATTGCGGCGTTCGTCCTCGTTGAGGACCAGAACGTGAAAATTGCCGTCCGCACCCACCGTAGAGATCGGGTGGTTGCTGGCGCGGCGCAGGCGGCGGGCATAGCCGGTGAGCGCCTGGCTGTCGCGGGCACGCTGTTCCGGGTCGATCGAGTCGCCGAAATGGATCTGCAGCCGCACCGGCTGTTCCCAGCGGCGCAGCCGGCTCGCGGTCTGCTGTGCCACCAACTCGCCGCCGCGCGTGACATATTCGTCGTAGAGCGCGATCCGGATGAAGTTGTTGGCGAGCGTGTGCGCGGCGAAGGGCGTGTCCGGCCCTCCGCCGTCGGTTCGGAGCAGGCCCTGTTGCAGAAGGTCGACCTGCACGCGGGCATAGTGCTGCGCCAGCGCGCGCGATGTCGGTGACGGCGCCGCCGGCGCGGCGGCCGATGGCACGTCCGGGTCGATGGGAAGCGTGGGCGCCGGGCCGGACTGCATCGGCACATCGCAGGCCCCTAGCGTCAGAAGCGCGAGAGCCAGTGCCCCCGCCCGATGCCCCCGGTGACGCATGCTCAGCTGGCCGGAACCGACGTGCTCGTGGTGTCGCCCAGCCCGGTCTTTTTCGCCTTGGCCGAGGCCAGCGTATCGCGCAATTCGTGCTCCATCTTGGTGAGTTCGGCCTCGGCGGCGGCGCGCTTGGCCTTGCCCTCGTCGGCAATCGCAAGGCTTTCGTTGATCGTGGCGATCAGGTCCGCATTGGCCTTTTTCACCGCCTCGATGTCAAACACGCCGCGCTCCATCTCCTCGCGTACCATCTTGTTGGACTCGCGCAGGTTTGCGGCATTGGCGGTCAGCAGGTCGTTGGTCAGGTCGTTGGCCGCGCGCACAGCCTCGGCGGCGTCGGCCGAGCGCTGGATGGTGATCGCCTGCGCAAGCTGCGTCTCCCAGAGCGGCACTGTGTTGACCAGCGTCGAGTTGATCTTGGTGACGAGCGACTTGTCGTTCTCCTGCACCAGCCGGATCGAGGGCAGCGACTGCATCGTCACCTGTCGGGTGAGCTTCAGGTCATGCACCCGGCGCTCGAGATCGTCGCGGGCGGCGCGCAGGTCGCGCAGTTCCTGCGCCTTCATCACCTGCTCGCCCTCGGGCGCGGCCTGCACCTCGGCCTCCTTGGCCGGGATCGTCGTGCCGTCGAGCTCGGCGAGCTTCGCCTCGCCGGCGGAGATGTAGAGCGCCAGCTCGTCATAGAAGGCCAGGGTCTTGTCATAGAGCAGGTCGAGCGACTTGATGTCCTTCAGGAGCGTGTGCTCGTGGCCCAGAAGCTCGTCGGTGATCGAGTCGATCTGGCCCTGCACGTCCTCATATTTCGCCATGAACTTGGCGACGGGTTCGGCCTTGCCCATGAGCCGCTCCCACCAGCTCCGCTTGCGATTGGGATCGAGCTCGTCGACGGAGAATCCGCGGATCGTCGTGACGATGTCGCGCAGCGAATTGCCCGCGGGACCGACATCCTTGTTCTTCACGTCGGCCAGCATCGACTGCGAGATCTCCTGAAGCTCGGCCTGGGCTGCGGAACCGAAGGACACGATCGAGTTGGTATCGCCCATGTCGATCTGGTCCATCCGCTTGCGGATCTCGGCGCCGAGCGCCGCGTCGGCCTGCTCCAGCGGCACGATATTTGCAGCCGGCGCCGGTTCGGGCAGCTGGACTTCGGTGATCTCCTTCACTTGGGTCTCGACTTCGGTGGCTTTCGCCTGAATCTCCTGCGACATGTTCCCTTTTCCTCCTGAAATCGGGGGGTCAATTCATATTAACGCCTTCACGCTGAAGCCGGTCGCGCAGAACCTCGATTTCCACGTCGAGGGCGCTGCGGTCGTCGACCATCAGCCTGTCGGTCTTTGCAGTAAAATTGCGCTCGAGATCGTCGAGCAGCGCGACATAACTGTCCCGCGCCTCCGCGTCGCGTTTCCGGGCATAGAGATCAGCAAACTTGACCGTCGCCTCGGCGGCGCCCTTGAGATAGACGACGAGGTACTTGCGTGCCGCGGTGAGGTCGCGCGGGTCCTCCTCCACAGTGCGACACATGTGGCGCGCTGTAGCCTGGAACGCCTCGACACGGCGTTCGAGCTTCCGGTCGCCGGCCTTCGAGATGGCCGCGCCCATGCGGTCGAGCTGCGCCTCGGCCTCGCCGATGACCCGCGCCACACGGTCCTGTTGGAAGCTGTCGACACCTGCAAGATTCTTGTCGGCCAGCGGGTCGAGTCCGAAAGCGGCGAGATGAAGCGCCATGGCGATCGCGCCATAGATCAACGGCTGCACGAAGCCAGCGGCGGCCGGTGCGGCGGCGGCGAGAAAGACCCCTAGCCCGGCGAGTGCGGCGGCGATGATCTTGCGTGGAAGCGCCGGCTTGCGGGCAACCTTGCGGGCGTCGAAGGCGGCCTCGGCCTTCAACCCTTCCGAGAGTGTAAAGGCCCCGAGGACGAGCACGGCGGCGGCGGCAAGGTCCATCGCCATGCCGATCGCATCCTGGCCGAAGGCGGTGAAGAGCAGCGGAATGGGGGCGATGAAGAGCAGGTTCACCCGCGCCGCGCCATGCGCGCGGGGCCGCGGTGGAGGGGCGGCCCGCGCGGCCGTGTCGCCGCCGGTCTCGGGAGCGTCGGGCGAGTATTTGCCGCCGAATCTCTGGGCCATTACACGCCTCCGATGAAACCGAGCCCGGTGCCGACGATCAGCGCCAGCAGCAGGACGAAGGCGATCCGTGGTACGAAGCCGCTGCGCATCGGACCTTCCTCGAAGGCCTTCCCGGCCGAATTTGCCACCGCTGCGCCGGCGAGTGTGATGCCCACAACGAGCGCGGACAGAACCGCGACGGTAAGGATCACGGAAATCAGGATTCGCATGAGGGGGCCCCTCTCGCCTCGTTTCGCTGCGTTATACGACATGGAAACGAGCCGGGCCAGCATCAAGGCTTTTCCGTTGGGGCAGGTATCTGTTGCGCCGGCGCTCGCGGCTGGTATGACCATCCGGCCTCTCCGGGCGATCCGCCCGTTCTGGAGGCCCCCGGGGTGCCGCCCCGCGCCAGGATCAGAAGTCGTAGCCGACCCGGAAGCCGACCGAGATGGCGTCGTTGCCGGTAAAGCTGGCGCGGGCGACGTCGGGCGTGCCGGTCTCCGGGTCGGCATCGCCGAGCCAGGTATAGCGCGCGCCGCCGCTGACATTGATCGCGCCGATGTCGTAGGAGGCGCCGACCGCGAGCGCGATCAGGCCATTGGTCGGCGCGAGCGGCGAGACGAGCTTGCCGGTTTCGGCCTCGTAGGAGACCGCGACCGAGCCTGCCCATTTCTCGCTGAAGCGCCGGCCGAGACCGATCTCGTAGGTGGTCGTATCCTTCAGATCGACCAGGCCTTCGCCGGTGATGGCGGTGAAATACTCCGGGTCGATCTTGAACGCACTCCACTCGACCCAGCGGACCGCCCCGTAGAGTAGCGTGTCCTCGGCGACCCCGGTCTGGAATTCCAGGTTGACCGATTGCGGCGTCTTCACCTCGGTGGTCGAGGTCAGCCCGTCGGGCAGGCCGAAGGCGCCCAGGCCATTCTCTGTGGTCTTCATGTCGTGGGTGATCGCCGAGGAATAGGTCAGCGAGACGCGCAGCGCGATCTCGGGGATCTCGTAGGCGGCGCCGGCCACCCAGCCCCAGGCGGGGTCCCGATCGAGTTCGACATCATAGCCGTTGACCGAAGGAATGACGAAATCCGCGGGCAGGCCGGCCATGAGCTTGAAACCGGCGCTTTGCGCCGAGGTGATGCCGTAGGAGAGGCCGCTCAGCGCCATACTGCCCTCGGCCGTCTGGTAGCGCAGGCCGGCATGCACGCTCCAGCGCTCGTCGAACCGGTAGCGCAGCAGCGCCGTGATCTCGTTCGTTTCTGCCCAGGCGCTGGTGCCGCCGAGCTCGGTGGTCGCCGGATCGCCGCCATAGGAGATATCGGCGCCATAGGGCTGATCGAATATGAGTGCCGCCGACAGCCTCTCGCTGAACCGGACCTTTATCGCGGTGCCGACATTCGAGAAATCGGCGCCGACATCGGAATAGCGGGTGCCCGCGGGGATGCCGAAGACATTCATCGGCGGTTCGAAACTGCGCCCGACGCCGGTGCCCGACAGGGACGGCCACGTGCGGGCGAAAGAAAGTTCGAAATAGCCGCCGGTCTCGCCGCCTCCCTCGAAGAGCGCTGTTATCGGCTGACCGGTCCGGTCGAGACCGCCCGCAATCGCAGCGCCCGTGCTTGCCGCGAGGACTGACGCGGTGGCCAGAAATCGTGTCATTCGGTTATTGCCCCAGTTGCTGTCTCGTGCCGGCACGCATTTCCGAGCCGCTGTATCCCCGATATGTTGCGCGCACCCCATGGACATGTCGTAAATCGCCGAAATTAATTTCGAACGGGTTACTATTTTGCACCGCTTCGAGCGGTCTCGACGCCTTGGGGCAGGCGGGCGGGCCGCAGGTTCATCCAGTTGGCAGCAAAGATCACTGCCGCGCCGAGGATGACGAGCGTATCGAGCGGTTCGCCATAGACCAGCAGGCCGATCACAGCGAGGACCGGCAGGCGGAGGAAATCCATCGGCATGACGATTCCGGCCGGCGCCAGCGCGAGCGCCGAGGAGAGGCAGAAATGCGCCGAGAGTCCGGTGAGGCCGATCAGCGCCAGCCAGGGAAGGGCCGCCGCCGAAGGAATCGCAATGTCTCCGTCGATCCCGGCACAGATCAGCCCCATGACGGCCTGCATGAGCGTCAGCCAGAACATGATGCAGGTGATCGTGGCGTCGCGGGTGAGCTTGCGGGTAAAGAGCGCCGAGCCTGCGAAGCCGATGGCCGAGGCCGCCGCCGCCAGCATCGCCGGCGATAGCCCGCCGACCTGCGGCCGCACAACGATGAGCACGCCGGCAAAGCCGACAAGGGCCGCCAGCGCGCTCCGGCGCGTGAGCCGCTCGCCAAGCACCAGCGGCGCCAGCAGCGCCACCCAGATCGGCGAGGTGAATTCGAGCGCAATGACCTGAGCCAGCGGGATCAGGGCAAGGGCGAAGAACCAGAGATTCTGGCCGGTGAAATGGCAGAGGTTGCGCACCAGGTGCAGCCTGAGGTTGCGCGTGCTGACCTGGGAGATCGCGCCGGTGGCGCTGCCGACCGCGAGGACGATCAGGAAGCTGACGATGGAGCGGTAGAACAGGATCTCGAACGTGTCGTGATCGAGCGAAACCGCCCGCCCGGCCACCGCCATCAACGAGAAGGACGAAATGGCGCCTGCCATCCAGGCCGCGGCACGGAGCGGCTGGGCGTCGTTCATGGCCAGAGCGGGTGGCCGAGCAGCGCCTCGGTGGCGGCGCGCTCGGTCTGGAACTCGGCCCAGTAGCGCGCCCGGAGGCGGCGTTCGAGCGGCTTCGTCAGCAGGTGCAGGCGGAATGGCGGGCGTGGTGCCGACCATGGTTTTTCGAAGCCGGTATAATGGATTATCGCCGGATCCTCACGGCTTTCGCGAAACCGCGCACGCAGGTCTGGCGAGACGTAGCGTTTCGCCGTGCGCGGATTGCCCCAGCCGGAATTCCAGGTCGGATCGAGGACCTGAGTCTCGTTGCGGAAGACCATGTTGAGCCAGTCCTGGTCGCGCGAGGTGTAGGCGGCCGTCGCCTCGATATCCATCATCCGTTCGGCGAGACCCTTGGCGTGGATCGCGTCGAGATCCAGAACCATGACACCGGAATTGAAGTAGCGCTGCATGTCGATGCCATCCAGCCTCCTTCCGCGCTCGAGCGTCTTTTCTCCAGCTTTCCTGGCGGGTTGTGATCGAGAGTTCGCGTATCGCTCGAGGATCGCCTGCACACCAGGCGCCAGCGCCGCGCCGATGCATTTGTCCCCGAGGTCGACCCGCCAGAGCGGCGTCAGGTCGCGACGGGCGAGCGCGTCGCCGTCAAGGTAGAGCACCCGGCCGGAATGGATGTCCGGCAGAAGCAATCGCGCGCGCGCGGCGAGCGGGAGGCGGCCGCGTGGCAGATGCCGCCAGGGCGTAAGATCGACCTCGCGCAGCGCGATGTCGCTCTCGGGAAAGGCGTGGGCAAGGCTGGCAACGTCCTGCCGCAGGTTGTCACTCTCGAAGGTCGGATGCAGGCTGACCCGTGCGTCTCCGGCGAGGCGGCTCAACACAGAGCGCAGGGAGACGAGCGTGCAGGGTGCGAAGTCGTCGTCGAAAAAATACACGAAATGAGGAATTTGCGACGCGTCGCTCATCTATCGTCCGTGATTTCGAAATAGTGCCGGATCGCTTCAGCGGTCCGCACCTCCGGAGCGTCCAAAGGGCCGGCGAGGATCACTCCCATTCGATCGTTCCCGGCGGCTTCGAGGTGACGTCGTAGGTGACCCGGTTGATGCCGCGTACTTCGTTGATAATGCGCGTGGCGGTCTCGCCAAGGAAGTCGTGACTGAACGGATAGTAGTCGGCCGTCATGCCGTCCACGCTGGTCACCGCGCGCAGCGCGCAGGCATAGTCATAGGTCCGCCCGTCGCCCATCACGCCGACGGTCCGGACCGGCAGGATGGCGACGAAGGCCTGCCAGATCTCGTCATAGAGGCCGTGCTTGCGGATCTGGTCGATATAGACCGCGTCGGCTTCGCGCAGGATGGCAAGCTTCTCGGCGGTGATCTCGCCGGGGCAGCGGATCGCGAGGCCGGGGCCCGGGAAGGGATGGCGGCCGATGAAACTCTGGGGCAGGCCGAGTTCGCGTCCGAGCGCGCGCACCTCGTCCTTGAAGAGCTCGCGCAGCGGTTCGACCAGCTTGAGGCCCATCTTCTCGGGCAGGCCGCCGACATTGTGGTGCGACTTGATGGTGACCGAGGGACCGCCGGAGAAAGAGACGGATTCGATCACGTCCGGGTAAAGCGTGCCCTGGGCGAGGAACTCGGCGCCCTCGATGGAGTCAGCATGCTTCTGGAAGACGTCGATGAAGAGCCGGCCGATGGTCTTGCGCTTCTGCTCGGGGTCGCTCACGCCCTCGAGCTCGCCGAGGAAGAGGGCGCTTTCGTCGGCGTGGATGAGCTGGATGTTGTAATTGTCGCGGAACATCGAGACGACTTCCTGCGCCTCGTTCTTCCTGAGCAACCCGTGGTCGACGAAGACGCAGGTGAGCTGGTCGCCGATCGCCTCGTGCAGCAGGATCGCGGTCACCGAGCTGTCGACGCCGCCGGAGAGGCCGCAGATCACGCGCCTGTCACCGACCTGTTCGCGGATCCTCTCGATCGCCTCCTCGCGATAGGCGCCCATGGTCCAGTCGCCCTTGAAACCGGCGAGCTTGACGAAATTCTCATAGAGCAGGGCGCCATTCGGCGTGTGGTGCACCTCGGGGTGGAACTGCACCGCGTAGAAATGGCGTTTCGGATCGGCGGTGATGGCGAAGGGGGCGCCGGGGGAGGTGCCGAAGACCTCGAATCCCGGCGCGATCTCGGCGACGTGGTCTCCGTGGGACATCCAGACCTGCTCGCGCCCCTCGGCGAACCAGCCCTCGAGGATGTCGAGCTTCGCTTCCGAAGGCGTGACATAGGCGCGGCCGAACTCGGCGGTGCCGTGGCCCGATTCGACCCGGCCGCCGAGCTGGGTCATCATCGTCTGCTGTCCGTAGCAGATACCGAGCACCGGCAGGCCCATCTCGAAGAGCTCCTGCGGCGCGCGAGGAGAGCCCTCGCGCGTCACGCTGTCCGGGCCGCCGGAGAGGATCACCGCCTTCGGCGCCATCGCGCGCAGGAAAGCGGCGTCGACGTTCTGGTAGGGGTGGATCTCGCAATAGACGTTCAGCTCCCGCAAGCGGCGGGCGATGAGCTGGGTCACCTGGGAGCCGAAATCGACGATCAGGAGGCGGTCATGGGTCTGGCTGGTCATGGCGCCTGAGTAGATAGCTCCGGGGCGCGGCGCAAGTGGGCTGAGAGAGGGAGGCAGGTCCTCGTCTTCCATTGGCTCTCATTGAGGAAATCTTCGGCAGGGGACGCAGAGGGCCTGCAAGATGTCGCTTTCGCCCCGTGCGTGCCGCAAAAGGCTGCGGGCCGTACGTCCCGGCAGGATATTCCTTCGGAACGAAGACGATGCGAGGTGCAAGACATGGCGGAAGCGGGATCGCGACGGCGCGGTGGCGGCGGGGCGGCGCGGCGCGCCGAACGGACGGCGCTCAGGATCGAATGCGCGAAATACATCGAGCGGCGGATTCCCAATCTCGATCTGCTCGATTCCGAGGCGCTGGAGATCATCGAGGCCAATGCCGAGACTGTGCTGGAAGAGATCGGCGTGGCCTTTGTCGAGAACCCGGACGCGCTCGTGCGATGGAAGGAGGCCGGTGCGGATGTCGAAGGCGAGCGGGTGCGGATCCCGCGCGGGCTGGCGCGCAAGCTCTGCGCCACGGCGCCGGCCGAGTTCACCCAGCACGCCCGAAACCCGGAGCGCTCGGTCAGCATCGGCGGCCGCAACCTCGTCTTCGCGCCGGTCTACGGTCCCCCCTTCGTGCAGGATTCCCTGGGCGGACGGCGCTATGCGACGATCGAGGATTTCCGCAAGTTCGTGAAGCTCGGGCAGATGTCGAAATGGCTGCACCATTCCGGCGGAACGGTCTGCGAACCAACGGACGTGCCGGTCAACAAGCGCCATCTGGACATGCTGCACGCCCATATGACGCTCTCGGACAAGCCCTATATGGGCTCGGTGACGGAGCCGTCGCGGGCGCGCGATTCGGTGGCGATGTCGGAGATCCTGTTCGGTGGTCTTGACGGACGCACGGTGATGACCTCGCTCATCAACATCAACTCGCCGCTCACTTTCGACTCGACGATGATGGGCGCGCTCGAGGTCTATGCGGCGGCGAACCAGGCCTGCATCATCTCGCCCTTCATCGTCGGTGGCGCGATGGCGCCGGTCTCCGTCGCCGGCACGCTGACCCAGGTGCTGGCCGAGGTGCTGGCGGGCGTCGCCTATAGCCAGCTCGTGCGGCCGGGCGCGCCGGTGATCTTCGGCGCATTCGTCACCTCGATCGACATGAATTCCGGCGCTCCCACCTTCGGCACACCGGAGGCGGCGCAGATCACCTATGGGGCGGGTCAGCTCGCCCGCCGCCTCGGGCTGCCCTACCGCTCGGCGGGGGCCTTCACCGGCTCGAAGCTGCCGGATGCCCAGGCCGCCTACGAGGCAGCGAATTCGCTGAACATGGGGCTGATGGCGGGGGTGAATTTCATGCTCCACGCCTGCGGCTGGCTCGAGGGCGGGCTGGTCGCCTCCTTCGAGAAATACGTCATGGATGCCGATCAGCTCGGGACGCTGCACAAGCTCGCGGGCGGCGTGGCGGTCGATGCGGAGGCGCAGGCGATGGATGCGATCCGCGAGGTCGGGCCGGGCGGGCATTACCTTGGCTGCGGCCACACTCAGCGGAATTTCAAGGACGCGTTCTGGCGATCCGAGTTGTTCGACTACAAGCCCTTCGAGACCTGGGAAGAGGAGGGCGCGCGGGACACCGTGGCGCTGGCCGCGGTGCGTGTCGACAAGCTTCTCGGCGACTATCAGGCGCCCCAGATGGATCCCGCGTTGCGCGAGGCGCTCGACGCCTTCGTCGCGGAACGCAAGGCAGCCGAGCTGGACGCTTTCATGTGACCGGTCGCCCCTGCGCGGGCCGAGCGGCAACCCGAACTTCGGATTCGGAGGTCGTGTGCTACACTCGAACCGGTTGCGCGAACATGGGAGGGCGGCATGACCGGCGAGAGGACCACGTTTCCCCGCGAAGAGGGGCTGCTTTATCTGGCGGAGGGGGGCGTCGAGACGGAGATCATGTATCGCCATGGTCACGCGCTTCGCGAATTCGCCATGTTCGAACTGATGGACAAGCCGGAGGCCGTCGCCGACCTGAAAGACATGTATCGCCGCTATCTCGATGTCGCCGCGCGCCACGGGTTCGCGGCGCTGCTGTCCGGTTTCGACTATCGCGCAAGTCCGGACTGGGGCGAGAAGCTCGGCTATTCCGCCGCCGGCCTGCGCGAAATGCAGGCCAAGTGCATCGATTTCCTCCGCGACGTCGCGCGCCCTTATGTGGACAGACTGCCCCGAGTGGCATTCGCCGGCTGCGTCGGTCCGCGCGGCGACGCCTATGCGCTTAACCGGGACATAACGGCAGAGGCGGCCGAGGAATACCACGCGACCCAGATGGAGGCGCTGAAGGAATGCGGCGTCGATCTCGTCTGGGCCGCGACGATCAACAACGTCCCCGAGGCCGTCGGCATCAGCCGCGCGGCAGCGGCAGTGGGCCTGCCGGTGAACCTCTCCTTCACGCTCGACAGCACGCACCGCCTAAAGTCAGGGCCAAGCCTCCGGGAGGCGGTGGAGGCCACGGATTCCGAGGCCGGTCCGGCGCGCCCCGATTCCTACGGCATCAACTGCTCGCATCCGGTCGAGTTCGAGCCGGCGCTTGAGCGGGGCGACTGGACCTCCCGCATCCGGTCGCTGCGCCCGAACGCCGCCAAGATGGACAAGGTCTCGCTCTGCCAGCTCGGCCATATCGAAGAGGGCGACCCCGAAGAACTCGGCAGGATGATGGGGGATCTCGCCCGGCGGTATCCACGGATCGACATCTGGGGCGGGTGCTGCGGCACATGGGACAAGCATTTCGACAGCATCGCCCATCATGTCCGTGCGGCGCGGCGCGAGGCCCTGCCGGCCTGAAACGACCGTTCGAGCTCGGAACCATGGCGCGGAGTTATGGCCGTCAGGGCGCCGCTCCGCGGCCGGACACGGGTGCGCCTTCTTCCCCGGCCTCGGTGGTCTGCCGTCCAAGGCAACCATTTTCCGGACCGATCGGCCGAAATCTGCGCCAAGCGGCCACAAATAGGGACAGGCTCAGAAACTCCAGCGGAGTCCAGCCAGCAGCGAGCTTGCGTCCTTATAGCGCGCGACGTCGTCCTCGAAGGAATAGGCGGCATAGCCAACATAGGCTTCCAGGTTCCAGTCGTCGAAATACTGCTCCGCCTGCACGCCCCACTGCGTCGATGTCGATCCGTCGGTGACGAAGTCATTGCCGCCGTAATAGTCGACCGAGAAGGCGGAGGCGCCGCCGGACCAGAGATCGGCGATCCAGCCGGCCTTGCCGTAGACATAGCTGCCGCCGTCGATCTGCGCGCCGGTGGCGAGCGTGCCGTTCAGACCCGTGGGACGGTGCAGCGCGGAGAAGGAGCCGGCCCAGCGTTCCGATGTGTCGCCGCCCCCGCTCGGCTGCGACCATCCATAGCCGAGGCCGGCGGCGTATTCCATGTCGCCGATCTCGGCGCTGTAATACATCGCGACGTCCCAGTAGTCGGTGTCGCCGTAATCCTGCAGGATGTCGGTGCCATAGGATGCGGCAAAGACCAGACCGTTCCAATCCGGCGTGTCGTAGCGGATGCGGCCCTTCCGGCTGCCGTCGAAATTGCTGTAGACGTTTTTGAGCGCGATATCTGACAGCGTGCCATCGCTCAGCCGCCAGAAGTAGGATCCGGCCGTGTCATTGGTGGTGACGCTGCTGGCCATCGTCGTCCCGGACAGGTCGTGCTTGCCGACACCATCGGTGGCCATGCTGCCCTGACCGATATAGATCGTGCCGAAGTTGCCGGAATAGATCATTTCGGCCTTCCGGATGTCGGTCTTGTCCCATTCCCAGATCGGTTCGACATCCTGGCTGAAATTGCTCGACTGCGGCGCGCCGAGAGCAGCTTCGAACTTGAACCGAAGCCGGGAGCCGTTGTTGAACACCTGGTCGAGGTTGAATCCGACCCGACTGTTGGAATGCGCGTTGTCGACGAGGTTGTCGTAGGTCTTCACGCCATCGTCAAAGCTGAGATAGGCCGGGCTGAGCTGGCCGTGGAAGGTAACGGATCCGCCGGTGTCGTTGGCGTATTTCAGTTCTTCCCCCACAGCCGGGACGGCGAGTGCGGCGAGGAGGGAAGAGGCAAGGAGTGTGGTCGAACGCGTCATCGTGGGTCTCCATCGGGGGCCGCGGGATCGCTCCGATAGACCCACCGGAAAGACCCAGGTCTCTCCTTGCCGCCTACCGAACTCGGTCTATCGTAGGTCGCAAGCGGGACATGCGAAAGGTGACCTCCGGGCGCAGGATCGCGCCGGCGCGTCGTCTTGGGGCGTGCTTGGTCCTTGCACATGGGACAACCCGACCATGCATTGCACCCGGCGGCCGTTTCTGGTGTTAGGATGGAGAAACGGCGCCAGAGCATCCGCCGAACAGGAGATTGTCCGATGCGTGACCTGAAGATCCCCGGCGAACGCCACCCCGAGAAGGCCCACCGGCCGGACAACGCCCAGCCGAAGAAGCCCGAGTGGATTCGGGTCCGCGCGCCGGGCGGCGAGGGCTATAACACCACGCACCGGATCATGCGCGAGCATGGGCTGCCGACGGTCTGCGAAGAGGCGGGCTGCCCGAATGTCGGCGAATGCTGGTCGCGCGGGCACGCCACGATGATGATCATGGGCGAGATCTGCACCCGGGGCTGCACCTTCTGCAATGTCGCGACGGGCCGTCCGGACGCGCTCGATGTCTTCGAGCCGGGCCGCGTCGCCGATGCGGTGAACAAACTCGGGCTCAAGCATGTCGTCATCACCTCGGTCGACCGGGACGACCTTGCCGATGGCGGGGCGGAGCATTTCGCCCAGACGATCCGCGCCATCCGCCACCGCGCGCCCGACTCAACCATCGAGATCCTGACCCCCGACTTCCTCAAATGCGCCCCCGAGGTGCTGGAGACCGTGGTTGCGGCAAAACCGGATGTCTTCAACCACAACCTGGAGACCGTCCCCGGCCTCTACCCCACGGTCCGCCCCGGCGCGCGCTATTTCCACTCGCTTAGGTTGCTGCAGCGGGTGAAGGAGATCGACCCGGCGATGTTCACCAAGTCGGGCATCATGGTCGGGCTCGGCGAGGACCGTCAGGGCGTCTTGCAGGTGATGGACGACATGCGCTCGGCCGGCGTCGATTTCCTGACAATCGGCCAGTATCTCCAGCCGACGCCGAAGCATCACGCGGTGGAACGCTTCGTCACGCCGGAGGAGTTCAAGTCCTACGAGAAGGCGGCCTATGGCAAGGGCTTCCTGATGGTCTCGGCCACGCCGCTGACGCGCTCGAGCTACCACGCCGGAGACGATTTCGAACGGCTCCGGGCGGCACGGCTGAAAAAGCTCGGCCGGGCGTGACGCCGGGGCGGGGCGGATCGCGCTCGTTTCGCGAGAACAGACGGACCGGCGACGCCTTTTCTGCTTTAAGAAATCTCAGGAGGAGCGCTCTCAAGAGCGCGGGTGACAGCCCCCCTCTTTTGTCCCGTTCCGAAGGCCCGAAGCACCCGCCGCCGGGCCTCATTCGATCGGCGCCAGCCCCTTGAGATAGGTCGCGATTGCTTCGAGATCCTCGCGCGGAAGCTGGCCGATGCCGGCGACGACCTCCTCCATCTCGCGGCTCGCGGTCTCGCCGCGCGGGCTATGGCCGCTTTCGAGATACCAGACGATCTGGTCGATCTCCCAGTCGAGCGCGGCCGGCGTGATGTTCGGCGCGATCACCTGTCCTGCGGCGTGGGTGCCCGCCATCCAGCGCGTCCGGTCCAGACCGCCGAACCGGTCGCGCGGCGTGTGGCATTCGGCGCAGTGGCCGAGCGCCTCGACGAGGTAGCGGCCGCGCTCGACCATGTCGCTTGGCGCGGCGCCAACGAAACGGTCGTCGAGATAGCGAAGCTTCCAGAGCCCGATGCTGCGGCGGAGCGAATAGGCAAGTGGCAATTCGTGCGGCGCGGTGTCGGCATCCGAGGCCGGCAGCGTGTCGAGGAAGGCGCCGAGGTCGGCGATGTCCTGCAGCTCCATCCGTGCATAGCTCGCATAGGGCATCGCGGGGTAGAGGTGCCGCCCGTCGGGCGTGACCCCGCGGGTCAGCACCGAGGCCAGGCCGGCAAGGTCGTAGGCGCCGATGCCATGCACCGGATCGGTCGAGATATTGGGGGTCACGAAGGTACCGAAAGATGTCTCGATGCGCCGTCCGCCGGCAAGCAGCGGGTGTTCCTGCGCCTCGGCGCCGCCATCGCCGTGGCAGGAAGCACAGCCGGCGGCGAGGAAGATCCGTCGCCCGGCCTCGGCATCGCCGGTGATCTGCGGCAACTCCGAAGGGGACAGCGGTACGGGCCGCGTCAGCCAGAGCGCCAGCCCGACGAGCCCGGCCAGCAGAATGACGAAGAGGGTCAGCACACGCCCCATGGCGGCTCTTCCTTCCAGATCGTGAGCGTCTGTCGGCGCAGACCCTAGACCTTTCCGCGGCGCAGCGCAAAGCGGCAGGGGCCCCCGCCTCGGCAGGCTTCCGCGCGGCTGCCGGCAGGACCCCGCCGGCGCGGCAGCGCGTCCGGACCGGCCGGGTGCCGCTCTCGGAATTGCTGCAATCGCGCGCCGCTGCGGCCAAGCCGCTCGACGGCCATCCAGTTCGGCAGCAGCTCCGCTCGTTCGAGCCCACAGAGCGCCACACAGGCGGCGGTGACGGCGAGCAGAAGTGCCGTGCTCCGCGGCGAGGGTGGGGACTCGACTCAGCGTTTCATGCGCAAGAACCCGTGCGGGCCGCGCGTCCTTCCGGGCTCAGATCGGACCGGTGGTGACGGCGGGTTCGTCGATGAACCGCACCGCACCGATATAGCCGAGGTTGCGGTTGCGCTGTGCAAAATCGATGCCGTAGCCGACGACGAACTTGTCAGGGATCTCGAATCCGGTCCAGTCCGCCCGATAGGCGACCTCGCGGCGCGACGGCTTGTCGAGCAGGCAGATCGTGCGCATACGGGCCGGGTTGCGCGCGGCGAGAAAGGCAGTGACGCGGGTCATCGTGTGGCCGGTGTCGACGATATCCTCGACCACGAGCACGTCGCGACCCTCAATCTGGCTGCGCAGATCCTTCAGGATGCGCACCTCCCGGCTCGATTCCATCGTGTCGCCATAGGACGAGGCCTCGAGGAAATCGACTTCCACCGGCAGGTCGAGCTCGCGCACGAGGTCGGCGATGAAGATGAAGGAGCCGCGCAGCAGGCCAACGACGATGAGCTTGTCCGTGCCGGCAAACTCCGCCTCGATCTCCCGGGCAAGGTCCTCGATGCGGGCCGCGATCGCCTTGGCGGAAATCAACTGGTCGATGACATACGGTCGCAAATGTGGGCCTTCGCTTGAAACTTCGGGCCGAGTCTACGACAAGTTTCGCCGATCCGTCAGACCAAGCCGGGGGCCAATCGCCGCATATGCACAGCTTTTCCGACAAACGCGTGATGCCCTACACGGCGCAGCAGATGTTTGACCTGGTGGCGGACATCGAATCCTATCCCAAGTTCCTGCCCTGGACGGCGGCGGCCCGCATGCGCGACCGGCGCCGGGTCGGCGATGCGGAACTGGCACTCGCGGACATGGTCATCTCGTTCAAAGTGTTTCGGGAGACCTTCCGCACGAAGGTGACGATGAAGGGCGACGGGACGGAAAAGACCATCGTTTCAGAGAATGTGGAGGGGCTGTTCCGGCATCTGGTCTCGACATGGACTTTCCGGGAAATCGAGACCGGCTGCGAGGTGGACTACCACATCGATTTCGAGTTTCGGAACCGCATCCTGCAGAAGACCGCGGGCGTCTTCTTCACGGAGGCGCAGCGGCAGATCATGGGCGCATTCCAGAAGCGCGCCGAAACACTCTACGGCTGATCTTTCCATCATTGCGATGCGACGGAACGCGGGCGATATTGCGTATCAGGGATATCGCAATTCGACTGTTGGAGAATCAGCCATGACCCGTCTTTCACGCATCGCACGTCCCGCACTCGTCCTTCTCCTTCTGGGCGGCACGGCCGCCTCGGCCCAGCAATTTGTCCAGGGTGCCTATGCGCTCGACCGCTGGGACATCAACAGAGACGGCCGGGTGACCCTGACCGAGCTTCGCAGCGGCCGCGACACAGCCTTTGCAGGTTACGATTCAAATGGCGACGGCGTCCTGTCGAACCTTGAGCTCGGAGCTGTGACGCCGCGCGGCGCGGCGCGGAATACCAACCAGGGCGTGCTGCGCTATGGCCTCGACGCGAATGGCGACGGGGTCGTCTCGAAGACTGAATACGTGGCTGGCTCCGCGGCCTGGTTGCAGCGAATGGACAGCGACGGGGACGGCGTGCTGACGAGCGCCGATTTCGGTCGCAATGCCCGTGGCCGGGGGCAGGGGCAGGGCCGCGGCAACGGCCTGCGCTGGAACAACGGCTGAGCCGGTTACGGGCCCGGGGCCATCCCTAGAGAGCGGTGATCAGCCGGTCCAGGGCATGGGCGACCGTCGCCCTTCGCACTTCGCTGCGGCCGAGCGGGCCGAACTCCACCGTCTCGGTCGCCACGGCGCGGCCCAGCAGGGCGAGGCCGAAACAGACCCGCCCCTCGGGCTTCGCGTCGCTGCCGCCTGGCCCGGCGATCCCGGTGACCGCGATGGCCAGCGTTGCCTCCGAGCGGGCCAGTGCGCCCGCGGCCATCTCGCCCGCGACCGCCTCGGAAACCGCGCCATGCGCGGCGAGCGTAGCTTCGGACACGCCCAGCATCGCGACCTTTGCCGCGTTCGAATAGGTGACGAACCCGCGGTCGAAGACATTGGAGGAGCCCGGGATCTCGGTGATCGCCCCGGCAATCAGCCCGCCGGTGCAGCTCTCGGCGGTGGCGATGCGCTCACCGCCTGCGCGGGCGCGGTCGAGCAGGATGCGGGCGCGGCCTTCGATCGTCTCGGTCATGCCGGAATGCCTCCGGGCAATTGCAAGAGAATCAAGAGAATTGCGGCCAGCGTGCCGGCGGTCAGGTCGTCGCCCCAGCCAGTCAGCTCTGGTTTGAGGGAGTGGGCAAAGCGGTAGTGCGCGAGCGCGACGACGAGGCCGGTCAGCGCAGCGAGGAAGGCGCAGATAAGGGGCAGGGTCCCGATACCGAAGAGGGTGGCGACGCCGCGCAGCATGGCTCAGCCCATCAGGTAGGTATGGGACACGAAAGCCGCGGCGGACACCACGACAGCGGCCATCAGCCCGGCGATCACGTCGTCCAGCATGACGCCGAGCGGCGTGTGCAGCCGGTCCGCCCAGGAGACCGGCCAGGGCTTCCAGATGTCGAAGAGCCGGAACATCAGGAAGCCGCCGATCCAGCCGGGATAGGGGAAGATGTCGGTCGGCAGGCCGGCATGCCAGAGGCCGAAGGAGAGCGGCCAGAGCGCGATCCACATGCCGACGACCTCGTCGATGACGACGCGGGACGGGTCGGGATCCTCCAGTCCCTCGGTGTAGAGCGCGGTGGCGCCGAGCCCGCAGATGAAGGCGATCAATGTGCCCACGGCGAGCGCGGGAAAACCCCCGTTGAGATGGAGAAAATAGGCCACGGGGATTGCCGCGGCCGATCCCCAGGTCCCCGGGGCCGGGCGCAGCAGGCCCACGCCGAGGAAGGTCGCGACGATGCCTGCCGGTCTCATGCCGCCACCAGCGTCGCGGTGGCGAGCGCCGCGATCCCCTCTTCGCGCCCGGTGAAGCCGAGCCGTTCCGATGTCGTGGCCTTGACGGAGATGCGGCCGACCTCCAGCCCCATGATCGCCGCCAGCGCTGCGCGCATCGCCACCGCATGCGGGCCGATCTTCGGGCGCTCGCAAACCAGCGTGCAATCGACATTGGCGATACCGAATCCATTGCTGGCGGCAAGCTCCACCGCGTGGCGCAGGAAGATCTCGCTGGCAGCCCCCTTCCAGCGCGGATCGGTGGGCGGGAAGTGTTGTCCGATATCGCCCATCGCGAGCGCGCCATAGATCGCATCGGTGATCGCGTGCATTCCGACATCGGCGTCCGAATGCCCCTGCAGCCCGCGCCCGTGCGGCACCCTCACGCCGCAGAGCACGACATGGTCGCCCGGTCCGAAGCGGTGCACGTCATAGCCGTTTCCAACGCGCAGATCCATTCGCGCCTCCTTCGACAGGATCGCCTCGGCCCGGGCGAAATCGCCGAGCAGGGTGACCTTGATATTGTCTTCGTGTCCTTCGGTGATCGCCACGTCGAGCCCGGCGGCCAGCGCCACCTCGACATCGTCATGCGCCGCGCCGGGATGGGCGGCGTGGGCAGCGAGGATGGCGGCGAGGTCGAACCCCTGCGGGGTCTGGGCGCGAAAAAGGCCGTCGCGCGGGGTCGGCGCGCCAACGAGTCCGTCGGCACCGCGCCAGAGCGCGTCGGTCACCGGAAGCGCCGGCGCTGCGCCGGCATGGTTCTCGAGCGCCGCGAGCACGCCGTCGATCACGGCGTCCGGGGTGAGCGGGCGGGCGCCGTCCTGGATCAGGACATGCGTGATGTCGGGGCCGAGCGCGGCGAGCCCGGCGGCGACGGAGGCATCCCGGCTGGCGCCGCCGGCAGCACGCACCACGTCTTCGGGCAGGAAGGCGGCGGCGAGATCTTCGTCGGCCGGGTTGAGCACCACGACGAGCTCGGCGACTCGGCGATGGGAACGGAACCGTTCGACCGTGTGGGCCAGCATAGGGCGACCGGCAAGCGGCTGAAATTGCTTTGGAACGGAGCCGCCGGCCCGCAAGCCCCGGCCGGCCGCCACGATCACCACGCCAACGCGATCGACGGCGCGGTTTCGGGTCTCTGTTGCGTGCTCGCTCTCCATTCTGACCGTCTAGTCGGTGACGAAAGGCAGGGCAACGGGCAAGCCGTTCGAAGGCATGATTGCCTAAAAGTTGTGCGAAACCGGTTTTTCGGGCAGGTATCGCACAACTCTGACTGGTAGTCGGAGAAGAATTCGCGATAGCACCTGAATCGTGTGCACAAGGATTGAGCAATTGACGGTTTGCGTTGCAGACATGGCGCTTGCACCGCCGGTTTTGCTGGCGCCGCTCGCCGGTATCACCGACCTGCCGTTCCGCCAGTTGGTGGCGGGGTTCGGCGCCGGGCTGGTGGTGTCGGAAATGGTGGCGAGCCAGGAGATGGTCCAGGCCAAACCCGGGGCCCGGGAGAAGGCTGAGCTGGGCTATGGCTGCGCGCGCACGGCCGTCCAGCTCGCCGGGCGCGAGGCCTACTGGATGGCCGAGGCGGCGCGGCTGGCGGAGGCGAACGGGGCGCGGATCATAGACATCAACATGGGCTGCCCGGCCAAGCGGGTGACTTCCTCGAGCGGTTCAGGCGCGTCCGGCTCGGCGCTGATGCGCGAGCCAGACCACGCCCTGCGGCTTATCGAGGCGGTCGTGGGTGCGGTCTCGGTGCCGGTCACGCTGAAATGCAGGCTTGGCTGGGACGACGCGACGCGCAACGCCGCGAATCTCGCGCGCATCGCCGAGGCGGCGGGCGTGCGGATGGTCACGGTGCACGGCCGCACGCGGCAGCAATTCTACAAGGGGCATGCCGATTGGGCGGCGATCGCGGAGGTGAAGGCGGCCGTGAAGATCCCGGTGATCGCCAATGGCGACATTACCGACACCGCGTCCGCCCGCACCGCTCTCGCCCGGTCGAACGCCGACGGGGTGATGATCGGCCGCGGCGCGAAGGGAGCGCCCTGGCGTCTCGCCGAGATTGCGGCCGATCTCTTTGGCACGCCGGCGCCGGACGTGCCGAAAGGCCGTGCGCTGGCAGAGCTGGTGGCCGTCCATTTCGAGGCTATGCTCTCCTTCTACGGGCCGGTCCTCGGCAACCGGATGGCGCGAAAGCATGTCGGCTGGTATCTCGACTGCGCCGGAGACCCGGCCGGCCTGCGCCGGCGGCTCCAGACCGAGACGGACAATGCCGAGGTCCGGCGGCTGATTGCGCGGGCGTTCGAAGCCCCGGAACGGGAGGCGGCCTGATGATCGGAACCGGACGGATCTGGGCTTCGCTGCCCATCCCCGCCTTGCTGCTCGACCCCTCCGACCGGATCACCGAGCTGAACCCGGCGGCCGAGCTGTTCCTCAACCGGACGATCAAGTCGCTCGAGGGCGAGCTGGTCTATGACCGGCTTGCCATTGACGCTTCCGTGGAGGAGGCGCTGGCGCGGGTTCGCAAGAACCGCTCGCCGCTCTTCATCAACGATGTCGACGTGGGAACTGGCGACAAGGCGCCGGTGCAATGCAACATTCAGGTCGCGCCGATCTCCAACGACACCGACCGCCTGCTGTTCCTGATCTCGCCGCGCGAGATCGCCGGCCGCCTCGGCCGCTCGATCTCGGCCGACAAGGCGGCGAAATCCGCGATCGGCATGGCCGAGATGCTGGCGCACGAGATCAAGAACCCGCTCGCCGGAATCACCGGTGCCGCGCAGCTCCTGTCGATGAATCTCGACAAGCAGGATCTCGAACTTACCGACCTGATCGTCGCCGAGAGCCGGCGCATCGTGAAGCTTCTCGACCAGGTCGAGCAGTTCGGCAACCTTCGCCCGCCGCTGCTGAAGCCGGTGAATATCCACGACATGCTGGACCGCGCGCGCAAGTCGGCGGTGCTCAGCTTCGCGGCGCATATGCGGATCATCGAGGACTACGACCCATCCCTGCCGCCGACCTATGCCGATGCCGACCAGTTGCTCCAGGTGTTCCAGAACCTCCTGAAGAACGCCGCCCAGGCCTCGGACGGGAAGGGTGGTGAGATCCGGCTGCACACGTTCTACGAAGCTTCGCTCCGGGTCCGGCGCAAAGGGCAGAAAAGCAGCCACGTGCCGCTTCAGATCGAGATCATCGACGACGGGCCGGGGCTGGCGCCCGAGATCGCGGACGAGATCTTCGAACCCTTCGTGTCCGGCCGCGAAAACGGCACCGGGCTGGGGCTGGCGCTGGTCAGCAAGATCATCGCCGAACACAGGGGCTGGATCTCGGTCGAGTCCGCCCCCGGACGCACTGTCTTCCGCATTTCGTTGCCTGTGGCCCCCGAGCAGACGGCCGATAAAAACCTGGAGGAGATCTGAGAATGGACGGAACTGTTCTTGTCGCCGATGACGATCGCACCATTCGCACCGTGCTCACCCAGGCGCTGACGCGGGCCGGGTGCAAGGTGCACGCCACCTCGTCGCTGGTCACGCTGATGCGGTGGGTCGAGGAAGGCAAAGGGGATCTCGTCATCTCCGACGTTATCATGCCGGACGGCAATGGGCTGGAGACCTTGCCGAAGATCTCCGAGGCGCGCCCCGGGCTGCCGGTGATCGTGATCTCGGCGCAGAACACGATCATGACCGCGATCCAGGCCGCGGAGGCCGATGCCTACGACTACCTGCCCAAGCCCTTCGACCTTCCCGACCTGATGAAGCGCGCCTCGAAGGCGCTGGAGACCAAGCGCCGCGCGACGCCCGTGCGGAACCAGCCGCCTTCCGAGTCCGGCCCGGCCGACGACCTGCCGCTGGTCGGGCGGACGCCGGTGATGCAGGCGCTCTACCGGCTCGTCGCCCGCGTCATGAACACCGATCTCGCGGTGCTCATCACCGGCGAGTCCGGCACCGGAAAATCGCTCATCGCCCGTGCAATCCACGATTTCTCCGACCGGCGCACGCTTCCCTTCGTGGTCGCCGGCGCCGAGGAGCTTGCGGCGTCCGATGGCCCGGCGACGATTCTCGCCCGGGCCCGCGGCGGATCGGTTCTGTTCGACGAGGTGGCCGATCTCGACTTCGAGACCCAGGGCCGGATCACCCGCATGCTCGATGCGCTCTCCGACACCGCGCCTCGGGTGATGGCCACCTGCCAGGGGGACCTGACGCAGAAGATGGAGGCCGGAAGCTTCCGGCAGGATCTCTATTACCGGCTCGGCGGGGTGACGCTGAACGTGCCGTCGCTGCGCGAGCGGGTCGACGACATTCCGCTCCTGGCGGAGCATTTCCTCGCCCGCTCGGAGCGCGACGGCGCCAGCACGCGACGCTTTTCGCAGGCAGCGATGGACCTTGTGCGCGCCTATTCCTGGCCCGGCAATGTGCGCCAACTCGAGAACACGGTGCGCCGGCTCGTCGTCACTTCGCCGGAGGAGGAAATCGGGCGGACCGAGGTCGAGGCGGTGCTCGGCAACCAGCCCGAGATCGAACCTCTGGTGGGCGGCGGCGACGGCGAGAAGCTGTCGGCCTCGGTGGCCAAACACCTGCGGCGATATTTCGACCTGCATGGTGGCGTGCTGCCGCCGCCGGGGCTCTACCAGCGAATCCTCAAGGAAGTGGAAATTCCGCTGATCGAGATCGCGCTCGACGCCACGGGTGGGAACCAGGCGAAATGCGCCGATCTTCTGGGCATCAACCGAAATACCCTGCGCAAGAAGATCACCGACCTCGATATTCGCGTGACACGACGCCGCAAGTTGATGTAAAACCGCAACAGAGCCGTGGCATCGAGGGCACGTCCCTCGGAAAGACCACGGGATATGGCGGTGGGCGGCCCGGATGCCCCGATATCTGGGTGGCCAAATCATCACGAGGATCAGGGCGTGGCAGGCGCATCCGTTGGGATGAATTGGGACGGAATCAACCGGCTGCGCCGTGGGCGGCGGGTTCAGACCGTCGCGACCTTCGCGCTCGTCGTGCTCGCGCCGGTTCTTGTCGTCGCCACCTTCCTGCTGATGGGGCCGCTGGGACAGGGGGCGGGCTCGCCGGCGCTCCGGCTCCTGCTGCTCGTCGACCTCGTCTATGTGCTTGTCGTGGCGGCGCTGGTGCTGCGCCGCATCATGGCGATGTTCGCCGCCCGTCGCGCCGAATCCGCTGGCGCCAAGCTGCACCTGCGTCTCACGGCCGCCTTCGCGGTCATCGCCCTGATCCCGGCGGTGCTGGTGGCGATCTTTGCGGGGCTGACGATCAATATCGGCCTCGAAGGCTGGTTCTCCGACCGGGTGCGCAATGTGGTGGGCGCCTCGCTCGCTGCCGCCCAGGCCTATGAACAGGAACATGTCCGCGACCTCGAGGCAGACGCATCCGTGCTCGCCGCCTATATCAACGTGGCCCGCTCGACCCGGCTCGCGCTTTCCGACGGCGAGGTGCGCCAGATCCTCGCCCAGGGGCAGAGCCAGGTGCAGCGGGGGCTGCGGGAAGCCTTTGTGATCGATTCCTCGGGGGCGATCCGGGCCCGAGGCGAGCGTTCCTACCTTTTCGATTTCGAGCAGCCGACCCAGGAGGACATCGACCGCGCCGAGGCCGGCGAGACGGTCATCATCCAGGACTGGGAGAACGACGAGTTCCGCGCCCTGCGCAAGCTCTCGGCCTTCGCGGACCGCTATCTCTATGTCAGCCGGGTCGTCGACGGCGACATCCTCGCGCTGCTCGACGATACCCAGGAATCGGTTCGCCTCTACAACCAGCTCGAGAGCGAGCGGGGCCGCATCCTGTTCGAATTCTCGCTGCTCTATATCGGGTTTGCGGTGATCCTGATTCTCGCCGCGATCTGGATCGGCCTGTGGTATGCCGAGCGTCTCTCCCGGCCAATCGGCCAACTTGCGGCCGCGGCGACGGCGGTCGGCCAGGGCGATCTCACAGTGCAGGTCCGCGAAGCCGAGGGCGACGACGAGATCGCCACGCTGGGGCAGGTCTTCAACCAGATGACGCGCCAGCTCAACGCGCAGCGGGAGACGCTTCTGGAAACCAACGCGCAGATTGAAGCGCGGCGGCGGCTCTTCGAAACGGTGCTGACCTCGATCACCGCGGGGGTAATCGGGCTCGATCCCGAAGGCCGGGTCGATTTCATGAACCCCGCTGCGGTGAGCCTTCTGAAGCTCGATTTCGACGCCGGCGATCATCACGACGCGCTGGCCAAGGCGGTGCCGGAATTCGCCGGCCTCTTGGCGCGGCTGCGGGATGACGAGCGCAGCGTGACCCAGCAGGAGATCCGCATCACCCGCAATGGGCGGATGGAGAGCCTGCTGGTGCGGCTGGCCGAAAGGCGCACCGCGGACGGTGGGCTCGAGGGCTATGTCGTGGCGTTCGACGACGTGACCGAGCTGGTAACGGCGCAGCGGATGGCGGCCTGGGGCGACGTGGCCCGCCGCATCGCGCACGAGATCAAGAACCCCCTGACGCCGATCCAACTCTCGGCGGAGCGGGTGAAGCGGAAATTTGGCCGCAAGCTCGAAGCGGAAGATTCGGAGGCGCTCTCATCGATGACCGACGTCATTGTGCGCCAGACCAACGATCTCCGGCGGATCGTTGATGAGTTCTCGAAATTCGCCCGCATGCCGGAACCGGACCGGCGTGAATCCGATCTGACTCGGCTGGTGCGGGACGCCGTGACGCTGCAGCGGCAACAGCTCGGAAAGGCGTTGAGCTGGGATCTGCCGGAGAGCGTGACACCGGTTTTGGTCGACGAGACCATGATCGGCCAGGCGCTCACGAACATCATCAAGAACGGCGGTGAGGCTATTGAAAGCCTTGAGGAAAAGGGCGCTCCGGACGGATATGTTCCGGAGATTCGAGTGAGTCTCTGCTGCGAAGGAGACCAGGCCGTGGTCCGGGTGGCGGACAATGGCATCGGCCTGCCGGAGGATCGCGGCCGGCTCTTCGAGCCATATGTGACCACGCGGGCCAAGGGCACGGGTCTCGGCCTGCCGATCGTCAAGAAGATCATCGAGGAACATGGCGGAACGCTGGAACTGAACGATGCCCCTCGCTTCGAGGGAAACGAACACCACGGGGCGCTGGCGGAGATCCGCCTGCCGCTCAGGTCCGTGGCCAAACAGGCCGCTGAGTAAATAAAGTTGAGGGAGATCAAGAGTATGGGCGACATTCTTATCACCGACGACGAGAGGGATATTCGCGAACTCGTGGGCGATATCCTGCGCGACGAGGGCTTTTCGGTTCGGCTTGCGGCCAGTTCGGAGGAATGCATGGCCGCAATCGAGTCCGAGCCCCCGGCGCTCATGATCCTCGATATCTGGCTGAAGGACAGCAAGATGGACGGGATCGACATTCTGAAGGCGGTCAAGCGCGACAGGCCGGAGATCCCGATCGTGATCATTTCCGGCCATGGCAATATCGAGATCGCGGTGGCGGCGATCAAGCAGGGCGCCTACGATTTCATCGAGAAGCCCTTCAATATTGACCAGTTGCTGGTGGTGATCCGGCGCGCGATGGAGACGTCGCGGCTCCGGCGCGAGAATACGGAGCTTCGGCGCAAGGACGTGACCTCGGCCGAGATGATCGGCTCGAGCGCCGCGTTCAAGGCGTTGAAGAGCCAGCTCGACAAGGTGACCAAATCGAACGGGCGGGTGATGCTGACCGGACCGGCGGGCGCCGGTAAGGAACTGGCCGCGCGTTACATCCACGCCGCCTCGAACCGGGCCGACGGGCCCTTTGTTTCGGTCAATTCCGCGTCGATCGAGCCGGAACGGATGGAGGAGGTCCTTTTCGGCCGCGAGAGCGCCGAGCGCGGTGTCGAGCCTGGCCTTCTGGAAGAGGCGCATGGCGGGGTGCTCTATTTCGACGAGATCGCCGACATGCCGCTCGGCACCCAGTCGAAGATCCTGCGGGTGCTCGTCGATCAGCAGTTTCAACGGGTTGGCGGAACCGACAAGGTCCGCGTCGATATCCGCGTCGTTTCCTCGAGCAATCGGGACCTCGAAGCGGAGATCGCCGCCGGGAAGTTCCGCCAGGAACTCTATCACCGCCTGAACGTAGTGCCGATCCGGGTTCCGGGGCTCGACGAACGGCGCGAGGACATCCCGCAGCTGGCAGAATTCTTCATTGCCGGCTTCAACGAGAGCCAGGGCCTGCCGCTGCGCCGGCTCGGCGCGGATGCCGTGGCGCTGTTGCAGACGATGCACCTACCGGGCAATGTCCGGCAGTTGAAGAACGTCATCGAACGCGTTCTGATTCTTGGAGATTCCTCGGGTGACATCGGTCCGAAAGAACTCGAGGGCGCGGAGCCGGGCGAGACAGAGGAAGGCCGGATCGTGCTCTCCGGCGCGCTGGCGACGCTGCCGCTCCGCGAGGCGCGCGAGCTCTTCGAACGCGAATACCTGCTGACCCAGATCAACCGCTTCGGCGGCAATATCAGCCGGACGGCGACCTTTGTCGGCATGGAGCGGTCGGCGCTGCACAGAAAGCTCAAGTCGCTCGGCGTGGTGACCTCGTCCAAGGCGGGCACCCGGGTGGCGCATGTCGAGGAGAATTCGCAGGCGGCCGAGTAGGGCGGTACGGGCTGGGCAAGATGAAATGAAGACCTCCGCCAAAAGCCGTGCAAGGCTTTTGGGTTCGCAGGTCCGGGGCGTTGACCCGGCCTGCTTGCTCTGCCATGGCTTGCCCATCCAGTTGAACCCCGGGCGCTTCCCCGGGAGCGAGGCGCGATGAAAGTCATCATCTGTGGCGCGGGCCAGGTCGGCTGGCAGATCGCCCGACATCTCTCCGGCGAGCAGAACGACGTAACGGTCGTCGACAACAATCCCGACCTGGTGCGCCGGGCCACCGATACGCTCGACGTGCAGGGCATCGCCGGCCATGCGAGCTACCCGGACGTGCTCGATCGCGCCGGAGCGCGCGACGCCGACATGGTGATCGCCGCGACCCATTCCGACGAGGTCAACATGGTCACCTGCCAGGTGGCCCATTCGGTCTTTGGCGTCACGCGGAAGATCGCCCGGCTCAGGGCCCAGAGCTATCTCGAGGCGATCTACCGGGACCTCTACAAGCGCGACCACATGCCGATCGATGTGGTCATCAGCCCGGAGCGCGAGGTTGCCGAAGCCGCGCTGCAACGGATCGCTGCGCCCTCGACTTTCGATTCCGAACGGTTCCTCGACGGACAGGTGCAACTCCTCGGCATCGTACTCGACGAGGATTGTCCCGTTCTCAACACGCCGCTTCGGCAGCTCACGGACCTGTTTTCTACCCTGCGCGCGGTGGTCGTCGGGGTGCGCCGCGAAGGCAAGCTCTTTGCGCCCGACCCGGGCGACCAGCTCTTCGCCCGGGACCAGGTCTACATCGCCTCCTTCCGCGACGACGTGGAGCGCACGCTCGGCATCTTCGGTAAGCCCGCTCTCAAGCAGGAGCGGGTGGTGATCATCGGCGCCGGCAATGTCGGCCTGTCGGTCGCCCAGGCACTGGAGCGGAGCGAGCGGCGGATCAGGGCGCGGGTGATCGAGAACAGCCGGGCGAGGGCGGAACGGGCGGCAGACGCGCTCGAGCGGACGATCGTTCTGCATGGCGACGGGATGGATGCCGACGTGCTGGCCGAGGCCAGCGTCGACCGGGCCGACGCGGTGATCTGCGTGACCGACGACGACAAGGTCAACCTGCTCGCCGCGGTCCGCGCCAAGACGCTCGGCTGCAAGATGACCATCGCGCTGGTCAACGATCCCACCATGGCGTCGCTGATGGAGCCGCTCGATATCGACGCCTATATCAACCCGCGCGCCACCACAGTCTCCTCGATCCTGCGCCATATCCGCCATGGGCGGGTGCGTGGCGTCTATTCGATCGGCGATGCGGAGGCCGAGGTGATCGAGGCGCAGGTGCTCTCGACTTCACCGATTTCCGGCAAGGTGATCCGCGAGATCGACTTCCCGGAGGGGGCGCTGGTCGGCGCCATCCTGCGCGATGGCGTAGCGATCAAGCCGACCGCGACCACCCGCATCACCGAGGGCGACATCGTGATGATCTTCTCGCTCACCGCTGACGTGCCGGAAGTGGAGCGCCTGCTGCAGGTCTCCATCGACTTCTTCTGACGGGCCGGTCCGCGCCATGTCCCGCCTGCTCGCCCTGCCGCTCGTTGTCCTGATGATGGGAATCGGCGCGGCTGCAATGCTGGTGCCGGCCGGCTACGCGATGGCGCGGGAGGAGTGGCGGTTGGCGCATGTCTTCGGCATCTCGGCTGTGCTCTTCATGGTGCTGACAGCACTTCTCGGCATCGCGCTCGCGGGCTATCGCATCCGCAGCGTCGCCCGCAGCCAGCTCGCGGCGCTGGTCGCCGCCTACACGCTTCTGCCGCTAATGCTGGCGGTGCCCTTCCAGCAGGGCGTGCAGTCGACGACCTTCATCAATGCCTGGGTCGAGATGGTCTCCTCGATCACGACAACCGGCGCCACGCTCTTCGATCACGAGCGGCTCTCGCCGGTGCTGCACCTGTGGCGCGCGCTCGTGGGCTGGATGGGCGGTTTCCTCGCCTGGGTCGCGGCCTTCGCGATGCTGGCACCGATGAACCTCGGCGGTTTCGAGGTGATCTCCTCCGACCGGGTCGGTGCGGGCGTGCGTCCGGGGCGCCGGTTGGGCCATCTCGCGGCCGGTGACCCGCGCGAGCGGCTGCTGCGGGTGTCGGTTCAGCTTCTGCCGATTTACCTGTCTCTGACGCTTCTCCTCACAGTGCTGCTGGTGTTGGTCGACGAGCCGGCCATCGTCGCGGTCTGCCACGCGATGTCGACGCTGGCCACCAGCGGGATCAGCCCGATCGGCGGGCTGACCAACGCCGAATCGGGCATCCCCGGCGAGATGATGATCTTTCTCTTCCTGCCCTTCGCCGTCAGCCGCCAGACCTTTGCCGGCACCTTCACGCCGCGCGGCGCGCGCAACCTCGCGGGCGATCCGGAGGCGCGGATCGCCCTCGTGCTAGTGCTGCTCGTGCCCAGCCTGCTGTTCCTGCGCCACTGGATTGGCGCCTACGAGGTCGAGACGATCAACCAGGTTTCCCGGGCGCTCGACGCGCTTTGGGGCGACGTGTTCAACGTGCTCTCCTTCCTGACGACGACCGGCTTCGTCAGTTCGCAATGGCAGATCGCCAGCAACTGGTCGGGGCTGCAGACGCCGGGGCTTGTCCTGCTCGGACTGGCGCTGATCGGTGGCGGCGTGGCGACCACCGCCGGCGGGGTGAAGCTCCTGCGCGTCTTCGCGCTCTACCAGCATTCGGCGCGCGAGATGGAGCGCCTCGTCTATCCCTCTTCGGTCGGCGGGATGGGCGAATCGGCCCGGCGAATGCGGCGGCAGGGTGCCTATGTGGCCTGGATCTTCTTCATGCTCTTTGCGCTCTCGATGGCCGCCGTCGCCTCGGCCTTCGCGCTCACCGGGCTCCAATTCGAGGAATCGCTCGTCATGACGATCGCTGCGCTCTCGACCACCGGCCCGGCGGCGCAGATCGTTCTCGATCACCCGCTAAGCTATCAAATCCTTGATGATCCCGGAAAATTTGTCCTCGTCATCGCCATGGCGCTCGGCCGGCTGGAGACATTGGCGCTGCTCGCCCTGTTCAACCCGCAGTTCTGGCGCCGCTGAGTCGCGGCGGGTGCGCCGCACCTCCGTTTTGCAAAACTCTTCGGGCTGGAAACTCCGCCCGACACATACCATAGTGGCCACGACGGGCGGGGCGGCCGCCCGGGAACGAGAGACCGAGACCGACCAACGATAACAAAACAAGGCAAGAAAATGGCTGCAGATAAGCAGAACTTGCAGGACGCATTCCTTAATCACGTTCGTAAGACCAAGGTCCCGGTGACGATCTTCCTGATCAACGGGGTCAAGCTGCAGGGCGTCATCACCTGGTTCGACAATTTCTGTGTCCTGCTGCGGCGCGACGGACAGTCGCAGCTCGTCTACAAGCATGCGATTTCCACCATCATGCCATCCCAACCGATCAGCCTCTACGAGGGCGAAGACTGACCCGCAACGCGCAAGAAGACAAAGCAACTGCCGGCCCGGCCGAACGCGCCTTTGTCCTTCATCCGGACATCCAGACTGATCGTGACCGCCGCGATGCAGCGACGGGCCTGGCCGAGGCCGTCGCTCTGGCGGAGGCTTTGCCCGGGCTGGAGATCGTCGGCAGCGAAATCGTCTCGGTGCGCACGCCGCAGCCGGGAACGCTTTTCGGCTCGGGCAAGCTCGAGGAACTCGGTGCAAGGTTCAAGGCGGCGGAGGTCGGGCTGGTGCTGGTCGACGGGCCGGTCACGCCGGTGCAGCAGCGCAACCTGGAGAAGGAATGGGGCGTCAAGCTCCTCGATCGGACCGGGCTCATCCTCGAGATCTTTGCCGACCGGGCGGCGACGCGCGAGGGCGTGCTTCAGGTCGAACTTGCCGCGCTCTCCTATCAGCGCACCCGGCTGGTGCGCGCCTGGACCCACCTCGAGCGTCAGCGGGGCGGACTCGGCTTCGTTGGCGGCCCCGGCGAGACCCAGATCGAGGCGGACCGCCGCGCCATCGACGAGGCCATCACCCGCATCCGCCGCCAGCTCGACAAGGTGGTGAAGACGCGCGCGCTGCACCGCGCCTCTCGCGCCAAGGTGCCGTTTCCGGTGGTGGCGCTGGTGGGCTACACCAATGCCGGCAAGTCGACGCTGTTCAACCGGCTGACCGGCGCCGAGGTGCTGGTCAAGGACATGCTCTTTGCCACGCTCGATCCGACGATGCGCGGTGTCACGTTGACCACCGGGCAGAAGATCATCCTGTCAGACACGGTGGGCTTCATCTCCGACCTGCCGACCCAGCTCGTCGCCGCCTTCCGCGCGACGCTCGAGGAGGTGCTTTCGGCTGATCTCATCCTGCATGTCCGCGACATAAGCCATCCCGGAAGCGAGGAGCAGGCCGAGGATGTCGAGGCGATCCTGCACGATCTCGGCGTCGCGGACGAGACACCGCGGCTGGAGGTCTGGAACAAGATGGACCTGGTGCCCGAGGACCGTCGCCCGGCGCTCGAGGTGCTGGCCGAGCGCCGCCCCGAAGTGCTGACTCTCTCGGCCGTGACCGGTGCCGGGCTGGACCAGCTCGTCGCGCGCGTGACCGAAGCGCTCGACGGCGTGCGGACCGACGAGACCCTGCATCTCGCGTTTTCCGAAGGCCGGCGCCATGCCTGGCTTCACGAGGCGCATGTGGTGACAGCGGAGCGTCAGGGCGAAGACGGCTGGGAGATTGACCTCCGCTGGACGGCGCGACAGCGGGCGGCGTTCGAGCGGCTCTGAGCGCAGGCGCCCGGCTTTTTGTTGACCGGCCGCCCGTCCGCCCGCAGTATTTTCGGGTATTCCATTACCAGATAGGTTTGCCATGGCCAGTGTTCCGGAGAATTACGGTGTTCTGTCTTCTCATCGTAGGGCCTTCTTCTCGGCCGCGCAGCGCGGGAAAGTGGCCATCGCGGTGCGCGTCACCAAGGGAATGTCGCTGAGGCATGTCGGCAAGGCCTACGCCGCGGCCAAGCGGATCGACTGCAAGGCCAAGACCACCGATTTCGACTTCAAGCGCCCCGATGGCGTGGTCGTTCCCGGCGGCCTGGTGGCAAACCCGCATCTTGCGGGCCAGAACGCCTATGAGGCGGGCAAGTTCGAGGGCGCCAGGAAGAATTGGGCGAAATTCAGCAACGAGATGCTGGCGCCGGAACTCGCTTCCGCAGAGGCGCTATCCGAGATGACCTATGTGCCGGGCGGACGGCAGTATTTCCTCGAGCTGCGGGAAGGCGACCCCTACTGGGCCTGCGTGAAATTCACCTCCTCCGGGCTGATCGCCGCCGGAAAGCCCATCCACGGCGACTATGACCTCTACGACATCGTCCCGATGGACACCCCGTCCGAGAACGTCCGGACGTGGGGAAAACTGGCGGGGCAGGACCACGCGCGCGGCCGGCATTTCATCGACGTGCAGAACTGGGTGAACATGGCGATCGGCTACCCGATGATTCTGCACGGCTCGCAGGCAAAATACCTGCCGGTACACGAGGCCGACGACGGGATCGTCGTCTTCTTTCCGGACGGAAAACTCGAGGCCTACCAGGGCAGCGCCGCGGTCGGGGAGCTCTACCGGAGCCAGTTTGGAGGGCGGTCGCTGCCGCGGGAGAGCCTGAGCGGCCAGGACTTCGTTCCCTTCCACGCGGTCTGACGCTGCGCCGCTATCGCGGCTCCAGTCGCGTGACCCCGACCGCGCCCGCACGCGCCAGTTCCGGGTCGAGCGTCATCGGGATGTATTCGCCGCGCCGCCAGAGTTCGCCGAGATCGTCATAGTGCCGGCTCAGCGGGTGGCCTGACTGGCCGGTGGCGATGATGAAGACCGAGGAATCGGGATCGGCGAAATCATAGACACCGCGATAGCCCGCGGCGTGGACATTGGCGAAGGGCTCCTGGCCGGTGCCGGCGGTGAGCGCGCGTTGCAGCGTGTTGTCGCCGCCGGAGGTCGACTGCCGGATGTTCACGAACCATTTCAGAACCGGCATCTCTCCCAGCACCTGGTGGTCATGGTGCGCCTCGTGGGCATCGCCCCAGCGGAGGCTCTCGAGCGCGCTGCCATAGGTCTCGCCGATCCAGAGAAGCGCCTCGTCGAGCGCGATGCGGGCGGTGTCGGAACAGGTTTCGACCATGGTGGACTGGCGGATGTCGCACCAGGCCGAGGCACCGTCGATGTCGCGGAAGACCCGCTCGATAAACAGCGGTTCGGGATGGGTGAAGGCATCGGCCAGCGGGCCGAGGTCATCGACGATCAGCTTGCGCTGCAACTGCCGGAGCCAGGCGGCGTAGATCAGCGGCTCCGGCAGGTGCTCGTTCATCTCGCCGTTCCAGTTTGCCAGCATCTCGAGCGCCTTCTGCCGCTGACGCTCCGGCGTGCCCTCGGGGGCGGCTTCGCCGGTATACCAGAGGTCGCGGGCGATCAGCGGCAGCAGCGAGCGCGCGGTGAAGGAGACCGTGTCGAGCTGAGCGGCGATGAAGCTCTCGCGAGTGTGGACCTCGCGCTCGGCCATGAGTTTCTGCCAGCGCTGGATGCGTTGCGTGTCGCCCCAGAGATAGCTCACATGCTCCGGAAACGGCCGGTCGATCGTCTTGTTGTTGGTATTGCCGACGATTCCGCCGGCCGGATCGCGCAGCCGCGGATTGGTCTCGTAGGGCAGGATGCCTTGCCAGCGATTCTGCTCCTGCCAGCCAAGCGACGGAATGCGGCCGAGGCCGACATGGCCCGGGTCGCGCGCCGGCAGGGCGCCCATGAGTTGTAGTGCGACGCCGTCGCGGTCGGCCAGCACCATGTTGACCGCGGGCGCGACGTGACGGCCCCCCGCCGCGATTGCCTCGTCTATGCTGCCGGCCTGCATCAGCTCCAGCATTGCCTGGAATGAGGTGTCGGTCTCGGAAAGCCCGGTCCAGGCGAGCGCGGCCACATGCCCGGGAGGCGTCACGCCTTCGAGTCCGAAATGGCTTCCGGGCAGGACTGGGCCGTTCTCGGACCAGCGCAAGGTGATGGTGACCGGCTCGGCATCCTTCACCTGGATGATCGAGCGCTCGGTGCGGAAGTCCTTCCAGCCCTCCGGCGTACGGTAGCTCTGCGCATCGGCTGGGTTCAGCTCTTCCATGAACAGGTCCTGATCGTCGGCATAGGAATAGGTGAGGCTCCAGCCGAGCCGCTCGGAGCGACCGGCGATGACCGCGGGCACGCCGGGGATAGTGGCGCCGATCACCCCGCCGCTGGCGAGTTCCAGTCGGGCGAGATACCAGATCGAGGGCGCGGAGAGGCCCAGATGCGGGTCGTTGGCCATCAGCGCCGCACCCGCGGCGGAGCGGGCCGGGGCGGCGGCCCAGGCGTTGGAGGCGCCCGACAGGCGAGGGGCGCTGATTGGCGTGAGCGGATCTGCGGGCCAGGGGGGCAGGGAGGCGACGTGATGGCCTTCGGGGAAGAGCGCCCCGTATTCGGCCGTGCCCATGCTGGCCGTGCCCGGCACGTCGGGCAGAAGGTCGATCAGTCGCTCGGGCGGCAGGACCAGGGACGCCGAGGCGCGAAGGATCTCGTTCTGCATGTGTGGCGTGAGGTCGAGCGCCATGAGTTTTAGGATGGCGATCGAATCCGCTGGCTGCCACGGCGCGATCTCGGGCGAGAACAGGAAGAACTCCGGGGCGCCGCGGCCAAGCGCCTCGGCGTTGACGATCTCGATCCAGGCGTTGACACCGGCGGCATAGGCGCGCAGCGCCTCCCGCGCTTCGGCGCTGAGCGCTGCCAACGAGGCATCGGCGGCGCGGTAGAGGTCGAGCCGGCGGAGGAGTTCGTCGGT
Organism: Tropicimonas sp. IMCC6043; assembly: GCF_004146235.1. Taxonomy (GTDB): domain Bacteria; phylum Pseudomonadota; class Alphaproteobacteria; order Rhodobacterales; family Rhodobacteraceae; genus Tropicimonas. Next base: position 24,069 of record NZ_SELO01000006.1, on the reverse strand, counting down.
CTTCACGGTGCGGGCGCCAAAGAGTTCGGAGAGCCGGCCCTGCGCGGTGCGGCGCAGCATCGTCATCTGCCAGAGCCGGTCCTGCGCGTGGGCAAGGCCAAGTCCAAAAAGCACGTCCCCGTCGGTTTCCCCGAAAATATGGGGCACGTCGGCGGTGTCGCGCACGATCTCGACCGGGGCTGTGAGCCCGTCGACCGTCCAGGACGCATCGTAGTCGGGCAGGGAGCGGCTGGCGAAGAAATAGACGAGCACGGCGCCGACCCCGACGAGTCCGAGCACGAGCATCACGATCCGCAAAGTCCAGCGGAAGACCCGTTCCATCCTGCTCCTTTCAATTGACCTGCGCGCTGAGCCGGGTAGGTCTGAACGGAACCTAGAGCAAGGACGAATGAGGGGAAAGACATGGCGAAAGTAGCGTTTCTGGGCTTGGGCGTTATGGGATATCCGATGGCCGGACATCTGGCGCGCGCGGGACATTCGGTAACGGTCTACAACCGGACCGCGGCGAAGGCGGAGGCGTGGGTGGCCGAGCATGGCGGCGCAATGGAGGCGACGCCGGCGGCGGCGGCGGCGGGGGCGGATTTCGTGATGTCCTGCGTCGGCAATGACGATGATCTGCGGCAGGTCTGCACCGGCGAGGACGGGGCCCTGGCGGGGATGGCGCCGGGGTCGGTTTTCGTGGACCACACCACCGTCTCGGCGGCGGTAACGCGAGAGATGTATGCGGCTGCTCGTGCTCGGCAGGTCTCCTTCATCGACGCGCCGATTTCCGGCGGGCAGGCGGGGGCCGAGAACGGCGCGCTTTCCGTCATGTGCGGTGGCGACGAGAGCGCGTATCAGCGCGCCGAAGCGGTGATCGCCGCCTATGCCAACATCTGCCGGCGGCTCGGCGAGAGCGGCGCCGGCCAGATGACCAAGATGTGTAACCAGATCGCGATTGCCGGGCTGGTGCAGGGGCTCAGCGAGGCACTGCATTTCGCCGAGGCCGCGGGGCTCGACGGTCAGGCGGTGGTCGAGGTGATCAGCCAGGGCGCGGCGGGCTCCTGGCAGATGTCCAACCGCTACAAGACGATGCTGGACGACCATTTCGACCACGGCTTTGCCGTGGACTGGATGCGCAAGGACTTGAAGATCTGCCTCTCGACCGCCGACGAGGTGGGGGCGAGCCTGCCGGTGACGGCGCTGGTCGACCAGTTCTACAAGGACGTTCAGAAGATGGGCGGCGGGCGGTGGGACACCTCCTCGCTCTTCAAGCGGCTCCGGGAAATCGGCTAGGCCGGCCGCCAAAGTCCGCCCTGCTGCGGCACCCCGCAGCGGCGCCGGGAGCTCTACCGCAAGGAAGCCGGCGCGCAGGCCGCGATGTCGCGCTGTTCGTCCATGTCGAAGCCAGCGCGCGCGACGGCGCCTATGCCTGGCAGGTTCCGGGCGAGATGGAGTGCGGGCTCCTGCAGACCTATTTGCAAGCCTTGCGCGCGCTCTGGGTATATGGCCGGTCCGGGGCGCTGCGAGGCGTGATGCGGCCCGCGAAAGGGCCGGCAATCGCGGCGCTCTATCCGGCGACGCTACTGCCGCTGCAAAGGGGCCGCCCTTATGATCACCTGGGCGATCGGCTGGGCCATTGCCGGTGTCGCGGCCTGGTGGGCGGAGATTGTGGGGTTTCTTGCTGTGCCGCCGCTCCTCAGCTGGTTCGCCCGCTACGCCCCCCTGATCCTCGCCCGCTGCCTGCTCCAGCCGCGCCGGGTCAGGGCGTCCGCTCTGCCAGCTTCATCTGAAGCTCGCGGAGCACGAAGAGCCGGATCGCCGAGGCCAGCCCCATCTCGAGGCCGCGCGCGCGGTCGATCTCGGCGGCCAGTGCGTTGACCGCCTGGCCACGATCGCGGGCGATCTCGCGGAACGCCAGCCAGAACTCGTCTTCGAGCGAGACGCTGGTCCGGTGGCCCGAGAGTGTCAACGAGTGCTTGACCGGCCGGCTCATCGCTTCCGCCCTGCGCGCAGCCGGACCTCGGGACCATAGCGATCGAGCCCGTGTTCCAGTTCCGGGAAACGGGCAAGCACCTCGGCCCGCTGTCGCCGGTTCTCCGGCACTGGGGTCAGCGCCGCGGGGTGAAAACTCTCGACGGGCAGGCCGTCGACAACCACTATGGCGTGGCGCTCTGGCAGGAGTTGGACGTAGGTGACGGCCCGCGCCGGGGCCGGGCGGATACCGCAGAGTCCAACCATCTCGTGCGCCTCGATGAGCACGCCGACCTTCGGCCCCCCCGGCAGCACCAGATGTATCCCCGCGCGGGGCGAGAGGCGCAGCGGCACCCGCGGGCTGCCGCCGCCAAAGGCGTTGCGTGGGATCTCCACCGGTCCGAGTTCCGGCCGCTCCGCCATCTGCCGCGCCGTTACCGCCCGTCGTCCGACCCATGCCAGCGGCAGCGCACCGTCGTCGATCGTCAGGACCTCGTCGCCCGGCTCCAGCAACCCGGCGGCGCGCGGCCCTGCGGGTGTCATGATGCGGGCCTCGGCCGGCACGGCGGCTTGCAACCAGGCGCCGGGCTGAAGCGGCGCCTCTTGGAGGTCGGTGCGCATTCCGGGCGCAAGCACGAAAGGCCGCGGTACCTGCCGCGGCGTCGCCACGGGCCGGGCCCGTGCGAATGCTTTTCCGGGGACGCGTTCCATGCCCCTGCCTTGCCGATCCTGCCTCGATCCGCCCTTTGGGCGGCGGCGCCTTGCGCCATTCTGTTCTTGCCGTCGAGATTTGCCCGCAATCCTGCGGCGGACAATCCGGATCTTCTGCAAGGGTCTGATTTGTGGCGGAAATGCCCTAGTCTTCGGAGGGCTCGCCGGGGGCCAGCCGGCCGGCCTCATGCGCGAGGGAGGCGCGGTCCTCCTCTGCGCGGGCGCGTTTCTTCTCGGCCTTGGTCAATCCGTGGATTGCAGCGTTCCGGTCTGCCCGCTCGCGAGCCGCCGTGCGGGCGCGATCCTTGCGGGCCTTGTTGAGATTGACGAGCTTTGCCATGTCGATGCTAGTGCTTTCCCGGTCGCACTACCCTAACCCGGTGCTGCCGCCGGAAGAAGCGGATCTGTGAAATTTTTGCGACATTTCGGGGCGGGGCTTTGACCGAAAACCGTGGTTTGGCTACCGCTCCAGCATCTTTCGTTAACCCAATGGATTCCGCATGCTCCGTCTTCTTCTTTCTTCCGCTGCCATCCTTTCGCTGCCGCTGATTCCGGTCCAGGCCGGCGCGACGCCCTGCGCGGTCGCCGGAACTGTCTACACCTGCACCGGAACAGGTCTCGATCCGATATCGGACGATGCCGACAATATCGACATCACGGTGACCACCGGGTCCTCCGTCACCGCAACAAGTTCCGATGCCATGACCGGCTCCGGCGCCAATGTCAGCATCCTCAACGAAGGCGACATTGCCAGCACAGGCAATCGTGCCATCGAGTTCGATGATGCCGACGGACTGACGGTCAACAACACCGGGACCATTTCGGGCGACGGAGACGCGATCAAGGCCGCCGGCGGATTCTCGATCACCAATACCGGCACGATCACGGCCGGGGATGACGCCATCCAGACCGAGGATGCCGCCGATTCCTCGGTCGTGTCGATAACGAACGAGGGGCTGATCGACGCCGCCGACAAAGCGATCACCGTTGGCGACAATGTCTGGCTCGAAAACACCGCAACCGGGACAATTCTCGCCGGCAATGAAGGTTTCGAGGCCGGCGATTTCGCGACGCTGACCAATATGGGCGCCATCTCCGCCTTTGAGGACGCGGTGCAGGTCGGCACCGACGCCTTCCTCGAGAATTTCGGCACCATCGCCAGCAGCGGGCCGGGCGGGGACGGCATCGATATCGACGATGGAATGATCATCAACCATGCAGCCGCCTCGATCACCGCCGCGGGCGAGGCGGCGATCGATTTCGATGCCGGCGGCGACAGCGAAATTACCAATGCCGGTCTGATCGAGGGGGTCGAAGGCATCATTGTCGAAACCGGCTTCGATACGGAAGGCAACCCGAACGGGGAAGCGGCAAATACCGGCGCGCAAGCTATCTACAACAGTGGCCGGATCGCCGGCACCGGCGGCATCGCGTTGCTGCTGGGCGAGGGCGCGGACCGGTTGCACCTCTTCGACGGCGCCGAGATCGTCGGTTTGTCCGATTTCGGCGCTGACACCGACACGCTCGCCTTCGAAAGTGCCTTCTACGGCAGCGACGGATTTGCAGATCTGTTCGACGGCGGCGACGATGTCGACACCGCCATTTTCAACTTCGACATCGCCGACATCGCCGGCGCAACTTTCCTTTCAAACGTTCTGACGCTGAACTTTTCCGCCACAGTCGGCGGTTTCGACGTCGATTTGACGAATTTCGAGCGCTTCGTCTTCAACGATGGGACACTGGAGCTCTCGGACTTCGTGCCGGCCGTTCCGCTGCCGGCGAGCGTGCTGCTGCTCGGGGGCGCGCTCGTGGGCCTCGGCCTGCGCCGCCGCCGCGGCTGAGCCGGAACCGGCCATCCAGAAAGCAGACAGGCGCCCGCGGGCGCCTGTTTGAGTTTCACATGTGGTCGGCGAGCTTATTTCGGTTTCGGCCCGACCATGTTCTCCGGTCGCACCACGGCGTCGAAGGTCGCCGCATCCACGAAGCCGAGGGCGATCGCCTCCTCCTTCAGCGTGGTGCGGTTCTTGTGCGCGGTCTTGGCGACCTTGGTGGCGTTGTCGTAGCCGATGGTCGGCGCCAGCGCGGTGACCAGCATCAGCGATTCGTCGCGCAGCTTCTCGATCCGCTCGCGGTCGGCCTTGAGCCCGACGACGAGGTTGTCGGTGAAGGCCGAGCAGACATCGCCCAGAAGCTGCATGGATTGCAGCACGTTATAGGCCATCATCGGCTTGTAGACGTTGAGCTCGAAATTGCCCTGCGTGCCGGCGACGCCCACGGCGGCGTCGTTGCCGATGACATGGCAGCAGACCTGGGTCATCGCCTCGCACTGGGTCGGGTTGACCTTGCCGGGCATGATCGAAGAGCCGGGCTCGTTTTCGGGCAGCAGCAGCTCGCCGAGGCCGCAGCGCGGGCCCGAGCCGAGGAAGCGGATGTCCTGGGCGATCTTGAAGAGCGAGGCGGCGACCGTTTTCAGCGTGCCGGACATCTGCACCATCGCGTCATGCGCGGCCAGCGCCTCCATCTTGTTGGGCGCCGGCACGAAGGGCAGGCCGGTGATCTCGGCCATGTTGCCGGCGACCTCTACATCCCAGCCCTCGACCGTATTGAGCCCGGTTCCGACCGCGGTGCCGCCCTGAGCCAGTTCGTAGATGTCGCCAAGCGCGGTCTCGACCCGCTCGATCGACTTCGCCACCTGGTGGACATAGCCGGAGAATTCCTGGCTGAGCTTGATCGGGGTCGCGTCCTGGGTGTGGGTGCGGCCGATCTTGATGATGCCTTCGAACTCGGCGACCTTCTTCTCTAGCGCCGCGTGCAGCTTCTTCAGCCCGGGCAACAGCACGTCGCGCGCCTGCATCGCGGTGGCGATGTGCATCGCGGTCGGGAAGGTGTCGTTGGAGCTCTGGCCCATGTTGCAGTGATCGTTCGGGTGCACCGGGTCCTTGGAGCCGATGACGCCGCCCAGAAGCTCGATAGCGCGGTTGGCGATCACCTCGTTGGCGTTCATGTTCGATTGCGTGCCCGAGCCGGTCTGCCAGACGACAAGCGGGAAATTGTCGTCGAGCTTGCCGTCGATGACCTCCTGCGCGGCCTGCTGGATCGCCTCGCCGAGCTTCGCGTCGAGCTTGCCGCTGGCGACATTGGCCATCGCACAGGCCTTCTTGATGACACCGAGCGCGCGGACAATCTTCACCGGCTGTTTCTCCCAGCCGATCGGGAAATTCATGATCGAGCGCTGCGTCTGTGCTCCCCAATACTTGTCGGCGGGAACTTCGAGCGGGCCGAAGCTGTCTGTTTCGGTACGTGTCGCGGACATGGGCAAATCCTCCGGGTGACTGTCGAGTGCGCTTTAGCGCCCGGGCGGGCCGGGAGCAACGTCACGCGCCGCCGCAGGGAGCAGTGTCTATTTGCGGAAACTGTCGAGGCTGACGATCTCGGCGTCCTGCGCCGAATCCTCCGGTTCGTCGTCCGCGTCAGGATGTGCCGACGCGTTCTCGTGCTCGCCTGCTGCGGGCATATCCTCGTCCTCGTCCTGCGACGTCTCGAAGCGCAGGCCAAACTCGACCGAGGGGTCCACAAAGGTGTGGATCGCGTCATACGGGATGTAGAGCGGCTCGGGCGACTCGCCGAAATTGAGCGTGACCGAAAAGCCCTGATCGCTCACCTCCAGGTTGTCGAACCAGTGTTGCAGCACCACCGTCATCTCGACCGGGTAACGGTCGCGGAGCCAGTCGGCGATGGCGACATCCTCATGGGTCGTGTCGAAGGTGATGAAGAAATGGTGCTGCCCCGGCAGACCGTTCTTCGCGACATCGCCGAGCACCTCCTGGATCAGGCTCCGCATCGCCCTGTGCATGAGCTTTCCGTAGTCGATCCCGTCCGACATGTTCCGTCGTTTCCTTCTTCCAAAGTCAGGCTCAGCATAGGGGATTTGAATCGGAATCATAGCCCTCCCTGTGCTGGTCTCGGCGGCTCTCCGCGGCCGGCTTTAGCCGGACATCGAGAGATTTGCCGACACCTTCGCGACCTCCCAAATAGGGCGTTCGGGACTATCGCGCGCTTCTGGACGGTTGATCCGGTGGGATTCGTTCCGGACGGCGGAAATTCCGGGATTCGAACGGGACCTGGAAGGCAAGGGCCATCGGCATCCGAGTCCGACAGAACAGAATTCGTGCGCGCTCCGGTTGTCTGCGGACGTCCTTCCGATGGTTCAGCGGAGCCGGTGACCGGCCATGCAGAGCGCGGCGGAGTTCTCTGGCAAGAGCCCCATCTTCTCGAACATCCCGATCGTATCGAGGCAGTTATAGGCCTCCAGGAACCGGTTGTTCCGGATCCGGGCCAGCAGCATGGCGCTGCCGTCGACTTCCCGGCCGCTGGCCAGCACGCTCGCCTCGAAATGCACCAGAACCGAGATCCACTCGCCCTGTTCCACCGGTTGCACAAGCGTCACGCGGCGCACCTCGATCAGGGCGAGCAGGGCATCGACGAAGGCGTGGAAATCAGGCCCGCCAAAGGCAAGGTCGGCAACGAGGCCGTTGGCCGTCACCTCCGGGTCGAAGAATGCGTCGGCTGCCTCGGGCGATCCCTCGACCCAGACGCGGTCGTAGAAGGATTGGATGAGATCGAGCTTGTCGGACATGTTCCCTCCGGCTGGGCGCTGTGGCACGGAACAGTCATAGGCGCGAAAGCTGAACAATCGCTGAACGTCGGTGCCCGGCCCACGTGGCTCGGTTCCGCAGGGTGACCGGCAGATTCTGTGCAGAGGGCTGGAGGAAAGCTCGGATCACTCCGGAACTACCCCGAAAACCGGTGAGATCATTGCCATGTCTTGGGGGGAAGTGCAGGCTTCTGTTGCCAGGTGCCTGCGAACCCCGCCAGACCTTGCTAGAGGGCTGGACTTCAGATTTCGGCTTTGGTCACTGCATTACGCAGCGACGGCCACCGGAGCATGATTGTTGTTGGCAATTATGCTTAGCGGACCGATAACGGTGGTACCTCACCGAGCGAAAGCTAACCCCTTTAGACGTCCGTCGATCCTATTTCGGCCCCATGATCCCCCAACAAGGGATATTTGGTGGAGCCGCCGGGTACCGCCCCCGGGTCCGAGCCGTTTATTACGAGCGCGTTTATCGCCATAGTTCCCGAGGGAACGATCTTAAAATAGGTGCAAGCGTGGTGCTGTTCAAGCGGCAAGACGCCCGGTTTTCTTTGCCGGCGCGAGGCGCTAGATCCGGGGAAGGACTTGCCGAGACGGACCGTTGCCATGAAATTCTCCTTCTCCAACAAATTGCATTTCCGCGACCTCGACGAGCGGGCAATCCTGGCGCTGGCGATCTCGTCGGAGGAGGATGACGGGCGGATCTACCGCAACTTCGCCTCCAGGTTGCAGGCAGACTATCCCGCGACTGCGGCAATGTTCACGGAGATGGCGGCCGAGGAGGACCAGCACCGGCAGAGCCTGATCACGCTATTCCAGGACCGCTTTGGACCGACGATCCCGCTCATTCGTCGCGCCAATGTCACCGGGTTCTACGAGCGCAAGCCGGAATGGCTTCTGGAGCAGCTTCCGATCGAACGGACGCGCGAGATCGCCGGCGAGATGGAGCAGGAATCGCGGCGGTTCTACGAACGCGCCGCCGAGCGGGTTGGGGACGCCGACCTGCGCCGGCTGCTGGGCGATCTCGCGGCGGCCGAAGCTGGCCACGAGCGCCGCGCGGGCGAGCTCGAGGAGGCGCATCTGACCGACGCGGCCCGCGCGGAGGAGGACCACAACGCGCATCGGCAATTTGTCCTGACCTGGGTGCAGCCCGGCCTCGCGGGGCTGATGGACGGCTCGGTCTCGACGCTCGCGCCGATTTTCGCCGCGGCGTTTGCCACCGGAGACACCTGGAACACTTTCCTCGTCGGACTTGCCGCCTCGGTCGGTGCCGGAATCTCGATGGGGTTCACCGAGGCGGCCTCCGATGACGGCGAGCTTTCGGGCCGGGGAAGCCCCCTGAAGCGCGGCATCGCGTCGGGCGTGATGACCACGGTCGGCGGGCTTGGCCACGCGCTGCCCTATCTCATCCCGCATTTCTGGACGGCGACGACCATCGCCGCGATCATCGTCTTCATCGAGCTCTGGTCCATCGCCTGGATCCAGAACCGCTTCATGGAGACGCCGTTCTGGCGCGCCGCCCTTCAGGTTGTTCTCGGTGGCGGGCTGGTGCTGGCCGCGGGCGTGCTCATCGGCAGCAGCTAGGCGCGCCGCGGTGCCACCCTTCCGCTTGACAGGGTCGGGTTCGGCTGCATCCTGACGCATGACAGGACAGGGGAGCGCTGGCGATGATCTCGGTCGACTACGTCCGGCTGATGGCGCGATACAACAAGTGGCAGAACGAAGCGGTGATCGCTGCGGCGGAAACGCTGGACGACGCTGCGCTGCGGCTCGACCGCGGCGCCTTCTTCGGGTCGATTCTCGGCACGCTAAACCATCTGCTCTGGGCCGACCGGATTTGGATGGCGCGCCTCGGCCCGTATGACAGGCCGGAGATCACGCTCGCCGAGAGCCCGACCTATTGTCCGACCTTCGCCGCCTGGAAGGCCGACAGGCTGCGGACCGATGGCGGGATCGATCTCTGGGCGAAGCGGCTCAGGCCGATCAACCTGCGCGGTGACCTTCGCTATCATTCCGGCGCCGCCGGGCGCGAATTCACGCGGCCGGTTGCAACCTGCGTTGCGCACATGTTCAATCATCAGGCACATCACCGCGGCCAGGTCCACGCGATGCTGACTGCGGCGGGAGCGACACCGGCGGCAACCGACCTGACGTTCATGCCGGGCAATATCTGACCGGAGGCGACCGCGCCGCGGCCCTCCCGCAAAGGAGGAGACAGGATGCGCGCAGTGATTGTCGAGAAGGCCGAGGACGGGAGCACGAGCGCCGCGGTCAAGGAAATCGACGAAAGCCGCCTGCCGGAAGGCGACGTCTCGGTGGCGGTAGAGTATTCCACGGTGAACTACAAGGACGGGCTCTGCATCGGGCCGGGCGGCGGGCTGGTACGGACCTATCCGCATGTGCCGGGGATCGATTTCGCCGGCACCGTGGCGGCTAGTGACGACAGCCGCTATGCGCCGGGCCAAAAGGTCGTTTTGACGGGCTGGCGCGTCGGCGAGGCCCATTGGGGCGGCTATGCCGAGAAGGCGCGGGTCAAGGCGGACTGGCTGGTGCCGCTGCCAGAGGGGCTCTCGACGCGGCAGGCGATGGCTGTCGGCACGGCCGGCTTTACCGCGATGCTGGCTGTGATCGCACTTGAGGCGCATGGGCTCACGCCGGACAAGGGCGAGGTGCTGGTGACCGGGGCGACGGGCGGCGTCGGCTCGGTGGCGACCGCGATTCTCGCCAATCTTGGCTACGAGGTGGTGGGCGTGACCGGCCGGCCGGAACAGTCGCAATACCTTGCCGCTCTTGGCGCCAGCCGCCTCATCACCCGCGACGAGATCGCCGAAACGGTGAAGCGGCCGCTGGAAAAGGAAACCTGGGCAGCTTGTATCGATGCGGTGGGCGGCACGATGCTGGCCCGCGTGCTGGGGCAGATGAAATACGGTTGCTCCGTGGCGTCGGTCGGGCTCGCGGGTGGGACGCAGCTTCCGGCGACGGTGATCCCCTTTCTGTTGCGGGGCGTGAACCTGCTTGGCATCGACTCGGTGATGCAGCCCTACGAGAACCGTGTCGCCGCCTGGAACCGGGTCGTGACGGACCTGCCGATGGAAAAACTCGAGGGGATGATCGTCGAGGCGGGGCTCGAGGACCTGCCGCGGCTGGGCGCGGAGATCCTGAAAGGTCAGGTGCGGGGCCGCGTCGTGGTGGACGTCAACGCCTGAGCCGGGCCGGTGCTTCGGTCCGCCCCCGGAACCGGGAGCGGACCCGCGCTGTCAATTGCCAGGGTCCGGCAGCGGCGGCAACTGCCGCAGGTAAAGGATGATCGCCTGGAGATCCTGCTCCGTCAGGGAAGCGAAATTGCCATAGGGCATCGGCGGCAGCATCGGGCTGCCGTCCGTGCGTGTCCCCGTCGTGATCATCGTCGCGATCTCGGCATCGGTGTGGTCTGCCAGACCGTCCTCGCTGGAGGTGATGTTGGGTGCGACCGAGACACCCCACGGCCCGTGAAACTCATACCCTCCGGCGCCGAGATGCGTCTCGAACATCGGCCCGTTCGGCCCGAATGTTGTGTGGCATTCGATGCAATGTGCCACAGGTCCGGCGAGATACGCGCCATACTCGACCGTCGCTCCGGTCGGTATCGCCGGCATGCTATCGATCGGCGGACCATAGGCGGGAGGCAGCGGGATGTTGTAGGATGACGCCGGCGTGACGATGTCGCTCGCCGGCACGTTGCGCAGATACATCACGATCGACATGAGGTCGTCGTCGTTGAGCCCGCGGTAGAGCCCGATCGGCATCGGCGGGCCTATGACGCTGCCATCGGGACGGATGCCCTCGCGGATCGCACGGGCAAGCTCCGCGTCGCTCCAGGTCGCCACCCGCCCGCCGGGCGTGATGTTCGGGGCCCAGGCCTCGAAAGCGTCGTTCTTCTCGACCAGGAAACCTCCCAGTTCGTTGGACATGTCCGGTCCGTCCGGCCCCTTGGGCGTGTGGCAATTGCCGCAAGCGGCCGGGCCGGTGACGAGATAGGTGCCGCGTTCAAGGCTCGGCTCGGCCTTCGCGACGACGGAAAACATGGCAATCGGGACAACAAGAACGTATCGAAACATTGCGGTTCCTCCATTCGCCCCAGGCAAACCCGAGGCAGGCTCTCGTCGGATTGGGGATCAATCCGACGACGGCGTAATGCATGTTACCGCAAACGAAAACATGTTGGCGAAGAATCGACGAGTAAGCTCTTCCGAGGCTGCGCCTACGCAAGCGGCGTCACTCATCCTGCCGAGAGCGAAAAACGACATCTGCATGTCGCTGTTTGTTTATCCTGCGTGATTGCATTAGCGTCGGTCACGGTGACGCCTGACAGAAAAGGGAGACGATGATGTTCACCCAGATCATGGTTCCGGTCGATCTCGGCCATGTCGATCGCCTCGGCAAGGCCCTCAAATGCGCGGCTGATCTCGCGCGGCTCTACAAGATTCCGGTGGTCTATGCCGCGGTGAGTACCGCGCTGCCCGGCAAGATCGCGCACACGCCGGTGGAGTTTTCTGACCGGCTTGCGAGCTTCGCGGCCGGGCAGGCGGACGCGGAGGGGATCGAAACCGGCGCGCACGCCATCTTCTCCCACGATCCGGCGGTGGATCTCGACCCGGCTCTGATCAAGGCCGCCGGGGAGATCGGCGCCGATCTGATCGTCATGGCGAGCCACATCCCGAATCTGATGGACTATGTTTGGCCCTCCAATGGCGGCACCATCGCCGGCCATTCGAAGGCGTCGGTCTTCGTCGTCCGGATGTGAGGCAGAAATACAAGAATCGCGAAAGGGACTGAAATGACAGATGAAACAGCCGGCATTCCGGAGCCGGAAGGCCCCGCCGACCTGATCGAGACGGATTACGAGATCGGCCAGGACAATCTCGAGGGCTCGGTCGGACCGCTCGGCTTCGACATCCACAACCCGGTCTTCATGGTCTCGGCGCTGACCATCGTGGTCTTCGTCTTTTACGCGCTGGTGTTCCAGGAGCAGGCAACTGCCGCCTTCGGAGCGCTGCGCCCCTGGCTTACCAGCACCTTCAACTGGTTCTTTCTCGGGGCCGCCAACATCTTTGTCCTGTTCTGTCTCGTGCTGATCGTCTCACCCTGGGGCGCGGTGCGTCTGGGTGGGCGCGACGCGACGCCGGACTACACATACGCCGGCTGGTTTGCGATGCTCTTCGCCGCCGGCATGGGGATCGGCCTGATGTTCTTCGGCGTTCTGGAGCCGGTCTACCACATGGCGGTCTCCGAACCGCTCGGTGTGCCGTCGCCCTTCGCCGAGGACGGTTCGATCATCGCGGCCAATGTCGATGCGGCCAAGCGTATGGGTCTGGCGGCGACGATCTTCCACTGGGGCCTGCACCCTTGGGCGATCTATGCCATCGTAGCGCTGGCGCTGGCGCTCTTCTCCTTCAACAAGGGGCTGCCGCTGACCATCCGCTCGGCCTTCTACCCGATCTTCGGCGAAAAGGTGTGGGGCTGGACCGGTCACGTCATCGACACGCTCGCCGTTTTCGCCACGCTCTTCGGGCTCGCCACTTCGCTCGGTTTCGGCGCGCAGCAGGCGAATGCCGGCCTCGAGCATGTCTTCGGCGTGCCGAACAATGTCGAGGTTCAGGTGCTCCTGATCACCCTCATTACCGCGATTGCTCTGATCTCGGTGCTGCGAGGCCTCGACGGCGGTGTGAAGGTGCTCTCAGAGATCAACATGGGCCTTGCGGCGCTCCTGTTGCTCTTCGTCCTGCTCGTTGGCCCGACGCTCACGATCCTGAGCGACTTCGGCGCCGGGCTGGTCACCTATGTCGCGGATCTCGCCGCCTTCTCCAACCCGATCGGCCGTGAGGACACCAGCTACATGAACGGCTGGACCGCCTTCTACTGGGCCTGGTGGATCTCCTGGTCACCCTTCGTCGGCATGTTCATCGCCCGCGTCAGCCGAGGCCGCACGGTGCGCGAGTTCGTCATCTGCGTGCTGATCATCCCGAGCCTCGTCTGTGTGCTCTGGATGGCGGTCTTCGGCGGCACCGCCATCGACCAGGTGTTGACCGATCCGGCGGGCAGCGCCGTGAAGGCCAATGTGATCGACAGCTACTCGCCCGAGATGTCGCTCTTCGCGATGCTCGAGGGCCTGCCGATGTCCGGCCTCACCTCGACGCTCGGCATCGTCCTGGTGATCGTCTTCTTTGTCACCTCGTCGGACTCCGGCAGCCTCGTTATCGACACGATCACCGCCGGCGGCAAGGTCGACGCGCCCGTCCCGCAACGGGTCTTCTGGTGCACCTTCGAGGGCGCGGTGGCGATCGTGCTGCTTCTGGGCGGCGGGCTCGCGGCGTTGCAGGCAATGGTGATCTCGACAGGACTGCCCTTCACCATCGTGCTCCTGATGATGTGCGTGGCAATTGCCAAGGGGCTGGCAAGCGAACCCCGCTGAGCGCCGGGCCAAACTGACGCGGGGGGCGGCGCTTGCGGAGCGCCGCCCTTTGTCGTTTCCCTTCTTCCATGAGACTCGACACCGATTTCGTCCGGGCGCAGTTCCCGGCCTTTTCCGAGCCCTCGCTGGAGGGCATGGCCTTCTTCGAGAATGCCGGCGGTTCCTATACCTGTGGCCCGGTCATCGACCGGCTCACCCGGTTCTACCACCAGCGCAAGGTGCAGCCCTACGCGCCCTATGCCGCCGCGGAGGCGGCGGGTGCGGAGATGGACGAGGCCCGCGCTCGGCTCGCCGCGCTGCTGGGCGTCGAGACCGACGAGCTTTCCTTCGGTCCCTCGACCACCGCGAACACAAATGTACTGGCAAATGCGGTGCGCCTCTGGCTGACGCCCGGCGAGGCAATCGTGGTGACGAACCAGGACCACGAGGCCAATTCCGGCCCCTGGCGGCGGCTCGCAGACGAGGGGATCGAGGTCCGCGAATGGCGGATCGACCGCGAGACGGGCTCGCTCGATCCGACCGATCTCGACGTGTTGCTCGAGGACGGCAATGTCCGCCTGGTCTGTTTCCCGCATTGCTCGAACGTGGTGGGCGAGATCAACGATGTCACCGCCATCACCGCGCTGGCGCATGCGGCAGGTGCCTTTACCTGCGTCGACGGCGTCTCCTACGCGCCGCATGGGCTGCCGGATGTCGGCAATCTCGGCCCCGACATCTACCTCTTCTCAAGCTACAAGACCTACGGGCCGCATCAGGGGATCATGGTGATCCGCCGCCAGATCGGCTTCGAACTGCCGAACCAGGCGCATTTCTTCAACGGCGAGGTGCTCTACAAGCGCTTTACTCCGGCCGGTCCCGACCACGCGCAGGTCGCCGCCTGTGCCGGAATCGCGGATTACTTCGACGCACTCGCCGCCCATCACGGGCTCGCCGGCAGTCCGGTCGAGCGCAATGCGGCGCTGAACGCGCTGATCCGCGCCCACGAGACCGCGCTGGCCCAGCCGCTCCTCGACTACTTGTCCGCCCGCAACGACCTGCGGCTGCTTGGGCCCCGCGAGGCCGCACGCCGCGCGCCGACGATTGCGGTCGATCTCGGCCGCGACGCCGAAGCCGCGGCCCGGGCGCTGGCCGAGCACGGCATCATGGCCGGTGGAGGCGACTTCTATGCCGTCCGCCCGCTCGAGGCGCTCGGTGTGGACCTCGACCGAGGCGTACTGCGGCTCAGCTTCGTTCACTACACGACCGCGGAGGAGGTGGACCGGCTTATCGCGGCGCTCGACGCAACGCTCTAGGGCGCGCGCTCCGCTCTTACCTCCGACGGATCGGTCTTGCCGCCGTCCGCGGTCGACCTACTTGACCCCGATGTCGAACTCTTCCCCGATCCTGCTCTGGTTGCGCCGCGGCGACCTCCGCCTTGCCGACAACCCCGCTCTCGCTTCGGCCTGCGAAACCGGCTGCCCTGTGATCCCGGTCTTCCTGAAGGACGAGATGGCCGACCGGCTTGGTGCGGCGGCGCGCTGGCGACTCGAGGCGTCGCTCCGGGCTCTGGCCAAAGATCTCGAGCGCCGTGAGTCGCGGCTGATCCTGCGCAGCGGCGCGGCCGGCAAGGCACTGGAACAGCTCGCTGGCGAAACCGGCGCAGCAGCAGTCTACTGGATGCGCCGCTACGATCCGGCGGCGATCGAGTGCGACAAGGGTGTGAAATCCCGCCTGAAGGCAAAGGGCCTCTCGGCCAAGAGCTTCGCGGGCAACATGCTCTTCGAGCCCTGGACGGTGGAAAGCTCGACCGGCGCGCCTTATCGCGTCTTCACCCCGATGTGGAAGGCGCTCCGCGACAGGGAGGTGCCTGCGCCCGTCGACGTGCCGGCCCGGATCTCCGCGCCCGAGACTTGGCCCAGCTCAGAGGCGCTTGGGGACTGGCAGCTCGGCGCTGCGATGAACCGGGGCGCCAATGTGCTCGCCCGGCATGCCGTGGCCGGGGAGGCCGCCGCCACGGAAAGGCTTGCGGACTTTCTAGACAGCCGGCTGGCAGGCTACGCGGCCGGCCGTGACCGGCTCGATCGGGACGGGACCTCGGGCCTTAGCCCCTTCCTCGCCGCGGGCGAGATCTCGGCGCGCCAGGTCTGGCACGCAATCAGTCGCGCCCGCGCGGAGGGCCTCGGCGGCGCCGAGGCCTTCCTTCGCCAGCTTATGTGGCGCGATTTCGCCGGCCACATCCTGTTTCACTGCCCGGAGATGACCGATCGTTGCTGGCGTCCGGACTGGGAGGCCTTCCCCTGGAACCCGGAGGAGGACCGCCCCGAAGTCGATGCCTGGAAACGCGGCTGCACCGGGGTGGACCTCGTCGACGCGGCGATGCGGGAGATGCAGGTCACCGGCGTCATGCACAATCGCGCCCGCATGCTGGTGGCGAGCTACCTCACCAAGCACTTGCTCGCGGACTGGCGCATCGGAATGCGATGGTTCGAGGACCACCTGATCGACTGGGATGCGGGCAACAACGCGCTCGGCTGGCAATGGGTGGCCGGCTGCGGGCCCGACGCCGCCCCCTTCTTCCGCATCTTCAACCCCGACCTGCAGGCGGAGAAGTTCGACCCGAAGGGCCACTATCGCCGCCGATGGCTCGCCGAGGGGCAGTCGCAGCCGCCGGTAACCGCGCTCGACTTCTTCGACGCCGCGCCGCGCGCCTGGGGCCTCGCGCCCGGGGACGCGCGCCCCGACCCGGTTGTCGCCCTGGACCGCGGCCGCAGCGCGGCGCAGGCGGCCTGGGCGCGTTTCCGCGACGAGAGGGGCTGCGGGTCTTGACGCACCCCCCGCGGAGGCCGGATCCTGAGGGGCGTCTGATCTTGCGTGAAGGGGGCACGTATCATGGTCCTGGCGGAAACCACCGGTGAACGGGATCTTCCACGCTATTTCACCCATGTCTTCGCCCGTGCGAAGCAAGTGCCGCGCGGCCGGCTCGAGATCGCGCTTCCCGACGGGAGATGTTTCGTGGCCGAAGGCGGCGCGCCGGGCCCGCAGGCGCGACTTGAGGTGGTAAACCCCGACGTCTTTGCGCGCCTGCTGCGCGAGGGCGATCTCGGCTTTTGCGAGGCCTATATGGACGGCTGGTGGCGCACGCCGGACCTGTTTGCGTTCCTCGACTATGTCCATGCCGCCGAGGCGGAGATGCTCGACGGCTTTCCGACGATCGGGCTGGTCCGGCTGTTCGAGCGGCTGCGGCACCGGCTCAGGGACAATTCGCGCGGCCAGGCAAAGCGCAACATCGCCGCCCATTACGATCTCGGCAACGAGTTCTACGCGCTCTGGCTCGACCGCACGATGACCTATTCCTCGGCCCGCTTCGACGGCCCCGGCGAGAGCCTCGAGGCGGCGCAGCAGCGCAAATACGCCACCCTGCTCGAGGCGATGCAGGTCCGCCCCGGCGAGCATGTGCTCGAGATCGGCTGCGGTTGGGGCGGCTTTGCCGAGTTCGCGGCGCGGCAGGGGCTTCGCGTCACTGGCCTTACCATCAGCCGGGAGCAGCATGACTTTGCCCGTGCACGCATCGCAAAGGCCGGGTTCGCGGATCAGGTAGATATCCGGCTGGAGGATTATCGCGACGCAAGGGGTGACTATGACGGTATCGCCTCGATCGAGATGTTCGAAGCGGTGGGCGAGAAATATTGGCCGGTCTTTTTCGACGCGCTCCGTGCACGGCTCCGGCCGGGTCGGATCGCGGCGCTCCAGGTGATCTGCGTTCAGGACGCGCGCTTCGAGATCTATCGCCGGGGGGTCGATTTCATCCAGAAACACATCTTTCCGGGCGGCATGCTGCCGAGCCAGTCCGCGCTCGCCCGGGAGATCGAGCGCGCGGGTCTCCAACTGCGCGGCTCGGAGGGGTTCGGCGAGTCCTATTCGGCCACTCTCCGGCGCTGGCACGCGGCCTTCACGCGCAACTGGGACGCGGTGGCCGCGCTCGGCTTCGACGAACGGTTCAGGCGGATGTGGGAATTCTATCTATGTGCCTGTGCCGCCACTTTTTCGTCAGGAAATTGTGATGTAAGGCAGGTTGCGGTGCAAAGAACCGCCTGAGAGACCGCCTGAAAGGCCACGCCATGCCTACCGCCGCCAAGCTCCTTGCCGCACTCGGCTTTGCCCTGGTGGCGTTCTTTGCCTCCGAGCTTTACAAGCCGCTGCTGCCCGAAGGCACTCAGGTCGGCATGATGAGCCCTCTCAACACCCTGATCGGCGCATTCTGCGGCTGGTTCGTCATGGGCCGGCTGGCCGGACGCGGCAACGTCGCCGCTGTCGGCTCGGGGATACGGACCGTGGTGGTGATCCTCTTCTACGTGCTCGTCCTCTGGTCCGGAGTCGAGATGCTCGACCGCTCTGTTTCGCTGCATTACGAGGGGCCGGTCGAGGCGCTCACAGCAATGATGGACCTCATTGCGGAATACATCCTGCTGATGATAAGCACCCCCGACGTTCCGATCGTGCTTCTGGTCGGGGGCGTGCTTGCCGCCCTGCTGGCCGAATGGGGCTCCGAACGCTGGTCCTGACGCACCATTCGGGGGGCGACACTGACATGGATCCGATCTTCCTCTATGGCACGCTCTGCCATGAGCCGCTGCTTCGCGTGGTTCTGGGTCGCCCGATGTCCGTGCGCCCGGCGCGGTTGCCGGGTCACGCGGTCCGCTGGGTGGCGGGCGAGAGTTTTCCGATGATCCTCGAAGCGCCGGATGCCACCGCCGAGGGCCTTTTGGTGGTGCCGTCGGACGCTACGGCGCGGGCACGGATGGACTACTACGAGCAGGCCTTCGGCTACCGGCCGGAGCCGGTCGAGGTGGCGACGGAAGAGGGGCCGGTGCGGGCGACGCTCTACCGTCCGCCTGCGACCGGGCTGACGCCGGGGGCGCCATGGGATCTCACCGCCTGGGCCGAGAGATGGGGCGCGGTAACCTGCGTTGCCGCAGAGGAGGTCCTCCAAGACATGGACACGCGCCCGGCGGCCGAGGTCGCGCGCCGCTTCGGCCCGCTGCGGGCACGGGCGCAGGCGCGGGTCAACGCACAGGTCGCTGTGCCGACGACGCTGCGCCGTCCTGCCGCGCCGGAGGACGTGCAGGTCCGCCGGCGTCAGCTCTGCTATGCCAATTTCTTTTCGGTGGAGGAATACGAGCTCACCCATCGCCGTTTCTCCGGCGGGTTCAGCGAACAGATGAACCGAGCGGCTTTCGTCTCTGGCGATGCGGTCACGGTGCTGCCCTACGACCCGGTCCGCGACCGGGTGCTTCTCGTCGAACAGTTCCGCGCCGGCCCCCTTGCGCGCGGCGATGTGCAGCCCTGGCTACTTGAGCCGATCGCGGGGCGGATCGACGGCGGCGAGACGGCGGAGGAGGCGGCATTCCGCGAGGCGCAGGAGGAGGCTAGGCTGGCGCTTCGGGAACTGCGTCGCGTTGGTCAGTATTACCCCACGCCCGGGGCGAACACGGAGTATCTCTACGCCTTCCTCGCGACGGCCGATCTGCCCGACGCGGCGGCCGGACTCGGCGGGCTCGAGACCGAGGCCGAGGATATCCGCTCGCATGTCATCACCTTTTCGAAAGCGATGGAGCTGCTCGACAGTGGAGAAATCAATGTCGGCCCGCTGATCCTGCTGCTTCTTCAGCTTGCGCGGCTTCGCACGGACTGGCGCGCGGCCGCGTCCGCGACTGGTTGACTCGGGCCACCGCTTGGCTAGCAAGGAGCGTGTCGGAGCAGGGGAGCATCAGGATGGACATCACCAGAGATCTCGCGGCGGCAGTCGGCAACACACCACTGATCCGGCTGCGTGCGGCGAGCCAGGTCACCGGCTGCGAAATTCTCGGCAAGGCCGAGTTCCTCAACCCGGGCCAGTCGGTGAAAGACCGCGCTGCACTCTCGATCATCCGCGACGCCGTGGCGAAGGGCAGGTTGCGGCCGGGCGGAACGATCGTCGAGGGCACGGCCGGAAATACTGGTATCGGCCTGGCGCTGATCGGTGCCTCGATGGGTTTCCGAGTGGTCATCGTGATTCCCGACACCCAGAGTCAGGAAAAGAAGGACGCGATCCGGATCGCCGGCGCGCAACTGGTCGAGGTTCCCGCTGTTCCCTACAAGGACCCGAACAATTACGTGAAGTATTCCGGCCGTTTGGCCGAGGCGCTGGACCGGACCGACCCCAACGGCGCGATCTGGGCCAACCAGTTCGACAACACCGCCAACCGGGCGGCGCATGAACAGGGCACCGGGCCGGAGATCTGGGCGCAGACCGACGGCAAGGTCGACGGCTTCATCTGTGCGGTTGGCACCGGCGGCACGCTGGCCGGCGTCGCGGCGGCGCTCAAGCCGAAAGGCGTGAAGGTCGGGCTCGCCGACCCCATGGGCTCTGGCATGTTCTCGCTGATGACCACCGGCACCGCCGCGCCGCAGGGCAATTCGATCACCGAGGGGATCGGGCAGGGGCGGATCACCGCCAATCTCGAGGGCTTTGCGCCCGACATGGCCTTCCAGATCCCCGACGGCGAAGCGCTCGGACTGCTCTACGAACTGGTCGAGGAGGAGGGGCTCTGCCTCGGGGGATCCTCCGGGATCAACCTTGCCGGCGCCATCCGCATGGCGCGCGAGATGGGGCGCGGCCACCGCATCGTGACGGTCCTGTGCGATCCCGGCTCCCGCTACCAGTCGAAGCTCTACAACCCGGACTTCCTGCGGGCCAAGAATCTGCCGGTGCCGCCCTGGATGACCGGGCAGCAGCTTCCGCTGCCGGATGTCTTCGAGGAAACCACCTGACATGCGCCGTCTCCTTGGAGCACTGCTTGCGCTGATCTTCGCGCTGGCGGTCTGGCCGGACGGAAGCGGCGTTCCAGGATGGAGCGGCGCATGGATCAGCCCGACGGCCGCCCATGCCCAGACTGTCGAGGCCGCGCCTCTGACCGACGAGGACTATGCCGACTGGGAGAGAACCGCGCAGCGCGCCGAGGAGGCTCTTGAAAATCAGGAAGCCTCTGATTCCGCCTTTGAGGAGCTACGTGCAGACATCGCCGACTGGCGCAACCGGTTCCAGGCAGGGCGGTCGCAGAATGCCGACCGGATCAAGACGCTGCAATCGCAGATCGACTCGCTCGGCCCGGCACCGGACCCGGAAACGAACGAGAGCGAAAGCGCCGAACTCGCCACGCGGCGCGCACAGCTCCAGGTTGCGCTCCGGGAATTGACGACGCCGGTCCGCAAGGCCGAGGAGGCCTATGCGCAGGCAGACGGGCTGGTCACGCGGATCGACTCGATGCTTCGCGCCCGGCAGAAGGACAAGCTCCTGCAACGTGGCCCCTCGCCGCTGGCGCCGGGAAACCTCACAGGGACGCCGGAAGACCTGGAGATGGTGGTCCGAACACTCGTCGGCGAGGTCTGGAACTCCATGTCGCAGAAGACCGATCGGGTCGGGTTTCAGAACAACCTGATCGAGATCCTGGTCCTGGCAGCTCTCGCGGCCCTGCTGCTGCTGCGCGGGCAGGCCTGGTTCCGCAACCTCGTCGAATGGACGTTGCGGCGCGGCTCGGGAAGCCGGCGCGCGATGGCAGGAGCCATGGTGGTTTCGCTGGGGCAGGTGATCCTGCCGGCGCTTGGCCTGATCTTGCTCACCGCGGCGCTGCTGACAACGTCCATGTTCGGGCCCTCCGGACAGGGACTTGTCGCCGCGATCCCGTCCATAGGACTTGCCTTCTTCGCAACGCGGTGGCTGGGCGGGCAGACCTTCCCGCGGCGCGACGACTGGCCGGTCACGCTGCGCCTCGATCCCCGGCAACGGCGCCGCGGCCGGTTCTACACGTCCTCGCTCGGCCTGCTCTTCGCCGCCGCGCTGCTGGTGGAAACGGTGATCCGCTTCTTCTCGCTGAAGCCGGGAACCGAGGTCGTTCTGGCCTTCCCGATCATCGTGCTCGCCTCGATCTGCCTGGCCGGCATCGCGCGGCTGCTGGTCGCCCACGGCATGTCGACGGAGAGCGGCGAGGCGGAGCGATCGGCAGAAGGGACGGCTCGCGACGACGAGCGCGGCTTCATCGACCACTCGATCCAGTTCATCGGCCGCGCCTGTCTCGTGCTTGCCGTCCTGGCGCCGATCCTGGCCGCGATCGGCTACACCCGCGCCGCGATCTTCCTGTCGCTTTCCCCCTCGCTGACGCTGGCGATCCTGTCGACGGTGACCTTCCTGCAAAGGCTTTCGATGGCGCTTTTCGCGCTGGTCCTGCGCGGACGTGGCGACGTCTCCGACGGGCTGCTGCCCGTGTTGGTCAACTTCGCGCTGATGGTGGCGGCCATCCCGTTCATCGCGCGGGTCTGGGGCACCCGGAAGGCCGATCTGGACGAGCTCTGGATGTCTCTGATGAACGGCGTCACCATTGGCGACGTGCAGGTTTCGCCCGCCGTGGTGCTGGTCTTCGGGATCGCTTTCGGCGCCGGCCTGCTGGTGACCCGGGTGGTGCAGACGGCGATGCGCGCCTCGGTGTTGCCGCGCACGCGGCTCGACCCGGGCGCGCAGAAGGCGGCAGTCTCCGGGCTCGGCTATATCGGTGTCTTCCTGTCGATCATGATCGCGGTCTCGGCGGCCGGTCTGGACCTCTCGAACTTGGCCATTGTCGCCGGGGCGCTCTCGGTCGGCCTTGGTTTCGGCCTGCAGACCATCGTCTCGAACTTCGTCTCCGGCCTGATCCTGCTGGTCGAGCGTCCGGTGACCGAGGGCGACTGGATCGAGGTCGGCGGGGTCATGGGAACGGTGCGCAAGATCTCGGTGCGCGCGACCACGGTCGAGACCTTTGACCGTACCGACGTCATCGTGCCGAACTCCGAGTTCGTCTCGGGCCAGGTCACCAACTGGACCCGCGGCAATCTCAGCGGCCGACTGATCGTGCCGGTAGGAGTGGCCTACGGGACCGACACGCGCCGGGTCGCAGCGATCCTGCAGGAGATCGCCGAGGCGCACCCGCTGGTTATCGTCAACCCGCCTCCGATGATCGTCTTCGCCGGTTTCGGCGCCAGCTCGCTCGATTTCGAGATGCGGGTGATCTTGCGCGACGTGAATTTCATCCTGAACGCGAAGACGGAAATCAATCACCGGATCGCCGAGCGCTTTGCCGAAGAAGGGATCGAGATTCCCTTCGCACAGCAGGACATCTGGCTGCGCAATCCCGAGGCCTTGCGCCGCGCGCCCGCTGACCCGCCTTCGCCCGTCGGCCCGCCGCCGTCCGCGAGCATCCCCGACACGCCCGGCGGCGCCCATCTCACGGAGGACGATACATGACCGAGATGCTGTTTCGCGACGATGCCTATACGCGTGAAGCGCCTGGCCGGGTGGTTGCGCATACGCCGGAAGGCGGCATCGTGCTCGACGTGACGATCTTCTATCCGCAGGGCGGTGGCCAGCCGGGAGACAGCGGCGCGCTGCACTGGGACGGCCACATGCTGGAGATCGCCACCGCCGTGAAGGGCGAGGGCGGCGCGATCGTGCTGGTGCCGGCGGAGCCCGCGCCGCTGCCGTCGGTCGGCACCGAATTGCGCCAGTCGCTGGACTGGGAGCGGCGCTATCGCCACATGCGGGTTCACACGGCGCTGCACTTGCTGTCGGTGGTGATTCCGCTGCCGGTGAGCGGCGGGTCGATCGGCACCGAGAAGGGACGGCTGGATTTCGACATGCCCGATGCGCTGGAGGACCGCGAGGCGCTCGAGGCGGACCTCAACGATCTGGTCGCCCGCAACCTGCCGGTTACCGAGGACTGGATCAGCGATGCCGAGCTCGCGGCCAACCCGGGACTGGTCAAGACGATGTCGGTCATGCCTCCGACGGGGCAGGGGCGGGTGCGCCTCATCCGGATCGGCGCCGGCGAGACACAGGTGGACCTGCAGCCCTGCGGCGGCACGCATGTCGCCGCGACCGGCGAGATTGGCCGACTGCGGATCGGAAAGGTCGAGAAGAAGGGCGCGCGGAACCGTCGGGTGAACCTGCATCTCGAAGAGTAGGCAAAGCCGCGCACGGAGTCACATATCCGCCGTTTCGCCCCTTGCATCTTCCCCACCCTTGCGGCTAAACCCTCCCGCACCGGAGAGGTGGCCGAGTGGTCGAAGGCGCACGCCTGGAAAGTGTGTAGGCGGGAAACCGTCTCCAGGGTTCGAATCCCTGTCTCTCCGCCACCCAGTCAAGCTATTGATATTAAATAGAAAAACCACGAATTTCGTGCCGCGAAATCCGTGGTTTGTCGTGCTATCGCACCTGCAGAGACGGTATCCGGAGACGCCGTGGGTGGCGTTTGCG
>NZ_SELO01000069.1 GCF_004146235.1 Tropicimonas sp. IMCC6043 | reverse complement strand
TCGCCCGAAGGCTCAAGACCCTCAGCGGTCTCACGCCATACGAATACATCTGCAAGATCTGGACTTCAGAGCCAGACAGATTCAATGTCGATCCGATCCACCAAATGCCGGGACTGAACACCTAGAGTGCGGGACTTTGCAGACATCGGAAGATTTCGGCTCGGCGCCCACAAGCTGAAGTACAAAGCCTTACGATCGCACCGCCATATCGCTTTACAGAATTGAGGATCGCACTATCTTTGCGCAAAGCTTCGGGGAGAACCTTTATGACACTTCGCGCGCTGATTGCCGCCAGCACCGCCCTTCTTGCCATGCCTGCAATGGCGCAGGAACTGCCGCACGCGATCCCAGACCAGGAAATCGAGTACTCGCCCTATCTGCAGGAAAACTTCCCGAACCAGGTTTTCTTCGGCGACACGCATCTCCATACCGCCTTTTC
This sequence comes from Tropicimonas sp. IMCC6043, assembly GCF_004146235.1. Taxonomy (GTDB): domain Bacteria; phylum Pseudomonadota; class Alphaproteobacteria; order Rhodobacterales; family Rhodobacteraceae; genus Tropicimonas. The sequence goes on along the minus strand of NZ_SELO01000069.1, from coordinate 12,022 downwards.
CGCCGACGCCGGACTGGCGCTCGCAACAACCACCCCTGACGATGCCTATCGGTTCGCCAAGGGAGAGGAGGTAATCTCGTCTCAAGGTCTCCCGGCACGCCTCCAAAGGCCCCTCGATTTCCTCGTCGTAGCCGACCATTCCGAAAACCTCGGTATCGCCTTGGCGCTGAACGAGGAAAACCCGATCCTTGACTACAACGAATGGAGCCGGACCCTGGCCGAGACCTATGCTCCCGGAACCATCGAGGCGATCGAAGAATCCTATGTTCAGTGGTTTGGTGCGGTGAACGAGCCGGGCGGCGGCGACCCCATGGAGGGCTCGGGGCTCGACGAGACGATGTGGTCGCGCGTGACCGAGGCGGCGGAGCGTCACAACCAGCCGGGCACGTTCACCGCATTCATCGGATACGAATGGACCTCAGGTCCGGACGGCAACAACCTGCATCGCAACGTCATCTTCCGCGATGGCAAGGAACTGGCGGATCAGGTAGTGCCCTTCTCGACCTACGACAGCGACGACCCCGAAGACCTTTGGCAGTGGATGGCCGATTACGAGGAATTGACCGGTGGCCGCTTGCTGGCCATCCCGCACAATGGGAACCTCTCCAATGGGTTGATGTTCGACGACGTGACCCTTTCGGGCGAACCGCTCAGCGCAGACTACGCCGAGCGCCGGCAGCGGTGGGAACCGATCTACGAAGTCACTCAGATCAAGGGCGATGGCGAGGCGCATCCGATGCTGTCGCCGACCGACGAATTTGCCGACTATTATACTTGGGACAAGGGCAGCTTCGGCGAAGAGCCCAAGACGCCGGAGATGCTGCCTCGGGAATATGCCCGCGCCGCATGGAAGCGCGGCATGGCCTACGAGGCCGAACTCGGCGTCAACCCGTTCAAGATGGGCGTCGTCGGCTCCACCGACAGCCATACCGGGCTCTCGACCGCGCAGGAGAACAACTTTTTCGGCAAGGTGACACTGGTGGAGCCGACAGCCGACCCTGTCCGCTTCGAGGAATACATTACCGGTCGCTTCACCCCCGATGATCCTTCGGATGATCAGGTTCATGGTGACGGCCTCGCGGCGGGCCTTGCCGCAGTCTGGGCTCGGGAAAACACACGCGAGGCGCTGTGGGATGCGATGAAGCGGAAGGAGACCTTCGCAACGACCGGCACGCGGATGCGCGTGCGTGTGTTCGGCGGTTTCGGCTTCGATGAGGGCGATATCGAACGCTCGGACTTCGCCGCCCACGGCTACGGAAAAGGCGTACCAATGGGAGGCGATCTCAGCGCCGCACCCGACGGCGCCGCACCGGGATTTCTCATTCGGGCGATCCGCGATCCGGACGGTGCGAACCTGGACCGTGTTCAGATCATCAAGGGCTGGACGACGCCCGACGGCACGACCGAGGAACGGGTCTACGATGTCGTGTGGTCTGACGACCGCGAGCCGGGCGCGGATGGCAAGCTGCCAGCGGTCGGCAATACGGTGGACGTCGCGGCGGCGACCTACACCAACTCTATCGGCGAGCCGTTCCTTCAAGGCTTCTGGCAAGACCCGGACTTCGATCCGTCGCAGCGCGCTTTCTACTATGTCCGCGTTCTGGAAATTCCAACGCCGAGCTGGCTGACCTACGATGCCGCCTTCTTCGGCGTCGAGATCCCGGAAGGCAAGCGGGAGACTCAGCAGGAGCGCGCCTACACCTCGCCGATCTGGTACACACCAGAGGGGTGAGACACAGAGGTCCCAACTGGTCGGCTTAATCCCATTGCTACCGGTTGATACGACAAGGGCGGCGCTCTACTCGTGGCGCCGCCCGATTGTTTTTCGGGTCTGCATTGGGCTCAAGGCAGTCATCTGACAGAAATAATCAGATGACTTTTAGGTCGGCAAAGCCGCCGCTGAAGTAGTCCAAGGCAATGTGCCGAATGGGCTGATAGCCGTCACTCACGGCGCCGAGGACGTCTGGCGGCTTTCCGGAAAAGGAGAGAGTTGGGTCTGCGGACCGGGAATCCGGGCCGGTCGTCTTGCGCCGGGTGCCGATGCGCTGTCGGCCGGGAAGCGCGTCGGCGCGGGGGCGGGCGGCTTCGAGCGCAGGTGCCCCGAAGCCGCCCTGCATCGATCAGCTGTTCTGCAGCGCGTCGATGATGGCGCCGAAATCGGCGGCCTTGAGGGAGGCGCCGCCGACCAGGGCGCCGTCCACGTTCTCGACAGCGAAGATCTCGGCGGCGTTGGACGGTTTCACCGAGCCGCCATAGAGCAGCGAGACGGCGTTGCCGGTCTCGGCGCCGAAGCGTTCGACGAGGCGGGCGCGCATGAAGTCGTGAACTTCGATGATCTGCTCCATCGTCGGGATGCGGCCGGTGCCGATGGCCCAGACGGGCTCATAGGCGACAACGAGATTGTCGCCGGTCACGCCATCGGGGATCGAGCCGGCCAGTTGGCTGCCCACGAGGTCCAGCGTCTCGCCGGCATCGCGCTCATCCAGCGTCTCGCCAACGCAGACGACGGCCACGAGGCCCGCGCCGATGGCGGCCTGGGTCTTGGCGTTGACGATCTCGTTGGTCTCGCCGTGATCGGTGCGGCGCTCGGAATGGCCGAGGATCACATAGGCGCCGCCGGCATCCCGGATCATCTCGGCCGAGATGTCCCCGGTATGCGCGCCCTTGGCGTTCATGTGGCAATCCTGTGCGCCCGTCGCGATCGGTCCGCGGCCGATGCGCCGGCTCATCCGCTCGAGCAGAGTCGCCGGCGGGCAGATCAGCACGCCGCAGCCCGGTTCCGGATAGGCTGCAATCATCGCATCGATCTCGGCCAGAGAAGCCTCGGTGCCATTCATCTTCCAGTTTCCGGCGGCCAGTTTCTGCGCCATGGGGAGTCCCTCCGTTTGGAAATTCGGGTTGGCGCCAGATTGCAGGGGGCGCGGGGGGCGTCAAGGCTTCCGGGGCGCGGCCGATTGATGCCTTTCGGCGCGGTCACTCCACCGGATCCCTCCGCGCCGCGCCGGTGAGGAGGCCGGCCAGCGCCTCCAGCGCCGCGCGGACCGGCGGGTCGTGGCGCGCCGCGTGATGGCAGACCAGCCACTCCTCATGCGCGATGTCGCTGACCGTGTCCGAGAGGCGCGACAGGCCGGGTTCCGGATCTCCTGCGAAACAGGGCAGCAGCACGCGCCCGACACCGGCCCGCGCAAGGTCCATCGCCAGCCGTGCGTCGCTGGCGAGCATGACGACGCGATTGGCCCGGTTGCGCCAGAGCCAACGTTCCGACGGCGTGGTCGGGCCGTCGCGGGGCAGGGTGATGTAGCCGGTCACCTCCGGGCTGACGCCGTATTCGGCATAGTCGACGCGGCGCGTGCGTCGTCCGGCGAGCCAGTCCTGCTCGGGCCGGCTGTTGCGGATGCCGATATCGGCCTCGCGGCGCGCGATGTCGACATTGCGGTTCGAGGCGAGGAATTCGGGCACCCAGGATGCGTCGGGCGACCAGATCTGCGTGATCCGGCTTGCAAGGAAGCGTGACGTCCAGAGCCCGGCGGTGATCCGGACCCGCGCCACGCCGCCGCCCGACCGCCAGCGCGCGACCCGCTCGACCGCGGCGGGGAGCCCCGCGGCCTCCTCGGCCAGCGCCCGCCCGTCGGCGGTCAGCGCATAGCCGCGCGCGCCGCGCAGGAAGAGCCGGCGGCCCATTTGTGCCTCGAGCCGGGTCATCCGGCGGCCGAGCGTCGGCACGCTGAGGCCGCTCTTGGCCGAGGCCGCGCCGAGCGAGCCCGCCTCGGCGACATCGAGGAAGAGCGAGAGGTCGTCCAGGTGGAGCGGGGGTTTCATTCTTGAAAGTCTTCTTGCGTTGCGGCGGTCTCGTCTCGCCGTTTTTCAACGTCTAGATTACCGAAGAATTCCAGAAATGAAAGGAAAGGCGATGTCGAACCGGGCTCTATACAGCTTCCGGGACAGTCCGTGGTCTCTTCCCGAGTGTCCGTCGACCGAGGCCGAGCGGATCCGCGCGCGGGTTGAGAGTCGGCATAAACGGTCCCGCCGCCGCGCCCGCCTGATGTGGCGCGCGTGGCTCTTCGGACGCCGGAAGGCTCAGCGTTCGCCGGCGGTCAGCTTCTCGTCGAACTTGATGGATTCACCGCAGCCGCAGGCCTCGGTGACATTCGGGTTCCTGAACTTAAAGCCGGATTCGAGCAGCGAGACCTCGTAGTCGATCTCGGTGCCGAAGAGGAACATCTGCGCCATCGGCGCGATCATCACCCGCGCGCCGTCCTGCTCGACCAGTTCGTCATGCGGGTCGATCGTATCGGCGAACTCCATCGTGTATTCCATGCCCGCGCATCCGCCCTTCTTGACGCCGAGCTTGAGCCCCTGGTGGCCGTCGCGTTGCATCAGCTTGACGATATGAGCGACCGCGCGCGGCGTCAGAGTCACGGCCTGCTTGCCGGGAATGGAAAACATGACTTCATCCTTCCTGTCCTGCCCCGAAACTGGGGGTCCGGACGCTTCCGTGCAAGGGGGATCACATGAAGCCGAGCTCGAGCCGGGCTTCGTCCGACATCATTTCCATGCCCCAGGGCGGTTCCCAGGTCAGGTTAACATCCACGGACTTGACCCCGGGAATCGGCTCGATCGCCTCGGCGACCCAGCCTGGCATCTCGCCGGCCACCGGACAGCCGGGCGCGGTGAGCGTCATCGTCAGCTGGACCTCCGAGTCCGGGTTGATCGCGATCGTGTAGATCAAGCCGAGATCGAAGATATTTACGGGAATTTCAGGATCGTAGACGGTCCGGCAGGCCTCGACGACGGACTCGTAGAGCGGGTGGTCGGTGGTCGAGGGGCGGATCAGCGGCTCGCCTTCCATAGGTGTCGGTTCGGAGGTCATCGTGGGCCTGGCTATGATGGATTGTCGACGAATTATATAAGGAATGTGGGCGCGACGGTCCAGTGGGCAGATCAGATTCGTCTGTCGTGGCTCCTGCGTCGTCCTTGGATTAGGCAAATGTTCAGGGTTTTCGAGTGAATGTTCCTGCGGAGACCGCGTTGGAGCACTGGCTGTGAAGAAGATCGGACGGCGGTATATCGTGCCGATTTCGGTTCTGGGCCTGGTCTGGGTGCTGGCCAGCGAGTTCGATGTCTTCGAGCGCGTGTTCGAGTTCTCGCGCCAGCACGAGGCATGGAATCTCGACGAGCTCTTTGGCCTCTTCATCATTTTGGGAGTCAGTCTGCCGTTCCTTTTCAGCTACTGGAGTGTCCAGCTCCGCCAGGGGCTTCGCGAACGGCTCGCGGCCGAGGCGCGGGCCCGTCACATCACCTGCCACGACGCGCTGACCGGGCTGCAAAACCGGCGGGCGCTGTCCGAGGTGGTCGGAGCGTTCATCGACGCGGCGGAGCGGACGGGCGGCTCGCTGGCGGTGATCCTGATGGATCTCGACCGCTTCAAGCCGATCAACGATCTGCGCGGGCACGAGGTCGGCGACCGGGTGCTTCAGGGCGTCGCGAAACGGTTGCGGGAGCTGTGTGGTCAGCATCAGGTTCCCATCCGGCTCGGTGGCGACGAATTCGCCGTCGTTCTGCGCGAGAACAGCTCCTATGACGCGGCCACCGGGCTCGCCCGCCGGGTGCTCGCGGCGATGGAGCGGAAGTTTGCCGTGGATGGCGAGGACCTCGTGGTCGCAACCAGCATCGGCATCGCGCTCTGGAGCCGAGGGCTCGACGAGGAGCAGCTCTTTCGGAACGCCGAACAGGCGATGTATCGCGCAAAACGCGAGGGCGGCGGGCGCATGGATTTCTTCGACGACGAGCTTGGCGAGCACCTGCGTGCGGCGGCCGAGCTCGAGGTCGAGCTCACCGCCGCGATCGAGGCCGGCGCCATCGTTCCCTACTTCCAGCCCATTGTCGACATGGCCGACCGCCGTCTTGTCGGCTTCGAGGTCCTCGCGCGCTGGCACCACGCGCGGCTGGGGCCTGTTCCGCCGTCCCGCTTCATACCGCTGGCCGAAGCCACCGGGCAGATCAACGCGATCAGCTGGCTCATCCTGCGCCGTGCTTGCGAGACCGCCATGGCCTGGCCAGCCGGGCTCGACCTTTCCTTCAACCTCTCTCCGAAGCAGTTTCGCGACGCCAGACTGGCGGCAACCATTTCCGACCTGCTGCGGCAAACCGGGTTTCCGCCGGGCCGGTTGGAGATCGAGATCACCGAGACCGCGGTGATCGAGGATCTCGCCTATGCGCGCGAGACCATCGATGAGCTGCGCTGGCTCGGCATCCGGATCTCGCTGGACGATTTCGGCACTGGGTATTCCAGCCTCGCGACGCTGTCCCAGCTGCCCTTCGACAAGCTGAAGATCGACCGGAGCTTCGTGATGCAGCTTCTGGACGACCCGCAGAAGGCCAAGATCGTGGCCGGGATCATCTCGCTCGCCGAGTCGCTCGGCCTGACCGTCACGGCGGAGGGCATCGAGACCGAGGAAGCCTACGCGATGCTGGCGCGGCTGAACTGCAAACTCGGGCAGGGATATCTTTTCGAACGGCCGTTGCCGGGTGCGGAGGTTGCCGAGCTCCTGCTCTTGGGCCGGCCGTGCCGTCCACCCGGCGCGATACTGCTCGTTCCGGTCCGTCCGGACAGCATCGGCGGATTGCACTTGCCGGTCGGTTCTGGGAAGGAGGCGCATGAACGAGACTGTGACCTTCGAACTGATCGCGACCGACGGCAAGGCCCGGCGCGGAACCCTCCGGACGCCGCGCGGCGAGATCCGGACGCCGGCCTTCATGCCCGTGGGCACGGCGGCGACGGTCAAGGCGATGCTGCCGGAAAGTGTCCGAGAGACCGGCGCCGACGTGCTGCTGGGCAACACCTATCACCTGATGCTGCGTCCGACGGCCGAGCGGATCGCGCGGCTCGGCGGGCTGCACCGGTTCATGAACTGGGAGCGGCCGATCCTCACGGATTCGGGCGGCTTCCAGGTCATGAGCCTGGCCGAACTGCGCAAGCTCACCGAGGACGGTGTGACGTTCCGGTCGCATGTCGACGGGTCGTCGCACAGGCTCACCCCGGAGCGGTCGATGGAGATCCAGCGCCTGCTCGGCAGCGACATCGTGATGTGTTTCGACGAGTGCACCCCGTTTCCGGCGGAAGAGGCGGTCGCGCGGGACTCGATGCGGCTCTCCATGCGCTGGGCACAGCGCTCGCGCGATGCGTTCGGCGACCGTCCCGGGCACGCTCTCTTCGGCATCCAGCAGGGCAGCACCTTTCTCGATCAACGCGCGGAGAGCGCCGAGGCGCTGACGTCGATCGGTTTCGACGGCTATGCGATCGGCGGGCTGGCGGTCGGCGAAGGGCAGGCGACGATGTTCGAGGTGCTCGACCACGCCCCGGCGATGCTGCCCGAAGACCGGCCGCGCTACCTGATGGGGGTCGGCAAGCCCGACGACATCGTCGGCGCGGTGGCCCGCGGCGTCGACATGATGGATTGCGTGCTGCCGTCGCGCTCCGGGCGGACCGGGCAGGCGTTCACCCCCCGCGGCGTGGTCAATATCAAGAACGCACGCCACCAGGACGACCCGCGCCCGCTCGACGAGACCTGCGGCTGCCCGGCCTGCCGATCCTATTCGCGGGCCTATCTGCACCATGTCTTCCGGGCCCGCGAGATCATTTCCTCGATGCTGCTGACATGGCACAACCTGCACTATTACCAGGTTCTGATGCAGGACATGCGCGCGGCGATCGAGGCCGGGCGCTTCGCGGCCTGGCAGTCGGAGTTCCACAGCAATCGTGCCCTGGGGGATATCGAGCCGCTTTGATCGCGAGCGCGGAGCGGACCTGCCGGGCGCGGCCGGACCGGCGCACGAGATTCCCGTGCCGATCAGCCGGCGCCTCCGCCTGATGCGTCGCGGTGGAAAATTGGCGCCTGCGAAGCCGCCACGCGACGGGTTCGGAGGAAAGCTGTCGCGGGACAGCGTTGTCGGCTTGCCCCCGTGTCGGCCGACAGGCAGACTGGGGACAATGCCGGGATCTGGTTGAAAACGGCAGTCCGAACGCCCATCTGTGAAAGCCATGACCGGAGGGAGCCGAGCGTTGCCGCATGTCGGGACCGGAGTTCCCCTGCCAAGAACAGGACAATGAACATGACTGAGTCGCTGAGCCCGTCCTATCCCGTGCTGCCGCTGCGCGATATCGTGGTTTTCCCGCATATGATCGTCCCGCTCTTCGTTGGACGGGACAAGTCTGTCCGCGCCCTGGAGGAGGTGATGCAGGACGACAAGCAGATCCTGCTCGCCAGCCAGATCGACGCGTCCGAGGACGACCCGGACACGCGTGGCATCTACCGCGCGGGCGTGCTCGCCAACGTCTTGCAGTTGCTGAAGCTTCCCGATGGCACCGTGAAGGTGCTCGTCGAGGGCATTCGGCGTGTGAAGATCCTGGAATATCTCGACAATGACAGTTTCTTCGAGGCCCGCGCCGAGTTCCTGACCGAGCAGGAAGGCGACAAGGACACCATCGCCGCGCTGGTTCGCTCGGTGGGCGAGGAGTTCGAGCGCTACTCCAAGGTCAAGAAGAACGTCCCCGAGGAGGCGCTGGCCGCTGTCGCGGAGACCCGCGAGGCGGCGAAGCTCGCCGACCTCGTCTCCGGCCATCTGGGGCTCGAGGTCTCGCAGAAGCAGGAGCTTCTGGAGACGCTGTCGGTCGCCGAACGGCTGGAGAAGGTCTATGGCCTGATGCAGGGGGAGATGTCCGTCCTGCAGGTCGAGAAGAAGATCAAGACCCGCGTCAAGAGCCAGATGGAGCGGACGCAGCGCGAGTATTACCTCAACGAGCAGATGAAGGCGATCCAGCGCGAGCTGGGCGATGGCGATGACGGCCAGAACGAGATCGCCGAGCTCGAGGAGCGCATCGCCGCGACCAAGCTCTCCAAGGAGGCGCTGGAGAAAGCCGAGGGCGAGCTGAAAAAGCTCAAGAACATGAGCCCGATGTCGGCCGAGGCCACCGTCGTGCGCAACTATCTCGACTGGATGCTGTCGATCCCGTGGGGCAAGAAGAGCCGCGTGAAGAAGGACCTCCACCGCGCGCAGGAGATCCTCGACAACGACCATTACGGGCTCGAGAAGGTCAAGGAACGCATCGTCGAGTATCTCGCGGTGCAGCAGCGCTCGCAGAAGCTCAGGGGGCCGATCCTCTGCCTCGTCGGCCCGCCGGGCGTCGGCAAGACCTCGCTCGGCAAGTCGGTCGCGCGGGCAACGGGCCGCGAGTTCATCCGCATCAGCCTCGGCGGCGTGCGTGACGAGAGCGAGATCCGCGGCCACCGGCGGACCTATATCGGCTCGATGCCGGGCAAGATCATCCAGTCGCTGAAGAAGGCGAAGACCACCAATCCGCTCATCCTGCTCGACGAGATCGACAAGATGGGACAGGATTTCCGTGGCGACCCGGCTTCGGCGATGCTGGAGGTGCTTGATCCGGAACAGAACTCGACCTTCGTCGACCATTACATGGAGGTGGAATACGACCTCTCCAACGTGATGTTCCTGACCACGGCGAACAGCTACAACATGCCGAGCCCGCTGCTCGACCGGATGGAGATCATCCCGCTTGCCGGCTACACGGAGGACGAGAAGCGCGAGATTGCGCGGCGTCACCTGCTGGCCAAGCAGATGAAGAACCACGGGCTCAAGGCCAAGGAGTTCGAGCTGACGGACGAGGCGCTGACCGAGATCATCCGTACCTATACCCGCGAGGCGGGGGTGCGGAACCTCGAGCGGGAGATCGCAAAGCTGGCGCGGAAGTCGATCACCAAGATCATCAAGAAGGACGCCGAGCGGGTCACGGTGAGGCCCGAGGATCTCGAGGACTTTCTGGGCGTCAAGCGGTTCCGTTACGGGCTGGCGGAGAAAGAGGACCAGATCGGCGTGGTGACCGGGCTCGCCTGGACCTCTGTCGGCGGCGACCTGCTGTCGATCGAAGCGCTGCGCCTGCCGGGCAAGGGCCGGATGAAGACCACCGGCAAGCTCGGCGACGTGATGAAGGAATCGATCGACGCCGCCAACAGCTTCGTGCGTTCGATTGCACCGGAGATCGGGGTGAAGCCGCCGAAATTCGACTCGTTGGACATCCATGTCCACGTGCCGGAAGGCGCGACTCCCAAGGACGGACCGTCGGCGGGCGTCGCCATGGTGACCTCGATCGTTTCGGTGCTGACCCGCATCCCGGTCCGCAAGGACATCGCCATGACCGGCGAGGTCACGCTGCGCGGCAACGTGCTGGCGATCGGCGGGCTCAAGGAGAAGCTGCTGGCGGCCCTTCGGGGCGGCATCAAGACCGTGCTGATCCCCGAGGAGAACGCCAAGGACCTCGCGGAGATCCCCGACAACGTCAAGGAGGGGATGGAAATCATTCCGGTGGCCCATGTCCGCGACGTCCTGAAACATGCCCTGGTGGCCGTGCCGGAGCCGATCGACTGGGACGAGGCGGCCGAGGAAGCCGCCGCGGCCGAGCGCGCGCGCGAACGCGAGGCGGCCGCCGCGGGAGCGACGCCGACCGCGCATTGATCCCGGCCTGAGCCGGGCCTGACGGGCGCTCTCCGGAGCGCCCGTTTTCGTGTTCGGCCTGTCCTGTGCTATCGTCTGGCTGTCATCGGGCGGGAGAGCTTGCGCGAAGCGAGCCGGCAGGAGCCCGAACTGGAGGACAGCATGAAGGTCGCCATCGTTCAGCAACCACCCGTTTACCTGGATATCGAACGGACGCTGGAGCGCGGCGCCGAGCTGATCGCCGAGGCGGCCGCGCAGGGCGCCGAGATGGTTGTCTTTCCCGAGGCCTGGATCCCGGGCTATCCGACCTTTGTCTGGCGCCTCGCGCCCGGGGCGGGCATGGGCAAGACGGATGCGCTCTTTGCGCTCAGCCAGGCAAATTCGGTCGATCTCGGTCGCGGCGGGCTGGACCCGCTCCGCGCCACCGCGCGGGAACACGGTGTCGTTCTTGTTGTCGGTTTCCAGGAGGTCGACGGCGCCACCAGCGGCAGCACGCTCTACAACAGCTGCGCTATCGTCGACGCAGATGGCACAATCCTCAACACTCACCGCAAGCTCATGCCGACCAATCCCGAGCGGATGATCTGGGGCTTCGGCGATGGCGCCGGGCTGCGCGTCGTCGAGACGGCGGTGGGCCGGGTCGGCGCGCTCCTGTGCTGGGAGAATTACATGCCGCTCGCGCGCTACGCGCTCTACGGGCAGAACATCGATATCTATGTCGCCCCGACCTGGGACAGCGGCCAGAGCTGGCTCGCCACGATGCAGCATATCGCCCGCGAAGGCGGCTGCTGGGTGATCGGCTGCGCCACCGCCCTCCAAGTCAGCGATATCCCCGAGAGCCTCCCGTATCGGGCGGAGCTGTTCGGCGAGGGCGAGGACTGGATCAACCCGGGAGACGCGGTCGTCTACAAGCCCTTCGGCGGCGTCCATGCCGGGCCGATGCACGCGGAAAAGGGCCTCCTCTACGCGGAGATCGATCCGGCGGCGGCGCGCGCGGCGCGGCGGAAATTCGACGCGACGGGCCATTACGCCCGGCCCGACATCTTCACCCTGACCGTCGACCGCACGCCCCGGCCTCCCGTCCGTTTCGACTGACCTTGTAGTGGGGCGTTTTTCGTCCCCCGCCGCGATCGCCCCCTTGCAGAGCGCCGGAGGGAGCGCTAAGACGCGCGGCACCGGGTGATTAGCTCAGTGGTAGAGCGCTTCGTTCACATCGAAGATGTCGGGGGTTCAAATCCCTCATCACCCACCATTTCTTCTAATATCAATCGGTTATCCTCTCCAATGTAAGGTTTGGAGAGACAGTGAACCATACACTTCCCAAGAACATCTTCCGGCGTGGCAAGGGCTATGCCGTGCGCTACACGGTGCCTTCTGAGGTCCGATCTGAGAACGGCAGTGGAATAGTCGACCACGGTAGCGGCGGGGATGTTTCTCGCTGCGGGCGGAGCAAAAGTCGCCCAGTATCGGCCCTTTCTGTTCTGATTTCAGGGGGGCGGGAGCATTTTCACCG
>NZ_SELO01000282.1 GCF_004146235.1 Tropicimonas sp. IMCC6043 | reverse complement strand
GAGCCGCCCTTTTTTCGGTTGCTTCGGTGGCACCTTCAGCCCCTCTCGCCGCCATAGACGTTCGACACGGCCATCGCTGACCTGCCAGCCTGCGTCTCTCAGCAGCACGGCCACACGCCTGTAGCCGTAGCTGCCGTATTGCCTGGCCAGCTCGATCATGTCGGCAACCAGACAATCCTCATCTGCACGCCCCCTTGGACGCCGCCGTTGTGTTGATCGATGCTGCCCCAGCACGCGGCAGA
>NZ_SELO01000281.1 GCF_004146235.1 Tropicimonas sp. IMCC6043 | reverse complement strand
GGCGGACTTCCTCGAGGACAAGGGGATGGATCACGTCCGAGGCGCCCCCCACCATCCACAGACCCAGGGCAAGATCGAGCGTTGGCATCAGACAATGAAAAACCGCATCCTGCTGGAGAATTATTACCTGCCTGGCGACCTGGAGCGGCAGATCGAAGCCTTCGTCGACTACTACAACAACCAGCGTTACCACGAGAGCCTGGGCAACCTGACGCCCGCCGATGTCTACCACGGCCGCGGCGC
>NZ_SELO01000280.1 GCF_004146235.1 Tropicimonas sp. IMCC6043 | reverse complement strand
ACTCGGGATCGACTTGGCCAAGTCTGTCTTTCAGCTTCACGGGGTGGATGCCTGTGGCGCTGTCGTCTTGCAGAAGAAGCTTCGGCGGGGCGCGGTGCTCGATTTTCTCGACAAGATCGAGCCCTGCATGATCGGCATCGAAGCCTGTCCGACCTCACACTTCTGGGCGCGGGAGATTGCGGCGCTCGGCCATGAGGTCCGGTTGATCCCGCCCGCATACGTGAAGCCCTGTGTAAAGCGGCAGA
>NZ_SELO01000279.1 GCF_004146235.1 Tropicimonas sp. IMCC6043 | reverse complement strand
ACCGCGCCCCGCCGAAGCTTCTTCTGCAAGACGACAGCGCCACAGGCATCCACCCCGTGAAGCTGAAAGACAGACTTGGCCAAGTCGATCCCGAGTGTTGTAATTTCCATGTGGTCGGTTCCTTCCTTAGCTGGTTCCAAACAGCACCAGCTTGGCACATCGCGATGCCGTTCGGGTGGAGCCGTCCACACCATCAGAAGAACGTGGCTTGAGATGGGGCAGGGGGCTGAGTAGCGTCCCCGGATG
>NZ_SELO01000278.1 GCF_004146235.1 Tropicimonas sp. IMCC6043 | reverse complement strand
CCGAATGGGCGCAAACCCACAGACCACCGGCTTGTTCTTGATGGTGTTTTCTGGATTGCTCGGACAGGGGCACCATGGCGGGACTTGCCCGAAGAGTTCGGAAAGTGGTCAAGTGTCTATCGGCAGTGACCTGAGACCCGGCTTCCCTCCAGCCTTTGGGAGAATCCGTCGGTTGATTTCTGGCCTCATGCGGCCTTGGTTTCCAGTCTCGATTTCATTGCGAATTCCCGCGGCGTGAGATTGCCGAG
>NZ_SELO01000277.1 GCF_004146235.1 Tropicimonas sp. IMCC6043 | reverse complement strand
AGACTTGGCCAAGTCGATCCCGAGTGTTGTAATTTCCATGTGGTCGGTTCCTTCCGTAGCTGGTTCCAAACAGCACCAGCTTGGCACATCGCGATGCCGTTCGGGTGGAGCCGTCCACACCATCAGACCTCACATTGGACAAGCTCATTCTGAAGGAGGCGGCACGGGGAAACTTCTGAGCCCCGCTCGTCGTCGAGCCTGTATCGACCTGATCCGCAGCGAGATGAAGGTATCGGAGCGTCGGATCTG
>NZ_SELO01000276.1 GCF_004146235.1 Tropicimonas sp. IMCC6043 | reverse complement strand
GCCGCTCGAACCTACGAACAGCTTTGGCAGGTCGTCGGACACGTCTGCAACCTCTTCACTGAAGAAGAATGCTACAACTTCTTCAAGGCCGCAGGCTATGAAACCGAATAGATTGGGATCGCTCTAGAGCGTTCCCAAGCTGATCGGATTCAGGATTCCCAAGATGTGGCGCCCATGGTTCTCTGTTTGTGAGGCAGATATAGGGGGTAGGAATGGGCAAGCCACATCCTATGGAATTGCGGGAGCGCGT
>NZ_SELO01000275.1 GCF_004146235.1 Tropicimonas sp. IMCC6043 | reverse complement strand
GCCCTTCAGTGCCGCCAATGCGACTTTCGCCTTGAACGCGGCACTGTGGTTTCTTCTCGGACGTCTTGCCATCTTTCGCTCCTTCTTCCCGGCATCGCTGCCGGATCGGGAGCGGAAAATCCACCTAGGTGTTCAGTCCCGGCATTTGGTGGATCGGATCGACATTGAATCTGTCTGGCTCTGAAGTCCAGATCTTGCAGATGTATTCGTATGGCGTGAGACCGCTGAGGGTCTTGAGCCTTCGGGCGAA
>NZ_SELO01000274.1 GCF_004146235.1 Tropicimonas sp. IMCC6043 | reverse complement strand
CCCTGCGCCGCAATGATCCCGAACTCCGCGAGCTGCGCCCGGATCGCATTGAGGATCATCGTCCGCTGCCGCATCAGCAGATCGCGCGATCGATGCAGGACCAGGACGCTCTGCTGCTCTTCGGTCTACCGCGAAGAAAGGCTGCAGGTGAGGAAGCGCGGCGGCCGGAAGCGGGCGCTCGGAACCCGCAGGCCGATGCTGGTGCCCGAGCGACCCAATGAACGCTGGAGCCTGGATTTCGTATCGGACGC
>NZ_SELO01000273.1 GCF_004146235.1 Tropicimonas sp. IMCC6043 | reverse complement strand
CAACCACACACGAACTGGTGCCTGGGTTCGGTCGCTGCTGGAACGCAAGGCAACGAGGCTCGTCACCGTGGCCATTGCCAACAAGACCGCCCGAACCGCATGGGCCCTGCTTGCCAAGGGAGAAACCTACAGGGCCGCGCCGGCCGCCTGACAGAAGGAGACACATGCGGCAACCAAGTGTCGCCGCGAAAGAACGCAAGGGCAAACGTGAGTGATGATGATCGAACGGAACCGCTGCTGGGACACCCCGAG
>NZ_SELO01000068.1 GCF_004146235.1 Tropicimonas sp. IMCC6043 | reverse complement strand
TTCTTCTTCATCGCGTCGGTCATGCTCGGGAAGGCGGGCTGTTTCGGCATCGTCGGCGCTCCTCTCGCGGATACACAGACCCTATCAGATCACGCCCAGAGGCGAAGGTTCTTCAGACTTTCCTTAACTGCGCCCGAACGGACGTCCAAAGCATGGTTCGAGCCGCGTTCTCGATTGTGTCCCGCCGAGAGAAGAACTGAAAGTCGTGGGAGTTCGCGGGGGTGCGAGTAAAACACACCTAAGACCTAAGAAGCGCCAAGCTGACCCAGTTCTAACGGCAATGAAAGGAGGGTTGAATAGCGATACATAATTGTAATATATGTAGAAAAATTCATTTTTTTCAAAATTCAAAGTAAGATTGACAAACGTAAAAAACTCCGCCAAGACTCATTTTCGGAGGAGCGGGCGCAATTCCGCGACTACGATGGAGGAATTGGTGTCCGAGTCGCTGTTGGAGGTGCGCGGCCTCAAGAAACATTTCGGCGGTGTGGCCGCATTGACCGACGGCCAATTCACCCTGACGCGCGGAACCGTCCACGCCCTCTGCGGCGGCAACGGCGCAGGCAAATCGACCTTTCTCACGATCGTGATGGGAATTCAGGACCGGGACAGCGGTGTGATTTGCCTCAAGGGTCGGGAGGTCGAGTTTGGGAGTCCTTCGGAGGCCCGTGCTGCCGGCATCACGATCATTGAGCAGGAACTGAGTCCCGTCCCCGCAATGTCAGTTGCCGAGAACATCTATCTCGGCCGCGAGCCGGTGGGTCTCTTCGGCCGGGTCGACTTCGCCACCATGAATCGGAACGCTCAGGAGTTGCTGGACAGCCTCAAGTTCGACATCTCACCAAAGACCCTGATGATGGACCTGACAGTTGCGGAGATGCAGCTCGTCGAGATCGCCAAGGCGCTCTCCTATGACGCCGAGGTCATCATCATGGACGAACCCACCTCGGCCCTCGGCGAGGCCGAAGTCGACCAGCTCTTTGCCACGATCGAACGGCTCAAGCATGCCGGGAAAGGGATCATATACGTCAGCCACCGCCTGTCCGAGATCCTCGAGGTAGCGGACCACTACACCGTCCTGCGTGACGGTCGCTTCGTCGGTGAAGGCCGCATCGCGGACGTTACCCGTGATGGGCTGATCAACATGATCGTTGGCCGCCCGCTCACCGAAGAATTCGTGAAGGAAAACAAGCCGACAGACGATCTCGCGCTGTCGGTGAAGAGCCTTAGCGCCGATGGCTGGGTCAAGGACGTGTCCTTCGACGTGTGCAAGGGCGAGATCGTCGCACTCTATGGCCTGATGGGCTCCGGCCGCAGCGAGATTTTCGAGCGGCTTTTCGGCCTTAGCGAAGACGAGGGCGGCGAGATACGACTGTTTGGCCAGCCGGTGAAGATCCGCACGCCCACCGAGGCGATCGACCTCGGGCTTGCACTTGTCACCGAGGACCGCAAGGGAACCGGTCTGGTTCTGTCGGCGGACGTGCGTTCCAACATCTGCATGGCGCAGCTCAGGGAGCTTTCGGTCGGCCAGGTGATGCAGCGCCGCCGCGAGGGCGACGCCGCGCGGCGGATGATCGAGACCTTCTCGATCAAGACGCCGACCGACCGCCTGCTGGTCTCCGGCCTCTCTGGCGGCAACCAGCAGAAGGTCGTGCTGGGCAAGTGGTTCCTGACGGCGCCGAAGATCCTGCTGCTCGATGAGCCTACCCGCGGCGTCGACGTCGGCGCAAAGCGGGAGATCTATCGGATCATCTCGGATTTCGCCCGTGCCGGCGGGGCGGTGGTGATGGTCAGCTCCGAGAACGACGAGGTTCTAGGCATGGCCGACCGCGTTATCGTAATGCGCGACGGACGTGTCAACGGAGAGCTGGCGCGCGGCGAGCTGTCGGCCAAAAAACTCGTGAACCTAGCGGCGTGACAATGACTACCAAGGGGGACATCATGATGGCGGCTGAGGCGAGCCAGAACCGCGATTTCAAGGTTATCGCAGCGGAGTACGGCCAGAAGTACGGCATCCTGATGGCGCTGGTGCTGATCTGCATCATCCTGACCTTTGCCAACGAGTATTTCCTGACCGGGCGGAACATCGTCAACGTCCTGCGGCAGACCTCGATCAACGGCATCCTCGCCATCGGTATGACCTTCGTCATCCTGACCCGCGGGATCGACCTCTCTGTTGGTTCGGTCGTTGCACTTGCCGGCATCGTCTCCGCATCGCTCGCCACGACGTCGTCGACCGCCGCCGTGCTCGGCGCGCCATACGCCGCGCCAATCCCGCTCGCCGTGGGAATCGGAGTGGGGCTGGTGGCCGGCTGGGTCAACGGCGTTTTCGTTGCCCGCTACAACGTTCCCGCGTTTGTCACAACTCTCGGCATGCTCTCCGCAGCGCGGGGCATGGCGCTGCTTTACGCGGGCGGCAAGCCGGTGCCCGCGTTGACCGACGGGTATCGGTTCATCGGTACCGGCTCCATCCTCGGCATCCCTATGCCGATCATACTGTTCGCGCTGGTGTTCCTCGGCGCATGGTTCGTGCTCACGTCGACCCGGTTCGGCCGCCAGGTCTACGCGGTGGGAGGCAACCCCCACGCAGCGCGGGTGTCGGGGATCAATGTGCGCCGCGTGAGACTGCTGGTCTATGTAATCTCCGGCGGGCTGGCAGGGATCGCCGGCATGATCCTCGCCGCGCGGACCGGCTCGGCGCTGACACAGGCGGGCATCGCCTACGAACTCGACGCGATCGCGGCTGTGGTCATTGGCGGCACCTCCCTGTCGGGAGGGGTCGGAAAGGTGACCGGCACGCTGATCGGCGCGCTCCTGATTGCCGTGGTCAACAACGGCCTCGATTTGATGGGCGTGGAATCCTACTACCAGCAGGTGATCAAGGGAGCCTTGATTATTGCGGCGGTCATGTTGGACCGGGCCCGGCACAAGGCGGAGTGATTATAAATGAGTTCAATGGCTTGGCGCCCGTTTCGCGCGGGCACCCAGGTGGAGTGTGCAACACTAAGGAGGAGCACCATGAAGACCCTGATGAAAACCATGACCCTCGCGGCCGTACTGCTCAGCAGCACTGCAGCCGTGGCGCAGGACAAGCCGAAGATCGGCGCCGCCGTGTATGGTCTCAACGCCGAGTTCATGCAGCTCTGGGCAGCCGCATTGGAGGATCATCCGGCGGTAAAGGACGGGCTGGTCGACGTGACCATCTTCGACGGCCGCTACGACGCCCTGGTCCAGCAGGAGCAGTTCGAGACGATGATCACGCAGGGCTACGACGCGATCATCTTCGTGCCGATCGACATCGAGGCCGGCGCCGAAGCGGTGCAGTTGGCGCATGATGCCGGAATCCCGGTATTCGGTTCCAACACGCGCGTCAACAGCGACTTGCTGAACGCCTACGTGGGCTCTGACGACGTCCAGTCCGGCTACATGGAAGCCAAGTACGTTCTCGACCAGATCGGCTGCACCGGCAACGTCGTTGTGATCGAGGGCCCGATCGGCCAGTCGGCCCAGATCCAGCGGCTGGAAGGCAACGAGAAGGCGCTCGCGGAATGCCCTGACGTCGAGGTCGTAGAGCAGCAGACCGCCAACTGGTCGCGCGCCGAAGCGCAGACGCTGATGGAGAACTGGCTGACCGCGCATCCCGGCGACATTGCCGGAGTGATTGGGCAGAACGACGAGATGGCGCTCGGCGCGATCGAGGCGATCAAGGCCGCGGGCCTGAGCGTAAATGATTTCGCCATTGCCGGCATCGACGGCGTGACCGACGCGCTCTTGGCCGTCAAGGCGGACGAGATGGCCTCGATCCTGCAGGACGGTGCCGCGCAAGCCCAAGGCGCGCTCGACCTCGCGATCAAAGCGGTCAACCCGGACTACGAGCCGATGTCGAAGATCTGGGAACAGTATCCCGACATGCCGTGGAACGGCGGCTCCGACAAGGAATACAACGTTCCGTGGACGCCGGTGACGCTCGAGAACGTCGACGCGCTGCTCGAGATGCGGCAATAAATCCAGTCCCCAGCCCGGCGCATCTTCCCCGGCCCGGGCTGGGGCCCTCCAACCCGAGAACAAGGACGTACTGAAATGCCTGCGGGACCCGACACCCTGAACTTCAACTTCCCGCTGGAGGGAAAGACGGCATTCGTGACTGGAGGCGCGTCCGGCATCGGCGCCGCCGTCGTGGAGGCCTTTGCCGAGAAAGGCGTGCGCGTCGCGGTCGTCGACCTGAACGAGGACGCGGCGAGAGCGCGGGCGAAGGGCCTTGAGGGCGCGATTGCGGTGGCGTGCAACGTCGCCGACCCGGTATCGGTGCAAGCAGCGGTGGACCGGGTGAAATCCGAGTTCGGCCGCATCGACATCCTCGTCAACAGCGCCGGCATCGTCGATCTCGCGCCGGCCGAGGACATCTCGTTGAAGTCCTGGCAGCGAACGCTCGACATAAACCTGACCGGTAGCTTCCTCGTCGCGCAGGCGGTGGGCCGGGTGATGATAGAACAGGGCGGCGGGCGCATCGTCAACCTTGCTTCGCAGGCCGGCTCCGTCGCCATCGACGAGCACGTGGCCTATTGCTCCTCGAAATTCGCCGTCATCGGCCTGACCAAGTGCCTTGCGCTGGAGTGGGGCGAGTTCGGCATCACCGTAAACTCGATCTCGCCGACCGTCGTGCTGACCGATCTCGGCAAGGCCGCCTGGGCCGGGGAGAAAGGCGAGAAGATGATCGGCCAGATCCCCGCCGGTCGCTTTGCCGAGCCCTGCGAGATCGCGGCTGCGGCCGTATTCCTCGCTTCCGACGCCGCCGGCATGTTCAACGGCGCCGACCTGATCATCGATGGCGGCTTCACGATCAAGTAAGGACAGAAAGATGCAGCGTTTCCTCAACAATCCCGATGCCATCGTCGACGAAACGGTCGCCGGCTTCGTCCGCGCGCATTCGGATCTGGTCCGGCTGGACCCGGAGAACAATCGCGTGGTGGTGTCCCAGTTCGCGCCCAAGGAAGGCCGGGTAGGCATCGTCACCGGCGGAGGTTCCGGCCACGAGCCGGCCTTCATCGGCTATACCGGCAAGAACATGGTCGACGCGGTCGCTGTGGGCGAGCTCTTCTCCTCGCCGACGGCCAAGAGCTTCCACGACTCGATCAGGGCCGCGAACGGCGGCGCCGGCGTGGCGGTGCTCTACGGCAACTACGCGGGCGACAACATGAACGTCAAGATGGCCGCCAAGATGGCCAAGAAGGACGGCATCGAGGTTGCCACCGTGGTCGCCAACGACGACGTCTGCTCGGCCCCTGCCGACGAGCGCGAGAAGCGCCGCGGCGTGGCCGGCGAGATCCTGATGTGGAAGATCGGCGGCGCCAGAGCAGCCTTGGGAGGCTCGCTCGCCGAGGTCATCGCCGCCGCGCAGAAGGCGATCGACAGCTGCCGCTCGGTCGGCGTGGGCCTCGGCCCCTGCACCCTGCCGGCGGTCGGGCACCCGAACTTCCAGATCGAGCCGGGCAAGATGGAGATGGGCATCGGCCACCACGGCGAGCCCGGCACGCGTGTGGAGGACCTGCGGACAGCGGACGAGATCGCCGACGACATGACCAAGATCGTGCTCGACGACCACGACCTGCCCGAGGGCACGGAGGTGGCGGTGCTGATCTCCGGCCTGGGTGCCACGCCGGTCAACGAGCTCTACGTGCTCTACGACCGCGTCGCGCAGCAGATCGAGGCGCGCGGGCTGAAGGTCTACCGGGCGCTGGTCGGCAACTACTTCACCTCGCTCGAGATGGTCGGCGCCAGCCTCACCATCATGGCGCTCGACGACGAGCTGAAAGAGCTGCTCGACATGGAAACGGCCTGCCCCGGCTTCTGAGGGAGACGACGATGACGTCCATCGACAACAAGGGTGCGGGGGCGGTCGTGACCGAGATCGCCGCCGTGATCGTCGACAACAAGGCTTATCTCTCCGAGATCGACGGCAAGATCGGCGACGGCGACCACGGTGTGAACATGGCCAAGGGCTTCGCACGCGCCGCGGAACGGCTCGACCCCGAGGGCACGCTGACCGACGCGCTGGAGCTTCTGTCGGACGTTCTCATGTCGGAAATCGGCGGCTCGATGGGGCCGCTCTACGGCATGACGTTCTCCGACATGGCCGAGAGCCTGGGCGACGCGGAGAAGATCGACGCCGCGAACTTCGCCGCAATGATCAGGGCCGGGCTTGAGGGCGTGCAGGACATCGGCTCCGCCAAGGTGGGCGACAAGACGCTGCTCGACGCCTTTGTTCCGGCGGTCGATGCCTTCGACGCGGCGATCACCGGCGGAAAGAGTTTCGCCGAGGCGCTCGACGCGATGAAGGCCGCAGCGGCGGAAGGGCGCGACAGCACGGTCGACATGGTCGCCAGGGTGGGTCGATCGTCGCGGCTCGGGGAACGGTCGCGGGGAGTTCTCGACGCAGGTGCGACCTCGTGCGCCATGATCCTCGCGGGATTCGCAGAAAGCATCGGCAAGCGCCTGACATAGGGGCTTGCCGAAGCGCGAATTCTTCGCGCATCAAGAGACATGACCACGATCGACAACGCGTATCTCAGAAGCTTTTTCCGGCTTGCCGCCGAGCGCCTCGAGGCGCAGCGCCAGGATCTCTGCTCGCTTGACGGCGAGATTGGCGACGGCGACCACGGCACCTCCATGGCCAACGGCTTCGCGGCCATCAACGCACGTTTCCGCGAGCTTTCTGCGGAAGTGCAGGAGCCCGCAATCCTGCTGCGCGAGGCCGCGTCCGCCTTCCTCGGCGAGGTCGGCGCCACGGTCGGCCCACTCTACGCAACCGCCATGTTCCAGGGGGCGGCGCTGCTGGAAGAGAGGCCCCTGGAGCAAATCCGGCTCGGCGAGTTGCTCGCCGCGTTCGCGGAGGGGATTCGGATGCGCGGCAAGGCCGATCTCGGCGACAAGACGATGCTCGATGCCTGGATTCCAGCCAGCCAGGCCGCGCGGAACGCAGCGGCGTGCGGCGGCGATGCCGCTGCCGTGGCCAGGGCGGCGACCGCGGCGGCGCTGGAAGGCGCCGATACCACCACCAGCATGATCGCCTCCCGCGGGCGCGCCGCCCGGCTGAAGGAGCGCAGCCTGGGGCACCTCGATCCCGGTGCGGTCTCGGCGGCACTGATCATCGGCACTTTCGCCGAACTCGCGGAGGAACGGACCTAATGCGACCGGCGCGCAAAAGGGCTGCGAAAGACCCGCGCGCCACGCGCCCCCCGCTTCGCTTCGGCGACGACCCGCTGCTCTGGGCAAGTTGGCTCTACTACGAGGAGGGCCTGACGCAGAACGAGATCGCCGAGGAGTTGGGCGCCTCCCGGCCTACCGTGAATGCATATCTCGCCGACGCTCGCGCCAAGGGGATTGTCAACATCTCAATCTCTGGCGAAAAGCTGCGGTCGGTGACCATCGGGCGAGAGATCGAGGAACGGTTCGGGCTTGAGGGGTGTGTGATCGTGCCCGGCGAGGGCGGGCCGCGATCGCTGATCGACCGCCTCGGCGCCGTGGCCGCGCAGTCGCTTCGCTGGCTGATCCACTCTGGCGACACCGTGGCGATCACCTGGGGCCGCACCATGCTCGCTTTAGCAAACGCGGTGCGAGAGCTCGACTTGTTGGACATAGTCGTGGTCCAGGCCACAGGCGGTACAACGGCCGCAATTGACTACACCCCGGAGGCGTGCGCGACGCGGCTTGCGGAGAACCTCGGCGCCCGCTTTGTGCCAATCTCGGCTCCGGCTATCGTCTCCTCGCCCGAGGCCCGACAGATCCTGCTGGCAGAACCGGTCATCGCCGAACAGCTCAAGAACCTTGAACGACTGACTTGCATCTTGTTCGGCATCTCGTCGATGCGGCCGAATTCCACCATCCACACTAGCGGATTCTTCGACCGCAAACTGCAGCAGAAAGGTTACTACAACAGTGCCGTCGGCTCCCTTGCTGGTCGTTTCATCGATGCCCAGGGCGTCCCGATAGCTGGACCTCTGGCGGACAGAACGATTGGCATCGAACTCGACCGCCTGCGCCGCATACCCAAGCGGGTGCTGGTCGCTGGCGGTTTCGACAAGGTGCCGCCCATTCTCGCGGCGTTGCGTGGCGGCTACGTGACCGCGCTCATCACGGACGCTGGAACGGGCGAAGGGATCCTTAGGGCCGAAGGGCTCGAGGTCGACAAGATCTCACAACGCAGGCGCGCGACCTCGCCGCCGGAACCCGCGCTGACGCGCAGCCGCATCAAGAAGTTCATCAACCAACCGCGCGACGTTGTGAGGGAAGCGCTCGAAGGGGCACTCGCTGCTTTCCCGGCGCATATCGAGTCGATAGACGGGAGCGTGCGGGCTATCCGTTCACGGGTCGAGAAGCCGCAGGGGAAAGTTGGCATTGTCATCGGCGGTGGCGCTGGGCACGAGCCCGGTTTCTTTGGTTTCGTCGGCCGCGGCCTCGCCGATGCGGTCGTGGTGGGCAATGTCTTTGCCTCGCCCCCGCCCGACCGGATCTTGAGCTGCACGCGCGACGTCCACCGCGGCGCCGGCGTGCTCTACATTTATGGTAACTACACCGGCGACGTTATGAACTTCGACATTGCCGCCGACCTGGCAGCGGCAGAGGGAATCGAGACCCGCGCGATCCTCACCACCGACGACATCGCCTCCTCCGGACCCGAAGATGCAGCCGCGAGGCGCGGAACCGCCGGCAATGTATTCGTCTTCAAGATCGCGGGCGCGGCGAGCGCTCGGATGCTCCCGCTAGACGTATGTGAGCGCCTAGTCCGAAAGGCCAACTTCGCCTGCCACACGATCGGCGTCGCGCTCGAGCCCTGCTCGATGCCGGACACCCAACGCCCGAGTTTCAGCATTGGGCAGAACGAGATGGAGTTTGGCGTCGGAGTCCACGGCGAGCCCGGCGTTACCCGCATGCCACTACAGAGCGCGGACCGTATCGTCGATCAGATCTGCGACAGAATTTTCGAGGAAATGCGCCTTGAATCGGGCGGGCGGGTCGCGGTCTTGGTGAACTCGCTCGGCGCCACCCCGATGATGGAACTGCTCGTCGTGAACAGACGGCTGATGCAGCGGTTGTCGGCGAGATCGGTAAAGGTACACACGACACTGGTGGGCCACTATTTCACCTCTCTTGACATGGTCGGGGCATCGGTCACGATCATGGGCCTGGACGAGGAACTTGCCGGGCTGCTCGACGCTCCCTGCAGCTCAATTGCTTGGATCAAATAGCTTCAAGATTGAGAACCCAATGAGCTCGCGCAGGCGTCGCGATACGGCCGCGTGCGTTTCCGGCGGTTTAGAGAAGGACATGCCATTTGTTGCTGGCCTCAGCTTGCGGCCGGTTCGAATCTGGGTCGGATCCTCCGTGTAGCAAGGATGTGTACCGGTCCACAGTTGTGAGACACGGAACTGGGTTTAAGCGGCGGTTTGCATGATGCTTGTCTGCTCTCGCCTGATCTGTGCCGGGGTTCGGTATCTGTGGCGCTGGATGATCCATTCCTCGTTGTAGGTGCGCTGGAATTCGAGGAGGGCCTAGCGCAACTCCTCGATGGTCTCGAACCACCTGAGCCAGAGCAGGTTTTCCTTCAGGGTCCGGATGAACCGCTCGGCACATCCGTTGCCCTCCGGTGCGCGGACGAAGGCGGGCGAGCTTTCGGCGCCGAGGAAGCGGATCTCCTTCTGGAAGTCACTGCTCATGTACTGGCTTCCGTGATCGTGGCGAATCTTCAGGCCCGTCGCGACGTCTTGCCCGATCCCGCCGAAGCTGCCGCGGATCGCCTGGCGGATCGGCTCCAGCGCCTCGAACCGGTTGGCGCGGTGACTGGCATGGATGCCGACGCATTCGGCCGAACAGTGATCGACGGCGATGAAGACCGCCGCCTGACCTTCGCCGGTCAGCACCGTCGTGAGATCCGTTCCCCACATCTCGTCTACCCGGTCGGTCGTGATCGTGCCGTTGTGGGCGCGCGGGCCGCGTACCGAACCTGGCCGCTGATGCGCCAGCAGGTGGTTCTCACGCATGACACGGAGGACCCGCCGAGGGCTCGTTCGAACTCCCAAGACCCGCAGCCGTGCCCAGACCTTGCGATAGCCTTCACCGTGAAAGGGGCTGTCCTTCAGCACGGTGCGGACCGTCGCCGCCAACGCCGCGTCCGGCATCGGACCCTGCGGTCCCGGCCGGCGGCGCGAAGCATCTGGCCGGTTGGCCATTTGGCGATGGCGATACACCGTGGCCCGGCTTACGCGCCAACTCCGGCACACCCAGTCGAGCCCGTAGACGCGGTTCGCGGAGGGCGAGAATGTCCGGCTCATTTCCTCGACCTCCTACGGCCCAAAGGGCGGCCGCCCTCCATCTTGCCGATCTTCGCCTCCAGCAACTCGTTGGCCATCGTTAGGTCGCCGATCTTTTCCTTCATGGCGCGCAACTCACGATCCCGGCTGTCCTCGGGCCGGCTCTTCAGCGACGCCGCCCCCGCAGCCAGGAAACTCGCCCGCCAGCCGCTCAGATCGGCCGCGGTGACACCGAGTTCCCGGCTGACCAGTTCCAGGTCCTCGCCACGCAATATCCTCAGCACGGCTTCCTGCTTGCACCCGGCCGACATGCGCCGCCGGGGCGGCGCAGCGGGCGTCTCGTCGCCAGCGTCATGGGCGCGCTCCGAAACGCCCGCATTGGCTCTCTGTTCGTCTGTCATGGCCCCTCCTTCTCGGGGGCCGCTCTCACCCAAACGGGTGTCTCACGCAACCGTACACCGGGGGCGAACATGTCTCACCAAGGGCAGGATGGCTGCCGCTTATGCCGCGCAAAGACCGCGCCACTCGGCGAGATGGGATGGTTGCCGCCCTCCCCAGACGGCATCGCAATGTGCCAAGATTGTGGTGTTGAACGCCACGCGAAGAGGAGGACGGCGAGATGAAGGATATGATGGTTGGGGTCGATCTGGCAAAGAGTGTTTTCCAGGTCTAGGTAGCGTCGCGGACAGGAAAGGTGCAGTACCGTAAGAAACTGAGCCGAAAGCAATTCAGTGCGTTTATGGCTCAGCAAGAGCCAAGACTGGTCATCTTTGAAGCCTGTGGGAGCGCTCATTATTGGGCGCGTGAAATGGAAGCGCTTAGCCACGAGGTGAGGCTGATCGCACCGCAATATGTGCGCCCGTTCGTAAAGCGCCAGAAAAATGATGCGGCCGATGCCGAGGCGATCGTGATCGCCGCCCGCCAGCCCGAGATGCGTTTTGTTGAGCCCAGGACCATTGAGCAGCAATCTCGCGCAGCGGTGTTCCGCGGTCGGGAACGCCTAGTGCATCAGCGGACCGCTGATGTGAACGCGCTGCGTGCACTTTTATGTGAGCACGGCCATGTGTTTCCTGTTGGGATACGTCACTTGAATCGCATGACAGCGCTTCTTGAGGACGAGACCTCTGGCCTACCGGTGCTCATTCGAGAGGAGTGCAAGGACCTGCAGACCCAGATCGCAGAGAAAACAGCGCGTATCACCGAGCGTACCGCGAAACTGAAAACGTTAGCCGCGCAGTCAGAGAAGGCGCACCGGCTTCAGACCATGCCTGGTGTTGGACCGCTCACGGCCGTCGCGGTGGAAGCGTTCGGCCCCGACATGGCGCAGTTCAAAACAGGTCGCTGTTTTGCGGCTTGGCTCGGGCTCGTTCCCAAGCAGCATTCCTCTGGAGGCAAGGAGCGTCTAGGGCGGATGACCAAGGCAGGCCAGGCGGATATCCGACGCCTTCTGATCATTGGGGCAATGTCGCGATTGACCTGGATTGGACGACGAACGATTCCGGAAGGCAGTTGGCTGTCGCGGATGTTGGCGCGCAAGCCCAAGATGCTGGTCGCCATAGCGTTGGCCAACAAGATGGCGCGACAGATCTGGGCGATGCTGACGAAAAACGAGAATTACTGGGATCCGGCGCTGGCAATTGCGGCATGATATGCATGTCTGGCTGCTAGCGACGGTGCCAAGTGGGGTGTGAGAAGACGACGACCTGAATGGGCAAACCGATCGAATAGATCCGGAGTGGGAAAACCAGGGCCGCTCTTAGTGCAATAAGCACGACGGCGAGATTTGGACCCGATCCGCAGATCACCATGCCGGCCTGCGGCTTTTGGAAGTACCGCATCACGAGGCCATACAGAAGACCGCACTCGATCACGCGCCAACAGGGTCGGAAACTTCTTGCATTGCGGGCGGCAACCACAGAAGAGCGGCGGCGCGGTTCTTCTTGAAGTTGGCTCTGGAGGAGAAGCTGCGCTCCGAGTTGAAATGGTTGAAGACCGAGGCGTGGACGGCGGCGAACATCTGCAAACTTCGCATCCGCCTGAAGCGTTGCATCGCCCGCTCCCGTCGTCGGAATGGCAGGTGTGAATTCTCCGCCCGGTTGTTGAGCCAGCGGCCAGTTTGCTGCAGGTCCGTTGCGCCGATTTCCCTCAGAGCGGCGCCGTAGGACCGAAGCAAGTCAGTCACGATGGACTCGGGCCGGCCGTACCGCCGCATCGTTTTCTTCAAGAATTTCAATGCGGCCTTCTTGTCGCGTGTCTTCGTCACATAGCTTTCGAGGACCTCGCCCTCCTGGTCGACGGCCCGCCAGAGGTAGTGTCGTTCGCCGTTGATCTTCACGAAAAGGCGAGTGGCGCGGGGGACTTTCACCCCCGCGCTCTCTCAGAACCGGACGTGATACTCTCGCATCATCCGGCTCCCATTGTTCAGCCATATCCGTGCAACAG
>NZ_SELO01000272.1 GCF_004146235.1 Tropicimonas sp. IMCC6043 | reverse complement strand
CTGACCGAGAGCCGGATCGTCCCTGACGCCCTGCAAATGGTCGATAGCACCGTGGTTCGCGCCCATCATCAAGCAGCGGGCGCTAAAGGGGGACTCCGCGACAGGGTTTTGGCCGCTCAAAGGGTGGTGAGAACGGCAGTGGAATAGTCGACCACGGTAGCGGCGGGGATGTTTCTCGCTGCGGGCGGAGCAAAAGTCGCCCAGTATCGGCCCTTTCTGTTCTGATTTCAGGGGGGCGGGAGCATTTTCACC
>NZ_SELO01000271.1 GCF_004146235.1 Tropicimonas sp. IMCC6043 | reverse complement strand
CCCGAAAGGACACCACTATGACCAAGAAACCCGGCTGGGGGCCGGTCCGCCCATGGACCTGCCTCGGCCAGATCCTGCCGGCTGACGTGAAACCCGGCGACCTGATCCGCTCCGACCTGATCGTGCGGGCGGACCACCTCTCCTACAGCCGCAGCCAAGGGCGACCGGACTACCACGCCTCCTTGGAGTGGCCCTTCGTCAACGGCTCTGCCTTCATGGAGAAGCTCCCGCACTTCAACCCCGGCGCCCACA
>NZ_SELO01000270.1 GCF_004146235.1 Tropicimonas sp. IMCC6043 | reverse complement strand
CGGCTACAGGCGTGTGGCCGTGCTGCTGAGAGACGCAGGCTGGCAGGTCAGCGATGGCCGTGTCGAACGTCTATGGCGGCGAGAGGGGCTGAAGGTGCCACCGAAGCAACCGAAAAAAGGGCGGCTCCGGGCGTTGAAGCTTTCAACATAGCCGTTCTCCCAGGGAGATCCTGGCTCGATGAAAGCGGTCTTGGCCCCGACGGCCTCTATCCACTCTCGCACGTCTTTGGCCACGAACTCTGGGCCGTAGCA
>NZ_SELO01000269.1 GCF_004146235.1 Tropicimonas sp. IMCC6043 | reverse complement strand
GGTGAAAATGCTCCCGCCCCCCTGAAATCAGAACAGAAAGGGCCGATACTGGGCGACTTTTGCTCCGCCCGCAGCGAGAAACATCCCCGCCGCTACCGTGGTCGACTATTCCACTGCCGTTCTCAACTGTCTCTATGCCCTCCAGCCGTCGATCCCGCACCTGACACGATCGTCGCTGCATCGCTGTCTTCAGCGGCATGGGATCTCGCGGCTGCCGGATGTCGAAGGGGACAAACCCAAGCGGCAGCGGTT
>NZ_SELO01000268.1 GCF_004146235.1 Tropicimonas sp. IMCC6043 | reverse complement strand
AACGCGGCACTGTGGTTTCTTCTCGGACGTCTTGCCATCTTTCGCTCCTTCTTCCCGGCATCGCTGCCGGATCGGGAGCGGAAAATCCACCTAACTCACCCGTTCAGATTTCCCGAGCCACCTCTGTGCTGAGGGCGGCGCAGGGTCCGGTTCTCGGCAAGCAGCTGTGCATCGCGTGGGAGCGAAAGGTGACGCTGCTCGCGAAGCGATCGGCTGCAAAGTCGGCGAACTTGCCATTGGCGGCCGCGCCGG
>NZ_SELO01000267.1 GCF_004146235.1 Tropicimonas sp. IMCC6043 | reverse complement strand
GCTTCTTCTTCATCGCCTGCGTCATGCTCGGGAAGGCGGGCTGTTTCGGCATCGTCGGCGCTCCTCTCGCGGATACACAGACCCTATCAGATCACGCCCAGAGGCGAAGGTTCTTCAGACTTTCCTTTAGGAAGCGGAGGACAGAGAATGGCAAACAAGCGGCACAAGCCAGAGGAGATAGTTCAGAAGTTGCGGCAGGTTGATGTGCTTGTCGGGCAAGGCATGGCACGCGTTGATGCGATCCGCGAGGTA
>NZ_SELO01000266.1 GCF_004146235.1 Tropicimonas sp. IMCC6043 | reverse complement strand
CGTGGCACCGCGGAGCAGCACATCCGCGAAGGCAAGTACGCCATCCGCTGGACGCGCCTGTCGTGCCGCCGGTTCCGGGATAACGAGGTGCGTCTCCAGCTGCACGCGCTGGCCTATAACCTCGCCGGTGGTGTCAGAAGAACGTGGCTTGAGATGGGGCAGGGGGCTGAGTAGCGTCCCCGGATGACCAAACGCGACCCGTTCAAATACTTCAAGACCAGCCCTGAGATCATCCGCCTGGCGGTGATGCTCT
>NZ_SELO01000265.1 GCF_004146235.1 Tropicimonas sp. IMCC6043 | reverse complement strand
CACTCGATGCAGTCGGCGTGGCGCGGCAGCGATGCTGGCGTTACGACTGGGTTCTTGATCTCGACATCAAGGCTTTCTTCGACAGCATCGAGCCGGACCTTCTGATGCGGGCAGTGCGTCAGCACACATAGGTGGCTCGGGTTGTCTGAACAGTTTGGAGCTGTGTTCTAAGTGGATCTTCCGCTCAGTTATGCCGCGACCGGAATTGGCCGGGACGGGGTGAGATATGCCTGATCGGGCGTTTTCCCGTCCA
>NZ_SELO01000264.1 GCF_004146235.1 Tropicimonas sp. IMCC6043 | reverse complement strand
ACGCCGCTCTCCTGGCTCTTCAGGATCGCGATGATCTGTTCTTCGCTGAACCGTGATCTCTTCATTCCGTTCGTCTCCTCGTTTGGGACGGACTCTACTTCAAACCGGAGGAAGAGACGGGTCTCAGTGTCTGACGTCAGCACCCCGCGGAGAGATTTAGGGGTTTGAGCAACGGAGGGTTCTGGTTCATCGAAGCCGCCAAGGAGCGAAGATGAAACAGACACCCGGAACATCGAAGGATGCCGCTGACAAG
>NZ_SELO01000263.1 GCF_004146235.1 Tropicimonas sp. IMCC6043 | reverse complement strand
GTCCATGGATGGTTGGGCTTGGTCAGGCGATGCTGGATCCGGTTGGCCTCGCAAATCATGTCGAAGCGCATTTGCCGGGAATAGATGGTGTTGCGGTTCCGGGGCTGGTCGGCGAACTGGATCCCATTGTCGGTCAGGATCGTGTGGATTCGGTACGGAACCACCTCCAGCAGGTGTTCCAGGAACTCCCACGCGGTTCGTCGGTCGGCTTTCTCGATAAGCTGGGCGACCGCGAACTTGCTGGTTCGATCGA
>NZ_SELO01000067.1 GCF_004146235.1 Tropicimonas sp. IMCC6043 | reverse complement strand
CGGTGAAAATGCTCCCGCCCCCCTGAAATCAGAACAGAAAGGGCCGATACTGGGCGACTTTTGCTCCGCCCGCAGCGAGAAACATCCCCGCCGCTACCGTGGTCGACTATTCCACTGCCGTTCTCACCGACCCCGCTGGACTGGGGCGAGATCTACAGCGCGCTTCAACTCGGCGCCATCGACGGAGCGGAATCCGGTCCGGCCTCCGCGCTCAGCATGAAGTTCAACGAAGTGGTCGACTACATGACCAAGACCGAGCATATCCACCTGATTACCGGCCTCGTGGTCGGCGAGGCATGGTGGAACAAGCTCAGCCCGGAACAGCAGGAGGCGCTGCGCTCCTCAGCCATCGATGCGGGCCGCGAGATGTCGGCACTGAACAATGCCGCCGATGCCGCTGCCAATGCCGAGCTTCAGGAGAATGGCATGGCGGTCAGCGATATCGACACGACCGAGTTCGTCGAGGCGGCCGTCAGCGAGATCGACGCCCTGGGCCTGACTGAGGCCTATGAGGAAGTGCGTGCGACGCTCGACGCCAACTGATTTCCCACTCACCATCCCCGGGGGCCATGACGGAACCATGGCCCTCGGGGCTCCCCTCGAAGGCCACGTCACATGCGCGCCTATCTCCTTCTCAACAAGATCGAAACCGTTGCCGCCGCCCTCGCTCTGATCGGCGTCGTCTGCCTGACGGGCTGGGCCGCGATCACGCGCTTCCTGGCCGTGCCGAATATATGGGTCCTGGAAGTCACGCAGGCCCTGTTCGCCTGGGCCTGTTTCCTCTCGGCCAGCATCGCGTTTCGTCGCAGTCAGCATTTCAATATCGAGTATCTGGCGGCGGTCCTGCCCGAGACCCTTCAGACAATGCTGCCGAAATTCCGCGCGCTTCTCATGCTGGGCATCCTGCTCGGCCTCATTTGGTACGCGCTCGACTATGTCGAAATGGCGAACCGCCGCACGCTGCCGTTGAGCGGCATCCGCTTCAGCTGGGTCGTCGCGGCGCTGCCAACGGCCTGTACCCTTATTGCGCTCAACTGCATCGTGGTGCTGCTCTCGCCCACCGATCCGTCCGTCGAACCCGAAGCAGGCTCGGAGGCCTGATCATGATTCTCCTTGGTGTCGCGCTCTTCCTGCTGGCCGTCGCGATCGGACTGCCCATTGCCTTCTCGCTGCTCCTGGCTGCGGTTCCGGCCTTTCTCAGTGGGGAATACCTGCCGGTCTCCATTGCCGTACAGAAGCTCGTCGGCGTGACTCAGATCTACTCGCTGCTCGCCGTGCCATTCTTCGTCTTCGCCGGCAATATCATGGCCGCCTCCGGCATCGCGACGCGGCTGGTGAACTTCTCCAACGTGCTTGTCGGCTGGATGGCCGGCGGGCTCGCACAAGTCTCCGTCGTCCTGTCGCTGCTCATGGGCGGCATCTCCGGCTCGGCGGTGGCCGACGCGGCGATGCAAAGCCGTCTGCTCGGTCCGGCGATGATCGACGAGGGCTACAGCAAGGGGTTCGCAGCCGGTGTGGTCGCCTATTCCTCGATCATCACCTCGACAATTCCACCCTCCATCGGGCTGATCGTCTTCGGCTTCATCGCCAATGTCTCGATCGGCAAGCTGCTGCTCGCCGGGATAGTGCCCGGCATCATTCTGACCGCCGCGCTGATGATCTACACTTTCCTGGCCGCCCGCCACCATGGCTATGCCGCTGCCCGCGAAACGCTCCCGACCCGCCACGAGGTCTGGACCGCCTTCCAATCCGCTTTCTGGGCATTGCTGTTTCCGGTGCTTCTGCTTGTGGGCTTCCGCTTCGGCTTCGTCACCGCAACCGAGGCCGGCGCCTGCGCGATTTTCTATTCGCTCTTCGTGGGTGTCGCAATTCATCGCGAGTTGACCTGGAAGACGATCGGCGAGGTCATCTCGAAATCGCTGGGCGATATCGGCATGATCATGCTGATCATCATCATGGTTGCCCCGCTCAGCCATGCGATCGTCCTGGCCAATGCGCCGCAGGCGATCGAAGGGCTCTTCAATGCCATCTCGGCCGGGCCGACGGCGACGCTGCTGCTGGTGCTCGCCTTCCTCGTGCTGGCCGGTGCCTTCATGGAAGCCACCGTCAACGTGCTTCTGCTAACACCGCTCTTCATGCCCATCCTGGTCGCGCAGGGGCTCGATCCGGTCCAATTCGGCGTCCTGATGGTCGTGATCCTGACCATGGGCAGCAACACGCCGCCCTTCGGCGTGACCATGTTCACCGTTTGCGGAATGCTGAAATGCGGGATTTGGCAATATGCCCGCGAGAGCCTGCCCTTCCTGCTGGTGATGCTCTCGGTGTTCCTGCTGCTGGCGCTCGTCCCGGAGCTTATCCTCTGGCTGCCGAACTCCGTCATCCACTAGACGCGCGCGACGGCAGGGCGGTTCCTGTCGCCGGGCACCGATCTTCCGACCTCCACAGGACCGGACAGCGCGCGGGCGCCGGCCCTGCCCGGCCCATCACTCCGTAGCCAACCAGGTGAGATAGCCATTGACGCCGGCATTTCGCGGATCGGCCTCAGGTCCGTCCGCCAGCGCGTGGCCATTCGACAGCACTTGCTTGAGCGCCTCGGCCACCAACTCCGCCTGCCCGGGAAGGAGATTGCAGGGATCGAGCTGGAAATACCCGAGTTCGACTTCGTGGTCCCGAACGATCACCACCGGGTCCTGCTCGGCGAAGGCCGCCGCGAAGCGGGCGGCGCTGGCGCCGGCAGCCGCAGCGTCGATATTGACCTCAAGGCGCTCAAGCGGGTTCTGCGTCGGGTCGGGCACGATCTCGGCGCGGATTCCGGGAAGTCCCTCGACCTCCTCTATCCAGAGCGCCAGCGCGGCCCGCTCGCGCTCACGGATTGCTCCCGCGTCGCGAACCATCCAGCTTTCCATCGCGGCGATGACTCCGGCGATGCTCTCCTTGCCAACCTTCATGCCTCGGCCGATGCCGATGTTCTGCAGATAAGCCGCACGCACGAGATCGCGGCGCCCGGCGACGATCCCGGAGGTCGGCCCGGACAAGAACTTGTGACCTGAATAGATCGCGAGATCGGCGCCCTTCGCGATGAAGCCTGTCAGATCGTATTCCGATGCCGCATCCACGATCACCGGCACGCCCTTGGAATGCGCGATCTCGACGAAGCGATCGAAGGGAACCTGGCCATAGTGCACGACATGATGCGAAACGACGTAGAGCGCTGCGGCGACGGTCTCGTCGAGCGCGGCGGCAAGCTGGTGATCCGCGCAGAGGGTCGCGGTTCCGATCGGGCGGGTGACGCCGCCCGCCAGCGCAATCGCCGTGTCGATGGCCGCGCCGTAATGGCAAAGGTGGCCCGCCTGAACGACGACGCCGGCCTTCGGTCCGGGCGCGCACGGCAATGCTTCGGCCCGGGCAGCATCGAGGCCCGTGATGCAGCCGGCGACGCTGAGGGAAATGCCCGCGCTCGCAGACGCGGTCACCAGTCCCGCCTCGCCGCCAGTCAGCCGGGCGATGACGCCGCTGGCCTTCGCCTGAAGCTCATGCATCTTGACGAAGCGTCCCATCGCCGCGGCGGTCGCCTCGCGCGCGGCCGCTCCGGTTACCGAGGCACCAAGGCCGGTCATCGTGCCGCTCACGTTGACGATCCGGGTGAACCCGTTCGCGTCGTGCCAGTCCCACATGTCGTCCGTCATTCCACCGCTCCCGTCTCGAAGATCGCCTCAATCTCGACCGTAATGTTGTTCGGCAGCGAACCGACACCGAAGGCCGAGCGAGCGTGTATCCCGTCTTCGCCGAAAACCTCCGCCAGGAGCAATGACGCACCGTCGATGACGAACGGGTGGCGCTCGAAGTCAGGACTCGCATTGACGAGGCCAAGCAGCTTGACGACGCCGGTGACCGCGTCGAGACCGCCGGGCGCGTCGCGCAGGGCGCCGAGGATGTTCATCGCCACCAGCCGTGCGTGTTCGCGCGCTTCTGCCGCGGTAACGTCGATGCCGACCTTGCCGCGCATCAGCGTGCCGTCGGGAAGCACCGGCCCCTGCCCCGACACGTAGAGCATGTCACCGGATCGCCGGACGTTGCAGAAGGCGCCGATTGGCGTCGGGGCGGCGGCCGGCAGGTCGATTCCCAACGCGGCGAGGCGGCTTGAGGGCGAGGACTTAAGATCAGGCAGTGGCATGGAGTTCATTCATTCTCTTGCAATAGCTCATGTGGGACGGGCCGACCGCAACGGCCTCGGGCCGGCCGTCAGCGCAGATCTCCGCGGCAACAGGGCATCGGGTGCGGAAGACGCAGCCGGAGGGCGGGCTCATCGGGCTCGGTATGTCGCCCGCAAGGATAGTGCGATGGCGTTCCAGCGTCGGATCGGGCAACGGAATCGCCGAGAGCAGCGCCTTGGTATAGGGATGCGCCGGGGTCTCGTAGAGCGGCCGGGCCGGGCCGATTTCGACGATCCGGCCGAGATACATCACCGCGATCTGATCGCAGAGATATTCGACCACCGAAAGATCGTGGGCGATGAAGAGCATGGTCAGGTTGCGCCGTTCGCGCAGTTCCAACAGCAGGTTTAGAACCTGCGCCTGAATGGACACGTCGAGCGCCGAGACGCTCTCATCGGCGACAATGAACTCGGGCTCGAGTGCCAGAGCGCGCGCGATGCCGATCCGCTGACGCTGGCCTCCCGAAAACTCGTGCGGATAGCGGCTCATCAGCTCAGCGCCGAGACCGACCTCCTCGAGAAGATCCGCGACCTTGTCGCGCCGGCTGGCATGCGATCCGATGCCATGCGCCCGGAGCCCTTCGCCGATGATGTCACCGACGCGCAGGCGCGGATTCAGCGAGGAGACCGGGTCCTGAAAGATGATCTGCATCCGCCGCCGCGCCGCCCGCATCTCGCGCGGGTCGAGCGCATTGAGATCCTGGCCGTCAAAGAATGTCTGGCCGGAGGTTGGCTCGATCAGCCGCAGGAGCGCCCGCCCGAGCGTGGTCTTTCCCGACCCGCTCTCGCCGACGAGGCCGGTGATCGAACCGCGCGGAATGTCGAAACTCACGTCGTCGACAGCGTGGACCGCACCGCCGGGGACCTGGAACGTCTTCGTCAGGTTGCGGATCTGGAGAAGCGCGTCGGTCTTGGCACCGTCAAGCATGCGCGGCCTCCCTTTCTGCCATGATGCATGCGACCCTGTGGCCGGACGCGATGTCGGCAAGCGCGACGGGCCGTTCGCATTCCTTGGCCGCGAGCTGGCACCGGGGAGCGAAGGCGCATCCGGGGGGCATGGCGTGCAGGCCCGGAACTGTGCCCGGGATGGGCACGAGCCGCTCGCCCGCTGGCCTCCCCGGCACCGGGATCGAGTTCAGAAGCCCGCGCGTGTAGGGGTGAGTCGGCCGGGCGAAGAGCGTTCGCGCATCGGCCTGCTCGACGATCGCGCCGGCATACATCACCGCCACATCGTCGGCCATCTCGGCCACGACACCCATGTCGTGGGTGATGAACAGGATCGACATGCCGAGTTCGCTCTGGAGCCGCCGCATCAGGTCGAGGATCTGCGCCTGGATGGTGACGTCGAGCGCCGTGGTCGGTTCGTCGGCAATAAGCAGAGCCGGGTTGCAGACCATGGCAAGCGCGATCATCACCCGCTGCCGCATGCCGCCGGACATCTCGTGCGGATACTGGTTCATCCGCGCCGCGGCGCCGGGAATCTCGACCAGTTCCAGCATCTCCAGGACCCGCTTGCGGCGCGCGGCTGCGTCAAGGTCGCTGTGCAGGAGCAGCATCTCGCCGATCTGGTCGCCGATGGTGAAGAGCGGGTTCAGGGACGACATCGGCTCCTGGAAGATCATCGCGATCTCGGCGCCGCGCAACTTTCGCATCTCCGCCTCGGGCGTCGTGCTCAGCTCCATGTCCGCGCCGTCGCGCCGCCGGTAGCGGACCGATCCGCCCGAGATCGCCCCGTTCTTCGGCAGAAGCCCCATGATCGCCAGGGACGAGACCGACTTGCCGGATCCGCTCTCGCCCACAAGCGCAAGAGTACGACCGGGATAGAGCGTGAAACTCACGTCCCGCAGCGCGGTGACCAGGGACCGGCGGGACCGGAAGCCCACGCGCAGGTTCGTGACATCGAGGATGGGCGCGGCGGTCACGGCACTCTCCGCGCGGCTGGAAGAGCGGACGCACCGATAATGGTCATCCTCGGCTCGAAGAAGCGGTCGATCTCCAGCGTTGCGCCAAGGCTGTCCGTGGCGATCTCGCGGTGATCGACGAGGTCGAAGAGCGTGAGGTCCGCCCTGGCGCCCGGCGTCAGGCCGCCGGTGCCGTCAAGCCCGAGGATCGGACGCGGCCGCTCGGTCACGCAGGCGATCACCTCCTCGAAGGGCAGCCCCACGGCGAGGAGCTTGGACATCGTCGTCGCCATGTCGTGCACCGGTCCGGCGATGTTGCGCAGATGCAGGTCGGTCGAGATCGAGAACGGCCGCAGTCCGTCGGCAATCGCACGGCGCGCCATGTCGAAGCTGAAGGAGGCCTGGCCGTGGCCGATATCCATGCGAACGCCCTCATCGGCAAGCCGCCTGGCCAATGCGAAGACCTTCGGCGTGTCGCCGATGGACCCGGCCTTCTTGCCGTTAAAGCAGTGTGTGACGATGTCCCCCGGCGTCAGGATCTCCAGCACCTCGTCGATCAGCGGGTCCGGCTCGCCGACATGCACCATCAGCGGCAGATCGAGGATCTCGGCGACGCGCTTGGCGATCTTCGCCGGAGAGATCCCCCAGCCGCGGGTAATGACTCCGGAAGCGCGGACCTTGATGCCGCAGATCACGTCCCGGTTGGCCTCTGCGACCGCGATCGTGCGGTCGACGTCGATGCTGCAATCGGGCGCGATGAGTTCGGAGACACGGTTGCAGGCGACGAGGCCGATTGACCCGATGTTCAGGAAGGCCCGGATCGTCTCCTGTCCCGGCTCGATCACGTATTCCCGCAGGCCGTGGAAGGCCGCCTCGCCCGCCGAGCCGGCATCGGCCATCGCGGTGACGCCGGTTGCACGGCCGGCCTCCTGCGGCCGCACGGAGATGTCGGTGCCACCGTGCCAGACATGCACGTGAAGGTCGCACCATCCCGGGCTCAGCCAGCTTCCGCCGCAGTCAATCACGTCGGCGCCCGCGATCGGACCGCTGGCCACGAGTCCGTCGTCGTTGATGAACAGCGACTCCGCTGCACCATCGAAACCGACGAGCCTGAAATTCCTGAGGTTAAGCGCCATGTCAGAGGTCCTTTGCCAGGCGCGGGTCCATCGCATCGCGGAAGCCGTCGCCGATCAGTTGCAGGGCCAGCACCGAGATCGAGATCGCGAGCCCCGGAAAGACGATGAGGAAGGCGGCCTGGTCAAGGTATTGGCGCCCCTCGTTGATCATCGTGCCCCAGGACGGCGTCGAAGGGTCGATGCCGACGCCGAGGAAGGAGAGCCCGGCTTCCGCCAGCATCGCATAGGCGAAGATGAAGGTCGCCTGGACGATGATCGGGGAGAGAATGTTGCGCAGCACATGCGTGAACATGATCGTCACCGTCGACGAACCGAGCGCGACTGCGGCCTCGACATAGGGAAGCTCGCGGATGACCAGCGTCGAGGCGCGCACGATCCGGGCGATGCGCGGCGTGTAGACGATGGAAAGGGCGATGATGACGTTGACGATGGACCCGCCGAGGATCGACACAAGCGCGATGGCAAGCAGGATGTCCGGGAAGGCCATCATCGCGTCGACCAGGCGGGACATCGGCGCGTCGAGCCGCCGGAAAAAGCCGGCAAGAAGGCCGATGGCGATGCCGGCGACCGAAGACAGCGCCGCCACGCCGAGGCCAATGGTGAGAGAGACGCGGCCGGCATAGAGCAGCCGCGAGAAGACGTCTCGCCCGAAGGCATCGGCGCCCAGAAGGTAGTCGGCACCCGGTGCGGTAAGGCGCGCGCGCACCGACATCTTCGCGGGGTCGGCCGGCGCGACGAGCGGCGCGAGGACGCAGAGCGCGACGATGACCACGAAGACCAGCAGCGCGACGAGCACCGCCCGGCGCGACAGCAGCAGCGCCCAGAAAGTCGGTTCGGATCCGGCGGAAGCGGTCGCGGCCATGTCCCCTCGTCCCTTCAGTATTTCACGCGTTTGTCGACCAGCAGGTAGAGCAGGTCGGTGATCAGGTTGATCAGCACGTAGACCGTGGCGACCACGATCAGGGTCCCCTGGATCACCGGGTAATCCCGACGCAGCACCGCGCTGACCACGAGGTTGCCCATGCCGGGGATGTTGAACACCCGTTCGGTGACGACTGCGCCGGACACCAGCAGCGCGAAAGTCAGACCCACGACGGTGATGATCGGGATGGCGGCGTTCTTGAGCGCGTGGCGCAGGACGACACGCGCCTCGCCCATGCCTTTGGAGCGCGCAGTACGAACATAGTCCTCACCGAGGATGTCGAGCATCGAGGCGCGGGTGAAACGCAGGATCAGCGCCGAGTTGACGATGCCGAGCACGATCGAGGGCAGGATCAGGTAGCCCATCCGGTCGAGAAAGCTCGCGTCGGGGCCGCCATAGCCGGAGGCCGGGAACCAGCCGAGATCGGTCGCGAGGTAGCGCTGGAACATCAGCCCGGTCCAGAAGCTTGGGACGGAGGCGGCAAGCATTGCGGTGGTAATCGCCGCCTGGTCGAGGAAGGAGCCGCGCCGATAGGCGGCGTAGATGCCGATCGGCGTGGCGATGATGAGGGCGAAGAGGAGCGAGAACAGCGACAGGAAGATCGTCGGTTCGGCACGACCCGCCAGCACTTCGGTGACCGGCTGACGGAAGAAGAGCGAGGTTCCGAGATCGCCCTGCACCGCACGGCTGACGAAGGCGAAATACTGCACGGCGATGGGGCGGTCCAGCCCGAGTTGGGTTCTGAGTTCGGCCGCTTCTTCCGGCGTGGCTTCCGGCCCCAGCATCAGAGCGGCAGGGTCGCCCGGCGCCAGGCGGACGATGACGAAGGCGATGGTCAGCACCAGAAAGATGACCACCAGCATTCCGACAAGGCGCTTCAGGACATAGCGTGTCATGACGTTCCAGCTCGTTTTCGTCGCCAGGAGCGGGCGCCCCGACAGGGACGGGGCGCCCGACGGGGCCTATTCGGGAAGCGCGACGTTCCAGAAGAACGGCCACGGCGTGGCGGTCACGCCTTCCAGACCGGCCTGTGTTCCCGAAAGCGCGTTGAAGGCACCGATCTTGATGAAGCCCACATCCTCGAAGACCTGCGCTTGAAGATCGGCAAAGAGCGCCTTGCGCTTCTCCATGTCGGTCTCGGTGGTGAAATCGGTGAGGATCTGGTCCTTTTCCGGGTTCGACCAGCCGAGGCGAGAGGTCTTGTCGTAGAGGCTGGTCAGCGCCGGCTCCGGAAGGAACGGCGAGTGGGTGATGTAGATGTCCCAGAGCGCCGGATCGTTGCGGCGCTGGCCCAGGGTCGCCCAGTCCACCACGTCCATCTGGACGGTGAAGCCCGCCGCTTCCAGCGCCATCTTGGCCACCTCCGCCATCTTGAAGTGGAACTCGTATTGGCGCGAGGTCAGGATGCGCAGCGGCGTGCCGTCATAGCCGGCCTCCTTGAGCATCTCGGCGGCCTTTGCCTGGTCGTTCTGGTTGAAGAGCTCGGTGCCCGCCTCGTTGCGCCAGGCCCAGCCCTCCGGGTAGAGCGGACCGTCGGTGAGGAAGAAATTGTCGTCGCCAAAGGCGGCAAAGAGCATGTCGTCGATCGGCAGCGCCGCCTGCAAGGCAAGCCGGATCGCCTTGTCGGTCAGCAACCCGTCCTTGTGATTGATCGCGAAGATCGGCCAGCCGAAAGGCTTGAGGAGCATCGGGTCGGCGACATCGGACTCCTCGAGACGCTGGTAGCTCTCCGCCGGCAGGCTGTCGGCAAAGGCGAACTGGCCGGACAGGAGCCCCTCGACGCGGGTGTTGGGATCGGGCACCGGCACGAAGCGGATCTCGTCCACCGTCTGCTGGCGCGCGCCTGCTGCCCCGTCGGAGGGTTCGTCACGCGAGACGTAGTCGTCGAACTTCACGAGTTGCAGATACTGGTCCGGGACATGTTCGGCGATCATGTAGGGGCCGGTGCCGACCACGTTCTCGATCGTCTCGGCGATGATTTCCTCGGGATAGATTGCAGCCGCGGAGTTGGAGAATGCGAGCAACGACAGGAGCGGCGAATAGGCCTCCTTCATCGTGATGGTCACTTCGTAGTCGCCGGTCGCCTCGACAGACGCCACCTTGTCCGCGACGAGCTTGCCGCGCGAGGCAACCTCAAGCCAACGTTTCAGCGAAGCGACGACATCCTTCGCGTCCATGCTCGATCCGTCGTGAAAGCTCACGCCCTCACGGATACCAATCGTATAGGTCAGCCCGTCTTCGCTGATCTCCGGCAACGCGGTGGCCAGAAGCGGCGCGATGTTCCACCCCGAGTCAAAGGTATAGAGCGTCTCGACGAAATGCTGCGTGACGATGGAGACCACGTCCTTCGTCGACACCATGGGATCGAAGGTATCGGCCTCGCCGATGATCGCCACGTCGATCGTTCCCGCGGCCCCGGCTGGTACGGCGAGAGCGCTTCCTGTTAGCAGCGCGGCCAGGACACCGGCCTTGCGGAGTTTTGTCAGTCTCATCTTAACCTCCATAGTTATGTATTATATTCCCTATTTAGGGTATTCTTCCGGTCGTAAACCTGTCAAGCTTCGGCTGCAGCGTGAAAGACAGCAAAGGCGCGGCGGAAATGGATCCTATTTCAATGGGTTGGATTCGCCCGGAGAGCCCGGAGACCCGCGCCGGTTGACGCAAATTGGGAATCATCCACAATTGTGGGCTTCCGAAATGGAAAGGAGCGATCGTGACCTCACAGCGAAAACGAACGGGAGCCATCGACAGATCGCTTCAGGTGCTCGACGTTCTGACCGATCGCGGCAAGCCGATGAGCGCCTACGAGCTTGCGCGCGCCACCGGCGCCCCGGCGTCGACGGTCTACAAGATCGTCGACGAACTGCTGGAGCGTCACATGCTCAGCCGCGTCGAGGAATCCCTGATCTGGCTGGGCCCGCGGCTGCTGCGCTACGGCCTCACCTACCGCGCGAGCGTTGATGCCTTCGCGGAGGCCCGCCGCGAGATGGCGCGGCTTTGCGCCAAGGTGGGCGAGACCGTGCAAGTCTGTGCCCGTGACGAGGGGATGATGACCGTGATCTCAATGGCGCGCGGCCCCGGCCACTTCAACGTGGCCTCCGATGTCGGCACGCGGGTGCCGCTGAACTGGACCGCCTCCGGCCGGCTTCTACTCGGACACCTGTCCGAAGAAGAGCGACGCGCCATCTTCGCCGAAAGCGCCCGTCCGTCGGAAACCGGCCAGGCCGAGACCAACCCGGACCTACTCTCGCGGCTGGCCCGCGGCGAGTTCGAGAAGCGCCTCGCTGTCCAGATGAGCGCATCGGAATATGCCGTCGCCTGTATCGCCTCCCCGATCTGCGACACGACCGGCGAATGCATCGCGACAATTTCGATCGTGCTCCCCGAAACCAAGGCAATGGCCGAGCTCGACCGGCTTACCTCCGCGGTTCAGGAATCCGCCAGGAACGTCGAGAACGCCCTCGGCCATCGCACGGTCGCGATGACGCTCTAGTCAGCGGTCCGGTTTCGCGGCTTTTCGATCCAAGAACCGGGTGGCCTGGGCGCGCAATCCTTCCCTCACAACGGCAGATTCCGGAAGAACGGGTGCCGAGCGAACCTTGAGACATTCCGCGTGAACGCGGCCCGGGCCGGAGAGTCATGTCACCAATGCAGGTCGGCGGCGCCGCGTCGTGTATCTGTCCGTCACCCCCAAACGGTTGACGGCGAAGCTGTTGGCTTCATCAGCCTTCTGGGCAGCTTCATTGGCGGGATTTTCATTGCGCCAGACCGACAGGGCTTTGGCATAGGGCGCCAACTTATCGCCGATGCACTGGCCCGGAAGGGGGAACTGTCCCTGGAGGTCTACACCGAGAATGAGCAGGCCGTTCGCTTCTATAACATCCCCGGCGCTTGAGCCATCGAACGTCTATGTCCCGGTAGTCCTCCGTCGTGTTCCTCGCCCCAAAGTGCCAGTGCCGCCCGCTACCTATTCCGCCCATGTGCTGCCTCGGATTTTGCCGAAATCATTTGCAAGTTTGGCCCTCTATCGGTGCATCCCAACGGCTTCTGCCCGGCGCGTCCGCGCCGCCCTCTTCCGGCATCCCTCGCAGCAATACCGCGCATCCACGCGCCGCCAATCCCGCAAGGCATCACCGCACCAGCGACACGTCCAATCGCCACGAGCAAGACGGCGCAGCAGCGCCACTGCGCGTTTCTGGCGGTTTCCATTGTGGCCGGTCCCAAAATAGGCATGGAAAATGACAGTCGGGCGGTTTGCATCCTCGTCTATCCAGAGGGCATCGGGGTCAGGTCCAGGCATCGGCATTCCTTTTTTCGGCACCCATAGCCGGGTCAAGTTGCTTGAAAGGCTTTCGGTTGAGAATATAATCCCGTCGGAACAAGTAGGGAACAGCAGTCACGATGTCCCGACGCAGACAACGCGGCAGCGTGGATGACTTGCTGCCCGATGACATTGTTCCCTGGGCGAGGGATGTCTGGCGTGACCGGCTGGAACTCGCGAAGCTTGATAGCGGGCCGTGGATGCTCAGGATGGCCGCCGACGCGCTGGGCATCGACCAGGAAGAGGTGGACAAGCTGCTTAGAACGAAGAAATGAAATCGTCCGCGACGGCTTCGGCACGCAAGGCCGCTTCATGCGCACTCCAGACCTCCGGCGAGAGGGCTTCCTTCTCAGACGCAGCACAGTTTCGGAGCATGTGAACAGCCCGTAGCCGCCGTTCACGCAACTTCTTATCGCGCGGCAATGCGTCCCGCCGAACCGGAAATTCGCCGCACACGCTAAAAGCTGGTATCGCTGATGGACGGTAATGCAGACACTGCCGCCGTTCATTTTTATGCTCGGCAGTGATCGCTCCGGTGCCCGAAGTTGTTATTGCCGCCTCTTCACAACAGACCTAGAATACAAGGCTACTGGCTGGGCACCGAAAAGGCCCGCGTCTGTTGCCCCACCGGACTCATCGCCCCGGCTACCGCCGGGCAACCCTGATCTCCCAAGGCACCGGCCCCGGAGGCATACTGCCCCAAGGAAGCACGCTGGAGATACACCATGT
This sequence comes from Tropicimonas sp. IMCC6043, assembly GCF_004146235.1. Lineage (GTDB taxonomy): Bacteria > Pseudomonadota > Alphaproteobacteria > Rhodobacterales > Rhodobacteraceae > Tropicimonas. The sequence goes on along the minus strand of NZ_SELO01000067.1, from coordinate 1,011 downwards.
CCAAAGAAAAAAGCCGCGGCAACCGTGAGGCGAAGAAGCCCAAGAAGGAAAAGCCCAAGGTGCTCGCAACTGCGAACGCCAATGCGGGCAAGTCGGAAACCATCATCGCCGGCAAGAAGGTGAAGTAGCAACTGCGATTGGGGCGCCGGACCACCCGGTCCAGCGCCCTATGCGATTGACCACCCCGTTCGATCAGGGCCGGATTGATCCAAATGTTTCCGGTTGCGATACTGCCCCGGTTGGGTTCGTGACGCCGATGCGCCAGAACTGGGAACCCGCTCCGGGCAGGACGCGAAGCGCTGGCTGGTGATTTGGTTGCGCGGCAAGGACGTCACCTGCAAATGGAACGGTGACGTGACTCATGGACGAAAAGTCGGCATTTGCTACGCCGATGGCGTGGACGTTGGGGCTGCCGTTATTGCCGCTGGTCATGCTCTCGACTGCCCGCGTTTTTCCGGCGGCCGATATTCCAGCTTGGAGACCCCGGCTGCGCGTTCACGCCTTCTGCGCGCGGGGTATTGCCGATGACAGGCCAAGGCGCTCCAACTCTCCGTCCAACGCACTTACGATCGATGCCGCCATCGGCAGCTCTGCCGATCCTGCCACCGTCTCTTCACGCGGAGCAATGGCCGCCATACTATCCCGGTTTTGGACAATCGGACTCCGAACCGGACGTTCCCGATGGCTCACACCGACAACAATACGGCGTATAAAGACCTTTTCCAGCGCGCAATATCCTATTGCCACGTGTATCGTTGTTCCAAATCCTCAACCAGGTCTATCAGGTTGTCGTGGCCATCGACGGAGACGAGGGGATAGAAGTTGACCTGAGACCCGGCTTCCCTCCAGCCTTTGGGAGAATCCGTCGGTTGATTTCTGGCCTCATGCGGCCTTGGTTTCCAGTCTCGATTTCATTGCGAAATCCCGCGGCGTGAGATTGCCGAGGGATGAGTGGGGCCTGTTGCGGTTGTAGTCCTCCTTCCAGGCTGTGATTTTCTCGCGGGCCTCCGC
>NZ_SELO01000262.1 GCF_004146235.1 Tropicimonas sp. IMCC6043 | reverse complement strand
TCTCCCCCAGAGCCAACTTCAAGAAGAACCGCGCCGCTGCTCTCGCCGAGTGGCGTCAACTAGGTGCAGCATAAGGGACAGCGGTCCTGCCCTTGCGTAGACTGGTTCGAATCTGTCTGACACCACCACCTCGCCGTCTTTCTCGCTCATGTCGGTCTGCCAGAGCCCGTGGCGGCCTGGTCGCTTACCAGCCTGCAACTCAAGCTCATCAAGATCGGCGCGCGGGTTGTTCGGCATGCCCGCGCCATCACCTT
>NZ_SELO01000261.1 GCF_004146235.1 Tropicimonas sp. IMCC6043 | reverse complement strand
GCTTGTCAGCGGCATCCTTCGATGTTCCGGGTGTCTGTTTCATCTTCGCTCCTTGGCGGCTTCGATGAACCAGAACCCTCCGTTGCTCAAACCCCTAAATCTCTCCGCGGGGTGCTGACGTCAGACAATTGCCGAGGGATGAGTGGGGCCTGTTGCGGTTGTAGTCCTCCTTCCAGGCTGTGATTTTCTCGCGGGCCTCCGCCAGCGATGAGAACAGGGTTTCGTTCAAGAGTTCGTCCCGGAAACTGCCGTTG
>NZ_SELO01000260.1 GCF_004146235.1 Tropicimonas sp. IMCC6043 | reverse complement strand
GTTCGAGGGTGCGTTTCCGTCTCGTGCATGAACTTCGTTACAATTAGGGCGTGGCTCAGACCTTACAACGGGATTTCGAGAAGGACTCACTGGCATGGTTTGATCAAGGAACAGCACCCGACCAGCGTGTCTGACGTCAGCACCCCGCGGAGAGATTTAGGGGTTTGAGCAACGGAGGGTTCTGGTTCATCGAAGCCGCCAAGGAGCGAAGATGAAACAGACACCCGGAACATCGAAGGATGCCGCTGACAAGC
>NZ_SELO01000259.1 GCF_004146235.1 Tropicimonas sp. IMCC6043 | reverse complement strand
CGCCGATCAGATCTCGGAGTTGCGGTCCTGGGTGGAGGCCGGTCCCGATCCTGCGGTGGATGGGGTAGTGCGCTGGCGGCGCAAGGACCTCGAACGGCGGATCGCCGACCGGTTCGGCGTCACGGTGTGACCTGCCCCCCGAAAATTCCCTCACGCTGACGTAGAGTTTGCTCAACCTTTCGAAGGAGCAAACAAATGCGAAAGAGCCGTTTCACCGAGGCGCAGATCATCGGGATGATCAAGGAACAGGAAGC
>NZ_SELO01000258.1 GCF_004146235.1 Tropicimonas sp. IMCC6043 | reverse complement strand
CAACGGCACAAACCAGTTGCCCCGCCTCATCGAAGGCGTCAAATTCACCGACGGCATCGCCCAAACCAATGCCAACCAGGACCGCGCCGCCTGATCAAGTCGCGTCACCCAAAATCGGCCATAGCTCAACGAGAATTAGCCCGAAGTTCTATGCCGTGTTCGTTCGCCGAGCACCGCTCGACTCCGGTTTTTCCGTGATGCCTCACATTGTTCATGACTTTGAAGCGTACCGTGCACCCGAAGGAACGCACACA
>NZ_SELO01000257.1 GCF_004146235.1 Tropicimonas sp. IMCC6043 | reverse complement strand
GCGAGATGAAGGTATCGGAGCGTCGGATCTGCCGCGTGCTGGGGCAGCATCGATCAACACAACGGCGGCGTCCAAGGGGGCGTGCAGATGAGGATTGTCTGGTTGCCGACATGATCGAGCTGGCCAGACAATACGGCAGCTACGGCTACAGGCGAGTGGCCGTGCTGCTGAGAGACGCGGGCTGGCAGGTCAGCGATGGCCGTGTCGAACGTCTATGGCGGCGAGAGGGGCTGAAGGTGCCACCGAAGCAACCGA
>NZ_SELO01000256.1 GCF_004146235.1 Tropicimonas sp. IMCC6043 | reverse complement strand
CCGGGGGCGCTCCGGCTCCGTCGGCGACGTGGCCCTGAGCGACGACGGCAAGGCCTATGCCTGCTGCAGCTTCGGCTGGGCGGAGCTGCCCGACGGCCTCGCCGGCCGCTTCAAGCCGGTCACCTGAGCGGATGACCCGCCGCAAGGCGGGGCCGCGTGCCGCAAGGCGGCGCTTCCACCACCCGAAAGGACACCACTATGACCAAGAAACCCGGCTGGGGGCCGGTCCGCCCATGGACCTGCCTCGGCCAGATC
>NZ_SELO01000255.1 GCF_004146235.1 Tropicimonas sp. IMCC6043 | reverse complement strand
ATGCCTGTGGCGCTGTCGTCTTGCAGAAGAAGCTTCGGCGGGGCGCGGTGCTCGATTTTCTCGACAAGATCGAGCCCTGCCTGATCGGCATGGAAGCCTGCCCCAGCTCACACTTCTGGGCGCGGGAAATCGCGGCACTTGGCCACGAGGTCCGGCTGATCCCGCCCGCGTATGTGAAGCCTTACGTGAAGCGGCAGAAGAATGATGCGGCGGATGCCGAGGCGATCTGCGAGGCCGTGACGCGGCCGAACATGC
>NZ_SELO01000254.1 GCF_004146235.1 Tropicimonas sp. IMCC6043 | reverse complement strand
TCGCTGCGAAGTGATGTTGACAGAGCCGAGTAGAGAGGAAAGAGCCAGATGCTGGCCGCGGTCAGGACGATGCCGGAAAAGGCAATGTTGCGTGCGCGTTTCACGGTCATTTGCGGCCTCCCATCCTGAGGAGCTGGAACTGTAGCACCGAGACGATGACGATCGTCAGGAACAGAACCATGGCGATGGCGGATGCGTAGCCGCCGTGATTGAGCTGGAACGCCTCACGGTACATCTGCAGGAGGACTACATAGG
>NZ_SELO01000253.1 GCF_004146235.1 Tropicimonas sp. IMCC6043 | reverse complement strand
CGCGAAGCTGCGGGACGAGCTTCTCAACGGCGAGATCTTCTACAGCCTCGCCGAGGCGAAGATCGTCATCGAGAGTTGGCGGCATCACTACAACACGAAGCGCCCGCACTCATCGCTGGGATATCGCACCCCGGCTCCAAAGGTCGTGCAGTGGCCGGCTTCGCCATCCGGCGCAGCTACGCCGGCCACACCAGCCGTAGCGCCCAGACCCGTCATGCACTAAGACTGAAACCGGACCACCCTATTGGGGCAGGC
>NZ_SELO01000066.1 GCF_004146235.1 Tropicimonas sp. IMCC6043 | reverse complement strand
CTTGTCAGCGGCATCCTTCGATGTTCCGGGTGTCTGTTTCATCTTCGCTCCTTGGCGGCTTCGATGAACCAGAACCCTCCGTTGCTCAAACCCCTAAATCTCTCCGCGGGGTGCTGACGTCAGACAGTCTCGAACCCTTCAGGAAGATTCCTCCGCGTTATTTCAATGGCTGAAAGCAGACCTTGGCGCTCTTCACAAAGGGTTATCAGCGATTTGACCGCCTTATTTACATCTGGAAGGTCAACCGTGGACCAGGAAAAGAAATTCAGCTTTGTCTCATTCATGAATTTTTCTTTCGCGGCTTGAAGAACGTCCTCATGGTTCAGCGCCAATTCTTCCAGCAAAAGTTCAGGCGTATTTCCGAATGCGTCGAAAAGGTTGACGATCGCTCTCCGTAACTTGTCGAGTGAATCGGCCGCCGTTTCCCTCTTGCACAGGTTCTTTCGGATGTAATTATAGTTTGACAAAAAATGGTGTGCTTCTTCTTCCGCTTTGAACTTCTTGCAGTTCTTGAAGTGCGTTTTCAGGATTGGAACAAGGAGGTCGTACAAACCCCAATATTCTTCACTGGCGTATTTAAGGGGATGGTACACTCGGTTAGTGTTGCTGGTGGACATGTGCTTCTTGCTTTTTCGCTCTTTTTGACAGCTCATAGCATACTGTTTCCATCGCCGGCCGTAGGGCGTCAAGCGAGGGCTTCGTGTATCTCTGCCCAGTGATCGACAGAGGCGTGTGGTTGAGCAGTCTGCCGACGATCTCCTCAAGTACGCCTGCTTCCATTGCGACGGTGGCGAAGGTTCGGCGATGGGCGTGTGGGTTCCACTCCATTCGCGTCGGGTTGGTCAGACGTCCGTCCGGCCCCTTGGGCGATGGAAACACCCATTTGCGATGCAGACCGCGCATCGGTGCCAGGATCTCGTGATGGAGCTGCAGGAGCGGCAGATCGAAGCTTCGCCCATTCTTGGTCATGGGCAGGTGAATGTGGTTCTCGTGGACATGTTTCCACTCCAGCGTGAGCGCCTCGCTCTTTCGGAACCCGGTGAACAGGAGAAGTTCGTAGAAGACCGTGTGGATCGGGTTGCAGAGGGCGTCGATTGTCGACCGCCAGGCTTTCAGGTCTTCAATGATCTCGCCCTTCGGTTCCTCCGGATACCACTCGATCGCCATGGTCGGGCATTCCGGTAGATCATGGGTCCGGCGGGCATGGTTCCAGACCGTGCGAAAGTACTTGAGCGTATGATTGGCTGTCGAAGGTCGGTCGGCCAGCGACCGGTGCCGATCGACAACCTGCGACTTCGAGATCTCGTCCAGCGGCAGGCGCAGCCAGTCCTTCAGGTGTTTCTCGAACTGCTGTCGGAGGACCAGCCTGTGCGCCTCCGAGCGCAGCTTGGGGCGGGCGAGGTAGGCCTCCATCGCCGTTTCGAGGGTCGGCGCCCCGATCTGGATCTTCTTGCCGGCACCGCGGCCCCACTCCAGCGCGAAACCGAGCGCGGTCTGCCGGGCGGCCTGCGCAGAGATTACCGGATATCGGCCTATGAGAACTCGACGGGTCTGGCCGCCGACGTCCCGTTGGAAATACCAGGTCTTTGATCGTTTGCCGACGAACAGGACGAGGCCCTTCACCTCGTTGTCCCAGTGCTTCTCGGTGCCGGATTTTGCAGGTGGCAGCTTGCGGGCGAAGGTCTCGGTGAGCTTTGGCATTTTGTCGGAAATTTGTCGGACTTGGACTGAACATCGGGGAAACTCAGTCCAACACCTGGAACGTAATTTGTCAACAAATTGAATGACTAGGAATGTCTGTGACACATCAGGAATACTATACATCCTGCTTGGAAGGCTAAGGTCTTACCACTACACAACGCCCGCTCAGCGGATTACCACCTATGTCATGGCCGTTCCGGGGTCAAGTATTGGCTGAGGCTAGCAACAGAAGATGACGATGTCCAAATCGCAAGCCGTGATCATCGGGGTCGGTGACGGGTTGTCGGCGTCCCTGGCGCGGGAACTGATGATCGATCACGAACTCACTCTGGCAGCGCGCAGCGGAAACAGGATGCAGTCTGTGGCCGGGGAGACCGGCGCTCGCACCGTTTTGCTGGATGCAACGGATGAAGGCGCGGTTGCGGAACTCTTTGCCGAACTGCCGGAGGCTCCGAGGGTGGTCATCTACAACCCCTCCGCGCGTGTTCGCGGGCCAATCACCGAGTTGAGCCTCGATGATGTCCGGAGGGCCATCGAGATCACGGCAATCGGCGCCTTCCTGACAGGGAAGCATGCTGCCAGGCGGATGCTGGATGCCGAACCGATTGATGGGAAACGCGGGACCATCCTTTTCACGGGGGCTTCCGCCGGGGTGAAGGGCTTTCCCCAATCCGCTTCGTTCGCAATGGGCAAGTTCGCACAGCGCGGCCTGGCCGAGAGCATGGCCCGTGAACTTCACCCGAAGGGTATCCATGTGGCATGGATCAATATCGACGGCGGGATTCTCAATCCCGGCCGCATCGAGCCGGAGGACAACCCGGGTTCGATGCTCAGACCGGAAGCGATCGCGCGAACATATCGCCATCTGATCGAGCAGGACCGCAGTGCCTGGTCGAACGAGATGGCCGTGCGCCCCTGGGTCGAGCGGTTCTAGGAACTTGCCTCACTTCCCGCGAAACGCTTTCCTGAAAAACCACCGATGTGGCGGCCAAGGCGTGTTGAAGACGCCAGGTTGCGACACAGCTTCCATTTGCCGAAGGCTCTCGGCCCGTCGAAGTGGCCCTGCAGTGCGGACCCTGGATGATTTCTGCAGCATTGCCGACGGAGTGAGCGGATGACGCGCTCACTGCTGGACAATCAGAGTGCCCGCCGCCTGTTTCTGGACCGGCACCTGCTGTTGCGTCCGGGGTCGGGCCCCGGGAGAGATGATGATCTGGACGGCGTGCTTCACGAACTCGGCTTCGTCCAGATTGACAGCGTCAACACGCTCGCCCGCGCCCACGACCTGATCCTGTGGTCCCGCCGGGGCCGCTACCGACCGGAGGCGCTCGAACGCCTCGTCTCGCATCGCCGGACCGCGTTCGAACACTGGACACACGACGCAGCCGTCGTCCCGATGGAGTTCTACCCGATGTGGCGACTGAAGTTCGCTCGGGACGAGGCACGCATGCGTGCACGTTGGCCGGCGGCACGGCGCGAGGGGTGGGAGTCCGAAATCGACACCGTGCTTCGGCACATCGCCGACGAGGGCCCGGCATGTTCCAACGATCTCGGCGGCGGGGAGAAGAAGGGCTCGTCGGGTTGGTGGGACTGGCATCCGTCCAAGACGGCCCTGGAGTTCCTCTGGAGATCCGGCCGACTGGCGATCTGCCATCGCCGGGGCTTCCGGAAGTTCTATGACCTGACCGAGCGCGTCATCCCGGCAGAGCACCGCAACAGCCACAAGGACGACGGCGAGATCGTTGACTGGGCGATGTCGGAGGCGCTCAAGCGACTTGGTTTTGGCACGAGCGGAGAGATGGCGGCCTTCTTCGAGATCGTGACGCGGGACGAGGCGAGGGCCTGGTGTGCGAGGGCATTGTCTGCCGGCCACATCATCGAGACGGACATCGAGATGGCAGATGGCTCCCGTCGTCGCAGCTTCACGACCGAAACTGTGCTCGACACCATATCCTCGCTGCCGGACCCATCGTCCCGTGTGCGCCTTCTGTCGCCGTTTGACCCGGTGTTGCGGGACCGGGCACGCACCGAACGCCTGTTTGGTTTCCATTTCCGGATCGAGATCTTCGTGCCGGAAGCCAGGCGAAAGTACGGGTATTACATATTTCCCGTGCTGCAGGGCGACCGTGTGATCGGACGTCTCGACGCCAGGCGCACCGGCAATGTTCTCACCGTCAGCGCATTCTGGCCCGAACCCGGACTGCGGATGGGAAAGGGGCGGACTTCTGCCCTGATAGCCGAACTCGAGCGGGTCAGGAGCCTGGCCGGAGTTGAAGTTGTCGAGTTCTCAGATGACTGGTTGCAGGGGTGAACCCTATGTTGCGCATGTCTCTCTCCCTCTAATCGCCGTGTTGATCGGATCGAATGCAACCTGTCAGATGGGCGGGCTACATGCGACCGCCGCAAGGCGAAAGGCCGCGCGTGCGCCCGGTTTCTCTTGCTTTACGCATTAGCGATGGCGGCGACGATATAAGCTCTCAGCCATTCCAGCGCGTTGTCGTCGAGGCCGTAACCTATCTGACGTTCGCGCTGGTCGCTGGAGATGATCAGGTTCTTGTTCCCGAACTGACCGCGGTTGAGAACCCGGTTCAGGGTGCCATGGGTATCGCGATCGAGCGCGTCTTGAATGTGGATCCGTTCTATATCGGAAAGAGCGACGGAGAAATCCTTCCTCCGCGTCCCTTGCTTTGCCGGGTTCGTATAAGAGAGCTTTTTGCGCGTGATAGTGATCGTGCGGCGCGACTTCTCGTCCATCCAGTTAAGGGCGAAGGGAATGCCGATGAATATGGCCCCGGCCAGAACCGCGCCGAACTGAAATGTGTAGAGGCCGGTCACGATGCAAAGGCCGCCCACTCCATAGGATATCGGCTTGATCGCCCAAGGGTGTTCCGACGCGAGGATCTCGATCCGCAAGGCTTCAGCCCCTTCTTCGCCTGTGACCCGTTCGACGTGGAGCGTCTGAGGCGGCGGTCTGTCGTCCCAGTCCCGGCTGACCCGGCCCTCGGACGCGAGATCGGCGATCGACTTGTCGAGGTCGGCAACGGCCCGCGACTCCTCCTCGCCGCCGCGTGAATCGATTGCCGGCACGCCGAGTAGCGCAGCCAGACCTTCCCAGACATCGCGCACGTCGTCGCCAGTGGCCTGGCGTACGAGACGACTTGCCTCGCCTTGAAACCGCGAGGTGTCAGTCTCACCCGCCTTAGCGCTGGAAAACACCTCGCGCGCCAGCCTGAGTGAATCGAGCCGGTTCGCCCGCCCGCTTGCTCTGGCAAACAGTGGCACAATACGCGAAGGATCGGAGTGTACAAGCTCGAGCACGTGGCGCGGCTTGTCCTCCGCAGTGATCCTGCGGCGCCATCGGACACCTCGGAAGTTCGACAACGGTTCGCTCCAGCCGCTGCCGCGCCCGGAGGTCTGGCGCACCTCCTTATCTGTCACCTCGAACACCCGCGCAGCGCTCTTGGCGAACAGGCCGCGAAGTCCAACGATTACCCCAAGCGCCATGACAATCAGCGCAATGGATGGGACCATGCCTTCGCTGATGGCCAGCGCCATTGGGATGCCACCGGTCCAGATCAGTACCCCCACAAGAAGAATCATGGCACCGATCCCAATGAGGCCGAGCCTCGCCCGTCCTCCAGTGGCTACGCTCACCCGAAGCGGCAACTCGCCAGGCTCACTCAGCAGTTCCGCTCTGACGTCAAAACTGTCCGACATCGCTCCCCCCGGTGAGATATCCGCTCGACATTATGCCTTCACGCTAGTTGAAGCCGGCGCTGTGCGTCAAATCGGCCTGCGTGCTTGATGTGACGGAAGAGAATTGCATTCGTGGTCTGCAGTTACGACTGCCGTTCTGCGCGTAATGCCCGGATTGGGCTGATTGTGTTGAAAAACTCCACGTGCGCAAAATCGTGCTCAAAAACCAGTTCATCGTTCTCGGGAAGCCCGTCTCGCCAAACATGGTTTCCGGTTGAGCGCTTCTGCGGGAAGAATTTCTGTGAGATTGACCGACCTCGGTCAGATACTGAGTTTTTCAACACGGCAGCTCAGCGCAGCAAGCCGACCTGCTATATAGTTCGGTCTGAACAAGTCCGAAATCACTGAATTTGTGAAGGAAACGGGCGGTTCTGGTAGCGTGGAACGGCAGGGTTTCATAGGATTCATGCGGAAACCCTGCAATTTCGGATTGCCTGATGAAGCACCGCCCGCGTCCGCCCGAACAGGATGACCTTCTCCGTCCCAGGCTCGTCGACATGATCGACATGCGCCATGAGTTGGTGAAGCTGGCCGAACTCGTCGACTGGGACTGGTTCGATCACGAATGGAGCGGGTTCTTTCCGTCGAAAAGGGGGCGCCCGGCGACCGATCCTCGCCTTGTGGCCGGGCTGATGTATCTGCAGCATGCCTACGGGCTATCGGATGAGGCGGTCGTCGCACGCTGGGTCGAGAACCCGTATTTTCAACACTTCACCGGCGAGACGTTCTTTCAACACCATCCCCCGGTCGACCCGACATCGCTGGTCCGCTGGCGCAAGCGGATCGGTGAAGAGGGGGCCGAATGGCTTCTGACCAAGACGATCGAGGCTGGCCGGGAGTCCGGGGTGATCGACGACGGCAGCCTCTCGCGCGTGGCGGTGGACACCACCGTGATGGAAAAGAATATCGCCCACCCGACGGATGCCCGGCTCTACGACAAGGCCCGCCGGAAGCTGGTTGCCCTCGCCCGCGAAGGCGGGCTGGAGCTCCGGCAATCCTATGCCCGCAAGGGACCGCGGCTGGCCGCACAGGTCGGCCGATATGCCCATGCCCGCCAGTTCAAGCGCATGCGCAAGGCCCTGAGAACGCTGAAAGGCTACACCGGCCGCGTGCTCCGCGATATCCGCCGCCATCTGCGCGACGTGCCCGAGGGGCCGTATCGCGAGCGGCTCACGGAAATGCTGGCCCTGACTTCGCGGCTGCTCCATCAGGAACCGAAGGGTAGCGACAAGCTCTATGCCCTGCACGAAACCGCAGTCGATTGCATTTCCAAGGGCAAGGCGCGGGTGCGCTACGAATTCGGCTGCAAGGTCAGCCTCGCCACCACACTGGACAGGGGTTTCGTGGTGGGCATGCGGTCACTGCCGGGCAACCCTTACGACGGCCACACCCTCGACGAGGCGCTTGAGCAGGTCACGATCCTGACCGGCGCGGCGCCCAGGCTGGCAGTGGTCGATCGCGGCTATCGCGGACATGGCGTCACGAAGACCCGCGTGCTGATCTCCGGCACCCGCCGCGGCCTAACGCCAGCTCTGGCCAAACTCCTCCGGCGACGAAGCGCCATCGAGCCTGAAATCGGCCACATGAAAACTGATGGACGCCTCGCACGTTGCCCCCTGAAGGGGACCCAGGGAGATGCAATCTCCGCCGTGCTCTGCGGCTGCGGCCACAACATTCGCAAGATCCTCGCCCATCTCAGGGCTCTCTTGCTTCTGTTGCTCACCCTCAGCACGACCCAAGCCATCCGGCATTCCGATCACCGGCGCGACCTCGCAGCAGCCTGATCGGATTGTTCAGACCGAACTATATAAGAGAGCGCCCGGTCTCGCCCGGCGAAGCCACCGAGGGCAAGTTTGCCGACCTTGCGGTCATCTGAGAAAAACACTCAGATGGCTGGATTGGGAAACTGCTAACCGCTGGCAAATGTGGATTGCGATGATGATTGCCCCTATCTCCCGAGGTGCTTAGGTTAGGAGGAAAGAGCCTCAGCTGTAATTGGTCTGATCAATACGAAGCAATGCTAGTCAAAGTCCTTTCAGTAGCCGTGATGCTTCTTGCAACCGCGGTAGCATCTGTTGCGGAAAACCCCGAACGTGTTGCGATGGTCATCGGCAACTCCGCTTATGAACGGGTGCCGGCCCTCGATAATCCAATTAATGACGCCACCGATATTGCCGCATCGCTTGGTCGACTTGGGTTCGACGTCCAACTCGTCCTCAACGCTGATGATCGGCAGATGCGCCAGCAATTCCAAGAGTTTGCGCGTTTGGCCGAGACCGCAGAACTTTCTCTGGTGTACTTTGCGGGTCACGGGATCGAGGTGGACAAGGCCAACTACCTATTACCGGTGAATGCCGAACTACAAAGTGGGAAAGATGTTCAGCTCGAGGCTATTCCGCTTGATGTGGTAATGCGGGCGCTGGCGCCCTCCGATGGCGTCAAGATCGTTCTGGTGGATGCATGTCGTGACAATCCTTTCGCAGACCGACTTCGCGAAAGCGAAGGCACACGCTCCATCGGCACTGGCCTGGGTCGCGTAGACCCGATTGGAGGAGTTCTCGCGGGCGGCGTGCTGGTTGCCTACGCGGCACGCGAGGGAACGTTGGCCCTTGACGGGACCGGACGGAATTCACCGTATGCGCAGGCTTTGCTGGAGTATCTCGAGGAACCGGGCCTCGAAGTCAGCAAGTTGTTCCGAAAGGTGCGAGACCGGGTGTTTAACCTCACAAATGGCAGGCAGGAGCCTTTTACTTATGGGGCTTTGCCTGGAGAAGACATATACTTGGCGCCACTCAGTCCATCGTTTGGAGGGCCGAACTCGCGACGCAATGTTTCGCCGAGCATACCGTGGATGGAGATCGAGGCGCCCAGCGCCACTGCCAACATTGACAATATCCTAACCATGGCACAACGACGCCAAGTTCAGACGGCGTTGTTATACCTTGGCGAGAACCCCGGCCCATTAGATGGGCAGTTTGGCCCTAGTACCCGGCGGGCTATCGTTGCTGCACGCCTGACACTGGGGCTACCGCCAGCGAACCACGTTTCCAAACAGTTGTTAGACCGTTTGCCAAACGCACCGGCCATTGACGCGCTGAAAAGCTCCAAGGCACGCACCTACAAAGCTGACAAATTGCCCTCGAACATGGAGCCGCGGCTGGCCCGCATCTTTGAGACATTCTTCGAAAGAAAGATCGTGTTCGACTATTTCGAGGGTCGTCTATACGTCGCGGTCCTTGCGGTTCGAGCCGATTGGCATAGTTCGAGCCAAGCGGCGGCAAGCGCCGGCGGACATCTCGTCACCATTACGAGCGACAGAGAGAACCGCTTTGTGAAATCGCTTGTCTCAAGCGACCCAAATTTATTCTCAAAGCCTATCTACGGCAACGGATTGAGAGGCCCTTTGATTGGACTTTACAAGAGTGAGGCGGGCCTCTGGGGATGGGTGACCGGCGAACCTTTGAGTTATTTAGGTTGGGCCGCTGGTCAGCCGGACAACTTCAATGGGTGGGAGACCGTCGCGGCACTCCATATGGCGACCCAACAGTCGGCACCGGAATGGAACGACATAGCCGGCGTAGCGTCCGGCTTTGTCATAGAAATAGATTGACTTCATTTGGTGCTGCCCGAACAAATGCGTGTCGCCTAAAAGCGGACGCAATCAAGAAACTGCCCAACGCCTGCTAAGCGCAGTGAACCGTCGAAGGGGGAATCGAGAGTCGTTTAGTCGATCACAGCAGCTATGCGTATCGTTTCAATCGGACGTCACCCGTGCGATGAAGGCATCCGCTGCCGCACGAACTGGTGTATTCTCCGGGTTTCACATTCTTCGGAGTTTCGGCCGCCTAAACGGGAACACGGCGGTGTCGGACAAACGTAGACCCGTTTCAGAAATGGTTAGTTGCTCTGCCACAGCAGAGAAAGTTCTCATCGGTTTGACGGCCCCGATCGGACGAACAACCTCGCAGACGTGCCAAGGCATATAGATCCGTGCATGTCCCGGTTCCGATTGCTGGTCTCACGCTTCCTGCACTATAGTTAGAATATCATGTTATGCTCAGGCGGCCCGACTGCTCCAGATGAAGGCCTTCGCTCGAGATCCGAACCGAATTTGATGGCTATGAAAAAGACCGAAATTGCGCGACAGGGCAGAACCGGCCTCTCAACTCGGGAGAAATCGAGCCAGGGAGAGATCGACGCGTTCTTGCGGGATGCCAAGCACTTGGCACTCCCTGCAGGTACAACATCAGGACGGCTGATCTTTGCCCTTGATGCCACAATGAGCCGACAGCCCGCTTGGGACATGGCCTGCGGATTGCAGGGCGAGATGTTCTCGTCGGTCGCCGCCACTGGCAATCTTTCGGTCCAACTGGTCTACTTCCGCGGTCAACGCGAATGCCGTGCCTCCCGCTGGGTGGACAACGCTGAAAGCTTGCGCGCCGTAATGGAAAAGATCGATTGCCGAGGAGGCCTAACGCAAATCGCTAGGGTTCTGGCGCATGCCAAGAAGGAAGCCGAAAAGCAACGCTTGGCTGCGTTGGTCTACGTGGGCGATTCAATGGAAGAAAACACCGACGAATTGCTAGGGCTGGCCGGCGAACTGGGCCTGCGCGGCGTTAAGGCGTTTGTCTTCCATGACGGCCGCGACCCGGTGGCCGAATCCGCGTTTCGCCAGATCGCCCAACTGACCGGCGGCGCTTATCTCCCATTCGACAAGAACTCGGCCGCGGAATTGAGGGCGCTGCTCGTTGCCGTCGCCGCCTACGCGGCCGGCGGCCTCAAAGCTCTTGAAGCCATGGACAGCGACACGGCAAGACAGCTTCTGGCCGACATGCGCTGATGCAGCCGGTTCTGACGATCGCTACGGGCGCCGTTGCTTTTGCCACGACCGTGTGGATCGTTTATCGAGTGCTCCGCTCGGTATTCCCAACCGCTTCGCAGAGCTTTCTGGGAGTGGGACTGATCTCGGCTGCTATCTGGCTGTTGTTCTTTCGGCTGTTCGCCGTCTCCCTCTTTCTCCTCATTCTCGGCGCAGCCACGCTTGTGCCGAGAGATGCAGCAAAGCCTAGGCGGGCGTCGCCAAGGAAATCCCGGGTTCGCTCGGCGCATCTGGAAATGACTCTTGATCATGAAAGCGGAGATATCGATGGGCGGATCCTCTGCGGACCACGCGAAGGGCAGTTCCTCTCCGATCTGTTACTGCCGGAACTGTTGCAGCTTCTTTCAGAAATGCAAACAGACGAGCAGTCATTGAAGCTGTTGGAAACCTATCTCGATCGCGCCCAACCTGACTGGCGCGATCATGCGGACCGTAGCGCCGAAGAGAACGAAACCCCGCCACCCTTTGCAAACGACATGAGCCGGGAGGACGCGTACCGCGTATTGGGGCTCGAGCCGGGATCGACCGAGGACGATATCCGCGAGGCCTTTCGCCGTCTGATCAAGAGGCTGCATCCGGACAGTGGAGGCTCTGCAGTCTTGACGGCTCAGATCACCGCAGCAAGAGACCGCCTCCTTGGCGAACCGTAGGATGCGCAGCCTAGCCGCTTCGCTCTTGCTCATCCCATCGACATGGCACGCCCGGCGAACCCGCCCGTAAAGGTCGACAGCATACATCTCCCCCCTTAAGCTCGTTGCCTCAGGCGAAAGATGCGGAAATTTTCTCCGCGACGGTCAGAAAATCCGACCGTTTCCGCTGACCAGTTTGTCTCCGGGATTCACAAAGCGTGGCGGTGCTCGCCATTGCCGTCAACCTGGTGGAACTTGCCTGCTCGGCGGATCTGCCGGCGGTCTACACTCAGACCTTGGCCATGCACGATCTGTCGATGCCCGTGTACTACGGCTACTTGCTCCATTACCTGGAAGTGTTTCTGATGGACGACATCGTGTTTTTTGTTGCCGCGATGGTCACGCTTCGGGCCGCAGCCGGCACAGGCCGCTACTCGCAGATTTCGCATCTGATTGGCGGTGTCGTCCTGATGGGCCTTGGCGTCATATTGGTCCTAAGGCATTACCACCGGCGAAGTCGAGATTGTGCTTTCCGACTGGGCCGTGGCGCCGCTCTGGCTCACCTTGTTCTATCCTCCATACAACAAACTTCCACCGCTCGTGGCGACTTTCACGGACTTCTTCGAGACGTTCCTCAGGGAACAGGCACGCGAGTCCTTTGGGTGGCAATGAGGTAATCACTGGCGAACTCTGCGCTTTGGAATGAGGGTTCCTCCACGTTGGACCTCTGCAACGTGCAGACGGAGAGGTACGGCCGTTTCACCGGCAATATTGCCTGCGCAGCGTGGTTTCTTCCTACGGTTTTCGCGACTGCCTCTTCGGGAGCCGCCGTCGCCGGTTTGCATGCCCCGGCCGACGCCTCACTGCCCGGTACCGAGGAGGCTGCAAACAAGCGCTTGGCCGTAGATCTGGGAATTCCAGGGAATAATTCCCGCCGTATTGCGTATTTCCCTTGTCGGCATCGAGCTGGCTATGTTCCTGACAGGAGAAAGACATGACAAAACTGCTTTTCGCGACTGCTCTCGCAAGCCTTTCCTTCGCCTCCGCGGGGCTGGCGGACGATCACCTTTTCAACGGCGCCACCGCCGCCGGCGCGAGCGAGCGGGATTTTGGCAACCCGGTGGCGGGGAACCCTTCGGGCAAATCGGGTTCGGCCTCTGACCCTGGCACGGTGCCGGGCCTTGGCAATCCGAATGCTGGCGGCGACACGGGGACTCCCTCCTTCGATCCGGAGAGCCTCGCTGAACGTCTCGAAGGGCGCACCGGAAACTGACAACACCCCCCACCGCCTGAGCGCATTTCCGGCGCGCCCAAGGCGGTATCCTGGAGACGCCATGGCGCGCGACCTGTCGATCCTGATCACGGAGATCCCGCATCTTCGCCGCTATGCGTACGCGCTGACCGGCGAACGCGACTTTGCCGAAGATCTCGTGCAGAGCTGCCTGGAACGTGCCGTTGCCCGGTTCCACCAGTGGCAACCGGATCGCAGGCTGCGTCCATGGCTGTTCTCGATACTGCACAACCTCCATGCCGACACGCGGCGCCGATCACGCCCGAACGTACCGCTCCACGATGTCCCGGAGCTGCACGCTCACGAGGAAAGCGCCGAGGGTCGGGTCGACGCGCACAAGGTTTTGGAGGCGATCGACCGTCTGCCCAACGATCAGCGCGACGTCCTGATCCTCGTTGGGATTCACGAGTTGAGCTATGCCGAGGCGGCGACAGTTCTGGGTATTCCGCCCGGCACGCTGATGTCGCGGCTGCACCGTGCGAGGGGGCGGTTGCGCGAGGCGCTCGGACGGACGAAATCCCCCTCGTTCAGGCAGGTGCTGTAATGGTTTCGCAACACGACAATGACATGCAGGTAACCGTCGAGGACATTCACGCCTATATCGACGGGGAGCTTTCCGACCATGCGGCGGCGCTGGTTCGTGCCTATCTGCACGAGCACCCCGACGCAGCGGAAGTTGCCGCTGATTACGAGGCTATAAACGCCGCGATCCTGTCGCGTTCCGCCAGGGCCGATGCTTTGCCGGTGCCCGAAGAGCATATCAAGGCTGTGCGGGGCCGCAGGCGCGCGCCGCTGCTCGCGGCGTCGGTGGCCCTGATAGCAGCCGGCGCATCGGCGGGTTGGGTGGCGCATGGTATGTTTTCGCCGCAGACCAACGTGCTCGATAATCTCGCCCGCGAGACCGGTGCGAACTGGGTGACTTACGCGCCCGATGCGCGCCGCCCGGTCGAACTCGCGGCCGCGGACGCCGCGCAGCTTGCGGACTGGCTGACCAACCGGACCGGTCGAAGCGTTGCGGTGCCGATGCTCGACGATCAGGGCTTCACCTTTTTGGGCGGACGCCTTGTTGCTGGCGAAACCCGTCCGGCAGCAATGCTCATGTACCAGGATACAACCGGACGGCGTCTGGTGGTCTTGATGAGTCCCGAGTTTACAGGCGATGGCCCCACCGGCATGCACTTTCGCCGGCAGACGGAATCCGCTTCAGTGATTTGGGCCAACGGAAAAGAAGGCTTCGGCGTTGCAGGACCTTTCTCGGAGGAAGAACTCAGGCGCGCTGCGGTCGCGGTGCGCGACGGTTTCGCACTGTAGAGCCTGATCAACTTGACCGCACTAAGCCGGCCAATCCCGACAATCCCGGAGGGTCTTTTGGGGATGGCTATCGACGTCTGCCCGCGCCATGGGCGAGTATCGCACGTGCCGCAACCTTCGAGTGATCGAAATCCGAGGGCGGCGGTTGCCATCCCGCGAGATAGTCTTCGATCGGTGCATCGAGGTCGACGAGCTTCTCCTCGGTAAGATTATGCATCGCCCACGCGGTGACTGGTTTGGTAGCGGCGATGCCCAACCCAAATTCGGCCGCAACGCTGATACAGGCCACGCGAAGTCCTGCACGGGAAAAATGATCCCAAGCAAGCGCCGGATCGCGGAGAGAGGGGTGGCAGGCCAAGTTCCCTTATTGTAACACACAGAAAATAAACAAAAAAAGTGCGCCGGCGAAATATCGAGGCCAAAGATGCCGATCCCGTCGGCTTTGACACGCGAGAACCAAGCTTGGCGGGAAAAAAATTCTGCGCGTGTGGGGAGAGACGGGTCTGCGGGCCAAGGGCTCTGGATTATTGTCCTACCCCCTATTCAGTATCGCCCTCCATGGCATGCAATGAATGGCTTGTGGGACGCAGTACCGCCGCGAAGGTCACCCGGACGCCCCACCCCCCTCTATCTGTCAACGGCGGTGCGATTTCCTGCCAGAGGGCAGCACAAAATCCGGCCAGTTCCAGCGTGATCGGCGCCCCGGCAGACGCGCTCCCTATGTAGCTGGCGGTTGCCGGGGCGCCTTGGTCCGCGAGG
>NZ_SELO01000252.1 GCF_004146235.1 Tropicimonas sp. IMCC6043 | reverse complement strand
AGGACACCGAGGCCCTGTTGGCCTTCTACGACTTCCCGGCCGAGCACTGGGACCACCTGCGGACCTCGAACCCGATCGAGAGCGTCTTCGCAACCGTAAGGCACCGCACCGTCCGGACCAAGGGCGCGCTGTCACAGAAGACCGCAAAGCTGATGGTCTTCACCCTGGTCAGGGCGGCATCGAAGACCTGGCGCAAGCTCAACGGCACAAACCAGTTGCCCCGCCTCATCGAAGGCGTCAAATTCACCGACGGCA
>NZ_SELO01000251.1 GCF_004146235.1 Tropicimonas sp. IMCC6043 | reverse complement strand
CCAGCGTTCTCGCCGCGTCCTGGAGACCCATGCTCGTCGTCAGATCTGGCAGAGCCAGGAGCCGGTGCTCGGCTGCCGCCTTTGCCAGGTGGTCGGCAATGGCGGTTGCGATCATGGTTTCGAGCCTGGTCCCAGGCAGGCGCCAGCCGGTGGGATCGGGACCTCCCGAGATCAGCCGGTTGGACACATAGTAGCGGTGACGCCGACCGGCCTTGATACTGTGCGTCGGGGTCAGCCGATCTCCGGTCTCGTCTC
>NZ_SELO01000250.1 GCF_004146235.1 Tropicimonas sp. IMCC6043 | reverse complement strand
GTCAGGTTCTGGCCGACATCATCGGCTCCGGTTCCGTGCCCGTGGTGCGCCTGACCGAGGTGTTCCGCCAGGCCGCCAGCAGCCAGATCATCACCAGCGCGCACCGCATCAACCAGGGCCAGATACCGGACCTCTCGAAACCTGACGGAGAGACGGATTTCTACTATGTGCCGGCCGCCGAACCCGAGCAGGCGGTCGAGCGTATCGTGGAACTGGTCCGCAACCGGATACCCCGGCGCTTCGGCTTCGATCCGA
>NZ_SELO01000249.1 GCF_004146235.1 Tropicimonas sp. IMCC6043 | reverse complement strand
GCACCATGAAGCTTGCCACAACCAGCAGGTAAAGCAGCCTGCGGCCCGGAAAGTTCAGCTGCGACAGCGCATAGGCGCACATCATGCCGAAGAGCAGCACGACAAAGGTGATGATGACCGAGGTGCCGACAGAATTGATATACCAGAGCGGCAGCTTCGAGTTCGACAGGACCTCGATATAGGCTTTGAAGTTCAACTCGTCGATCAACACACCCGCATCGGTAACAACACGTTCTTCGCTGCGAAGTGATGTTG
>NZ_SELO01000248.1 GCF_004146235.1 Tropicimonas sp. IMCC6043 | reverse complement strand
ACCGAGCTGTCCATGTCTAGCACGATGTAATTTAGCCCCGTCCGGTCGAGGAAACGGTCGACCCACTGGCCGCCCAGATCGGCGACCGCCGCGCGGTTGCTGTCCGTCGCCAGACCCTCGGTCTCGAACCGGCTCACCTGCGACGTGGACGCTGCCTGACCATCGACGGCACGGTGGCCGACCACCTGTCGCATTACCGGGTCGTGGGCCAGCCGCTCGGCATCGTTGACATCCTCATATCCTGCGAGGCGACCA
>NZ_SELO01000247.1 GCF_004146235.1 Tropicimonas sp. IMCC6043 | reverse complement strand
CGGGCCCGATGCCGCGGATCATGCCGGAGCCGAGATATTTCTCAATCCCGTCCACCGAGGCCGGCGCCGCGGTCTTCAGGAACCGCGCTCGGAACTGCTGTCCGTGGGTGCGGTCGTTCACCCATTCGCCGGCCGCCGTGACCCATTCGCCGGCAGAAATCATCGCAGCATGACCGACAACGGTCTCCAGGTCGCGGTGACCGCGCGCCTTCACGCGCAGGACACAGAAACCAGACTCAGAGCTATGAAAAGTCA
>NZ_SELO01000246.1 GCF_004146235.1 Tropicimonas sp. IMCC6043 | reverse complement strand
TGGTCGCCTCGCAGGATATGAGGATGTCAACGATGCCGAGCGGCTGGCCCACGACCCGGTAATGCGACAGGTGGTCGGCCACCGTGCCGTCGATGGTCAGGCAGCGTCCACGTCGCAGGTGAGCCGGATCGAGACCGAGGGTCTGGCGACGGACAGCAACCGCGCGGCGGTCGCCGATCTGGGCGGCCAGTGGGTCGACCGTTTCCTCGACCGGACGGGGCTAAATTACATCGTGCTAGACATGGACAGCTCGGT
>NZ_SELO01000245.1 GCF_004146235.1 Tropicimonas sp. IMCC6043 | reverse complement strand
CTCGGGAGACACCAAGGTCGAGCGGTTCGGCTGGACCTTCGCGCCCGGCGACAAGGTCATGCAGATCGAGAATGACTACGACAAGGAGGTCTACAACGGCGATATCGGCTATGTCATCGGGATCGATCCCGAGGAGCAGGAACTCTCGGTGGACTTCGATGGCCGGAACGTCACCTTCGGCTTCGGCAGACTGGACACGCTTGTGCCGGCATACGCCGCTACGATTCACAAGAGCCAGGGGTCCGAGTACCCGGC
>NZ_SELO01000244.1 GCF_004146235.1 Tropicimonas sp. IMCC6043 | reverse complement strand
AGTGCTGCCAGGGTGGCGATTTAGCCCCCGTAATGAAGCAGGCAGGAGGATGCCTAGCATTGCACAGGTGCTCTCGTCAAGATGAAACTATCTTAATGAATTGTAAATAAACAAAAATCATGGGTGCGGTATGTGTGCGTTCCTTCGGGTGCACGGTACGCTTCAAAGTCATGAACAATGTGAGGCATCACGGAAAAACCGGAGTCGAGCGGTGCTCGGCGAACGAACACGGCATAGAACTTCGGGCTAATTCTC
>NZ_SELO01000243.1 GCF_004146235.1 Tropicimonas sp. IMCC6043 | reverse complement strand
CCTCGGACAGCGTGGCGGACCTCGCGAAGCGAATTCGGACAGACGGCATCGACGTCGCGGCCACGCTCATCGCCGGGGGAGCACTCGATAGAGGCCGCATTGCGATCTCGCTCGACGCGGCGGCGTTGGCCGATGCGACGGGTTTGCCGACCAGCTCGATGGATCCCGACCTGCTCGAACTCGACCGGCCGTTCACCTGCCGGCGACGTGGCGCCGAGATGAAGATCGTCGCCGGCAGCCGCGCGCCGGAACCTG
>NZ_SELO01000065.1 GCF_004146235.1 Tropicimonas sp. IMCC6043 | reverse complement strand
TCCTCATCAGTGTGGTTCAGCCAAACCACTGTTGAGACCTGAAAACCGGTTATGGCCACCAGCTGCGCAACTCGGGGGCTCCGCAGGCGGCCATAACCTCCCGAACCGAAGGATTCCCGACGTGCTACGGCCCGGAGTTCGTGGCTAAGGCGGTGCGCCAATGGATCACCGCGGTCGGCGCCAGGACCGCATACATCGAGCCCGGGTCACCCTGGGAGAACGGCTACTGCGAAAGCTTCAACGCGAAGCTGCGGGACGAGCTTCTCAACGGCGAGATCTTCTACAGCCTCGCCGAGGCGAAGATCGTCATCGAGAGTTGGCGGCATCACTACAACACGAAGCGCCCGCACTCATCGCTGGGATATCGCCCACCGGCTCCAGAGGTCGTGCAGTGGCCGGCTCCGCCATCCGGAGCCGCTTCGCCGGCCACCCCAACCGTAGCACCCAGGCCCGTCATGCACTAAGACTGAAACCGGACCACCCGATAGGGGCAGGCCATGGGGCTGGTTCTATCTCAGCACAATCCTCGACGACCACAGCCGCTACATTGTCGCGTGGAAGCTCTGCACGACGATGAAGGCCAGCGACGTGACCGAGACGCTGGAATTGGCGCTGGAGGCGTCAGGCTGCGACGACGTCACGGTCCTGCACAAACCGCGACTGCTCTCCGACAACGGGTCGTCTTATGTCGCCGGGGATCTCGCGGACTTCCTCGAGGACAAGGGTATGGATCACGTGCGCGGCGCTCCCCACCATCCCCAGACCCAGGGCAAGATCGAGCGTTGGCATCAGACCATGAAGAACCGCATCCTGCTGGAGAATTATTACCTGCCTGGCGACCTGGAACGGCAGATCGAAGCGTTCGTCGATTACTACAACAACCGGCGATACCACGAGAGCCTCGGCAATCTGACGCCCGCCGACGTCTACCACGGCCGCGGCGCCCAGATCCTGTCCATGAGAGAGGAGATCAAGAAACAGACCATTAAGAAACGCCGCTTGCAGCATCAGAACGCTGCCGCATAATCTCAAACGGAAATCGAACCGGAACCCTCGCTACGAGAAAACCCCACGCTCTCCGAAAAACTCTGAAGACGGACAGTTTCGAGACGGGGCCGGACTGGCGCGAATTCAGGCTGCGCTGGTCAGCTATCAAGCCATCGGGAAGCCTGCTTCCGAGCGGTGTGTCACCGGAAGCGATCCGATCGGTTGGGCTTGTGGCCTACGGGAGGGATCGCACTGCGGATGTATAACTGGCAGAGCTTGGTGTCTACTTGGCCGATCATGCCACTTGGCGGCTGGATCTCCCCAAACGACGGAAAAAGACCATGACATTCCTTCTGTTCCTGATCTTCCTGGCAGCCTGTTTCGCGGCGGGCTCTACCGGTGCTTTATTCGCGCCTGGAGAATGGTATCGCGGTCTTCGCAAGCCCGCATGGACGCCTCCTTCCTGGGTATTCTCGGTGATGTGGACATCACTGTACCTGTTGATGTCCTGGGCTGCTGCCCGTGTTGCAGTCGCAGACGGAAGCGGTCTCGCATTGGCGCTATGGGCGCTCCAGATCGCACTCAACACCCTGTGGACGCCCGTCTTTTTCGGTTTGCATCGAATGCGCTCCGGGTTGGTAATTATTACTCTGTTGTGGGTTTCTGTGGCAGCGACAGCCCTTGCATTCTTTCAAACCGACACTTTGGCTGGCGTCATGCTGGTGCCATACCTCGCATGGGTGTCAGTCGCCGCTTGCCTGAACTACTCGATCCTTAGGCTGAACCCGGATCAGGCTCCCGCGAAATCAGCGAGGTAGGTTTCAGAAACCGGCTTTTGAGCCAGTGAGCTTCACCACATTAGGCGCCCCCTTGCTGGCTCGGCACTTCGCGGCTTCTGGAACACCGGAACAGCGGACATATGGGTTTTAAGAACGATAGTCACCAAAAGCCATCCGCTGGCTTTGAGGACAAGTTACTTGCTCGAAGTCTGAACATATTTTCGCGCCGGTCGGGCTCTATTTGACATTGGTTCTGACCGGGTGCCCACCGAGAGCTGCGTTGTCGGCGGAGCGTGGTTGTCTTCAGTGGTCGATCGACAGGCGATCAATAATTTCCAAGGCGCCGTCCGACATGCGGATCACAAGAATTTCGCCGGATCGAGGATAAACACCTGCCAATGCAGTAATGTTCACCTGATGCGTCACCAGGATCGCCGGACCTTCGAGACGCTCTAGCAGGTCAAGCGTTGCGGCCGTTTGCGCGGCGCCGGCTTCCGGTCGCTGATAGAACGAGTTTAACTCCGGAGCTATTTCTACGGCAGCCAAGCCCAGAAGTTCTGCGGTCTCGCGACAACGGCACCAGGCGCTGCTCAGGACATGATCGATTTGGACCGCTTCTGCACGCAAGGTTTGACCGATGACTTGAGCCTGCGCGCGGCCGCGTGCGTCGAGATTGCGCTGCGTGCTGCAGTCACCGAGACGAAAGCCCTCCGGGTCGCCCGTGCCGGGCGCCAGCGCATGACGCATCAACCCGATAGCGCCTGGTTGGTTGAGTGCGCTCCAGCCGTCGGCAAAGCCAAGGCTTGGGACGATCATTGCGAAGACAAAAATATGCTTACGAAGCCAGGTACGACCGGGGCAAGAGACCATTCTTAAAGTCCCTTCAATTCAGCAATGCTTCGATCTCACGCGTAATTGCGGGGGATAGCGGCCTCGTCAAGGATCCCCAAGTCTTCACGACCTCACCGCCCGGGTCGACCAACACCTTATTGAAGTTCCAACGCGGGACGAACCCCGTCTCGGTCCTCACAGATATGTAAAACGGATGCGCCTGCGCGCCGCGGACGGGCGTGATGTCGGTCATGGGCAAGTCGAGGTCGAAATTCAGCTCGCAGAAATCCTTAACTTCCGAGCCACTGGCCAGCTCCTGCCGGAAATCGTTCGAAGGGACCGCGAGAACCTTGAGACCGCGATCTCGGTAGCGGTCATAGAGCGCCTGCAAGCCGTCATACTGCGGAGTGAAGCCACAAAGGGAGGCTGTGTTGACCACGAGGATGGGATAACCCCGCCAGTCCTCCAGCGAGATGGTGCCCCCGTCTATCGAGTCGAACGTCCCGGACACAGGACGTGCATCAACGTGGCTTGCAAAACCGACAATTAGGCTCATGAGCGCGATACGTAGCAAGTCCAATCCTCCATGATTGATCTGTTACGTTGGAGACAGGCTGCCGGATCACCCGGAGGTATTCATGTGCGGCGTCGGTAATACCTTCGATGAGGTTGCGGTCGAGCGTTGAAGACTCCCACCCCCCGAAGCCGTTCAGGTCACCCGCGACGACAGCAGATGCGGAGAGGAGTCCAGCCACAATCGATTGGACCTCTGCGTGACAACCTCGCGAGTGATTGCTCGGTGGACAGGTCGGGCCGATCGGATAGGCTCCATGCATGCCAGTGGGAGAACCGCAACTCGAACCTGAGGTCGCGCACTGGCGAAGGTCGTGGTGCCTCCTGCTCAACCAGAAGGACATAACAGGAGCCCGAAATGCGCCTCATTATCTTCGTGACCTGCCTCCTCGGCCTTCCCTTCGCAAACTTGGCGAGCGCCACCACCGAGGGGAGCACTGTCGTTAGCCACGGGTTTTCCACCTTCGGCGATCTCAAATACCCACCCGACTTTCCCCATTTCGACTATGTCAATCCCGACGCCCCCAAGGGCGGCAAGATCAGTTTCCGCGGCACCGGCGCTTCGAATACCTTCGACAGCCTCAACGATTTCATCCTCTCCGGCGAACCTGGCCAGGGTCTTTCCCGGCTCTACGACACCCTCATGGTCCGCGCCTGGGATGAACCCGACGCGGTCTACGGCCTGCTGGCCGAGCGTATCGAATATCCCGAGGATCGGTCCTACGTGATCTTCCACCTGCGCGCCGGTGCCCGATTTGCGGATGGCGCACCGGTCACGGCGGCGGATGTCGCCTTTACCTTCGAGACACTGGCCAAGGACGGCCTTCCCAGCTACCGCGTGCTGCTCGAGAACGTGGCGACAACCGACGTGATCGACGACCGCACGATCCGGATCGACTTCGATCCCGATGCGATGACCCGCGACCTGCCCGGCGAGATCGCGCAGATCCCGATCCTGCCCGCCCACTACTACGAGACGCGGGACTTCACGCGCTCCACGATGGAACCGCCGCTCGGCTCGGGGCCCTACCTGGTCGCGAAGGCCGATCCCGGCCGTTCGATCACCTATTGCCGAAACCCGGACTACTGGGGCGCCGACCTTCCAGTGAACATCGGCAAGGACAATTTCGACTGCGTTGTCTACGAGTATTTCGCGGACAACACTGCGGCGTTCGAGGCGCTCAAATCCGGCGAGTACCTGTTCCACGAGGAGTTCACTTCGGCCGTCTGGGCCACGGGCTACGACTTCCCCGCGCTCGACCGCGGCTGGGTGCTGCGAGATGTAATCCCCGACAATCGGGCGGCTGGCACCCAGGGTTTCTGGATCAACATGCGGCGCGCAGAATACTCCGACCCGCGCACGCGGCAGGCTCTGGCCATGCTGTTCAACTTCGAGTGGTCGAACGAGCAACTCTTCCACGGCCTCTATACACGCACCGACAGCTTCTTCGAGAATACCGATATGCAGGCCGAGGGCCTGCCGGAGGAGGCCGAACGCACCCTGCTGAAGGAGTTTCAGGACCAGCTGCCCCCGGAGATATTCACCGAGCCCGCCTTCACACTCCCCGAAAGCACGGCAACGCTGGCGGATCGGCGCGCCCTGCGCGGTGCATCTCAACTGCTCGATGCTGCAGGCTGGACCGTGGGCGACGACGGGCTTTGGCGCAACGCGGCCGGCGAGGTCCTGGGCCTCGTATTCATCGCCGGCGGCACCGCCTTCGCTCGCATCGCGTTGCCCTATGTCGAGAACCTCCGCCGTGTCGGGATCGATGCCAGCTTCAGCCAGATCGATGCCGCACAACTGCAGCAGC
Source organism: Tropicimonas sp. IMCC6043 (assembly GCF_004146235.1). Taxonomy (GTDB): domain Bacteria; phylum Pseudomonadota; class Alphaproteobacteria; order Rhodobacterales; family Rhodobacteraceae; genus Tropicimonas. The sequence continues at coordinate 9,417 of NZ_SELO01000065.1, read as the reverse complement.
GCCTGGAAGAGTTCGACTACGACATGACGATCCGACGTTTCGTCCTGAGCAACACGCCCTCGGTGGAGCTCCGCAACTTTCTCGGCAGCGGCAGCGCGAATACCCCGGGCAGCTACAATGCAGCGGGCCTCGCGGATCCGGTGGTCGATGCACTCATCGACCGGGTGATCGGCGCCGGGAGCCGCGAAGAGATGGTCACGGCCGCCCGAGCACTCGATCGCGTTCTGCGCATTCATCACATCTGGGTGCCGAACTGGCACAAGGGTGAGCATTGGCTGGCCTATTGGGACGTCTTCGACCGCCCCGAGATCAAGCCACTCTATGACCGCGGTGAAGACTACTGGTGGTTCTCCCCGGAGAAATACGAGGCGCTGCGGGCCGATGGCGCCCTTCGCTGACACCCAGGCGCCCTGCGCCGCACCGGGCCAGCCACCGGTGCGCCCGAGGAGTCGGTCTTCAATACCGATTGGGAGTGGCTCCCTGGCCGGACGGCAGCGCTGCTATGATTTGGCCACGGTGCCCGCACGACAGCCGGCCAAGCACTTCTGTTTCCGCGTAGGATATAGCGCCCACTCCTGGGAACGCCGCAAGTGTTGAACATTCGGTCGGCGTGCGGGTGCCTGGGGCCGGAACATCAGAAGGCCCCGAAGCCATCCCATCGCGGATAGGTATACCTATTTCCGCAAGGCGTGGCGCCGAGCCACCCAGGACGGCAGCACCGCACGAAGTGTTGTGCCATCCGCGCCCTTGGCGATCTGCCCTATGTCGCGCAGGACGCGCTTGTCGTCTGCGGCCAGTGACTTTGTCGGCCAGGATCGTCGGGTCGCTGCCACGAGGTCGTCGAAGCCCGCCGCCCAATCCCGCAGACCGTCTTCGTCGAGCGCGGCAAGCGCGCGGGCTGTGGTCTCCGGGTCGCCAGCTTCATCGTCGGCGAGGTTGGCTTGCACAACAACGAACTCCATCAGCTGATCGAGCGCGCCTTGACCGGGAAACGCGATTCCGCCGAGCAGCGCTCCCAGCCAGGCCTCCGGCGCGGGTTCCAGCGGTGTGATCGCCAGCGCCGCGAGATAGCCGTGAAGATAGGCCTCGGTCACCCCGGCATGCGCGAGAAGAGAACCGGCCCCATCCTGCTCTTCGCTTCGTGGCACCGGCGAAGCATTCCCTTCGCGCTCCGAATGTGCTTCCAGCGTCATCGCCACGATCTCGGCCATGATCGGGATGCGTTTGAGCGACCGACCCTCGAGAAGCGCCTGCGCCACCGCGGCGAATGACAGCCAGAACGCGGGTTCCACCCCGGCCTCTTCCTTCAGTGTCGCCGCCGAGACCGCGAAATGCCGCGCCCACCAGTCCCGTCGGGTCCCGAGATGCTTCCAGACAGCGGTTTCGCTCCCCTTCTCCGTGCGCGCCCGCGTGATGGCGGCGCGGAGCGTGCCGGTATCCTCGAACCAGCTATCGGCCTGATCGAAGAGCTCGATCCAGTCGGCGCTGGCCCTCACAAGCTCGGTGCGGTGGGCCGCCGGAAGACCCGCGAGCGCCTCGGCTGCGCCGATGGACGCAAGAATGTCGTCGGTCTCCGCGGCGGCGGGGATCAGCGCAGCGAGGCCAAGGCGTTCGGCCAGGTCCACTATCCCGGGCGCGGGCAGGTGCCCAAGCGCCAGGCCCTCGCCAAGACCGCGCGCCAGAGCCGCGACCAGCGCATCGGGCGAGATGTCGAAGGTTTCGATCTCGTCCAGGACGCCGGCAAGCATCTGTCTTTGCTCGGTCGCGCTTGCGCAGGGGATGATAAAGGCATCCTTCACGCCGTGGCCCTGCTTCAGCATTGCCATCGCAACGCCGCGCCGGCTGCCGGTCTGGACGGCCGCGATCAGGCTCTGCGCACCGGCGCCATCCGGCAGGCTGGCGGCGGCCCGGTGAATCTTTGCGGTGGGTGCCTCGGTCCGCGCCATGCCGCTGCGCATCTGACGCCGGATCGCCCCGTCGAGGGCGGCGCGGGTGGAATCGTCGGGCAGCCACTTCCGGATTGCGGGCAGGAGTGCGGCAAGGTCCGGGGCCAGCCCCCCTGTTTCGGCGCGGGACAGGAGCACCGTCGCGGCGGCGAGACGGAGATCCGCTTGCGGATCCAGCAGCCAGTAGAGCCCGAGCCGCGCCTCCACAGCGCCGGGGCGCGCGAGGATCATGGAGACCACCATCGCGGCAAGCTCGGCCGGCAGCCCCGCGAGGAGTTCGCCCAGTGCGGCATGGACCTGCAGCGGCTCATCGCCGATCTCCTGCAGGATCGGGTCGAGCAATGCATTGAGGTCGGGCATGTCCTCGGAAGCGGCGCCGGCCTCCGCCATGACATCGGCGGTCAGGGTGGCAAAGGGCGGCGGCACCAGGCCCGCGCGGGCGTAGATCCGGGCCAGTCGCAGACGTAAGACTGGCGCGAGCGGCTGGCCGGCGTCCCGCGCGGTGATCGCGGCGGCGACGGCGTCGAGCAGCGCGGTGCCCTCGGGCGCGTCATTCTCTGCGGCCATGCGCGCCTCGTCGAGGGCGCTGGACAGGAGTGCCGCGGCCGCCTGCGTCGTGGCATCGCTATCCGGGTCCACAGCGGCGGTGGCCACATCCGCAATGGCTGCGGGATCGGCCAGCAGGACGCGGGCGCCGTCCCGGAGCAGGCGGGCATGGGTCGCCTCATCCGGAGCGGTGGCGATGGCGGCAATCAGGGGCGTGGGTGCATCGGTCATGACGACAGAATTACGGCACCAGGCAGAACATGCCAACTGCCCTGGCGAACGCCGATACGTCCGAACTTCCGCATCCGGATCGCGCAACCCGGGACAGGGCCGCCGTAGCAGGCCGAGTTGCTGAATGCCGCATGAACGTCCGGTCTGGCGAAGCTGCACCGCGGCAGCGGTCTCGGATGTCATTGTCACCTGTGGGCCAAAGCTGTGTGAAAACTCCGGGCCCAAATTGCTCTCGTGGACCTCGCTGCCACCAAACGCCAGACATACCACTCAGCTTCGCTAGAGAGCGACGTCAGACGGCGTTTTCGTCCGGTTCGGGCGGACACCAAGAGTTTTCACACAGCCTCGGCCGTTCTCGACGGCCGGTCTAATGCTGCAAGCGCATAAAGCCTCCGCCCAGGCGCTGTCGATCCGAGTTAGAAACTGCCGTTCGTTACATTGAGCGCAAAGGGCTGCTATCGAGCAGCATGAATGTCGCGTTTCTGAACGGGTAAGGTCTTATTCTGATGCCGACATGCTTTCATAGAAGTGCCGGAGATGTCAGGAAACGCATAGGTGCGACATGCGAGGCGATGCGGTGCACCTACGGGTACCTATATGAGTAAGGTTTGAACAACGTGACGGGGGACAAGGTGACAGAAGGAAGACAGAAACTCACCGCGGCCGAGGCAAAGGGGCTCCGTACGGCAAAGGAACTCGAGAGCCACCTCGCTTGGCTCGACACCTTTACACCCGCGGCCCTTGGCGTGCTGGCAATCGCCTCTGGAATCTACACCTATCTCGGTGTGTCGTCGCTTCTAGAAGATACCGGAGCGATGTCGTTCTTTGCGGCGGTCGCTTATTCCGTCGCCGTGTCAGTCGGTATCTTCGTCTTCTGGAGCTACATGCTCCGTCTTCTTCCATCGATGCGCAGCGCCGCCGGGTTCATTGGCCTGACAATCTCCACGATTGTAGGATCTTTTGCCATCGTCGCTATGTCGAGTTGGCTGAACGCGGCAGCGCTGGCCGGTTCCGCGGCAGTCGAACAGCATCTCGACAATACCGTGCGTGATTATCAGGCAGCGCTGGAACAATCCCATGACATTGCCTTGTCGGGTCAGTCTCTTGGACGCGAAGTCCAGCGGGCAAGGGAAGCCTTCGAAGCCCTCGCCAATCAGGAACGGTCGGGAGAACTGTCGGGAACGGCGGGTGAAGGAGCGGTCTTTCGTGTGCTCACCCAAAAGACCGAAGAGCTCCGAAACCTGGAGGCACAGATCGCCGAGCAGCAACCCCTGATCGAGGCTGCATTTGAAGAAGGAAATGAAATCCTCGGGAGGATGCGTGCTCTAACAGTCGCTCCCGGTCCGGTCGAGCAACGATCGGTCGCATTTTCCGAAGAAAGCGTCCGGCTTGCCGGTGTCATCTCGAACTTGAACCAGTATTCTGTCGCTCCGCTCGTTTCACGTGCGGCAGCAGACCTTCCCGCTTCCGTTGTCCTTCCCGAACTGGATGGCCGTAATAGCGCCGTCCGGGACGCCCAGTCCTCGACAATCGCGTCAGTGCTCGACGCACTGGATCAACGTAGCCGGACGCTCAAACAGGCTGCCGGCGAGGTGCTTGCAATGGAACCACCGCAAGAGACAGCCTACAATCCTATTTCGAGTGCCGACGCCGTCATCAGGTATGCAGGCAGCTTCGTTCCGTCGTGGGCGGGCGCAATTGCCATTGATCTCCTTCCGGCTATCCTCGTTTTCGTTCTGGCCATCGCTCAGGCGGCGATTCGCAGCGGTCGAGACGGCCTCAGCATCGAGGAAACGCTTACCCTGGCTGATCTGAAAGCGGCGATCAATGCAATGAAGGATGTCGAAGCCTCGATGGCAGTCGCTGACGGCGAAATCCATCGCAAGATGACGAATCCGGAACCGGAGACTTCGTCAAAACTGGAAGCGGCAGAGTAGAACATGCTCTCGCCAGAGGCCCTGTCTTCAAGGATCAGCATCCGCCGTGGTCTGCGTTGGGTTCTGATCGCGCAGGCGGCAATCGCGGTATTTCTGGTGCTCTCGGATTTTCAGTCGCGATGGCTTCCGCGGTTTGCCGGCAACGAGGCGCTGCCAACCGGGCCGGTCCACCCCGGCGATCAAGTGAGACGGTACGATCCATCACGTACTCGGCCGGATTATACCGGCCCCGCCAACATACCGGGTATCGAATTCCCGGAAGAACTTCCCGAACGCCTGGAATTCACGCTGCAGACTACTGACGAGTTCGGTGAGGTAATTCTGGTGACAGGACAGATCGAACCGGGTGACGGTAGACGTTTCGACGGGTTCCTGGCAGGACTGAAAGATCCGCCGTCACTGATCGCATTGAACAGCCCGGGAGGCGTAGTGGAAGAAGCCTTGTCGATTGGCCGGGCTGTGCGGAATCTGGAGGCTGACACGATCATGCTACCCGGGGCGTTATGCCTGTCGGCGTGCCCCTATATCCTTGCAGCCGGGACCGAACGTCAGGTCTCCCTGCAGAGCGCTGTCGGCCTGCACCAGCACTACTACGAGACACCCGGCTACATGCCCGTCTTCCTCGCGGTAGAGGGCATTCAGGCCGGTCAAGGCCGAACGATGGAATACCTCATCGAAATGGGCATTGACCCGGGAGTAATGCTCTACTCGCTTGCAACGCCCCCGGACGAAATCTACGTGCTGATCGAAGAAGAACTGATTGAAAGCCGGATGGCGACGAAGGTATTTGGCGGCCAATGAGCCAGTTCACCTAGTCCCGGAAGAATTTGCTTGGAGCTCTGGTTTCAGGGCTCCGGTAGTCCGGTTCAGAAGGAGTTGTGCATCCAGTAGATCACGCTCGGCTTGCATGATCGTGGGCTGTCCGCCCGGATAGCCGGAAAGGTGACGCAGGGCTTCCTCGACCACGTATCCCGCTTGGGTCACACGTTTCCGCGCTGCGACTTAGATCTCATATTTGTTCGTCAGCATCGTGGCCTCGTGTCTGTCCTTCGAAGTCACAGGAACCGATGGAGCAGTATTTTTCACGCAGGAACGCATGAACGAATTGATGATCTATTCGGGTTCGGGCGGCAGGTCGGGCTACCAAAAGATCGAAGCTGGGCCTGAGCAGGATCATTACGGCCGGTTCTGTCCTGCCCCAGGACATCACCTCGGCTTCAACGATCTGAAGGTTATAGAAGTCGCAGAGCTTCTGAACGCCTATTCAAGCCTGAAGAAACTCTGACCGACAAGACAAACTCGCTACAGCAGCCTACGGATATTTGCGACTTGGTGTGTGCAACGGGAGCAGGCATGAACATGGGGATGTCCTCGGGCGCACATCCGTCAACCTGCAGTGGGAGGCTTCCTACTGAGGCAGGCGTTTGGCTTCAGCCAACCGCAACCTTGCCGTGAACCTTGGCGCCCGAACTCATCGACATGGTTTTTGCAGACACGTCGGCCTTCAATTCGGATTTTTCTTCCAGGGTGAGTTCACTGCACTTGGCGCTCCCTTCAAGCGCTCCGGATATCGTCACGTTCACAGCGGTGACGCCCCCCTTCACGTGACCTGAAGAAAGGATTTCAACAACGTTGGCATCAATATCGCCGACGACTTTTCCGCTGATGGAAACCGTCCCATCTTTTGCTTTCAGATTGCCCTCAATCGTCAGGTCTTCCTGGATTACTGTCCCGCTCATAGTCCCCTCCGAAATCCGCTCCTGAGCGCATCTACGCCGCTGCCTCCGATCATGTTTGCTGGCGACCGGACCGGCAAGCTGTTGCGTATCTGCGGAGCGAGACTGAAGTAGTCTGCGGCAATCCGGTCAAAGACGTCTCCCCGGTCCAGTATTGTCTCGGCGATTTCCAGCGACAACGTGACTGGATTGCCCCCGCTCTCTTTTCGGATTTGGCATGTCAGATGCATCTCGGGATTGCATAAGGCCGATTGAAGCGTGATATCCGGGACGTTCGCTTGAGAGGGACAGGATGCAACGGCAGGACGGATTACGCAGGCGGCCATCCCTTTCACTACCTATCCTGCGGACTTCGCGCGACCATCACCTTGCGGGAACATTGACGCTCGGCAACCTGCTGTCGTCGTTGGGCGAAGCATCGTTCGGATGGGCGATCGTCCTGTTCTCTCTGCTGACATTGCTGCCACTGCCACCAGGATCGTCCCTCATCACCGGTTTGCCGCTACTCGTGACGACAGGCCAGATGATGCTCGGTTTCCCGTATGTCAGGCTTCCAGGACGGCTCGCGCGTCTGGAACTCGACCAGGCCAAACTACGACGGACGGTGCTTCGCCTCCGTCCCGTCACCCGCAGGCTGGAGCGCGTGCTGACGACGCGCCATACAGCGCTTTTCACGAGACGGTACGAGCGAATGTTGGGCCTAATTCTGTTCGTGATCGCCTTCGCACTGTTTTTGCCGGTGCCCTTCAGCGGCTGGTTCCCAGCCATCTCGCTCTTCATTGTGGGCGTCGGCCTGGTGGAACACGACGGTTTGGTCGCGGCAGTGGGGATTAGCTTCGGCGCCGTTTCGGTCGTTCTGGCGGCTGCCATCCTGGCATCGCTCGCCGCGGGCGCGGAAGGCATGATCCATTGACACGGGGGGTCAAGGTTACTTGGATGCGCGGAACTCCAGCTACTGCCAATGGAGTGGACCTTTGGCGGGCAGTGCACTGCCGAGCCTCACCTCTGCCAGGATACCTTTCATGTGCAAATCCGCTATGGCCCGGTGAGCCGGCTTTGTCCGCGGGCTGTTTGTGACATGGTCTGCTCGGTTCACACCAGCACGAGAGGAGATTGCCATGACCGAGGCGCTCGAGCGATTTCTTGTCGATCTCGATACGGAGATCAGGAGACGCGGCGACTGGGGTGACGTGGCGGATTACATCCCTGAACTTGCCCGGGTCGATCCCGCACAATTCGGGATCGCGGTCTCACTGGCCGACGGTCAGACCGTCACTGCGGGGCAGGCAAGTAAACCGTTCTCGATCCAGTCGGTTTCGAAAGTATTTTCCCTCGCATGTGTGCTCGGCCGGATCGGCGAGCAGGTGTGGACTCGAGTCGGGCGAGAGCCATCGGGGCGACCATTCGATTCAATCCTGTTACTTGAACAGGAGCATGGCCGTCCCCGAAATCCATTCATCAATGCCGGGGCACTGGTAACAACCGATGAACTGCTGACAGGGCGCGCGCCAAAGGAGGCGTTATCCGAGATTCTGGCGTTTGTTCGCGCAGCCGCTGAAGACGAAGACATTCATATCGACAAGGCAGTTGCCAGTTCAGAGGCGGAAACCGGCTATCGCAACGTTGCACTGGCAAACTACCTGAAATCCTTCGGAAACCTGAAAAGCCAGCCGGAGATGACGCTTGGAACCTACTTCCACCAATGCGCAATTGAAATGAGTTGCGTACAACTGGCCCGCGCCGGACGGGTGATAGCCGGTCTCCCAGATGCACCGCGCCTGCTGACACCCCTCAAGGCGCGACGCATCAATGCGCTCATGATGATGTGCGGCCACTACGACGGTTCTGGCGACTTCGCCTTCCGGGTTGGGTTGCCAGGAAAATCCGGTGTCGGCGGAGGGATTCTGCTCATTGCGCCGGAGCGGGCGTCCATCGCAATTTGGTCACCCGGGCTCAATGCCTATGGAAACTCCATGATGGGCACTTACGCTGCCGAACAATTGGCTCAGAGAATGGAGTGGTCTGTATTCGGGTGCCGCACGGGGTGAGAAAAGTCGCTCATCTGCAAATGAGCGGTGGAGCGTTGATGACGGCCGCAGAAAGGGCCATCACATCCGGTCGATCCTGAAACCGCAAGCCGGTTCGCTTTGACATGGCCCTTGCAACGGCCGCACAAACAACGAATATGCCGTTGCCGGGTCTGCAGCTTCAATTCTCCGGCTGGCTTTCACGTCGCTCCACCGTCGGCCAGCCATTCGTGCAGCTTGGACCACCGTCTCCGACCTGACACGTTCTTAATCGCGATAGCCACGGCCTTCCGCTGGCCGACAAGCACCACCAGCCGCTTGCCGCGGGTGATGCCGGTGTAGAGCAGGTTGCGCTGCAGCATGGCGTAGTGCTGAGTCATCACCGGGATCACAACGGCCGGGTACTCGGACCCCTGGCTCTTGTGAATCGTAGCGGCGTATGCCGGCACAAGCGTGTCCAGTTCGCCGAAGCCGAAGGTGACGTTCCGGCCATCGAAGTCCACCGAGAGTTCCTGCTCCTCGGGATCGATCCCGATGACATAGCCGATATCGCCGTTGTAGACCTCCTTGTCGTAGTCATTCTCGATCTGCATGACCTTGTCGCCGGGCGCGAAGGTCCAGCCGAACCGCTCGACCTTGGTGTCTCCCGAGGGGTTCAGGGCGGCCTGCAGTTCGACGTTCAGAGAACGGGCACCAACACCGCCGCGGTTCATCGGGCAGAGAACCTGGATCTCACGGATCGGATCGAAGCCGAAGCGCCGGGGTATCCGGTTGCGGACCAGTTCCACGATACGCTCGACCGCCTGCTCGGGTTCGGCGGCCGGCACATAGTAGAAATCCGTCTCTCCGTCAGGTTTCGAGAGGTCCGGTATCTGGCCCTGGTTGATGCGGTGCGCGCTGGTGATGATCTGGCTGCTGGCGGCCTGGCGGAACACCTCGGTCAGGCGCACCACGGGCACGGAACCGGAGCCGATGATGTCGGCCAGAACCTGAC
>NZ_SELO01000242.1 GCF_004146235.1 Tropicimonas sp. IMCC6043 | reverse complement strand
ATGAAGACAGCGCCGCCCTTCAAGCCCGAACGAACAAGGCTCGGCCAGTGTGCCCACGGCATGCAATCTGTGGGCATCTGGAGCCTCACGACAGGCGGCCGAGGCCCCAATCGCGGCTATCGCCCGGTACGATGGGCATGCGAAGGCTGCCTCCGGTCCCAAAGCCTTGTCAGGAGGCGATCCGGACGGCACCATGACGTACAACGAGGAACACTTGGGAAAGATCGGTTAGAATCTCTTCAATGCACACTCTAA
>NZ_SELO01000241.1 GCF_004146235.1 Tropicimonas sp. IMCC6043 | reverse complement strand
TGCCGTCGGTGAATTTGACGCCTTCGATGAGGCGGGGCAACTGGTTTGTGCCGTTGAGCTTGCGCCAGGTCTTCGATGCCGCCCTGACCAGGGTGAAGACCATCAGCTTTGCGGTCTTCTGTGACAGTGCGCCCTTGGTCCGGACGGTGCGGTGCCTTACGGTTGCGAAGACGCTCTCGATCGGGTTCGAGGTCCGCAGGTGGTCCCAGTGCTCGGCCGGGAAGTCGTAGAAGGCCAACAGGGCCTCGGTGTCCT
>NZ_SELO01000240.1 GCF_004146235.1 Tropicimonas sp. IMCC6043 | reverse complement strand
TGTGTAGCCCAACCCGTAAGGGCCATGAGGACTTGACGTCATCCACACCTTCCTCCGGCTTATCACCGGCAGTTTCCTTAGAGTGCCCAGCCGAACTGCTGGCAACTAAGGACGTGGGTTGCGCTCGCTGCCGGACTTAACCGAACATCTCACGACACGAGCTGACGACAGCCATGCAGCACCTGTCTTGGATCCAGCCGAACTGAAGGAATTCCTCTCGGAAAACCGCGATCCAGATGTCAAGGGTTGGTAAGG
>NZ_SELO01000239.1 GCF_004146235.1 Tropicimonas sp. IMCC6043 | reverse complement strand
GAGACGAGACCGGAGATCGGCTGACCCCGACGCACAGTATCAAGGCCGGTCGGCGTCACCGCTACTATGTGTCCAACCGGCTGATCTCGGGAGGTCCCGATCCCACCGGCTGGCGCCTGCCTGGGACTAGGCTCGAAACCATGATCGCAACCGCCATTGCCGACCACCTGGCAAAGGCGGCAGCCGAGCACCGGCTCCTGGCTCTGCCAGATCTGACGACGAGCATGGGTCTCCAGGACGCGGCGAGAACGCTGG
>NZ_SELO01000238.1 GCF_004146235.1 Tropicimonas sp. IMCC6043 | reverse complement strand
ACACAAACACCCCCGCCAGGAGAAATCCAGGCGGGGGTTTTGCGTTCGAGGCCACACCCTCCAGACGCACGAAATCACCCGGCCCACCAGCGCACAGCCCCTTCGAACCGGTCATCGCCACGGCTCCACTGACCTGAGACCCGGCTTCCCTCCAGCCTTTGGGAGAATCCGTCGGTTGATTTCTGGCCTTATGCGGCCTTGGTTTCCAGTCTCGATTTCATTGCGAAATCCCGCGGCGTGAGATTGCCGAGGGAT
>NZ_SELO01000237.1 GCF_004146235.1 Tropicimonas sp. IMCC6043 | reverse complement strand
CGCGTTCGTAGTCTCCCGCCTCTTCTAGCCCCATGCAGGCCATTCCATATACAAAGCCTGCGCCCGGAATGCTTTCGTCCCAGTCACTAAGTGCTCGAGTCACCGTGGAGCGAAGTACGTCAGGTCGTCCGAAGAAGATCGCGCCAATATGCTGCAAACGTAGGGCGATGATGTCGTGCGGGTACTCCGTGACGATGTAGTCCAAGCGCCGTTGGACGCCAAGCATGTCATCACTAACCCATCGCCCAAGCACAT
>NZ_SELO01000236.1 GCF_004146235.1 Tropicimonas sp. IMCC6043 | reverse complement strand
TGTGTAGCCCAACCCGTAAGGGCCATGAGGACTTGACGTCATCCACACCTTCCTCCGGCTTATCACCGGCAGTTTCCTTAGAGTGCCCAGCCGAACTGCTGGCAACTAAGGACGTGGGTTGCGCTCGTTGCCGGACTTAACCGAACATCTCACGACACGAGCTGACGACAGCCATGCAGCACCTGTCTTGGATCCAGCCGAACTGAAGGAATTCCTCTCGGAAAACCGCGATCCAGATGTCAAGGGTTGGTAAGG
>NZ_SELO01000235.1 GCF_004146235.1 Tropicimonas sp. IMCC6043 | reverse complement strand
ATGCCGCTGACAAGCTGGTCAGGGGGATCAAGCGGAAGACCCGCAAGCATTACTCGGCCGAGGAGAAGATCCGCATCGTGCTGGCCGGACTTCGAGGCGAGGAGAGCATCGCCGCGCTGTGCCGCCGAGAGGGGATCGCCGAGAGCCTCTACTACACCTGGTCGAAAGAGTTCCTCGAGGCCGGCAAGAAACGCCTGGCTGGAGACACTGCCCGTCAGGCGACGGCGCCGGAGGTCAAGGAACTCCGCTCGGAGG
>NZ_SELO01000234.1 GCF_004146235.1 Tropicimonas sp. IMCC6043 | reverse complement strand
ATCGGCAGTTCCGCCGGTGGACGCTCGCCGGTCTCTGGGAACAGATCCTGGAGGCGCTGACCGAGAGCCGGATCGTCCCTGACGCCCTGCAAATGGTCGATAGCACCGTGGTTCGCGCCCATCATCAGGCAGCGGGCGCTAAAGGGGGACTCCGCGACAGGGTTTTGGCCGCTCAAAGGGTGGCTTCACGACCAAGATCCACCTCCGGGTGAATGCCGCCGGTCTGCCGATGCCGACTGACATCACACCCGGCCA
>NZ_SELO01000233.1 GCF_004146235.1 Tropicimonas sp. IMCC6043 | reverse complement strand
GAGCTGAACAACGCAACCCCTTCGCTCCAGCCCCATTACAGGACCTTCATCACTACTACGGGTTGCTCCGCCCCTGTGCCGCGCATCGGTACTCTCACCCTCACAGGGACCGCCTGCTTGGGTTTCTCCCTTGTCATCGTGGCGACAGGTTCCCGCGTTCCACACGAAAGCCTGATCCAGAGTCACGCCGCCTTCATGCCGGATGCCATCTGGGCAGAAATCAGGTCGCCTCCCAGACTCGTCCCGGGTTAACGA
>NZ_SELO01000064.1 GCF_004146235.1 Tropicimonas sp. IMCC6043 | reverse complement strand
GTTCGAGGGTGCGTTTCCGTCTCGTGCATGAACTTCGTTACAATTAGGGCGTGGCTCAGACCTTACAACGGGATTTCGAGAAGGACTCACTGGCATGGTTTGATCAAGGAACAGCACCCGACCAGCGATGATCGTGATCGAGCCCCCTGACGAAGACATTCTTGGTATCGGAGCCTCTTTGCCACCTGACTTGCAGTAGTACCTGAAGCTGATGCAGAACGGATTCGGGCTGAAGGATCTGCCGGGCACGAAGGCCGATTTCAAGGATATGGGATGGACCTTCAGGCTCGGATGACTCGGCCAGTCGGGGTCCGGCGGCGGGCGTTCGTCCTCGGTGTGGTCGCGACCTGTCTTGGCCTGCCGGCCGGGGCAAAGCAGAGGAGACTGGCGATGCCCAGGTTCATCAAGCTCACCTTCACGGGCATCCAGGACAAGCCGGTCGGGAGTCTCGTGATCGGCCCGGAAGGCATGGACGTTGCCGAGGCGATAGCCGCGCTCGGTCTCGCCGATCCCTCGGAACCGGACGGGCCAAGCGAACTGCTGATCGCAGAAGCCGGCTTCTCGGCGCTCTTCGCCAAAGCCACCTCGGCGCTTGAGCCGCTTGCCGATGCCGAGGCGAGTGTTCTCGACCTCTTAATACAGGATGAAGCGGCACAGATCCGGCGAGTGCTGGCTGAGACCGATGCGTCGGCATTTCTCGACAGGATCGCCGCTGCCCTTCCTGAAGTGGCGGGCGCGGCGGAAACCTTCAGCAACTGGCGCTTCCGGACCAATCTCTGATCCGTCCGTCTGCGAACACCTCGACCATCATGTAGCAGCTTGCGGTCTGCCATTCGTTATTCTGCTCGAACAGCACAGCGCCGATCAGGCAAATGATGGACGCCTCGTTGGGGAAAATCTCCACGACGTCGGCTCGCCGCTTCTTGGACCGGACACGCCAGGGCGACCGCTCACTGCGCATTCCCGACCTTGGGCCGGTTGCGGCATTTCGCAGGTGCAGCAAAAGAACAGAGCGCGTGCACGGCCCAATGCGGTCATTTCTGCAAAGTGTCCAAAATGTCTGCTATCTCGCCGTAGAGAGTTGCCTTTGAGCGATCTGCAGTGCTGTAGCGAATGCTGTGACGCAGCTTCCGATCATCTCGTTTCACGTTTCGTGGCGACCGGTTTGGTGCAGTCACCGACACGGCGAATACCCACTGCTGAGACCATTTCCCGCGCCCACAACACCGGGGTGGGAGGACCATTGGCCACGGATAGCCTACCCAGAAAATGAAAATTCCGCTCCCCGCCGAATCGGACGAATGCTTGCGCCGCAGCAAGTGGCACAGGGAGGTGCTCGCTGTCCCACATTCTTTGGTCCTTGACTGTCTAATTTCGTGTGGTGGAGCGCATCCCTAAAGACCGCTGTGTTCACATGACGGAGGTCGCTATTGGCGCGAAAGAATGCCTCCGGCCCCAGGGGCCAGAGGCACGGAACGGTTCAACCGACGGGAACTGTCCGCCGACTTGCCGTTGCCACGCACGAAGACGAGGGCAACAATGGTCGCGAGCAACCCGACCAGCGCGGCTCCGAAGAACGCGGCTCGGTATACCGATAGCATGTCGAAAGCGTCGTCTGGGGCGCCGGCGAACTGCGATGCTGCAACCGAAACCATGACCGCGAGACCGAGCGCCGATCGGACCTGGTAGGTCGTGTTGATCAGCCCGGACGCAAGGCCGGTGTCTTCGGGCGCCGCTCCCCCAAGGCCGGTCATCGTGACCGGAATATAGGCCAGCGACATGCCGAGCGCTGCAATCAGCGAAGCTGGTAGAACCGAGGTCAGGTAGGTTCCGTCCGCCGGGATGGTCGCCAGCAGACCAAGGGCGCCGCTCAATGCCAGGAGACCGGTTACCATTACGGGTTTCACACCGAAGCGAGCGATCAGGGGACCGGTGAGCTTGACCATGAAAATCATGATGACCAGCGTCATCGGCAGAAGCGCCAGGCCCGACCCGAAGGCCGAGAGGTTAAGCACCGACTGGAGGTAAAGGTTAAGGAAGAACCAAAGCGGGATCCAGGCTGCCCCCAACAGCGCCATGACGAGGTTCCCGGCACCGAGGCCCGGAGCCTGGAACAGGCGAAGCGGCAATAGCGGCGAGCGCGAACTGACCTGGACGATCAGGAACAAAACGAGCAGAGCGACGGCGCCACCTAGCAGGGACAGGGTCTGCGGAACCAACCACCCGACATGCTCCCCCGTGACGATCGCGTAGACGGCTGCAACGATCGCCCCTGTTACAAGTGCGGAGTCGATCAGGCCGATCTTTCCCCGGGAACCGGGAATGGCGCGCAGTATGGCTGGCCCTGCAGCCAGCACGGCAAGTCCCAGTGGCACGTTGACGAGGAAGGTCCAACTCCAACTCATCCACTCGGTGATGACCCCGCCGAGGAAGACGCCAGCCGTTCCGCCTGCGGCGGCGGAGGCGCCCCAGAAGCCGAAGGCGCGGCCGAGCTCCGCCGGACGAGAGCCGAACAAGCGCATCAGGAAGGACAGGGCCGCCGGGGCGATCAATGCCGCGCCCACGCCCTGCAAGGCACGACCAGCGAGGAGCACGGCTTGGCTGTCTGCCAGACCCGCGATGAGGGACGATGCCGTGAGAATGGCGAAGCCGGCATGAAAGATGCGACGGGAGCCGAACACGTCGGCGAGCTTGCCGCCAAGCAGAAGCAGACCGCCGAAGGCGATCACGTACGCATTGAATATCCAGCTCAAGCCATCGTCGGTGAAACCGAGATCGGTTTGGATGGCGGGAAGGGCGACACCGATGATCGAGGTGTCGAGGATTACGATGAACTGCGCGGCGCACAAAAGCGCCAGCGCCTTCCACCGCTTGGGATCGGGATTGGGAAGTGACATCGGATGATATCCTCTGGTTGCGATTGGCCCGCATCGATTCGTGCGGATGCTTCTCGTCTTGCGGGTTCCCATCGTGGCAAGGTCAACGCCCCTCCGAGCATGTCAGGGCGCACGCTCGGGCAAGCAAGTTCGCAGCGGGAACGGGGCGATTCCTTCGCCTTGACCTTCCCTGTATTGGAACCCCGAGAAGGCGAGTCGTCACAAATCCAACAACGTGGAGACTCCCGATGACGCATGTCGACTGCATTGACGCCCGCCCATTTCTGATCGGATCACTTCTCCAGCTTATGCGAACCGCTACACTCGAGCGCACGGTGCTGCCCGATGGAAAGGACAAGGAGATCGACGAGCACATCCTTCTCGAGTCGCACCTCGTCCGGACGCCACATGGTGTCGTCGTACGGAAATTGGCGAGCGGCTGACATCCGGCGGAACCATCTCCGAAGCCTGATCCTTAAGGATTGCGCGGTAAGGCTGTTGACCCTCCAATGGTGGGAAGGTGCACAACCGAGTCGGACCCGGCTTGGCCGGAAACGAATGGAGCCACGTCATGAATATTGGTGAAGCGTCGAAAGCAACGGGTATCTCGGTGAAGATGCTGCGGTATTACGAGGAAATCGGCCTCGTCCGCGCCGCACTGCGGTCCTACTCGGGGTACCGTGTCTATTCCGACAAGAACATCGCGATGCTGCGTTTCGTGCGCCGGGCCCGTGATCTCGGGTTCCAGGTCAAGCAGATCGCGGCGCTTCTGGACCTCTGGCAGGACGCAGGCCGCGCGAGCGCCGACGTGAAGTCTCTGGCCATGGACCATGTCCGCGAGTTGGAACAACGGCGCCGTGAACTCGACGAGATGATTGCCACTCTCGAACACCTGGCGCATCACTGCCATGGCGACGAGCGGCCCGATTGCCCGATCCTGACCGGCCTCGGGGCCGAGGATGAGGCGACGCAGAAGCCTCCACGGAAGAAGACCTCGCGCCGGAGTTTTGCGGTCGCCGGTTGATATCGGCCTCGCAACTGCCGGGGCGGCAGAAATCGGAAACGACGCGTCCGGGAAGAAATTCTGTTGGAGTGCCGGGTGGGATCAGCCCCCGGCAATCCACGTGTTTTTCAGCCAGTGGCGGTGATCCCCCCGGTATCGATGACGGTCTCAGGCGTAAAGAACACATCGGCATGCAGGTCGTCCCGCTTCAGACCCTTGGCAAGAACGACCTCCGTCAGGGCGTCGGTCATGACCGGGGGCCCCGCCGTGTAACATTTCCAACCATCGAGGTTCGCCAGATCGGCCCGGACCGCCGCGTGAACGAAGCCCGTCCTCCGGGCCGTCGGTGCGGTGGGAGACGACAGAACCGGTGTCACCGTCATGTCTCCGTGCCGCGCTGCGAGCTCGGCCAGACGTTCAAGGCCGTAGAGGTCAGGTTCGTCCCGCCCGCCGACATAGACACGGAGTGGCTGCCGCATGCCCTGGGCGACCGCGCTCTCGAGGATCGACAGGATTGGCGCCAGGCCGGAGCCACCGGCAACGGCGAGGACCGGCCCAGTATGACCTGTCCGCAAATGCGCCGAGCCGCGCGGCCCGGAGACATGCAGGCGGTCACCAACGCGGAGACGCTCGTGGATGGCCGTCGATGTACGCCCATTCGGGACGCGGCGGATATGGAATTCCAGCTCATCCGCGCTTGGCAGGTTCGCCATGGAATAATCCCGTGCGGGTACGCCGGGGAGCGCAAGCGTGGCGTATTGGCCGGGTGCGAACCGTAGGGCCGCGCCGTCCGCCCTGAGCCGAAGACGTAGAATGTCGTGCGTGAGCAACGCGGCTCCCGTGACCTCGGCCTCCATGTCACGATGGGGATAGATGGCCGCTTCATTCTCTTCCTCAAGCCAGAAGACGCTCACCGGCCCTTTCGGCACGGCGCGGCAAGCCAGGATCAGGCCGCCGTCGCGTTCATCCGGGGGAAGGGCAAAGCGAGAGTGGTCGGGAAGCTCCACCTCGCCGCTGGCGAGGCGCGATTTGCAGTTTCCGCAGCGGCCGGACTTGCAGCCGTGCGGGTAGTCGATGCCCGCGTCCAGTGCGGCCGACAGGATCGTCTGTCCGTCCGGCACCTCGATGGAGCGGGAAATGTTGAGAAGGGTGACATCAGGCATTTTGGGATACTCCATTGCAGGAAAGGGCGCACGTTGTGGCGCAGGGAAAGATGCCGGTACCGCTTGCGGTGGCACAGGCACAGAGGGCTTCACTGAGAGAGGTCGCCGGAACCCGTGGGACGCGGTTCAGGACAAGGAGCGCCAGCGCCGCCGCGAGCACTGGTGCGATGAACGCCAGCGACAACGCCAGGCCAACGCCGACTTCGGACTGCAGGGCGCCAATGCCGAAGTACAAAAGCCCCGCGAGTGCCGAACCGAGGCCGAAGACCATGCCCGAGGCCGCCGCACCCGACCGTGGCGCCAGGTCTTGCGAGGCGACGACGAGGATCGGCGTCGCGGCATAGCTGAGCGCACCGGCGGCAGAGAGCATGAAGGCGAATCCGAAGGTACCGGGGGCGAGCCAGAGCAGCACCACGAAGGCGGGAACGCTGCCGACCAAAACAGCTGCCAGCAGCCATTTGCGGGAAAGCCGCGTCGCGAGGAACCCGACGCCGATGCCGCCGAGCGCTGCAGCAAGGGAGAATGTGCCGAGCGTCCCGGCGATGGCCGGATGCGTATCCGTCAGACCGTGCCGTTCCATCAGGAACAGCGGTAGCCCGTTCAGGACGGCGGTGACTGGGAGAAAGGCAAAGGCAGCGGCCAGGGTGATCAGGCCGACCGGTCCGAAGACGAGCCGCCAGTCGAAGCCCTGACGTGTCTTCGATCGTGACGCGCCGCGGTTCCTGCCGCGAGGGGCGAAGACCAGGATCGTCGCCGCGGCCAGGATGCCGGGCAGTGCCAGGACGAACGGCAGCGCAGGACCGGCAAGCTCGCGCGCAGTGGCCAGCAGCGACGGACCGGCGGCATAGCCGAACATGCCGCCAGCTGAGAAGAGGGCAACCGCGAGTTCGGGCCTGGATGTGCCGCGCCGCACCAGCATGGAGCCGGCAGGGTGGATCGCGGCCGAGCCGAGCCCGGCGACGGCAACCAGCGGAAACAGGAGCGAAATGCTCGGCGCCACCGCCAGAAGGCTCAGCAGCACCGCGCTGAAGAGCACGCTGGCGGCGGTCACGGGTGCCTCGCCGAACCGGTCCGAGAGCTTCCCGAGCAGCGGTCCGGGCAGCGAAGCCGACAGCGCGAAGACCGCGACCAGAGCCGCCAGCGTCGCTTCGTCCAGGCCAAGCTGCAGATGGAACATCGGCAGTACGGCCGGCAGAAAGGCCGTGTAGGCGTCGTTGACCGTATGGCCAAACGTGCCGAGAACGAGCGGCCTGCGCCCGGTGTCGGAGCGCGACGGATCGAGGGTCAGATCGGCCATATCCCGACCTCCCTCAGGCGCGCCTCGATCCGGGGCTTCTGATCTTCGAAGGTGCCGTAGGTGAACCAATCTCCGATCTCGGTGATCGGGGCGACGCGCACGCCGAAGCGTTGCTTGGCTTCGTCCATGACGGCCAGTTCGGTGAGATCACGTTCGGAAAAATCGATGCCCAGGCGTCTGAGCCAGGCCTTCAATGTGCGGCAGTCGGGGCAGGTCGGGGTCGAATAGACGATGACGGTGATGGTCATGAGAACTCTCCTGGTGTCGAAAGGGGTGAATGGGGTGCGCGTCCCCGACCTGACCGGGGACGCGACGCGATCAATGCGCAGTGCGGGCTGCCTCGCTCATCGGCGCCTGGAACCGACGGAGCCTGAGCGCATTGCCGAGCACGAAGACCGACGACAGCGCCATGGCGCCGGCGGCGAAGACGGGCGACAGCAGGATGCCGGACACCGGCCAGAGCGCTCCGGCGGCGACCGGGATCAGCGCGGCGTTGTAGGCGAAGGCCCAGAACAGGTTCTGCCGGATGTTCCGCATCGTCGCCCGGCTGAGCGCGATGGCGTTCGGAACGCCCTTCAGGCTCCCGGACATCAGGACCACGTCGGCCGCCTCGATGGCGACATCGGTGCCGGTGCCGATGGCGAGGCCCACGTCAGCCTCGGCCAACGCCGGGGCGTCATTGATGCCGTCGCCCACGAAGGCCACCGACCCCAGTGCCTTGAGCCGCCGGATCGCCGCGACCTTGCCGTCGGGCAACACCTCGGCCACCACCTCGTCGATGCCCAGCCGGCGCGCAATTGCCTCGGCCGTGCGGCGGTTGTCGCCAGTGATCATGGCGACCTTGAGGCCGAGGTCATGCAGGGCACGGATTGCCTCGGGCGTGGTCTCCTTGATCGGGTCCGCCACCGCGATGATCGCGGCGAGCCGCCCGCCGATAGCGGCGTAGAGCGGCGACTTTCCTTCGTCGGCAAGTCGCTTGGCCGTGTCCGCGAAGGCCTGCACGCCGTGCCCGAGGCTCGCCATATAGCGGTCGGCGCCGATCTCGACCCGAACGCCGCCCACCTCTGCGGTAACCCCGAAGCCGGTCACGCTCTCGAAGCCCGAGAGAACGGGCAGCGACAGGCCCTCGGCCACGGCCGCTTCGACAATGGCACGGGCGATCGGGTGCTCGGACTTCGCCTCGACGGCGGCGACCCGCGACAACACGTCGGCGCGCTCGTACCCGTCGGCCAGAACGAGGTCGGTCAGGGTCGGCTTGCCTTCGGTCAGCGTTCCGGTCTTGTCAAGCGCCACCACGCGGGCGTCCTGCAGACCCTGCAGGGCGTCGCCCTTGCGGAACAGCACCCCAAGCTCGGCGCCGCGCCCCGTGCCCACCATGATCGAGGTCGGCGTCGCGAGGCCCATGGCACACGGGCAGGCAATGATCAGCACCGCAACCGCGTTCACCAGGCCGAAGGTCAGCGCCGGATCGGGCCCGAAGAAGAACCAGACGCCGAAGGTTAGCGCCGCGAGCGTCATGACCGCAGGAACGAACCACATGGTGATCTTGTCCACGAGGCCCTGGATCGGCAGCTTGGAGCCCTGCGCTTCCTCGACCATGCGAATGATCTGCGCGAGCATCGTGTCGCCGCCGACAGCCGTTGCGCGGAAGGCAAAGGCACCGGTCTAGTTTACCGTGCCGCCCGTGACCGGGGCGCCTTTGGACTTGGCGACGGGCAGCGGTTCGCCGGTGATCATCGACTCGTCGATCCAGCTTTCACCTTCGATCACTTCGCCGTCGACCGGGACCCGCTCGCCGGGGCGCACCTCGACGATATCGCCGGGGGCGACGTCCCCGACCTCGATCTCGGCGACGCTTCCGCTGCGCCGCACGCGAGCGGTCTTGGCCTGAAGCCCGACGAGCCGCTTGATCGCTTCGGACGTGCGGCCCTTGGCCCGAGCCTCGAGCACCCTTCCGAGCAGGATCAGCGTCACGATGACGGCGGCGGCCTCGTAATAGACATTGACGGTGCCTGCGGGCAGCAGCCCCGGCGCGAAGGTCGCAACGAGCGAATAGGCATAGGCCGCCAGCGTGCCGACCGCGACGAGGCTGTTCATGTCGGGCGCCGCGCGCAGGAGTGCGGGGATGCCCTTCCGGTAGAACCGGATACCCGGGAAGGCGAGCACCAGGGTGGTCAGCGCGAACTGGATCAGCCAGCTCGCGGTCAGTCCGATGGTCGATGCGATCAGGTGGTGCATTCCCGGAATGACATGGCTTCCCATCTCCAGTGCGAAGACCGGCAGGGTGAGGGCCGCAGCGATTGCCAGGTCGCGTGTAAGGATACGGCGCTCCTCTTCCTTCTGCGCCTCGGCCTCGGCATTGGCGGCACCGCTCCGGTCCATAGGCCGGGCAACGTAGCCGACATCCGCGACCGCCGCGATCAGGGTTGCGGCATCGACAGTGCCCTTCACGGTCGCCCGTTCGGTGGCCAGGTTGACGGTGGCCTCGGTGACGCCCGGCACGGCGCGCAGCGCGCGCTCGACGCGACCGACACAGGAGGCGCAGGTCATGCCGTCGATGGCGAGTTCAATGGTTGCCGCGGCAACCGTGTAGCCGGCATCCTCCACGGCACGGATCAGGTCGGCACGTTCGACGGGTCCGGCTAGGCGGATGTCGGCGCGCTCGGTGGCGAGGTTGACGCTGGCGTCGAGAACGCCGGGCACGGCGTTCAGGGCGCGTTCGACGCGGCCCACGCAGGAGGCGCAGGTCATGCCTTCGATAGGAAAGGAGATGGTCTCCCTGGTGAAACTGGCTGGCGCATTCATGGCTGATTCCCTTCGGATTAGCGTTGATGCGCCGAGACATGGGATCTCCCATGATGGGAGGGTCAAGCGATGATCTTGTCCTTTCTGACATTGCATGATGCCGCTTCACGCGCGGGCTCCTGTACCCAGAGTGATCGGAAACCCTGGGCACAAGCACCCTCAATAAAAAATCCGAAAATCCTCTCTTGACCCTCCAATGCTGGGAACGCCCACGTCTTGTTTCGCCAAGCAAGCAAAGGAGGCAAACATGCAATTCTACATCGAAAACATGACCTGCTTCGGGTGCGCCCGCAGCGTGACCAAGGCGATCCAGTCCGTCGACACTGGTGCGGTGGTCAATGCCGACCCCGAAAACCGCCGGATCGACGTCGAAACCTCGGCGACGCGGGCCGAGATCGAGGCCGTTCTCGCCGAGGCGGGCTACCCCGCCACGCGCGACGCCGCCTGACGGAGGCGGCGATGCCACGTCTTTCGTTCGCGTTCCTCGGTGTCGCCACCGCCGCTGCCCTCGGCCTGACGCTGCTACAGGCGCAGATCACGGCGGCCGGCCCCGGTGCGACTGGCCTTCCTGACCAGCCTCAGGTCCATACGTATGGGCATGGGGTCGAACATCAGGCGAACTGAAACCGAGAAGGTGGGCCCTTCCCGCGCCGGAATGGCCCCCCACAATTGGAAACGAATACTTGATTTCGGGATTTCCGGGAACGTTGTAGGCTCGTCTGGATGAAACGCCTGTCCGCCCTTGCGCTGTTCTCCCTCCTGTTCGCGACATTCGTCGCGACATGGCTGCCCTTCGTCGAGACGGCGAATGCCGCCGAGCGGCACGCAGGGCATGGCCAGGGCGATCACGGCAGGATGCACGTCCCGGCAGGTGACATGCATTCCGACGGCGCAGCGATCTGCAAACTCTACTGTGCCGCCGCGGCCGAAGTGCTCACGCCTCAGAGTGCGTTCTTCCGGGTCCAGTGGCTCTGGGATGGGTTCCTCATCGGACATGGAATCGCGCCGCAGGGAACGGCGCCGGAGGTGGCTGAACGCCCCCCGAAACCGGTCTTCGTCTGACTGCATCCGATCCGCAAGGATCGCCTTTCCCGATTGCATACGGACCCTTGGAGGTTCGAGGAGACGACGATGACCAATTTCACGAGACGCGGCCTGATGGCCGCAGGAGCTGCCGCCTGCGCGGCAACCCAGTTGCCGGCTGTCGCGCGGGCACGGACCTCAGCACCGATCGCCCTTGCCGCCGCGCGCCGAACGATCGACGTGGACGGCCGGGCGGCCAGCGTCTGGGGCCTTGCGCGCTCCGACGGCCGGCAGGGCCTAATACTGGATCCGGGCGAACCGTTCCGGGTGGCGCTAACAAATACGCTCGACCAGCCCACAATCGTTCACTGGCACGGCCAGATTCCTCCGAATGCGCAGGACGGCGTGCCTGACATGCCGATGCCCGTGCTCGCGCCGGGCGAGAGCCGCAGCTACGACTTCGCGGCGCGCCCGGGCACGCACTGGATGCACAGCCACATCCCCACGCAGGAGATGAAGCTGCTGGCTGCGCCTCTGATCGTGCGTTCGGAGGCGGACGTTGCCGAGGACCGGCAGGAGGTTGTTCTCTTCCTGCACGATTTCTCCTTCAAGGACCCGGAAGAGGTCCTTGCCGAAATTACCGGCGGCCATGGTGGCGGCGGACAAGCTGACGGCGGACACGGGGGGCATGGCGCCCACGCCGCTGCTCCAGCGGCCCCTGCAGCGCCCGCCGATCACGCCGCCATGGGGCACGGCATGGCCGGGATGACCATGGGGGGCATGTCGATGGGCGGCATGGCGATGGACCTAAACGACTACGACTGGGACGCCTATCTCGCGAACGACCGCACCCTGGCCGATCCGGAGGTGGTGACCGTCGAGCGCGGCGGACGCATCCGCCTGCGCGTCATCAACGCGGCGGCGGCGACGGTGTTCTGGATCGACACGGGTGTGGCCGCCGCGCGCCTCGTGGCGGTGGACGGGCACGGCGTGCAACCGCTCTCCGGCAACCGTTTCGGCCTGGCGATGGGGCAACGCCTCGATCTCGAGATCGACCTGCCAGCCGAGGGCGGCGCATGGCCGATCCTGGCACTGCGGGAAGGCGCGCGGGAACGCACCGGGCTTATCCTGGCAACGCCGGGTGCCGCCGTCGAGCGCATCGCCGCGCTGGCCGACGTCGCGGCGCCGGCCTTCGACATCGATCTGGCGCAGGAAGCTCGCCTCACCGCTCTTGAAAGCCTGCCCGGTCGCCCGATCGATCGCGGCCGGATGCTCATGCTCGGCGGCTCGATGCAGCCCTATGCCTGGACCATCGACGGGCAGACCTGGGGCGGCCACAGCCCGGTCCGGGCGCGCCCCGGCGAGCGGGTCGAACTGATGTTCCACAACATGTCGATGATGGGTCACCCGATGCATCTTCACGGCCATGTCTTCCAGGTGGTGGAGATCAATGGCCAGCGCGTCTCGGGCGCCCTGCGGGATACCGTCTACATCCCTCCGATGTCGATGGTGACCGTTGCGCTCGACGCCGGCGAAGCGGCTCGCTGGATGCTGCATTGTCACCACATGCCGCATCTGGCCACCGGCATGATGACGGAATTTCAGGTTTCGGCCTCAGCCTGAGGTGCACGGGGCGCCCGGTTGGGCGCCCCTATACGACTTTCTGTTCGCGGTCCACGCTGAGTTGGACGCAGGGCACCACTTCGCGCGTCCAGATCCAAATCTCCTGTGTGGGCAATCTTTCTCTGCCATTGCAGCGATGTTCTGCTGCTGCCATCATCTCAGCACTAAATCTGGCCGATTTCCGCCTTTCATTCCAACCGCAGCGAAAGTCTGCTTCCCGCCCGTCTTGAAGGATGCCGCAGTTGCGAACGGCGCTGGTGGACAACGATCGCGAACGGCAGAAGCGAGCGGTCAGCTGCCGCACGCCGCGGTTTCGTGTTCGATTCCAACGTTCCTGAAAGCCGACTTGGAAGCCTATCTTGGGCAGCCGACGCTAGGTTGGCGCTGCGGATGGGAGTGGCGGATCTGAGGAAACGTTATGGAAAACGTAAACCTTCCTGTTGTCCGAGCTTGCCGACAACCATGGAACAAGGGGCGAATTGTTGGTCAGAAGCGACCGCTGCTACCAAAGCATGTTTGGGCCATCCGGGTACGACTGGAACTCGCCGAGCGGCATCGTGACCTGGCTCTCTTCAATCTCGCCATCGACAGTAAACTGCGAGGGTGCGATCTCGTGAAGCTCAAGGTCGCGGATGTCTACGCTGCCGGGCTGGTCAAGGAGCGCGCTTCGGTCATCCAGAGCAAAACCGACAAGCCAGTTCGGTTCGAGATTTCGGAAGGAACTCGGAGATCGATCTCGCAGTGGATCGCGGATCCTTTGATGATCGGGTCGGAATTCCTGTGGCCGGGCCGCTTCCATGAGCGGCTGCATATCTCTACCCGCCAGTATGCGCGCCTGGTTCGAGAATGGGTTCAGTCGATCGGCCTGGACCCCACTTCGTACGGAACGCATTCGATGCGTCGTACCAAGGTTGCGCAGATCTATCGCAAGACCGGCAACTTGAGAGCAGTACAACTCCTGCTGGGACACACGAAGATGGACAGCACCGTCCGTTATCTCGGTGTCGAATTGGAAGATGCACTCTCAATTGCCGAGTCCGTCGATCTCTGACGAGTTGGGCCGATCTACCCGATCGGCCCACGATGTAATACCGATTTATGAGTCCGCTTCGCCGACCTAGCCGCCGTTCACAGCGCCAACGTCATCAACTGTCTCCTTTGCGCGCTGCCCAACGCCTTTGCCGAGAACCGGACGTTTGTGGTTGCATGCTGTGAGGACGGCTAAGGGGCGGAGCCGCCAATTGCGGTGGTGCCGGTAGTCGCAAAGGCATCGCGGTTGAACGCCGTGCCGAAGGATTGGTCACCGCCCAGATCCACTCCAACAGACAATTCCAGATCCTATATCCCCGAGACCAGACGCGGAGACTGGCCAGACCCGCCGGCCACACCTGTCACAGCCGAACCGGATATGAAGATGCCGGACCCGGAAACATCTTCACTCGGCGGAGTGGGCCTGTTGTTGGGACCGCACCCCTCGAGTACTGCGACCCGCCCGGCCACGACCAACTTATCCCGGATCATTAAACCTTTTCCATCCACTAACCTTGCTCACATTCCTTCAACAGATGACGTGTTCCAAGACTGACCGCCAGACAACTTCCTGCTGAACGGCAAATCGGATACCCTTTTCGCATGCATGGAAGGGAGGACGCGGTGGGGCATCGGACCGCGGCGCGAACCCGTCAATTCGGGGATCTGCAATCAAGGAGCAATCGGCCCTTGGTTCGCGGACGATTTGTCGATGAAATCGACGTGATGGCCCGTTGCCCGATTGACCACAATGCTCAAACGTAGCCGTGACGTCGCCTTCTTCGTCATTCTATCCTTCGTGGCCTCTTCCGCCGTGGCCGAGCAGTGCCGGCTTGCGCTGGCACTGGCATTCGACGTGTCCGGCTCGGTCGACGGAGGAGAATACCGTCTTCAGATGCGGGGCATGGCCGAAGCGCTCGGGGACGCAGAGGTACAGGAGGCACTTTTTGCGGTGCCGGGCGTCCCGGTGGCGTTGGCGGCCTACGAATGGTCCGCTTCCTCGTACCAGCAGATGATCGTCGACTGGACGCTTCTGGCCGACGCCGTCGCGTTGGAAGGCGTACGAGAGCAGTTCGCCAACTGGAAGCGGCGGCCGGCGCCCGAGGCCACGGGGCTCGGCGTGGCTATGGATTTCGGAATGACCCTCCTGGAGCGAGCGCCGCGGTGCTGGGACCGGACGTTGGACATCTCAGCCGACGGCGAGAACAACAACGGGCTGTCGCCGGGTCAGTTGAAGGCCTCCGGGCGGATCGACGGGCTGCGGGTGAACGCACTAGTGGTGGCGTGGAATTTTCAAAGCTTCAAGAAGATGACCGAGGACTCGATTGCCTCCCTGGCGTCCTATTTTCTTTCCGAGGTAATCCAGGGCCAGGATGCTTTCGTTGAGGTGGCGGTCGGCTACGACGACTATGCTCGCGCGATGAAGAGAAAACTCTTGCGCGAACTAACGATCCAGGCGGTCGAGGCACCGGGACTGGAGAGCGACCGCAGGTTGGTCGGCCTGCATAGTGGGGATCTCTAGATTGAGCGGCACCGAGGGCGCGGTCGCGATATCGAACCATCGCTCTAAACGAACATTGGCAGGTTCCGGCTGGATTGAATGAGTTAGAGCGTTCCCAATCTATTCGGTTTCATAGCCTGCGGCTGTGAAGAAGTTGTAGCATTCTTCTTCAGTGAAGAGGTTGCAGACGTGTCCGACGACCTGCCAAAGCTGTTCGTAGGTTCGAGCGGCG
>NZ_SELO01000232.1 GCF_004146235.1 Tropicimonas sp. IMCC6043 | reverse complement strand
ACTCGACAAAGGCGTTCTGCATCGGCTTTCCAGGCGCGATGTAGTGCCAGTCGATCCGCGTTTCCTGGCACCATCTGAGCACGGCCATACTGGTCAGTTCCGTGCCGTTGTCGCTGACAATGCTCCTAGGCCGTCCGCGTCGTGCCGTGATCGCCGTCAGTTCGCGGATGACACGTAGCCCGGAGAGAGACGTGTCTGCGACCAGCGCCAGGCATTCGCGGCTGAAGTCATCGACGATGGCCAACACCCGGAACC
>NZ_SELO01000231.1 GCF_004146235.1 Tropicimonas sp. IMCC6043 | reverse complement strand
ACTCGACAAAGGCGTTCTGCATCGGCTTTCCAGGCGCGATGTAGTGCCAGTCGATCCGCGTTTCCTGGCACCATCTGAGCACGGCCATACTGGTCAGTTCCGTGCCGTTGTCGCTGACAATGCTCCTGGGCCGTCCGCGTCGTGCCGTGATCGCCGTCAGTTCGCGGATGACACGTAGCCCGGAGAGAGACGTGTCTGCGACCAGCGCCAGGCATTCGCGGCTGAAGTCATCGACGATGGCCAACACCCGGAACC
>NZ_SELO01000230.1 GCF_004146235.1 Tropicimonas sp. IMCC6043 | reverse complement strand
TTGCGGATCGCTTCGGCGATGTGCTCGAGTTGCGCCCCCAATGCCAGAAGTGCGGAACGGGCGAGCGCCGGTAATCCGAAGCTATCCGGCCCGTTCAG
The DNA here is from genome assembly GCF_004146235.1 of Tropicimonas sp. IMCC6043. Lineage (GTDB taxonomy): Bacteria > Pseudomonadota > Alphaproteobacteria > Rhodobacterales > Rhodobacteraceae > Tropicimonas. The sequence continues at coordinate 157 of NZ_SELO01000230.1, read as the reverse complement.
CCGCCGCAGTAGTTCGGTTACTTTTCGAGCTCCCTGCGCCGCAATGATCCCGAACTCCGCGAGCTGCGCCCGGATCGCATTGAGGATCATCGTCCGCTGCCGCATCAGCAGATCGCGCGATCGATGCAGGACCAGGACGCTCTGCTGCTCTTCGGTC
>NZ_SELO01000229.1 GCF_004146235.1 Tropicimonas sp. IMCC6043 | reverse complement strand
GCTTGCGATCGCTGTATTGCTGCTCGGATGGCGTGCGTGGTCGTGGCGCTGCCGTGACGTACCTGTCCCATAGGGCTTCCTTCCATTCCAGCGAATGGATCGCACCATCAAACCGTGGGATCAAACAGTTAGGGTCAGGACCCATAAACTTGCTTGTTTCTTCTGGATCGTCGTGATTCACGTTCCCGAACGCTGGGGGCATCATGAGCAACTACTACTGGTTGACGGAGGCGCAGATGGAGCGCCTGCGACCGCA
>NZ_SELO01000228.1 GCF_004146235.1 Tropicimonas sp. IMCC6043 | reverse complement strand
CGCGGCGGCGAAGTATCGGGCCGCTCAAGGAAGCCGGATATACGTCCGCAATTGCGAAACTCGAACCCGACCAGATCAGGCGTTGCAATCAGGCGGGGTCCATATACGTCCACACATGACACCGCCCCGCTAGGAACTGCTCACGCCGCGTGCGCTTCTTCTTCATCGCGTCGGTCATGCTCGGGAAGGCGGGCTGTTTCGGCATCGTCGGCGCTCCTCTCGCGGATACACAGACCCTATCAGATCACGCCCAGAGG
>NZ_SELO01000227.1 GCF_004146235.1 Tropicimonas sp. IMCC6043 | reverse complement strand
ATTGCCGAGGGATGAGTGGGGCCTGTTGCGGTTGTAGTCCTCCTTCCAGGCTGTGATTTTCTCGCGGGCCTCCGCCAGCGATGAGAACAGGGTTTCGTTCAAGAGTTCGTCCCGGAAACTGCCGTTGAACGACTCGACAAAGGCGTTCTGCATCGGCTTTCCAGGCGCGATGTAGTGCCAGTCGATCCGCGTTTCCTGGCACCATCTGAGCACGGCCATACTGGTCAGTTCCGTGCCGTTGTCGCTGACAATGCTCCT
>NZ_SELO01000226.1 GCF_004146235.1 Tropicimonas sp. IMCC6043 | reverse complement strand
TCCACCACCCGAAAGGACACCACTATGACCAAGAAACCCGGCTGGGGGCCGGTCCGCCCATGGACCTGCCTCGGCCAGATCCTGCCGGCTGACGTGAAACCCGGCGACCTGATCCGCTCCGACCTGAACGTACGGGCGGACCACCTCTCCTACAGCCGCAGCCAAGGGCGACCGGACTACCACGCCTCCTTGGAGTGGCCCTTCGTCAACGGCTCTGCCTTCATGGAGAAGCTCCCGCACTTCAACCACGGCACCCACA
>NZ_SELO01000225.1 GCF_004146235.1 Tropicimonas sp. IMCC6043 | reverse complement strand
CGTCCGACAAGGGCCCCGTCCGGGGCATCGGCTGTTCACCCAAGGCGTTTCCGTTCGAAAAACGTTGTCATGGCGTGGTGCAGGCGGCACCATGGCCCTCAACGAAGCCCAACTTGGGAAAGACCGGCTCAAGCCGAACTTGGCTCGCTAAAACAGATCAACCTGAAAATCCCCAAAACAGCTAAAATGACGTTGTTTCCCGTTTTGGCTCGGGACCTGCTACATTGCCTCACTGAATGAATCTTGTTTTGACATTGAA
>NZ_SELO01000224.1 GCF_004146235.1 Tropicimonas sp. IMCC6043 | reverse complement strand
ATCAGAGCAGCGAGCTTTGAAGCCCAGACACCGCCTCGGGGTGTCCTGGCAGCGGTTCCGTTCGATCATCATCACTCACGTCTGCCCTTGCGTTCTTTCGCGGCGACGTCCCTGTCGCCATGCATGTTTTCTTCCGTTCAACTGACAGGTAGGGCCGTGTAGGTCTCCCCCTTGGCAAGCAACGCCCATGCGGTGCGTGCGGTCTTGTTGGCGATTGCCACGGTTACGAGCCGCGTTGGCTTGCGTTCCAGCATGGCTC
>NZ_SELO01000223.1 GCF_004146235.1 Tropicimonas sp. IMCC6043 | reverse complement strand
ACGAGGTCCGATACCATTGGCCCCACAAGCAATCATCCGCGAGGAGAATGACCATGAAACAATATGCCGGGCTCGACGTGTCTCTCAAAGGGATTTCGATCTGCGTCATGGATGGGGATGGCAAGGTCTTGGCACGTGGTTCAGTGCCGACCTGCCCCGAGGCAGTTTCCCAGTTTCTTGCCGAGAACAGGCTCATGCCGGAACGGATCGTGCATGAAAGCGGGCAACTGTCGATCTGGCTGCAGAGGGGGCTGGTGCGGC
>NZ_SELO01000063.1 GCF_004146235.1 Tropicimonas sp. IMCC6043 | reverse complement strand
CGCGCTCCCGCAATTCCATAGGATGTGGCTTGCCCATTCCTACCCCCTATATCTGCCTCACAAACAGAGAACCATGGGCGCCACATCTTGGGAATCCTGAATCCGATCAGCTTGGGAACGCTCTAGCTTTCACCCGAGCGGACTGTGACGGCGGCCGAAGCGGCAGCAGATCCTTACCAGGGCAGTTCATACCCCTCGGCATGCCAGAACCCGCCACTGGTCTCGAGGCTCAGCGCGTCGATACGGGCGATGAGCCCGCGCGCCGCCTCGGCCGGGGCGATGCCCTGGGCACCGGTCATTTCGGTTGCGACCATACCCGGGTGGAGCAGCGCGACGGCGATGCCGCGCGGCTTCAGCTCGTGCATCAGGTTGGTGCCGATCTGGTTGACCGCTGTCTTGGAAGCCCGGTAGCCGTAGATTCCACCCGACCCGTTGTCGGCGATCGAGCCGACGCGGCTGGATACAATGGCGACCTTCGATCCGTCCCTGAGGTTGCCGGCGAGTGCTTCGGTGACCCGCAGCGGACCGAGTGCGTTGACACGGTACTGCTCCAGCATCGAGTCGTAGTCGATGGCGCCGAAACTGTCGGTCCGGAGAATCCCGGCATTGTTGACCAGCACATCCAGCGCCTGATCGCCTATCTCTCGCCGCAACCGGTCGACGGCCTCCCCCTCGCTGACGTCGATCCCCTCGACGATGCGGAGACCGAGCGCCTCCAGTTCGGGGCTGGGTGTCCGGCAGACGGCGATAACGTCGTCGCCGCGCGCGTTGTACTGCCGGCAGAGTTCGAGACCGATACCCCTGTTCGGGCCTGTAATCAGGATGGTCGCCATGTTGTCGTTCCCCTTGCGCTGGCGTGAACCGGGGCCGGGGTCGGGCGGGATGGACATTCCGCCGTCACCGCAGGGCAGGCGCCCGGCGTGGATCCGACCACGTTACGCGAAGGCGCCGGGGATGCAATGTCCGACGGACCGGTCCTGAGGCTTCGCGCCATGTCCGGCTAATCCGCCCATTCCCATGGGCAGGTGTACGCGCCGAGCAGGCGGCGGACCGCGTCTTCGTCCACCGTGCCGGTCCGACGCAGGCGCGCGACGAGGCCGCGCCGCCTGTCCTCGACCACCTCGGCGACCTCGGCGGCAAGCCTCGCCTCCTCGAGTGCCGCGTCATAGACCCGCCGGATCGCCATCTTTCTCAGGTCCGGCTTGAACACCTTTCCGACCGCGGTCTTGGGCAACTCGTCGAGGATCTCGAGGTATTTCGGCACCGCCGCGCGTTCGGTGATCCGGGGCCGGACGTAGTCCAGAAGCTCTCGGCTCGTCACCTTCGCGCCCGCGACCAGCTCGACATAGGCGCAGGGAAGTTCGCCGGCGAAGGCATCGGGCTGGCCGATAGCGCCGGCGAAGGCCACCGCCTCGTGCCCCGCCAGTGCCTCCTCGATGATCGCCGGGTCGATGTTGTGGCCGCCTCGGATGATCAGGTCCTTTGCCCGCCCGGTGATCCAGAGATAGCCGTCTGCGTCGATGCGGCCGAGATCGCCGGTGCGCAGGTAGACGTCGTGGTGAAACAGGTCGTGGTTCCGGTCGGCCTCGGTATAGGTCGATCCGGCATAGACACCGGGATTGTCGACGCAGATTTCGCCGACCTCGTCCACTGCGCATTCCCGCGGGCCGTCCTCTCCGTGCTGCAGGATCCTGACCTGGGTATGTGGAAAGGGGATGCCGACCGAGCCGATCTTCTTGGCGCTGCCTGGCGGGTTGAGCGACACCAGGCACGTGCATTCGGTCAGCCCGTAGCCCTCGAGGATCTCGACGCCCGTGGCTTTCTCGAACCGGTGGTAGAGTTCGGTGGGAAGCGGCGCGGAGCCGGAAAAGGCCAGGTTGAGCGTCGAGATGTCTGCGTCTACCGGGCGCTGCATGAGGGCGGCGAAGGCGGTCGGCACGCCGATCATGAAGGTCACTTTCCAGCGCTCGACCAGTTTCCAGAAATTGTCGAAGACGCCCTCGCCGCGGTAGCCCGCCGGCGTCGGGAAGACGACATGCGCGCCCGAGGCGATCATCGACATCAGGATCGGCTCGACAGCGAAGACGTGGAAGAGCGGCAGCGGACAGATCACCACGTCGCGTTCGGAAAACAGCAGCCGCTGGCCCAGCCACCCATTGTAGACCATCCCGGAATAGAGGTGCTGCGCCACCTTGGGCATGCCGGTGGTGCCGCCGGTGTGGAAATAAGCCGCCACACGGTCGCCGGCGCTGTCCTCGAAGGTCAGCCGGTCAGTCGGGTGGCGGGCGAGTTCGCGGTCGAAATCGCGCATCGCGGCGGTGTGGTGGACGATATTCTTCGGCCGGATCAGCGGAATCACCAGTTTCCTGAGCCCGGTCACGTAACGCAACAGGTCCACCTCGAGCACATGCTTGACGCCGGGCGCGTGGTCGACCGCCTCGGCGACCTTCTGGGCCACGTCGGAGCGAGGAAAGCTCTTCAGCGTGACCACGACCCGCGCCTTGGTCTCACGCAGGATTGCGGCAATCTGGTCCGGCTCGAGCAGAGGGTTGATCGGGTTGACGATGCCGGCGATGGAGCCTCCGAGCAGGGAAATGACCATCTCGGTGCAATTGGGCATGACGCAGGCGACGGTGTCGCCTTCGCCGACGCCGAGCGCGCGGAACAGGTTCGCGGCCTGGAGCGACCGGGCGTGGAGTTCCGACCAGGTGAGAGTCTCGGCCGGCTCGTCCGGGTCGGCGCGCAGCTGGAAGGAGACCGCCGGGCGTGCGCCATGTGCGTCTTTTACGGCCGTCAGGAACTGATACATCGTTCGGGAGACATCGCGGTCTTCCCAGGCCATTTCGGCGTCAATGGCATCTCTGTCGGCGAGGCTGGCGAACCCCATCCCTTTCCTCCCTGTCATCTGGTGGATGAAAGCGGGGATAAATTAAGTATCGCTCAGATATCTAGGTTTGCGCAACCGCAGAACCACCGGATTTGACCGGCAACCGGGCGCGTATTTCGTCCAGCGGTTTGGCAGCTGGCGCGGCGCGGTGAAAGGACGGCAATCCGCCGCCCGGGGTTTCGGCGATCCCGGCGGCTTACTCCGCCGCCAGACCTTCGGTAAACTGAAGCCGCGCCAGCCGCGCGTAGAGGCCGCCCTGAGCGACCAGTTCCTCATGCGTGCCTTCCGCGATGATGCGGCCTGCCTCGAAGACGAGAATGCGGTCGGCCTGTTTCACCGTGGCGAGCCGGTGGGCGACGATCAGAGTCGTGCGGCCTTCCTTCATCGCCGCGACGGCCTCCTGCACGGCGCGTTCGGAAGCCGCATCAAGGGCGGAGGTCGCCTCGTCGAGGAGCAGCACCGGCGCGTCGCGCAGGATCGCGCGGGCGATGGCGATGCGTTGTTTTTGGCCGCCCGAGAGCATTACGCCGCGCTCGCCGACATAGGAGTCGTAGCCCTCGGGCAGGGCGGATATGAAGTCATGCGCTTGCGCGGCGCGGGCGGCGGCCTCGACCTCCGCGTCCGTCGCCTCCGGACGGCCGAAGCGGATGTTCTCGCGGGCCGTCTCGGCGAAGATCACCGGGTCCTGCGGCACCAGCGCGAGGTTCCGGCGGAAGCTGGCGCGCTCCATTTCCGGCAGCGCCACCCCGTCGAGTCGGATCACGCCCTGCTGCGGGTCATAGAAGCGCAGGAGGAGCTGGAGGATCGTCGTCTTGCCAGCGCCGGACGGACCGACGAGGGCGACCTGCTCGCCCGGCTTGAGCGTGAAGGAGACGCCGTTCAGTGCGGCATCTCCCGGCCGGCTCGGGTAGTGGAAGACCACGTCTTCGAAGGCGATCTCGCCACGCACAGGGGCGGGCAGGGCGCGGGGCGCGACGGGGTCGATGACGGTGTCCTCGGCGCCGAGGAGTTCGGTCAGCCGCTCGGTGGCGCCGGCGGCGCGCTGCAACTCGCCCCAGATCTCCGACAGGGCTGCGACCGAACCGGCCATGATGCCCGCATAGATCAGGAACTGCACCAGTTCGCCGGCGCTCATCGCCCCGGCGCGGACATCCCGCGCGCCGATCCAGAGCACGCCGAGGATGCCGGAGAAGACGACGAAGATGATGATCATGGTCAGAGCCGCCCGCACCCCGATGCGCGTCTTGGCGGCGCGGTAGCTGGCCTCGGTCACCTCGTCGAAGCGGTCGCGGCTGGCGGCCTCGTGGCTGTAGGCCTGAACGGTTTGCGCCGCCTGCAACGCCTCGGAGGCGTTGCCGGAGCTTCGGGCGATCCAGTCCTGGTTCTCGCGCGAGAGCGTGCGCAGACGGCGGCCGAGGGCGAGGATCGGCACGATGACGAGAGGGATGATCGCCAGCACCATCAGCGTCAGCTTGCCGGAGGTGAAGAACATCATCGCCATGCCGCCAACGAAAAGCAGCGTGTTGCGCAGGAACCAGGAGATCGAGGAACCGACGACCTGAAGGATCAGTGTCGTGTCGGTGGTAATCCGGCTGATGATCTCCCCGGTCATGATCTTCTCGAACCAGGCCGGGCTCATCGAGATCATCCGCTCGAAGACCGCCTTGCGCAGATCTGCCACAACTCGTTCGCCGAGCCGGGTTACGATGTAGTATCGGGTGCCGCTGCCGAGGGCGAAGATCGCGGCAATGCCGATCGCGGCGAGGAAATAGCGATCGAGCAGGGCGACGGCGCCGGATTCGAACCCGTCGACCACGCGCCGCGCGGCCACGGGCAGGATTAGCGAGACGCCCGCCGTGACGACCAGTGCGATGGCGGCGAGGAACACATAGCGCCGATAGGGAGCAAAGAAGGGAAACAGCGTCCGCAGCGCGCCCACCCGTTTCGAGCTCGCGCGCTGATGTTCCGCCTCGGGTCCGTTGCTCGCCATGATCCGCCTCCATCCTTTCGGGTTGCTTTAGCGGGCTGCGGGGAGGGCGGCAAGCAGGGGGCGGATCACGACCCTGCGCCTTGCACGGACCGGAGCAGGCGCCCATGGTGCCTGCGGATAGGTTTCGGGAGGGACAGGACGTGACCGCGATGACATTCGAGACGCTCCTGGCCGAGCCGGACCTCTACGGCGCAAAGGTTGCCGCCTGGTGCGGTGGTGAAATCCTTTGTTACCAGCGTGACGACTTCGCCCACATTCCCGATCCGGGCCTCTGGGACCTGCCGGGGGGCGTGCGCGAAACGGGCGAAACCCTGCTCGACTGTGCGATCCGCGAGACCTGGGAGGAATTCGGAATTGCGCTGCCGCAGGACGCGTTCGGCGACGCCGCGCGTTTCGTCAAGTTCGAGCCGCACCGGATCGAGGCGCTCTTCCTGACCGCACGGCTGACGCCCCCGATGGTGGCCGCGATCACTTTCGGTGAGGAGGGGCAGCAATGGCGGATGATGCCGGTGGCCGAGTTCGTCACTCGCCCGGATGCGGTGCGCGAACTGCAAAGCTGTGTCGCGACCTGGTGGGAGGGGATGGGCTAGATGTCCGACGACGCCTTCTCGGGCGCGAAGCTGGCGCTTCTGGTTGGCCCGGACGTGCTGACGATCCTGCGTGACGAGCGCCCTGGCATCGCCTTTCCTGGCCTTTGGGACCTGCCGGGCGGTGGCCGGGAGGGGGACGAGAGCCCGCTCGACTGCTTGCTCCGGGAGCTCTGGGAGGAGCTTGGCCTCGTGCTCGATCCGTGGAGCCTCCGCTGGCGTCGGCGCTATGGCGGCGTGCTGCCCGGACAGGGAGCCACATGGTTCTTCGCGGCCCGGCTCGACACGTTCGACCCGGGTGAGGTGCGGTTCGGGGACGAGGGGCAGGAGTGGCGGCTGATGCCGGCGACCGAGTTCATCGCCTCGGAGCGCGCGGTTCCGCATATGCGCACCCGGCTGCGCAGGTATCTCGAGGAGACCGCTACGGTGGGCTGATACAGCGTCAATCGCTTGGCGGGCGGATCTGTGTCATCATGGTCGGATCCGCCGCCGGTGAACTGTGCGCGGGACACGGATTGGTCGATTTGTGACCTAGGCGTGGCCATGATCCGGAGGCATAGTCGCGCCAGACAATTGACAGGACGGGTTCATGATTGAAGAGATCCTCTATTCGTTGACGGGCGGTTCCATCGTGCTTCTGCTGGTGGCCGTTTTCATCATCATCTGCGTCTTCCTCGGCGTGAGGATCGTTCCGCAATCCGAGAAATACGTGGTCGAGCGCTTCGGCCGGCTGCGCGCGGTGCTGGGACCGGGCCTGAACCTGATCGTGCCCTTCCTCGATCGAGTGGCGCACCGGGTCTCTATCCTCGAGCGCCAGCTTCCCAACGCGACCCAGGACGCGATCACCAAGGACAACGTGCTGGTACAGATCGACACGTCCGTCTTCTACCGGATCCTCGAGCCGGAAAAGACGGTCTACCGGATCCGCGACGTCGATGGCGCCATCGCCACGACCGTGGCCGGCATCGTGCGGGCCGAGATCGGCAAGATGGACCTCGACGAGGTGCAGTCGAACCGCTCGCAACTCATCAACCAGATCAAGGCATCGGTCGAGGACGCGGTGGATAACTGGGGGATCGAGGTGACCCGGGCCGAGATCCTCGACGTCAATCTTGACCAGGCGACGCGGGACGCGATGCTGCAACAGCTCAATGCCGAGCGCGAGCGGCGCGCTGCGGTGACGCGGGCCGAGGGGCAAAAACGCGCGATTGAGCTCAACGCAGATGCGGAACTCTACGCCGCCGAGCAGGTGGCCAAGGCGCGCCGGATTCAGGCCGACGCGGAGGCCTACGCGACCGGTGTCGTCGCGGAAGCTATCCGGGCCAACGGGCTGGAAGCGGCGCAATACCAGGTGGCGCTGAAACAGGTCGAGGCGCTGAACAAGCTCGGCGACGGCAGCGGCAAGCAGACGATCGTGCTCCCGGCCAACGCGCTCGAGGCCTTTGGCGACGCTTTCAAGATGCTGCGCGGAAGGAGCTGACGGCGATGTCTCAGGTCTGGAACGAATGGTGGGTCTGGGCGGTGGCGGGGCTCGTGCTCGCCATCCTCGAAGTTGTCGTGCCCGGCTGGATCTTTCTTGGCTTCGCGGTGGGCGCGGGCGCGGTCGCGCTCCTCCTCGCCGTGGGCGGTCCCTTCGCCGCGGCGATGAGCGGGTCAGTCGCTCTGTTGCTCGTGGTTTTCGCGGTGCTGTCGGTCATCGCCTGGCTCGTGATGCGCCGGGTCTTCGGACTGCGTGGCGGCGGTTCGGTCAAGCTCTTCGACCACGACATCAACGAGAACTGACGGTCAGGAGCTGCGGATGCGGATGGCCGCCTGCGTGACAGGCGGCCAAGGCGCTCAGTTCACCGGTGTCACGTCCTCGATCCTTTCCGTCGACGGCGGATCGATCTGGACCACGCCGATCGTTTCGAAGTCAATCTTGGAGAGGTCGATCATCTGGATCTGCCGGCTCTTGAAGGTGTGCATGTAGAACTTCCGCGCCCTGGTGTCGGCGGCGACCGTGGCCTGAGTTATGTCCGCCTGGGGCTTGCCGTCGTCTACCCCGACGACTGCTCCACGCGGAATGTCGAACTGGTTGAGGATATGAAACGCCTCTTCCACCGCTTCGGGGCCGGTTGCGGATGGAAATGCCGTTTGGGAAAAGACGACAGCGCGCACGAAGCGGGAGGGTGGAGTGAAATCGCCGGGCAGTCCGGCGAGACCCGAGCCCTGGCCGAGCTGCTTCAGCTCGAGCCCGTCGAGTGTAACCGGGGGGACATTCAGCGGGCTGAGGTAGATGAAGTTCCGAAGGTTGGTCAAATGCCAGTCGAAGGTGGGCGCATTGGTAATCACTCCGAGCGGGTCGTCATAGACCTTGAGCTGCCCGTCAACCGGTTCGATGACGATGGATTCGCCCGACGGGTCCTGTACGATCCAATGAAAAGGCGCGACGATCCCACCCCAGTCCGCAAGCGGCGCACCCGAGACCTTGATGCCGGGCAGGGCGGCGCGGACCTCCTCGATGGTCGCAAAATTGGTCAGCACCCAGTTAACGAACAGGAGCGGGCTCACGACGGTCCCGTCGTCGGCCGAGGATACCGTTGCGTAGTCGGCATAGTCGGGAAAGTAGAAGGCCCCGGCCGCGAGTCCTGCCTCGTTTATCCCGTCGAGTGCGGCCGGTGCGCCGTGGGCATTTACCCCGACGAAGCCATACTTGGCCGTCCAACTGGCCGGCTTCGACGCTGTCACCTGACCGCCGGTCTGGGTGATGCCGCTTGGCATGATCAGGATGCGCACATCCAACGGGGTGCCAAATTCACCCGTCCTGGCATGGATGACGCTGCCGTCCTCGGCTGTGAGGGTTATGCCGGTGCAGGCATCGGCAACCGCAGTCACCGCGACGCAGAAGCCGAGCGCCAGCGTGGAAACCCCTTGGATCATGTGGAGCGTTCTCATCGGTTTTTCTCGAAGGTCCAGTGGTTGGTTGAGTCGGATGTGGGTGGTGGAAATGCGCGATGACAAACGAGGCACACTTCACGGGTCGCTATCCCAGCCGGGCATCCAGAAACGGCAATCTTGTCGTCGCGTCGGCCATTGCCGCGAGGCGGCCGATGTCTCGCCGGCGCGTTCTTCCGAGATTGAGCTTCCAGTCCTGCGAGCGGCCCAGTTCGGTCACGATCGTCTGAGCGATGGCGGTTCGGTCAAGCTCTTCGACCACGACATCATCGAGACCTGACGCGCCGCCGGGCCCACTGCCACACCGCGGTCCGGCCCCGCAATTTGGAGCCGCGCGCCGGAATTTGCTATCCTGACCCTGCCGGACACGCGCAGGGGGAGGGCACCATGCAATCGGTTTCTGTCATCGGCCTCGGAGCCATGGGCACCGCATTGGCTCGGGAACTCCTCGACAACGGCTACCGGTTGACCGTCTGGAACCGAACCGCCGACAAGGCCGCGCGCCTTGTCGAGGCGGGCGCAACGCTGGCGGCCTCTCCGTCCGAGGCTATCCGGGCAAGCGATGTCACAATCACCTGCATTCGCTCTCACGGCGATACGCGCGCCTTGCTCGGGGCCGAGCCCGCCGCGCTGTCGGGAAAGACGATCATCGAGCTCAGCACAGGGGAGTCCGCCGAGGCGAATTCTCTGATGGACTGGATCCACGCGCGTGGCGCGGACTGCCTGATCGGGATGATTTCGGTCTTCCCCAAGGATATCGGCAGCGCGGACAGCGCGATACTTGTCGTGGGGCGCGAAGAGACCTGGGCGCGCTGCAGCGAGATCCTGACCACGCTGGGCGGCGCATCGGCCAGGATCGGAGAGGACCCAATCGCGCTGGCGGCGATCTACGCGTCGCTGGTGCTGCCGCGACAAGGGTTCATGTTCGGCATGATCTATGGCGCGATCCTGTGCGAGAAGGCCGGCATTTCGATGAAGGACTATGTCGAGGTGCTCCCTCTGACGATCCGGATCGTGCATGACTATTTCGACCTCTTCGCGGCGACAGTACCGGACGGGAACTTCGCCGATCCGCCGGCGTCGCTCGGCGTCTATCACGCAGCTTTCGAGGATGTGCTCGGCACCTGCCGCGCCCTCGGCGCACCCGATGAATTGCCACGGCTGCTGCGTGACCTGCTTCAGCGGGGCATGGATGCGGGGCTGGGGGATCAGCAGGTGACGGCACTCACCAGGCTTCTGGCGAAGTTGGACGTGTCCTGACCAAAAGGGCCAGGCACGGAGCGGCTCCATGATGCTGGGTTCGCAGGTCTGTTCCAGGCAACAGGATGAATCGTCGGAACCGAACAACCAGACTCCGTGTCAGCGGTTTGGTTGCCGGGCCTGCGGGCTCAAGAGCTCGTGCAGGATCGCCTCGGCGGCGGCGCGCGGATTCTCGGCCTGCCAGACCGGGCGGCCGACGACGATGTGATCGGCGCCGCCGGCGATCGCCTCGGCCGGGGTGGTCACGCGCTTTTGGTCGCCGAGTGCAGCATTGGCCGGCCGCACGCCCGGTGTCACGATCAGCCGCCCCTCCGCCTCGGGCAGGGCACGGATCAGGGGTGCCTCTTGCGGCGAAGCGATGACCCCGTCGGCGCCGGCCGCGAAGGCAATGGCCGCGCGTTCGAGGACGATCTCCTGCAGATCGCCGGGCTTGATCAGGCTCGCGTCGAGGTCGCTCCGGTCGAGCGAGGTCAGGATGGTGACGGCGAGGATTTTCATCTCCTTGCCGCCCCGGCCCTCGCAGGCGGCGCGGACGACATGCGGGTCGCCGTGGACAGTGAGGAAGTCGAGGTCGAACTGCGCCAGCCCGCGCACCGCCGCCTCCACCGTCGCGCCGATGTCGAACAGCTTCATGTCGAGGAAGATGCGCTTGCCGTGCTCGCCCTTCAGCTCGTTTGCGAGCGCCAGCCCCCCGCCCGTCAGCATGCCGAGGCCGATCTTGTAGAAGGAAACGGCGTCGCCGATCCGGCCTGCCAGTTCCAGCCCGGCCAGGGCGTTGGGGACGTCGAGGGCGACGATCAGGCGGTCATCGGACATGGGGGTTCTCCTTTGCCGGCTCGCGCCTGCTTAGTCGGACGGCGCGAGTGCGACAAGGACGAAGCGTCGGGGCGGATGGCAAAAATGCAACATCGGCCTTGCAGCGCACCAGGCGGCACCCCAGATTGATCCCGAAGGCCCAGATGGGCGGTGCCGCGTGGTGGGCCGTTCGAAAACGGGCGCTTGGACAAGGAGAATGACCGATGAACATGGAGAAGTTCACGGAGCGGTCGCGCGGGTTCCTTCAGGCCGCGCAGACGATCGCGATGCGCGAGGAGCACCAGAGGATGGTGCCCGAACATCTTCTGAAGGCTTTCCTGGACGACGAGGAGGGGCTGGCCTCGAACCTTATCAAGCGCGCGGGCGGATCGCCGGAGCGCGTGCTCGAGGCTGTCGACGCGGCGCTTGCCAAGATGCCGAAAGTGTCGGGCGACGGGGCGCAGGTCTATCTCGACCAGAAGCTCGGCCGGGTGCTCGACGAGGCGGAGAAGATCGCCTCCAAGGCAGGTGACAGCTTCGTTCCCGTGGAACGGATCCTGACCGCGCTGGCGGTCGTGCGCTCGGGCGCCAAGGAGGCGCTGGAGGCCGGTGCCGTGACCGCGCAGGGGCTCAACGCCGCGATCAACGATGTGCGCAAGGGGCGCACCGCCGACACCGCGAGCGCGGAAGAGGGCTACGAGGCGATGAAGAAATACGCGCGTGACCTGACCGAGGCGGCGCGCGCGGGCAAGATCGACCCGATCATCGGCCGCGACGAGGAGATCCGCCGCTCGATGCAGGTGCTCTCGCGCCGGACCAAGAACAACCCGGTGCTGATCGGCGAGCCGGGCGTCGGCAAGACCGCCATCGCCGAGGGCCTCGCGCTGCGGATCGTCAATGGCGACGTGCCGGAGAGCCTGAAGAACAAGAAACTGATGGCGCTCGACATGGGCGCGCTCATCGCCGGCGCGAAATATCGCGGCGAGTTCGAGGAGCGCCTGAAATCGGTGCTGTCGGAAGTGACGGCGGCCGCCGGCGAGATCATACTCTTCATCGACGAGATGCACACGCTTGTGGGCGCGGGCAAGGCGGACGGGGCGATGGACGCCTCCAACCTCCTGAAGCCGGCGCTGGCGCGCGGTGAACTGCACTGCGTGGGCGCGACGACGCTCGATGAGTATCGCAAGCATGTCGAGAAGGACGCGGCGCTGGCGCGGCGTTTCCAGCCGGTGATGGTCGAGGAGCCGACGGTCGAGGACACGATCTCGATCCTCCGCGGCATCAAGGAGAAATACGAGCTGCACCACGGGGTGCGGATCTCCGACTCGGCGCTGGTGGCGGCGGCGACGCTGTCCCACCGTTACATCACCGACCGGTTCCTGCCCGACAAGGCGATCGACCTGATGGACGAGGCGGCGAGCCGGCTTCGGATGGAGGTGGATTCCAAGCCCGAGGAGCTGGACCAGCTCGACCGGCAGATCCTGCAACTCCAGATCGAGGCGGAGGCACTCAAGAAGGAGGACGATGCGGCCTCGATCAACCGGCTGGAGAAGCTGGAAGAGGAGCTGTCGAACCTTCAGCAGCGCTCGGCCGAGATGACGGCGCAGTGGCAGTCGGAGCGTGACAAGCTCGAATCCGCGCGCGACCTCAAGGAACAACTCGACGCGGCGCGGGCGGAGCTCGACATCGCCAAGCGCGAGGGCAACCTAGCCAAAGCGGGCGAGCTCTCCTACGGCATCATCCCGGGGCTCGAGAAACAGCTCGAGTCGGCGGAGAATGCCGAGGACCAGCTGATGGTCGAGGAGGCCGTGCGGCCCGAGCAGATTGCCGAGGTGGTGGAGCGCTGGACCGGCATCCCGACTTCGAAGATGCTCGAGGGCGAGCGCGAGAAGCTCCTGCGCATGGAAGAGGAACTCGGGCGCCGGGTGGTCGGCCAGGAAACGGCCGTGACCGCCGTGTCCAACGCGGTGCGCCGCGCGCGGGCCGGGCTCAACGAGGAGGGCCGGCCACTCGGGTCGTTCCTGTTCCTCGGGCCGACCGGCGTCGGCAAGACCGAGCTGACCAAGGCGCTGGCGGAGTATCTCTTCGACGATGACAGCGCGATGGTCCGCATCGACATGTCGGAGTTCATGGAGAAGCACTCGGTCGCCCGTCTGATCGGCGCGCCGCCGGGCTATGTCGGCTATGACGAGGGCGGCGTCCTGACCGAGGCGGTGCGGCGGCGGCCCTACCAGGTGTTGCTCTTCGACGAGGTCGAGAAGGCGCATCCGGACGTGTTCAACGTGCTCCTGCAGGTGCTCGACGACGGTGTGCTGACCGACGGTCAGGGGCACCGGGTGGACTTCAAGCAGACGCTGATCGTGCTGACCTCCAACCTCGGCTCGCAGGCGCTCAGCCAGCTGCCGGAGGGTGCGGACACGAGCGCGGCTCGCCGCGACGTGATGGATGCGGTGAAAACGCATTTCCGGCCGGAATTCCTCAACCGGCTCGACGAGATCATCATCTTCGACCGGCTGAGCCGGGCGGACATGGACGGTATCGTCGAGATCCAGCTTGGCCATCTCGACCGGCGGCTGGCACGGCGCGGCATCACGCTCTCGCTCGATGCGGCGGCGCGGAAATGGCTCGCGGACGAGGGCTACGACCCGGTCTTCGGGGCGCGTCCGCTCAAGCGGGTGATCCAGAAGGCGCTGCAGGACGAATTGGCCGAGTTGATCCTGTCCGGCGACGTGATGGACGGCTCCGTGGTCAATGTCTCGGCCGGGGTCGAGGGGCTGATCGTGGGGGACCATATCGGGTCCACCAACCGGCACCCGCCGCAGGATGCCGTCGTCCATTGATATCTGACACGCGGTTCGGGCGGGGCAAGCCTCGCCCGGATCCGACCTGAGAGCGGCGGCCCGAGGCCACCGCACCATCGCCGGGCCGTTCCACGGCCCGGCGATGTGCTATTGCGAGCGCTCAGCCCTGGTCACGTCCGAAACCTCCGCCAGGAACCGCCCGATCCACCGTCGGAGCGCAACGCCTGCCAAACCCTGGCCCGGGCAACCAGCCCGGGCCGCGCCCCTTCGAGGGGCTTTCGCGGCCCCACCGGGGCCACGGTCCCCTCTCAGTCCCCCCGGGAGGGCGCATTGCGACGTGGCAAGACGCGGTGCCGTTGCAGTGGATTGCTCCATAAACCGCGCAGACCCGGCGGAGCGACGCGCCCACCCAGGGTCGGGCGCGGCCCTTTGGGCGAAGTGCGGGCGTTGGGAGTGGTAAGCTGTCAACATATTCGCAGGCCACATGCGCCAAACTCAAAACAGATCAATTGCTCGGCTTTGAAGACTTGCCACGATTGCCAAAAAGTCCCGAAGATCGTTGTACCCGATTCGTACATCGAGAACGCCGTGAATATAGGAGTTTCTGGCTTTCAGAAGGCGGCGAAGCATGTCAGCCTGATTTGGCGTGACTGTTCCATCCTCTGCTAGCTTGTCGACAATTCTTCCGGGCGACTGCGGCCTATTGAATTCGCTGTACCTTTGATTTCGCACAGTAGCTTCCAAGCTAGCCCAAGCGACCAATAGCGCGGGTCCGCTGTGACCATCTTTGAGCAACTGTTTCGAACGAAATAATTCCTCGATGATGATCTTCTCTTCAACGGCTTGCAGGTCGTCGCTTTTTCTAGCTTGAAAGAAAAAGACCTTTCTTTCCCAATTGGGATTTTCTCTCAAGAACTCCTGAACGGTCCTTGATATCTCACCTAGAGTCTCACCTTGGCGTATCTCAACAAGTAGGTTCTTTCTGGGTCCAATAGCGAGGAGGTCGGGTCGATAGTTGCCGAGTCCCTTCGGCAGCAACTGCGGAGAGACTTCAGTGTAGACGCGATACCCCTGTGCCTTCAATTGAGGGATCACAAGGTCGAAAGCTTCGCGTTCGATGGGTTTCGAAGTCATTACATACCCTTGTGTGGTGTGTCGTGGATAGCCACGAAGAGGTTCGGGCGTTCTTCGCTCAGTGTGTCGAGCAACGCGTTAGACGGATTACTTAAGGAAAGTCTGAAGAACCTTCGCCTCTGGGCGTGATCTGATAGGGTCTGTGTATCCGCGAGAGGAGCGCCGACGATGCCGAAACAGCCCGCCTTCCCGAGCATGACCGACGCGATGAAGAAGAAGCG
>NZ_SELO01000222.1 GCF_004146235.1 Tropicimonas sp. IMCC6043 | reverse complement strand
CACTGGCCGCTGTTGCACGGATATGGCTGAACAATGGGAGCCGGATGATGCGAGAGTATCACGTCCGGTTCTGAGAGAGCGCGGGGGTGAAAGTCCCCCGCGCCACTCGCCTGTTCGTGAAGATCAACGGCGTGCAGCACTACCGCTGACGGGCTCAGGACCGCGCGGGCGAAGTGCTGGAGGATTTCGTGACGAAGAACCGGGACAGGAACGCGGCATTGGAATTCTCGAAGATATCGATGAAGCGCCACTGCCGGCCGCATG
>NZ_SELO01000221.1 GCF_004146235.1 Tropicimonas sp. IMCC6043 | reverse complement strand
CAGGCGCCTGGACGCCCGAACAGACAGTGACCTTCCTGTTCGACCGGGTCGAGGCGGGGGATTTCTACATCCTCTGTCCCGACAACGAAGTCGATCGGCAGACCGACGAGAAACGGATCGCCTGGGCTGCCGGCGACATCATCGAAAACCGTCCGCCGCTCTCGCGCTGGCATCCGGATTATGGCACAGCCTTCCGGGAATGGCTCGAAGCGTGAGACTTCGCGTGGACAGGTTCAATGCGTAACAGCTATCGAATAGCCGTCATCCCC
>NZ_SELO01000220.1 GCF_004146235.1 Tropicimonas sp. IMCC6043 | reverse complement strand
CTCCCCCAGAGCCAACTTCAAGAAGAACCGCGCCGCTGCTCTCGCCGAGTGGCGTCAACTAGGTGCGGCATAAGGGACAGCGGTCCTGCCCTTGCGTAGACTGGTTCGAATCTGTCTGACACCACCCTTTTCCTCAATAAGACGGCTGACCTGAGACCCGTCTCTTCCTCCGGTTTGAAGTAGAGTCCGTCCCAAACGAGGAGACGAACGGAATGAAGAGATCACGGTTCAGCGAAGAACAGATCATCGCGATCCTGAAGAGCCAGGAGA
>NZ_SELO01000219.1 GCF_004146235.1 Tropicimonas sp. IMCC6043 | reverse complement strand
AGCCAGTCCTTCCTGCGCCGTTTCATTGCCTTCGAAGTCCAGGCCCGCCAGCGCGGCGGCCTGCCGCGCGGCTTCGTCACTGAGCTACAGAAGAAGATGGCCGGCGATGTTGGGAACTCTGTCCCCGACCTCAAGCCCGGCGGCCGTCTGCTGCGCGAGTGGAATGGAACGACTCACTCGGTCGAGGTGACCGAGGCAGGCTACCGGTGGAACAAGGAGACCTATCCCTCGCTCTCCGCGGTCGCCCGCGCCATCACCGGCGCCCGCTGGT
>NZ_SELO01000218.1 GCF_004146235.1 Tropicimonas sp. IMCC6043 | reverse complement strand
TAGGTCTAGAACAAGCGTTTGGAGCCGTGATCGGCGCCTCGAGAACGGGGTTTTCCGCAGCGAGGGCATGGATCACTTAACTCCGCCTCTGGCATGGTGGCCTTCGGATCGAACCAGGCCATTTCCGTGGCTGGAGCCCAGGGGCGCGGTTCTACCCCGTCCTCTACATGCTGACCAGGATGGGGGAGGCGCGGGATTTCGGCACCGGGATCGCGTTGAAGAAGAACATGCTGGGCAAGATGAGTTCTTTGGAAGTTCTTCACATCCTTCC
>NZ_SELO01000217.1 GCF_004146235.1 Tropicimonas sp. IMCC6043 | reverse complement strand
GGCCGTCCGCGTCGTGCCGTGATCGCCGTCAGTTCGCGGATGACACGTAGCCCGGAGAGAGACGTGTCTGCGACCAGCGCCAGGCATTCGCGGCTGAAGTCATCGACGATGGCCAACACCCGGAACCTGCGCCCGTCGGTGAAGGCGTCCGATACGAAATCCAGGCTCCAGCGTTCATTGGGTCGCTCGGGCACCAGCATCGGCCTGCGGGTTCCGAGCGCCCGCTTCCGGCCGCCGCGCTTCCTCACCTGCAGCCTTTCTTCGCGGTAGA
>NZ_SELO01000216.1 GCF_004146235.1 Tropicimonas sp. IMCC6043 | reverse complement strand
AATCAGGTCGCCTCCCAGACTCGTCCCGGGTTAACGAGTTCCCCCCGGTTTCGACATCATCTTGCACTTTTCGACACGTCATCAGCGGTTCGCTTGCGCTCGTCTCTCCAGACCGTACCTGACGGGCCCGAAGCCCGCCCTTTTCTGCAACGCTCACCACCACGGCTCTTTACCGTCGCAGCTTGCAGTGGCTTGAAGCCTGCCCCTGACGGCCGGCTCCGAGGGGCCTACCCTCATCTTTCGTGCAGCTCGGCACCCGCATCAGGTGCAGGA
>NZ_SELO01000215.1 GCF_004146235.1 Tropicimonas sp. IMCC6043 | reverse complement strand
CTGCGACGCCACGCAGACGGCCCCGAAACCGCCAATCCTGGGACCTTCGGACGGGCCGCGGCACCCCAGAACATTCAGGCGGACTTCTCGGCGAAGCCGAACGTGTTGATCAGACGTTCCTAAACATAACGGTGGACCAGTTCAGACGGGGCACTCCAGATCTTGCCGGGCTCGTGACCCTGCCGGGCGGGGCGCGGCCGCGGCGGCTCGACGCCGATCAGATCTCGGAGTTGCGGTCCTGGGTGGAGGCCGGTCCCGATCCTGCGGTGGATGG
>NZ_SELO01000214.1 GCF_004146235.1 Tropicimonas sp. IMCC6043 | reverse complement strand
AACGCGGCACTGTGGTTTCTTCTCGGACGTCTTGCCATCTTTCGCTCCTTCTTCCCGGCATCGCTGCCGGATCGGGAGCGGAAAATCCACCTAACTCACCCGTTCAGATTTCCCGAGCCACCTCTCACCAATTGCCCATGGGTGCTATTGTACATCGAAAGATGGCTGAAGGCGCCGGTGCAGATGCCGGACGGAAGTATCGTCGGAAGGGAACGAGGCACACCGCAGGGTGGGGTAATCAGCCCTCTGCTGGCAAACCTCTTTCTCCACTATG
>NZ_SELO01000213.1 GCF_004146235.1 Tropicimonas sp. IMCC6043 | reverse complement strand
TACCTCGCGGATCGCATCAACGCGTGCCATGCCTTGCCCGACAAGCACATCAACCTGCCGCAACTTCTGAACTATCTCCTCTGGCTTGTGCCGCTTGTTTGCCATTCTCTGTCCTCCGCTTCCTAAACATAACGGTGGACCAGTTCAGATGGGGCACTCCAGATCTTGCCGGGCTCGTGACCCTGCCGGGCGGGGCGCGGCCGCGGCGGCTCGACGCCGATCAGATCTCGGAGTTGCGGTCCTGGGTGGAGGCCGGTCCCGATCCTGCGGTGGATGG
>NZ_SELO01000062.1 GCF_004146235.1 Tropicimonas sp. IMCC6043 | reverse complement strand
AGCTGATCGCACCGATCGCGATGGAAGAGAAGCTGCGCTTCGCCATCCGCGAGGGCGGTCGCACCGTCGGCGCCGGCGTCGTCTCCAAGATCATCGAGTAATACATACTCGATGCGAGATGTCGGGGTGGGCCTGCCGGGCCTGCCCCAATCGTTGATACCGGGTTCGACGCCGGGTGTGGAATGAGCCGCATTCGACCTCTCAACCCCAATGCCGAGAACAAGGCTGACTGACAATGCAAAGCCAGAACATCCGCATTCGGCTGAAGGCGTTCGACTACCGCGTGCTGGACGCCAGCACGCTTGAGATCGTCAACACCGCCAAGCGGACGGGCGCCCAGGTGCGCGGCCCGATCCCGCTGCCGAACAAGGTCGAGAAGTTTACGGTTCTCCGTGGACCGCATATCGACAAGAAGTCGCGCGACCAGTGGGAGATCCGCACCCACAAGCGCCTGCTCGACATCGTCGACCCGACGCCGCAGACCGTGGACGCGCTGATGAAGCTCGACCTCGCCGCCGGCGTCGATGTCGAAATCAAGCTGAACTAAGGAGGGCATGGAACTATGCGCTCTGGAGTTATCGCAAAGAAGGTGGGGATGACCCGCCTGTTCCTCGAGGACGGCCGCCAGGTTCCGGTGACCGTGCTCCACCTCGACAATCTGCAGGTCGTCGACCAGCGGACGCTCGAGCGTGACGGCTACACCGCCGTCCAGCTTGGCGCCGGCTCGGCCAAGGCCAAGCGGACCAGCCAGCAGATGCGCGGCCATTTCGCCAAGGCGAACGTGGCGCCGAAGCGCAAGGTGGCCGAGTTCCGCGTCGCCCCCGAGAACCTCATCGACGTCGGCGAGGAGATCACGGCGGACCATTACTTCGAAGGTCAGTATGTCGACGTGTCCGGCACCTCGATCGGCAAGGGCTTCGCCGGTGCCATGAAGCGGCACAATTTCGGTGGCCTGCGCGCCTCGCACGGCGTCTCGATCTCGCACCGCTCGCACGGTTCCACCGGTCAGTGTCAGGACCCGGGCCGCGTGTTCAAGGGCAAGAAGATGGCCGGCCACATGGGCGCGGCACGCGTCACCACGCAGAACCTGCAGGTCGTTCGCACCGATGCCGACCGCGGCCTGATCATGGTCAAGGGCGCGGTTCCCGGCTCCAAGGGCGGCTGGGTGACGATCAAGGACGCCGTCAAGAAGCCGTTCCCGGAGAACGCGATCCTGCCTGCGGCACTGAGATCGGCTGCCGCTGAAGCCAAGCGTCTCGCCGAAGAAGCCGCTGCCCAGGCCGAGGCCGAGGCAAAGGCGGCCGAAGAGGCGGCTCTGGCTGAACAGGCGGCCGCCGAGGCCGCGGCGCTGAAGAAGGCCGAGGAGGAAATCCAAGCCGAGAAGAAGGAAGGCGAGGAATGAAACTCGACGTGATCAAGCTCGACGGCGGGGCCGCCGGCGACGTGGAACTCTCCGAAGACGTCTTCGGCCTAGAGCCGCGTGCCGACATCCTGCACCGCGTGGTCCGCTGGCAGCGCAACAAGGCGCAGGCTGGCACCCACAAGGTCAAGACCCGCTCGGAAACCAGCTACTCGACCAAGAAGATCTATCGCCAGAAGGGCACCGGTGGCGCCCGCCACGGCGACCGCAACGCGCCGATCTTCCGCAAGGGTGGTATCTACAAGGGCCCGACCCCGCGCAGCCATGCCCACGACCTTCCCAAGAAGGTCCGCAAGCTCGGCCTGAAGCACGCGCTGTCGTCCAAGGTGGCCTCCGGCAACCTCGTGATCATCGAGACCGCGGCGCTGGACGAAGCCAAGACCAAGATCCTGGCCAAGCAGGTCAAGGAACTCGGCTGGAAGCGTGTGCTGATCATCGATGGCTCGGAAGTGAACGAAAACTTCGCTCGCGCCGCTGCCAATATCGAAGGTCTGGACGTGCTGCCCTCGATCGGTGCCAACGTCATGGACATCCTCAAGCGTGACACGCTCGTGATCACGAAGGCGGGTGTCGAAGCTCTGGAGGCCCGTCTGAAATGAGCGTGAAAGCCGAATTTTACGACGTGATCCGCAAGCCGGTCATCACCGAGAAGTCGACCATGGCCTCCGAGGCCAACGCGGTCGTCTTCGAGGTCGCGATCGACGCGAACAAGCCGCAGATCAAGGAAGCCGTCGAAGGTCTCTTTGGTGTGAAGGTGAAAGCGGTCAACACGACCGTCACCAAAGGCAAGGTCAAGCGGTTCCGCGGCCAGCTCGGCAAGCGGAAGGACGTCAAGAAAGCCTATGTGACCCTCGAAGAGGGCAACACGATCGACGTTTCCACCGGCCTCTGAGGCGGCGGAGAGATCGAAGGAATGAGGGCCCCTGCCGGAAGGCGGGGGCCTTCTCCCGTTCGGGAGGTCAGTCACGGTATCCGGTGGATCGGTCTGGCCCGGAGTCCGTGTCTCCCGCTCGTGAAGCCTCCGTCGTCGAAGGCTGCATTACAAATGCGGGCGTGAGACTCGAGGGCGCCTTCGCCGGGGAAATTGCGGTTACGTGCAATGCCATGCCGCACGGTGAGCATGTGTCACGATTTGGGAGTCACGGCCACCTGAGCGGGGTGCAACTCTTCACTCGCCGACGTCGCAGAACGCTCGACCATGCTCAACCGGCAATGCGCGGTCCCAATCTGCGTCAGACATCCCCGGCAGGCGATGCCCCCTTCCGTCGCATTCGCAAGACCAGCGGAGAGAACCAGATCATCACGGTGATGATCCCGAGAACCGCCGCGATGGGACGCTCGAAAAAGGCAAGGAGGTTGCCGTCTGCCTTGATCATCGAGGTCATGAAGCTGCGCTCCAGCAATCCGCCCAGAACGAGCCCGAGGATCGCGGGCGCAATCGGGAACCCGTTCTCCTCCATCACGTAGGCCACCAGACCGAGCACCACCATGATGCCGACGCCGAAGACGGTGTTGTTGATGGCGAAGGTGCCGACAATGCAGAACATCAGGATGATCGGCATCAGCACATTTCTTGGGACCCGGAGCAACTGTGTCGAGGACTTGATCGCCACATATCCCAGCGGAATCATGAAGAGGTTTGCCAGGAAGAAGGTCACGAAGACCGAGTAGATCAGCTCCGGCTGTTCGAGAAACACAGTCGGACCGGGATTCATGCCCTTGACGTAGAGAACCCCGATGACGATCGCGGTGATGGAGTCACCGGGGATGCCGAAAACGAGGGCGGGCACCCAGGTGCCGCCCAGCCCGGCATTGTTGCTGGCCCCGGCATCGACGATCCCCTCGACATGTCCGGTGCCAAACTTCTCCGGCTCCTTCGAGAATTTCTTCGAGACGGCATAGGAGATCCATGCGGCGATGTCCGATCCCGCGCCCGGCAGAGCTCCGACCAGCGTGCCGATCACGCTGCCGCGCAGCAGATTCTTCTTGTATCGAAGCAGTACCCCGCCGACGCCGCGGAAGACATTTCCAAAATGCCCGAACTTGACCTTTACCGGTTCGGCGGTTGAGGTGACCGAGCGCAACACTTCGGCGACCGCGAACATCCCGATCATGGCGGGGATGAAGTTCACGCCCCCCATGAGCTCGACGCTGCCGAACGTGAAGCGCGGATGGCCAGCGGTCGGGTCGATGCCGACGGTCGCGATCAGGAGCCCGATCATCAGCGAGATAACCCCCTTCACGGGCACATCGGTCGAAATGAAGGCGGCCGAGGTGAGGCCGAGACATGCCAGCCAGAAATACTCGAACGAACTGAATTTCAACGCAAATTCCGCAAGGGCCGGGGCCGTGAAAGTGAGCACCAGCGCACCGAACAGGCCGCCGATCACCGCACTGCAAAGCCCTACGCCGAGCACGAGTTCGGCCTGTCCCTTGCGGGTCATGGCATAGGCCTCGTCCGTATAGGCCGCGGAGGCGGGTGTGCCGGGAATGCGCAGAAGCGCCCCCGGCAGGTCGCCGGCGAAGATCGCCATCGCCGTTGCGGTCACGATCGAGGCGAGCGCGGGCACGGGCGGCATGAAAAAGGTCACGGGCACGAGTAGCGCGGTGGCCATCGTCGCGGAAAGCCCCGGAATCGCCCCCATGAACATTCCGAAAGCACCCGAAAACAAGATCACCAGGAGGACTTGCGGGTCGAATACGAGGCCAATGGCCTGAAGCATGATGTCCATGTTCGTCCCCTACCAAGCGTAATTCTCGAGAAGACCCCAAGGAAGTGGGACCCGGAGCATCTGGCCAAAGAAGAACTGGATGACCACGACAGTCAGCAACGCAATCAAGATAGACGACTTCCAATACGCCGGTCCGCGCAACCGGATCATCAAGCCAAAAAGCACGGCGCTTCCGGTGATGATGAAGCCCAGCCAGTCGGACAGAAGAATATACAGGACCAGGGCCAACAGAACTGCGAAGAAATTGCCGACATGCCGGGGCGACCGCATCCAGTCGGCCATCGTCACGCCGGGGATCACGGACCACTCTCTTGCTCCCTTGAAGACCAGAACCACCCCGGAAAGGCCCATCAGGGCCGCGATCAGGCGCGGGAACAGATCGGGACCGTAGGCTTGGCCGTAGAGGCCGGGATAATCGCTGGTGAGATAGAAGAGTAGCAGCGCAAACAGGATGAAGAACACACCTGAAACGGCATCGTTGAACTTCAAGGGACGATCCTCACCTCCGGTGTGGAAAGATCGGGCGGAAGGACACGTGATCCTTCCGCCCGGCATTGCAGAAGGGCGTGCTTATTTCGCCAGGCCCGCCTTCTTCATGACTTCGCCGAAGCTCTCGTCGTTCACCTTCATGAACTCATAGGCTTCGGTGGAAGGGCGCCACTGCATCCCGAAGCCGCGTCCGTCCATGAATTCCTTGTATTCCGGGCTGTTATATGCCTTCTCGAGCGCCGGAACGAGCTTGTTGACGACTTCGTCGGGCATCCCCTTCGGGCCGCCGATCACCCGCCAGACGCCGATCGTCCAGTCAGATCCCGTTGCTTCCTTGAGGGTCGGCACGTCGGGGAAGATGTCGAGGCGCTCCTCGCCCATATTGGCAAGCGGCGTCACTTTCCCGGCCTCGATCAGCGCCCGGCCCTCGGCCAGCGACGAGGTGACGTAGTCAACGCCACCGGCGACCATGTCCTTGAGGGCCGGAGCCGAGCCTTCGCTGGGAACCCACGGTACCTTGGCCGGGTCCACACCTTCGGACAGAAGCCAGCCGGCGCCGCCAAGATGCCAGATGCCGCCCTGACCGGTTCCGGACGCCTTGAAGGTCCCATCCGGCTCCGCCTTGATCGCGGCGATCAGGTCGGCGGCGGTCTGATACGGCGAGTCCGTGCTCACCATCAGGCCGCCCGCGTCGAAGTTCACCTGGCCGATGACAGTGTAGTCTTCATAGCTCAGGTCGGTCAGGCCCACCCAGTGCATCATCGCGATTTCGACCGTTACCACGCCCAGCGTATAGCCGTCGGGTTTTGCCGACGCGA
The DNA here is from genome assembly GCF_004146235.1 of Tropicimonas sp. IMCC6043. Taxonomy (GTDB): domain Bacteria; phylum Pseudomonadota; class Alphaproteobacteria; order Rhodobacterales; family Rhodobacteraceae; genus Tropicimonas. The sequence goes on along the minus strand of NZ_SELO01000062.1, from coordinate 9,347 downwards.
TGGCCGAATGCCCAACGACGCCGCTGCCACCGGTGCGGTTGACGACGTTCACCGGGGTTCCGAGTTCCTGTTCCAGAAGGTTGGCGAAGATGCGTCCGACAGCATCGGTGCCGCCGCCTGCGCCCCAAGGAACGATGAGGGTGATCGGGCGTTCGGGCCATTCGGCTCTCGCTTCAGGCGCGCCGAATGCGGCGAATGCCGCGACAGCCATCGCAGCGCTCTTCAGAATCGCACGTCTTTTCATGGTTTTCTCTCTCCCTGATGCATTGCCGGCCACATGGTCCGGGCGTTGTTTGACTCAGTTCCGTTGTCCGGAAGTTCTTGTTCTTGGAAAGGGCTACGAGCCGTCACGGGATGGTTCCCTCTGTCGGACCAAGGCCATCATTTCATTTGGTATACTATTCGACCAGATACTGTCATCCTGTCTGAGGTGCGCGATTTTGACACCTCCGATTGCAGATGCAGCAGGCGGGCGGAGCGCCGGGCCCGGTGCGAACGTTTTACTGTACAATGATCAATTGAGCACCAACCGCCCGAGTTGCGGTGCGCTTCCTGATCCCTTTTCGAAGACTTCGTGACCGCACAGCCGGAGCTTCAACGGTGGGAGTAGAACGACGTCGTTCGTGCGAGACTATGGGAGCGTGTTCTGCGGCACCACTGTGACACTTCGGGCGCTCTCGAGGCCCCGCTTACCGAAAATGACCGCAAAGAACCTTCTCTCGGCCAACGAAACACGAGGCCGACCGCCGGTCGAGACCGTCATGCCATTCGTTGGCCGAGGAGGTTGAGTGGACAGGCCCTTTCAGGGCCCGTCAGACGTCAGCGGCGGATGCTGAGGCGGCCGATGAGGTCGTTGTAGCGAGCCTCGTCTTTGGCCTTGAGGTAGTCCAGCAGCTTGCGGCGCTGCGCGACGAGCTTCAGGAGACCACGACGGGAGTGGTTGTCCTTCTTGTGGGTCTTGAAATGCTCGGTCAGCGTGTTGATCCGCGAGGTAAGGACGGCGACCTGGACTTCGGGCGAACCGGTGTCGCCTTCCTTGGTCGCATATTCCGAAATGACGCGGGCCTTTTCTTCGACAGTGATCGACATCGGGGTCTCCTTGAGGTTCGAGTTGATGGCGCAAGCCGGGATGTCGTCCAGCAGGGCCCTTGGAGAGAGGACCGCCCGGGATTCGGACGGATGCGCGCGTATAAGGGGAATCCGGAGCAAACGGAAGGAGTTTCTCAGGATCAGAGGGGAGTCCAACGCATCGGCCGCGTGCCGTAGCTGACATAGAGAGGGTGGCGCGGGTGGCCGGCGCGGGTCAGGCCGAGGCAGAGGAGCGGGCGACCGGTGGCGAGGAGGAGCGCGGCGACCGCATCTGCTCGGCCGAGATGCGCGCCGTGAATGCCCCAGGCGCAGAGGATGTCGTCTGCCCAGGCCGCGCTGTTGCGCAGTACGGCGTCGTTTTCCGGCCCGACCGGATCGGTGGCGCGGCGCAGCGCGGTGGGATCGGTCTCGCGCCAGGCAAAGATGTTGCAGACCCGGAAGGCGCCGTATCCGAGCGCTCGGGCGCGGCGCTCGCAGCGCTCGACCGTCGGGTCGTTGACCAGTTCGGTCGCCTTCGACGGGTTGAGCATGATGAAGAGAAGCCGTCTGCCGGAGGCGTTCCAGGCGCGGGTGAGCGCGTAGCGGTAGCCTGTGCAGTCGGAATAGAGTGCGGTCGAGGGAGCGTCGCCCTTGACATGGTCGCGCGAAATCATCCGCCCTCTGGAAGGTTGAAGACCCGCGCCGGGTGCAGTTCGCCGCTACGATAGGTGCCGATGGCGACGGGCGTGCCCTGGTAGCTGGCCCAGGCGATATCGCCATAGTCGATATCCGGCGCGGCCAGAACCATGCCCGGGTTGCCGTTGCGCATCCGGGCCGCGCCTTCGGGCGTGCAGGGCAGCATTGGCAGGTCAAGCAGCCCGTCCTGCAATGGGCGCAGATGCGCATCGAGCTCCGGTGTGCGAGCCATCGCCTCGAGCGCCTCCAGCGTCAATGCACCCTCGGTGTCGAACGGACCGGACCAGATGCGGCGGAGCGACGTGACATGTGCATGGCAGCCGAGTGCTGCACCGAGATCGCGGGCGACAGAGCGCACATATCCGCCCTTGCCGCAGACCATCTCGAGCACGGCGGTGTCGGGGTCGGGCCGCTCGACGAGGTCGAGGCTGTCGACATAGAGCGGGCGGGCGGCGATCTCGAATGCCTCATCATCGCGGGCCAGCGCATAGGCGCGTTCGCCGTCGATCTTCACGGCAGAGAATTTCGGCGGCACCTGCAGGATGTCGCCGACAAAGCGCGGCAGGGCGGCGCGGATCTCCGCATCGGTGGGGCGCAGCGGGCTGGTTGCGATGATGTCGCCCTCTGCGTCGTCAGTATTGGTCGCCGCGCCAAGACGGATGGTGAAGCGATACGCTTTGAGCGCGTCGGTGACATAGGGAACGGTCTTGGTCGCTTCGCCGAGGGCGATCGCGAGCAGGCCGGTTGCGGCGGGATCGAGCGTGCCGGCATGGCCGGCCTTCCGCGCGTCGAAGGCCCACCTGACCTTGCCGACCACGGCGGTCGAACTCGGACCGGCCGGCTTGTCCACGATGACCCACCCCGAAATGTCGCGCCCCTTGCGCCTGCGTGCCATGTCCTGCCCCGATCTGTATCGAAGGCGGCGGGTTAGCGCGCCAAACGGGGCGCTGTCAATGGCGACGGCACGGGTCTGCGATCGGTGGATCTGCATCGGATCGATGGAGGGGAGGCCATGTAGTTCCGGTGCCGCGGACTGGGTGGGGGCTGTTGCTCCGCGGCACCGGACCGAGCCGAAGCTCTCTACACATTCAGAAGATGCCCCCGGCCTGGGGCGCCCGTGAGGGCAAAGGGTGAAACAGCAGAGGTCATTTTGAGGCGGGATTGCGGCAAGGCTTGATTTCGGCAGCTGGTCCGATTCATGGTTGATCCATGAACATGGAGAGCCCGCCACCATCACTTGCCGGCTGCCTGCCGCAGCAGGTGGCCTTCGACCGCAGGGAGCTGGGCCTGATCCTGACGCTTTACGGGCGGATGGTCGCGGCTGGAGAGTGGCGCGACTACGGAATCTCGCATCTTCGGGAGGTGGCGGTCTTCTCGATCTTCCGGCGCACTGCCGAACATCCGCTCTACCGGATCGAGAAGCGTCCGAAACTGCGCCAGCGGCAGGGGATGTACGCGGTCCTGGGGCCGGACGGACAGATCCTCAAGCGCGGTCATGACCTGAAGACTGTGCTCCGGGTGCTGGAGCGGAAACTGATCCGGGCGGTGGATTAGGCGAGACGCTTGTGGGCGAGAAGCCCGCCGAATTCCTTTGCGGCAATGCGGGCCATCGCGGCCTCGATCGGCTCGAGGGCGACAGCCATGTGATACGCATTTGCATGGATGAATAGCGCCGGGTCGGCGGCGATGGCAACATGGCCTTCCCAGAAGAAGAGATCGCCCGGCAATGGCGGAGCGTTCTTCGGCAGCGCCGTGCCCACGGCATCGTATTGAAGGTCACTGTCGCCGGGACAGGGGATGCCCGCAGCCAGTAGGGCGGCCTGGACAAGACCCGAACAATCGATTCCGGCGCGGGAATTGCCTCCCCAGAGATAAGGCGTGCCGAGATAGAGCCGTGCGGTCGCGACCGGGTCGGTCGGCGGCGCGTCGAGCGGCGAGAGGTGGCCCGTGTGAACGAAGCCGCCGGTATCGGTTTCCGACCACGTCCCGCTCTGTCCTGTGATGCGAAGCAGGCTCCCATGCGAGAGCCAGCAGGTCTCTCGGACCTTGAGATCGGGCGAAGGGTAGAGATGGGTCGCGGCGGCGGCAACACGGTGGGTCGGTCTGAAATCCGCGACGAGCGCAGTGTCGTCCACATAGCCGACATAGCCGTCGCGGGCCGATTGCAGGAAGGCGACGCCGTTGCGGATGTCGAGGACGCGGACGCGCTCGCCGAAGAGCAACTGGCGCTCGCGCCGGCCGCCGGGGCCTTGCAGGAGGTCGACCACGGGAGCGCCGACCCGTTGCCAGTCTCCCTCAGTGTAATGCGGTGCGTCGACCTGGCCGCGCAGCTCGCTCGCCGCGACATGGCTGTTGGCTGGCAGAAGGCGGTGGTCGGTCACAGCGACAGGATCTCCGGCAGCGCGTCGAGCAGCGCACGGGCGCCCTGGCCGACGCCGCCGACCGGACGGGCGGGCGCCGCTGTGGGCTGCCAGCCATAGATGTCGAAATGGGTGTAGCTGCGCGCTCCTTCGGCGAAGCGGCGGAGGAACAGCGCGGCGGTGATCGCGCCGGCCATTCCACCCTTTGGCGCGTTGTCGAGGTCGGCCAGAGGAGGTTCGATCATCGATTCGTAGGGTGCATGGAAGGGCATGCGCCAGACCGGATCGGCCACGCGGGCGGCAGACCCGGACAGCGCCGCGGCGAGCGCTTCGTCATCGGTGAAGAAGGGCGCAAGATCTGGGCCGACGGCGACGCGGGCGGCACCGGTCAGAGTCGCCATCGAAACCAGGCAGTCGGGATCTTCCTCGGTAGCAAAGGCCAGGGCGTCGGCGAGGACGAGGCGGCCTTCGGCATCGGTGTTGTTGATCTCGACGCTGAGACCCTTGCGCGAGGCAAGGATGTCCTGCGGGCGGAAGGAATTGCCGGAGACGCTGTTTTCGACCGCCGGGATCAGCACGCGCAGGCGCATGAGAAGGCCAAGGGTCATGATCATGGAAGCCAGGCCGAGAACCGTGGCAGCACCGCCCATGTCCTTCTTCATCAGCCCCATCGAGCTGCCGGGTTTGAGGTTCAGCCCGCCCGTGTCGAAGCAGACGCCCTTGCCGACCAGGGTCAGGCTCGGGCCCGCGTCACCCCAGCGGAGGTCGATCAGGCGGGGCGCACGCGGCGAAGCGCGGCCGACGGTGTGGATGAGCGGGAAGTTCTCCGCGAGCAGGTCTTCGCCGCGCGTGACGGTGAGATCGGCGCCGTGGGTTTCGGCGAGTGCGCGCGCGGCGGCCTCGAGCTCGTCCGGGCCCATGTCGTTGGCAGGCGTGTTGATGAGGTCGCGGGTGAGCGCCTCGCCATTGGCGATGGCCTCGATTCGCGTTGCATCGAGCCCCGCCGGTGCCTTGAGCGCGGCGCCGGGCGTCGAAATCTTTTTGTATCGGTCAAAGACATGTCGGGCGAGCAGCCAGCCGAGCGCGTTTTCGGCGCGTTCCGCCTCCGGCAGCGGCGTGACGAGATCATAGATGCCCTCGGGCAGTTTCGGGACTGCGGCGGCGAGTGGGAAGCGGCCGCGGGAGCGGCTCTGCGGCGTTCCGTGCCCGACGACGGCGAAGGCTTTGTCGCCATCGGGGAGCAACGCGACCTCACCCTGGGCGCCGGTGAAGCCGGTGCGGTCGAGCCAGGCCCGCGGACCGGTGCCGAGCGTCTCTCGCCAGCGTGCGAGATCCTCCGTTCCGACGAGATGCAGCGGGGTGGCGGGCGCGGCGGCCTCGGCGAAGCGGAGCGTCATCTGCGGGTTCCTTGGACCGATCGATTGGGCCTCGGACCTTAGCGAATCGCGCACCACCCGCAAGGGAAAGGGAACGGAAACAAGGTCAGATTCCGGGATCCTGCATGTCCCAGACCGCGGTCAGAGAGAGGTCGCCGATTCGCTCGAGCCGGCAGAGCGTCGCGCCGAGGGCGATCGGATCGCCGGACTGGGCACAACGGGCAACGTCGCCGGCGACGCGGGCAAAGCTCGTCAACCCGACCTGGCCGGCAATGGCGACCATGCTTCGGGCGATGCGGGCGAGCTGGTCCAGCCGACCGGCGCGGTGAAGTGCGGCAAGATCCGACAGGCGCAGCGCGAGTTCCTCCATGGCGCGGCAGACAACGTTTTCCGCCCCCGCCGGGCCAAGTTCACTGTAGCGTGCCTCGAGGCTGTCTGGGTCCAGTCGAACCGGCTCCTCATGATGAAGTATCGCGAAATGGGCCACCTTTTCCCTCGTCCTGATCCTCGGATGCAAACTGATCCGCCCCACGGCCTGTCTCGAGAGTGACCCGATGGGTTGAACAATCGGTTAGGAGGCGGCACAAGATTGATCTCGATTTTCCTAAAATGTCCGCCCTTGCCAGGGGCCGAGCACCGGGAGACTGGCATGTCCGAGACGACCGAAAAGACCGGGACACAGGTCGCGCCAAGCCTGCGCGCAGCTCCCCTGCCACCCTATCTTGTGACGCGCTACAACGGCTGGCGCGCGACCACGTATCAGGAGAACAGGGTCTGGTATCGGCGCCTGGCCGAGGACGGCCAGAACCCGCGAATCATGGCAATTGCCTGCTGCGACAGCCGGGTCGACGTGAATGGGCTGTTCAGCGCCGAGACCGGCGACATCTTCCTGCATCGCAACATCGCCAACGTGGTGCCGCCCTACCTTCCCGACGGAGATCCGCACGGAACCTCGGCGGCGCTGGAATACGCCGTATCCGTGCTGCGCGTGGCGCATGTCATCATCGTCGGCCACTCCGATTGCGGCGGAGTGAGGGGGTGCCACCAGATGTGTTCCGGCCATGCGCCGGAACTGGAGGCGAAGGAGAGCTTCGTCGGCCGTTGGCTGGAGATCCTGCGTCCCGGTTACGAGCGCGTAGCCGGAATTGCCGATCCGGCCGAGGCGCAGCGGGCGCTGGAGAAAGAGACCGTGGTGATCTCGCTGGAAAACCTGTGGGACTTCCCTTTCGTGCGAGAGGCCGTCGAGGCAGAGCGGCTGTCGCTGCACGGCCTCTGGGTTGATATCGGCAAGGGGACGCTGGAGCATTACCTTCCCGAGGCGGGCGGATTCGTCCTTGTCGGCGCGGGCCGTTCCGAGACGTGACAGTCTGCGCCGGGCTCACGAAGCCCGTGCCAGGCTCACGATCCCCCAGAGAAGCGGCAGCATCAGAAGCTGGTGCAGGAGATAGATCACGAGGCTGTTGCGCCCGGCCCAGCCGAGCGCGCGGGCCAGCGGCCCGGCCGACCGACCGCGCCGCGCGAGCCGGTGAAGGACACCCTTTCTCAGCGCGACCCGTGTTGCCGCGATCCCGAGCAGGCAGGGCGCCAGCCAGGGAAAGACCGGTTCGAAATCCAAGGCGAGCGGCCGGTTGAGGGAGAACCCGATCCAGGCAAGCCAGCGTGTGTCGAAGGCCGCCGACTGGACATAATGCGGGAGCACGAAAACGAGACCGGCGACGGCGGCGGTGATGCCGGACGGCAGGCGCAGGAAGGCCAGCCCGGCGAATCGGGCAACGGTGATCGCGTGAAGGATACCGAAATAAACGAAGGCATTCGGCGCGAAGGCGAAGGTTCCCACCGAAACGGCGAGGGCCGCGAGGGCGATGACAGCGCTTCGGCGGAGAAAGGAGCGCCACTTTATGCCGCTCCGATGTGCGAGCACGAGACTCACGCCCGCGAAGAACAGGAATGACCCGGCCACCGTTCGCGCGAAGATCGCCCATGGGCCCGAGAGCGTGGTTCCTCGCGGCAGGATGCCGAGGAATTCCAAGTCGAACACGAAGTGGAAGATCACCATGCCGATGATGGCGACGCCGCGACCGATATCGACCGCGACAATGCGGCCTGGCAGAGGATCGTTCTGTGCGATGGCGACGGCCTCCCTGCGCTGGCTTGGTTCCAGCACCCTGTCCCGTGCCGGGTCGCGAGTGCAAGCGGGTATCGTCGGGCCGGCCGCAGCTGCCGGGACGGTTCCCAAAAGCAAGGAGGCTCCCGCGTGGGGAGCCTCCGCAGTGTCGCTTGTGGCGGGTGGTCAGGCCTTCTTGAGAACCCGGTTTCCGAGCAGTTCCGCAATCTGCACCGCGTTCAGTGCGGCGCCCTTGCGCAGGTTGTCGGAGACGCACCAGAGGTTTAGGCCGTTCTCGATGGTCGAATCCTGCCGGATGCGGCTGATGAAGGTGGCGTAGTCGCCGACGCATTCGACAGGCGTGGCGTAGCCGCCGTCCTCGCGCTTGTCGATGACCATGATACCGGGGCTCTCGCGCAGGATATCGCGCGCCTCGTCCTCGTCGAGAAAATCCTCGGTCTCGATATTCACCGCCTCGGAATGGCCGACGAAGACCGGGACACGCACGCAGGTCGCGGTGACCTTGATCGACGTGTCGACGATCTTCTTGGTTTCGGCGACCATCTTCCACTCTTCCTTGGTCGAACCGTCCTCCATGAAGACGTCGATATGCGGGATGACGTTGAACGCGATCTGCTTCTGGAACTTGGAGGGCGCGACCTCCTGGCCGGGCACGTATAGGCCCTTGGTCTGGTCCCAGAGTTCGTCGATGCCTTCCTTTCCGGCGCCGGACACCGACTGGTAGGTCGAGACCACCACCCTCTTGATCCGTGCTCGGTCATGAATCGGCTTCAGCGCCACCACCATCTGCGCCGTCGAACAGTTCGGGTTGGCGATGATGTTGCGGTTCTTGTAGCCCTCGATCGCGTCCGGGTTCACCTCCGGCACGATCAGCGGGATGTCGGGCTCGTAGCGGTAGAGCGAGGAATTGTCGATCACCACGCAGCCCGCCGCCGCCGCCTTCGGCGCGTAGGTCTTGGTCGCCGAGGAGCCGATGGCGAAGAGCGCCATGTCCCAGCCAGTGAAATCGAACGTGTCGATGTCCTTGGTCTTGAGAGTCTTGTCGCCAAAGCTGACTTCGGTGCCGATGGATTTTCGGCTTGCCAGAGCCGCAATCTCATCAACCGGGAACTGGCGCTCGGCCAGGATGTTCAGCATTTCGCGGCCCACGTTGCCCGTGGCACCCGCGACAACGACACGATACCCCATCGGTCCGTACTCCTGTTTGGTGCGCGCGCCTCATAGCAGCGCGGGAATGGTTGGGGAAGGGAGTAAAACGCCCGAACGCTTGCGCGACGATACTTGCCGCGTTGCGACCAGAGCGGGGATTCACCGGGTGAAGGGTGAGACCACGCGCGCGGAGGGCGAATCCGCCCACTCCTCGGATCTCGGGACGCGGCTTATGCCGAGTCGTCCTGTCTACTGGCGCCGATGGTGCCGCCCGGTCGGAGGCGATTCTTCTCCGATCAAGGCCGGAGTCGCGTGTACTTGCGGCCGAAAGCGGGTGATCGACGGCATCAAATGCCATGATTTTCAGTGTGTTCCCTGGGTCTTTGCCGAGTTTGTCATCTTTTTGAAAAAAACCTCTTGCGGCCCCCTGCGCGTTTCCATAGAACCCCCTTCACCGGCGCTGCTGAGGCGGTTGTTGGTGACGGACTGGTGGTTCGCGAGGGTGATCGGTTCGGGATAAATCTGAGGACATGGGCAGGCTGTTGCGCTTAGGGAATTAGGCGCATCGGTTGG
>NZ_SELO01000212.1 GCF_004146235.1 Tropicimonas sp. IMCC6043 | reverse complement strand
TTGCGGATCGCTTCGGCGATGTGCTCGAGTTGCGCCCCCAATGCCAGAAGTGCGGAACGGGCGAGCGCCGGTAATCCGAAGCTATCCGGCCCGTTCAGCCGCCGCAGTAGTTCGGTTACTTTTCGAGGTCCCTGCGCCGCAATGATCCCGAGCTCCGCGAGCTGCGCCCGGATCGCATTGAGGATCATCGTCCGCTGCCGCATCAGCAGATCGCGCGATCGATGCAGGACCAGGACGCTCTGCTGCTCTTCGGTCTTGGCGGGCACGAAGCGCATGTTC
>NZ_SELO01000211.1 GCF_004146235.1 Tropicimonas sp. IMCC6043 | reverse complement strand
TCTCGCGAACAGAGCGTCACTGTGTCCACGCCCGGTTCGCATTCCGGGCTCTCCCCGGTGACGGGGGCGCGTCCTGCCTCCCCGCGCAACCAGGGAGATACGCATGCCCAATGCACCTCAGACCAAGATTAAGGAGACCAAGTCGGCCACCGTCCGGCGGCTGCTTTCGCGCAAGGCCGGCGCCGATATCGGCACCCTGCAGAAGGCCACCGGCTGGCAGCCGCATTCGGTCCGAGCCGCCCTCAGCACGCTGCGGAAAGCCGGATACACGATCGACAAGATGC
>NZ_SELO01000210.1 GCF_004146235.1 Tropicimonas sp. IMCC6043 | reverse complement strand
GGTCGGATCGGCGCCACCGGAGACCAACCGGTTCGATATGTAATACCGCAACTGCTTGCCGTTCTTTCGGGCGTGCGTCGGGGTCAGCAGATCCCCGGTCTCATCCCGGAACTTGCCTTTGAGCGGAACAGCATCTTTGCTGGTCTGACCCGAGGGCGCGCCACGCCGCTTTACACTGGCGGATTGCAGCAGGTCCTGCACCTTGTCCCACAGGGACTGGTCGATGATGGCCGGATGTTTGCCGGGGAAGGTCTTTTCCTTGTGCCGGATCATCCCGAGATAGAC
>NZ_SELO01000209.1 GCF_004146235.1 Tropicimonas sp. IMCC6043 | reverse complement strand
GGCGACAGGGACGTCGCCGCGAAAGAACGCAAGGGCAGACGTGAGTGATGATGATCGAACGGAACCGCTGCCAGGACACCCCGAGGCGGTGTCTGGGCTTCAAAGCTCGCTGCTCTGATCGGGACCTAGCACGCGGACTTCATCAAGGCCAGCGGTCAATGGCACCGCGCGAACAGGCCGGACACATGACCGCAACCCGCGAAGATCGCCATCAGCTCAAATCAGCGCTTGCGAAAACGGAGCAATGGTATGGACCCCGCCGCCCGGCGGCGGTGACACTTCGAC
>NZ_SELO01000208.1 GCF_004146235.1 Tropicimonas sp. IMCC6043 | reverse complement strand
CTTTGAAGCCCTGACACCGCCTCGGGGTGTCCTGGCAACGGTTCCGTTCGATCATCATCACTCACGTCTGCACTTGCGCTTTTTTCTTGGCGAGTCCCTGTCGCCACGCATGTTCTTCGTCCGTTCAGCTGACCGGTGCGGCCCTGTAGGTCTCTCCCTTGGCAAGCAGGGCCCATGCGGTTCGGGCGGTCTTGTTGGCGATTGCCACCGTGACGAGCCTCGTTGGCTTGCGTTCCAGCAGGGATCGGACCCAGGCCCCGGTTCGTGTCTGGGTGGTTTCAGCCCGCC
>NZ_SELO01000207.1 GCF_004146235.1 Tropicimonas sp. IMCC6043 | reverse complement strand
GTTGAACATCCGCGCCAGATCATCCAGAGCCTTGTCGCTGCGAAGATGCAATGACCATCGACGGATGGTTCCCCGGATCGCCTTGAGCGCCTTCGGACTGGCGGCAGGACTGAAAGAGACGCCCATGATCTCAGGGCTGGTCTTGAAGTATTTGAACGGTTTGCGTTTCGTCATCCGGGGACGCTACTCAGCCCCCTGCCCCATCTCAAGCCACGTTCTTCTGATGGTGTGGACGGCTCCACCCGAACGGCATCGCGATGTGCCAAGCTGGTGCTGTTTGGAACCAGCT
>NZ_SELO01000206.1 GCF_004146235.1 Tropicimonas sp. IMCC6043 | reverse complement strand
GTCGAAGTGTCACCGCCGCCGGGCGGCGGGGTCCATACCATTGCTCCGTTTTCGCAAGCGCTGATTTGAGCTGATGGCGATCTTCGCGGGTTGCGGTCATGTGTCCGGCCTGTTCGCGCGGTGCCATCGACCGCTGACCTTGATGAAGTCCGCGTGCCAGGTCCCAATCAGAGCAGCGAGCTTTGAAGCCCAGACACCGCCTCGGGGTGTCCTGGCAGCGGTTCCGTTCGATCATCATCACTCACGTCTGCCCTTGCGTTCTTTCGCGGCGACGTCCCTGTCGCCATGCATGT
>NZ_SELO01000205.1 GCF_004146235.1 Tropicimonas sp. IMCC6043 | reverse complement strand
ACTTGGCCAAGTCTGTCTTTCAGCTTCACGGGGTGGATGCCTGTGGCGCTGTCGTCTTGCAGAAGAAGCTTCGGCGGGGCGCGGTGCTCGATTTTCTCGACAAGATCGAGCCCTGCCTGATCGGCATCGAAGCCTGTCCGACCTCACACTTCTGGGCGCGGGAGATCGCGGCGCTCGGCCATGAGGTCCGGTTGATCCCGCCCGCATACGTGAAGCCCTGTGTAAAGCGGCAGAAAAACGATGCGGCGGATGCCGAGGCGATCTGCGAGGCCGTGACGCGGCCGAACATGCGCT
>NZ_SELO01000204.1 GCF_004146235.1 Tropicimonas sp. IMCC6043 | reverse complement strand
ACGATGCGGCGGATGCCGAGGCGATCTGCGAGGCCGTTACGCGGCCGAACATGCGCTTCGTGCCCGCCAAGACCGAAGAGCAGCAGAGCGTCCTGGTCCTGCATCGATCACGCGATCTTCTGATGCGACAGCGAACGATGATCCTGAATGCGATCCGGGCGCAGCTTGTGGAGTTCGGGATCGTCGCGGCCCAGGGTCCCGCAAGGATTGTCGCCCTGGTCAGGCGCCTTCGAGAGCCGGATGATCTGACCCTTCCGGCGATCGCCCGTTGCGCACTTCTGGCATTGGGGGTGCAA
>NZ_SELO01000203.1 GCF_004146235.1 Tropicimonas sp. IMCC6043 | reverse complement strand
TTCGCCCGAAGGCTCAAGACCCTCAGCGGTCTCACGCCATACGAATACATCTGCAAGATCTGGACTTCAGAGCCAGACAGATTCAATGTCGATCCGATCCACCAAATGCCGGGACTGAACACCTAACAACCCGGACGCGGATGAGCGCCAAACGACTGCGCCAAATTTATTATAGGAAAGTCTGAAGAACCTTCGCCTCTGGGCGTGATCTGATAGGGTCTGTGTATCCGCGAGAGGAGCGCCGACGATGCCGAAACAGCCCGCCTTCCCGAGCATGACGCAGGCGATGAAGAAGAAGCG
>NZ_SELO01000061.1 GCF_004146235.1 Tropicimonas sp. IMCC6043 | reverse complement strand
CCTCGCGGACCAAGGCGCCCCGGCAACCGCCAGCTACATAGGGAGCGCGTCTGCCGGGGCGCCGATCACGCTGGAACTGGCCGGATTTTGTGCTGCCCTCTGGCAGGAAATCGCACCGCCGTTGACATCAACATCGACCTTGCGGCCATCCGACCATTTTGATCGGATGTCCGCTCCGAGGCTGGTGCGGATGGATGCTGCGGCTTGTAGGAAAGGAAGGAGATTCTGCCGTAGAGGTCGCTCACGGCATTCCCTCCCAAGACTAATCTGGCAGGCCCGCTGTCTGAAGACCGCTTGTATAGATATCTCTGAACTCGGGATGCTGGATGATCGGGTTCGCGGCCAATACTTCGGTGACCGTACGCACTTCTCCCAGGGCCATGGCCTCTTCGATTTCCCATTGAGCGTCGTCGACATTCCCCGACATCGCGTAGGCCGCGGCAAGCCACGTCCGTGAAAACGCCGCCGTAGGGTTCTGCTCGACCGCGCCCCGGAAGTCTCCCGCTGCCAGCTCGTAGAGCCCCTGGAAGTAGTTAACGATGCCACGGTTCTGGAAATACCAGGACGGGGGCGCCGGGTTCAGATCGAATGCTGTGGCGATGGCCTTTCGCGCCTCTTCGGTTTCCCCAGCTCCGATATATATCAGACTGAGGAATGCGTGAGCGTCAGCGTAATTTGGATCGAGTTCGATCGCCCTCTCAAGCTCTTCCATGGCGCGACCACGACTGGACGCGTCTCTCCCAAGCCTCGAAAGCACCCGCCCAAGTGTCCAGTGTGCGAAGGGATAATCGGGACCGAGGCGAACAGACTGCTCCGCCATTTCCAATGCCAGCGCCCGATCCGCTTCGGAGCTCTCGCCCCATCCAAACCGCGCAGAAAAATCGTACATGTTGGCGAGCCGGGCATACGCCTGAGAATAGCTCGGGTCGGCGTCGATTGCCTGACGGTAGAACGATATGGCACGGATCACACCGTCCCTTGTCAGTGAGGCTTCATGAAACCTGCCCCTGAGCAGAAGGTCGTAAGCTTCGATGTCCGCCGTGCCCGGGCTCGAGAGTCGTGCCATGTCCCGCCACGCTAGCGTTACGGACAACGCATCGATGATCTGGTTTCGCACGTCGTCCTGAACCTCGAAGAGGTCTCCAAGGCGACGGTCGTATCGCTCTGCCCAGATATTCTCACCCGTCGACAGCTGCACCAATTGGGCGCTGATCCTTATCTGACCGCCATCGCGTTGGACACTCCCATCAACGAGATAGTCCGCGCCTAGCGCTTCCATCATGTCAGAGGAGATTCCCATGGCGCTCCGAAGACCGAAAGTGGCTGTTCGGGACAGGACGGCTATGGAGTCAATTCTGGATAAGTCAGTCAGCAAATCTTCGGCCAGTCCGGACGACAGATAGTCCTGCTCGGCGTCTCCGCTGACGTTTTCGAAAGGAAGCACGGCGATCGTTATCTTCCCTGAAGGAACGTTGTCATTACCGTACAGAAATACGATTGCGCCGGCGGATAGGACGAACAGCAGGGCAACCGCCCCTAAGCCAACGGGAGCGAAACGCCGCCAGAGCGAGAGGCTCGGCTTCCCAGTCGGCGCCGCGAGAAGGTTCTCATCTTGCTGCTCAAGGGCTGCGGCACGCGCGTCAAGCCTGTATCCTTGCTTCGGAACAGTAACCAGAAGTCCTGCATCCTGAGGGCCCAAAGCCTTCCGAATTTCCGAGATACACTGCACAAGGCTGTCATCGGTCACATGGGTCTCCGCCCAGACCGCACTCATCACCGAGTCCTTCGTAACAAGCTCACCGGGTTCGGCCGCCAGAATCCCCAGAACACGCGCTGTTTGGGGACGAAGAGCCACATTCGTTCCATCTGGAGACAATAAAGCCTCGGCCTCAAGGTCGAAGCTAAACGATCCAATCGAAACGATCTTTCCAGGTTTCGTCAAATTTCGTTCCAGCCTTCGTGACTTTCGTGGCCCCTATCGCGCTTCCTGATTTCGGGCGCTCCAACTGGCGGAGCAACGGCACCAGAAGCACACACGCACAACCACGGAGAATACTATGTTCAAGGCGACCATCATTTCCACTTTCTTTGCAGCGACCGCGTTCCAATTGGCGGCAGAGCCCGACAACAGGTACGACCTTTCCATGCTGCCCGCTGACGTCGCCGCTCGCGTGGTTCAGCTACAAAGCTACGGCGATCGGTACAAGACCGCGATCGACGCGATCTTCGCCAAGTGGTCGAAACCCGGCTACTCCGCCCGCGAACACGAGCTCGACATGTCGATCCTGCCGACGGACGTTTCTGCGGAAGTCACGGAGCTACAAAAGCACGGCGAGCGGTTCAACAGCGTCATCCGGGCAATCTTCATCGAAGCCTTGAAGCCGAGTTGGACTTTCAAGGGCCGTGTCCACGAGCGCACGGTCATCGAGATCTCCATGACCCAAGGCTGAACTGAGGTCCTTGGCTCTGCCTCGTCATGGTGGACGACGCGAGCAGCTTGACAACTCGACGCGTGGATGCAGTGGATCAAAATTCTGCAACGACGGTCATCCTGTGTCCTCGCAACGAATGACGCCAACGTCCGCTCACCGGACTTTGGGCCGAAATCACTGAAAGGCAGCATCGCGCAGTTCGCTGCCGTCGGCCTCGTCGAAGGCGCACCGGCACTACCGCTGACGCCTTAAGGGCAACTTTGCGGACGTAGCCGCCGTTCGCCGCATAGCGGCACTAGCGGGCTAGATGAATGACCGCTGTGCGGACAAGCACCGCAGTCAGGTTCTTTCCGCATTGTAGTTCTCCCTTTTTCAATACAGCGGGTTCGGTGGAGAGCACAATCTGCGCCGAGCAGGATCGCCCCTCCACCGAATCCGTGGCTCTTACTCAGCCGGTTTGTCGAAGACAGACCCGGAGAGCGAGAATTCGTCGACCGCCCCGTCGCCCCGAATGAAGATCCGGTGGTTGAATCGCACGAAGTTGAGTTCGCCAGACGGATCTTCGAGCAATTCGCCAAGGGATCCCTCGTTCGGGCCTTCGGTGATGATAAAATAGCCCTCGGCCGTGTTGGCCACATTGGCAGGCGCGGGATCCGCTCCGCTGGTCAATGCGGAGAACTGGACAAACACATATTTGTCGCCCTCTTTGCGGATCTCGATGTTTTGCGAATTCCCCTTGAAGACGCCGACGAAGGGATCGAGCACAGCCGGATCAACGCCCGCTGCGACCGGAGAGTCGGCCTCGATTCCCGTGAAGGCTTTGACCATTGCGTCCGCAATTTTACTGTAGGCTTCGACTCCGCGATCGCTGTGGACCATGATCACCACGGCAAAGTCGTGTTCCGGGATCAGCTTCAGAAAAGACCGCGTGCCGGGCCAATTCCCCCCGTGGAAGGGGCTGGTGACGCCGTCGTAGTCGTGGACGAACCATGTCAGTCCGGTAAACTCGCCGGCCGCAGCGTCGACTGCCGGAGCATGGGCATAGTCCAGCGCTTCCATGGACAACAGCTCGTTCCCGGCGGCGTCCTTGCCGTCCAGCTGAAAGCGGGCGTATTTCAGCATGTCGGTAACCGTAGACCGGATTCCGCCGGAGGCTGCGGACTCTCTGATCAACGGAATGTAGTACGGCTTGAGATCACTGATGCTGCCTTCCCCGTAGATCGGCGGATGACCCCATGCGTAATCTTTGGCCGGCGGGGTGGCGTCGTAATTGAAGGATGACGACTCCATGCCAAGCGGTGTGAGCAGGTTCTCTTCGATCAGGGTCTCGATCGGCTTTCCGCCGACATGCGACACCACATGGGTCGCGAAGGTGATACTGGTGTTGTTGTACATCCAGGTTTGACCGAACGGATAGATCTGCTCGACGTAAGCCGCCTGGAGCATGACCTTCTCGCTGATCGACCCGCCCGGAGGAACAGGAAGGAACCCATGGTCGCCATACCAGCCAGCGTGATGGTGGAACAGGTCGACGACCCGCGCTTTCGACGTGGCGTCGGGATCCGCGACCCTGAACCACGGCAGGATGTCGACGACACGCGCGTTCAAATCCAGTTCGCCCCGTTCGGACAACTGCATGGCCAGAGTCGAAAGGAAGGTCTTTGTCACCGAGCCGATTTGGAATTGCGTATCAGTGGTAACGGGCTCTCCGGTGGTTACGTTCGTAACACCGAGGCCGGCGCCGTAGGCGTTGGGCCCATGGATGACCCCGATACCAAGCCCCGGGATGTTCAGTTCCTTGATCAGTTCAGAGGCTTCGGCGAGCACCGCATCAAAGGTCGCCTGGCCCTCCTCCTCTGTCATGGCCTGCTGTGCGAGTGCCGGTGTGACGCACAGTAGCGACGAAACAAGCAAAGCAGGTAGCGGTTTCATTAGGTTCTTCACTAGATTTTTCCTTTGCATTGGAGTCTTCACCGGATTTCTCCTGGCGGGATAACGATGGCTCTTCCCGGAGGGTTCTGTCTTCGCAGTGCAGGATCGCACAGGCAGAGCCTGCACGGCGAAGTTTCCCCTTTTACTGCTTCGCCATCTGCCCAAGGTAGAAGTAGTCGAACAGCGACCGGGCGACCTCTGCAATTGCCCGATCCCTGTCCGCCTCGGATGTCTCGCTGCTGCTGGTGAACACGGCGATTGCGAACCGACGACCGTCGGGGAGCGTGATATAGCCGACGTCATTGGCCACTCCCCCTATGGTTCCGGTCTTGTGCGCCACGGGCGTTCCCCTCGGCAGCAGCCCCATGAGACGGGCAGCGCCGGTGCGCGTGCGCGACATGACATCAATCAGGAAGTCGCGGCTCTCGGCGCTCATCGCCGTGCCGCTGTCGATGGCAAGCAGGAGTTGCAGCATCGCAAGCGGCGTTGCGTGGTCGCGGGGATCCGCCTCGAAGTCCAGATTGCGGTCACCCATGATCGTCAGGAGCTCCGGCCGGGTCACGAAGGCCTCTGTGGCGACTTTCATCGTGGCTGGTCCCGGCAGACCATAGAATTCCCCGATGATCTCGCCGGTCGTCCGATCGACCCTGAAATCGGTGATCCCGAGCCTGCGCAGATTTTCGGTCACTGCCGCGGCTCCGCCGGCCAGCCCGATCAAGGTGTCGGTCGCCGTGTTGTCGCTCTCGGTGATCATGATCTCCATCAGGTTCGCCACCGAAAGCTGAAGCCCGGGATGCACGAATGTGTCGCTCAGCGCAGCGTCGCCGATCATCATCATGTCGGGTGTGATTTCGACCATCTGGTCGAGGCCGAGTTCCCCCCGGTCGACGCGGTCCATAATCGCAGTGGCGATCGCAACCTTGTAGGTGCTGGCCATGGCGAAGGTCTCATCGCCATTGAAAGCGATGACCTGGTCGCCGCCGATTTCCTGCGCCGCGAAGCCGATGCGCCCGGCAAGCCCCGTCGCGACCCGCTCGATGGCGGCGGCAACAGGCTGGCCTTCTGTTGTCTGGCCGTACGCCGAGCCGAAGGTGACCGCCGAAAAAGTCATCAGCCCGGCAATAAGTGTTGCTTTCAAAAGGGATTTTTTGGCTTTTACGGTGTTTTCCTTCGACATTTCCCGTCTCCAACGCTTTCCGAGATCGCCAGGGCCGCGTGGCCATCGCCCGAGTCTCATCGTTTACGGCTTTCTGATTAACATGCCCGAGGCGCATCCTGTTTGCGGCTCATGCCACCTGCGTCGTAAACTTGTCCCAGAAGGCTAACCTGAGGGTGTTGAGGGAGCATCACGCATGAGCAAGAAATCTGGCCCGAGGTTCACGCGCGGAATGTTGATTTTGTCCCCGTTCGCAAAGGCCTTCACCTCGCGGGGCGGCGATATTAAAGCGCTCCTGGTCCGAAACGGTATTCCCGCCGGCGCGCTGACCGACCCTGCGATGCTGGTTGACGCGTCCGCCTGCTATTCCGCCCTTGAGGATATGGCGGAAACTCTCGGCGATCCGTACTTTGGCGCAAAGGTGGCAATCGAAACAGCGAAAAAAGGAACGCAGGCTTTCCGGGATTCGGCGACCCATGCTCTCAACTTTGGAGATTTTTTGTCCCGGTTGGTGGAGGAAGTCCGAAAGCAGGTTAATAACGTGCGGTACTCGGTTTCCATTTCACCCGGAATGTCAAGCTTCGACATTCACCGCACCGTCAGTGTGACTAAGCCGTCAACACAGTTGGATGCAATCGGCGTCGCACTTTATGCGACTTTGATAAAGAAAGGGATCGGAAAAACCTTCGACCCAAAAGACATCCTGATCACTGTACCAACCACCCAAGGGCTTCCGCCGGGTTTTCTCCCGAAGCAGGCGCTCATCAGATCCCAGATCGACGGCTTGCGGATTTCATTTCCGACACACTGGCTTTGGGCACCATTCTCGCTGGACTGGGACCTGGTGAAAAAGTCACGAGGGGAGTTTGCATCAGATGGCCGCAGAGAAGCGACCCTTTCCTATCTTCGAGACATGCTGAAGGACAACATCGCTCATCAGGATCTGACACTGAACGTCTTTGCCTTGATCTGCCGCCAGCATCCACGCCGGATCCAGCGCATCTTATGGGCAAATGGCACCTCCTACAGTCAGATGAAGGACGACGTGCGCCAGAGCATCACCGAAGACCTCTTGTCGAACACGACCCTGCCCATCGCGCAAATCGCTCTTCAGGTGGGTCTCTCCAGTTCGGCCGTCCTAGACCGGGCATTCCGGCGATGGACCGGCAAGACGCCGTCAGGTTTCCGGGGTGATCTCCCCCGCCATCGGGCCTAACCGGGGCCGGTGACGGGGTCACGCTAGCAGAGCTCGGATACAGAAGGGTCCACCAGCTTGCCCGACCGCAGCGTGATACCCTTCTCTGCCAGGTGCGTGTTCACGTCGGCGAAGATCGCCTCCGTCGGCCCGCGGCGCTCTTCGCCCGAGTTTAGACCGTACAGCTGAAAGCGTAGTCGGCCGCTAAGGGCTCGTCGCCGTCGTTCGCCGATACGACCGTGAATGACCGCTTCCAACTCGGGCGATAGTGCTGCGCTTGCGAGGCGTTCGGGTGTCGCGAACGGCAGCAATGCGCAGGTTGCGGCTCTCGAAGGCCGAGCATTCACCCGGCCAAGTGCTTCAAGTCTCACCACGTCTCACACGCGTCTCGTCACGACCGGTTCGCCTACTTTGCGGGACTTTCGGCACGACCGCCGACGCCGCGTCTGGAGAACGGGCGATTTGGTGAGCAAGTGGTGAGCAAGAAAAAACAGCTTACGAGCGCCGCTGCGGGCGCGTCCGTAAGTATCTGTTTTTCCAGATATTTCTGGTTGCGGGGGTAGGATTTGAACCTACGACCTTCAGGTTATGAGCCGATAATCCAGCGATTCCAATAAGTTAGAAAAATCAATTGCTTGCGTGATAAGCCTTTGAATTCGCGGAGTTCGTGTCCCGGCGCTGAGCGACATTGGGAGACTTTCGGGCGCAAACGGCGAAGAAAAACGGCGTATGTCGGTTGAGGTGGCGTTGAGTTGGCGCTGTCGAGACGGCGACGCTTCAATCAAAGTGGCAAGAAGCATTTCGGCCGTTCTCGGCGCCAGACTTAGGCGCCCCGATCGGTGGGGCGCAGACGGGGCGCGGCAGAGGCCCGTGAATCCTCGACCGCGATATGGAGTGAACGAGCGATGCGCTCCGCACGCGCGATCAGGTGCGCCGCACCGTCCGGCGCGAAGGACTCGGTGGCGGTCTGGCGGAACAGGGTGAGCCACCGCTCGAAATGGCTCCAGTCGACCGGAAGCTGCGCATGGGCCTCCATCGGCCGGCCGTGGTAGCGCCCGGTCATCAGGGCGACCGAAGACCAGAAATCGGTCATGCGGGCCAGATGCGGCTCCCACTCCGTGAGCCGCGCGGCAAAGATCGGCCCGAGCACCGGGTCGCACCGTACTTGGGCATAAAAGTCCTCCACAAATTGCCGCAAGCAGGCGTCTGTCAGACCGGTCTCCCGCATCAATGCGGCCGTCATGTCGGGCCGAGCGGAGGTGGCGCGAAGATCGTGTGCGGCGGTGGCCATCCCGTTACCTTCCGAACAATGAGCCTTGCCTTCCCGGCTACGTCATTTAATAGGTATTGTAAATACCTATTGGAGTGGCGATGCGACTGACCTCCTTCACCGATTACGGTCTTCGTGCATTGATGCGATTGGCCAGTGCGCCCGAACGCGGGTTTTCCACATCTGAACTGGCCGAGGAATTCGGGCTGTCCCGCAACCACCTGACCAAGATCGTGCAGCGCCTCGCCCATGCCGGGATCGTCACCACACGTCGCGGCGGCGAAGGAGGAGCGTCGCTCGCGCGGCCGTCGGACCAGATCCGCCTAGGTGAGGTCGTCCGGGTGCTGGAGCGGGACCAGGCGCTTGTCGAATGCTTCTCGGGAACAGGCGATTGCTCGATCGATGGCCGCTGCGCGCTCAAGGTCCGTTTGCGGCGGGCCGAGGCGGCATTTCTGGCAGACCTCGACCACTCCACTCTCGCCGACATCGCGTTGCCCCGGAGCGAGCAGGTGCCAGAGGCAACGGCCTAGATCGGGCATGCAAGGAGGGGCAATGGAACTTGAACCAACCGACAACGGGTTCGCGATTGCGCCAACCGATCTCGGCCGGTTGTTCGACCGTGACCCGGACGAGATGCGGCAGATGATGCAGGACGGGTCGATGACCTGCCTTGTCGAGCGCGGCGAAGGCGATGACGCGGGCCGTTTCCGCGTAACCTTGCGCGACGACATTCGCCGCGTTCGACTCGTGGTGGATGCCGATGGAAAGGTTCTGACAACGGTGCGCGTGCCCTTTGTGGCCCAGAAAGGTGCGCCTGGCCCCCGATGACATCCGGGCGGGACTTGGGCGCCGGATGCCCTCTTGCCTCAATTTCTGGCTAGTGGCGACACGGCCCTACCCGGTGCTCCACGCACGCGGCTGGCGCATGCCGGCCATCTTGCAGGCCTGTTGGACGTATCCATAGGGAAACAGCTCGAACAGCGCCTGTTTTGCGCTCGCCTTGTTTACGCCAAGCTTCTCGCCGAGAAACTTCAGCACGATACGCGCGTCGGCGGCGATGCCATGCTCGTCCAGATGGCTCCGCATGAAGGCGATGACCTGCCAGTGCAGCTCCCGAAGCGCAATCTCCTCCTGTTCGGCGACCAGCATCGCGAAGTCGCGTGTCCATTGCTCGGGATCGGTCAGGTATCCGGCTTCATCGACCCTTACAGGTCCGGACGGAAGAGTGATCGTGGTCACGGCATCAGGGCGTGTGCGCATGTCGGTCCTCCCCGGGCGGTGCTGTTCTTGTTGCACAGTGTTTTGGCGCGCGCGACCGGACGAGCGAAACCCGGGTCTTATGACGATCTCGCCCGCACGGCATCGGATGATCAACCCGATCCGCCGGCAGCGGTCCGACGCGCCGCCAAAGCGATCCCGCCCCAGACAGCGGTGCGGAGTGCCATCGCGAAGACCGTTCGCATCTCGAAGGCGCCACCGCGGAGCACATGCAGGCCGAAAGCGGCAAAGACCAGCAGGGTCGCGAGGAAGATCGCGAACGCCAAAGATGGCGCCCATGGACGCCCTTGCCACAGGCCGATACCGGAAATGACATAGGCGATCCCTGCGAATGTGTTGAACCAGAGGACGAAGGGCACGACGGCGCCCATGTCGACCGTGCCAAGAAGCGTTCGGCCTCCCGAGAGTATCGTCAACGCACCAAACCCGATGGCAAGCCCGGCAAGGGTCCGCGGGCGCCTTTGCTGATCAGTCATGATTTCGTTCCTCTTCACCTCGAAGGAGATCCATCTGGACGTCGAACAGCCGCAACCCCTCGTCAACAACCGGAAAGACGCGGTTGCCCAACGTCCAGCGGATGGCCACGCCCTGCACCAGCGAGGTAAGCAGAACCGCCACATCTGCCGCCGCCACGTTCCGCCGCAGCGCATCCGCCGCCTGAAGCCCGGCGATCGCCTTCACCTGCCGCCTCTGGAACGAGGTGAGAAGCTGCGCGAACACCTCGCGCAAGCCCGGGTTGTCGACGGTCAGTTCACGCGAGAACAGTATCGACGGCAGGGCCGGGGTCGCCTCGATGGCGGAAAGCTGCGTGCCGATCAGCGACCGCAATCGCGCCTCGGGTCCTTTGGCACCGGCTTCGGCCTTGTCCCAGGCCGCGGTGAGTCTGGCCGCGACCTCTTCGGCAACGGCCAGCCACATCGCGCCCTTGGTCGGAAAATGCCGGAAGATGGCAGGCTGGCTAATGCCGATCTCCCGTGCGACGTCTGTCGTGCTCAGGCGGTCTGGCCCAATCTCGAAGGCAAGATTCAGAACCTGCGAGACGATCTGTGCCTTGCGATCCTCTGCGGTCCATCGTTCTCGCATGATATCTCCTATTGTTAGTTATAGATAACTAACCTATGGTCAAACCGGATGCAACATGCGTTTCCGGCTCGCCCTGGAGCGCCACAACGGAAAGGACAAATGATGCCCGCCCCTACCGGCTATTCCCGCAACCAGATTGCGCTGCATTGGGTCGTTTTCGTGCTGATCGCGCAACAATTCCTGTTTCATGATGCGATCGCCTCGGCCTGGGACCGCATTGGCGAAGGCGCCGAGATGACTTTCGATCCGCTCGTGCTCGCCCATGTGGCGGGCGGGGCGCTGGTGCTGTTGTTCGCGCTGTGGCGCCTCGGGCTGCGCGCCCGGCGTGGCGCTCCGGCCCCGATCGAGGGAAGCAAGCTGCAGGTTGCGGCAGCGAAGATCACCCGTGGCGGCCTCTACCTGCTGATGATCCTCATGCCGGTCAGCGGCTCGGTCGCCTGGTTCGGCGGCGTCCAAGCGGCGGCCGAGGGGCACGAAGTCCTGAAGGTCGTCCTGCTGGCGCTGGTGGCACTGCATGTCGTGGGTGTGGTCTACCACCAGTTCGTGCTGCGTGACGACACCTTGGCGCGGATGCGCCGCGCCGGGGGCTGAGGCCAATGCGCCTCGGGCCGCTGCTCGCCCTGCCGCCCATCGCACTCGGGATCGGTGCGGCCGCGTGGATGATCGCGACGGCGCCTGGCCCCGCGCAGGTGGGATCAGCCGAAGCAGAATTCCCGGTCCGCGTGATGACACTCGCCTCGGAGACCATCCGTCCGACCGCCACCGTCTGGGGTAACCTGCACGCGGCCGAAACTTGGGTCGCGGTGGCCGAAGTGCAGGGCGAGGTGATCTGGCGCCACCCCGAGCTCGAGGCGGGCCGGGTGATCCCGGCGGGAACCGAGGTGCTGCGGATCGACCCGGCGGACTACGATCTTGCGCTTGCACAGGCGAAAGCCGATCTTGCCGCACTGGAGGCCGAGCGCGCGCAGTTGCAGGCGGAGGCGGAGAATACCGCCCGCATCCTGGCGCTGGAGCAGGACCGGCTGACCCTGACCGAGACCGATCTCGACCGCAGCCGCAGGCTGACCGAACAGGGCAGTGCGCCCCAATCACGTGCCGACGAGGCGGAGCGTTCGACGTTGCTGGCGCGCCGCACGGTCGCCGAACAGGAAAATGCCCTGGCGCTGATCCCGGCGCGGGAGGCACGGATCGCCGCACAGATCGCGCGGACCGAGGCCGCGATCCTTCGCGCGCGCCGCTCGCTCGACCAGACAATTCTGACCGCCCCGTTCGACCTGCGAGTTACGGAGGTTGCCGCGGAACGCTTCCAGACCGTATCACCCGGACAGGTCGTCATTCGCGGCGACGGGATATCGGCTGTCGAGGTCGTCGCGCATCTGCCACTCGACGCATTCCGCCGACTGATCGGCGACGTTCCAGACGACATGAACCTGATCGAGATGATGCGCGCGGGCCCGGGCGCGCGGATCGAGGCGACGCTCAGCCCGCTGTCCGATCCTGACCAGACGTGGGACGCGCGGGTCTCCCGCGTCGAAGGCGCGCTGGATGCACGGGCGCGCACGGTGCCTGTCGTCGTGACGGTCGATGATCCGTACCGGGCGTCCGATCCCCCGCGCCGCCTGCCCCTTGTGCCCAACATGCAGGTCTCGATCACGCTCATCGGCGCACCCTTGTCGGGGGTCCTGACCATTCCCGAATCAACACTCCACGGCGGTATGGTGCGGATCGCGGACAAGGATGATCTGCTGGATCTGCGCGCCGTCACCCCGGCCTTCGCCCAGGACGGCCGCGTGATCATCGCCGAGGGCCTCTCGCCGGGCGACCGCTTGGTGATCGACGACATCGCCCCGGCAATCCCGGGGCTCGCGCTGGCACCGGTCGAGGCGCGCGAATGATCCGCTGGTTCACCGGCCACCCCACGGCGGCCAACCTCCTGCTTCTGCTCTTCCTCGCCGCGGGCACCTTCACCGCACCGGGGCTGCTGCGCGAGACCTTTCCCGATTTCCGGGCCGTCGAGGCCGAGATCACGGTGCCCTATCGCGGCGCGGTGGCCGAGGATGTGGAAAGCGCGATCTGCGCGCCGCTCTGGGACGCGGTGCAAGGGGTCGAGGGGCTGGAAACCCTGAACTGCACGGCGCAGGCGGGCCGCGCCCGGGCGGTTGCCACCATGGCGCCGGGCAATGATCCCCTGCGCTTCGTCAACACGCTGCGCACCGAAGTCGCGGCGATCGACAGCTTTCCCGACCGGGCCGACCCTGCCATCGTGCGCGAGTTGCACCGCTCCGACCCGGTGACGTCGGTCGCCGTTTCGGGCGATCTGCCGCTGCCGGAGCTCGACCTCTATGCCGAGGCGCTGTCAGATCGACTGAGCGCCCTGCCCGGCGTCGCCGGCGTTAGCCGGTCCGGTCTCGGCACGCGCACGATCCGCATCAGTGCCCGCGCGGCGGTGCTCGAAAGCCACGGGCTGACCCCTGCCGGGCTGGCCGCCACCATCGCCAGCCAGAACATCGATCTGCCCGCCGGCACGCTGGAGGGCGCGGGGGCCGACCTCACCCTGCGGCTCACCGCCAAGCGCGATACGGTAATGGGGCTCGCGCGGATTCCGGTTCTCGTCCTCGAAGACGGTGCCACGCTGACGCTCGGCGACGTGGGGATGATCGAGGCGCGTTTCGAGCCGCCGCAGGACCGGGTCGCGGTCGACGGGACGCCGGCGATCCTGATCGACGTGGCAAAGGCGCTCGATGCCGACGCGCTGCGGGTGCTCGACGCGGTTGCGGACCTCGTGG
The DNA here is from genome assembly GCF_004146235.1 of Tropicimonas sp. IMCC6043. Classification (GTDB taxonomy): domain Bacteria; phylum Pseudomonadota; class Alphaproteobacteria; order Rhodobacterales; family Rhodobacteraceae; genus Tropicimonas. The sequence continues at coordinate 2,767 of NZ_SELO01000061.1, read as the reverse complement.
CCGGGGAAACCGCCCACCTGCCCGACAGCCTGCGGATCGAGGTCGTGCAGGATGTCACCTCGATCATCCGCGACCGGCTGGTCATGCTGGTCCAGAACGGCGTGATGGGGCTAGTGCTGGTCGTTGCGGTGCTGAGCCTGTTCTTCCGCCCGGGATTTGCCGTCTGGGCCGCGATGGGCCTGCCGGTTGCCTTCGCGGGTGCCTTCATCTGGATGGGGCTGACCGGGCTCAGCCTGAACATGATGACACTGGTGGCGCTCCTGATGGCAATCGGGATCGTGATGGACGATTCCATCGTCATTGCCGACTCCATCGCCGTGGAAACTGCGAAGGACGTCACCGTCGAAAATGTTGCCGCCGGGGTCACGGTCGTGGCGCCCGGGGTCGTGTCATCCTTCCTGACGACGGTCGCGGTGTTCCTGCCGCTCGCCTTCCTGGCCGGCGAGTTGGGGGCGGTGCTGGAGGTGTTGCCGGTCGTGCTTCTGGCGGCCCTGGCGGCATCGCTGGTCGAGGCATTCCTGATCCTGCCGCACCACCTGAAGGGCAGCCTGCGAGACACCCCGCCCTCTCGCTTCCGCCTGCGGTTTGACAGGACGTTCGACATCCTGCGCGAACGCGGAGTCGGACGTCTCGCGGATATGGCAATCAGGGCGCGCTGGCTGGTCGCGGGGCTGGCCATCGGCGCGCTGATCGCGACCGTGGGCACGCTTGGCGGCGGGATCGTCAAACGCGAGGCGATGCCCGAGATTGACGGCGACGTGCTGGAGGCCCGAATCCTGATGCCGGCGGGCACGTCGCTCGAGCGCACGGCGGAGGCGGTTGCGCAGGTCGAGGCCGCGCTCGACCGGGTCAACTCGCAGCTCGCACCGGAGCAGCCCGGGGGGCAGCACCTCGTCGTCCGGCGGATCACCCGCATGGGCCGCAACCTGTCGGCCAGCGAGAGCGGTGCACATGTCGCGACCGTGGCCGTGGACCTTCTGGGCGCCGAGACCCGCAGAAGCACGCTCGACGAGATCGTCGCAATGTGGCGGACCGAGATTGGTCCCCTGCCGGGTGTCACTTCGCTGATCCTCGTCGAGCCGGGCATCGGCCCGCAGGGCATCGCGGTCGAGCTGCGCCTGACCCATCCCGATCTCGACACGCTGCAAGCCGCCGGCCGTGCGACCCTGGCAGGCCTTAAAACCTATGCCGGGGTGCGCAACGCGATCCTCGACCTGCGTCCAGGTGCAGGCGAGCTGCGGCTGTCGCTGGCCCCCGGGGCCGAGGCTCTGGGCCTGTCCGCCGCGGACGTGGCCACACAGTTGCCCGCAGCCTTCCTCGGCACGGAACTCGCCGAGATCCGGCGTGGCGACATGGCCTGGGACATCGAGGTGTTGCTGGCCGAAGCCGACCGGGCCACGCGCGCCGACCTGAGCGATTTCGAGATCGCCCTGCCCGGTGGCGGCACCGCGCCGCTCTCCACAATCGCGACCATCGAGGAGGGGCGCGGCTGGGGCACGATCACACGCCGGAACGGGTTGCGGACATTGACCGTCTCGGCTGATGTCGATGGCCGGATCGGAAATGCCGACGCGATCACGGCCCAACTGGCCGATGGCTTCCTGCCCGACCTCGCCGCCGCGACACCCGGCCTCGGCTTCGAGATCGGCGGACAGGCGGCGAACTCGTCCGAGACCGTCGCATCGATCCTCCGCGGGTTCCTGATCGGGCTGGTCGGGATCTATATCGTCCTGAGTTTCCAGTTCCGGAGCTATGTCGAACCGCTGATCGTCATGTTAACGATCCCGCTGGCGTTTCTCGGGGTGATCTGGGGGCATATGGCGATGGGCTACAACATCTCGATGCCGTCGCTGGTCGGTGCGGCCTCGCTCGCCGGGATCGTGGTCAACAACGCCATCCTGCTGGTCGGGGTCATCAAGGCACGGCAGGCAAGAGGCGAGACTGCCACGCGGGCCGCGGGTGAGGCCGTTCGCTCCCGCTTCCGTCCGATTTTCGTCTCGGTCTCGACCACGATCATCGGCATGGCGCCACTCCTGCTCGAGACCTCCACCCAGGCGCAGACGCTCAAGCCGCTGGTCGTCTCCGTGGTGTTCGGATTGCTGGCTTCGACGTTTCTGGTCCTGCTCGTCCTGCCATCCTTCTACGCAATCCTTTCCGACCTTGGCCTGGATCGGAACGACGGATGAGTCGTTCGGCGCAGATGAATTCAGACAAATTGGCCCTGATATGCGCAGTCAACTTTGAGGTTTCGGCGTTTTATGGATAGGTAGGTCGATTCTGCGCGCATCGAAAATGACTTTCCCCCCCTTTCTGAACGGTTTTCGGGGGTGGCGCGCCCACTCTGCCTTTCCGCCACCCTGCGCCACCCCGCCACCCCTTGCCGTCTGCTTCGCTTGATATGGGCGCGAATCTACGCGTCATGTCAGGAGCGAAGGAGGCGAGTTGCATGGTCAACCGACTGCGATTGAATGAGAAAACCGTCCGAGACGCCGAACCGGCCGAAGGACGCGACTACCAGATCTTCGACAGCGAGGTGCGGGGCTTCGCGGTCTGCATCTACCGCTCGGGGAGCCGAGCGTTCACGCTGGATTACCGCCATGCCGGCCGGCAGCGCCGGATGACGATTGGCCGCTGGCCGGAATGGCCGACACCGGCATCTCGGGCACCCGCGTGGCGCGAGAGTTGGACGCGCTTGTCCGGGTTTATGGGAAACCGGCCAGCATCGTCAGCGACAACGTCCTATGTCGGGAAGCTTTGGCGGCTTGAA
>NZ_SELO01000202.1 GCF_004146235.1 Tropicimonas sp. IMCC6043 | reverse complement strand
TTGTACATCGAAAGATGGCTGAAGGCGCCGGTGCAGATGCCGGACGGAAGTATCGTCGGAAGGGAACGAGGCACACCGCAGGGTGGGGTAATCAGCCCTCTGCTGGCAAACCTCTTTCTCCACTATGCGTTCGACATGTGGATGTGCCGGAACTTCCCGGACATTCCGTTCGAACGGTATGCCGACGACGCGATCTGTCACTGCGGAAGCGAGGATCAGGCGACGGCGCTTCGGGCAGCTTTGGACGCGCGTTTGACTGAGTGCGGACTGACGCTTCATCCAGACAAGACGAAAATCGTCTATT
>NZ_SELO01000201.1 GCF_004146235.1 Tropicimonas sp. IMCC6043 | reverse complement strand
TAGCGCCGCATCACCGGCTCCAGAACCGCTTTCCAGCCGTCGGCGCTGTGGACGTTGCCGGGCCGCAAGGCGCAGCGCTCCAGCATGCCGAACTGGTTGAACACGAAGAGCGGGTGGTAGCAGGCGCTGCCGAAATGGCCGTTCCAGGCGGTGCCCTCCTGCGCACCGTGCGTCGGGCTGACCGAGCTGTCCATGTCTAGCACGATGTAATTTAGCCCCGTCCGGTCGAGGAAACGGTCGACCCACTGGCCGCCCAGATCGGCGACCGCCGCGCGGTTGCTGTCCGTCGCCAGACCCTCGGTCTCGA
>NZ_SELO01000200.1 GCF_004146235.1 Tropicimonas sp. IMCC6043 | reverse complement strand
CGTCCGACAAGGGCCCCGTCCGGGGCATCGGCTGTTCACCCAAGGCGTTTCCGTTCGAAAAACGTTGTCATGGCGTGGTGCAGGCGGCACCATGGCCCTCAACGAAGCCCAACTTGGGAAAGACCGGTTCAGTACGTCGCCCGGCCGCCGGACAGGTCGAAGACCGCGCCGGTGGTAAAGGGGTGGTGTCAGACAGATTCGAACCAGTCTACGCAAGGGCAGGACCGCTGTCCCTTATGCTGCACCTAGTTGACGCCACTCGGCGAGAGCAGCGGCGCGGTTCTTCTTGAAGTTGGCTCTGGGGGAGA
>NZ_SELO01000199.1 GCF_004146235.1 Tropicimonas sp. IMCC6043 | reverse complement strand
TGAGAGACACGTCGAGCCCGGCATATTGTTTCATGGTCATTCTCCTCGCGGATGATTGCTTGTGGGGCCAATGGTATCGGACCTCGTTCACCTCAGGAGAGCGACCGCCGCAATCACACCATGTCATGTGTCCGGCCTGTGTGCGCGGTGCAGGTGACCGCTGGCCTTGATGAAGTCCGCGTGCCAGGTCCCGATCAGAGCAGCGAGCTTTGAAGCCCAGACACCGCCTCGGGGTGTCCTGGCAGCGGTTCCGTTCGATCATCATCACTCACGTCTGCCCTTGCGTTCTTTCGCGGCGACGTCCCTGTCGCC
>NZ_SELO01000198.1 GCF_004146235.1 Tropicimonas sp. IMCC6043 | reverse complement strand
GAATCCAAACTATGTCCGGACCGGAAGGATCGCCTTTCTCGGGTCGGAAATCGTTCAGGCTGACCAAGTATCGGTCCCAGATCGGACTGCCACATCTTCCGCAAAAACCGCGTTCCTTGATAGCGCCAGGCTCATGGAACATTGTAAGCGTGCCTTTGGTGAACTTGAGGGTCGCCGTAGGGAATCCTACCAAGGCATAGTAGGGTCCGCCGGACCATTTCTGGCAACGCCTGCAATGACACAAACCAGCCGAGACAGGGTCTTCGTCACACTCGTACTTGATCGCACCGCACAGGCATCCCCCAGTCCACT
>NZ_SELO01000197.1 GCF_004146235.1 Tropicimonas sp. IMCC6043 | reverse complement strand
CGCCGCAGACCGGTGCGTGTTGCCCTCCTCCACGAATGCGACAACGCGCTCCCGCAATTCCATAGGATGTGGCTTGCCCATTCCTACCCCCTATATCTGCCTCACAAACAGAGAACCATGGGCGCCAGATCTTGGGAATCCTGAATCCGATCAGCTTGGGAACGCTCTAGAATTTGTCTGCCAGCACCGCCACCCAGTCAAGCTATTGATATTAAATAGAAAAACCACGAATTTCGTGCCGCGAAATCCGTGGTTTGTCGTGCTATCGCACCTGCAGAGACGGTATCCGGAGACGCCGTGGGTGGCGTTTGCG
>NZ_SELO01000196.1 GCF_004146235.1 Tropicimonas sp. IMCC6043 | reverse complement strand
CGGTGAAAATGCTCCCGCCCCCCTGAAATCAGAACAGAAAGGGCCGATACTGGGCGACTTTTGCTCCGCCCGCAGCGAGAAACATCCCCGCCGCTACCGTGGTCGACTATTCCACTGCCGTTCTCACAGGAAACTGGACCGTGTCTGCTCAGCAGAGAAACCAGACCCTATTTGACGGCGCAAAGCCTTTGGACTTTCACGCGGTAATTTCTTTCAAACGCGCTTGCATAGGAACCGAGTGTGGTCGCTGGTCAAGGTACTCCGACAGCAGTCGCTTGGCCGTCCGAGGGCGGTCAGCAGCAATCGCACAATCG
>NZ_SELO01000195.1 GCF_004146235.1 Tropicimonas sp. IMCC6043 | reverse complement strand
CATACCTATTGGTATTTCGTGGCGCTTGCGGATTCGGCTGGCGCAGCAAGATATGCTATGTTCGCTCCACTCTGGGAGGCGCAGCGATGCCCCAATTTCAAGACAGTCGTGGCGTGGCTTGGACGTCCAGTGATGCCTCGTCATCGGAACAGCTCTTCGCGGCCATAGACCGGTTTATGACCTATCGAGCCGATACTATGGAAAGGCTGGATGCTCTTCTGAATGACGACTCGGAATGTATCGGCGCTTGGGTTCTCAAGGGCTTCCTTTTCCTTCTAGCGCGCTCACAGTCCCTCGTACCTAATTCCAAGGAAG
>NZ_SELO01000194.1 GCF_004146235.1 Tropicimonas sp. IMCC6043 | reverse complement strand
CGGGCAAGAACGACCGTATCATCGAGACTCCAGCCCTCGGGGGCGCCATCGACTGCCGAGGTCCGGAAGAACAGCGGCAGGTCCTGGGGCCAGGCAGCGCGTATTGCTTCAGCGATTTCGAGGGCAAGCCGCATCCGCCCCTTCAGATCACCGCCGTAGGCGTCCGTTCGCCTGTTCGACAAAGGCGAGAGAAAGCTGTGAACGAGATACCCATGGGCGCCATGGATCTCGACAATGCGGTAGCCGGCTTCGCGGGCGCGATGCGCGGCCGATACATAATCCGCGATCAGAGCCTGGATCTCGGCCACGGTCAGTT
>NZ_SELO01000193.1 GCF_004146235.1 Tropicimonas sp. IMCC6043 | reverse complement strand
CTGCTGGGAATGCCGATCATGGCCAAGGTCCGCTTCACCGGCAGGTGCGATGCTTCGACCGTGCGAATGATCTCGAGCTTCTCAGGCGCAGGATACCTCATTCCTCGTTGCCCCCATCCCCGATCATACTTTTTTTCAGAAGTCGGTTCTCGAGCGTCAGCTCGGCAACTACCTCCTTGAGGGCGGCGGCCTCCGAGCGGAGTTCCTTGACCTCCGGCGCCGTCGCCTGACGGGCAGTGTCTCCAGCCAGGCGTTTCTTGCCGGCCTCGAGGAACTCTTTCGACCAGGTGTAGTAGAGGCTCTCGGCGATCCCCTC
>NZ_SELO01000060.1 GCF_004146235.1 Tropicimonas sp. IMCC6043 | reverse complement strand
GAACGCGGCACTGTGGTTTCTTCTCGGACGTCTTGCCATCTTTCGCTCCTTCTTCCCGGCATCGCTGCCGGATCGGGAGCGGAAAATCCACCTAACTCACCCGTTCAGATTTCCCGAGCCACCTCTGAACCACCTTCCAGTGCTGGAGGGTCAACGGCGGGCAGATAACGAAACGGTGAACAGGCCGGCATTGACCTTCCCGCACCGGAAGGTGGCACCAACGAACCGAAATGCAACGCGAAGAACTGGCAATGGCTTGAAAGAAAACATGAAAGCCGAGGGCGCGGAAAAGCTTGCAAAATACGGCATGTGGTCCTGTTGCATCGTGATGCTGACCCCGGTCGGCGCCTTTCTTCTGACGAGCAGCGCAAGTGGCGGTGCCTTTCAATCGTTTTTCGCCTTCGCGCCATTGGTTCTTTGCCTCGGTTTGCATCTTATGATGCACAAGATGATGGGACGTTCCTGCCATGGCCATTCTGACAAGAATTCCAAGGACGTTGCGCCGAAAAGGCAACTTATCGAAGGCCGCCCGTCGGCGAACATCGTCCCTGCCGCCGTGGAATGAAACCGTTGAACCACCGCAGTACCGCTCGACTGACGCTGCTTCTGATCCCGATAGTGCTTGCCGGCTGTTCCACCAAGGGTGTCTGCACGGGAGAGTTGCCGAGAAGGCCGGCCGCCCGTCAGAACCTCATGACCCTTCCGGATGGATGCTCGGTGAATTCCTACGGCGTCGGTGGCGTAGCTCAACTCGATTGCGAGGGCGGAAGGGTCAACTACGCCGTAGTCGACACTTCGGGGAGGGAAAAGTAGAAGCACGAATTGACCGGAGAATGTTTCATGGGGGTTGATCGTCGCCCCCCTGTCCGGAATCGCGCTTGCCGCCGGAGGAACCGCGGCTCGGAAATTCACATCGGCCCAGTTCGAAGTACCACTGGAGTTCGAGCGCCTCGACAATCCAGCGGGGTTCTGCAGGATCGACGGTGGCGAACGCAACGCCGCGTTCGTTGGTCTGTCCTCAACAGGAAACGGACCCGAAAGAAGAGATTGAAGAGGCACGTGTTCGTTCCGATATCGGCTAAGCTTTCCGGAGGAGAAGCCAGTGTGACCGATGTCGCGCCCGTTGCGTCCTTTTCCGATTTCTACGGCTCCTATTGCCGCGTTCAGACACAAAAATTGGCGGAAATCGAAGAGCGATCGAGCGTTGGGATCAATGTGTTGATCCGGCCCTTGCTCGGCCCCGAGAGCGGTCATGCGCTCGACCCGCAAATCACGACGAAGGAACCGGCGGAATGACCCGTAGCAACCTCCGGTACGGCATCCGTGAGAACGCGGGTCAGGTCACGCACCAGCTGATCCAGGTGATGCTGGTGGGTTTCGCCATCGGCATGACGCGGACGGTGGTTCCGGCGCTGGCGGAGAACGAGTTCGGGCTCGAGCGTGGCTCCTTTCTGCTGCTGGCTTCCTTTGTCGTAGCATTCGGCGCGGTGAAGGCAGTGATGAACTTCGTCGCCGGGCGTTGGTCGGAGCGGATCGGGCGAAAGCGCGTGCTGCTTTGGGGCTGGGTCGTGGCGCTGCCAATCCCCGTGATGATCTGGACCGCGCCCGACTGGAGCTGGATCGTGGCAGCGACGGCACTCCTCGGCGTGAACCAGGGGCTCTGTTGGTCGATGACCCAGACTGCAAAGCTCGACATCACCCGTGCCGAGGAACGCGGGCTTACGATGGGCCTCAACGAGTTCTCGGGCTATGTGGGCGTGGCGCTGGCCGGCATTCTTACCGCCTATGCAGCGGAATGGCTGGGAGCAAGAACCGGGCTTCTGATCTTCGGCATGGCCGTGGTCCTGCTGGCACTCGTCCTAACCATGGTCTGGGTAAAAGACACGCTGCCATGGGCCCGGGCCGAGAGCGCCGCACACAAGGCAGCGCCACCGAAGAACCCGCCGCGCTATCCCCGCGGTGTCTCCGAGCATCCCACGACGGCCGAGGTCTTCGCGCTAATGAGTTGGCGCGACCGGCGTCTCTTCGCGATCTCGCAGGCCGGGCTCGTCGAGAAATTCGTCGATGCCCTCGTCTGGGCGCTCCTCCCCGTGTTTCTCGTGACCAAGGGAGCCAGCCTGACCGAGGTCGGCTGGATCGTCGGCACCTACGGCTTCGTCTGGGGCGGTTCGCAGCTCTTCACCGGACGGCTCTCGGACCATGTCGGCCGGTTCTGGCCCAATGTGCTCGGCATGTGGACCTGCGGGGTGGGCGTGGCCATGGTGGTGCTGGGCTCGGGAGAGCTTTGGTGGTCAGTCTCGGCTGCGGTGGCAGGCTTCGGCATGGCGCTTCTCTATCCGAACCTCTCCGCGGCGGTGGCCGACATCACGCCGCCCGCCTGGCGCGGTTCGGCCATCGGCACCTACCGCTTCTGGCGCGACCTCGGCTATGCGATCGGCGCGCTGGGTCTTGGTCTGGCCGCCAGCCTCGCCGGCGCGGCCGAGGCCGCTTTCTGGTTCGTCGCGGTCTGCATGTTCATCTCGGGTGGTGTGCTGTTCTGGCTCTCCGAGGAAACCCACCCACGGCTCAATCCGACCGACACGCCGAAGACCGCCGATACCTGACACCATTGGACGCTGAACGTCGGCTGCAGTAGTGGCTCGACCAACCGGAACCGCCAATGGCACCATGGAGCGCGATGAAACAGTATTTCGCCGTGGACATGTCCGCCGGGCGCTTCCTGCGCAACACGCTTGCCTTCAGTGTGTTGAGCCTGATGCCGTTGTTGCTTCTCTATGTCGGCCTGACACCGGGCTTCGCGGGGCATCTTCTGGAGGGCGGCCCAGCATTGTGGCGCTTCCTGCGTCAGGTGGTGACGAATGGCCTGCCAGTGGTCTTCACAATAAACTACCTGTCGTTCTTCCTCCTCGCGCTGGTCAGGGACAGCGAAGGAGCGAAGAACGCCCCCTTGCGCCTGATCATCACTGACCTGCTGGCAAGGCTTGCAATCTTCATTCTTCTCCATGCGGCAATCTATTTTGTTTCCGCGGGATGGTTCGGTTCCTTCGGCGGTGACCGCATGACGGCGCTTCGCGTGGTGGGCCCGACGCTCTCCCGCTCGGCGCTATTCGAGAACATCTCGGGCGTCTATCTCTACGCGACGCTGATCAGTGCGCTGCCTCTGTACATCGCAGCCATGGAGCAGACCGCAAGAGAACGGCCTACCAGCCATCTGGCCAAATTGATCCGTTCGCTGCCTGGACGCATTGGAGCCGCTCTCATCGCACTCGTCCTGTTTGGCGTGTTCCTTCTCGCACTGAGCGCAGCCGCGTGGAGTATCGCCACCCTGCAAGGCCGCTGATCCATAAAATTACATCACTCTTCGGTGCCGACGGCGCCAAAGTCGACCTTATTCTGTGCATGGTGCCACACGGGGAATATCGGACGGCAAGTCGAGGTATCCCGCCTCACCTCTCGCCTCGCTCCCCAATTCTGCTGGCTTCAGAAATCCTTTCATCGGGGTAGAGAATGACAGACTCCCCGTCAGCGAGCCCGAAAACGGCTTCAGAGAAGGACTCGTTGCGTAGCCCGACTTCAACACTGCGCACGCGCGCACGGCCTTGTTCCGCTGCGAAGACTGCCCAGCCGTCACCGCGGCGAAAGAGTGCCGCAGAGGGAAACAGGAGTATGTCTTCCCTTCGCTCCAGCGTGATTTCGGCGACAACCCGAAAGTTGTGCTTGAGGTGCTGCCATTCCTGCTGGGGGCTCGTGAGGTCGAGGATCACCGGGACCCGAAATTCCTCTATGCCAAGGGCCGAGGTCTTCTCGAAACCAGCCGGGTCGACACGTGCCACACGAGCATCCAGTGGGGGGCCACCCCAGCCCAGGATCCGTGCCGGAGCGCCCGGCTCGACACGGACGGCATCAATGGACAGCAGGTCTGCCCGGATTTCCAGATCGCTCGTATCGGCCACCTCGATCAGCGGTGTCCCGGCAGCGACGACCGCCTCGCTCTCCTGCAAGACACGCAGAACCTCGCCTGACGTCGGCGCCGTCAGACGCAATTCTCGGAGTCCGTTGCCTCCTTGATCGAAGTCACCCGGCTGGGCCAATTGTGCCTCGATGGCGGCATGTCTGTTGCGCTGGACCTCCAGTTCTGCCTCCGCAGCCGCGAGTGCATGCTCACTCACGTCTGCCGCCCGCTTGGCCTCATCAAGCTTTTCGGCCGAAAGAACGCCTCTTTGGGCCAGCGCCTGGGCGCGTGCCAGTTCACTTTCGGCCAAATCACGTTCGGCTTCGAGGCGCCGGATTTCATGTTCTGTCAGCCTGATTGCCGCCTCTGCGGCCGTCAGCGTGGCGCCAAGTTCGCTCCGGGAACGCTCGTCTATGAATGCTGGCATGGTCGGCTGCAGGATCGCCAGGGTCGTCTCATACTTCGTGACATGGTCGCCGACAACGCGTGGGCTGCGAACGACTCGCCCGGCGACCGGTGCCGAAATGGTGTAGACGTTGCGCGCCCGCGTTCTGGCCTCTTCCGTTACCGTGATTTCAAGTGTTCCGGTTCGGACCTTGCCTATATCCACAAGAACCGGCTGCGGGCGCAGGAACCAGATTGCAAATGCGAGCACCGCCAGGACCAGAAGCCCCGTGACAAGCCGTTTTCGAAGGCCGTGTTCCACCGACTACTCCTTTTTCTTTATTTCCGCGACCAGATCGAAACGCCGGATGTGGCGTTTGGCGAAAAGCGCCGAGAACGTCGCGGCGGTCATGACCGCTCCGCTGGCCAAGGCGTAGGTTCCGCGATCCAGGGTCAATGGCATCCGCATCAAGTCGGCGGCCATGGCGTCGCTCATTACCCAGGCGATGATGTACCCGGCCACCCAGCCGAGCGGCAGCGAGAGCACGAGCAGGATTGCGAGTTCGCCAGCCAGAACCCAGAAGACCTCGTCCTCACCGAAGCCGAGCACCCGGAGCGTCGCCAACTCACCGGCGCGCTCGGAAAGGGATATCCGCACGGCATTGTACACCATCCCGAAAGCGATGGTGCCGGCGAGACCGGAGTAGATTGCAGCCATGGCGGTTACGATGACCGCAAGAGCCGCCTCGAAATTCGCCAACGATACGATCTGCAGTGCGATCCCGCTCAATACTGGCGTCGCCTTGATCTGCTCATAGAGCTGGTCGAGTTTCGCCGGATCAATGCGCAGGTCCGCCCGGTCGATCTGCGGGCCTTCGCGCAGGAGATGAGACAGTGCCGAGATCTCCATCGTTGCCTGAAGTCCGAGGTATTCTTCCGAAAGAGCCGCGACAGGCAGCGAAGCGCTGCGGCGCGTCCGGCCCAGTAACTCGATCTCGACACGATCGCCCAGCCCGACAGCAAGCGCATCCGCCAGCCAGGAGTTGATCGCGATGCCAGACTCTGACGGCGTGATTGGATGCCGATTTCGATCGACGATCCGGTTGAGCCTTGCGTCTGCCGATCGGCCGTAGAGCGTAATCCGACGTTCCGCAGTGCCATTTCTGATCCGGGCGGGAACAACGCGAACCGGTTCCGCGGCCAGCACTCCCGGCAAGCGTTGCACCGAACGAAGCGCATCTGGCGAACGCGGCATGACGAAGTCGATGGTCGCATCCTGGCGCTCCGAAAGCATGTACTTGACCTCGGCCAGATGCCCCATCGAGTCCGCCAGGTAGAGCGACGCAATGAGGATCGCAGAACTCATGGCAAGGCCGATCATGGTTAGCGCCGAACGTAGTCGGTTCTGGATCGCGCCGCGAAACGCCATCTTCGTCAGTGGAGGAATTGCCGAAACGAGACTGGCGAACGCCGACCCGTCATCTCGGTAGCGGGGCGGCAGTTGAGGGCGCATCGCGACCGCCGGCGAGAGTGCTGCGACGCGCAATGCCGCCTGCACGGCACCGGTCATGCCAGCCAGCGTCGGCAGCAGGGCCGCCGCGAGATAAATATCCGTAGCCGGAGCGAAGAGCAGCAGCGGAAACCGAAAGTAATCGGAATAGAGGAGCGTGACGTACCGGCCGAGGAGCACGCCCACCGCCGATCCCGCAAGAATTCCCGCAAGGCAGAGGATTGCAACGAATTTCAGGTAGTGCCCGACGACAGCTTGGTTGCCATAGCCAAAGGCCTTCAACAAGCCAATCTGACCCCGCTCCAGCAGGATGATCCGGCCGAGCGTCAGGTAAATGAGAAAGAAGCTGATGGCGAAGAAGACGGGGGGCAAGGTCAGGCTCATGCTGCGCAGCATGTCGAGCCCGTGATTGAGGAAGCCGTGCGAGAACTGGTCGCTGCGGCCGTGCGCGGCCTGCCCGCCATAGCGCGCCAATAGGGAGTCGACGCGCTGCAGTATCATGTCCTGACTGGCATCCCGCATCGTGGCGAGAAGCACCGAGTTGAACGCGCCTTCTAGATCGTAGATCGCCGCCAGCGTGCTTTCGTTGATCCAGAGGACGCCGAAGCGGCGGTCATCGGGCATGATGTCGCCCGGTCCAGAAACATAGACGAATTCAGGGGAGTAGGCTGATCCGACAATTCGCAGCCGGTATTTTTTCCCGTTGAGCGTGGCTGCAATGGTGTCTCCCGGGCGAAAATCGTGAGCATCGGCGAAAGCTTGGTTGACGACCACTTCCATCGCGGCGCTGGCGGCGGGCATGCGGCCGAGATTCAGGTATGGCCGGTTGAGCGCAGGCATTGTGCCGTCCGGCACCGTCACGAAGTGACCAGTGGCCGGTTCGCGCGTCCCGTCAATGTCGAGAAGCGCGGAAGTGACGATCCTGGTCTCGACGGTTGCGACACCGGGAATTCTGGCAATCTGATCTGCAACGTTTTGCGGAGCGCGCTCCGCGGTAGCGAAAACGTTCGCAAAGCGCTGACGCTCGTAATAGGCGATCCTGGTCTCTTCAAGCGAGCGATACGAGCCCATGGCCAGAAGCACCGTGGCCACTCCTGCAGCCATGACCAGCGAGATTGCGAGGGCCTGCGCCCACAGCCGCCTCACATCCCGCAAGAGTTTTTTGTCGAGCGGGGACATGACAAAACTATTCGCGAAGCAGGATGGTGCCCGCGTTGAGGCGCATCAGCCCAGAACCGAATACGCTCGTTCTTCAGCGGTGATCGTCGTCTTCGCCATCTTCGTGGTGATCCTCCTCGCCTGCGTGATGCATCATCTCCTCGATCTCCTCGGGGATATCGGCTCGCGAGAATTTCCTTTGCTCCCCGGCATCGTGGACGAACGCGATGATGTCGGCGAGTTCCTCGCCGGTGAGTTCGATCTGGCCACCGAGTTCGTCCTCCTGCATGGCGACCATGGCGTTGGCACCACGCCACATTCGAGCTGCGAATTCGAACGGGTTCATGACTTCGTCCATGGATTCGGCATCGAGAACGGGCGCGTCTTCTCCACCGACTCCGTTGATCGAATGACAGACGACGCAGCCCTTGGACGCGAACAGTTCCCGGCCACGCTCGGCGTTCATTTCCGGCATAATCAGGCCGGGGGCCATCATCCCCTCATCGGTCATGTGTTGGCCGCCGTGGGTCGCCAGCGCGGGTGTCGCTGCAAGGATGGACAGCGTCGACAGGATTGGAATGGTTGGCTTCATGTCGTTTCTCCCTTTCTGCTTGAGGTATCGGTAGGCGTTCCTTTCTTATGGCTGGTCACCGGCCGAGAAGCCGGACGGCGAGGGTGTCATTCAATCCCGTTTGCACGCTGCAATTCGCGGATGTAGCTGGCGATCCGGGCGACGTCCTGTTCGCTGACGCCATCGACGGAAGGCATGTCGCCGAATTCCCATTGGTGCGACGGAACAGCAGACTTCGATCCAGACGTGCCGCCGTTGTGGATTGCCCTGCGCAAGCGATTTCGCTGCAAAGATCAAGAAGATCGCCGAATAGGAAGCGAGTAACAGCCAGATTGCGGCAAGCGAGGTGGAGTCGATCATGACTTGTCTTCACCCGAGCCGTGGCCGCCGCGCATGAAGAAGTGCATTCCAAGGCAAAGAAGCAACGGCGCCCAGGCAAACATGTTGCTGTTCAGGATCTCTTCCTTGAACTCGATTCCAAGCAGCAAGGCGGCCACGGCAAATGCCGCGATCAGAAGGAGACGGTTCGGAGATGGCCAGCCGGAGCGTGCTTCCACGTGTTTTCGGTCTTCTTTGGCCTGTGTGAGGTGATGTGCCATTTCCTGCTCCTTTTGTCAGATTTTGGCGCGGCGCAGCCGCAGCGAATTCAGAACCACCGAGATCGAGGACGCGCTCATGGCAAAGGCGGCGAACATCGGGCTGATCAGGATGCCGAAGATCGGGAACAGGACACCGGCGGCAACCGGCACGCCCGAGGCGTTATAGATCAGCGCGAAGAACAGGTTCTGGCGGATGTTGCCCATCGTCGCCTGTGCCAGGCGGCGCGCACGGACAATGCCGTCGAGATTGCCCTTGACCAGCGTGATGCCCGCGCTCTCGATCGCCACGTCGGCGCCGGTGCCCATCGCGATACCGACATCGGCCTGCGCGAGAGCGGGCGCGTCGTTTACGCCGTCTCCGGCCATGGCGACCCTTGCTCCACTTGCCTGAAGCTCCTTGATGACCATCGCCTTGTCCTCAGGCAGCACGTCCGCCCGGATCTCGTCGATGCCGAGCCGCGCGGCGACCGCCCGCGCCGTCCGTTCGTTGTCGCCGGTCGCCATGATGATGCGGAAGCCGAGTTCGTGCAGCGCCTTGAGCGCCTCGGGCGTCGTCTCCTTCACCGGATCGGCGACGCTGACAAGGCCAGCGATCTCGCCATCGACGACCACGAACATGACCGTTTCGCCCTCGTCGCGGCGGGCGTTCGCCTTTTCGGTCAGATTGGCAACCTCGAGCCCGAGGTCCTGCACCAGCCTGAGGTTTCCGAGCGCGACCGGCCTTCCATCCACCGTGCCCTGAACGCCCTTGCCGGTGACGGCCTCGAAATCGTCCGCCTCACTCAGATTCACGCCGCGCTCTTCAGCGCCCGCAACGATGGCCTCGGCCAGCGGGTGCTCAGACCCCCTCTCGAGTGTCGCCGCCAACCGCAACACCTCGGCCTCGTCGTGGCCGGGTTGCGGGAAGACACCGACCAGTCGCGGCTTGCCTTCGGTCAGGGTTCCGGTCTTGTCGACGATAAGCGTGTCCACCTTCTCGAACCGCTCGAGCGCCTCGGCATTCTTGATCAGCACGCCGGCCTGCGCACCGCGCCCCGTCGCGGTCATGATCGACATCGGCGTGGCCAGTCCCAACGCGCAGGGGCAGGCGATGATCAGCACCGCGACCGCTGCGATGAGGGCATAGGACAGTGCCGGCGACGGTCCCCAGACCGCCCAGCCGATGAAGGCGAGCACGGCGACCCCGATGACCGCGGGAACGAAGTAGCCCGAGACCTTGTCGGCGTATTTCTGGATCGGCGCGCGCGACCGCTGCGCGTTGGCCACCATCTCGACGATCTGGCTGAGCATCGTGTCCGCGCCGACCCGCTGCGCCTCGATCACCAGCGAGCCGGTTCCGTTGATCGTTGCGCCAGTGACAGGCTCTCCCGCCACTTTTTCGACCGGCACCGGCTCGCCGGTAATCATGCTCTCGTCGACCGAGGACCGGCCATCGAGCACGATGCCGTCGACCGGCACCTTGTCGCCCGGACGCACCCTCAGCCGGTCGCCGACCTGAACGTCTTCGAGCGGGATCTCGTCTTCGCTCCCGTCGTCCCGGATGATCCGCGCCGTCTTGGCGGCAAGGTCGAGCAGCGCGCGGATCGCCTTGCCGGTGCCCTCGCGCGCCCGGAGTTCCATCACCTGGCCCAAAAGCACGAGCGTCACGATCACCGATGCCGCCTCGAAATAGACGCCGACGTGGCCCTCCGGATCGCGGAATCCATCGGGAAAGATGCCCGGCACGAGCACCGCCACGATGCTGAAGGTCCAGGCGGCCATCACACCCATGGCAATCAGCGAGAACATGTTGAGCTTCATCGTCCGGAACGAGTTCCATCCCCGCACGAGGAATGGCCAGCCACACCAGAGAACGACCGGTGTGCCGAGCACCAGTTCGATCCAGAGCGTGGCCCGTTCGCCAAAGATATTGCGCACGCCCGGGAACCCCAGATAGGGACCCATTGTCAGGATCAGGAGCGGGATCGTCAGAGCCGTGCCGACCCAGAAGCGCCGGGTGAAATCGACAAGTTCGGGATTCGGCCCCGCATCCGCCATCGCCGCGGACTCCAGTTCGAGCCCCATGCCGCAGATCGGGCAGGAACCGGAATGGGTCTGGCGCACCGCAGGATGCATCGGGCAGGTATAGACCGGCCCCTGATACCCTTCGGGAACCGTGTCGTAGCTGGCTTCAGCGTCACCCGAATGGCCGTGGTGCGCATGCGCGTGATGATCGTGACCGGAATGTTCTTCGGCTTCGCTCTCCGGAACCAGGTGCATCCCGCATTTCGGGCAGTTGCCGGGTTCGTCCTGCCGAATTTCCGGGAGCATCGGGCAGGTGTAGATGGTTGCCGCAGCAGAATGGCTCGAATGGGAGGCAGATGAATCGTTCATTTTTCCCGTCCAGATTCGTTCTCGTCTTGCTCAGGCTACCGCGTTCCAGTGGTGGTAAGGTCAAGCCGAGCTCTGAGACGTCAGGAAGCCGGGCAGTCACGTTGTCGTGACAGATCGGTTGACAATGTACGCCCTCACGCGAGCGGCTGTGCCGCAAGAAGCGCCGCGAAAGGCGAAGCGTCCAGGTAGTGCGGTTCAGTCTTCAAAATTTTCCGGAACCTTCCAGCTCTGGAACGTCGTTTGCCTTTTGAGACGCGTAGCAAGAGAAAGTTTGAGGGACTCCTCATGTCATACTCGAGATTTGCCGCAATGATCGCGACCTCCACGGTCGTGATGTTCGGGCTGATGTATCTCAACACCTACCTGCTCACCCACGTTTTCTGGTCGGAGACCCGTGCCTACATGGCGTTGCTGATGGGCGCGACTATGGCGATCATCATGCTGGGGTTCATGCTGTCGATGTATTCCAGCAGGACGATCAACGCGGCGATCTTCGGCGGCGCCGCCATCGCCTTCGCCGTGTCGCTCTGGCTCGTGCGCAGTCAGGTCACGGTCGGTGACACCAGCTACATGAGAGCGATGATCCCGCACCACTCGATCGCCATCATGACATCGAGCCGGGCCGACGTCTCGGACCCGCGCGTGCGCAAGCTGGCCGACGAGATCATCTAGGCGCAGGACAAAGAGATCGCCGAGATGCGTTATCTGATCGAAAGCATCGAAGCATCCGGCGATGCCGCCGCGCAAGTCCAGCCCGCGCCGCCGCGGATCGTGAGGCTCGAGGAGGCGCTTTCGACGGCACATGTCGCCGTCATCGATCCCGGCTTCCTGACCGAGGAGGATATCGCCGAGCTGTTTCCGGAAGGGGCGGTCGGCACCTTTAACTACACCACCGACAGCCCGCCGTCACTGGCGATCGGCGAGGTAAGTGGCGAAACAGCCGCCCTGGTCAAGCTTAGCGGGGACCTGGTGCGGCTCGACGCGACGTCGAGCACCGAGCTTTCGACCGAAGGCCTTAGGATCCGCATCAATGCGCCGGTGGACAGTCAGACGGCCCTCGAGTGGGTCGGACCGGAGCCGGCCGAAGCGGCCATGGCCCTCGAACTCGACGCCGGTCTGACCGCAGGATACCGCGGTTTCTACACCTGTCAGGCATGACATGGACATGCGACAGCGCTCGCCGCTCAAACGGCTAAGCTTTACCGGATGGTCATGCCGGGCCACCTCAGCCCCCATGGGCTGAAATCGAAGGTACAATAGGAACGCGAACTTCCCGATGCCGCCGGCCTTTGCTCCCAGTGCACGCCAGCCCGCGTCGCTGAGGCCAGCCGAGTCCGGCGGCAGCCAGTCCGCTTCTGTTAGGACATTCAGCGTCGCGACGATCGAACGGGTTCCAAACGACACGCGGGTCAGCGCAGTGAACCCCTCGGCGCGGCACAGGTGGCAGTCGGCATGCATGTAGACGACCGGTTGCCGGTAGGTGTCGATACCCGCCCTTTGCAGACGGAGCATGTTGTGCTGCCCGGTCATCTGGGCGAATCCAGACGAACGGTTTCGAGATGCTCCGGAACCCGAACAGCACGGCCAAGCTCATGCGCAACGCGCCGGCGGAGAGTGTCCGCCGCCACGGGTTCGCCATGGCTGAGATAGGTCATTTTCGGGGGCGGCTCGGCTTCCATCCAGCGCAAGATCTCGTCAGCGTCGGCATGGCCCGAGAAGGTCTCGAGTTGCACGACTTCTGCCTCGATCGGTCGATCCTGCCCGAAGATCCTGAGCCTGCGCTCGCCCGCAGCGAGCGCCGCGCCACGGGTTCCGCCGGCCTGGAGTCCGGACAACACTATCGCATTCCTCCGGTCAACACCGAAGCTGACGAGGTGATGCAGGATGCGTCCGCCAGTCAGCATGCCGCTGGCGGAAATAATGATCATCGGTCCCTGGCGTGTATTCAACTCCTTCGACTGATTCACCGTATTCACGCGCTTGGCGATTTCGTACATGGCGACGCAGTCTTCCCACGAAACGTGATGCTCGTCGTGGTGACGGTGGTAGATATCAGTCGCATCGATTGCCATAGGGCTGTTCAGGTAGACAGGAACGCGCGGGATCTCGCCGCTGTTCATCAACCGGGCAACGTGAAACATCAGGCCCTGCGCACGACCGACGGCAAATGAGGGAACGAGCGCAGTTCCTCCCCGCGCAAATACGCACTTCAGGACCGGCGCGAGTTCGGCCTCGTGGTCGATGTCCGGATGGCTGCGATTGCCATATGTCGACTCGCAGATAAGTACATCGGCACGGGAGAAAGGCCTCGGCGGGCGCATCAAGGGATCCGGGTCGTGACCGAGGTCGCCTGAGAAGTGAACGCCCACGCCATCGATGGTCAGACGAATCTGCGCCGCGCCAAGCAGGTGACCGGCCGGCACGAACTCGGCCGAAATCCCGTCGCCAAGATCGATGGGCTGTTCGAATTCCACCGTCTCGAATTGCTCGAGCGCGGCCTCCGCATCCTTCAGCGTATAAAGCGGAAGCGGCTTCTTGTGCTTCGAATAGTGCTTGCGCTGCGCATATTTCGCCTCTTCTCCCTGTAGGTGGCCGCTATCGGGAAGAATCAGGCCGCAGAGTTCGCGCGTGGCTGGGCTGCAAAGCACGCGCCCCCGAAAGCCGGCCCGGATCAGTGCCGGCAGGTATCCCGAGTGGTCCAGATGCGCGTGGGTCAAGAGCACAATGTCGATCGACTCGGGCCGGACGGGGAACGGCTTGCGGTTCCGGCGGCGCAGCTGTTTGAACCCCTGGAACAGGCCGCAATCGATCAGGATCCGGCGCTGCCCCCATTCCACCAGGTACCGTGATCCCGTTACCGTTCCGGCCGCCCCGAGAAACCGCAAGGTCGGATGGGAGAGTCGGGTCATGTCGCCGCTCTCCGCGAAACGGCAACGTTGAGCCCCCCGAGGTCCAGTGCGAGATGCCTGCCGTGGAAGAAGCTCTCAACCAGCCCAATCAGGAAGGACAATGGCGTCAGCCAGACGAATCCCAGCCGGATGGGTGCCCGGGCTGGGTTCATCGTGTACCGCGGAAAGAGGAGGTCGAGTGCGACACAGGTGAATTGGGTCGCGGCGTGAAAGGCTCCCAAGACCCAGCTCAACGGCGGGACTGGCAGAGCCTCAGCCAACACCGTTTCTTCAGCAGCCTCGCGACCCATGACGCGGGGACCGAATCCGAAACGCAGAGCGGCAAAGACGATCGCTGTGACAACCACGAAATGGACGAAGGCCATCATTTCATATCCTCCTTTCTGAGGCGGTTCGGTTCGAGTCTGTCTTCAGCGAGGCAGGACGACCATCTGGTGGCCTTCCCCCTCGATCGCGATTTCCCGCAGAACTGACAGGGAACTTGCATCAACCAGCCAGATTTTCGGTTCGTCCCGGCTGGAGACCATGACTTTTCCGGTGCCGGGAACTGTTGTCAGGTGATAGGGGGCCGGAGCAAGCGATGCGGATGTCAACTCGCCGGACTCGAGGTCGATCGCGACCAAACGGTCGGTCTCTTTCGCGGCGATCAGTAGGCGTGTCCCGTCATCGGACAGATCGAGCCCGTGGATTTCGCCCCCAATGTCGAAACGGCGCAGCTCACGCCCGCTTGAGTTCTCAAGCTCGATTACCTGCCCGAGACTTGCCTCGGCAGCGAAGATGCGGGTCCCGTCCGGGCTCATGACCAAATGCTCGGGCTCCTCGCCGGCAATCAGGTTGCGTCGGACGATTCCGCGTCCAATATCGACCTCGCTGATCGTCCCGTTTCCTGCGTTGGACACGTAGACGAGCCCGGGGTCCGCGCCAAAGACGGCGTAGTTGGGCAGAGCACCTGTCGGCACCCAGGCCACAAGCTCCAGGGACGAAAGATCTACGACCGAGATGCCGTCGCCTGCCGGATGCGTGGCCACGGCAGCCTTCCCATCAGGCGAAATCGCGACATGATGGACGGCTCCCGGAACTTCGATCCGCCGCACCACATCTCCGGTGGCAGCGTCCAGGATGCTGAGCAGACTGATTCCGGCATCCGACGGTCCGATACGCGCTTGCGGCGGCTTGGCGTGATGCGCGGCATGCGCGTCTTCGCTGACACCCGCCGGCTTAGCGGCTGCGATCGCCTCTTCTCGATCGACCTCAGCGTAGCTTCCCGCTATGAGAAATTTTGAGTTCGGGTGCCCGGCGAGCCCATGCACAGCTTCCAGGTGCTCGATCCGGCCGAGCTCAGTACCTGTTTGCGGATCGACGATGCGGACAGCATCGGCGCTACCTTCCGGGATGAAGGCTCGAAGTTCCTCGGCGCTTGCAACTGGAGCCGACAGCGCCGATGCGGCGGTGATTGCAAACAGCAGATAGATGCGGTGCATTTTCGGTTTCCTTGACGGATGAATGTGACAAGAGACTGCGTTAAGACGCGGAACGGGTCCGCACGGGAACGCCTGCGTCCGCTCCGCCAATGCGGTGGCGGTGGGGTGCGCGCTGACACCGTTTGAAAACCTTGAGCTTGGTTTCGCGTAAGCCCCCGCGCGCGTCAGGCGCGGGCAGAGAGCGGAGGCGGCGTTGGAACGACGATGATCTTGTCATTGCCCTCGGACTCACGCCCGCAGGTCCCGTTCCTACGTGCTCTGTGTCCGATAGGCAACGCATCCCAGCTAGGTGTTCACCGGTTTGGGTTTGGCTGACTCGTCCACTCACGATGGCGATACTTTACATTGAGAAATTGGTCGTAAGATGCCATATGATCGGTAGTTTCTCCCACTCAACGGTCTTCGGGAGCGAGTTTGGATATGGCCTATAACGCACGAAAAGCAGCACAGACAATCGCTTACTTCGCGCTGCGGTCCGGAGCGAATCGGATATTCATGCTCAAGGCGATCAAGCTTGTCTATCTGGCGGACAGGGAAAGCATTGGGCGCTATGGATTCCCGATTCAGGACGAACGCCACGTATCCATGCCGCATGGACCAGTGAACCTCTCCACCTATGAACACGTCAACGGTTCCTACAGAACCGATGCGACCGGTTGGTCTGAATTCCTGCGCGATCGGGAGGATCACATGGTGGCTCTGGCGCGGGACGATATCACCATAGACGATCTGGATGAGCTCAGCGACGCTGATCTCGAAGTCCTGGATTCTGTCTGGGAGGGCTTCGGTCATGTCCCGAGGTGGGACCTTGTAAAGTGGACGCACAATCCCGCCAACATTCCTGAATGGGAAGATCCCGATGGGTCGTTGGCGTCCATTCCGCTTCAACGGATCATGAATAGTGTGCGCGTTCCCAACGCTGATGCGCAGGTCACGGCGGTGGAAGACGCAAGCCGGATTGACGACCTGTTTGCGGCACTTTGAACCAGGCACATGCAACCAGCCGGAACGCTGCTGATCCCTTCCGGTCCATCTCACGATCCTGGGCGACGGCATCTCCATATTATCTGCAATGACACGGATGCGGATGGTAACAACCTAGGGTCAGGACTCATTTAGGCAGCCAGAAGATGACGATGGCTGCGATGCAGATGGCCGACAGGAACAGGTCTCCGCATCTGTCGTAGCGGGTCGCGATGCGCCGCCAATCTTTCAAGCGTGCAAAGGCATTCT
>NZ_SELO01000192.1 GCF_004146235.1 Tropicimonas sp. IMCC6043 | reverse complement strand
GAAGTAGGCTTTCGAGCCAGTTGGAGGATGAAGGAATGCCCCAGAAGAAGCACAAGCCCGAGGAGATCGTCGCGAAGCTACGGCAGGTCGACGTGTTGGTGTCGCAAGGACGGTCGGTGGCCGAGGCAGTTCGGTCGATCGGCGTGACGCAGTTCACCTATTACCGGTGGCGCAAGGAGTTCGGCGGTCTTAAGACGGACCAGGTGAAGCGGTTGAAGGAGTTGGAGAAAGAGAATGAACGGCTTCGCAAGGCTGTCTCCGATCTGACGCTCGAGAAACTGATCTTGCGGGAGGCGGCCTCGGGAAACTTTTGAGCCC
>NZ_SELO01000191.1 GCF_004146235.1 Tropicimonas sp. IMCC6043 | reverse complement strand
TCCTGAAAGTCTCCGGTGGAGACGCCGCGCAAGTAAAGGACTGGCAGAAGGGCATCGAGGCTCCGTGACCGCCGCGCCCACCGCGGCAGGATGTTCGAGGTGAAGCGTACCTTCTTCTCGGGCGGCATGTCGGAGGCGCGGTCGCGCACCTTCCGTCGCTGCACCGGGATCGGTCCGATTCCAGTCTGGATGGTCCGCTCCGGCCCGGCGCCGTGATGAACGACGCGTTGGCGCCCATCGGGCAGGCGCTCCTCGCTGAACTGCGCGACGAAGCTCACCGCCTCCGACCTGATCGCGGCGGCAAGCATCTGCCGAGCGCCGT
>NZ_SELO01000190.1 GCF_004146235.1 Tropicimonas sp. IMCC6043 | reverse complement strand
CGCTGCCTGGCCCCAGGACCTGCCGCTGTTCTTCCGGACCTCGGCAGTCGATGGCGCCCCCGAGGGCTGGAGTCTCGATGATACGGTCGTTCTTGCCCGTGCGCTGAAAGCGATCGGGGTCGAAGTCATGGACTGTTCGTCGGGCGGCATCGCGGGCTCCGCGATGGCGGGTGGCGGACAGAAGCGCCAGCCGGGCTTCCAGGTGCCTTATGCCGAACGGGTCCGCAAAGAGGTCAGCATGCCGACCATGGCCGTGGGCCTTATCACCCATCCTGAACAGGCCGAGGGGATCCTTGCCGACGGAAGCGCCGATCTCATCGCCA